>NZ_JAIUHG010000001.1 GCF_020164955.1 Mesorhizobium sp. CA8
AAGCGATTCGTGTGTCATCTCCAGCGTAGAATCACAACCGATTCCGCGCCGCAATACCTATCTTAGCGCCTATGCCCCTTGAGGGGAGATGGCCGCGAAGCGGCCAGAGGGGGGCGTCTCACACAGATCGCCGACGCAGTCTTGTCGCACAACGCGCTGGCGCTCCACGCGTTTAGCACCCCCTCTGTCGCCTTCGGCGACATCTCCCCCTCAAGGGACCCTCAAGGGGGGAGACGCCCAATCATTTGGACTATCGTCACGATTGCTGCACTATGATGGTGCATAAGCATCCATGAACCATCGGCAGGGAGAAACACCGGATTGAAGCGGGCTGAAATCCAGAAGCCGGGGCAGCGCCTGTTCGGCCTGTCGACGCCGCTGAGGGCAGCCGTCATCCCGCCGCTGTCGGCGGCGCGCTGGCTCCTGGTGCTGATCGTCGCTGCCGGCGTCTATTTCTTCCACGGCTTCCTGTTCCCGGTGCTGGCGGCGCTCGTCATCGCTTTTGCCAGCTGGCCGCTCTACCGCCGGCTGCTCGTTGGCGTCGGCGGCAACCGCACGGTCGGCGCGACCTTGGCGATCCTTTTCATCCTCACCTTCCTGGTGGTGCCGATCGCGCTTGCCGGCACCTATGCCATCAATGAGCTGCGCGAGTGGGTCACCTGGGCGATCGAGACCAATCGCCACGGTGCGGTGACACCGGGTTGGATCGCCGCCATACCGGTGGTCGGCCAGTGGCTGAACGAGCAGTGGACGGTCTATCTCGGCCACCCCGGCGGCATCGGCGAGTTGATCCAGCTGATCAGCGGCTCCAACATCGGCAGCATCTATCGCGGCGCCCTGGCCGCCGGCGGCAGCGCGTTCAGCCTAATGCTGACGCTTCTGTTCATGATGATCGCGCTGTTCTTCGCCTATCGCGACGGCGAAGCTTTCGCGGCCCAGATCGATCGCCTCGGCGAACGCATCCTGCCGGCGCGCTGGGAGCGTATCTCGCGCGTCGTGCCGGCAACCATTTCCTCGACCGTGACGGGCATGACCATCATCGCCATCGGCGAGGGCCTGGTGCTCGGCATCGCCTATTGGCTGGCCGGCGTGCCTTCGCCAGTGACGCTCGGCGCGCTCACCGGCATCATGGCGCTGATCCCCGGCGGTGCGCCGCTCTCCTTTACCCTGGTGTCGATCTACCTCGCCGCCAGCGGCAAGCTTTTCGCTGGCGCGGCGCTCTTCATCTGGGGCGCGGTCGAACTCTTCATCGTCGACAAGACCTTGCGGCCCAAGCTCGTCGGCGGCCCGATCAAGCTGCCGTTCCTGCCGACCTTTTTCGGCCTGATCGGCGGCGTCAAGACGATGGGTTTCCTCGGCTTGTTCATCGGCCCGGTGTTGATGGCGCTGCTCGTCGCCATCTGGCGCGAATGGCTGCGCGAGGTCGAGATCATGGACGAGCTTCCGCCTGTCGCCGACGAGGCCGGCGGGCCGCCGCAGATCGAAGCGGCGGCCGAGTCGAGGAAAGTTCAGGCCGGGTGAACCACGGCAAGCGCAGCACGTCGCTTGCGGCCCTCATGCAATTGCCACAGTGAATGCGCGACCAGCGTTACGATCATGATGCCGCCGCCGATCAGGCTGTTGCGTGACGGTGTCTCGGCGAAGATCATCCACACCCAGACCGGCGCCAGGATCGTTTCCAGCAGATAAAACATCGCGACTTCCGCGCCCGAGATATATTTCGGTCCGTTGGCGAGGCAGAAGAACGCGATCGGCATGACGACGCCGCCGTTCAGGATGATCCACCACGGCGCCGCCACATGGAAGCCGGTCCTGGAAACCATGAACGCCGCCACCCCGAAAGGCAGGATTACCCCGATCAGCGCGGTAAAGCCCATGTCCTTGTCGCTGGCACGCGAGATGGTGATGGCGCAGGCAATCAGGAAGGCGGAGCACAAAGCCATCAGGTCGCCGAACAAATACCCGGTGCCGACGGAATCTCCGACGATGATGGCGACGCCGACGATCATCAGCGCCATTGCGGCAAGGGTCAGCGGCCGCGGCCGCTCCTTCAGGAACAGCCACGACAGCAGCGCCGCGAAGACGGTGTTGAAGCCAAGGATGAAGACCAGATCGGCTGTCGATGTATGGTAGACAGCTGTCATGAAGGCGACCGCGCCGAGCCCGTAGATCACGGCCACGATCAGCCCCGACCAGCCGGGTATGAGTTGCGGCGCATCCTTGCTGTATGAGCGCCAGACGGCCCACATGATCAGCGCCGCCGCCAAGGTGCAGCTGGTGCGCAGCAAAAGGATGGTCCAAGCTTCGCCGTCCGCGAGCCGGATCAGCGGGATATCGATACTCAGTACCAAGCCCCCGATGGCGGTGATCAGGAGGCCTTTCTGGTGATCGGTGTGGGAAGTCATAACCGTCTCGAAATAAAGCGGGAGCAAGCGCTGGCGCGTTTGCACGTCTCTCGCGCGAGGGCGTGCAAGACCAGCGTCTTCTCCCTTGAAACACTATAAGGGCGGTTCGGGAAAACTTGTCTTAGCGACTGACCGCTTCGTGGTCGTAGCGTTCCCAGCCTTTCGGGCCGAGATGCTCCTGCGGCATGAAACGCATCTTATAGTTCATCTTGCGCGAGCCGTTGACCCAGTAGCCGAGATAGACGTGGGGCAGGCCCATCGCCTTGGCGCGGGCGATGTGGTCGAGGATCATGAAAGTGCCGAGAGAGCGGTCCTCAAAGTCGGGATTGAAATAGGAATAAACCATCGACAAGCCATCGGCCATCTTGTCGGTGAGCGCGACAGCTATCAGTTCGCCATGGCCCTTGCCGGTGATGAACGTGTCGGGGCCGCGCCGCCGGTATTCGATGATCTTGGTGTCGACATGCGTGTCTTCCACCATCATCGCATAGTCGAGCACGGTCATGTCGGACATGCCGCCGCGGCGATGGCGGGCATCGAGATAGGCGCGGAAGAGCGAGTATTGCTCGGTCGAAGGCTGCGCGTCATGCATGGCGCCGACGAGGTCGGCATTGTGCTGGACGACGCGACGCATGTTGCGGCTGGGGCTGAATTCCTGTGCCAGGATGCGGACCGACACGCAGGCGCGGCACGATTCACAGGCCGGGCGGTAAGCGATGTTCTGCGAGCGCCGGAAGCCGCCTTGCGTCAGCAGATCGTTCATCTCCGGCGCCTTGTCGCCAACAAGGTGCGTGAACACCTTGCGCTCGAACTGTCCCTCCAGATAGGGGCACGGTGACGGCGCGGTCAGGAAGAACTGCGGCGACTGGGTCGGATGCTGCGTCATCTAATCTTGGAAACGCTCCTGCGAATCGCCCTACCTTTGGCCCGGCCGACGAAAAATTCAACAGGATTGTGCTGACGCGACGGCCTCGACCTGTTCATATTTACGCGCAGGCGGCGCGGCGGTTCGATGAACGCGGCCCTGGACACCGTCAGATATCGGTGCGGGTGACCACGGTGCCGAGCAGCAAATCGTGCAGCGTGCGCTTGCGGTCGGAGAACAGCGTGACCAGGAGCACCAGCGGCGTCAGGATGACGTTGCCGGCCCAGAACAGCACCGAGTGAACCACGGCCGTCATGCCGTCGATGCGGCTGCCGTCGAGTTTCTCCAGGCGGATGCCCATGATCTTCATGCCGGTCGTCGCCTGGTCGCGGCTGCCCAGCGTGTTCCAGATGTAGAGGATGGCGACCATCGGCACCAGCACCGAAAACAGCGCCCAGCCGAGGCCGAAGGTCAACAGCCCGAGAATGGCGACCAGGATGGCGAAGGGAATGGTCAGCAGCGCGACGAAGAAATAGTCGAGCAGAAAGGCAAAGATGCGCCTTGTCCGCACCCCGCGATAGGCGCGGGTGTCCTCGAACCTCGTCGTGATGATCTCTCCGTCCAATACGCGTGCGTTCATGTCGTTCCTCGATCGCGGCACTCGTATGTGCCTTCCGCCTTCTCAGATGGTGAGAATGGCCCGGAATTCAAGGAACATGCCGGCCAACGAACGGGCGCGATGTCAGAAGATGCCGGGGCAGAGCCTGTAGCGGACTCGCCCGAGATAGTCGCGATACTCTTCGGTCAGCGCCAGAATGCGCTCCTCCCGCAGGATGCGATGGATCTGGAACAGGGTGATGATCGCATAGACGGTGAAATTGTAGAGCGAGAAGCTCGAAAGCAGGAAAAGGATGTGCCCCGCCAGATAGCCGGCATAGATCGGGTGCCGCACGAAGCGGTAGGCGCCGCCGGTGACGACGCCGCGATTGGCCGGCAGGATAGCGAAGGACCGCCCGAGCGACATCTTGCCCCAGATCACCAGCCACAGCGCCAGGAATTGCAGCGGCGCCGCGATATAGAGCGGGATGATGGCGATGCCGTCCTGGAGCGATACGAAACCCGAGCCGAAACCGGCCGTCAGCGAGATGAACACCGTGAAAGGGCTCCAGTCGCGGACAATCGGTCGGCGCGCCAGCAGCAGCCAGGTAAAGGTCAGCACGTCGGAGATCATGAGCAGGAGGATGTTCAGCCGGCCCGGATCGATGACCATATGGTACGCGCCGCGATAGACGAAGACCGCGGCGACGGCCAGCGCGATGAAACGGAACAGGCCCTCGCGCAGATCGGTGAGGGTCTCGCTGCTTCGCAGCCCGGACCAAAACCCCGTTTCTGTCCTGACAAGGGACTCACTTTTGTAAATCGCCAACTCTGTTACCCCAAGTGATCCCTCGCTGGCACCATTGCACGTAAGCCTTGCTGTCCAGTTAAGGTTTCGCATGCATTCGGTTGCATTGCGGATTCGTCCGTCGGGGAATGGTGTTGGCTGTTGAACATGACATTCTTCCCGGTCTAGCTTGCTGCGGCGCACAAAGGGACGGTTCATGGACTACGACATGCTGGTCATTGGCAGCGGCCCTTCGGGCCGCCGCGCCGCGGTGCAATCGGCCAAGCTCGGCAAGTCGGTGCTGGTGGTCGACAGGGGCCGGCGCCTGGGCGGCGTCTCCGTGCATACCGGCACCATCCCGTCGAAGACGCTGCGCGAGACGGTGCTCAACCTCTCGGGCTGGCGCGAACGCGGCTTCTACGGGCGCGGCTACCGGGTCAAGCAGGACATTTCGATCTCGGATCTGGTCGACCGGTTGCACAAGACGCTCGACCATGAGGTCGAGGTGCTGCAGCATCAGTTCATGCGCAACACGGTGAAGAGCGCGCGCGCCGCAGTGAAGTTCCTTACGCCGAACAAGGCCAGCCTGACCGCCGAGAATGGCGACTACAGCGAGGTCGGCTTCGCCAATGCGCTGATCGCCGTCGGCACCAGGCCGCACCGGCCGGCCGACGTGCCCTTCGACAGGAAGCGGGTCTTCGACAGCGACGAGATGCTGGAGCTCCATCATCTGCCGCGCACGCTGACGGTGATCGGTGCCGGCGTCATCGGCGTCGAATACGCCACCATCTTTTCCGCGCTCGACGTCCCGGTGACACTGGTCGAGCCACGCAACACCATCCTCGACTTCATCGATCGCGAGATCGTCGACGACTTCATCCATCAGATGCGCGACCGCGGCATGACCATCCGGCTGGGCAGCACGGTGAGGGAGGTCGCCTCGAAACCCGACCACGCCGAGGTGACGCTGGCGGATGGCCGCACCATCCGATCCGAGATGGTGCTCTACGCCGCCGGCCGCACCGGCAACGTCGCCAGCCTCGGCCTCGACATGGTCGGCATCGAGGCCGACGCCCGCGGCCGCATCAAGGTCGACCCGCACACCTTTCAGACCAGCGTGCCGAACATCTACGCGTCCGGCGACGTCATTGGCTTCCCGAGCCTTGCCTCGACGTCGATGGAGCAGGGCCGGGTGGCGGCCTGCCATGCCTTCGGCGTCAAACTGCCGCCACCGCCTGAGAGCTTTCCGTACGGCATCTACGCCGTGCCGGAGATCTCGACGGTCGGTCTGTCGGAAGAGCAGGTGCGCGAAAGCGGCGCCGCCTATGAGGTCGGCCTTGCGCGTTTTCGCGAGACCTCGCGCGGTCACATCATGGGCGTCTCAAGCGGCTTCCTGAAGCTGTTGTTCTCGGTCGAGACGCGCCGCCTGCTCGGCGCCCATATCGTCGGCGAGGGCCACCGAACTCATCCATATCGGCCAGGCGGTGATCAATCTCGGCGGCACGGTCGACTTCTTCGTCAACAACACCTTCAACTACCCGACATTGGCCGAGGCTTACAAGATCGCCGGTCTGGACGCCTGGAACCGGATGGGGCAGGGGTGAGGGCTTTCCCCTGGCGGCCGATCGAGCACTCGTTCCTCGACGCGTGCCCGGACGATGCTCCTGAACCCGTATTGCGAGCGGGGTCGACCTTTTTGATTGCCGCACCGAAGCCCGCCTGGCCGGCCAGATCAGGCGGCCGCTACGGGCGCTGCCAGCCATTGCCGCACGATCGCGGCGTCCGCATCGCCGAATTCATGGCCCGAGGAGACGATGCGCGCGTCGACCTCGGCGTGGCGCTCGCTGAACAGCGTCACCAATGCGGGCGCGAACGGGCCATAGGTCTGGTCGGCGGCGCCGGCGACGATCAAGACACGTGTTCCGCCGAGGTCGGTCATCGGCGGTTTGTCGAGCACCGGCATCGCCCGCAACAGCGCCGCTTGGCTGACCAGTCCGGGGTGGAGCAGCATCAGACTGGAGGCGACATTGGCGCCGTTGGAATAGCCGAGGAAAGTCGCGCGCTGCAGGTCGAGCCCCTGCACCTCCGCGACGTCCGTCACGAATTGGGCATAGGCTGATGTCTCGGCACGGATGGAGACCTGCTCGAAGCTGGTCGGCGTGATTCGCTCGAACCAGCGAAATCCTTCCTCTTGGCGGATGCGGCCGCGCGCTGCCACAATAACCGCGTGCGGCGCGATCTGCCTCGCGAGCGGTAGCATCGTCGTCTCGTCGACACCTGACCCATGCAGCACGAACAGGCACTCGCCGCTTGCGTTTGCCGGCCTCAGCAGACGGTAGGGGAAGGTGAGATCCCGGCGCAGGATGCTGTTTTCGTCGTTATATTCGGAAGCGCTCATATCCACTTGATTCCATGAGAGATTTGTTGATTTGCCGGCTTCAAAACGGATTGTTTTCGCGCTCCGCGAAAGTTGATTGAACCGGGCGCATTTCAGTCCGTTTCTGCGGCGATACACTCCCACGGGAGGAATCGAAGCGGTGCGCCCCGGGGGTCGCATTGCTGGCTATGAACAACCAGCTTTGAGGCCTTTTGTCGATGACCACCCCTGTTCCTAACGACCGCGATAAGCGGGTCGGAGAGCGCGATACGCGTATCAACGATCGTGACACACGTATCGACGTGCTGCGCGCGCTCGCGCTGCTCACCATTTTCATCGACCACGTTCCCGGCACGGTCTTCGAGGACTGGACCTACAAGAATTTCGGCTTCTCCGATGCGGCCGAAGCCTTCGTGCTGATCTCCGGCATCTCGGTGGCGCTGGCTTACGGCACGAAGTTCAAGCCGGGCGGCCGGTTGCTCGCGACGCTGAAGATGTGGCGGCGCGCCGGTGTGCTCTACATCTCCCACATCGTCATCACGATGGTGGTGATCGCGCTGTTTTGCGCCGCCGCGCTGTTCGTGCACCGGCCGGAAATGCTGACGATGATCAACATCGAGCCGTTGATGCGCAACACGCCGCAGGCGCTGGTCGGCATCGTCATGCTTGGCCACCAGCTCGGCTACAACAACATCCTGCCGGTCTATGCGGCGCTGCTTCTGGCGGCGCCTGCGTTCGTGCTGTTCGTCAGCTATCGGCCGATGCCGGCGCTGATCGTGTCCGGCCTGCTCTGGCTCGCCGCCGGCATTTGGCAGATCGCGCCACCGAACTATCCGGAGCCCGGCCTCTGGTTTCTCAACCCGCTGTCCTGGCAGTTCCTGTTCAACATCGGCCTTGCCGCCATGCTGCATGTGAAGCGCGGCGGGCGGATCCCGGTCAATCCGTGGCTGCTTGGCGCCGCCGGCATCTATGTGGTCGGCGCGGCGATCTGGCTGCACAGTCCGCTCTGGGGTCAGATCACCTGGTTCAACCTGCCGGTGGTGATCGGCGGCTTCGACAAGACCTTCCTGTCACTGCCGCGGCTCTTGCACATTCTGTCGGTCAGCTATCTGATCGTGGCGCTGCCGACGGTTTCCAACCTGTTCCGAGTCCGGCCCGACAACCCCCTGGCGATCCTGGGCAAGCGCTCGCTGCCTGTGTTCGTCGCCGGCACGCTGCTGGCCATGGCGGCGCAGGTGCTGAAGCTGATCAATCCGGGAGGCCTGGCCTACGATACGCTGCTGATCGCAGCCGGCATCGCCATGCAGCTCGCGCTCGCGCTCTATCTCGAATGGCTTGCCGGCCTCGGCCCGTCCCGCGCCAAGCGGGTACGCGAGGAGCCCGGGCGTGCGCCGTTCGGCGCGCACCCAGTGCCGGTGAGGATAGGCGGTTACTGACGCGGCCCAGGTAAAGCGCCCCCGGTGGACTTCCGTGCAGATCGCCTGAGCGTGCTCAGGCTTTCGGAGCGGGACCGGTCGAGCCTCTGACGACGAATTCGACCCCCATCGTCTCGCGCCGCACGGCGCCGTCATGATCGAGGATCATGCGCGCGGCGCGCCGGCCGATCTCGGTGATCGGCTGGGCGATCGTCGTCAGTGGCGGCGTGGACAGCGCGCCGTCCGGCACGCCGTCGAAACCGACAATGGAAACATCGCCGGGCACGGCCAAGCCCCTTGCTCTCAGCCAGTCGATGGCGATCAGGGCCATGCGGTCCGACATCGCCAGGATGGCGGTAGGCGGTTGGCCGCTGGCGAAGATCGCCTCGAGACCGGCCCTGGTGCTTTTTTCCTCGTTCTCCGTCTCATAGACCGGGATTTTCGCCGTATCGATACCGAAACCGGAAAGCTCCTCGAAATAGCCGGCAAGGCGATCGCGCGTGCCGGTATAAACGGCGCTGCGAACCACCTCCGGCGTCACGAAGCCGGTGCGATTGTCGGCAAAGCCAAGCGACAGCACGGCAAAGCGGCGATGACCGAGCTCGGCGAGGTGGCGCGCCGCGAGCCGCGCGCCGGCGACATTGTCGACGCCGATTGCCGACACGGTTTCGTCCTGGAAACCGAGTTCCAGCGCGACAAAGGGCAACCTGCGCTCGCGTGTCAGGTCGACAAGACGCGAGCCGCCTTCGATGCAGAACAGAATGAAACCGTCGACAAGCGCGCTCTGGACGTTCCAGGCGAGCTTTTCCTGATTGGCGGCAGACACCAGCGCGATGCCCGCGCCGGTGGCGTCACAGGCTTCGGAAATGCCGGCCATCATCACGCGGGCGAAGGGATCGTCGAAGAAGTAGGAGAGGGGCTCGGTGGTGGCGACGCCGATGGCGTTGACCTTGCCCGCGCGCAGCAGCCGGCCTTTCGGGTCCGGGCCGGCATAGCCCATCTGCTCCGCGACCGCCTTGACCCGCTCGCGCACTTCGGCGCGCACGATCTCGGGGCGGCTGAAAACGTTCGAGGCCGTACCATGCGACACGCCGGCGGCCTTGGCGATGTCGGCCAGCCTGATGGGTCTTGCCTGGCCTTCGAGGAGTGATGCCATCTCGTTCCTCCGAATCCGGTCACGGAAAGAACATGACCGCTGAATTGTTGCCGGTCATCTAACATTTTTGTTGGATCGATTCAAATTCCGCTTGACGTCGCGCGATTGAGGCCTATGATTTGAATCGATCCAAGTCATCCGCTTTTGATGGAGCGGTTCCAACGGGAGGCTTTCGTGCATCCGGTGAGTTATTTGTTCGAGGACATTTACCACAACGACTGGAGCGTCGCCTCGGCTGCCGTCAGCGAGAAGCGGCGCGGTAGAGTGGGTCCCTGGCGTCGCGAGCCACGCTTCCTCGTGGAGCGCAAGCGCGGCTGAACCGCAGCCATTTTTGCATCCATGCATTGGATCGATTCAACTTGAGGAGAAGCAGTCATGCATCCGATTGGTCATCTGTTTCAGGACATCTACCGCAACTATTGGGGCATCACGCGCGGAACCGAGCAGCCCGAGCGGCGCCGCGCCAACGACCTGCCTGCGAGCAAGCGCAAGCGGCGCGCCGGTTAAAAACGGTCGCCGGAAATACCTACGGTCGAGGACGCCGCAGCGCCGAGACGGCGATCGCTAGCCAGCCGACGATCAAAAGTGTGCCGCCGATCGGCGCCGACATCGGGAACAGCCGCGACCCGAGAAAGTCGCGGGCCAGCAGATCGCCGCAGAACAGAAGCAGGCCCGCGAACAGGACGAGGCTGGCGATCCTGAGGCAGCGGTTGCCGCCGACAAGGCCGATGGCAAGGAGTGCCGGCGCATGCATCAGCAGGAAATTGGCCGCCGTGCCGGTGAAGGCGCCGCCGCGATGCGCCGCCGTCGCCGACAGTGCCACGCCGGCCGCGCCGACGAGGCCCGTTGCCAGCACGAGGATGCGGCTCCCGCCGTCTGATGCTTGCCCGGTAAGGCTCATCTGGATGCTCCATACTGCGGTTAGGTGGAGGCGCCGGCTAGGATTCGCCGGCTTCGAGCAGCATATGCCGCGCCCGGCGCGACTGGACAATCCAGTTGTAGACCGCGCCGAGCGCCATCAGCACCGCTGTGCCCAGAAACACCGCGCGCATGCCGAAATGCCCGCCGACGAAGCCGCCGGATAGCGGCCCCGCGACCTGGCCGACATATTGCGCCGAGATCGCCAGGCCAAGCACATTGCCGCCGATCCCGTCGGGGATGTTGTGGCGGATGACGCTGGTGATGCAGGGCAACAGCCCGCCCAGCGCCAGGCCCATCAGGAAGCGCAGGCCGATCAACTGCCAGCCATTGGTGACGAAGGCCTGCGGAATGAGCAGCAATGCCGAGACCGCCAGCGCACCGACCACGACATTCCAGTGGCCGACGCGGTCGGCGAGTTTCCCCAGCCAGGATGACGACAGGATGGTGCCGAGCGCCGCCGCGGACATGACGACGCCTGCGATCATGGTCACCTTGCTCTGGTCCTCGACGAGCTGCTGCACATAGACGGTGATGATCGGCTCGATCGACATGGTGGCGAAGGCGAGCAGCATGCCGGTGGCCAGCATGGCGACGATAGGCCGCTTGTCGGGGATCTGCGACCAGCCGCTTTTCGGCTTCGTCGTCGAGGCGGGCTTCGGCGTCGGTGGGTTCTCCTTGATCAGGAAAGTCGTCGCCAGGAACGCCAGGAAGATGACGCCGCCGGAAAGCAGGAAGGTCGCGCGAATGCCGATCAGCGGCGGCAACAGGCCGCCGAGCAGCGGTCCGACCAGCGATCCCGCCGTGATGCCCGCCGCCAGCATGCCCAGCGCCCAGCCAGAGCGCTCCTTCGGCGTCTGCATCGCCACGAGGATCGTCGAGCCCGAGGAATAGCCGCCGGCAAAACCGATTAGCAGCCGAAGCAGCACCAGCTGCCAGACGCTCTCAACCATGCCGGTCAGCGACATGCACATCGCCATGCCGAACGAAGCGCGCACCAGCATCAGCTTGCGGCCGTAGCGATCGCCAAGCCGCCCCCACAAGGGCGCGACCAGCGCGGCCGCGAAGAAGGTCGCGCCATAGGCGATGCCAGACCACTGCACGATCGCCGCGTGGCCCTCGGCGCCGAGCTGCTCGACGTAAAGCGGCAGGAACGGCAGCAGCAGCGTCATGGCGACGAGCGTGCTGAACGAGCCGGCGAAGCAGACGGCGAGATTGCGCCGCCAATGGATGTTGAAGCCGCTCTGTTCGGATTCGCTGGGCGTCATGTCACGCGTGCCAATGCTGGGGTTGTTACGGATACCAATTTGGGATACCAAGCTGGTATCCGTCATGGACCTGACACTTGCCGCTGTCAACACGGCTTGGAAAACGGGACGACAAATGTCGCAGATGCAAAATGTCGAAAGGCAGCTTCGCGAGATGATCCTCAGTTTGGAGATCGGCCCGGGCGAGCGGCTGACCGAGCGCTGGATCGAGAGTCGGTTTGGCGCTTCGCGCACGCCGGTGCGGGCGGCGCTGCTGCGCCTGGAGACGGAAGGCCTGATCGCCCGCGACGGCCGCGGCTGGACGGTAGCGCCAATCAACCTCGCCGAACTCGGGCAGATCGCCGTCTACCGCGAGGCGGTCGAAGTCGCGGCGGTTCGCCTGACGGCGGCGCTCGAGGACCGCAGCGGGATCGACGTGATCGCGGCGATGCTCGATTCCTGCGATGCTGAGACGCCGCGCGAGGAATGGCATCGCGTCGGCCTGGATTTCCACATCGAATTGGCGAGGCTTTCCGGCAACGAGTTTCTGCTCAGGGCCGTTCGCGATGCGATGACGAGACTGTCACGCGCGCGCTGGCTGGAGGTGCGCGATGAGAAGGCGCTCGACCGCGCCTGGGCCGAGCACCACGCTATCCTCGCCGCGGTCCGGCGCGGCGATGCCGAGGAAGCGGCGCGGCTGCTTGCCGCTCACATCGCCGGCAGTCGCGACCGGCTGGTCACCTCGTTGCATGACGACCGGCGTGGATTGCGCGCCAGAGGATTCGCCGTCGTCGCGGCGTAAGTTGTCCTGTGGCCAATCGCATTAGCAGGCTTGCAACATGGCCGGGAGAATGCTGTAGGAGACGAGGGGGATGAAGGCCGACTACATTGACCATCTTGCTGAACTCCCGGACGCATGGCCACACTCTCTCGAACCGCCGCAAAGCTGTTCTACTACGCGCGCAATTTCGCGCGTGACCGCGCACCGCAATCGCTGTTTCGCGGCCGTCTGGCCAGCCGGCTCGAGCAAGCCAGGCTTTCAGGCAAGACGGTTCGCGAGCGACTGAACTATTACAACAAGCTGGAAGAGCCGTTCGTGCCCAGTCCGGACGCCATAGCCATCGGCAAGCTGCCGACCTCTTCCAGCATGTATTATTACGACCTCAAGGAATTCGCCCGCTATTTCGATCCCAGCCTGCTGATCGATTTCGAGTTCGGCGACGTCGTCGGCGTTCCCGAGCTCCCGAGGATCGTCAAGAACCGGCCCATCGGCGACGACAATGCCAACGGCGTGCTGATGAAGCTGAATAAGTTTCGTCACTTTTACATGCCGCCCGACGAGCTGTCTTTTGCCGACAAGAGCCCAATGGTGGTCTGGCGCGGTCATCTCAACAATCCGCTTCGCACCCGCTTCGTGGAACAGGCCGCCAACCTGCCGATTTGCGATGCGGGTTCCCACAGGGCCGACGCGCCGGACGGATACCGCAAGCCGTACCTGAACATCGAGCAGCAGCGGCGCTGTCGCTACATCGTCTCGCTGGAGGGCAATGATGTCGCGACGAATCTGAAATGGATCATGAACTCCAATTCGCTCTGCCTGATGCCGGAACCGACCTACGAAACCTGGTTTGCGGAAGCCCAGGTCGAGCCCAACGTTCACTATGTGCCGCTGCAGCCGGATTTCTCCGACCTGGTCGACAAGGTAGCCTATTTCGAAAAACACCCCGCCGAGGCGGGGCGGATAACCGCCGCCGCCAACGACTATTGCCGCAAATTCGGCAATGAGCAGGACGAGCAGGCGATCTCGCTGCTCGTCCTCTATAAATATTTCGTGCTGAGCGGGCAGATTAAGCCCGACCCGGAAGTCTGGCGCTTTATCGCCGGCTGAGCGTTTTAAGCGTGAGAGCGGTCGAGCACCTTGTCGGCAGGCCCGAAACGGTCCCTGGCCGTCAACTGCTGATGCCAATAGGGATAAAGCACCGGCGGCCGGCTGACCTCATCGAGGCGCTGCCGTTCTTCCTCGGAGAGCGACAGGCTGGCCGCGGCGAGATTGTCCTTGAGCTGCGCCTCGTTCCGGGCGCCGATCACCAGCGAGCTTACAGCCGGACGGCCGAGCAGCCAGGCAAGCGCCACCTGCGCCCCTGAAACGCCGCGTGCCTTGCCGATGTCAGAGAGCACGTCGACGATGCGCCACAGGCGGTCCGCGTCGCGGATCGGCGGTTCCGTCCAGCCGCCGATCTGGCGCGCGGTCGGGCTGTCGCGATGGTATTTGCCGGAGAGCAGTCCGCCCGCCAGCGGGCTCCAGACCAGCACGCCGACGCCTTGGTCGACCGAGATCGGCAGCAATTCGTATTCGGCTTCACGCGCTTCCAACGTGTAGTGGATCTGCTGGGTGACGAACCGGGTCTGATGGCGGTTGTCGCTGACAGCAAGCGCCTTCATCACCTGCCAGCCCGACCAGTTGGAGCAGCCGATGTAACGGATCTTGCCCTGGTTGACCAAGGTGTCGAGCGCCGCGATCGTCTCCTCGACCGGGGTGAGCCCGGCCCATTGATGGACGAAATAGACGTCGATGACATCGGTCCTGAGCCGTTTCAGGCTTTTTTCGCATTCGCGGATGAGATGGTGACGCGACAGGCCCTCGTCATTCGGGCCGCTGCCTATGCGCATGCGCGCCTTGGACGCGATCAGCACATCGTTCTTGCGCTTGCCGCCAAGCGCCTCGCCGATGATCTCTTCCGACAATCCATTGGAATAGACGTTTGCGGTGTCGATGAGGTTGATGCCGGCATCGATGCAGGTGTCGATGATGCGCCTGGCCTCCGCGAGGTCGGAATTGCCGACGGCGGCGAACGGACCGGCGCCGCCGAAGGTCATGGTGCCAAGCGTCAATGTCGAGACTTTCAAGCCGGATTGGCCGAGCGTGCGGTATTCCATGTCGGTCCTCGCAATTTGTTTGAAGAAGCGCCGTGGCGAGCGCCGGAAAGAGGCAAGGGGATTTGTAGGACAATTCCCGCCGCTTGTCGCCCCGCTATCGATACGGGTCGATCACATATCTGCTATATCGACTTCGCTGCCGGTCGATTGCAATAAAACCGTCATTGCGCCTCTGTATCTCAGTCGGCTTAAGGAATGTCCGTTCGGCGCCGGCGCGGCATTCCGAAGCGATGATGGCTGACAGGCAGGACGGAGTTGCGCGATGAATGAATTGAAACCGAATTCCGGGGCGAAGGACTGGCTCGAAGCCGAACTCGAGGACACGCTCGACGAAGACTATGAGCTGGAGATTTCCGAACCGGCGCTCTCGCTCGAAATCGCCAAGATCTACAAGAAGTCGCATCCGCCTTCCATGGAGCGCATGACCTATTTCCGCGAGCTGCTCAGGCTGCAGTCGGAACTGATCAAGCTGCAGTCCTGGGTCGCCTACCACAAGAAGAAGCTGGTGGTGATCTTCGAGGGCCGTGACTCCGCCGGCAAGGGCGGCGTCATCAAGCGCATCACGCAGCGGCTCAACCCGCGCATCGCCCGCGTCGTGGCGTTGCCGGCGCCGACCGAGCGCGAGAAATCGCAATGGTATTTCCAGCGCTACGTGCCGCATCTGCCGGCAGGCGGCGAGATCGTGCTGTTCGACCGCTCCTGGTACAACCGCTCCGGCGTCGAGCGCGTGATGGGCTTTGCGGATGCCGATCAGGTCGAGGAGTTCTTCCGCGACGTGCCGGAATTCGAGCGCATGCTGGTTCGCTCCGGCATCACCCTGGTGAAATACTGGTTCTCGATCACCGACGAGGAGCAGCAGATGCGCTTCCTGATGCGCATCCATGATCCGATGAAGCAGTGGAAGCTCTCGCCCATGGACCTGCAGTCGCGCGTGCGCTGGGAGCAGTACACCAAGGCCAAGGAAGAGACCTTCGCCCGCACCAACATTCCGGAAGCCCCCTGGTTCATCGTCGAGGGCAACGACAAGAAGCGGGCGCGGCTGAACTGCATCGACCATCTGTTGCAGCAGATTCCCTATGAGGAGGTCCCGCACGAGGACATCACGCTGCCGGAACGTGTCTTCAACCCGGAATATGAGCGCCAGGTCCTGCCGCGCGAACTCTACGTGCCGGAGAAGTATTGAGCTCTGCTTCCTTCTCCCCGTTCCACGGGGAGAAGGTGCCCGAAGGGCGGATGAGGGGCGGCGCCAGCATTGGCGATTGAGCCTCGACCAGTCGCGCTTATCGCCAATCTCCAGCAGATAGCGCTGCCCCTCATTGCCCTGCCGGGTTATTTCTCCCCGTATAGTGACGGGGAGAAAGAGCTGTGCTTAAGCCCGTCCAACCATCACATGCGTCGCATCGGAGGTCGCCACCTGTTCCGTGCACTGGTATCCCAGCTTCAGCATGTCGAGCCCGGCGAACAGATGCTCGCCAGAGCCGAGCAGAACCGGCGAGATCGCCAGATGCATCTCGTCGATCAAGCTCTCCTGTAGATACTGCCGGACGGTCGAAACGCCGCCGCCGACCCGCACATCCTTGCCGCCAGCCGCTGCCTTCGCCTGTTCGAGCGCCGAATGGATGCCGTCGGTGACGAAATAGAAAATCGTGCCGCCTTCCATCTCGATCGGCGCGCGCTTGTGATGCGTCAGAATAAAGGTCGGCACGTGGTAGGGCGGGTTGGCGCCCCACCAGCCTTTCCAGCCGTCGTCCGGCCATTCGCCGCGGCTAGGCGCGAACATGTTGCGGCCGAGGATCCAGGCGCCGACATTCTCAAAGCTGCGCACGGCAAACTCGTTATCTGTATCCGTGGTCCCGCCATCCTTGCCGATCATCTGGTGGAAGGAGCGGGTCTTGATCATCCATTTGTGCAGATTTTCGCCACCGACGCCGAGCGGATGTTCAAGGGTCTGATCAGGACCGGCGCCGTAACCATCGAGCGACAGGGTGAAAGCATTGACACGCAGCTTGGACATGCTGCCTCCTCATCTGATTGCAATTTGCAAGCGGTTATGGCCTAGCCTGGCCGATTGCAGAATGCAAGCGGCATTTTCCAGCCATACTTGCGAATCTATTGGTCGGCAGCCTCAAGAATGCGTTCAACGGCAACGCGTAGTGCCGGCAAGTTGTCTGTCACGACAGCCCAGACGATAGCATCGGAGGTCTTATGATATTCATGACGCAAAATGTTGCCTATGCCGCGGACCTGCTTCCATGGGATTTCTGGAGCAAGAGCCGTCAGGTCGTCTGGGAGGTGCCGCGTCGCCTCGGAAATGATCTCGATTCCTCGCTCGACGCCGTGGCGCAGCAGCCAGTCACCACGGAAATCTTCCAATGTCTTGCCGGCTGTGGCGTTAGCAATGCCATCCAGAGCCGCAATGATCTCTGCGAGGATCGGCTTGATCCGACGTGGTGCCATCAAAATACGCGCACCGCCGATCGTTCGATATCTGCCTTCAGCATTGGATGAAGGCTGTCCCTTGTGGTGATGTCGATTTCGGTCGACATCTTCTCTTCCAGAAATTGTTTGATGCCGACGAGATCGATCAAGGAAAAACGCCGCGACGGATCATAGTCTATGAAAAGATCAAGATCGCTGTCCGAATGCGCATCGCCGCGCGCGGCCGACCCGAACAGATAAAGCGATACCGCGCCCATGCCCCTGATGGCATCTGCGTTCTTCCGCAACTGTTCGATGACTTCATTCCTGCTCATGGGTGCATCCTAACGAATCCCGCTAGAATTCCAAAATCGCGAAGCGAATCTAGCCCTTCAGCATCTGCGCCACGACCGGCGCAAAATAGGTCAGCACGCCGTCGCAGCCGGCTCGCTTCAGCGCAAGCAGCGATTCCAGCATCGCCTTTTCGCCGTCGATCCAGCCATTGGCGGCTGCTGCCTTGATCATCGAATATTCGCCCGACACCTGATAGGCGAAGGTCGGCATCTGCAGCTCGTCCTTCAGCCGGCGGATGATGTCGAGATAGGGCAGGCCGGGCTTCACCATCAGCATGTCGGCGCCTTCGGCGAGGTCCTGCTCGGCCTCGCGCACCGCTTCGTCCGAATTGGCGTGGTCGATGTAATAGGTCTTCTTGTCGCCCTTGAGCAGGCCGGCGGTGCCGACCGCCTCGCGATAGGGGCCGTAGAAGGCCGAGGCGAACTTTGTCGCATAGGACATGATCGCGACGTCCTGGAAACCGTTGGCGTCGAGCGCGTCGCGAATGGCGCCGATGCGGCCGTCCATCATGTCCGACGGCGCGATGATGTCGGCGCCGGCGGCGGCCTGGATGACGGCCGCGGCGGCGACCTGCTCCACCGTCTCGTCATTGACGACGATGCCGTCGCGCAGGATGCCGTCATGGCCGTGGCTGGTGAAGGGATCGAGCGCGGCATCGGTAATGATGCCGATCTCGGGCACCGCATCCTTGATGGCGCGTGTGGCGCGGTTGATGACATTGTCGGGGTCGAGGATGTGCGATCCCGTCTGGTCGCGCAGCGCAAGCTCGACATTGGGGAAGGTGGCTATGGCCGGGATGCCCAGCTTGGCCGCGCGCTCGGCTTCCTTCACCGCGAGGTCGACGGACAGGCGACAGACATCCGGCATCGCGGCGATCGGTTCGCGCGTGTTCTTGCCGTCGATGACGAAGATCGGCCAGATCAGGTCGTTCACCGATAGCTGGTTCTCCTGCACCAGCCGGCGTGACCAGTCGGCCTTGCGCATGCGCCGCAGCCGCCGGCTGCCGGTGATCTCGTCGACGCTGCGCGCGCCGGCAGGCTTTGCGGGGGTGAATCTGTTCATCGCCGAAACTCTCTTTTGCGCCGGCTTTTACCACGCGTCTCCGCCGCTGACCAATGCGACACGATTGTGCCAGCGTCGAAGCGCGAGTTCCTCGCCCCCGCCAAAGGCGGGGGGAGAGGTGGCCGCGAAGCGGACGGAGAGGGGGCCTTCGCAGGGCGCTCCCCCTCTCCGTCTCGCCTTCGCCGAGCCGCCTCTCCCCATTTCATGGGGCGAGGAAATGCTGTCAGGGTTGCCCGTGCCCCGACAGGATCTGCGCAGCGCCCCTGATCGCCACACGGAACGCCTCGTCGAAGCTGACGCCGCGCGCCTGCCAGCGATAGGTCTTGCCGCGATCGGCCAGCCGCCAGTCGGCGATCCAGCCAAGGTCCTTGTCGCTCCACACGATGCTGCCGGCGAGCGCCCGGGCCGCTCCCGCTTTTTTCGCAAGCTTGTCGAGTTTTGCCATATCGGCTTCGGAGAGCGCCTTTTCATCCAGGCCGCCAAGCTGCCCGGCCTTTGGAAAGGTGACGCGCATCAGCAGCGGACCGGCAGCATTGGCGAAGGATTCGCGCATCGCGTCGCCGCGCTGCTCGTCCTGCGTCAGCACGAAATGCCGCGAGCCCTGCTCGGCGGTCATGAAGACTGCGATCGGCGGCCGTTCGCCGAGCCAGGGCCTGCTGCCGAGCTGCGCCAGGAGCTTGTCGACAACGGCCGGCTTGTAGATGCAAGTCAGATCGTGCGGCCTGTCATGCGTGCCTTGCTCGTCATGGATCGGGGTGCCTTCGAGCCGGTCGTGATAGCGGAAGGACTGGACGAAGTCGGCCGCCTTGTCGCGCAGCGCCAGCATCTCCGCCTTCTGCGTCAGCCGCTGGTCGCCCGACACCTTGACCAGGACCTTGTCAAGACAATCCTTGAAGCCGATCTGCCGGTTTACCTCGCCGGTGCCGGTGACGATCGTTTGCGCCTGGTAGAGCTCGGCGATTGTCGCGGCGCGGAGGGGCAGTCCCAGACACAGGAGACCGAGCAATCCAACCACGAAGCGGGAAATTCCAGGCATGTCGATCTGCTCGAAACCGGTCGGGCGCGGGCACAGTGCTTTGCCGGTTACCTAACATCTGGCGTGGCCGCCCGCCAGCGCAAGAACCGCCGCCATTGACGCCTCCGCATGCCGCCTTTAGCACTTCTCTCCCCCGGCGGACGGAGAGAGATTTCCTGGTGATGGATTTTGGCGGAGGCGACGAGATCCGCTTCGAGCGGCTGGGTAGAGCGGGCGTGGTCAGGTTGACCCGGCCGAAGGCGCTCAATGCCGTCACGCACAACATGATCAAGGCGCTCGGCAAGGCCCTGGATGCCTGGGAACAGGATCCGGGCATCGGGGTCGTCGTCGTCAAGGCCGAGGGCAGGGCGTTCTCCGCCGGCGGCGATATCCTGCACATCTACGAGGCCGGCCGGGCCGGCAAGCCGCCCGTCGACTTTTTCGCCGACGAGTATCGGCTCAACGCCCGCATCGCGCGCTTCAAGAAACCCTATGTCGCGATGATCGACGGCATCGTCATGGGCGGCGGCGTCGGCATCTCTTTCCACGGCTCGCATCGAGTGCTGACCGAGAACGCGCAGTTTGCCATGCCGGAGGTCGGCATCGGCTTCTTTCCCGATGTCGGCGCCAGCCATTTTCTGCCGGATCTGGGCGGCTCTTTCGGCATGTATCTCGGACTGACGGGAAACCGCATCCGCTATGGCGACGCGCTGTGGTCGGGGCTCGCCACCCATACCATCAAGGCCGAGGACCAGGCGGGCCTGCTTGACGAATTGGCGACGAGCGGCGACGCCAATGCGGAGCTGCGCGATTTCTTCGTGCCGGCCAGACGCGAGACCGACCGCCAGGACCTGGAGGCGATCGCGCGCCATTTTTCGCAAAGCTCGCTCGCGGGCGTTATCGACAGTCTGGAGCGAGCGGAGGCCGACGATGCATTTGCCGCAAAGACGCTGGCGACGCTGAAGACCCGCTCGCCGACCAGCCTCCACGTCGCCTGGCGCCAGATCAGCGCAGGATCGACGCTGTCGATGGACGAATGCATGAAGATGGAGTTCCGCATCCTCAACCGCATGCTGGCCGGCCATGATTTCTACGAAGGCATCCGTGCCGCCATCATCGATAAGGGGGCCACACCCGCGTGGCGGCCGGCCCGGCTGGATGAGGTTCGAGAGGCCGATATCGACGCTTATTTCGCGCCGCTCGGAGATGAGGAGCTCGCCCTGTGAGCGAGGTCACCTCCAGGCGCGTGGTGCTGCAACCCTCGACCACTGAGGTCATCTTCGCATGGTTCCAGCGCGTCATCGCCGGCTACTGCCTTTTGTTCGGCATTCTCTACTGGATCCGCCTGATCGGCATCTATCCGGGTGAGCTGTGGCGCTTCGACCTGATGCCGGTGCACTGGCAGGTGGCGGCGGCCATGCTCGCGGTGTTTTTTCCTTTCGCAGCCGCCGGCCTCTGGATGCTGGCGTCCTGGGGGCCGGTGATTTGGTTCATTTGCGCGGCGACCGAGACGGTGATGTATGCCGGCTTCCCCAATCTCTTCGGCCACCGCCTGCTGATCGTGATCTCCCACGCCTGCGTGGCCTTGCTCTACATCGTCTTTCGCGTCACCATCTGGCTGCAGAAGCGCCGGCTCCGCCAGTGAGCATGATGCCGAAAAAGTGTGAAGCGGTTTTCGGATGACATCATGCTCCCACCCATAAAGCCGGCCGGGGCTGGCCTTCAGGGCCGGTTTCGCAGCCCGTTTTCACTGCAAATCCGTTGGCTAAATCTTTAGGTTAATTGTTCTTGCTCGGGTGACCGATCGTTAAGCGTCTTCTGAAACCTCTTACCGGTAAGCTCTTGTTAGCCCTGGCGTTTAAGTCGAATTTTATGAGTATTCGATAGTGTCGCGATCAAGGTGAAAAACAAAAAATCACCAAGGCGACAAACGAGAGGCAAAGACAATGATCAATTCGCGTCCGGCGGCGAAGACCGCAAACGTATCCGACGATCGCCGCGAGGCTATCCGCTCGCTTTACATGGAATCGCTGCAGCTGGTGGAGCGTCTGCACCGCCGCCTGCTTGACGTGATCAAGGACGAGTTCGACCGCAACGGCCGTTCCGACATCAACGCCATACAGGCGCTGCTGCTCTTCAACATCGGCAACTCCGAGCTGACCGCTGGCGAGCTGCGCTCGCGTGGCTACTATCTCGGCTCGAACGTCTCCTACAATCTGAAGAAGCTGGTCGACCTCGGCTTCATCAATCACCAGCGCTCGCGCATCGACCGCCGTTCGGTCCGCGTCTCGCTGACGCCGAAGGGCAACGAGGTGGCCGACGTCGTCGCCGGCCTCTACGAGCGCCATGTCGGCTCGATCGAGGCGGTCGGCGGCATCAACACCGACGAGTTCAAGCAGATGAACCGCGCGCTGCAGCGCCTCGATCGCTTCTGGAACGACACGATCGCTTACCGGATGTAAGCACTTCGGAATTGGGACGGGAAGCCGCGCCGAAGAAGCACGGCCCGGGGAAAGAATATGGGCCGGCGCCGAGGCGCGCCGGTCCTTTTCTTTTTCGACGGCGGGCATCTGCGGGAGTTTGACCGTCGCTCCGCGCGCATTGAAGTTTCGCGCCTGACGGGGAGGGCGCGGAGTTCACAAGACGCGGCGATGTCGCTGCGATGCAAAAAAGCATCGCTGCTTTTCCTTCACTTCACCGCCGTATGCAAATCGCGGGCCAAGGCCACGTTGCCGCCATAATCACGGGCAATGCGAATTGCGGGTGATGAGGGCCTGTACCCTGCGCTCCTTGGAACCTGCGTTGCGGCGGCGCGTTTCCGGCGGCCGACCGATGCGGGTCATGGTTGGCGAATTGTTAAGTTTGCCACCCCTAGAGTGCGGACAAGCCGCCCGGCAAGCGATAGAGCGAGAGCGATCAAACAAAGAATGTCTGCGATGAGAACCAGCCGCCGTTTCTTCCTTACCGGAGCCTCCGCGCTTGCCGCCGCAGTGGTCGCCGGCCAAGCGAGCGCCCAGGACGTGATCGGGGACATCCTGAAATCCTCGACGCGCGGCAACTGGGACGACCAGTTCGACGCCCGCGGCACCGACACCAATAAGGTCGCCTCGACGTTGCCGATCTTCAGCCTGCAGACGGTCGCCTTCACCGAGCAGGCGGTGGCGCAGTACCAGAACATCGTCTCCCAGGGCGGCTGGGAGCAGGTTCCGGCGACCAAGAAATTGCAGCTCGGCGACGACGATCCGGATGTCGTGCCGTTGCGCAAGCGCCTGATGGTCTCGGGCGACCTGCCGCAGAGCGCCGGCATTTCGACGGCCTTCGATTCCTATGTCGACTCGGCGGTCAAGCGTTTCCAGCTCCGTCACGGCCTGCCGGCCGACGGCGCCATGGGCAAATACACCTACGCCGCCATGAACGTGTCGGCGCAGGTCCGGCTCGGCCAGTTGCAGACCAACCTGCAGCGTCTGAAGGAAAAGGCCGGTACGCTGGGCGACCGCTACGTGCTGGTCGACATTCCGGGCGCGCAGGTCGAAGCGGTTGAGAACGATCGCGTCGTGCTGCGCCACACGGCGATCGTCGGCAAGATCGACCGCCAGACGCCGATCGTGAACTCGAAGATCAACGAGATCATCGTCAATCCATACTGGAATGCGCCGGTCTCGATCGTGCGCAAGGACATCATTCCGCTGATGCGGAAGGACCCGAACTACCTCAAGGACAGCCACATCCGCCTGTTCGCGCCGGACGGCAGCGAGGTGGATCCAATGACCATCGACTGGTCGACGGACGATGCCGCGAAATACCGTTTCCGCCAGGATCCCGGCAGCAACAACGCGATGGCCTCGGTAAAGATCAACTTCCCGAGCCCGGACGGCGTCTATATGCACGACACGCCGCAGCAAAGCCTGTTCGGCAAGCTGATGCGCTTCGATTCCTCCGGCTGCGTGCGCGTCCAGAACGTGCGCGACCTCGTCACCTGGATTCTGCGCGACACGCCCGGCTGGGACCGCCAGCATTTCGAGGCGGCGATCAAGACCGGCGAGAACACGCCGATCAATGTGGTCAACCCGGTGCCGGTTCACTTCCTCTATCTGTCGGCGTGGTCGACCGCCCCGGGCGTCGTGCAGTTCCGCGACGACATCTACGGCCTCGACGGCGCCAGCGAGCTGCAGATCAGCTCCGCCCTTTAAGCATCCGATCCAAGAAGAAAAAGGCCGCTCTCGTAGCGGTCTTTTTTGTTCAGGCCAGCCGCGGGTTTGAATCAGGGATCGAACTCGGCTTCAGGCTGGCGGGCATCGAGGCCGAGCGCGCCGAACAGCAGGCCATGCTTCGTCGTGGCGAAAGCAACGACCACACGGCGCGCAAGCTGTTCACCGAGATCACCTTCTCCGAAGCGATCCTCACGGGCCGCGAACCGCCGGGTGTGGTTGTCTTGGCGCAAACCGGCCAGCAAATTTCGCGCCGCAAACGTGGCGGCACGAAAACAACTGTGTTAATGGCGCGGCCACCTCGCAGACCTCCGGCCCCAAGGGAAAGCAAGCCATGTCAAATGCAGCGGCAGCCTCCGCCAAATTCGAATCTTTCTTCGAGACCACGCTTGCCGACGCCGATCCGGAAATCTTCGGCGCCATCCGCAACGAACTCGGTCGCCAGCGCCATGAGATCGAGCTGATCGCTTCCGAAAATATCGTGTCACGCGCCGTGCTCGAAGCGCAGGGCTCGATCATGACCAACAAATATGCCGAGGGCTATCCGGGTAAGCGCTACTATGGCGGCTGCCAGTTTGTCGACGTGGCCGAGGAACTGGCCATCGAGCGCGCGAAGAAGCTGTTCGGCTGCAACTTCGCCAATGTCCAGCCGAATTCCGGCAGCCAGATGAACCAGGCGGTGTTCCTGGCGCTGCTGCAGCCCGGCGATACCTTCATGGGCCTCGACCTGAATTCCGGCGGCCACCTCACCCACGGTTCCCCGGTCAATATGAGCGGCAAGTGGTTCAAGGTCATCTCCTACGGCGTGCGCAAGGACGATCACCTGCTCGACATGGACGCGATCGAGAAGACCGCGCATGAGACGAAGCCGAAGCTGATCCTGGCCGGCGGCACCGCTTATTCGCGTATCTGGGACTGGAAGCGCTTCCGCGAGATCGCCGATTCGATCGGCGCCTACCTCATGGTCGATATGGCGCATATCGCCGGACTCGTCGCCGGCGGCATACATCCGTCGCCGCTGCCCCACGCCCATGTCGTGACCACGACGACCCACAAGTCGCTGCGCGGCCCGCGCGGCGGCATGATCCTGTGCAACGACGAGGAGATCGCCAAGAAGATGAACTCGGCGGTGTTCCCGGGCCTGCAGGGAGGTCCGCTGATGCATGTCATCGCCGCCAAGGCAGTGGCGCTCGGCGAGGCGCTGAAGCCGAGCTTCAAGGCGTATGCCGAAAGCATCGTCGCCAACGCCAAGGCGCTGGCCTCCAGCCTGCAGGAGACGGGCCTCGATATCGTCTCGGGCGGCACCGACAACCATTTGATGCTGGTCGACCTGCGTCCGAAGAATGCCACCGGCAAGCGTGCTGAGGCGGCTCTCGGCCGCGCCAACATCACCTGCAACAAGAACGGCATCCCGTTCGATCCGGAAAAGCCGTTCGTCACCTCGGGCGTGCGCCTCGGCACTCCGGCCGGCACCACGCGCGGCTTCGGACAGGCTGAATTCCGCGAGATCGGCAAGCTGATCGCCGAGGTGCTGGACGGTCTCAAGGTGGCGAATTCCGACGACGGCAATGCTGCGGTCGAGGCCGCGGTGAAGGCCAAGGTCACGGCGCTGACCGATCGCTTCCCGCTTTACCCTTACCTCGGTTGATCCTTCTGCCGGCTGCCCGCCCTCGGTTGACCGGGCGCCGCGCGTCATCTTTTATCCTGCGCTTGCGCCGCTCCTCTGGGCGGCGCGGCTTTTTGGAGATCCGATGATGCGTACTTCCCGTCTCGCCGCGGCTTTGCTTGGCTCGCTTGCCGCCTTCGCCCCCTCCGCCGTGATGGCCCAGGACGAAACGAAGCCGGATGCTGATTTGCCCGCCACCAATACTTTCGGCAGGTGGACCACCATCATCGATACGCTCGATACCGGGCAGGACGCGCACAAGACCTGCGCCGCCTCGACCGCGTTCCTCGACGGCAACGGGAATGCGGGCTCTCTGACGCTTTCGATCTCGACCGGCGACGCGCTGCCACCGGATGCATATCCGACCATCATGTTCATTATCGACAACAAGACCCTGCCGACCGGCAACAAGATCGCCGCGACCTTCGGCGACCCCGGTGTGAAGGTCGCCGCGACGGTCACCTCCAACGCGGCCGCCGGTGGTCGCCCCAGCTGGATGGTCGACAACCAGGCCAAGACCAGCCTTGCCTTGCTGCGCGCCATGCGCAAAGTCACCTCGCTCGATGTGGTCTTCGGCAAGCAGGCCGTCGCCAGCATCCCGATGGAAGGCTTCACCAAGGCCTATCGCAATCTCGGCACGTCCTGCGGGTTTTCGACCAAGGACGTCGCGCCCTGACGCTTGTTGGCCGGCCGGGCAGGGTGCTGGCAATCTTGCTCGCGCCTCGCTATCTCTGAGGTGCGAAAAGGTCTTTCCTTTGCCAAGACGGCAAAAGGCACTAAGCCTTCCGCCATCTGAGAATCGCGAACCCAAGGCTCTCCATGCGCTGTCCTTATTGCCAGTCCGAAGATACGCAGGTGAAGGATTCGCGTCCCGCCGAGGATGGTGCGGCGATCCGCCGGCGGCGGGTGTGCCCTGATTGCGGCGGCCGCTTCACCACCTTCGAGCGCGTGCAGTTGCGCGACCTCGTCGTCATCAAGAAGTCCGGCCGCAAGGTGCCTTTCGACCGTGACAAGCTGCTGCGCTCCGTCGAGATCGCCGTGCGCAAGCGCAATGTCGACCCCGAGCGCATCGACCGCGCCGTCACCGGCATTGTGCGCCAGCTCGAAAGCTCGGGCGAAACCGAAATCGCTTCAGGCGAGGTCGGCCGGCTGGTCATGGAGGCGCTGAAGTCGCTGGATGACGTCGCCTATGTCCGCTTCGCCTCGGTTTATCGCAATTTCCGCGAGGCCAGGGATTTTCACGAGCTGCTTGGCGAACTGAAGGGCGACGAGGAAAAAAGCGAAGAGGGCGCCGGCTGATCATGGCGGGACCGCAACTGGACGAGGCCGCGCAGGCGGCCCTTGATAGCCGTTTCATGGCCGCGGCCATCAGGCTGTCGCGCCGCAATGCCGGCCGCACTTCGACCAACCCTTCTGTCGGCACCATCATCGTACGCGACGACGGCGCCGGCCCGATGATCGTCGGCACCGGCGTGACGGCCGTGGGTGGCCGCCCGCATGCCGAGACCGAGGCGCTGGCCGAAGCCGGCGAGCTCGCGCGCGGTGCGACGGCTTACGTTACTCTGGAGCCTTGCGCCCATCACGGCCGCACGCCGCCCTGCGCCAACGCGCTTGTCAATGCCGGCATCGCGCGCGTCGTCGGTGCGGCCAGCGATCCGGATCCGCGCGTCTCCGGCAAGGGCTACGCCATCCTGCGCGCGGCCGGTGTCGAGGTGGTTGAGAAAGTTCTGGCCGCCGAGGCCGCCGAGCAGATGGCCGGCTATCTGACTCGTTCTCTGAAAAAACGCCCGGAAGTGACTCTGAAGCTTGCGCTTTCGAGCGACGGAAAGATCGGCCGCAAAGGCGCCGGCCAGGTTTCCATCACCGGCGAGATCGCGCGGCGCGATGTCTATCTGATGCGCGCCGAGGCCGACGCCATCCTGATCGGCATCGGCACCGCGCTGGAGGACGATCCGGCGCTGACCGTGCGCCTGCCCGGACTGGAGAACCGTTCGCCGGCGCGCATCGTCCTCGATCGCCAGATCCGGTTGCCGGAGACGTCGAAGCTGGTCTCGGGCGTCGACCGCGTGCCGCTCTATGTCGCTGCTTGCCCAGAGGCCGATGCGCACCGGCGGGCGTCGCTCGAACGCGCAGGCGTGCACTTCATCGGCACGGAAACCTATGAAAGCGAGATAGCCTTGCCGGAGTTGCTGGAGGATCTGGCGGCACTCGGCATGGCGAGCGTTTTGGTCGAAGGCGGCGCCAGGGTGGCCAAGGCCTTCCTCGAGGAAGATCTTGTCGATCGCATTGTCCTCTTCCAAGGCCCGGACCCCATTGGGGAGGACGGCATTGCATCGCCCATAGGCGCCGACCACATCCCGGCTGGATTTCGCAAGCTGCGTGACATGCGCTTCGGCGAGGACAGTTACGCCGAGTGGGTAAGACCATGAGCCCAAAAAGTGGGAACCGGTTTTTGGATAAGATCACGGTCGAGACGAAAGGCGCTCTCTGATGTTTACGGGAATTGTGACTGATGTCGGTACGGTTGCGAGCGTGAAGCCGCTCGCCGAAGGCATCGGCCTGCGCATCGACACCGCCTACGACCCCGAGACCATTGCGATCGGTGCTTCGATCTCCTGCGGCGGCGTCTGCCTCACCGTCACGGCGCTGCCCGAGCATGGCTCGAACGCGCGCTGGTTCGAGGTCGAGGCCTGGGAGGAGGCGCTCAGGCTGACCACTGCGTCGAGTTGGAAATCCGGCACCCGGATCAATCTGGAACGGGCACTGAAGATCGGCGATGAGCTCGGCGGCCACATCGTTTCCGGCCATATCGACGGCACCGCCGAGATCGTCGAGCGCAAGGAGGAGGGCGATGCCGTGCGCTTCACGCTCGAAGCGCCGCGCCATCTGGCGAAGTTCATCGCGCCGAAAGGGTCGGTGGCCCTCGATGGCACCTCGCTTACCGTCAACAAGGTCGAAGGCACCCGCTTCGACGTGCTTCTCATCCATCATTCGCTGAGCGTCACCACCTGGGGCGAGCGCCAGGCCGGCGACCGCGTCAACATCGAGATCGACACCATGGCGCGTTACGCAGCGCGCCTGGCGGAGGCAGCGAAAGAGGGGCTTTGATGAATCCCAAAGGAGCTGAAGAGACCGTCGAGCGCCGGCAGATGACTCTCGACGCGTTGGCGGATGTCGATGCCGGCAGAGTGATAAAACACCGGGAAGTCGAGGCTTGGGTCAAAAGCCTGGTGGATCGCGCGGATCTCGCAACGCGTCGGCCTGAATAAGTCACAGAACGTCGCGCCGCAGCATCTTCCGCTTGCGGTCAACACGGCTTCGGCCTAAGTCACCGGCAACCCCCCGGAGACTTTTATGGCTGGCACATCCCAACACGGCAAAGCGTTCATTCGCCCGAAGGCGAAGGCGCATCTGCTCATTGTCGAAGCGCGCTTTCACGACGATCTCGCCGACGCGCTGCTCGACGGCGCGACCGGCGCGCTCGAGGAGGCCGGCGCCACCTATGACGTCGTCACGGTTCCCGGCTCGCTCGAAATACCGGCCGTCATCACCTTCGCGCTCGATGGAGCGGCCGAAGGCGGCACGCATTATGACGGTTTTGTTGCGCTCGGCACCGTCGTCCGTGGTGACACCTATCATTTCGACATCGTCGCCAATGAATCGAGCCGTGCGCTGATGGACCTTTCGGTGCAGGAGGCGATCGCGATCGGCAACGGCATCCTGACGACCGAGAACGACGCGCAGGCATGGGCGCGCGCGCGGAAGACGGAAGGCGACAAGGGCGGCTTCGCGGCGCGCGCGGCGCTGACCATGATCGCGCTTAAAGAGAAATTCGGAGCCCAATCGTGACCGATCCCGCCTCGACCGGTGCGGTGCGCCACGCCAACAAGCGCGGTGCCGCCCGTCTTGCCGCCGTCCAGGCGCTCTATCAGATGGATGTGGCCGGCAGCGGCGTCTTCGAGATCACGGCCGAATACGAAGCCTTCCGCCTCGGCAAGGAAGTCGACGGCGCGCTCTATCGCGAGGCCGACGCGCAATGGTTCCGCGCCATCCTGACCGGCGTCGTCGAAAACCAGAAGACCATCGATCCCGTCATCCGCCAGGCGCTCACCGAGGACTGGCCGCTGTCGCGGCTGGATTCGACGCTGCGCGCCATCCTGCGCGCTGGCGTCTATGAATTGATGAAGCGCGAGGACGTGCCGGTGGCCGTGATCGTCTCCGAATATGTCGACATCGCCAAGGCATTTTACGAGGAAGACGAGCCGAAGCTGGTGAACGCAGTGCTGGATCGCGTCTCGCGCCGGGTTCGCGGCGAGGGACGCGGCAAGGACGCTTCGTGACGATCGCAACGGCCGCGGTCGCCGAGACCGGCAGGGAAGGGCGTCGCACGGCCGTGCTGCTTGCCGCAGCGCAGGCGATCGTCGGTTCGGCCGCGCCGATCGCCATTTCCCTCGGCGCGCTCGCCGGGCAATATCTGCTCGGCCCAGACAAGTCGCTCGCGACGGCGCCGGTCACCGGTTTCAATATCGGCGTGGCGCTGGGAGCCTTGCCGGCCGCTTCCATCATCCGCCGGCTCGGCCATCGCGGCGGCTTCATGACAGGCACTGTCGTCACCGCGCTTGGTGGCCTGGTCGCGACGCTTGCGCTCTTCCAGGCAAGCTTCTGGCTATTCGCCTTCGGCCTCTGCGTCATTGGCGTCGGCGGCGCTTTCGTCCAGCAGTTCCGCTTCGCGGCCGCCGACAATGCGCCGCCGGAGTTCAAGGCGCGCGCCATCTCCTTCGTGCTGGCCGGCGGCATCATCACCGCAATTCTCGGGCCGCAGATCGTCATCTACACGCGCGAATGGCTGGCCCCGGTGATGTTCGCGGGATCCTTCGCCTCGATCCTGCCGTTGGCGGCGGCTGGCGCGCTCATCCTGTCGTTCCTGCGGGTTTCCGCACATGCGAACGCCGTGACCGAAGCCGCCACAAGCGATGCCCGCCCGCTGATCGAGATCGTCACCCAGCCGCGCTTTGTCGCCGCGTTGTTCTGCACCGTCGGCAGCTACGCGCTGATGAGCTTCGTCATGACCGGCGCGCCGCTCGCGATGGTCGGCTGCGGCTTGTCGGAGGACAATGCCACGCTTGGCATTTCCTGGCATGTCATGGCTATGTTCGGACCGAGCTTCTTCACCGGTACGCTGATCCATCGCTTCGGCGCCGAGCGCATCGTCGCCACTGGCCTTGTCCTATTGATCGGCTGCGGCGCCGTGGCGCTTTCCGGCCTGGCGCTGTGGCAGTTCTGGACAGCGCTGATCCTGCTCGGGCTCGGCTGGAATTTCGCTTTCATCGGCGCAACCGCAATGGTCGCCGCCAGCTACCGGCCTTCCGAGAAGAGCAAGGTCCAGGGTTTCCACGACTTTGCCCTGTTCGGCTCCGTCGCCTTTGCCTCGCTGATGTCGGGCGCGATCTACAACGCCTGGGGCTGGACCATGCTGAACTGGATCGTCTTCCCGGTCGTGGCGCTCTGCTTCCTGGCGCTCGGGACGTTGGAGCTGACGGGCTTGCGCACCGCCAACTGACATTACGCTGTCGGGACTGCCTGCCGCGCTTCCCTGGCGCGGGGAACAAAGATATTGCGCTGATCCCCTCAGTTATGAAACCGTATACCCCGACTGGCCGTCATGGCCATGCTCACATGCGCCCTCCCGATACTCGGTTCACAGCAAGGGATTTTCACAATGTTTTCAATCCGAAAGCTCGCCGTAGCAGCGATCGCGCTCGGCATTGCCACGGCCTCGGCAAGTGCCCAGGTGGTCGTCTCCTCGAAGATCGATACCGAGGGTGGGGTGCTGGGCAACATCATCCAGCTGGTCCTCAACGCCAACAACATCAAGACGACCGACCGCATCCAGCTCGGCGCGACCCCAGTGGTGCGCAAGGCGATCACCGCCGGCGAGATCGACATCTATCCCGAATACACCGGCAATGCCGCCTTCTTCTTCCAAAAGGCCGACGATCCGGTCTGGAAGGATGCCGCCAAGGCTTACGAAACCGCCAAGAAACTCGACTATGACGCGAACAAAATCGTCTGGCTGTCGCCATCGCCGGCCAACAACACCTGGGCGATCGCGCTGCGCAAGGAAGTGGCCGACGAGAACAAGCTCGTCACCCTGACGGACTTCGGCAAATATGTCACCGGCGGTGGCAAGGTGGTGCTTGCGGCTTCCGCCGAGTTCGTCAATTCGGCGGCGGCCCTTCCGGCCTTCCAGACCACCTATGGCTTCAAGTTGAAGCCCGACCAGCTGATTACGCTTTCCGGCGGCGACACCGCGGCGACCATCGCGGCAGCCGCCAACCAGACGAACGGAGCCAACGCCGCCATGGTCTATGGTACCGATGGCGGCATCCAGCCCTCCGGCCTCGTCGCGCTCGAAGACGACAAGAACGTGCAGCCCGTCTACCAGCCCGCGCCGATCATCCGCGAGAAGGTGCTGAAGGAACATCCCGAGATCGAGACGCTGCTGAAGCCGGTCTTCGCCAAGCTCGACCTTGCCACGCTGCAGCAGCTCAACGGCCGCGTGCAACTAGGTGGTGAGCCTGCCAAGGGCGTGGCGGAGGATTTCCTCAAGAAGAACGGTTTCTTGAAGTAGATCGCAGCACAAGTGCGGGTTGGACAGGTGCGGCCTGTAGATTGGATGTCGCGTAGGCTTTCGCCAATCTTTAAGGACGCAACGGTTGCGAGGTCTCTACTTCGTTATTCGGCGGGGGGTCGATGACCCTGCGCCTCGACAAGCTCGGCGTCGTCATTGCCGCGATCGTGGCCTATGCCGCGTTCCTCGCCCCGTTCGCGACGTTCCGGGCCAACCGCATCGTGCCGGGCCAGGCGCGTTCGATCCTCGAAGCGCTGCCGCCCGCGCCTGGCATGCTGTTGCTGGCGATAGTGATCGCCGCCGCCGTCGTCGCTCTGCTGAGGACGCCGCTCTTCCTCAGGCTGGCGGCCAGCGGCGCGGCGCTGGTCGCGCTTACGATCCTGATCGGTGTTGCCGGCGGTTTTCTGACGTCCGCCGGCAACACCTTCGCCCGCGTCTCGCCGGCCTCCGGTTTCTGGCTGCTGATCTTTGCCTTTACCTTGCTTCTCGCGGACGTGTTGACCCTGCTCAACCTGTCGCCCTGGGCGCGCGTCGGCGTGCTCGTGCTGGCCGCTTTAGCCATTGCCGCGTTGCTCGTTTCGGGACGTTGGGATAGTCTTTCCATCCTCAAGGAATACGCCAGCCGCGCCGACAGTTTCTGGGCCGAAGCTTCCAAGCACGTCACGCTGGCGCTCGGCTCGCTGGCAGGCGCGGTGATCGTCGGCATTCCGCTCGGCATCTTGTGCCATCGCGTCGAGAGGCTGCGGGCAGGGGTGCTCAATGTGCTCAACATCATCCAGACCATTCCGTCGATCGCGCTCTTCGGTTTGCTGATCGCGCCGCTCGGCTGGCTCGCCCTGCATGTGCCGGGCGCCGCCACGATCGGCATCAGGGGCATCGGCACCGCGCCCGCCTTCGTCGCGCTTTTCCTTTATTCGCTGCTGCCGGTCGTGGCCAATACTGTTGTCGGGCTGGCTGGTGTACCCCGCGCGGCCAACGACGCCGCGCGCGGCATGGGCATGACCGACCGCCAGCGCCTCTTCGATGTCGAGTTTCCGCTCGCCTTTCCGGTGATCCTGACCGGCATCCGCATCGTGCTGGTGCAGAATATCGGGCTTGCCACCATTGCCGCGCTGATCGGCGGCGGCGGCTTCGGCGTGTTCGTTTTCCAAGGTGTCGGCCAGACGGCGATGGATCTGGTGCTGCTCGGCGCGCTGCCCACCGTGGCGCTGGCCTTTGCTGCGGCGATCATCCTCGACGCGGTCATCGAGATGACAGCCACCAAGCGCAGGGTCGAAACGGCATGATCGAGATCGAATGTATCACTAAGCGCTATGACAGCACGACGGTGGTCGATGATGTTTCAATGGTCATCGAGCCCCGAACCATCGCGACCATCGTCGGCACGTCGGGATCCGGCAAGACGACGCTGCTCAGGATGATCAACCGGCTGGTCGAGCCGAGCTCCGGCGTCGTCAAGCTCGACGGCGCCGACAACCGCTCGGTTCCCGGCTATCAGCTGCGCCGCAGCATCGGCTACGCCATCCAGGGGCATGGCCTGTTCCCACACCGCACGGTAGCGCAGAACATCGCCACCGTGCCACTGCTGCTCGGTTGGGACCGAGACCGCATCAAGGCGCGCGTCGACGAGTTGATGACGCTCTACCAGCTCGACCCGCAGGCTTACGGGCCGCGCTACCCGCATGAGCTTTCCGGCGGCCAGCAGCAGCGCGTCGGCGTTGCCCGCGCTTTGGCCGCCGAGCCGAACGTGCTTTTGATGGATGAGCCCTTCGGCGCGCTTGACCCGATCATCCGCACCAAGGCGCAGGAGGATCTGCTGGCGATCCAGAAACGCTTCGGCACGACCATCATCCTAGTCACCCACGATATGGAAGAAGCGGTGCATCTGGGCGACAAAATAGCCGTCATGGATGCGGGCAAGCTGGTGCAATACGCAAAACCGGCGGAGATTCTGGCGAGGCCTGCGAATGGCTTCGTCGAGACGTTGGTGGGCGCTAGCGAAAGGCCGTTCCGGCTGCTGTCGCTGGGGCCTGTGCGCGATGCCGTGGAGCCGGGCGGCGCCGAAGGCGAGGCGATCCCCGGTGGCGCCACGCAGCGCGACGCGCTGGCCGAGCTCTTGTGGTCGGGTCGCCCCGCACTGCCGGTGAAGGACGCCGATGGCAAGCTCATTGGCCGCGTCACCGTCGAAGGCCTGGTGAAACGGGCGGCGAGGCCGCAATGAAAGCCTGGCTGCCCGCGCTGCTGAGGCTGGCCGTGTTGGTGCTGCTAGTGGTCTTCATCACCAGCCCGAACTGGTTCGAGCCGCTGCTGAAACCGCTGACGGAGAATGGCGCGCCGGCGATCTACAACCAGGGCAGCCTGCTGACGCTGACCCTGCAGCATCTGCGGATCGTGCTGATGGCCACGGTGGCGGCGACGATCGTCGCGGTGGCTTTAGCCATCCTGGTCACCAGACCGGCCGGCGCCGAGTTCCTGCCCTTGTCGCGCAGCCTGGTCAATATCGGCCAGACTTTCCCGCCCGTTGCCGTGCTGGCGCTTGCCGTGCCGGCCGTGGGTTTCGGCGAGAAGCCGACGCTGATCGCGCTCTTCCTCTATGGGCTGCTGCCGATCTTCGAGAATGCGCTGACGGCGCTCACCACATTGCCCGGCAACGTTATGGAAGCGGCGCGGGGTGCAGGCATGACCGGCTGGCAACGACTGATGAAGGTCGAACTGCCACTGAGCGCCCCGGTGATCCTCGGCGGCATCCGGCTCTCGGTGGTCATAAGCCTCGCCACGGCAACCATCGGATCGACGGTAGCCGCCAAGACGCTGGGCGAGGTGATCATCGCCGGCCTGATCTCGAACAACCTTGCCTTCGTGCTGCAGGGCGGCCTGATCGTCGCCGCACTTGCCGTGCTGATCTATGACGGTCTCTCGGCGGTCGAACGCTACGCCGCGCGACGCATGGGGCAGGGGGCGGAATAACGCTACGTCTGCGGATTGGGCGAAGGTGCCCCAACGTCATTTCAATCGATCTAATTCCGGGCTCGCGCTGGCACAACGTTTACTGCCCGCTTCTTTTGGGCGAAAGCCGGGCAAAAACCGAACAATATCTTGACGTTCCGAGCCCTGTTTCGCATACACCCCAGCCAAGGGGTGGAATCCGTGCGCGGCATCCGTCTCCGTCCAACGGCCCAGGGAGGGGTTCTTTTGGGCCAACAATCGAGGAAAATCCGGCAATGACCATCATTACCGCCGTCATCGCCTGCGGCTTGCTGTCAGTTCTGTACGCCATCTGGGCGACACGTTCGGTCCTTGCGTCCGATCAGGGCAATCAGCGCATGCAGGAAATCTCCGCGGCCATCCGCGAAGGCGCGCAGGCCTATCTGGCGCGCCAATACACCACCATCGCCGTCGTCGGCATCGTCGTGCTTCTGCTTGCCTGGTGGCTGCTCTCGATTACCTCCGCGATCGGCTTCCTGATCGGCGCCGTGCTTTCGGGCGCCGCCGGCTTCATCGGCATGCATGTCTCGGTGCGCGCCAACGTGCGGACCGCGCAGGCCGCGTCCAACAGCCTCGCCGCCGGTCTCGACATCGCCTTCAAGTCCGGCGCCATCACCGGCCTTCTGGTCGCGGGCCTGGCTCTGCTCGGCGTCTCGATCTACTACGCCATCCTGACCGGCCCGATGGGCCTGCAGCCGAACGACCGCGTGGTCATCGATTCGCTGGTCTCGCTCGGCTTCGGCGCATCGCTGATCTCGATCTTCGCCCGTCTCGGCGGCGGCATCTTCACCAAGGGTGCGGATGTCGGCGGCGACCTCGTCGGCAAGGTCGAGGCCGGCATTCCCGAGGATGACCCACGCAACCCCGCCACCATCGCCGACAATGTCGGCGATAATGTCGGCGACTGCGCCGGCATGGCTGCGGACCTTTTTGAAACCTATGCGGTGACCGTCGTCGCCACTATGGTTCTGGCCGCCATTTTCTTCGGCGGCACAGCCGCGCTGGGTGCGGCTATGCTCTATCCGCTCGCCATCTGCGGCGCCTGCATCCTGACCTCGATCGTCGGCACTTTCTTCGTCAAGCTTGGTTCCAACGGCTCGATTATGGGAGCGCTCTACAAGGGCCTGATCGTCACCGGTCTGCTGTCGATCATCGGTCTCGCCGCCGCCACCTCCGCCACGGTCGGCTGGGGCGAGGTCGGCACCGTCGGGGGCATCGCCGTCATCGGCAAGAACCTGTTCATCTGCGGCCTGATCGGCCTGCTGGTCACCGGTTTGATCGTGGTGATCACCGAATACTACACCGGCACCAACAAGCGTCCGGTGAACTCGATCGCCCAGGCGTCGGTGACCGGCCACGGCACCAACGTCATCCAGGGCCTCGCGGTCTCGCTGGAATCGACGGCGCTGCCGGCCATCGTCATCGTCGGCGGCATCATCGCCACCTACCAGCTCGGCGGTCTCTTCGGCACCGCGATCGCCGTCACCACCATGCTCGGCCTTGCCGGCATGATCGTGGCGCTCGACGCTTTCGGCCCGGTCACCGACAATGCCGGCGGCATCGCCGAAATGGCCGGCCTGCCCAAGGAAGTGCGCCACTCGACCGATGCGCTCGACGCAGTAGGCAACACCACCAAGGCCGTCACCAAGGGCTATGCCATCGGCTCGGCCGGCCTTGGCGCCCTGGTGCTGTTCGCGGCCTACTCGAACGATATCCGGTTCTTTGCCGCCAATGGCGACAAATATCCCTATTTCCAGGGCATGGGCGAGATCTCCTTTGACCTCTCCAACCCGTATGTCGTCGCCGGCCTGATCTTCGGCGGCCTGATCCCCTATCTGTTCGGCGGCATCGCCATGACCGCCGTCGGCCGCGCCGCCGGCTCCATCGTCGAGGAAGTGCGCAAGCAGTTCCGCGAGGACAAGGGCATCATGGCCGGCACCTCCAAGCCGAACTACGCGCGCGCCGTCGATATCCTGACCAGGGCGGCGATCCGAGAAATGATCATCCCGTCGCTGCTGCCGGTGCTCGCGCCGCTCGTCGTCTATTTCGGCGTGCTCCTGATCTCGGGCTCGAAGGCCTCGGCCTTCGCGGCGCTCGGCGCCTCGCTGCTCGGCGTCATCGTCAACGGTCTTTTCGTCGCCATCTCGATGACCTCCGGCGGCGGCGCCTGGGACAACGCCAAGAAGTCGTTCGAGGACGGTTTCACCGACAAGAACGGCGTCAAGCACCTGAAAGGCTCGGAGGCTCACAAGGCCTCGGTCACCGGCGACACCGTCGGCGACCCCTACAAGGACACCGCCGGTCCGGCCGTCAACCCGGCAATCAAGATCACCAACATCGTCGCGCTGCTTCTGCTCGCCGTACTCGCGCACGGCTGATTGCAGCTATTCCAGCACAAAGCCCGCGGGAGCGATCCCGCGGGCTTTGTTTTTCGGCGTGACGTCATGCATTCAGCGTGCCGGTGGGGCACTCAGCTGACTTCGGACCTTTCGCTGCTATGACGATAGCGGGCCAGCAACGCGTCGGCGTCCGGTTCTCGCTCGGGCATTGGCGGTAAGCCGCGTGTCTGGCGCAGCATGGCAATGAACGCGCCGCGGCGATATTGGTGGCGGAAGGAACGCGCCCGCGGATGTATGCCAAACATGGCCAGAAGCCTGCGTTTAAGGTAGCGGGAGCGCTTGAGGGGAACCGGTTCCCCGGCGTTGCCGAGAATCCTGACGCGCAACGCGTCTGGCGCATTCATCGCGTCCATCAGTTCTTTCTGCTCGCGTGCCGTATCTCGCGCATAGCTGCCTTCGCGCTTGCCCGAATGCAGCATGAGCACGGTCAGATGGGGCATTGTCGCAATCACCGCACCCTTGCGCCAGGCACGGAACAGCCAGTCCTGGGAACTCTCGCAAACGCATTGGCTGGCGGGGCGCCATGGCCCAAGCCTCGGCAGCGACGTCCGCCGGATCATTTGCGCGGAGCCGAATCCGACTGTGGTGACGGGGTCATAGAAGCCGTTCCGCCCCATCCCGAGGATCATATGCCTGGAGCCTTTGCTGGCAGACGACTCGATGACTGCACCTCGGGCGATCACTACATCGGCACCGGTGGCGTCGATCCAGCCGCACATGGACGTCAGATGGTCGGGAAACCAGAGGTCGTCATGGTTCAATATGGCGACGAAACGGCCGCGTGCTCTGGCAAAGCCGATATTGTTCGGCCCCGATTGCTCGCCGAAATTCACGGAAAGATCGATATAGGATATGCGGGCATCGCCGAAAGCAGCGACTGTGGTCGCGGTGTCCGGCCGGCACGCGTCGCCAATGACGATGGCTTCCCAGTCCTGCAGAGTCTGGCCAATGAGGCTCTTCAGGGCTTGATGCAGCACCGCCGGACGATTGTGCGTCGCTATCACGACCGAGACCAGCGGCTTGAGCCTTCCGGTTGGCGTGAGGGGGCCGGCCGGTTCCACGCTACACCAGCTTGTAGGGGATCTGCTCTGTGTCCGGCGGCAGGCGCCAATGGTCGGGAGCGTCATAGGCGTAAGCCTTGTCGACGAGGTTGAGCAGCAACGCCGTCTCCGGTCCGAGCGCGACCACACCGTGCCAGACGCCAGGCGGAATGGTGACGATTGCCGGTCGCAGGGCGCCGACGATCTTATGCCAGACCGTGCCAAAACTGGGCGAGGCCTTGCGTCCGTCGAAAAGCGATATTCGCACGCTGCCGGCGCAGCAGAACAGGCGATCGAGGGTCACCGCATGTGCGTGCCAGCCCGTCACCGCGCCCGGATACAGCGTGCGTTGGAAAACTTGCCCGACCGGCGACTGATCGAGAGCCCATTCCTCGCGAAAGATCTCGGTCAGGTAGCCGTTGGAAGTCGCGACGGACCTGATTTCCTTGAATGTGACGCCCTCGATCGGCGGCGCATCGATGGCGAGCCAGTCCGGCGTCACCGTCTGTTGGTCAGGCGTGCCGGTCGCCATCCAGCCCTGCGTTATAGTACGATCGTCGTTGCTCATATCCAGCCCCCCGGAAATCGCCAAAGCGTCATACGTGGCTATGCGGGCATAGGCAAGCGCAGTCGGCCGGTCGCCGGCAGGCAACGAAAGACCGTCGATCGAGGGTCTTTCGTTCAGTCAGGTTGCCGGGCGAACGAACTCAGGGCGTGCCGCCGCCACCGCCGCCGGGGATGCCGGGCGCCAGCTTGCTGGCGCCGTTGATGATCTGGCTGAGGAAGTTCTGGTCCTTGCCGCCGGTCGGCGTGGTCCTCGAGATGAAGTCGAAGACCTTGCCGTCCTTGAGACCGTAATTGGCGATCTGGGTGACACGGCCGTCGGCGCCGAAATAGACCGCCAGCACATGCTGGTCGACGATGTGGGGATTGTCGAAGGCGACGTAGCGCTTGCGCGTTTGCGAAATGTAGTAAAAGGCCTCGTTATCGAAGGTCGCCGTCGTCGACGGCGTGCCCAGCGCCAAAAGCACCTGCTCGCGGCTCGACCCGACCGGCACCGAATCGATCGCCTGCTGGTCGATGACGTAGCCTTTCGTCAGCGTCTCGCTTGGATGGAGATCGCCGAACATCTTGGACGAATTGCAGGCGGAAAGCGCTGATACCACGACCAGCAGCGAGGCCACGCCCATCGGGGCGGGCGCAAAGAACGACTTGAATTTCAGCGCACCCAACAACAATTCTCCATCACATCCCCGCAACTTGCGCTGGGCCGCAAAACCGGTAAACCAGCTTCGATGCCGATGCAACAAGGCCAAATTAAACAACAGGTCCCCGGGAGACCGCCCTCAATGTTCCAGCGCCTTTTTGGCCGCGAACGCAATGCCAACCGCGCTATCACCGACGCGCTCTACGCACAAATCGTGGCGGCGGCGCGGCAAACCGTTCTTTATTCCGACTGGAATGTGCCGGATACGCCGCTCGGCCGCTTCGAAATGCTGTCGCTGCATATGTATCTCGTCCAGCATCGGCTGCATGGCGAGCAAGGTGTGGCCGCCGAGGTCGCGCAAGTACTGATCGACGAATTCTTCCTCGATGTCGAGCATTCGCTGCGCGAACTCGGCATCAGCGATGTCGGCGTGCCCAAACGCATGAAGAAGCTGGCAAAGATGTTTTACGGCCGCACGGCCGCTTATGACGACGCGCTCAGGCAGGACGATCGGGTGGCCCTTGCGGCGGCGCTCGCTCGCAACGTCAGGCCGGACGCCGGTTCCTGGCCGCAGGCGCCGCTGCTGGCGGACTATGTGTGCGAGGCCTCGCAGAAGCTTGCCGCGCAGCCGACCGAATCGATCACAGCCGGCATTGCCGCGTTCCCGGCCGCCGGCGTCGCGTGAAGGAGGCCGTGATGAAAGACGCCGAATTGCGCAGCCCGGTATCGTTTGTCGCCAATGTCGCGCGGCTGCCGCAAAGGGGCTTGCCTGTCCTAGTCGAGGCCGATGAGCGCCAGCGTGAAGCGCTTGCCGCCGAATACGACCTGCTTTCGGTTGAAAGCTATCGCGCCGAATTGCTCGTGGCCTCCTGGAAGCGCAATGGCGTCAAGGTCACCGGTCGCGTCGAGGCCGACATCACGCAAGCCTGCATCGTCACCCTGGATCCGGTGACCGCGCATATCGACGAGCCTGTCGAGGCGCTGTTTCTGCCCGAGCAGTCGAAACTTGGGCGCGAGGGTTTCGAAGTCGGAGGCGAGATCATCCTCGACGCCGACGGACCGGACAGTCCGGAGACATTTTCCGGCGACACCATCGACGTCGGCGCGCTGGCCGAACAGTTTTTCGGCTTGGCGATCGACCCTTATCCGCGCAAGTCTGGAGCCTCGCTGGACGCCGCCGGTGGCGACCAGGCTGAGGAAAGCGAATTCCAGAAAAAGCTGCGTTCGCTGCTTGGAAAATCCTCAGAGTGACCCGGCTTTTGGAAAAGTTGGTTGTGCGCAGGCGCAAAACCGCTATTTTCGCCGAACCTTCGCGAGCCCCCTTACCTTGGCAGGCGTCCGATGCAAGCCAGGCAAACCGTGAGAAAAATACTACGTGATCAGGATTTCCATCGATGCCATGGGCGGCGATCACGGACCGAGCGTGATCATCCCGGCTCTGATGACCGTCGCCATCCGCCGTCCTGACATCCGCTTCGTCATCTACGGCCGCGAAGACGTGGTGCGACCCGAGCTCGCCAAGTTTCCGAAACTGGGCGAGGTGAGCGAGTTCGTCCATTGCGAGGTCGCCGTGCGCATGGACGACAAGCCGAGCCAAGCCTTGCGCCACGGCCGCTGGAAGTCGTCGATGTGGAAGGCCGTCGAGGCGGTCAAGAACGGCGGCGCGCAGGCCTGCATCTCGGCCGGCAACACCGGCGCGCTGATGGCGATGTCGAAATTCTGCCTGCGCACCATGGCCACCATCGACCGCCCTGCGATCGCGGCGCTCTGGCCCACGACGCGCGGCGAAAGCGTCGTGCTCGATGTCGGCGCCACCATCGGCGCCGATGCGCATCAGCTTATCGATTTCGCCATTCTGGGCACCGGCATGGCGCGCTCGGTGTTCGGCATCGAACGCCCGAGCGTCGGCCTGCTTAATGTCGGCGTCGAGGAGATCAAGGGCCAGGAAGAAGTCAAGGAAGCCGGCCGCATGCTGCGCGAGGCCAACATGGCCTCGATGAATTATCGTGGCTTCGTCGAGGGCGACGACATCGGCAAGGGCACGGTCGACGTGGTGGTCACCGAAGGCTTTGCCGGCAACATCGCGCTCAAGACGGCCGAGGGCACCGCAAGGCAGATCGCCGGTTATCTGCGCGCCGCCATGAGCCGCACGCTCATGGCCAAGATCGGCTATGTCTTTGCCAAAGGCGCCTTCGACAGGCTGCGCGAAAAGATGGATGTCGGTCGCTCCAATGGCGGCGTCTTCTTGGGATTGAACGGTATCGTGGTGAAGAGCCATGGCGGCGCCGATTCGGATGGCTTCGCGGCTGCCATCGAGCTCGGCTACGATATGGTGCGCAACAATCTGCTTGACCGGATCGAGGCCGACCTCGATCTGTTCCATGCGCGCAACCCGACTGCGCAGGCAAACAGGAAATCCGGCGTCGTCGCCGACGCCGAGGAATAGGAAAGAGCCTTGATCAGATCAGTCGTGCGCGGCAACGGTGCCGCGCTGCCCCGCCGCATCATGAAGAATGCCGACTTCGAAGGCATGGTTGAGACCTCCGACGAGTGGATCGTCCAGCGCACCGGCATTCGCCAGCGCCACGTCGCGGCCGACGACGAGACGACAGCCTCGCTCGGAGAGGCGGCGGCGCGCGCCGCGCTCGACAGCGCCGGCATGACGCCCGCCGACATCGACCTCATCATCCTGGCGACCTCGACGCCCAACAACACGTTCCCGGCGACGGCTGTCGAAATCCAGAACCGGCTCGGCATGCATCACGGCTTTGCCTTCGACATGCAGGCCGTGTGCTCGGGCTTCGTCTACGCCGTTGCCACCGCCGATCTTTATATCCGTGGCGGCCTGGCCAAACGCGTCCTGGTGATCGGCTCGGAAACATTTTCGCGCATCCTCGACTGGAGCGACCGCTCGACCTGCGTGCTGTTCGGCGATGGCGCCGGCGCGCTGGTACTCGAAGCGGAAGACGGCGCCGGCGCGATCACCGATCGCGGCGTTTTGGCGGCGAGTCTGCGCTCGGACGGCGTGCACAAGGACAAGCTCTTCGTCGACGGCGGCCCTTCGACCACGGGAACCGTCGGTCATCTCAGGATGGAAGGCCGTGAAGTGTTCAAGCATGCCGTCGGCATGATCACCGATGTCATCGAGGCGACCTTTGGCGAGGCCGGCATAACGGCCGAGGACCTCGACTGGTTCGTGCCGCATCAGGCCAATAAACGGATTATTGACGCTTCCGCCAAGAAGCTCGGGATTGCCGAAGAGAAAGTGGTGGTCACCGTCGATTTGCACGGTAACACCTCGGCTGCCTCGGTGCCGCTCGCACTCTCGGTGGCCGTCGCCGACGGCCGCATCAAGAAGGGCGACCTCGTGCTTCTCGAGGCGATGGGTGGAGGCTTCACCTGGGGCGCGGTACTGCTCCGCTGGTAAGTGCCGAACTCGCCGGTTCGGTTCTTGACCTTGCCGGATCAATTACTTAGGCTCTGCCTTTGCCTGTATCGATTTACGTTTTGCGAGCAGATGGGACGGTCGCATGGGGGGAAAGACACTTACGCGTGCCGACCTAGCTGAGGCCGTTTACCGGAAGGTCGGCTTGTCGCGAACTGAATCGGCGGAGCTCGTCGAGGCCGTCCTGGATGAGATCTGCGAAGCCATCGTCCGCGGCGAGACGGTGAAGCTGTCTTCCTTCGCCACCTTCCACGTCCGTTCCAAGAACGAGCGTATCGGCCGCAACCCCAAGACGGGCGAGGAAGTACCCATCCTGCCGCGCCGGGTGATGACGTTCAAATCGTCGAATGTGCTCAAGAACCGGATCCTGCGTTCGCACCAGAACAGCAAGGGTAAGGGCGGCAAATAATTTGCTGGCGAATACGGTTGAAAACTGCCGGCGGTTTTGAAGCCGGGCTTGAATATCGTTCCATAAATCGCTGAAATAAGGCGCGATTCGGCATCATGCCCGGATCGTGGTCCAGTGTGGAGGATTGGCCCATGGACAAGAGCCCCGATGCTTTCCGCACCATCAGCGAAGTCGCGGAAGACCTCGATCTGCCGCAGCACGTGCTGCGTTTCTGGGAGACGCGCTTCACCCAGATCAAGCCGATGAAGCGCGGTGGCGGCCGGCGCTACTACCGGCCGCAAGACGTCGAGCTGATCAAGGGCATTAGGCATATGCTCTACGATCAGGGCTATACGATCAAAGGCGTGCAGAAGCTGTTGCGCGAGAACGGCAACCATTTTCTGGTCGCGATCGGCAGTGGCGACATGGCCGCCGTGGAGGCGATCGCCCAGCGCCGCCAGGCCGAGCAGGTGCCGCTGACTGCGGCCGCGCAGCCGCGCGGCGACGACGACGCGCTGGTCGGCCAGCCGAAGGTGAAGCCCAGCCGCCGTTTCTTCGGCCTCGGCAAGAGCGACGACGAAGGTCCGGTTCAACCCGACTCTTCGAAATTGTCGCGTGACAATCGCGCCTTGCTGCAGGAGGCGCTGTTCGATCTTCTGGAATGCAAGCGCCTGCTCGACCAGGTTCGTTGAACGGGTCGTCATCGACTTGACGCCGCGCGGTCGGCCCGCAGGAACTGGCTCGCCGTCCGTGCGTTAGGCCTTCTCGAAGAGAAGGACAACAGGCATGGCATCGTTCTCGGACCTCTCCGACGTTGATATCGACAAGCAGGTCGCGGCGCTTTCGCGGCAATTGCACGATCTCAAGAAAGTTTTGGCCAGGCGCGGAGACGCCTATTACGAGGATAGCCGCGAGGCGGCGTCCGACTATTATTCGCAACTTGCCGAACGCCTCCAAGAGGCGTTGCCGGCAATAAGGCGCAGGGGCAGGGCGATCGAGCGTACGGCGCGCGACCATCCGGCGACGGCTGCCGCCGTTGGCCTCGTCGTGGCCGGGCTGCTTGCCGGCCTTTTGATCAGCCGGCGCTGATCGATCGGCGGGATTTGAAACAGAAATGGCGGCCGTCTCGACAGCCGCCATTTCCATGCCACATGGCTACAGGCGATCAGTTCGCAAGCTTGAGCCGGCTCTTCGGATCGACCTTCAGCGCCATAGCATAGAAGCGGCTCACTCGGCCGCCAGCTTGTCGGTCAGCGTCACGAACCGCGGTCCACGATCTTCCGCCATAACATCGTTCTTTATAGAGCGCGTCAGGGCGGTGGGGTTTGGCAGATAGCAGAGCTTCAGGGCGAAGCGGCAACGAGGGCCGGATGGCGAAGTGTCAAGCCACCGCTGGCACTAGCGGTCTCTGGCCGGCAGATCAGCGCAGGCGTCATCACCTACATTCCGAAGCGCGGTTCGACATGATCGGCGCTTAAGGGGAAGATCCGATGGGAAGGCCGGTCCGCTTTGGCGGCGAAGGCCTGCCTTCCCATCGGCAAAAAGCGAAGGATCAGTACTTCTTCGGAGCCATCTTCGTGTGGTGACGATGGTAGTGATGGCGGTGATGGCGGTGATGGCGGTGATGATGCCTGTGGTGATGACGATAGTGATGGTGTTTCTTCATCGTAGCCGCGTCGGCGCTGGTGGCGCCGAGGATCGGCATGGTGAACGCCAGAGCCAGAGCCAGCCCGAGCGCGGAGAGGAGGGACTTCTTCATGACTTCGTTTCCTTTTTACGCGGGCGTTCCGAGATCCACCGAAGCAAATCGGTGACCTATGCCTCGCGAAAAAGACTATCCTCCTGGTTTTTTTCGACAATTTTTCCCAAATGTAGATTTTTGTTTCTGGACTGTTTCTGAGAGGGCCTCTTGCGCCGCGCCCGCCCTGAGGGGTGAAGATTGCGCGATCTTTCGAATCCGAGGGTGCGGCCGCTTGGCCTCACATAGGCGGCGCGACACCGTGATTTCCGACCACGACGCGATTGGCGACGAGCCTGCCGTCGCGACCGCGCTCGGCGTTGACAAACACCGCGACGCCCGGCGTGAGATCCGCCGGCGTGGCGCTGGCGAATGTCACGATCGGTGTGGTCTGCGGGATCGCGATCTGCTTCTTCTGGCCGTTGTCATAGGTGAGCGTGACCGTGCGGCCCTCGATCTCGGTGACGTCGGCGACCGTGCCGTTGGTCATCCGGCTGTTGGGCTGCAAATCCCAGTCGCGGTCGCCTTCACCCGTACCCTTCAGAGCGGCGGGAAAGATCACGACTTCCAGCGCGCCGATGCCGCCGTCGGCCTTGGATATCGAGGCGATGCCGAGAAAATCACCCTGCTTGATATCGGCTGCCGATGCCTTGGCGACACCCGAAATCTTCCAGCCGTCGGCAAGCGTGATCGCATCGGTCTTGTCGTCACGGTCCTTCACCGTCAGCGTCGATCCGACAAGGCTGACGACAGTGCCTCGAATACGTGCGGCATCCGCCGCCCATGCTTGCGTCGCGCCGATGACGCTTGAGATTGTGCCAAGCACAATTGCGAATGATTTCAAATTCATGGCATCGGGTCCTTCCGAGAACTTCCGGCGCCGTCTGTCGGCTGCCGGTGACGGAAAAGCGAACGAATCGGGACGTCGACAATTGCCGGCAAATCCGGTCTCGGACCTTCAAAAGAACTTGATTGAACGCCGCGCGACCTTACATTGTGCAAAGCCTGAGGCACGGCCTAAACGCCGCTTCACGATGGCGTGACGCCGCATCGGTGCTCTTGGCAAATCATTTGTTAACGAGCATTCTCGCGCCCGTCTCAGGCAACACCATTTCATCAGACCCTGTTTCATCCCAAGGAGTTGCCATGCCCAACACCGCACGAAACGCTGTTTCGAATAACATTATTGCCGCGTCCGGCCTCAACCCGTTGAAAGCCGCTCGCGAAACGAGGGGATATACGATCGAGGAACTCTCTTTGACCTGCGGCCTCGCCGTGGGCGAGATCATCGATATTGAGGACGGCAAGGACGCCGACCCCGCCAAGCTCCGGCGCATCGCTTCGGCGCTGCAGATGCCGGAAGAGGAATTGATTAGAGTGCCGGCCGAAGAGAACCGGCCCACCCAGCAATAGAGACGCGAAAAGCGCCCATCGAAGAGCCCGCCGGGATTTCGCCCGGCGGGCTTTTTAGTGCCTGCACAGCGCAGGCGCTGGCTCTTGCCAAGATCGGCTGCATCATGCGATTCGCCACCGCTGCTGATCGCGCAATCCGGAAGGAGTGTGAGCGGTTTTCCGTCCGGAATTGCGTAAAAACAAAGAGACACTAGACAGGCCTGACGAGGAATTCACATGAGCTTGGAATCGGTTCGCGCCTTCTTTGCCGAGCACGCACCGGACTTGGAAGTCATCGTCACCCAGGCAAGCTCGGCGACTGTCGCGCTGGCGGCGGAGGCGCATGGTGTGACGCCGGCGCAGATCGCCAAGACGATCTGCCTGCGCATCGGTGAGGAGACGATGCTGGTCGTGACCAGCGGCGTCGCCCGGCTCGACAATCGCAAATTCAAGGACAGGATGGGCGGCAAGCCGCGCATGCTCGGCGGCGAGGAGGTGCTGGCCGTCACCGGCCATCCGCCGGGCGGCGTCTGCCCGTTCGGCCTGCCGGCGCCGCTGCCGATCTATTGCGACCTATCACTCAAGTCTTTCGACGAAGTCGTTCCCGCCGCCGGCGCCACCAATGCCGCGGTGCGCATCACGCCGCAGCGCATGGCCGATCTGGTCGGCGCCGTATGGGTCGACGTTTGCCAGTAACATTTCCCGCCTAGATATCTTTTTAGCGGTCCGCAAACGACTGCCGCGCGGCTTTGACCGGCAGCCGGCCGCGAGCACTCGCGTTTGGCTCGGCACAGGGCGGTCGCTCTCGAGGGGTTTCGTCATGCAACCCGCTCATTCCAAAAGCGTCGACTAATGACCAATTGCTGGACATTAGTCTTGACAGAAATACATATGTTCAATACCGGTCAAGCAACCGAACAGCATGCAATTGGGAGGAATACACGGTATGGCGTCCAATATTTCGTTGACGGGCCTTGCCCGCGATCTCGAGGAACGAGCCAACTCCGGCAAGCCTATCCGCATCGGCCTGATCGGCTCCGGGGAAATGGGCACCGACATCGTCACCCGCGTCGCCCATATGTCCGGCATCGAGATCGGTGCCATCTCCGAATTGAACCTTCCCGCGGCCAGCAAGGCCGTCGATATCGCTTTCCAGGAAACCGGCCATGCGCGCGAGGTCTCCAATGCCTCGGCGATGACGTCGGCCATGGAGGCGGGCAAGATCGCCGTTACCAGCGATTCCAGCCTGATTATCGGCAACGACCTCATCGACGTCGTCATCGACGCGACCGGCGTTCCGGCGGTCGGCGCCGAGATCGGCCTGCGTGCCATGGAGCACGGCAAGCACCTGGTGATGATGAATGTCGAGGCCGACGTCACCATCGGCGCATATCTCAAGAGCGAAGCCGACCGCCTCGGCGTGACCTATTCGCTGGGCGCCGGCGACGAGCCGTCTTCCTGCATGGAGCTGATCGAGTTCGTCTCCGCCATGGGCCATCCGATCGTTGCCGCCGGCAAGGGCAAGAACAACCCGCTCAACATCGATGCCACGCCTCCGGACTATGAGGAGGAGGCGAAGCGCCGGCATATGAATGTGCGCATGCTGGTCGAATTCGTCGATGGTTCGAAGACCATGGTCGAGATGGCGGCGATCGCCAACGCGACCGGGCTGGTCCCCGACAAGCCGGGCATGCACGGCCCGTCCGCGACGCTGGGCGAATTGTCGAAGGTGCTGGTGCCCGAGAAGGATGGCGGCGTGCTGTCGAAGGTCGGCGTCGTCGACTATTCGATCGGCAAGGGCGTGGCGCCGGGCGTCTTCGTCGTCGCCGACATGTCGCATCCGCGCATTTCGGAACGCATGGAAGACCTGAAGATGGGCAAGGGCCCGTATTTCACCTTCCATCGCCCCTATCACCTGACCTCGCTCGAAGTGCCGCTGACCTGCGCCCGTGTCGTGCTCTACGGTAAGGCCGACATGGTGCCGCTGGCCAAGCCCGTGGCCGAGGTCTGCGCCGTCGCCAAGAAGGATCTGAAGCCCGGCGACAAGCTCGATGCCATCGGCGAATATTGCTACCGCGCCTGGATCATGACGGCGCCGGAAGCTCATGCGGCACGCGCTGTCCCTTGCGGCCTGCTGCAGGGCGGCTCTGTGACTGCGCCCATCAAGAAGGGCGAGCTCATCACCTATGCCAACGCGGCGCCCGCGCGGGGCTCGAAGATCGCCGAGCTGCGTGCCCGCCAGGACAAGCTCGTTTACGGCGCCGTGGAGGCCTGATCATGGCCGGAGCCAGCAAAGCCGCTGTCGTGGATAGCCGGGCCAACCTGCCTTTCGTCTATCGCCAGTACAGTCCGGAGCAGCTCAGGGAGGTGCTTCACAAGATGTACCTGATCCGCCGCTTCGAAGAGGGCGCGGAAGAGTGCTACACGCGCGGCCTCATCCACGGCACGATGCACCTGTCCATCGGCCAGGAAGCCAGCGCCATGGGCATCTGCATGCCGCTCGCCGCGGATGATCAGATCACCTCGACGCATCGCGGCCATGGCCATTGCATCGCCAAGGGCGCCGAGGTCAGCCGGATGTTCGCGGAGTTTTTCGGCAAGACCACGGGCTATTGCAAGGGCCGCGGCGGCTCCATGCATATCGCCGATGTCGCCAAGGGCAATCTCGGCGCCAACGGCATCGTTGCCGGTGGCATTCCGATCGCGGTGGGTGCCGCGCTCTCGTCCAAGATGATGAAGACCGGCAAGGTCGTGGTCTCCTTCTTTGGCGATGGCGCCAACAATGAAGGCGCTTTCCACGAGGCGCTGAACATGGCGGCGATCTGGAAGCTGCCGGTGATCTTCGTGTGCGAGAACAACGGCTACGGCATGTCGACCTCGACGGCGCGCTCGACCGCGGTGAAGAACATCGCAGAGCGCGCGGCCGCCTATTCGATGCCGGGCATCATCGTCAACGGCAACATCTTCTCCGAGGTCGCCGAGGCGTCCTTCAAGGCGGTCGAGCGCGCGCGCGCGGGCGAGGGGCCGACGCTGATCGAATCCAAGACCTACCGTCATCGCGGCCATTCCAAGAGCGACCGCAACCGCTACCGCACCAAGGAAGAGATCGAGGATTGGATGGCGAACCGCGATCCGATCACGCTCTTCGAAACGGAACTCCGCGATTTCGGCTTCATCGACGACCAGGGCATCCAGGCGATCCGCGACGCGGTCGCCAAGGAGATCGCCGACGGCATCGAATTCGCCAAGGCGAGCCCGGCGCCGGAGATCGCCACCCTTCAGAACTATGTTTACACGGAGCAAGCGTGATGGACGCCGCGCTGCGTGAACTGAGCTACGCCCAGGCGATCCAGGAAGCCATGGCAATCGCCATGGATATGGACGAGCGCGTCTTCCTGATGGGCGAGGACATCGGCGTCTATGGCGGCGCCTTCCAGGTGACCGGCGATCTGGTCGAACGCTACGGCACCGATCGGGTGATCGACACGCCCATCTCCGAACTGGGCGGCGCTGGCGTCGCGGTGGGCGCGGCCGTCACCGGCATGCGGCCGATCTTCGAATTCCAGTTCTCGGATTTCGCCACGCTTGGCATGGAGCAGATCGTCAACCAGGCGGCCAAGATGCGCTTCATGCTCGGCGGCGAGGTTTCGGTGCCGGTGGTGATGCGTTTTCCCGCCGGCTCCGGCACGGGTGCCGCCGCGCAGCACAGCCAGAGCTTAGAGGCCTGGCTCGGCCATGTGCCTGGCCTCAAGGTCATTCAGCCCGCGACGCCGCACGATGCCAAGGGCATGCTGCTTGCCGCGGTCGCCGATCCGGACCCGGTCATGATCTTCGAGCACAAGCTGCTCTACAAGATGAAGGGCCATGTGCCCGAGGGCCACTACACCGTACCAATCGGCAAGGCCGAAATCCGCCGCGAAGGCCGCGACCTCACCATCGTCGCCACATCGATCATGGTGCAGAAGGCGCTCGACGCCGCCGCTGCGCTGGAAGGCGAGGGCATCGACATCGAGGTGGTCGACCTGCGCACGATCCGCCCGATTGACAGGCAGACCGTCATCGACAGCGTGAAGAAGACATCGCGGTTGCTCTGCGTCTACGAAGCGGTGAAGACGCTCGGCATCGGCGCGGAAGTGAGCGCCATGGTCGCCGAAAGCGAGGCGTTCGACTATCTCGATGCGCCGATCGTGCGTCTTGGCGGCGCCGAGACGCCGATCCCCTACAATCCGGATCTGGAGAAGGCGACGGTGCCGCAGGTTCCCGACATCATCACCGCCGCGCGCGACCTCGTGAAAGGGGTTCGCTGAGCGATGCCGACCGAAGTCATTCTTCCCAAGGTCGACATGGACATGGCGACCGGGCAGATATCGCGCTGGTTCGCCGAGGAAGGCGCTCGCGTCAAGAAAGGCGACGTGCTCTTCGAGATCGAGACCGACAAAGCGGCGATGGAGATCGACGCGCCGGCCAGCGGCACGCTGCGCAACGTCACCGGCAAGGAGCGCGTCGACATTCCGGTCGGTGAACCGGTGGCATGGATCTATGCAGACGACGAAGTCTATGAATCAGGAACGACGCCGCAGAACAGGGCGCCACTCTCCCCGCCTGTGGGGGAGATGTCGGCCAAGCCGACAGATGGGGGCGCTGTCCCGCCAACGTCTCGTTCCTTCGCGCTCCCCTCTGCCCTGCCGGGCATCTCCCCCACGAGGGGCCAATCGCAGGGCGAGCGCGCAACGCCGCTGGCGCGCCGCTTGGCTCGCGAAGCCGGTCTTAGGATAGCCGAAATACAAGGCAGCGGTCCGCGCGGCCGCGTCGTGCGCGCCGACGTCGAAGCCGCAGTCGCCTCGAAAGGCGCGGCCACCCCTGGTCAGCCAGCCGCCGAGATTCCGGTCGAAATCCCGTCCGCTCCGGCGCCTGCACCCAAGCCGATGTCGGACGACCAGGTGCTGAAGCTGTTCGCCGAAGGCTCCTACGAGCTCGTGCCGCACGACAATATGCGCAAGACCATCGCGCGCCGCCTGGTCGAGGCGAAGTCCACCATCCCGCATTTCTATTTGACGCTGGACTGCGAGCTCGATGCGCTCTTGGCGTTGCGCACGCAGTTGAATGCCGCCGCACCGATGAGAAAGACCGACAAGGGCGAGGTTCCGGCCTACAAGCTCTCGGTCAACGACATGGTGATCAAGGCCATGGCCATGGCGCTGATGGCGGTGCCGGATGCGAACACCTCCTGGACGGAGAACGCCATGGTCAAGCACAAGCACGCCGATGTCGGCGTCGCCGTGTCGATCCCCGGCGGCCTGATCACGCCGATCATTCGGCATGCGGATGAAAAGACGCTGTCGGTCCTCTCCAACGAGATGAAAGACCTGGCAAGCCGCGCCAGGAGCCGCAAGCTGAAGCCGGAAGAATATCAGGGCGGCACGACGGCGGTGTCCAATCTCGGCATGTTCGGCATCAAGGACTTCGCCGCCGTCATCAACCCGCCGCATGCGACGATTTTGGCGGTCGGCGCCGGCGAGGAGCGGGCGGTGGTGAAAAAGGGCGAGATCAGAATAGCCACCGTGATGTCGGTGACCTTGTCGACCGATCACCGCGCCGTCGACGGCGCGCTCGGCGCGGAACTGCTCGGCGCCTTCAAGCGCTTGATCGAAAACCCGATGGGCATGCTGGTGTAAGCCAATCCCTGCAGGGCCTTGATCCGGCTTGCTCTTACACCACCGGCCCTCCGATCACCGACTTGTCAGGCCGGCAGCTAGCGCAAATCCCGGCTGGCGCTTGAAGCCGCCGTCATTTCGTTCCACATCGGGCGCAATGAACTGCAAGGTGCGGGAATGGTTTCGGAATTGGCGGTGGGCCCTGGCCGCATCGCTATTCCTGCATGCCTTGATCGCGGCGTTCTTGTTCTTCGGCTTGCCGAGGCCCGACCAACTGCCGGACCAGCAGGAACAGCCGGTCAACGTCGCGATCGTGCCGCCGCCCGATCAACCCAAGCCGAAGCCCGCTCCAAAGCCGCCGCAGCCGACGCCTGAAAAGAAGGTTGAAAAGCCGCCTGAGCAGGCTGTGCAAAAGCCTCCGCCGCCGCAGCCGCCGAAACCGCAGGACATCCCGGTTCTGAAGCGCGTTTTCCAATATGGCGAGAAGGATACCGGCCCGCAGAAATCCCTCGACGGCGGCAGCGCGCCAGCCAACGCGCCGTCGCCGGCCAAGGATGAACCCGCGAAGCCGCCTGTCGCATCGCAGCCCGCGCCCAGCCAGCCCGCTCCGCCTGTGACGCCAGCGCAGCAGGCGGACACCAATAAGGCTCAAGAGAAGCCGGCAACCGCCACGCCGGAGGAAAAACCCGCGCAAACCGAGGAGAAGCAGGCGACCGAGGACACCGATAAACAGCAGCCGGAAAAGCAGGAAGCTGCTCCGCAACCCGCCGAAAAGCAAGCTGCCGAAGCGCCAAGGCCATTGACGGCCGATGCCGGCGACAAGCCTGCGCCGGCCGAAAAGGCAAAGCCTAAGCCTTCCAAGACGATGAAGTTCAAATCCGCAAGAGCTTTGAGAGCGCCAAGCGGAGCCCCGGGAAGGTCAAGCCTCGCCGACAGCGAGGTCGCGGGATCGCCGATCTATTCCGGCCTGCCGGGCGTGAGAAAGCTCTACTCGCCGGGTGCAACCGGCAACGCGCTGGCCACAAGCTCAATGGAGAACGTGCCGCGCGATCAGCGCATTGCCAATCTTTGCGCCAACGTCCTGAACCAGGAATTGCAAAGTGCCGACTACTCGCCGAAATGGCTGCCGACCATTCCCCTGAAGCAGGGCAATGTTCTTAATCCTCCACAGGCCGCCTTCAGCACCACAACCCAATGGTACGATCTGAGCTTCCGCTGCGAGGTCGACGCCGATGCGACGAGGGTCCTGTCCTTCAACTTCCGCGTGGGGGGATTGGTCCCGCCCGGCGACTGGACCCGGCGTCGCTTCCCCAGTCTCCGCTAGAGCATGATCCCGAACCGAAGGCCAGCGAATGCAAAACGCGGGAACCGGTTTTCGGAGAAGATCATGCTCCAACAACAGTTAGCTCAGGCCGGGACGCCAAGCCCCGCCAGCTGCCGGCTGACTTCGTGCCAGTCGGCGCAGACGAAATCGGCACCGGCAGCCTTCAGCCGCGCGCCGTGCTCGGGATAGGTATGCCCGCCGCCGGTATAGCCGATCGCGATCATGCCGGCCACCACCGCCCCCTGGACGCCGAACGGCGAATCCTCGACCACAATGCACTCGGCCGGTTTCGCACCCATCTTCTCGGCGGCGTAGAGGAAGATGTCAGGCGCCGGCTTACCGTTCTTCACCATGGAAGAGGAAAAGATCGCCTCGTCGAAGAAGCGTGACAGTCCGGTCACCGACAGGCTGTGGTTGATGCGCTCGACCGAGGATGACGAGGCGACGCAGCGGTTTCCGGCAAGCGCGCTCAGAAATGGCACGATCCCCGGTGTCGGCTTCAACTCCTCGGAAAAGAGCAGCTTGGTCTCGGCCCAGATTTCACCATCGGCGGTGGGCGGGAACTGATGTCCCGTCAGTTCCTTGATTTTGACGATGATGTCGGACTGCTTCATGCCGATGCATTGCGCGATGATGCCGCCATGGACGCCGGGCATGCCGTGTTTTTCGTAGACGCGCTCATAGGCTTTGGCGGCGAGCGGCTCGCTGTCGACGAGAACGCCGTCACAATCGAAAATCATCAGTCTGGATCGCGCCACGCGCCTCTCCCGGCTTCGATAACAATGTTGCACATCGCTATCGGTAAAAAGTCAGATGTACAATAGTGAGGCGGTTAGGTCCCCAACGCATCAAAGCTGGCGCAGCGCCTCGCTGACCGGCGAGGATCCAAGCGCGCGCTGCATGGCCTGGCGCGACTGCGCGCGGTCCGGCGTGATCCAGTTGGGCTCGGCGCCGAGGAACCGGTCGAGGAAGGCCACGGCGTAGGCGGGCATTTCCGTTGCGTTCTCGCGGTAGGACCACCATGTGCGCAGGTCGTCGGCGCATTTGTCGATGCTGGGCGCCGTGCCGAACTCCTGTTCGTGCACGGCCAGGATCGCCGACACGCAATAGTTGGTATAGAGAAAACCCTCCGGCCAGAAGCGCACGATTTCCGCCGTGCCGGCATTGGCTTCGGTCTCGATCATTTCGGTGAGTCCTGAGACCTCCCGCGCCGGCGCCTGCCGGATCAGCTCACGCAGAACCAGCCCGGCGGCGAAGACGATGAAGTCGGCGCGGTCTATCGCCGCGAATCGCTTCTGCGCTTCCATGACTTCGATCCAGTCGAGAAAGGCGCGCGTCAGCTTGGCCTCGTCGATCTCGAAACGAACGCCGAAGGTTTCCGACACCACCTTTGCGCTGCTGCGGAAGGTGGCGCGGAACCAGCGCAGCTGCCGCAGCCGGTGACGAAGGTCCGGCATAAGCGCGAGTTCGTGCCTGAAAGGCAGATCCATGTCTCTAATCCCGTTTGACGACAGGCTAGCACAGGCGCTGCCGATGCCGAAATCGATCAGCCGCCTGTGGAGCGTTACGGTGGCTAATATAATACATGTTGACATTCTAGGAAACAAATGTTCTCACTTTCGGGTCATCTCGCCTCCGTCCAATATGTGCCGGAGGAAGAGAATCGGGAGGAAACCGAAATGGCGATCTGGCAGTGGGCGCTGCTTCTGCTGTTTGTTGTCTGGGCGCTGCAATCGCTCGGTGTCTGGCTGCAGATGCGGCATTATTCGGACGTCTTCAAAGGTGTCACCGGAGAGTTCAAGGACGGCTTCGTCGGCGCTGGTAATTTCCGCGGACGGCTGGCCAAGGGCACGATTGCGCTGATTGTCGTGACGCCGGACCTCATCGTGCGTCGCATGATGGTCATGAGCGGCCGCTCGGTGCTGACCAAGTTCAAGCGACATGAAGAATTCGAGGGCATCCCCCTCGATCGACTCCGGTCCAACCCTGCGATCATGGGGGAGGGGGAACCCGGTGTGGCCGAGGCCGTGAAACGGGCGATCGAGCAGATCGACCGCGCGCGGTCGGAGCCGGGGAAGAAGCCGGGCCTGTCCGGCTTGAACGTAGCAAGGGCTTAACGGACGCCGGCAGCCGGCTGGGAATGACCGGCAGGGGTCATAAGGAGGAGAAATGTCTGTAATTGCACTATTGGCGCAGCATGCCGACCTGGCGGTGCATAACCTGCATGTCGCAGGCACCATGGTCTCGGATGCTGCCTGGCACGGCAAGCTCGGCGTCGAGCACGCCACCGATCATCTCGTGGTCCTGGCGCAGGCGACGACCGACAATGCGCCGGTCACCGCCGATCAGCTCAAGGAACAGCTCAAGAACGTGCAGCAGGAAGAGCAGCTCGGCTGGCTGACTGCGATCGGCAAGTATTTCATCGGCATCTTCCAGAAGGGCGGCGAAGTGTTCGCCGGCTTCGTCACCGGCATCATCCCGACCCTGGTCGTGCTGATGACCGCATTCTATGCCGTCACCGAACTGGTCGGCGAAGAGCGCGTCCACGGCCTGGCGCGCGGCGCCGGCCGCATCGCCCTGACCCGCTATACGGTGCTGCCGGTCCTGTCGGTGTTCTTCCTCACCAACCCGATGGCCTACACCTTCGGCTCTTTCCTGGAAGAAAAGCACAAGCCTGCCTTCTACGATGCGGCAGTGTCCTACGTGCATCCGCCGCTCGGTCTGTTCCCGCACATCAATCCCGGCGAATATTTCGTCTGGGGCGGCATGCTGGTCGCGCTGCTCGACCTTGAGAAGCGGGGCGTCATCTCCAATGGCTATCACGTCAAGGTGGCGATCTGGTACGCCATCGTCGGCCTCGTCGTCATCCTGCTCAAGGGCATCCTGACCGAGCGCATCACGGCCATCATGGCACGCCGCCAGGGCGTCGAGCTCTAAGGGCGGGAGGACACCATGGCCAAGACATACAAGGCAGTAAAGATCTCGAAGGGCTCCACCGGTTGGGGCGGGCCTCTGGTCATCGAGCCGACCGAACAGCGCAACAAGGTCGTGTCGGTAACCGGCGGCGGCATTCATCCGGTGGCGCAGCTCATCGCCGACATGACCGGCGCCCAAGCCGTCGACGGCTTCAAGTCGCCGCCGATCGAAAGCGAGATGGCGGTCGTCGTCGTCGACTGCGGCGGCACCGCCCGCTGCGGCGTCTATCCGCGCAAGCGTATCCCGACCGTCAACCTGACGCCGGTCGGCCAGGCGGGTCCGCTCGCCCAGTTCATCACGGAAGACATCTACGTTTCGGGCGTGAAGCCGGCCAACGTCACAATGGCGGACGGATCCGAAGCGGTCACCACTGCGGGGGGGGCAGCATCGATGAGTTCAAGCAACAACACAACTGCCAGGGCGACCGAGCCGCTGCCGAGCGAAGGCGGGCTTATCGGCCTGATCAGCTCGATCGGCCGCGTCATGGGCCGTGTGGTCGGCATCTTCTTCAATTCCGGCCGCCGCACCATCGATCAGGTCGTCCGCAATGTGCTGCCCTTCATGGCCTTCGTGACCATGCTGATCGGCCTGATCCTCTATACCGGCATCGGCGACGTACTGGCGCAGCCGATGGGACCTTTAGCCAACAACATCGTCGGCCTGCTGGTTATCTCGGCCATCTGCGGCCTGCCGTTCCTGTCGCCCATCCTGGGGCCGGGCGCCGTCATCGCCCAGGTCATCGGCGTCGCCATCATCGGCCCGCAGATCGCCAACGGCACCATCTCGCCCGCAATGGCCCTGCCGGCGCTGTTTGCCTACAACACGCAGGTGGGCTGCGACTTCGTTCCCGTCGGTCTGGCGCTCGGTGAGGCCAAGCCGAAGACGATCGAAATCGGCGTCCCGGCGGTGCTCATCAGCCGCCAGATCATGGGCCCGGTCTCCGTGCTGATCGCATGGATCGTCTCCCTGATCGTGTTCTAAAAACGCGTAACAACGAGGTTCGCCATATGTCGGTTCTTCTCAAGACACGGGTCACAGCAATAGGACCCGAAGTGGCGGACCTCGCCGAGGGCGGCGTGGTCATCCTTTTCGCGGATGGCTCGCCTCCCGAACTGGCGGAAGTTTCCGTGCTGCATAAGACGGAAGAAGGCCCAAGCGACGATGCGCCGGCGACGGGCGCCTCGATCACGCTCGGACCGATTTCGGCGACGATAACGGCGGTCGGCTCCACGGCCTGGAGCAAGGTCCGCGAAATGGGTCATGTCGTGATCTCCTTCAACGGAGCATCCGAGGCCGAACGGCCGGGCGAGGTTTGCGCATCCGAGGTCGATAGCGGGGCGCTCGTGGCGGCGCTGACGCCAGGCGCTGTCATCACCATCGCCGCCTGATAATATCCGCGCTGTCTGTCGACGGCGCCCAAACCTAGAGTATTGCCATGGAACGCTCGACTATCGTCAGAGTGCACGAAGGTTTGCACGCCCGTCCCGCCACGCGGTTCGTGAAACTCGCCAAGGGTTTCGAATCCGATGTCGAGCTGGTCAAGGACGGCAAGGCGGTTAGCGCCAAGAGCTCGGTCAAGCTGATGCTCCTGGCTGTCAAGGAGAACCAGGAAGTCACCGTGCGCGCCAACGGCGCCGACGCGATCGAGGCGATCGAGGCGCTGATCGGCTATCTTGAGAACCCGCGCGCCGGCCTCGACGACGAGAACGACGGGGGTGATGAGGGCTCGGAAGCAGCCGCGCCTGCCCCGAAGGCAACGCCGGCTGCCGCGCCCACGGATGGGACACCCAAGCTCCAGGGCGTCGCCGCAAGCGAGGGCGTGGCGATCGGGCCGGCCTTTGCCCATTTCCCGCCGGAGATCGAGGGGCCGGGCAGGCGCCTGCAGGCCGATGAGATCGAAGACGAGCTCAAGCGCTTCCGCGGTGCTGTCGCCAGCGTCCAGTCCCGCATGGACCGCACGCTTGCCGAGAGCAATCTCTCCGCCGGCGACCGTGGCATCGTCGCGGCCCTGCGCGACATCGCCGCCGACGACAGCCTGACCGGCGAGGTCGAAAGGCTGATCAAAGGCGGTGACGATGCGGTCTCGGCGGTCATCGCGGCCGCGGCCACCATCGCCGCCGATTTCAGCGCGGTCGACGACCCTTATCTCAACGCCCGGGCCGACGACGTCCATGCCGTCGGCCGGCAGATCTGCCTGGCGCTGCTCGGCCAGGACGAAGTCAGCCTGGAAACCATACCGCAAGGTGCGATCCTCATTGCCGACGACATCGGCGCCTGGGATCTGGCGCGCGCGCCGCTGAAGCGCATCGGCGGCGTGGTCTGCGGCCATGGCGGCGCCACCTCGCACATCGCCATCATCGCCCGCTCGCACGGCATCCCGGCCGTGCTGGGTCTCGGCGACAAGATCAACGAACTGCGCACCGCTAGGGAGGTGGCGATCGACGGCAATGCCGGGCATGTGATCGTCGATCCGGACGAGACCGCGCGCGCAGACTTTACCCGGCGTCTCGAGGCAGCGGCGCAGGAGCGCGCCGGGCTAAAAGTGTTCAAGAACGTGACCCCGACCCGCGCCGACGGCACGGTGATCGAGGTCGCGGCCAACATCGGCTCGCTGGAGGAGATCGAGGCGGCGCAGGAAGCAGGCGCCATGGGCGTCGGCCTGTTCCGCACCGAGCTGCTCTTCATGCGCCACATGCATCTGCCGTCGGAAGAGATGCAGGCCGAGACCTACAGCGCGCTGGCCAGGGCCTTCGCGCCGCATCCGGTCATCGTGCGCACGCTCGACATCGGCGGCGACAAGCCGATCGCGGGCATCGAGTTCCCGGCCGAAGAAAACCCGTTCCTCGGCTGGCGCGGCATCCGCATGTGCCTGGACCGTCCCGACATCTTCAAGCGCCAGTTGCGGGCGCTGCTCAGGGCCGCCGTCCATGGCAACATCAAGGTGATGCTGCCGATGGTCTCGGAGATTGGCGAGGTCAGGCGCACGCGTGCGCTGGTCGACGAGTGCGCAGGTGAACTGAACGCCGAAGGCGTGCGGCATGCGAGCTTCGACCTCGGCGTGATGATCGAGACGCCCGCCGCCGTGCTGATCGCGCCCGCATTGGCGAAGGAGGTGGGGTTCTTTTCGATCGGCACCAACGACCTGACCCAGTACATCATGGCCGCCGACCGTCTCAATCCGACCGTTGCCAAGCTTAATGACGTCACCAATCCGGCGGTGATGTCGGCGATCGAGCTGACGGCCAAGGCCGGTGTCGCCGCCGGCATCATGGTGGGCATGTGCGGCGAGGCTGCCGGCCGTCCGGACCTGATCCCGACCTTCATCGGGATGGGCCTGACCGAGCTCAGCATGAGCCCGGCCTCGATCCAGCGCGCCAAGAAGACGATTGCGGCCATGGCGGCCGAGCGATAGCGGATCCCTCGCGGCGGTTACGTCAGATGCGCGAGCAGGGTGGCGAGTACCGGTGTCAGTTCCTGGACGGCATTGGCCTGGACGCAGGCCTGCCGGATGCGATCCTCCCGCACTTGGGCCGCCAGCACTGCGATCTCGAGAATGTCGGGTTCGGGCGTGGCGCCGTCCGCCTTGGTTGCCAGTCCGCAGGCAAGCACCACGGGCGCGAGGCACCTGATGTCGAGAGACCGGTCGCCGGCTATCGCCGGGCCTGTCCCGGTCTCGCCGGACTGAACCGGACGGTGGTTGAGGCATTCGACGAGGAGAGCCGCGCAGGCCGCGGCGACCTGGTCCGTGGAGGCCGTTTCCGCGGTCGCGCCGGCCAGAAGATCCGCGTGGCGCTTGCGCATCGCGACATGCACTGCCGAAAAACTCGCCTCGTGAACGCGGGGATTGTCGATGCCGTAGCCGGCGAGAACCGCGCGGGTCAGATAATACATATCACGCCTGAACTGACGCTCGCCGCTGATCTGCCGGTCTTCGTCGCCGTGCGGGAAATAGGCCCGCAGGCTTTTCACGGTCGTGCCGTCGACCTTGAGCGGCCGGAAATGCGGAACGAAGGATTCTGCGATCGTCAGCGCCTCGTCGACGGCGCTCGCGGCATGGCCGAGCAGGCTGCGGCCCGGAAAGGGTGGCAAATTCGCGGTGATGTCGCGCGGGGTTTCGCCGGCGCTGTCGTGGCGGCTTTGGCGGATCGCGTCGCGCAGTTCCCGAAGCCGGTCCTTCAGGTTGGCGCGGACATCCTCGGAGATTTGTCGCAGCATCGCCAATCGCCTCGAAATCCTGAAGCCGCTCACGGCTTGGGCGCCAGTCGCCCTCTCTAGATTGTTCGTCTCGATTGGTAGATCAATAGACGGTATTTAACCAGCATGCAGAATCGGCGAGGCGGTGCCATCGCCGGGTTGGAGGGGAACTTGGGCAGGCGACGGCAGGGTGAACCAGAAAACGGCAGGGCGGCGGCCGAGGCATCCGAGCAGGTCGTCAGCGAAAGCCGGACCGACCGCCTCAGGATCCGCGCCGCCTGGATGTATTTCGTCGAACAGATGACGCAAAACGAGATCGCCGATGTGCTCGGCGTTGGCCGCGTCACCATCGTGCGCATGCTGGCCGAGGCAAGGGCGCGCAACGAGGTGAAGATCACCATCGAGAGCGAGCTTTTGGAGATCGTGCGGCTGGAGCGCGCGCTCGAACGGACCTTCGGACTACAGCAGGCGCTGGTGGCGCCGCTCACCGATCCCAATGCCGACCCGATCCCGGCGATCGCCGCCAAGACCGGCATGTTCCTGTCCGACGCGATGAAATCCGGCATGCGGGTCGGCGTCGGTTGGGGCGTGACGTTGTTCAACACCTTGCCCTTCATCAGCGCCAAATCGCTCACCGATTTCAGTGTGATCTCGCTGCTTGGCGGCGTCGGCGTCGCGCGGCGGGTCAATCCGGCGGAATTCGCCTGGCGCTTTGCCCAGATCTTCCAGGGCGACGGCTATCTGATGCCGACGCCGGCCGTCGTCGACAGCGTCGAGACCAAGATCGCGCTGGTCGAACGCTGCGGCCTGCAGGAGATATTCGAGATGGCCGACGCGCTGGATGCCGTGCTGCTCAGCGTCGGCGGCATCGCTTCAGCCACCACCTTCTCGCGCGGCGGCTTCCTCAAGGAAGCGGACCGCGAGGCGCTGCTTGCGCGCGGCGCCGTCGGCGACCTTCTGTTCCATTTCTACGACCGCAATGGCGACTTGGTCGACCACCCCGTCAACAGCCATGTGATGTCGGTCGATGTCGATCGCCTGCGCAAGGCGCCGATCCGCATCCTCACCTCCGGCGGCGCGGAGAAGACCGAGGCGCTGCTCGGCGCCATGAACCTGATCGCGCCGACCATATTGATCACCGATGAGGAAAGCGCGCGGCGGATGTTGGCGGCGCACGGAGCTTAAGCGGCGGAATAAGCTCGCCTGGCATGTTCGTGCCGCCTTCGCGGGGGATTTCAAGGATGCCCTTCCCGAGAGATGGGCGACAGTTCATTCCGGATAGATGGGGGTACACTTTTGGCCCTTTGCAAGGAGAGCAATGTGCCTTGGAAGGAGTGTAACGTCATGGACGAGCGGTTGAGGGTCAGACCGGCTTTTCGGGCGCCCCAAACTCGACAACCGGCTTTGCACCCGGCCGGATGCGATCGGCTTCTGAAGCCCAGATGCGCCAGTGGCTTACTGGGACATCATTTTCGGTACGGTCTCCGCAGCCGCCAGCGAGGAGGTTGCCGAAAACGTAGTCGAACGAATTAGGATTCTGTGGTCGATCGAACCGCAACAGCGCCCTATCCGATGCCAAATACAAGGTGCGCTCCGTGCGTTCGGCGTAGCCGTTCGATGGGAAGCTTTCGGCGCCGTAGACAGGTTCAATCAGCCAGTCTGCGCCATATGAGGCACACGGAATTTTACCATCCGTGATGAGGTATGATGGCCGGTCTACGGCTGGAGACTGCAGTATTCCTACAAGAAATTGCCCGCCTTCCCGGATTTCCAACGTGATGCAGGTTGCATTTCCCCCACGAAGAGGCATCCGATAAAGCTCGCCAGGTTGCGTATCAGATACCGACTTGTGACCCAATCCAGACAGAAGAACCGCCATATCCACCCCCATTTTTCTCGCCGCGGCAAACTGCCCGTGAGAGGGAAGGAATGTCAATCCTTGAGCGTTGTCGCAGATCTGTCGCTTACATTCCCGTTGCGATCGACGTGCCTTTCGTCGTCGCAATACTCAAAGGGTTCAAAAGTACCCTGCCAAAAATTTGTGATTTAAAAATTGGGTGGTTGCGAAAAACGCAACATGTCACCAAAATGGTTACACCCACTTAAGACGGGAACGAGGAGGCAGCGGTAACTGCCTCCTCGCCGCGGGTGTCGCTCCGTACTGGAAGGCGGGGTTTGCGACTGTAGTCATTTGCCAGATGACGTCGCAAACCCCATCCAGCACTCTCCAATGTACTGAAAACTGAGAGACTCCGCCCGCATAGGCGGGAGTTTCCCACAAGGTTTTTGTTTCTATGTGCGCGTTCCAAAGACGGCTGGCCGGAATTCCTATCCTGCCACCCTCGCCATGGAAAAAGGCAGGATAGCGACAAAAAAGCTACCGCCGACTATCGCTCATAAGCTGACGACCACTATGACGCCACATAACGCATAAGAGCGCACCCCGCTTATGATCACCGGCACCGCTAATGAGCCTGGCAGTGCGCGTTGCGCGGAATGCCCACTTTGGTATCAGGGGCGTTGCGGGCTGGTCTGCCGCTGATTTCAAAAGCCCCGCTTCGGCAGGTTTTCACTATCCGGTCGCGCGCACAATTTTTCGGCGGCGTGCCCTTATGATGATTTCGGAGCGGCGCTCAAAAGCTCCGCCCTCATCGGAAAGGACGCCGAAAATGATGACTTCGACACTGCCGCCACACGGTGCGCTTGCGAGTTTTGCGAACCAGATTGCGGAGCGTCACCAACATGTCAGTTTTATCAATGAGCGGTGGCGCGCTTACGAGCCGGTTGTGGCGGGCGATGCAAAATGCCCCGCGTGCCGCATTCTAAGGAACAAGGCGTCGAATCTAGAAGCCGTTCAGGATGACGACCCCGCCAACTCACGCAGGTATGTTTGCGAAGTTTGCGGCCAGGAGTTTCGAGTCGGTGTCTAAGTCGCGGATTGGCTATAATCTGGCTGCAATTTTATAGCCACCTCTGGGGGAAATGACTAAGCCTTTGATTTTGTTGGTCGGAGTGGCCGGATTCGAACCGACGACCCCTTGACCCCCAGTCAAGTGCGCTACCGGGCTGCGCTACACTCCGGACCGGGTGGCGATGTATCGTGATAACCCCGTGCGGGTCAACCGAATTCGGTGTCTATCGCGCAGGTGAAATCGCAAGGGGGATGCCGGCCTTACCAACCGCAATTCGCGTTGGTGCCGGTACTCCGGTGCGATCGCTCCCCTTTTCAAGCCACATTGTCATCCGGATCGCCATAAGCCGACGCGTTGAGAAGCGAGTAGTGATCGGTATCGAAAAGCAGTCGCCTTGGAAGGTTGTCGAACAGCGCATACTTCTCAATGTACGGCCGGAATTTCTTGCCGATATCCGCCACGGAATTGTAAAAGAGTATCACCAATTCATAGTCCGAAAGCTGAGCCCGGAGCAGCTTCATATAACGCAAGTCGTTTGGCTGAGCGTTGTCGATGAACTTTACGACATTGAACAGATAGCGAAAATAGTGACCTAGGTCCTGCTGTCTATCTTCCCAGAATCGACCGTAGGCGCGCTGGATACGTTCCTGAGGTGTGCCGTTTTCATTGTCAAACGCCACATATTTGCCTCTGAGGGTTGTAGCGAAGAACTTAAAGCAGTCGCGACCTTTAAGGTCTTTATCCTCCCGGCGCTGGATGTCCATCGAATTGACGATGGTATTGTGCAAGGTAAGCATCTGGAAAAAAGTCGATTCGAAGCTCTCGCGCTTCTGCGATGAAAGCTGTTTCTCAAAAGCCTGCTCTGCCTTTGCAGCCTCTGACCTCGCTTCCCGGTTGGCATTCTGCTGGAGGATGATGGTCACCAGCAGGCCGACAAAAGTGAAGAACGTCAGGATAGGGTTGATAACCCCTCCGACGAAATCGCCGAATCCCGCTAGGTCCTTGATCTCATCAAACTTGGCATAACCAGTTATGAAGATCCCCGCGACGATGATTACTGCCACGAGGAGGATTTTGTAGAAACCGTGGGCGGAGTCACCGAGCTTCGGAGCAATGATCCCCTCAAACCAGGCGAAGCCAGGCCATCGAGCATCGCCCCGAGTATTTGCCCAAGTGAGCGTGACGAAGGCAACTATTGCCAACCAGAATATAACCCAGCCGCTCATTTCGATTTCCCCCGGGAAAAAGAAATATCAGCCGATATTGCCGGCTGCAATATCATTGAGGGTGCGGTGTCGATCCGGAAACGCGAGCCATTCGGCGGCTATCTTGCCGCTGAAATTGCCAGCACGGCGATCGGCCTTACCAACCGCAATTCGCGTTGGTGCCGGTACTCCAGCGCGATCGCCCCCCACACCAGGCCGAGCAGCAGGTAGAGATGGCGCCAGTGGTCGATATCGATGAAGGTGCCGAGCCCGATATTGCCGAGATAGGCGACATAGGCGCAAAGCAGATAGGGCTGCCACGGCCGGTCGCGCAGAAGGATGCGGAAGCCGGCCCCGATCGTCCATAGCGTCAGCATCAGGAACGAGACGAAGCCGAGCCAGCCATAATCCATCAGCGCCTTCAGCCAGATGTCGTGCGTGTCCTCGCCATAGATCGTGCCGAAGACCAGCGGGCCGATGCCGAACGGATGCTCCATCGCCAGTTGAAAGCCAATCGAATAGCGGGCGAAGCGGCCGAGCCGGGCCGAGTCATAGCTCTGCTCGAGTTGCGCGCGCTGCGCGAACATGTCCGACACGCCGGGCAACTGCAGGATGACGATGAAGGCGATGACCAGTAGCGCCATGGCCGCGATCGTCATCACCACCACGCGCAGCCGGAATTTGCCGCTGGCGCTCTGCAGGAAGAGGCACGCGGTGAGCAGCACCGCCGACACGGCGAACATACCCCAGGCGCCGCGCGAGAAGGAGAAGAAGATGCCGGCGCTGATGATGAGCAGCGGCACGGCCAGAAGCGGCATCCGCGACACCGGGCCGGTGAGCAGCAGGTAGAGCAGGTAGGTGCCGGGCAGCACCAGGAATGGGCCGAACACGTTCGGGTCCTGGAAGGCGCCGGCGGCGCGGTCGTATTTGGTGAACATTTCCGCGCCCGGAAAGGCATGGAAGTAGCCGGCGATGCCGAGCAGCGACGTCGCCACCGCCGATACGACATAGGCGATGAAGACCAGCCGATAGAGGCTCGGCTGGACCGAGGTCACCGAAGCGAAGAACACCGCGCTGAAGGCCAAAAACAGCGAGACGGCGAGATAGAGCGGCGTGTTGGCGAGGTCCGCCATCTGCGTCATGGCGATGATGCCGCCGATGTTCATCGCCACCAGAAGCACCAGCAAGGGCACGATCGCGCGCGAGATCCGAAGCCCGAACAGCGCCCAGACCGCGATCAGCCCGGCCATGTAGATCTCGTAAGGCGCAGGCTCGCTGATGACGAAGCCGGAGAGCAGGATGCCGATGCCGATCGCCGCCGAGGCGATCAGCGAAATCAACTTCGCGTTGACCGCCTGCGGCTGCAATTTGTTGACAGCCTGCGGCTGCAACTGGTTGACCGCCTGCGGCTGCAACTGGTTGACCGCCCGCGGCTGCAACTCATGGGCGACGGCGCTCAATAGGCGTTTTCCGTGTTGAGCAGGCGGATCGGCGTCAGGAACAGGATGCGCAGATCGAACAGCATCGACCAGTTCTCGATGTAATAGAGGTCGTATTCGGTGCGCATGCGGATCTTTTCGTTGGTGTCCATCTCGCCGCGCCAGCCGTTGATCTGGGCCCAGCCGGTGACGCCGGGCTTGACCTTGTGGCGCGCGAAATAACCGTCGACCACTTCGTTGTAGAGCAGGTTATGCGACTGCGCGGCGATGGCATGCGGGCGCGGCCCGACCAGCGACAGCGAACCGAACAGCGAGTTGAAGAACTGCGGCAGCTCGTCGATCGAGGTCTTGCGGATGAAGCGGCCGACGCGGGTGACGCGCGGATCGTTCTTGGTCACCGTCTGCTTGGCGGTCGGATCGGACCGGTCGGTAAACATCGAGCGGAACTTGTAGACCTCGATGATCTCGTTGTTGAAGCCGTGCCGCTTCTGCTTGAACAGCACGGGACCCTTGCTGTCGAGCTTGATGGCGATCGCGGTGGCGAGCATCACCGGCGAAAACAGGATGATGCCGACGAGCGAGAAGACGATGTCGAAGGCGCGCTTGGCGACCGAATCCCAGTCGTTGATCGGCTTGTCGAAGATGTCGAGCATCGGCACCGAGCCGATATAGGAATAGGCGCGGGGCCTGAACTGCAGCGCGTTCGAGTGCGCCGAGAGCCGGATGTCGACCGGCAGCACCCAGAGCTTCTTCAGAAGCTGCAGGACGCGCGATTCGGCGGTCAGCGGCAGCGACACGATCAGCATGTCGATGCGCGCGATGCGGGCGAATTCGATGAGCTCGGAGATCGTGCCCAGCTTCGGATAGCCGGCGACGATCGGCGGCGAGCGCTTGTCGTTGCGGTCGTCGAAGATGCCGCAGATGCGGATGTCGTTGTAAGGCTGCTTTTCGACCGAGCGGATCAGCTGCTCGGCCGCCTTGCCGCCGCCAACGATAAGAGCGCGGCGCTCCATGCGGCCGTCGCGCGCCCAGCGCCGGATGAGGCTGGACATCACGAGCCTCAGGCCGAAGATCAGCACGAAGCCGACCACGAACCAGGTGCCGAACAGCAGGCGCGAATAGTCTTCCGACGCCTTGATGGCGAACGCGGTGAGCGCCATCAGCGCGAAGCTGCCGGCCCATACAAGCAGTACCCGGCCGAAATTGGCGAGGGGGCGCATCAGCGCCGCGATCTGGTAGCTGTCGGTGACGTCGAGCAGCACCACGGCCAGGAACGACGTCGCCGCGATAGCCAGTGGATATTGCCAGGCCAGGTAGCTGAAGAAGCCGACATAATAGAAATAGGCGCCGAGCCCCGACAGGAAGAGCACCGCGAACTCGACCATGCGCAGCACGCCGCTGACCATGATCGGCGACATGGTATCGCGCCGGTACTGCGAGGCGACCTGGCGCGCCACATCGTTGATGCCGCCAGGCTTTTCGCCATCGGCGGGAGCATCGTAGTTGCGCACCGCATCCATGGAAAAGCGGTGCGCGGGGTCGATCTCATTCATGGGAACTGTCCGCGAGCTTCGCGGAACTGCATAGCAAAAGAGAGCTAAGAAAGCCTTGACACAACCGGTGGTTTTGGAGTGGTCGGACCAGCCGCGTACCTACTTTTTCAGCGCGGCGAAATAGGCCTTCTCGATCTCGGCCGCCATCACATCGGCTCCGAACCGGCTTTTGAGTTCGTCTGTCTGCGGCATGGCCTTCCGGTACGCGTCGCGGTCGCCGAACACTGTTTCCATTTTGCCCGCAAGCTGCGAGGCATCCGGCCGGATAAGGGCAGGGGAGTCTTCGCCGAAGATTTCCGGAATGCCGCCGACCGCAGTCGCGATCATCGGCATGCCGGCGGCCAAAGCTTCGAGCACGATATAGGGCATCGCCTCCGCGCGGGATGGCACGACAACCAGCCCGGCCAGAGCAAAAGCTTGTCTCGCCGGCATGGGCGGCAGGAATCGGACGTGGCTCTTCAGGCCGAGCCGCTCCACTTGCGCATGGTAGCGCGGCAGGTCGTCGCCGTCGCCGACCATCACGGCGCTCAACGAACGGCCCAACGCGCTGCCGGCCAAAGCCAGAGCATCGATGAAGATATCCGGACCTTTCAGATCGCGCATCATGCCGATATATAGAAAATCGGCGGCGTTCGCCGCCGTCGCCACCGGTTCGAATTCGGCGGCGCGCAGGCCGTTATAAACAAGCGCGTTGGGTATGGGCGGTTCGCCGACCTTGCGGCGATAGGTGTTGCGCTCATAGTCGGAAACGAACAGCAGGCAGTCGGTGAAGCGCGCCATGAAGCGCTCCAGACCGAAGAACACCTTCCCCGTCGCCGTCGTTTCGTCATAGTGGAGAGAGCCGCCATGCGGCGAATAGAGGCGGGCAACGCTAAACCTTGATACCCGCAACAGTGAGCCGAACAGCCGGGCATAGGCGCCACCCTTGGCGCCGTGCCCGTGCAGCACGTCCGGCCGCAATTCCTTGATGATTCGATAGGTGCGCCAGGCCGAGGCGAGGTCGCCCGGCCCGACATGGCGCTGCATCGGCGTGCGATGGATGCCGAGCGCGAGGCTGTCCTTCATCGCCTCGAACAGCCGCTCCTCATAGTCGCCGCCGGTGGTCGAGTCGCAGACGATTCCCACCGCATGGCCGGCGGCGACCTGCGCCTCGGTCAGGTCGCGCACATGCCGGAAGATTCCGCCGACAGGTGAGCGAAAGCAGTGGACGATCCTGAGATTCACCGCCACGACGGATTTTTCAGAACAGGCGTTCGCGGACGTAGACGGTGTCGCCGGGCAGGAGCGGATCGGATGTCAGCACCCGTCCGGTCATCACCTTGCCGTTGATGTCGCGGGTGATGTCGACGCTCTCTTGATTGGCGCGCGGCGTGAAACCGCCGGCAATGGCGACCGCCTTTTGCACCGTGAGTCCCGGCACATAGGAATACTGGCCGGCAGCGCCCACTTCGCCCATGACGAAGATCGGCCGGTAGCGGTCGATTTCGACCGAAACGTCAGGATCGCGCAGATAGCCTTGGCGCAGCTTGTCGGCGATCTCCTTTTCCAACTGCTGCGCGGTGTGGCCGCGCGCCGGCACCGCGCCGACCAGCGGGAAGGAGAGATAGCCGGACTGGTCGACGCTGTAGGTGTTGGTCAATCCGTCCTGCTCGAACACCGTGACACGGACGCGATCGCCGGCGCCGAGCCGATAGGGTTGGTCGAGCACCTCGTGAAAGGCGGCCGGCGTCGGGCGGTAGCTCGAGCAACCGGTGAGCAGCGACAGGGCAAGCAAAGCGCGAAAGAGGGAAGCAGTGCTTTTCATGACCGGCCAGGAACCTTCATCGCTCTTGCCGCAAGCCGCGGCACAACCCCAGGAAAGTGCGACCGTTATCGTCCTGTTAGGGTTAATGGGCGGTAAAGGAGCTGGTCCGGGACCGCGTTCATGAACTCCGCGAAGCCGCGCTCCTTCAGCAGGTCGTAGCCGAGCGCCATCTGCATCGGGCCGTCAAGCAGTTCCTTGCCGGTGAGCCCGAGCTTCTTCTTCAGGCGCTGCAGCGTGGCGCGCATGAACTGCAGGAAGCCGGCGGCCGAGCTGCCGAACGCCCTCGTCCAGCGCGGCCCGGCCGCGATCACCTCGTCGATCGTCATCGAGGTCAGCGGCTTGGGCAGCTTGGCCTAGTTGTTGCCAACAGGTGTCGAAGCCGTGCGGCGCCTCGATGACGCCGATGAAAGCAAGCAGCATCGCCGCGCCCGAGGGAACGGTTTTGTCCATGAATAAACCTCTTTTATGGTTGTTTCGGCTGGGTTACTTCGGGTAAGAAGATCGCTACTTCCGCGGGTGGCATTCATCAGTGAATATTCAGCACAAGCTAATAGATGCTGCTACAGCCTCGCGGCACCTTTATATCGCGCCTTTGGATGGCCTTCGTTTTCTTGCTTTCCTGGCGGTGTTTTTCCATCACATGCCACAGTTCACGCCTTCACTTTTTCTCACGACGGCCCACAATTATGGATGGGTCGGCGTCGAACTGTTCTTCCTGATATCGTCGTTCCTGTTCTTCCACCTGCTCGACGCCGAGTATGAGAGAGCAGGCTCGATCAATATCCGTAACTTCTACGTGCGCCGTCTCCTGCGCATATATCCGCTGATGATCGCTTTTGCCGTCACTATGCTGGCGATATACGGAAACCCTGACGGAAACGGCTATCTCCGCCTGGCAGGACTGGCTCTCTTCCTCGACAACGCAATCACTTGCTTTCGCGGCTACAACCTCTCCAGCCCCACGTCGCATCTCTGGACGCTCTCTTTCGAGTTCCAGATTTATCTCCTGATACCGTTCGTGTTCCTGGCTTATCGGCGGTTCGGCAAAGGGGCATTTCTGGCGGGGCTCGTCGGCGTCCTGGTCTATTGCTTCCTTGCCCGCATGCTGTTCTTCGCCCTCGACGTGAAGCACCCCGTCGTGTGGGTGACGCCCTTCCTGCGCCCGGAGTCCGTGCTCGCTGGCATGGCCCTTTACGTCATCAGGCCGCGCTGGCACTGGGGATTTTCCCTTGTCGGTTCAGCAGTGGCAGCAACGCTGTTTTTGTGCCTCACAGATCCCTGGAAATCGGCACTCGGATCGGCCTTCAGCTACCCGCTGGCTGCCGTTGCCTTCGCGGGATTGGTGGATTCCGGCCTGCGTGCGCCTTGGCTGGCCAGCATTCTTTCGACTTGGCCCATGCGATATCTGGGCCGCATATCCTACGGTCTTTACGTCTTCCACTACGTGCTCATCGTCTGCTCCGTGAGAAGAGCGACGATGATGCAAGGACACGCCATAGACCCCGCGAATTCGGCCGGAGATTATTGGCTGCTTTGGCTGGTCGCACTGACGCTGACGATCGCCGCCGCCAGCGTGAGCTACTATGCCTTCGAGAAATGGATAGCTCGATTCAAGCGCCGTTTTGAAAGCCAGTGGAATGCGATCAACCTGACGCCTGCGTCTGCTCGGCCTGCGCAAGTCGATCCGCCTGATTTGCGCACGGCGGCCCGCTACATCCGGATCGCTGCGCTGAATTTCAGCCAAGTTAGCAATCAAAGCGGCAGCCTTTCCAGGACGGGCGGGAAGCCCAATTCCGCCAAGTGAATATTCACTGCGGCAATCTGATCATCGACAGAACCAAGAGCATCCACTGCGGTCCGGTGAGGCTTAGAAAAAAGCACATTTCCGCCATCGTCGGTGATGACCTTGAGAAACTTTATATCGATAGAACCGTCGGCACAAAGCGTCGTTTGGTCAAGAACAGCAGTCTTTTGCATTGGAATCACCTTCCTTTTCTAGGAGACCGTGTAGAAGCCTGAACCATACAAGCGGACCGCGCTCGCGGTTGGCACTTCGCCGCCGGAAACGCTCCATGACAATGCCCGAGAGGTGGGCCGTCGGCGCAGGGAAAGAGACGTTGCCGCTGTAAACCGGATCGGCAAAAAGCCCAATTGTTCCATTGCTTTCGAGCAACCTTCTTTGAGTGCCCGCTAATAAGCATGCATTCCGATCTTAACGGGTGAGTTACCATAGTTGTTTACGGTCCATCCTCGATTCAAAGTTCGGAGCAGGATGCATGTCCGTTCAGTCCGCGGCCGCAGATGTCGATGTCGATCTGAGGCAGCTTTTCGCCAGCCTGGCTCGAAACTGGCTGCGCATTGTTCTCGTGACCCTCGTGGTCACCGGGCTTGCCTTCGCTTTGGCTTGGCTCGCGACGCCCTACTATAAGGCGACGGCCAAGCTGGAGATTGGCTCGCGCGAATCGGAATACACCCGGCCGCCGGGCACCAATGACGACGAGAAGCCGATTCTCGACGAACAGGGCGTGGCCACCCAGGTCCAGATCATTTCCTCGCCCGACATCCTCAAGCAGGTGGCGAACAAGCTCAATCTGGACAAGCTGCCGGAGTTCGATGAAACGCTGAAGATGTCGGCGCTCGGGCGCGTGCTCGTTCTTGTCGGCTTGAAAAGCGATCCCTTCGATATTCCGCCGGAAGAGCGCGTGCTGAATGCCATGCACGACAAGCTCAATGTCTATGCCGTTGAAAAGACGCGTGCGATCGCCATCGAATTTGCTTCGAAGGACCCCAAGCTTGCGGCGGCGATCGCGAATGGCATTGCCGACGCCTATATCGCCTCGAAGAGCGACGCCAAGCTCGAATCGAACGCCGCCGCCACCGACTTCCTGGCGCCGGAAATCGCCGACCTGCAGAACCGAGTGAAGGACGCCGAGGCAAAGGTCGCGGCCTTCCGCGCCCAGTCCGATCTTCTGATGGGCGGCAACAATGCGGTGCTTCCGACCCAGCAGCTCGCCGAACTGTCGAGCGAATTGTCGCGCGTGCGCGCCAGCCGCGCCGCTGCCGAGGCGAGCGCCGAGAGCGTGCGCCGGGCGCTGCAGAATGGCGGTTCGTTGGACAGCGTGCCGGAAGTCCTGTCCTCGGAGCTGATCCAGCGCCTGCGCGAGCGCCAGGTGGAGCTGCGGGCCAACATTGCCGATCTTTCCACGACCTTGCTCGACAACCATCCCCGCATTCGCGCGCTGAAGTCGCAGCTTGCCGACCTCGACGGCCAGATTCGCAATGAGGCCCAAAAGATCATCCGGGGGTTGTCGGCCCAGGCCCAGACAGCCAAGGCCCGCGAGGATCAGCTGATCGCGGACGTCAACACGTTGAAAGCCGCCGCGGCGCGAGCCGGCGAGCAGCAGGTGCAGTTGGACGCCTTGCAGCGCGACGCGAACGTCCAGCGCCAACAGCTTGAATCCTATATGGCAAGTTACAACGCGGTGGCCTCGCGCAAGGATCGCAGATACTCGCCCGTCGCGGCGAATCTGATCGCGCGGGCCCAGGTGCCGTCCCAGCCCTATTTCCCGAAGATCGGACCCATCACTGGGGCCGCCGCCGCCGCTTCGCTGCTGTTGATGGCGATCGGCACGCTGCTTGGCGAGTTGTTCTCGGGCCGCGCCATGCGTCCTGCCGCCGGCGCTCGTTTCACCGATATCGAGCAGGTGGCGATGCCTGCGGCCAGGGTGGAACCCATGATCGCCGAGGCACATGATGAGGATCGGGCTTTTGCGCCTTACGAGGACACCGCGGCAGGACATTCGATCGCGGAAGCGGAGCTCCCGAGACCGGCAGAGAGCGAGCCGGCGGAGGATCGCGCAGCCGCCATGGAGGCCTCCAAGCCGAGAGAATCGATGCCTGAACCAAGGCAATCCAGGCTCGGCGAGATGGATGTCGAAAAGGCTGCGGAGAAGCTGATCGCCTCAGGCGCCGCGCGTGCGATCTTCGTGTCGCCGGAAGGCGACGAGGCGGCCGCGTCCGCCGTGCTCGTGGCGCGCGAAGTATCCGACGCCGGCCTGCGCGTGTTGCTGCTCGATCTGACCGCGTCGGGCGCGGCGTCGCGGCCGATGCTGGATTCGAGCCTGTTCCCGGGCATCACCAATCTGCTCGCTTCCGAAGCGCAGTTCAGCGACGTCATCCATCCCGATCTCTATTCGGATGCGCATGTCATTCCGGTCGGCACCGCCGACCCGGTCCGCGCGATGCGCGCCGCCGACCGGCTGCCCATCATCATGCAATCGCTGACCACGGCCTACGACCTCGTCGTGGTCGAATGCGGCCCGGCCGATGCGCAGGCCATCAGCCGCCTGGTCGGCGACGGAACCGAAGTCTTCCTGTCGATGCTGGAAGCCGACGACCAGGTGACCCAGGCAGCGGTGAAGCTGATTGAGAACGGCTACCCGAATCTCATGCTGGTGACGCCGATCGGCCATGAACCGCCCGGAACGCCGGTGCCGGGCAGGCGGTCGGCCGCCTGAGCGTAGGGCGAAAGCGCGGCAGTGCTGAAGCTGCGCCGTCCGTTTCAAAGCGCGACGGGTCAGTTATCGTCCTCGGCGGGAGCGGGCGCTGGCTGTCCGGCAGCCTTGCGGCGCAGCATCTTGGTCAGCTTCCAGATCGTCGGGTTATTCTTGATGAAGGCCTTCGCCCGCGCGCCTTGCCGCAGCCCTGTCGCCAGCGCCCGGCCCTTCAGCGTCAGCGGCGCAAGCACCTCGAAATGCTGGACCTCGATGTCGCACCAGAGCCGCTTGTAAGGCTCGTCGCCGACCGAGAAGTCATACACATCGAAGCCAAGCTTGCAGGCTTGCTGGATGTTGTCGAAGAACAGGAACTCGCCCGGGCTGGTGAAGGATAGATCGTCCTCGGCGATGGCGCCGAACTCGCAGATCAGCCGCTTGCCGGACCGGCTGGAGCCGGTCACCGCGCGCAGCTTGCCCGCCACATCCAGGCCGTGCAGCAGGAAGGGCGGCTTTTCCTCGGCCAGCGCATCGGCGAACAGCGCCCGGAAAAAGTCGCGTACTTGCCTGTCGCCGAAGACATTGGCGATGCCCATCTTGGCGAAACGCGCTTCCTTCATCTCGAAGAAGGCATCGAGCAGCCTGTCGACCTCCTCGCGGGTGCGGGCCTCAATGCGGCGGAAGGCGCCGACAGCCTCGAACTTGCGCGTCTGCGAGCGGTGCTTCTTGCGCTTGCGCTTGCCGCTCGCGCGTGACAGCAGCGCGTCGAACCCGCCGTCGAGATCGACCGCGAGAGCGAGGTTCGGACTTGGGAAACCGGGCAGCGCGGCGAGCGGGTTAGCGACGCCATCGAGGTCGGGCAGCAGCCTTTCCAGTGAGATCAGGTCGATATCCGGCCGCGTTCGGGCGATTGCCTTGAACATCGCGCGGATCGCAGGGCTGTCGATAGCGGGGAGGAGCCGCGGGTCAGCAGTGGCGAAATTGCCGTTGGCATGTCGACCGCCGGCGAAACGGGCAACCTTGAATGGGCCGCGTCGCACAACTTCCAGCGCCAAAGATAGCGCCGGGCGGCCATCGTAGGACAGCGTCGCGACAACCATGTCGGCGCCGGTCGCGGCCGCCCAGTTGCTGACCCAGGATGCGCTTTGCGCCGGCGCGAACAGCGCCGAGCCGCAGAATTGAACGTAGTCGGCAACGCCGGTGTCGTCGCTTGCGGTCGCAGTCCACCGGTCCTGGTCGGCTCGCACCGGGCGCGCGGAAGCCTCGTTGGCCGCGACCCGATTGCCGTCAAATGACGCGGTGGCGTCAACCATCCCTCAATCCTTAAGACGTATTGGTTGCAACCTGGGGTTCGCATAGGCGAATGTCGTGCTTGAATAAGCCTAGGCCCAAAAGGTGAAGGAATGATCGACGGGGACGATGCAATGCGGAAACTGGCGTTGAACCTTGCCCGCTACTCCGGTCTCGCACCGTTGGCGCGGCCGTTTGTCGGCGGCATCGGCGCTGTCCTGATGCTGCACCGTGTCACCGCGACACCGGAGAAGCCGAACAGCTTCAATCGGCACCTGAACATCGCTCCCGCCTTCCTCGACAGGCTGATCGCGGACATGAAGGGGCGCGGTTATGCCTTTGTTTCCCTTGATGAAGCGATCGAACGCATCAAGGTGGGTGGCAAAGGCGGCCAGTTCGCGACAATCACCGCGGACGACGCCTATCGCGACAACATGACCGAGGCGCTTCCGATCCTGGAACAGCACGGCGCGCCGATTACTATTTACGTCGCCCCCGGCCTGATCGACGGCGCCGTCGATCTCTGGTGGGACCTGATCGAGGACATCGTCGACACCAGTTCGCGCCTGACGCTGACAGTGGCGGGCAAGCCGACCGTGATCGATTGCTCGACACAAGGCCGAAAAATCCAGGCCGTCGCGCGGCTGAACGCCTGGCTGACGTCGGAAGTCCCCGAGGAAGAGCAGGGCCCTACGCTGCGTGAACTGGCCCGTTCGAACGGCTATGAATTCGGCACAGGCCGCCCATGCACCTTGATGAGCTGGGATGAGCTTCGCACCATGGCCGCCCATCCGCTGGTGACCATCGGCGCGCACACCGTCAATCATCGGAACTTGAAGCGGCTGTCCGAATCGGATGCGCGCCATGAGATCGGCGATGTCCGCCGCATCCTCAAGGAAAAGCTCGGCGAGGAGCCGCGTCATCTGGCTTACCCTTATGGCTATGCCAGCGCCGTCAGCTGCCGCGAAGTGGGCTTTGCCCGCGACGCAGCCTATGCCTCGGCGGTGACCACGCGGCACGGTGTACTGCGTGCCGAGCATGCCGGTTTCCTGCACGCGCTGCCCCGCATCTCCGTCAACGGCCGATATCAGAGCGTGGCGCATATCCGCACGATGCTGTCCGGCATCACGACGCCGCTGGCCAATGCCGGCAAGATGGTCGTCACGATCTGAAGTCTGCCTCGCTCTGCGCCTTGGTCGGTACCATGACGTGACGCCTGTGAGGATCAGCCCTTCGGGCGCGGCTCGATGATCAGCCATTTAATGATGGCCATGGCCGGCAGAACCCAGAGAAAGCCGCTGAGCAGGAAGAACAGGAGATGCGACATAGGCCCGTATTCGGCAAGCCTGGTGACCGCGACGGCGGAGGCGATCAGCGCGTAGATGACGACCAGCGCCACCAGCAATATGGTTCCGATCAGCTTTTTCAGGCGAATGGGCATGTAGCGGTTCCGTTGACCCGCCCCGCTTAGGCCGAATGACGATAGCGCGCAACCGTCGGGACTTGGCGCGACGGCGTGCCGCGCTGTCCAGTCTTGCCAGTTGAGCGGCCTTGGTCCACCAATCGCGCGTTTCAACCGCCGGGAGAGCGAAATGGCTGCCATCACCGCCACAGCCCCCTATGCTGCACGCGACCGCAACCGCCACAACCGCGCTTTGGTGCGCGGCTGGCTCTACGTCGTACTGCTCGTGCTGTTCGCGCTGGTGCTGGTCGGCGGTTCCACTCGTCTCACCGGCTCCGGGCTGTCGATCACTGAGTGGCAGCCGATACACGGCGTCATCCCACCGCTCAACGACGCCGAATGGCAGGAAGAGTTCCAGCGCTATCAGCAGATCCCGCAATATACCGAGATCAACAAGGGCATGAGCGTCGAGGACTTCAAGTCGATCTTCTGGTGGGAGTGGGCGCACCGCGTCCTGGCGCGCAGCGTCGGCGTGGTCTTTGCCTTGCCGCTGCTGTTCTTCTGGGCGACGCGCCGCATCGAACGCGGCCTCGGGCTGAAGCTCCTCGGCATCCTTCTGCTCGGCGGACTGCAAGGCGCCATCGGCTGGTGGATGGTGGCTTCGGGCCTGGCCGACCGTATCTCGGTCAGCCAATACAGGCTGGCGACGCATCTGACGCTCGCCGCGCTAATCTTCACCGCCACCATGGTGGTCGCGCGCGGGCTGGCGCCGCACTCCGAGCCCGCCGCCGACCGGTCGACGCAGCGGCTCGCGGGCTTCATCGTGCTTTTGGCGCTGATCCAGATCTATCTCGGTGGGCTCGTCGCCGGGCTGCACGCGGGCCTTTCCTACAACACATGGCCGCTTATGGACGGAAAGGTGATCCCCTCCGATCTGCTTCTCCTGAAGCCCGCCTGGCTGAACTTCTTTGAAAATCCGAAGACCGTGCAGTTCGTCCACCGGCTAGGCGCCTATACGATCTTTGTCGTGGCGCTCTGGCATATGATCGCGACGTGGCGGCACCAGCCCGGCACCACCCATGCCCGCCGGGCCACGCTTCTGTTCGCGCTGGTGGTCGTCCAGGCCTCGATTGGCATCGGCACGCTATTGATGCAGGTGCCGCTGCACATGGCGTTGATGCATCAGGCGATCGCGCTTGTGTTGCTCGGCTTCGCCGCCGCGCACTGGCGCGGCACCAAAGGCGCTTATCCGTTGCCGACGAAGGTGAGCGTCAGGAGCTGAGGCCGATCTTTCGAACGGCATCGGCGACGGCCAGTTCGCGGTTCTCGTCGACCGCATTCTTGTCCTCGCGATGCCAAGGGGCTGACAGGCAGCCATAGGCGATGCATGGTCAAGAATGGCGCGTGGCGGCTGTCCGAATGAGTTCGGGAGCGCTGACCTTCCAGCACTCGGGAAATGCCTGCATTACTCAGTGCTTGATGCCGAGCATCAGGTCCAGGTTCTGCACCGCGGCGCCGGACGCGCCCTTGCCGAGATTGTCGTAGACGGCCATCAGCAGTGCCTGCGCCCTTTCGTCATTGGCGAACACATAGACCTTCATCCGGTTGGTGCCGTTATAGACCTCCGGATCGATCTCCGGCATGCGCTCTATGTGGGTGTAGGGCGCGACCTCGACCACGCCGCCATCGATCGACGCATAATGGTCGGCAATCGCCGCGTGAAGCTCGGCGCCGGTCGGAACGCGGTCGAGACCGCCGAGCTGCAGCGGCACCACGGTGATCATGCCCTGCGCGAAATTACCCACCGCCGGCTGCATGATCGGGTCGTGCGACAGCTTTGCATAGGTGCGGAGCTCCGGCACATGCTTGTGCTGCAGCGTCAGCCCGTAGGGCAGGAACTCGGGCGCGTCCTCGCCCTTGCTGACATAATCCTCGATCATCGGCCGACCGCCGCCGGAATAACCGGAAATGCCGTTAACGGTGATTGGGAAGTCGGCAGGCAGCAGGCCGGCCGCAACCAGTGGCCGCAGCGTCGCGATCGGCCCCTGCGGCCAGCAGCCCGGATTCGCGATGCGTTTCGCGCTGGCGATCTTCTTCGCCTGGTCCTTGTCCATTTCAGCGAAGCCATATTCCCAACCTTCAGCCACCCGATGCGCGGTCGAGGCGTCGATGACCTTGGTCGTATCGTTCGCAATCAGCGACACGCTTTCCTTGGCCGCCGCATCCGGCAGGCAAAGGATCGCGACATCGGCGGCATTGAGGAATTCAGCCCTAGCTGCGGCTTCCTTGCGGCGGTCGGCGGGAATGGAGATGATCTCCAGGTCGCCGCGATCGGCAAGCAGCGCCCTGATCTGCAGGCCTGTCGTGCCATGCTCGCCGTCAATGAAGATTTTCGGTTTCATCGGTTGCCAAATTCCTTGCGATCTCAGGCCTGTATGCCGTGCGCGTTTTGTAGGACGGCATGGGTGCCGTTGTTCAGATCCTCGAGCCGCACCTTTCGTTCGGCCACGAGGCCCAGATAGTGCATGGCGATCATCGATCCAGCGATCGCCGTAATATCGGCATGGTCGTAGGCAGGCGCAACCTCGACGACGTCGGCGCCGACGATATCGACCTGGCCGAGCTGGCGCAGCGTCGAGAGCATCTTGGCAGATGATGGACCGCCGGCAACCGGCGTGCCGGTGCCTGGCGCGAAGGCCGGGTCGAGGCAGTCGATGTCAAAGGTGAGATAGGTCTTTCTGCCGCCAGTCCGGTCAACGATCGCGTAGGCAATATCCGACGCCCGCATCTCCTCGACCTCATGGCCGTAGAGGATCTTGATGCCGAACGTGTCGGGCGCATGCGTGCGGATGCCGATCTGAATCGAGCGATCCGGGTCGATGATGCCCTCCTTCACCGCACGGGCGACGAAGGAGCCATGATCGATGCGCTTGCCGTCATCCGGCCAGGTGTCCTGATGCGCGTCGAACTGAACGAGCGCCAACGGCCCATGGATCGCGGCATGCGCCTTGAGCAGCGGCCAGGTGACGAAATGATCGCCGCCGAGCGTCAGAAGGAACGCGCCCGATCTCAGGATCTTCGCCGCCTCGCGCTCGATCGCGCCGGGGGTCTTCTGATGGTTGCCGCTGTCAAGCAGGCAATCGCCATAGTCGACCACCGCGAGCGGTTCGAACAGGTCGCGAGAGAAAGGGTATTGCGGATCGTTCTCGAGGATCGCCGAGGCGCGGCGGATCGCCTGCGGCCCGAAGCGGGCGCCCGGCCGGTTGGTGACTGCCGCGTCAAAGGGAATTCCCCACACGACAGCGTCCGCACCCTTCACGTCCTTGGTGTATTTGCGCCGCATGAACGACAGCGCACCGGAATAGGCTGGCTCAAGTGCCGCCCCCGTTTTCGAACGGGCGGTGAAGGCGTGGTCGATCTCTTTGTTCGCCATTGCGGGTCCTCGGTTTTCATCGGGCAGCCACAACTACAGAACCGGCACGCAACATGCCAGTCACGGCATGCGGAAAGGAAGCGGCGCACGGCGAGTGCCACGGCAACACAGGATTTGTATCATTATGGCTGAGACGGCCTTGCTTAACCTTGCGCCCGCGCCCGCGGCGACCCGAGTCGGCACGATGGCCGGCGAGCGCTTCCTGGTGCTGGATTCCTGGCGCGGCATCTGCGCGCTGCTGGTGGCGCTGTTCCACTTTCCGACCACCTCGATGATTTCGCAAAGCGCCTTTGTCGGCGGCTCCTATCTGTTCGTCGATTTCTTCTTCGTGCTCTCCGGCTTCGTCATCGCCAGCGCCTATGGCAGCCGGCTGAACGCGCAGGACGACCTTGCCCGGTTCGCACTGGTGCGCTTCGGCCGCATCTACCCGCTGCATGTTCTGATGCTTGCTGCATTTGCCGGCTTCGAGGCGCTGCGGCTCGTCCTGCCGGCCCTGCACGGAACGGGTCCCGCGCCCTTCACCGCTGGTTTCGACTTGAAAAGCCTCGTCGCCAACCTCTTCCTTCTGCAAGGCATGGGGATCGAGGATCATCTGAGCTGGAATGCGCCGAGCTGGAGCATCTCGGCCGAGTTCTTCACCTATCTGCTTTTCGCCGCCGTCGTGTTCACCGCCGGCCAGCGTGCCTGGACATGGCTCGTCGCCGCAGCCGTGACGGCGCCGCTTTTCCTGCTCGCGGTCTCGACGCGTCATATGGACGTGTCCTTCGATTTCGGCTTCATCCGCTGTCTTTACGGCTTCTCGCTCGGCGCGCTGCTTGCCTGGTTTCAGCACGATTCCATTGCAGAGGCGCGACAGGCGCTGAGCGGCGGGGCAGGGCGCCTCGCCTGGACGCTGGCCGAGCTGGCGATGATCGTCGTGATCGCGCTGTTCGTTTCGGTGGCGGGAACGAATGACGCCGGCATTGCCGCGCCAGTCGTCTTCGCTCTGGCGCTTTATCTTTTTGCGCATGAGGGCGGGTGGGTCAGCGTGGCCTTGCGCAGCCGGCCGATGCTGCTGCTCGGCTCGCTCTCTTATTCGATCTACATGGTCCACATCTTCGTACAGGCCCGCATGATCAATGTCGGCGGCCTGATCGAACGCAAGCTCGGGCTCGGCATCGTCGGCGACCTGGTGCTGCGCGGCGACCATGCGACCGGCTTCGGAACCGGCTCGCCCTGGATAGGTTTCGCGGCTTTGGGCGCGATGTTGGTCGCCGTCATCGCCGCGTCCTGGTTCACGTGGCGCTTCGTCGAAATGCCGGCGCTGGCCTGGTTCCGGCGCCTTTCGAAGCGGATCTAATCCAAAAACTAGCCGGCTTCGTTCACTGCCCTGTCATGGGCATCGCCTAACCGGGTCCCAACCCGGAACGGAGCGATTCCCCGATGCGAACACTCTGGCTGAGCCTTGCCTTTTCCGCCGCCCTTGCCACTGCTGCGGGGCAAAGCTTAGCCGGTGAAAGCCGGGCTAGCCAAATCCTCGGCCGCTTCGAGCATGCCAATCAGTGGCGCGATCATGTGATGATCGCCGCGCACCGCGCAGGCAGCATGCAGGCCGGCAAGACGCTCTACGCCGAGAATTCGCTGGCGGCGGTCGAAAGCTCGATCGCCATCGGCGCCGAGATCGTCGAAGTCGATGTGAGGCGCGCGAAAGACGGCGCGTTCGTCATCATGCATGACAGCTGGCTAGACAGGACGACCACGTGCAAGGGCGAAGTGGCGAGCTACACGCTTGCCGAGTTGAAGAAATGCCGGCTGGTCATCGAGGGCACGGGCGCCGTCACCAATGAGACGGTGTCGACGCTGCGCGAGATGCTGCTGACGACCAGGGACAGGATCCTGATCAATCTCGACAACAAGCTGGAGGTGACGGACCTGCCTGGCATGATCGCGGAGGCGCGCGATCTCGGCATGGCCGATCAGGTGATCGTCAAAGAGAGCCTCTGGAACCGGCAGCGCGTCGATGCCGCGAGCGCAGCACTTGCCAAGGCCGGCGGCGGCTTCCAGTTCATGCCGATCCTCGCCGACGACGCCGTGCATGACGCCGCCTTCGCCGGCGAGGTCGACAAGGCGTTTGCACCGCGCGCATGGAATTGATCACCTGGCGCAACGGCGCCGAGACGCTGACGCCGACCGGCGGCCCGCTGTTCAGCACCCAAATGCGGGCGGAAGCGGCCCGCGGCGACTGGCACCTTTGGGCCGACACCTATGCGATCGTCAACAAGTCGGGAGGCTTCCTCGCCGGCGGGCGCGGCGACGAGCTTGCCGTCGCCGCCGGCCTGCCACGCGAAGCTTGGGGTTTCTGGGTCGATCATGGTGCCACCATCATCCAGACCGACGAGCCGAAAGCGGCGATCGAGTGGCTGGCGGCCAATGGCTATCGCGTGCCTTATGCGACGGGCATCAAGCAGGCTGAGCCGGCGCATACGGCGAGTATCAATTAGCTGGCGTTGGCGCTTCACCCCGCCCGGCGCTTCGCGCCGACCTCCCCATCGAGGGGAGGTAGAGCGTCGTGCGAACTCCTCTTCGCTGGACGCCTGCGAAGTCGATGAGATTAAGCGGACCTTCGAACGTATGGCTCGGCGCCCTACCTCCCGTTGTTGGGGAGGTCGCGCCGCAGGCGCGGGCGGGGTGACGGCGCCGACCTTACGCCGCTTTCGCCACGCCCTCCAATTCCCGCAGCACATCCCCCGGCAGCTCCAGCTTCGCCGCCGCCAGATTCTCGCGCAGATGCTCGACCGATGACGTGCCCGGGATAAGCAGGATATTCGGCGAGCGCTGCAGCAGCCAGGCTAGCGCAACCTGCATCGGCGTCGCGCCAAGCCGTTCCGCCACGCCGGATAGTGTCGACGATTGCAACGGGCTGAAGCCGCCAAGCGGGAAGAACGGCACATAGGCGATGCCTTCGCGCGCCAATTCATCGATCAGCGCGTCGTCGTTCCGGTGCGCGAGGTTGTACTGGTTCTGCACGCAGACGATGTCGCAGATCTTTCGGCCTTCCGTGATCTGCGCGCGGGTGACGTTGCTCAAGCCGATATGGCGCACCAGGCCCTTGCGCTGCAGTTCGGCCAGTGCCGTCAGCGGCGCTTCGATCGAGCCTTCGGCGGGGCCATGGGTATCGAACATGATGCGCAAATTGACCACTTCGATCACGTCGAGCCCGAGATTGCTCAGATTGTCGTGCACAGCCTGCATGAGTTCTTTGGGCGAATAGGCCGGCAGCCAGGAGGCATCGCTGCCGCGGCGTGCGCCGATCTTGGTGACGATGGTGAGATTGTCGGGGTAGGGCGCCAGCGCCTCGCGGATCAGCCTGTTGGTGACGTGCGGGCCGTAGAAATCGCTGGTGTCGATGTGATTGACCCCATTTGCCAGCGCTTCGCGCAGCACGGCGATCGCGGCGTCATGGTCTTTCGGCGGACCGAACACGCCTTTGCCCGCAAGCTGCATGGCGCCATAGCCGAGGGGATACACCGCGCGGTCGCCGAGTTTATAAGTACCGGATTTGTCTACGCTGGACATTGTTGCTCTCCTTCGCTGTCGGCGAGGGAGATAAGGGATGGTTGCTGTCCTGATAACCGGGTATAATCAGCACGACCTGTGCGGAACTAGGAACAATGGCGGCAGATCTCAACGATCTCCAGGCATTTATGGCCGTGGCACGCGCTGGCGGCTTTCGCGAAGCGGCCCGAGTGACTGCAGGCAGCGCGTCAGTGCTCAGCGAAGCCGTCCGCCGTTTGGAAACCCAACTCGGTGTTAGGCTCTTCAACCGCACCACGCGCAGCGTTGCTTTGACGGAGGCTGGTGCCAGCCTGCTGGCGCGGCTCGGCCCCGCATTGGGCGAGGTAGAAGCTGCGCTAGATGTTGTGAACGGCTTTCGTGACCGGCCTGCCGGCACCTTGCGCCTCAACGTGCCGATAAGCGCCTCGCGGCTGGTGCTGCCCAAAATCGTTCCGGGATTTCTCGCTGCCTATCCCGCCATTCGCCTGGAGGTGATCGCGGAGGAGAACTTTGTCGACCTGCTGGTGGCTCGTTGCCATGCGGGCATCCGTTATGACGAGCGGCTGGAGCAGGACATGATTGCGGTGCCGATCGGGCCGCGGGCGCAGCGCTTCACCACCTCCGCCGCGCCGTCCTACCTTGACCGGCATGGTCGGCCACAGCATCCGCGCGACCTGCTTGAGCACGCCTGCGTGCGCGGTCGCTTGCCGAGCGGGGTCATGACGCCCTGGGAGTTCGAGCGCGACGGCGAGGTGGTGCGGGTCGATACCACCGGGCCATTGGTCGTCAGTATCGGCGGCGGCGTCGATCTCGCTGTCGATGCGGCAATCGCCGGCGTCGGCATTCTTTGGCTCTTCGAGGACTGGGTACGTCCGTATTTCGACAGCGGCATCCTGGAACCTGTGCTCGAGCCGTGGTGGCAAAGCTTCTCGGGGCCGTTTCTTTATTACCCTGGCCGGCGCCTGGTGCCGGCGCCGCTGCGCGCCTTCATCGACTATATCAAAACGCCGGCCGGCCACTGGTGACGGAAGCAAGAAAGGCCGCCCGGAGGCGGCCTTTCGAAATGCTTGGACTTCGAGCGCTTAGCGCTTCGAGAACTGGAAGCTGCGGCGGGCCTTGGCCTTGCCGTACTTCTTGCGCTCGACCACGCGGCTGTCGCGGGTCAGGAAGCCGCCCTTCTTGAGCACCGAGCGCAGGCCCGGCTCATAGTAGGTCAGTGCCTTGGAGATGCCGTGACGCACCGCGCCGGCCTGGCCGGAGAGGCCGCCGCCGATGACGGTGGCGACGATGTCGTACTGGCCGGCGCGGTTGGCCGCGACGATCGGCTGGTTGAGGATCATCTGCAGCACCGGACGCGCGAAATAGGTCGCGAATTCCTTGTCGTTGACGGTAATCTTGCCGGAGCCCGGCTTCACCCAGACGCGCGCGATGGCGTTCTTGCGCTTGCCGGTGGCATAGGCGCGGCCCGACTTGTCGAGCTTCTGGACATGCACGGGCGCGGCCGGCTGCGCGGCGACGGTGCCGAGTTCTGCGAGCGAGGAAAGCTCAGCCATTACGAGGCCCTCTTGTTCTTGGAGTTCAGCTTGGCCACGTCGAGCGTGACGGGCTGCTGGGCGGTGTGCGGATGCTCGGCGCCGGCATAGACGCGGAGATTCTTCATCTGGCGACGGCCAAGCGGGCCGCGCGGGATCATGCGCTCGACGGCCTTCTCGACGACGCGCTCGGGGAAACGGCCCTCGAGCAGCTGGCGCGCGGTGCGCTCCTTGATGCCGCCGGGATGGCCGGTGTGCCAGTAATAGACCTTGTCGGTGTACTTTTTGCCGGTGAACACCACCTTGTCGGCATTGATGACGATGACATTGTCGCCATCATCGACATGCGGGGTGAAGGTGGGCTTGTGCTTGCCGCGCAGATGGTTGGCGATGACAGTGGCCAGACGACCGACGACGAGACCTTCGGCGTCGATCAGCACCCACTTCTTCACCACATCCGCAGGCTTCTGCGAAAAGGTAGCCATGGTTTTGCTCTCAGGTTGACCTTTCCCGTCCGGGAGGGACAGGAGAAGGCGTTTTTTGTTGCTTGGATTGACGGAAGGACCGGAGCCGCCCCGCCAATAACAAAACGGCGGCTTTTGCGGGCCGCTGCTTCGGGTCGGCTTATAGGCGAGGGCGCTTGGCACGTCAAGCATCGATTGCGGCTTAAGATCGCGAAAAGCTATTTAAATTCAATAGCTAACTGAGATGGTATTATTTTACCTCATGCCGCAGTTGTCAAAATAGCTTCTTTCGTTCACCGCCCCCCGGTCATGGCGCCAAGGAGAAGCCTGACGCCGATAGCGACCATCAAGGCTCCTGCGAGCCTTTCTTGCCAAACGAGGAACGCGCCTCGGCGCGCCAGCCAGCCGCCAACCGCGCCGGAGGTCAACGCGACAGCGCTGAGGACAACCAGTCCCATCATCTTCATGGTCGTACCGAGAATGATGAACTGCAGTGCAGGCGAACCCCCCCAGGGATGGACGAATTGCGGCAGCACCGCCAGCATGAAAGCAAGTGTCGTCGGATTGGTGAGATTGCAGATCATGCCTTGCCGGAAAGCGGCTGGGATACTGCCCGTCTCGGCAAAGGTAGACGCACCGCCACCTTTGCCCGGCCGACGGGCCAACAGGAATCTGATCCCGATGGCGATCAGATAAATGGCGCCGACGATCTGAAGGAAGCTGTAAAGAGATGGAGAGGATGTGATCAGCGAGGCAAGCCCCATTGCCAGTAATGGAATCTGGACGACGCCGGCCGACACGCAGCCCGCTCCAGTCGCCAAGGCGTGGCGCCAGCATTGCCCGACGCCGCGGCTGATCACCAGCATCATGTCGGGACCGACACCAGAAAGCTGATAGGCGAGCACGGCGCCGACAAAGGCAAGGTAGGTTGTAACATCGGGCATGCTGCAGAACGAACGTATCGACTGGGGAGTTCCGGCAGGACGTCAGCCCGGCTTATCATTTATTCGCTTCCTCGGAATCGAATAGGTCCCGGTGGCGTGCGCGACGGTGTGTCCGTCCGGGCCGGCGACAATATCGATGTCGAACACCATCAGACTCTTGCCGAGCTTCAGGATCCGGCAATGGCCGTCGATCGGACCGGCTTCGGCCTTACGCATGAAATTGATGTCAAGGTTGACCGTCACCGAAAGCGCGTCCGGGCCGGCATGGCTGAGCACGCAGACATAGCCGCCGATGTCGGCCAGCGTGAACAGCGCCGGACCGGATACCGTGCCGCCGGGGCGCAGATGCCGCTCGTCGGCGTTGAGCCGCACCGTGCAGCCGCCCGGAAAAACGTCGATCGCCTCATAGGAGATGAAATTGTCGTTGAGTTGCGGATAGACGCTTGCCATCAGCGCATTGACTTCCGCCGCGTTGAGCATTGGCTTCAGATCGCTTTGGGCGGGCATGGCGATGTCCTATATGAAATGGCAAGCTCCGGGCGACATGCCTGGACCAAACGGTGCGACGGAGAAAACACGCCTCGCGGCTGTTCTTCAACCGGCAGCATGGTAGTTCTGTTGCTCCATAAGCCGCGAGCGCTGATCGAGAGGTCTAAAAATGGCTGAAGTCGTTGCCATCAAGCCCGCCGTCCCCGACGGTCCCGTTCTTGTCAGCCAGGACAAGGGCATCCTGCGCCTCACGCTTGCCAGCCCGCCGGCCAATGCGTTGTCGCTGGCGACGATGGCGGCGCTGCAGGCCGAGTTCGATCGCGTGAAGACTGACAAATCCGTGCGCGTCATCATCCTGGCGGCGTCGGGAAAAGTGTTCTGTGCCGGCCACGACCTCAAGGAAATGACGGCGCATCGCGCCGAGCCGGACCGCGGCAGGGCTTTCTTCGAAAAGACCTTCGCGGCCTGCGCGACGCTGATGCAGACCATCGTGCGCCATCCGAAACCGGTGATCGCCGAGGTCGACGGGCTTGCCACCGCCGCCGGCCTGCAGCTGGTCGCGAGCTGTGATCTCGCCATCGCCTCGCATGAGGCGAGTTTCTGCACGCCTGGCGTCAATATCGGCCTGTTCTGCTCGACGCCGATGGTGGCGCTGTCGCGCAATGTCTCGCGCAAGCAGGCCATGGAAATGCTGCTCACCGGCGAGACGATCGACGCCGCCGCCGCCAAGGAGTTCGGGCTGGTCAACCGGATCGTGCCGCGTGAATATCTGAATCAGGTTGTCAGCAAATACGCGCAAATCATTGCATCCAAATCGTCTTTGGTCGTCAAGACAGGCAAGGAAGCCTTCTACGCCCAGGCCGAAATGGGGCTGGCCGACGCTTATGCCTATACCGGCCGCGTGATGGTCGAAAACATGCTGGCGCGCGACGCCGAGGAAGGCATCGGCGCCTTCATCGGCAAGCGCAAGCCGGAATGGACCGACGAATAGTTCTTCCATATGCCGCGCTTTTCTATTGCTGAAGGTTCGACGTGGCTGCCCGCAAGCAGCCGCTTCGGCCTCGACCCGATCGATTTTCAGGACACCTATCATTTTCGCATAATGCGCGACTTCTGCAGCGATCCACACATGTTTATGGAGGAGGCGTTGCGGGACGACGATGATTAGCGGTGGGCGCGTGAACCGGGAAGATCTCAGTTGGGAAGTGGAAGAAGCCTGCCGCGAGGCGTGGCCTGCTGCGCTTGAAACCGTCGCTCTCGGATGGATGTTTCGCCGTTCAGGCGGACGGATAAGGCGGCCGAATTCCGCTAATCCCCTGCGCGGCAGGCGAGGTGCGCCGGGGCGGGTAATCGATGCCACCGAGGCATTCTACGCCAGCCATGGCCAGGCTCCGCTGTTTCGCGTACCCGACATCGCGGCCGAACTGGAACTCGAACTCGACCGTCGGGATTACAGCCGGGAAGGCGGTACGATACACCTCCATGCCGAGATCGACGCGCTTCAGGCAAACAATGATGGCGACATCACGGTCTCCGCAGCGCCGACCGAGAACTGGTTCGAGGCGCGCTTCCGTACCGGCGGCTACGACGAGGCGGAGCGACGCATCTTTCGCCATATGACGAGCTTGATCGTAGGCGACAGGGCATTCGTGTCGTGTGAGCGTGATGGCCAAATCGCGGCCTTTGCCTTCGGCGTCATCCGCAACGGGCTGCTTGTCGTCGAGGCGGTTGAAACCGACGCCCGATTCAGCCAGCAGGGGCTCGGCCGTAGGACGGTGGGCGGGCTGGTCGGTTGGGCCGGGCGAGCAGGCGCCCAGGCCGGCTGTCTGCAGGTGGTCGCCGACAACACGCCCGCACGCGCGCTCTACGCTTCTCTCGGCTTCAACCGCGAGCTCTATCGCTACCATTACCGCAGGAAGACCATCGCAGCATGAATCACGATAGCTACGACAACGCCTACATTGCCGGTATCCTCAACTCAGTGAAGACGATCGCCATGGTCGGCGCCTCGCCCAACGACGTGCGGCCAAGCTATTTCGTGCTGAAATACCTCTTGGCCAAAGGCTTTTCGGTGCTGCCGATCAATCCCGGCCATGCCGGCAAGCAGATCCTCGAACAGACGGTCTATGCCAGCCTGGCGGATCTGCCGCATCCGGCCGACATGGTCGATATTTTTCGAGGCTCGGCGGCGGTGCCCGGCGTCGTCGACCAGGTGCTGAAGCTCGATCCGCTACCCAAGGTCGTCTGGATGCAGCTTGGCGTGCGCAACGATGAGGCCGCGGCCCGCGCCGAAGCTGTCGGCATCAAGGTGGTGATGAACCGCTGCCCGAAGATCGAATATGGCAAGCTGTCCGGCGAGATTGGCTGGACCGGCGTCAACTCGGGCGTGCTGTCGTCGAAGAAGCCTTTGATGAGGCGGGGCTTCCAGAGCTTCGGTGTGCGGCAGAAATAGGCCGCTGGCCCGGCGTGAAAAAATTATCCGGGAAGAATTGGATTTTTCCCGGCGTTCGTCGCAAATCGCGTCCCGAAAGGTATTTTCTTCTTTGCATTCCCAGCCGCGCTTGGCCAAGAATGCCCGGCGATTTTCGAAAGATCAGGAGAGGTAGGTTTCGATGACCCGTACGCCCGGCTTCAACACTTTGGCGGTTCATGCCGGCGCAAAGCCCGACCCGGCAACCGGCGCCCGCGCTACGCCGATCTATCAGACCACGTCCTATGTCTTCGACGATGCCGACCATGCCGCCTCGCTGTTCGGGCTGAAGGCCTTCGGCAATATCTACACCCGCATCATGAATCCGACGCAGGCGGTGCTCGAGGAGCGCCTTGCCGCGCTGGAAGGCGGTACCGCCGCGCTTGCCGTCGCCTCTGGCCATGCCGCCCAGGTGCTGGTCTTCCACAATCTGATGCAGCCCGGCGATAATTTCATCGCCGCTAACAAGCTCTATGGCGGATCGATCAACCAGTTCGGCCATGCCTTCAAGAATTTCGGCTGGGGGGTGCGCTGGGCTGATCCGATCGATCCCTCGACATTCGAGAGCCAGATCGACGACAGGACCAAGGCGATCTTCATCGAGAGCCTTGCCAATCCCGGCGGCGTCTTCGTCGACATCGAGAAGATCGGCGACATCGCCCGCAAGCACGGCCTGCCGCTGATCGTCGACAACACGCTGGCCTCGCCCTATCTGGTGCGGCCGATCGAGCACGGCGCCGACATCGTCGTGCATTCGCTGACCAAGTTCATCGGCGGCCACGGCAATTCGATCGGCGGCGGCATCATCGATGGCGGCACTTTCGACTGGTCGAAGTCGGGCAAATATCCAATGCTGTCGGAGCCCCGCCCCGAATATGGCGGTATCGTCCTGCACGAAACCTTCGGCAACTTCGCGTTCGCGATTGCCGCGCGCGTGCTTGGCCTGCGCGATATCGGCGCCGCAATCTCGCCCTTCAACGCCTTCCTGCTTTTGACCGGCCTGGAAACGCTGCCGCTCAGGATGCAGCGCCACTGCGACAACGCCGCGAGCGTCGCGGGCTGGCTCTCCAATCATCCCAAGGTTGCCTGGGTGAATTATCCCGGCCTTCCCGGCGACAAGAACAATGCGCTGCAGAAGAAATATTCGCCGCAGGGCGCGGGCGCCGTCTTCACCTTCGGCCTCAAGGGCGGCTATGAGGCCGGCGTCAAATTCGTCGAGGCGCTCGAGCTCTTCTCGCACCTCGCCAATGTCGGCGACACCAAATCGCTGGTCATCCATCCGGCCTCGACCACGCACCGCCAGCTGTCCGACGAGCAGAAGGTCAAGGCCGGCGCCGGGCCGGATACGGTGCGGCTGTCGATCGGCATCGAGGACGTCAACGACATCGTCGCCGATCTCGAACAGGCGCTCGGCAAGGTCTGACATGTCGGCCTTTCTTGCGGTCAATGTCGAAAGCGTCGAACCGGAGGCCGGCGCGCCGGCCCCAGATCGCGTGCTGTCGGGCGATCCGAAATTCCGCACCTGGAACGTCGAGGAGCGTGACGGCGGCCTCTATGCCGGCATCTGGGAAGCGACGCCGGGCAAATGGCGCATCGTCTATGACGAATGGGAGTTCTGCCACATCCTGTCCGGCGTCTCGGTGATCGCCGAGGATGGGGGCGAGGCGCGCACCGTGCGGGCCGGCGACAGTTTCGTGCTGCGGCCAGGGTTCAAGGGCACCTGGGAAGTGCTCGAGACGACGCGCAAGGAATATGTGATTCGGCTTTGAGTACTTCGCAGCCGTAATCAGAGCAGCCGGTCGACATCGTCGTCGGAAAAGCCGTATTGGCTCATGATCTCCCGGTGCCAGCCACTCCCGAGCAGATCACCAAGGCATTGATCGACGCGCCGGCGCAGCGCGCCGTTGCCCTTGGCGAGGGCGAAAGCGCCTGCCGCAGGCTGCTTTTCAGAGGCTGGGACATCGATGACGGCAAGCGGTGCGCCAGTCCGTCCGTTGACATAGCCGCGATGCGCCATGGCGACGCTGGCATACGCGTCGACATGGCCTGCCGCGACGGCTCCGGCTGCTTCGGCCTGCGTGGCGAATATCCTTATCCGTTGGGGCGGCACGCCGTTCTGCAGCGCGGTCTGGTGCTGGATCTGGCCCGATATGACTGCGAGCACCGCGGAAGGATGCTGGGCGACGGAGCGATAGCCGTTCAGCTCCCGCGGATTGCCTTTGGCGACCATCAACCCGTCCGGCAGTGACCAGATCGGCCGCGTGAAGTCCACGAGCTTGCCGCGCTCCTCGGAGATGAACAGGCCGGTCGTCATGTCCCAGCGGCCGTCGACCAAACCGGGGAGCAGTTCGGCGAATTCCGCCTCAATCGGCCAGAAGTTCTCCAGTTCAAGCATCTGGCAAACCTTCTCGGCGAGCACCGCGTCGCAGCCGCCGAGCTTGCCCGCAGCATCGGTGAAGCAGAAAGGCGGCTCCTGCAGATAGGCGAATTTCATGTCTGAGTTCCGAACGAAAATTTCAGCTGTTCGAGGCGGATCGTTCGCCGGTCAAAAGGCAACTGCAACCCGTTCCAGCCCGTGAAAATGGTAAGTGTCGCGGAAGCGCGGTGTCTCCGCTAAGCGTAAGTTGGGCAGCCTATCGAACAGCGTCTTCAGCGATACTTGCAACTCCAGCCTGGCCAATGGCGCGCCGATGCAGAAATGGATGCCGGCGCCGAAGGAAACATTCTTCTGGTCCGTGCGGGCCGGATTGAAAGTGTCGGGCTCGGCAAAGGCAAGCGGATCGTGGTTCGCCATGCCGAGCAGCAGCGCGACCATCTCGCCGGGTTTGACCAGGATACCCGGCGAAACCTCTATCTCCTCATAGGCGTAGCGTAGAAACATGTGCAGCGGCGCGTCGTAGCGCAGGCACTCCTCGACCGCCGCGACGTTTTTCTCAGGCGTCTCGAAGAAACGCCGCGGATCGCCGCCTTGCGCGAGGATCGAGCGCACCGCATTGCCTGTCTGGTGCACGGTCGCTTCGTGGCCGGCATTGAGAAGCAGGATCGCCGAGGAAACCAGCTCGTCTTCCGAAAGCTTCTGGCCGTTTTCCTGGGCCTCGATCAGGAGCGACAGCAGATCGTCGCCAGGTTTCTTGCGCCGCTCCGCAATATAGCCCCGCAGGAAGTCGGAAAAATCGCGTGCGGCGCGGTTCGCCGTCTCCTCGGTCTCGCGCGTGCGGCCATGCATGTACATGGCGACCATCCGATGCGACCAGTCGAGCAGTTTCGGCCCCATCTCGACCGGAACGCCGAGCATCTCGGCGATGACGGTGATCGGCAAGGGCGAGGCGTAAGTCGGCAAAAGATCGACGCCGTTTGGCTCGAGGCGGTCGACCAGCTCGTTGGCCAATGCCTCGATCCGCGGCCTGAGTCGCTCGACCTGGCGCGAGACGAAGGCGCGGTTGACCAGCGTTCTGAGCCGCGTATGCACCGGCGGCTCGAGCTCCAGCATGGAATTGGCCTCGATCGCGTCGAACACCACAAGATGTGAGCGGTCGTCGCCCACGCCGCGGCTGTCGGGAATGCCGGCCGGGTTCTGCCGGCCGAAACGGCGGTCGCGCAGCAGCCGATTGACGTCGTCGAAACCGCCAAAGCACCAGAAGCCATAGTCTTCCCAGAATAAGGCGTTGGCGGCGCCATGCAGGAAGGCATAGGCCTCATAAGGGTTCTGCACGAAGGCTGGCTCGTGCGGGTCGAGACGCAGGCGGCGGCTGGCGGGGTCGAAGGCAAGATAGGAAGGCTTCAAATCGGTCATGCCTGACCATTAGCGCGCCTTGTCGGCCCGATGCCAGACCGTATCTTGGCGCACCCGTGAAATCGAACCGTTGAGCCAGATTGCCGGCTTGAAGCGCTGGCTGCGCGCCGAAATGATCTAGTTGGATATTCGGCTAGCCGCCAGCGTCAGTGGCCAGTCTTCAGAATACTCGCCACTTTGGCTGCAATCGCCGCGTCGAGTGCCGGCCAGTTCGCCAGCAGCTCGCGCGGAAAGCGGTAGGTGAGGCTGAGATCGTCGCCGACCTGGATGTCGCGCTCGCAGGGCGCCAGCGATTGCTCCGCGTTCGGGCCGCTGAGGCAACGGGCGACGAAGGGATCCTTGCCGGGACGCTCGGCGACGGCCAGCACCTCGTTGAGATAGCCTGATTTTTCCGTGAAGGCGTAAACCGTCGTGCCGGCCGGGCCGGGCGTGCCCGGCTTTTCGATCAGGGCGCTGTAGATCGGCGCGAAACGACCGCTCATGTCGAGCGACATCATCCGCGGCTCGAACGACAGGAAGATGATCTTCCTGGTCGTCGTATGGTTGAAGTCGTCGCGCGCGGCCGAGCTGTAGCCGTCCATCTCGGGATAGCGCAGATAGAGGTCGAGCCGCGAGGCGATGCCGTCGCGCCTGGCCTGGTCGAAGCGGATGAAGTTTGTCGGCACGCTGATGAGATTGTTGCCCATGACGATCTGGCGCACCGTCGTATCATCTGTATAGCCGGCCATGGCGATTGACCGTCCAAGCCATTTGCCGCCGACGCTGATCGCCACCGAAAGCAGCGCCAGCGCCGCGAAGATGTAGAAGACCCGCTTCATCAGGGTCGAATCGACGACCTCGAAGTCCGGGCTCTCGGCAGCCGTTGCGTCTCTCATTCGCTCTTCCCCGATCCGTCCACCTGTCCTTCGGCGGCACAGCCGGCGCGGCATAGCTCTTGCAGCGCGTTGGCACGACTGTGCGTTTTCATGGTAAACGGTTGGTAAACATGGATCCCGTTGTGCCTGTTCTTTACGCGTTTGCGGTTGGCGTCACGGCTTGCGGGCTGGCCGGATCGGCCATGGAACTTTTGTCCGGCCGGCGCCTGGCCTTTGCCGAACCCTATGTTTCGCCGGTCCATATCCTGCGTTCGCTCGCGGCAACGGCCTGCGCCGGGCCGTTCATGCTCACCAACGAGGCGTTGGCTGCCCGGCGCGAAGGGCGCATCGGCACGATGGCGCTGTTGTCTTGCGGCTGCACGGCCATCGCCTGGGCGCTGGCGCTCGGCGTCGTGCTCATCGCCATTGCATCCTGGGCGACCGAGAACTTAGGGTCTTTTGAATTCGCTGGTTGAGACGATTCGGAGACGAACAATGCCGGTACATGCGATCGATGGGAAGGCGCCCGAGTTCGAAGACGCCGATACGAACTGGATCGCGCCCGACGCCACGCTGATCGGCAACATCCAGATCGGCCGCAATGCCGGCTTCTGGTTCGGCGTCGTCGTCCGCGGCGACGGTGAACCGATCATCATCGGTGCCGACACCAATGTGCAGGAACACACGATCATGCACACCGATCCCGGCTTTCCGCTGACCATCGGCAAAGGCTGCACGATCGGCCACCGCGCTCTGCTGCATGGCTGCACGATCGGGGACAACAGCCTGATCGGCATGGGCGCCATCGTGCTGAACGGCTCCAGGATCGGCAACAACTCGCTGGTCGGCGCCGGCGCCCTGGTGACGGAAAACAAGGTTTTTCCGGACAATTCGCTGATCGTCGGCTCGCCCGCCAAGGTGATAAGGACGCTGGACGAAGCGGCGATCGAGCGGCTGCGCGTCTCGGCGGCCCACTATGTGGCCAATGCCAAACGCTTCAAGGCCAAGCTCAACACAGTGTGACGGCGGCGGGCGGCAACTCCGCCTGTCTTCATCCGCGGCGGCTGTTCATCGCTTCACGCAACAGAAAGGCGCCCGCTTCGAAGCCGGCCTGGTCGGCGCCTTCCAGGGCCGTCTCATAGTCGTCGATGCGGGTCCTCAGCGAAGCGTCCGCGCCTGACAGGAGCAGCAGACGGATCGCCTCGGCGTCACGCCGGGACGCCGCATAGTGCAGGGGCGTCCAATCGTTCACGCCGCGCATGTTCGCGTCGGCGCCGTGCTCGAGCAGGATATGGATGACGTCCAGCCGGTCCGGCCGTTCCGTCGACAACGCTGCGATGATCGAAGGAAAGCCGGCAGGATCCTCGTAGTTCGGGTTCGAACCGGCATCGAGAAGCGCGGCGATGAACGTGGCCGGGCTCCAGTAGATCGCGTATTCTAGCGGATGGCCAAGCCCGAGTTCGAACGGCATCCTCTCGTCGAACCAGCGCGGCGAGCCGCCGAGCGCAACACCCAGGGCCGCGAAGTCTCCGGCCTTGAACGCGTCGTCTATGGCCTTGAACAACAGGTGGCGGGTGCCGCGATCCTCGGGGACTTCTAGCATTGGCTTCATCCGCAACGAACGAGCCATACTGCTCCCATCCGCCTCGGCGGGGAAGGCGTGCCGACCATGGCGCTTCGGCAGCGCAGCGCCGATTAGTTGCAGCCGGCGGGCGGCGACCGAAATGGCGGAGCCGGCCCCGGGGACAGGGGCCGGCTCCTAAAACCCGGTCGTTGGGGACGGGGAGGGTGGGGACTCGACCGGGCTTTCTTCCTGGGCGCGCCGCCGCGTCACGGCGACGTACCCGATCGCTTTGGCGCCTTAGCGGACGCTGGCGACCGCGTCGTCGCGGCCGTCGTTGATCGTCACCCAAACGCCCGAATTCTCGGTCGATTGACGCTTGAGGTAGGTGTAGACCGTATCATTCCAGGCGAGCACTTTTGGCTCGAGATTGTCGAGGATGAATTCGCCGAGGCTGGTGCGCACCGTCAGCACCGCATGGCCGTCGCCATTCGGCTGGCGCACCACCGTCATCAGCAGATTGCCGGCCGGCACGCCCACGGCCATCAGCTCACGGCGCTTCTCCAGCGCGTAATCCTCGCAATCGCCATAACCTTTGTCGGGATAGGCCCAGTATTCCTCGACACCGTAGATCTCCATGTCGGTGCGCGGCTTGACGCGGGTGTTGACCGAATTGTTGACGTTGACCATCGTCGCCCACAGCTTGCGCGTCAGCTCGACCGGCGGACCCTTCGGCGTCCGCTGGTTGCATTCGGCCGGAATGCGCTGGCAGAAATCGTAGTGACCGACCGGCTGGGTGGTGCGGCCACCCGTGTGCATGAAAGCCGGTCCTGCGCTTGCCGTGCCCCACGCGGAAAGCTGCATCGCTATTGCCAAGAGCAACAGCTTGCCCCTCGTCATTTTCATTGTGGTAGTCTCCCCGTTTGAGAAGACTGTGCCACGATGGGATTTATTTGACGCAAAAACGCGAAGCAGACATTGAGTAAAACTCCAATAGAATAAACATAAAATTTGAACTATCGCGATTTTGAATTATTCAGATTTTCTGGGCTTCGTTAGGACTTCACGCGCTCGAGAGCTGCGTCCGGCAGCCCAAAAAGGCAACAAAAAACCGGCCGCCAAGGGCCGGTTCGCTTCGCTACTGGTGAGCTTAGGTCAGGACCGCGGCGCGTTGAATTCCTGGTCGAGTGTTTCCGGACGCTGGATGACCGCGAACTCGATGGCGACGCCGTCCTCGAAATGGCGCACCACCTGGCCACGCATCGTGCCGAGCATAACCTGGACACCGAGGGCCGGCTTGACGTCGATCTCGATCGCAGCGCCCGAGAGCGACAGGTCGATGATGCGACACTGGTACTGACGCCCGTCGGTAAGCTGCAGAACGCTCATCGGATTGCGCGGCGCCACGCGCTCGTGGCGGCGGTCCTCGGGCAGGTCGAGCTCATGCTTGTTGGCAAGCCAGGTAAGCTGCGCGGCAAGCTTGTCTTTCTTGCGATCCGAGGCGATGACGGTCATGGCGAAACCGTCCTGCGACGTGCGTGTCACAATGCCTTCGACGCGACCGATATGGTCGATATAGGCGATGACCTTCTCGCCCGGCTTGCCGATACGTTCCGTGCGCAACGCCACGTTGCCGGGCGACATATCGATCACCTGGCAGGGATGTTCGGTGCGGTCTTCCAACATGAAACGTCCGTAAATCTTGACGCGGACACGCTGGAAATTGCGCCGCTCAGCTCGTGACGGCGCATATTCTACCGCCGCTGACCTCATGACTGCCTACACCCCGTTGGCATTCCGCGCGACGATGCGAGGAATTTCGCCCGAAAAGCTACAGCAATGCAGGTTAACAAACGGGAAAAGTCGGCCGCACAAGCCTGGCCCAGGAGGCCTCGGGACGCGCAAAAATTGGCCTCGGGGGAAGGGTAAATCCCGCGCGGCCAGGTTCATTCGTGACGCCCGCCGTCGAGGACGACGAGATGGCGGATGCGGCGCACGCGGCCGAGCGCCGGAATAGTCTCGGGAGGATCGAATTCGGCCGGAACGAGCGAGGGGACGTCGATCGCCGGACGGTTCTTCAGGAACATCGGCTCCTTGTCGGGGTCAATCACCCGGATGGTATCGATGAGCGCATCGGTGATCGGATCGGCGCCAAGCCAGAACGGCTTGTCGGCGGTGCTGATGATGCCAAGGCAGCGCTGGTTTTCGGCGCCCCCATCCAGCGGCAGCGACAGGAGCTCGAATTTGTTGGAGCGGCCGTTCCGGCTGAATCCCTCATAGGTCATGAGCAGGACCGACCTCTGATCGAAAACGCCTTGCATCAGCCGCGACATCAGCCGCTGGTCCTTCTCGCGCCAGAGCGAAGGGAAGGAGAAGCCTTTGAGCTCCCGGCCGTAATAGGCGCAGAGCCTTGTGCCGGCCAGCCGGAACACCGCTTCGCCACGCGTATCGCGCTCGAGGATGAAGGTGTCGGCCAGAAGCGACTTGATGTCCGCCGGCTCCACCTCCGATCGCTTCGGGGCGAGGCGGCCATCACGCAGCTGGTTCCAATATTGGAACAGCGCGATCGATCCTTTTTCGTTCATGTCCATCCTGCTCCGCACAACCTGTCTTTTGATGTCCCATCGGCGAACAGACAGGGCGCCCTCCGATGACCTTCATGCGGTGCGGAGCAGGATGCGTGCCAGTATCGTTAACGTTTGTTCACGCCTCGGGGCCGTTAAGGTTAACAAGTGGTTTACATTGCGTGCCGCCGAGGCCTGTGGCACACCAAAACCACTCCAAAACGGTCGTTCTCGCAGCGATCGGCAGCACTGCAGCCACGAGTTTATGGGGAGCAGGGGGACTCGACCGGCCGTTCAGGGAATTCCTGGACGGCCTTCTTTTTGATTCGTCCCTGTTCTGATTCGCGCTTTTTTCTGCGCGCGCGCTGTGGCGAATAGCCGTTTGTGATTCGAAAGGGCGTGATCTACATGCTCGTCGAAATCCCGAGTCCCCTAACCTGCAAGGGTGCATGAGCGAGCCCGTAAGCCCCACTGAAAACGAACCGCTGCCGGAAGAGGCTTCCGAGCCGCCGCGCCGCGAACCCGTCTTCAACCTGCCGCCCGCAGTCCTGGCGGTGATCGGCATCTGTGTGGCTGTCCACCTGGTGCGTGTGTATCTGCTGACCGACGATCAGGATTTTGCCCTGCTCGTCCGAGCAGCCTTCGTCCCCATTCGCTATTCCGGCCGATATGACTTCGATTTATATGCCTTTTCCAGTCCGTTCACCTATGCGTTCCTGCATGGCGGCGTGGCGCATCTGTTGATCAACATGATCTGGCTTGCCGCTTTTGGTTCGCCTTTGGCCAATCGATTTGGCACGCTGCGCTTCGCGTTGTTCTTCGCGGTAACGAGCCTCGCATCGGTGGCGCTCTTCTGGGCGCTGCATCCGCTTGGCGAGGTGCCGTTGGTTGGTGCGTCGGGCGCGATCTCCGGCATGATGGGGGCGGCGGCGCGCTATGGTTTTCGCGTCGACCGTTCATCCGGCAGGGCGGCCTTCGCCGGCGAGCCCTTGCCGATCGCGGCGGTATTGCGCTCGCGCGGCGTCATGACCTTTCTGGGAGTCTGGATGGTCATAAATCTCGCTACGGGCCTGCTCGGCTTCGCACCGGGACTAGAAGGCCAGATCGCTTGGGAAGCGCATATCGGCGGCTTCGTTGCCGGCTTTTTCGGACTGCGTTTCTTCGACCGCCCGCTGGCTGCCGCCTAGAGCATGATCCCGAAAAGTGGGAACCGGTTTTCGGAGAAGATCATGCTCCAACAAAGAGATAGATCAGGATAGCGATTCAACGAGAAGTCATCCTGATCTAGTCCTTAGGCGCACTTGAAATGCAACCAATGACGGCGCACGATGTTGCCTAAGCACCCAGTGTCTTCCTAAGGGCGCCGGGGCTCAGAAGCCGGTTGGGCGGGGGGAGCCGGCGTCAAAGGCTGAGGAGGACGCCATGACGGTTAAGGCAATTCTTGAAAGCAAGGGCCATGACGTGTTCACGCTCGGGCCCAATGAGAAACTCAGCGAGGCCATTCGCATGCTGGCCGAGCATAGGATCGGCGCGCTCGTCATCACCAATGGCGACCGCAAGATCGTCGGCATTCTCTCGGAGCGCGATATCGTCAGGGTCGTGGCCAAGGAGGGCGCCGCCGCGCTCGACATTCCCGTGCGCTCGGCAATGACTCCGAAGGTCAAGATCTGCAACGAAAACCACACCGTCAACGAGGTGATGGAGATCATGACGAGAGGCCGCTTCCGCCATCTGCCGGTGGAGAAAAACGGCCTGCTCGACGGCATTGTCTCCATCGGCGACGTGGTCAAGCGCCGCATCGAGGATGTCGAGCGCGAGGCCGAGGAGATCAGGGCCTACATCGCTACCGCCTGAGCAGGCAGGGCGAGGAAGCCGCCGGCTGTTTCCAGCCGGCGGCTTGTGGCACGTTCTATCGGTTGTCGAGCTCGGCGCGGACCAGTTGGAGCCCGCGTCGGGTAATGCGGTAAGGACCGCCATCGGTCGAGGAAACCGCTTTCTTGCGCCTGAGCTTCCGAAAGAGTTCCAGGTCGAAACCCGGATAGCGCCAGCCATCGCGGGTCAGGCACCGGACCGCGGCGATCTTCCTGCTCTCGTTCTTTTCGATTTCTATGCGCCCGCCTTGCGCGAGAAGGTGCAGGATGCGCTGCTCGTTGCGCGAAATGTCCATTGGAGAATTCCCGGGAAAAACAACAAAAGCCGCCGCCGCAAGACATCGCGGCACGGGTTTCAGGTTTTTCTGCCCTGCCTCGCTTATGAGGTCAGGGCTTCACCGGGACTGAGCGTAAGTGGACATCCACTCTCCATTGGAATGGATGTCCTATAAGCGAAGGTGGCGGAAAAGGCCAGCCCGCGGCCTTTGCGCTTGTCTCGTAGGGCTGTTTGCACTAGCGAAGTTGCGCACCGAAATATGCGTTCTGCATATCGCGAATTCTAAGTACGCAGGCCATCCATGAGCATCATCGACACCCGCACCCCCGACGCAAAACGTCTGATCCCCGGCGCCACCGGCGACTGGGAGATCGTCATCGGGCTCGAAGTGCATGCGCAAGTGATCTCGCAGGCCAAGCTCTTCTCTGGCGCCTCGACCTCCTTCGGCGCGGCGCCCAACGGCAATGTCAGCCTTGTCGACGCGGCGATGCCGGGCATGCTGCCGGTCATCAACGAGGAATGCGTCAAGCAGGCGATCCGCACCGGACTCGGTCTGAAGGCCGCGATCAATCACAAGTCGGTCTTCGACCGGAAGAACTATTTCTATCCGGACCTGCCGCAGGGCTACCAGATCTCGCAGTACAAGCAGCCGATCGTCGGCGAAGGCAAGGTGATTGTCTCCGTCGGCCCCGACCGCCAGGGCGAGTTCGAGGATATCGAGGTCGGCATCGAGCGCCTGCATCTGGAACAGGATGCCGGCAAGTCCATTCACGATCAGCACCCGACCATGTCCTATGTCGATCTCAACCGCTCTGGCGTCGCGCTGATGGAGATCGTCTCCAAGCCCGATATCCGCTCGGCCGACGAAGCCAAGACCTATGTCACCAAGCTGCGGTCGATCATGCGCTATCTCGGCACCTGCGACGGCAACATGGACGAAGGCTCGCTGCGCGCCGACGTCAACGTCTCGGTCCGCCGTCCGGGCGGCGAGTTTGGCACGCGCTGCGAGATCAAGAACATGAACTCGATCCGCTTCATCGGCCAGGCCATCGAATACGAGGCGCGCCGGCAGATCGCCATTCTGGAAGACGGCGGCAAGATCGTTCAGGAGACGCGCCTGTTCGATCCGGTCAAGGGCGAGACGCGTTCGATGCGCTCGAAGGAAGAAGCGCATGATTATCGCTATTTCCCGGATCCCGACCTTCTGCCGCTGGAGTTCGACCAAGCCTATGTCGATGCGCTCGCCAAGGACCTGCCGGAACTGCCCGACGACAAGAAGGCGCGGCTGGTCGATGTGCTCGGCCTTTCGGCCTATGATGCCTCGGTGTTGGTTTCGGAAAAGCCGATCGCCGATTATTTCGAGAAGGTGGCGGCGGGGCGCGACGGCAAGCTCGCCGCCAACTGGGTCATCAACGATCTCCTGGGCCAGCTGAACAAGGCCGGCAAGGATATTGAAAATGCTCCGGTTTCGCCCGAGCAGCTCGGCGCTGTTCTCGACCTGATCAAGGAGGGCACGATTTCCGGCAAGATCGCCAAGGACCTGTTCGAGATCGTCTGGAACGAGGGCGGCGATCCGCGCCAGCTCGTCGAGAGCCGCGGCATGAAGCAGGTCACCGACACCGGTGCCATCGAGAAGGCCGTCGACGAGGTCATCGCCGCCAACCCGGACAAGGCCGAGCAGGCGCGCGCCAAGCCGACCATGGCCGGCTGGTTCGTCGGCCAGGTGATGAAGGCGACCGGCGGCAAGGCCAACCCGCAGGCGGTGAACGACCTCGTCAAGGCCAAGCTCGGCATCGAGGGTTAATGATGTTCGTGCGCACGGCGAGCGAACGTGATCTCGCAGCCGTCCGTGCGTTGCTGGTCGAGACCTGGCACGCCACTTACGACGCCATCTATGGCGTCAAGCGGGTAACTGAAATCACGGATGACTGGCATTCGATCGCCTCGCTCAAGGCGCGGCTGACGCGCCCGAATTCCGAGTTCCTGGTGGCTGACGACGGCAAGCGGCTCGGCGGCATGGCGTTCGCCGCCGCCACCACCGACCCGAAGATCGTCCTTTTGAGCCAGCTCTATGTGCATCCGACCTGCCAGCGGCAGGGGATCGGCCAGTCCCTGCTCGATGAAGTCGAAGCCAGTTTTCCGGAGATGGATACGCTGCGCCTCGAAGTCGAGGAAGCAAATGCGGTGGCGATCGCCTTCTACGAAGCGAATGGGTTCCGTCCGGCAGGCAGGACCGCCGATTGCGGCGGCAATTCGGGATTGCCCGCCCTCATCATGGAGAAGCGGCTCCGCTAAGTCGGCGGCGAGCCCCCATTCATCGCGCGGTTTTGATTTGATCGCGCCGACCCGCGTGGTCAAGGCTGCGCATCGCCGGTGTCCCGCTCTCCACTAGGCGGAGGCGTCGCCGGCAAATGGGGGATTGCCATGCCGAGCTTGCCGGAACTGATGCCGACCGAGGTGTCGGATGAGACTTTTGGCGGCGTGACTTATCACGTCGCCGGCGAACTGGTGCCGGTGCTGTCGGTCGACGTGACCAACATGCCGGTCTATTTCGAGCATCACATCCTGCTCTGGAAGAATACCACCATCACCATCGGCCTGAAATCGCTAAAGGGCGCGCTGAAGCGCATGATCGCCGGCATGCAGATATTCGTCACCGAGGCGTCCGGGCCGGGCATCATCGCCTTCAGCCGTGACGGCCCCGGCCATATCGTGCCGATCCACCTTCGGCGCGGCGAGGAGATCCAGGTGCGTGAGCACCAGTTCCTCGCCGCGACCGCGAGTGTCGACTACTCTTTCGAGCGGGTGCGTGGATTGGGAACGATGCTGTTCGGCCAGAGCGGCTTCTTCATCGACCGTTTCCGCGGCGAGACAGGTGACGGCATCGTCTGGCTGCATGGCTACGGCAATGTCTTCGAGAAGGTGCTGGCAGCGGGCGAGACCATCGACATCGAGCCGGGCGGCTGGCTGTTTAAGGACGCTTCGGTGAAGATGGATACGAGGATCGACCGGCTTTCCAGTGGCTTCTTCGGCGCCGCCATGAATTTCGTCGTCAATCGCTTCACCGGGCCGGGCCGCGTCGGCATCCAGTCGATGTATCTGCATATGCCGTCGGAAGAGTAGGCGGCGAGCCTGATCGAACGATTGTCCGATCAGGCGGAGGGAATTTCCACATTGTCGATCAGCCGGGTCGTGCCAAGCCAGGCCGCGGCGAGCAGGCGGCCGTCACGATTGCGCTGCCAGGGTCCGAGCGTGACGCTCGCGCGGGCGGCGACATAGTCGACCTTTTGAAAGCCGGCTGAGACGAGCGCCTTTGCGGCATCTTCGGTGGCGCCGGCCTCATCCGTGCCGGCTGAAAGCGTCGCCGCCGTGCGGCGCAGGACCACGTTGAGCTTGCGCGCGATTTCGAGCTCGGTCGCGCCGAGATAGGCATTGCGCGACGACATGGCGAGGCCGTGAGTGTCACGCACGGTCGGCGCGCCGATGATCTCAACCGGCAGGTCGAGATCGCGGCAGAGCTGCCTGACGACGCAGAGCTGCTGGTAGTCTTTCTCGCCGAACACGGCGCAATCGGGCGCCGCCTGCAGGAAGAGCTTGGCCACCACGGTCGCGACGCCGTCGAAGAAGCTCGGCCTGAAGTCGGTTTCAAGGCCGCGGGAGGGGCCACCTACCGAGATCTTTGTGGCGAAGCCTGCAGGGTACATTTCGCTCACGCCGGGCGTGAAGGCGAGATGCGCGCCGGCGTCGTGCAGCCGGTCGAGGTCGCGCGCCAACTGGCGCGGATACTTGTCGAGATCTTCCGTCGGCGCGAACTGCGCCGGATTGACGAAGATCGAGACCACGCAGCGTTCGGCCCGTTCCAGCGCGATCCTGACCAGTGAGATATGGCCGTCATGCAGCGCGCCCATGGTCGGCACCATGGCGACCTTGAGGCCGGCCTGCCGCCAGTTCCGGACCTGCGCCCGAAGGGCGGTAACGCTGTCGATGACGATTGGCGCGTTCATGCCTTGTCCTTGCCGGAGACCGCCGTGAAGACGTGATCGGGGCCGGGGAAAGCGCGGCTGCGCACCTCGGCGGCGTAGCGCGCCGCCGCATCCGCTATCGCGCTGCGCAAGTCGGCGTATTCCTTGACGAATTTCGGCACGCGGTCGACGGTCATGCCGACCATATCGTCGATCACCAGGATCTGGCCATCGCAGTCGGCGCTGGCGCCGATGCCGATGGTCGGTATGGAAATATGACGGGTAAGCTTCGCGGCCACGGCCTCCATCGTGCCCTCGATGACGACAGAGAAGGCGCCGGCTTCTTCCACCGCCTCGGCATCAAGCAAAAGGGCAGCGATATTGTCCTCCGTCCGGCCCTTGATCTTGTAGCCGCCGTCCTTCTCCACCGATTGCGGCTGCAGGCCGATATGGCCCATGACGGGTATTCCTTCGGCGACGATCGCCGCGATCTGGGCTGCCATGCCGACGCCGCCTTCGAGCTTCACGGCCTGGCAGCCTGTTTCCTCGACGATGCGCCGCGCGGAGGCGAGGGCCTGGCTGGCCGACGCCTCATAGCTGCCCGCCGGCATGTCGACCACCACGCAGGCCTTGACCGAGCCGCGCATCACGGCCTGGCCGTGCGCGATCATCATCTCCAGCGAGGCGCCGAGCGTGGTGGCGTGGCCATGCAGGACCATGGCGACGCTGTCGCCGACCAGGAGCAGGTCGACGTGCGGATCGAGCAGGCGCGCGACAGGATAGGTGTAGGCGGTGAGGCACACGATCGGCACGCCGCCCTTGCGGCGGCGAATGTCTTCGGCGCTGATCCGGCTGTCGGCGGGCGGATCCCGGCTCAATCCTCACCTCCCTAAAGGCGCGCCCGAAACGCGCCGGGCCGAGCTTTAGAAAGACAGGCAACGCTTGGCAAGCCGCGTTGCCGCCGGCAGGGCAACTGCATCGATTTAGCGCATGGAGCATTTCCACTCGGGCTGTGGCAAAACCCTTGCCTTCGCGGTGACGTGACGCCATAAGCAGGGCAAAGGCGCAGCCGCTGACGCCGCGAGGATCTGGATGAAAACTTTCCTGCTGCAGTTCTTCACCTGGTGGAACAGCCAGACGCTCGGCACCCGCTTCCACACCTGGCGCTTCGGCAGGAGGGTCGGCGAGGACGAGGCCGGTAACGTCTACTATGAAGGCGGCATCGATTCGGAAGGCCGCACCCGCCGCTGGGTCATCTATCGCGATTATTCGGAAGCCTCGAAGATCCCGCCGGGCTGGCATGGTTGGATCCACCATCGCGTCGATACACCTCCATCGAGCGAGAACTACAAGGCTCGCGAGTGGCAGAAGGAGCATCGGCCGAACCTGACCGGCACGCCCGGCGCCTATCGTCCGCAGGGTTCCATCCTGACCAACCAGCATCGCCCGCAGGTGACCGGCGACTACGACGCCTGGACGCCGGGATCGTAATCCACGTCCCAGACGCCGCTTCGGTCCTTTGTCGCCACAATTGGCGTTTAGCTGCTTGCTGATTGCGCAGCCTCGACTAGCCTTGGGCGTTGAAGAATCACCCGGGCACAACCACCGGTATTTGCATGAGCTCTCCTAAGCAATTCCAGGAAAAGTGCGCAGCGGTTTTCCGTCCGGAATTGCGCTCCAGGATTCCAAGCCATATCTCAAAGGCGCTCATCGCGGCGACGTCCATTCTGCTTGCCTCGACGGCAGCCTTCGCCGCTGCGCAGGCGCCGGTCCCTGCGCCTGCCGCCTCAGACCGCATCACCAATCCGGTGGCCGAGTTCGCCGGCATCGACAAGATAACCGGCCGCATCATTACCTTCGACGTCTATATCGACGAGACCGTGCAGTTCGGCGCTTTGCAGGTGACGCCTCGCGTCTGCTATTCGCGGCCGGATACGGAGCAGCCGAAGACCGATTCTTTCGTCGAGGTCGACGAGATCACGCTCGACCGTAAGATCCGCCGCATCTTCACCGGCTGGATGTTTGCCGAAAGCCCAGGCCTCAACGCCGTCGAGCACGCCGTCTATGACGTCTGGCTCAAGGGCTGCAAGCAGAAGTCGGACGTGCCGCCGCCGACCGCGGCCAAGGCCGACACGGCCAAGCCCAAGACCCAAGCCGCCAAGCCCAAGGCTGCGGCGCAACCGGCCGACGCCGCGTCCGAGCCGGCTGAGGCGGCCCCGGAGCCGGACGACACGACCGACACGAACTGATCTCGGAACCTGCCCGCCTTTGAGCCGTTGCAAATCTGCGAAGGCGAGGAGGGTTCCGCGATGACAGCCACGAAGCCGATTACCGCCAACAAGCAGGAGCTTCTCGACATCGAGAGGGGCTTTTGGTCAGGCGATTCCGCCTATTATGAAGCCAATGCCGACGTGGAGTGCCTGGTGGCGTTCCCGCAGATGGTGCAGGCGATGACCAACGCCGATCTCGCAAAGACGGCGACCAAGCCTAACAGATGGCGCGACCTCGATATCAAGCTGAAGGGCATGGTCGAGCCGGGCAGCGATATCGTCATGCTCACTTACGAAGCGCGCGCCACGCGGGAAAATGGCGAGCCCTATGCGGCTCTCGCCAGCACTGGCTACGTCCATCGCGCCGACGGCTGGAAGATGATGTTCCATTCGCAAACGCCGATCGAGGCGGCAGAACAAACTCAAGGATAAAAGACGGCCTCGCCCCTCAGCGCCTCGGCGAGCATTTTCTCATATTGGCCGCGCGGCACGTCGACGGCGCCGAAGCGCTTCAAATGCTCGGTCGTGAACTGCGTGTCGAGCAGCGCGAAGCCGCGCGCCTTGAGCCGCTCGACGAGATAGTAGAGACAGGTCTTCGACGCGTCGGTCTCCCTGGCGAACATGCTCTCGCCGAAGAACACGCGTCCGAGCGAAACGCCATAGAGGCCGCCGACCAGCCGGTCCTCGCGCCAAGCCTCGACCGAATGGCAGTGACCTAGGCGATAGAGCTCGACATAGGCTTCGCGGATCGGCGCGTTGATCCAGGTCGAGCGGCGCTCCTCGCGCCTTTCGGCGCAGCCGTCGATCGTCGCTTCGAAATCGAAGTCGTAGCGGATCTCGAACGGATGTTTGCGGATCGTCTTCTTCAGGCTGCGCGGTATGTGGAACCCGTTCAGCGGAATGATGCCGCGCGTTTCCGGCCGCACCCAGAACACTTCCGGGTCGTTGGCGCTCTCGGCCATCGGAAAGACGCCGGAAGCGTAAGCCCGAAGCAGCAGGTCGGTCGGAATGCGATAGCCTGGTGCGTAGGGGCGGGTCATCGCATCCCCGTGCTATTCACCCTTGGCCAGATATTTTTCCAGCCAGTGGATGTCGTAGTCGCCATTGGCGATGTCGGGATTGCCGACAAGGTCGCGAAACAGCGGCAGCGTCGTCTTGATACCATCGACGACGAATTCGTCGAGCGCGCGGCGCAGCCGCATCATGCATTCGACGCGGTTGCGGCCGTGCACGATCAGCTTGCCGATCAAGCTGTCGTAATAAGGCGGGATCTTATAGCCGGAATAGACGCCGGAATCGACGCGGATGCCGAGGCCGCCGGGCGTATGGAAATGCGTGATCGTGCCGGGCGAGGGCGTGAAGGTGCGCGGGTCCTCGGCATTGATACGGCACTCGATGGCATGGCCATTGAACTTGATGTCTTCCTGCCTGACCGACAGTCCGCCGCCCGAGGCGACGCGGATCTGCTCGTGCACGAGGTCGATGCCGGTGATCGCTTCGGTCACCGGATGCTCGACCTGCAGGCGCGTGTTCATCTCGATGAAATAGAACTCGCCATTCTCGTAGAGGAACTCGATCGTGCCGGCGCCGGAATAACCAAGATCGGCGATGGCCCTGGCGCAGATGTCGCCGATGCGCGAGCGTTCCTCCGCATTGAGCGCCGGCGAGTTGGCCTCCTCCCACACCTTCTGGTGGCGCCGCTGCAGCGAGCAGTCGCGCTCGCCGAAATGCACGCCGCGGCCGGCACCGTCGCCGAACACCTGCACCTCGATATGGCGCGGCTTCTGCAGATATTTCTCGATATAGACCGCATCGTCGCCGAACGCCGCGCCCGCTTCCGACTTCGCCGTCTGCAGCGCCACTTCGAGGTCCGCTTCGGTATGCGCCACCTTCATGCCGCGGCCGCCGCCGCCGGCGGAGGCCTTGATGATCACCGGATAGCCGATCTCGGCGGCGACGCGCTTGGCTTCCTTGTCCTCGTTGATCGCGCCGTCGGATCCTGGCACGACGGGGATGCCGAGACGCTTTGCCGTGCGCTTGGCCTCGATCTTGTCGCCCATGATGCGGATATGATCGCCCGACGGGCCGATGAAGGTGATGTTGTGGGCGGCGAGAATGTCGGCGAACTTGGCGTTCTCCGACAGGAAGCCGTAGCCCGGATGCACCGCGTCGGCGCCGGTAATCTCGCAGGCGGCGACGATCTGGTGGATGTTGAGATAGCTTTCGCGCGAGGGCGGCGGGCCGATGCACACGCTCTCGTCGGCAAGCCGCACATGCATGGCGTCGGAATCCGCGGTCGAATGGACGACCACCGTCTGGATACCGAGCTCCTTGCAGGCGCGCAGCACCCGGAGTGCGATTTCGCCGCGATTGGCGATGAGGATTTTCTGGAACATCTTTTGGTTGTTCCCGGCTCTACTCAAGAACCACCAGCGGCATTCCGTATTCGACCGGCTGGGCGTCCTCGATGAGGATCGCCGTCACCGTGCCGGCACGCGGCGAGGGGATCTGGTTCATCGTCTTCATCGCTTCGATGATGAGCAGCGTTTGGCCTTCCTTCACCTTCTGGCCGATCTCGACGAACGGCTTGGCGTCGGGCGAGGGCGCCAGATAGGCTGTGCCGACCATCGGCGAGGGCACGGCGTTCTTCGACGGGTCGGCAGGCGCGGTGGCGGACTGAGCCGCTGCGGTCGCCGGAGCCGCGGCGGGCGCCGGCAGCGGCGCTGCAACCGCGTGGACGGCCTGCGACTGGCGCGAGACACGCACCTTGAGGTCGCCGAGCTCGACCTCGATCTCGGTCAGATTGGTGTCGTTCAGAATGCCCGCCAGATCGCGGATCAGCTGCTGGTCAACACCGTTCTTTTTTATCGACATTTTCGAGCCTTCTGTTTGGGGGCCGGTCACAGGCGTGCCGCCAGTGCCTGCAGCGCGAGCGTGTAGCCGAGCGGCCCGAACCCGCAGATCATGCCGACAGCGACCGGCGCGACCATGGAGACGTGGCGGAAGGGCTCCCGCGCGTGGATATTGGAAAGATGGACTTCCGCGACGGGCAGCGGCGCGATGGCGCGGATGGCGTCGTGGATAGCGATCGAGGTGTGGCTGTAGGCGCCGGGATTGATGACGATGCCTGCCGCCTTGTCGCCGGCTTCCTGGATCCAGTCGACCAGATCGCCCTCATGGTTGGACTGGCGAAAATCAATCTCGAGCCCGAGCGCGGCGCCGGCTGCCTTGCAGTCCTCGGCGATGGCCGCAAGCGTCTTGCCACCATAGATCCCCGGCTCGCGTTTGCCGAGCGCATTGAGATTGGGACCGTTGAGGACGAAAATCGTTTTCAATATGGCGACCTTGTTCTACGCCGGCCCCGAGCCGGCGCACTGGCCTCTATAATGGGCATAGCCGCCCGCGAAAAGAGCGCAAGTGCGTTCTTGCGCTGTCCACAGCGGCCGGCTCTCGCATCCGCAAGCGCTTACAGCGCGCTCTTGGCCTCTTCGATCTTTTCCGCCAGAACCTGCTGGCCGAGTGCTCCGAAGACCACCTCGTTGCCGACGACATAGGACGGCGTGCCGGTGATAGATAGTTTCGTCGCAAGGTCATAGGTGCGCGACAGCGTTTCGGCGATGCGCGGATCCTTCATCTTCTCGCGCAGTGCCGCCTCGTCGGCGCCGAGCGAAAGCGCCACCTTGATGGCGGTTGCTTCGGTGGCGCGGCCCTGGCCGCCGAGCAGCGTGGTGTGGAACTCGCCGTATTTCTCCGGATGCATCAGGTGGAACGCCATGGAGACGACGCTGGCCTTCTGCGAATCCGGGCTGAGGATCGGGAACTCCTTGAGCACGAAGCGCAGGTCCGGGTCGGATTTGGTCAGCGCCTGCATGTCCTCGATGGCGCGTTTGCAGAAGCCGCAATTGTAGTCGTAGAACTCGACGATCGTGACCTTGCCCTTCGGGTTGCCGACGACGCCGTCGAAGGTGGAGTTGAAGATCTCGTCCTTGGAATTCTTGATGACGCCGAGTGCCGCGAGCCGCTGCTCTTCCTTCTGCTTGGCCTCGAGCGCGTCCTGCACCTCGAGCAGAACCTCGGGGTTCTTCAACAGGTAGTCGCGGATGATGCCCTCGACCTCCTTGCGATCGATCTTGGTGTCGGTGGAGGACGTGACCTGCGCGATTTGCACGGTGTCGGCCTTCGCAGCCTGCGGGTTTCCCGCGACGAAGCCGAAGGCCAGCATGCCAAGCGCCACCGCCAGACCGCCGGCACTGCCAAGCAGGATTGCCCTGTTCATGATTGTCTATCCTTTTGCCTGTCCCGGTGCGCCCTGGTCGCGGCCAATCCCCGGGAGGTTCATTTGAGTTTGTTCGATGGCGTGAAGTTTATAATATCCTGAGCGCGGACCCAGCGGGGTTCGCCGCGCTTCAATTTCTGTTGAGCGCGCATGGCGAAGATCTTCGCGTTCTTGTAATCGCCCGAATAGTAATGGCCCTCGGCGGTGGCGAGATCCGCAGCCGGAATGTCGCCGAGTTCGCCATAGGCCTGCGCGAGAAAGCGATAAGCATCGGAATTCTCTCTGTCCCGCCCAACGCCGTTGTTGAGCTGGGTGACCGCCTTCTTGAGCGAATCGGGTGTACCGACCGCCATCAGCGCCTGGCCGAGGGAGACCAACAGCAGGCCGGAGCGTGCGGGGTCGAGGCTAACCGCCTTGGCATAGGCGTCCGCCGCGTCCTTCGGCTTGTTGATCTTCATCAGGATGTCGCCGCGCAACTCCTGGAAATAGGGGTTCTTCGGCTGCTCCTTGATCAGCGCCGCCGTCTTGGTCAGTGCCGCGCCCGGATTGCCATAGAGATAGGTCTGCTGCGCGTCGCCATAGCGGGCGGCGAGGCTGCTCGGGTTCTTGCGCATCAGCCGCGCGACGGCTGCCTGGCCCTGCATATAGGCGGCGATCTTGATGCGCATCATGTCGTGCCGCTGCTGCAGCGCCGGCGGGTCGATCGTGTTGACGAAGGGGCTCTGCTTGACGAGCGCTTCGAGGTTGGCGATGCGCTCCTGCGGCATCGGGTGGCTGATCCGGTAGGGGTCGACCTGGGTGCCGGCGAGCGACAGCGCGCTCTGGAAGCGGCCGAAGGTCTTCAGCATGCCCATGCCGGATTGGCCGGTGGCGTTGAGATAGGTGATCGCCGAACGGTCGGCGGTGATCTCTTCGGTACGCTGATAGGCAAGGATCGAGCGCTGCGCCATCTCGCCGCCGCCCGCGGCGACGCCCATGCCGGCGCCGGCAAGGCCGCGGCTGTTGGTGGTGGCGCCGGCCACCATGGCGCCGGCGCCAAGCAGCGTGGCGATGATGGCCATGGTCTTGGCGCGGTCAAGCTGGTCACGCAACTTCTGCTGATGCCCACCGGCGAGGTGGCCGGCCTCGTGCGCGATGACGCCGATGATCTCGTTTGGCGTCTCCGCGGTTACCAGCGCGCCGGTGTTGATGAACAGTCGCCGTCCTGTGACGAAGGCGTTGAAGCTCTGGTCATTGACCAGGACGATGTCGATGCCGTCATTGGCGAGCCCCGCCGCCTTGAAGATCGGCCGGGCATAGTCGCGCACCAGCGCCTCGATCTCGGCGTCGCGCACCACCGGCACGCCTTGCGCGAAGGCACTGACCGAGTTCGACACCGCAACGGCGGCGGCAAGCATAAGCGTCGCGAAACCGCGCGCGGTTCGGCTGAGGGAGGTCGAGTTGCCAATCGATGGTCGGGGTCGGCTCAACATAGGTCCACTGGTAGACGAGCGGGCGAAAGATGAAAAGTCGGCGCCGGCAACTTCCTGCGCGCTTGTGATCCCCATATCAATCGGGCATTTGTGCGGCACTGCCCTTTAACTAGGGCAGTTCAGGGGCAAGTCAGCAACGGTTTGCGTCCCGAATTTCGCCGAACAACGGCAGTTGGAAGAGGTCAAATGGTCGTTCCGCTTTCGCGCCGGGGGGAAGTCGAGCCCTTCCACGCCATGGACATCCTGGCCGAAGCCAACCGGCTGAAGGCAACGGGCGTGCCCGTCGTGTCGATGGCCGTCGGCCAGCCGTCTGATCCGGCGCCGGTCGGCGTCCGCGAGGCGGCGGCCGCGGCGCTTCGACATGGCCGCATCGGCTATACCGACGCCTTGGGCCTGGCCGACCTGCGCAAGGCGATCGCGGCGCATTATGGCGAGCATTACGGGGTCGACGTCGCGCCGTCGCGCATTGCCGTCACGACCGGCTCGTCGGCCGCCTTCAACCTCGCTTTCCTCACCATGTTCGATCCGGGCGAGCGCGTCGCCATCGCCGCGCCCGGCTATCCTGCCTACCGCAACATCATGGCCGCACTCGGCATCGAGATCGTCGAGATCGAGCTCGGCGCGGATGCCTACCTTCACGCCGAGCATCTGAAGGCCGCGCATCGCGAGAAGCCGCTGAAGGGCGTGCTGTTCGCCAGCCCCGCCAATCCGACCGGCGCGGTCATACCGGCGGACGAGCTCGCCGCGCTGGTCAAGACAGCCGAAGAACTCGGCATCGCCGTGATCTCCGACGAGATCTATCACCGGCTGGCCTACGCGGCGCCCGATGTCACCGCGCTGGCGCATGGCGCGGGCGTCACCGTGATCAATTCCTTCTCGAAATACTATTGCATGACCGGCTGGCGCATCGGCTGGATGGTGTTGCCGGAAGAACTGGTGCGGCCGGTCGAGCGTGTCGCCCAGAGCCTCTATATCTCGCCGCCGGAACTGTCGCAGATCGCGGCGATCGAGGCTTTCAAGGCGACGGAGGAGCTCGAAAAGGTGAAGGCGCGTTACGCCTGGAACCGCGACCTTCTGATGACACGTCTGCCGGAACTCGGCTTTACGCTCGCCGCACCGATGGACGGCGCCTTCTATGCTTTCTGCGATGTCACCCGCCACACCAATGACAGCATGGCCTTTGCCCGCAAGATGCTGGCCGAAGCGCATGTCGCAGCGACGCCCGGCCGCGATTTCGACCCGCTTCAAGGCCACCGCACCATGCGCTTTTCCTATGCCGGCAGCCATGACGATATGGTCGAGGCGCTGGCGCGCATCGAAGGCTGGCTGAAATAGATGCCGGAACTCGAGCAGGCATTGGCCGAAGTCGCGGCCGAAATGGCGGCGCGCGCCGATCGCGGCGAGGTGGCGACCTACATCCCTCAGCTCGGCAAGGTCGATCCGACGAAATTCGGCATCGCCGCCGTGACCAATGACGGCCGCGTCATTCTTGCCGGCGACGCCGACCAGCCCTTTTCGATCCAGAGCGTCTCGAAAGTCTTCACGCTCACGCTGGCGCTGGGCAAGGTCGGCGATGCGCTCTGGCATCGCGTCGGCCGCGAGCCGTCCGGCAATCCATTCAACTCGATCGTTCAGCTCGAGCACGAGAACGGCATCCCGCGCAATCCGTTCATCAATGCCGGCGCCATCGTCGTCTCCGACGTCCTGCTCGCCGGCCATCAACCGCGCGAGGCGATCGGCGAAATCCTGCGCTTCATCCAGTTCCTCGCCGACGACGAGGCGATCATCGTCGACCGCGAAGTGGCGGCATCCGAGCGAGCCACCGGCTATCGCAACTTCGCCCTGGCCAACTACATGAAATCCTTTGGCAATCTCCACCATGAGCCGGAGCTGGCGCTGGGTGTTTATTTCCACCATTGTGCCATTGCCATGAGCTGCCGCCAGCTCGCCATGGCCGGCCGCTTTCTGGCCAATGGCGGCAGGAACCCGGCGACAGGGCATTCTGTCGTGTCGGCCGAGCGGGCACGCCGCATCGGCGCGCTGATGCTGACCTGCGGCCATTATGACGGTTCCGGCGATTTTGCCTTCCGTGTCGGCATTCCCGGCAAAAGCGGTGTCGGCGGCGGCATTCTCGGCATCGTGCCAGGGGTGGCTTCGCTGGCGGTGTGGTCTCCCGGCCTCAACGAGAACGGCAACTCCAAGCTCGGCTCCGTCGCGCTGGAGAAACTCGCCCGGATGATGAACTGGTCGATTTTCGCGCCTTAAAAGCAATTCCAGGAAAAGTGTGCAGCGGTTTTCCGTTCGGAATTGCGCAAGCAAAAACAGCAATTCCAGGAAAAGTGTGCAGCGGTTTTCCGTCCTGCGCGGAAACGAAAAATCCCGCGCCAGATACGGCGCGGGATTATTTTAGAAGATCAGTCTAACGACCTAAAGGTTTAGAAAAAACCCTTGCGCTGCCACCAGCCGGCGCGCTTCGGCTTGTCTTCGGCCTTGGCCTCGTCGGACACGTTCGAAGACACAACGGGAACAACCGGTGCGTCGACTGACTGTGGCTTGCGCCGCGTCGGATGGGCGCTGGTGGCAAGCTCCGCCTCGGTGGCCGCGGGAGCAGCAGCCGTCGGCTCCGGCTCGGGCTCGACAGCCACGGGCGCGACCTGGGCCTCGGCCACAGGCTCCGACACCGTCTCCGTCACCGTTTCCTCGGCTGCCTTCTTGGCTCTGGAACGGCGCGGCTTCTTCGGTTTTGCAGCCGCCTCGGCGTCGTCATTGGCTGCCGCAGGAGCGGCAGGCTCTGGCGCGGCTGCCACGACCGGCTCGCCGGCGGCTTCCTCGCCCTCCGCCGCTCCGTCCTCGGTGTCGCCGACAGTCTCGCCGGCAACCGCCTCCGAAACCTCGTCCTCGCGGCGATTGCGTTTGCCGCCGCGCTTGCCGCGCCGGCGCTTCTTGCCGGCGCCCTCATCGCTTGCCGCCGCCACGGCTTCGCCGCCGGCGGTCACTTCCTCGGCTGCCTCATACATCGCCGCATCGACGGCTTCGCCGGCTTCCTCCGGCGCCGGAGCGGCAATGGCTTCACCATTGTGCTCGCGATCGCGATCCCTGCCGCCGCGCCGCCGCCGGCGTTTGCGGCGCCTGCGGCCTTCGCCGTCCTCGGAGTGCTGCGGGTGCTGGCCCTGCTGCTGCGGGTGGCGGGGCTGTTCGGCCTTCGGCGAAACCTCTTCTTCCTCTTTCTCGACGACGATCTCGTCCTCGGGCTCTTCCGGCTCGACATAGGCCGGCAGGCTGCGCACCTCGACAAAGCCTTCCGGCTTTTCGGCAACGGCGCCGCGGAAGATCGCGTAGTGCTGGGTGCCGAGCGTCTCGTCAGCCTCGATCGTGATGGTCAGGCCGAAGCGGGCTTCGAGCTCCACCAGATTGGCGCGCTTGTGGTTGAGCACGTAGAGCGCGGTCGCGGCCGGCGTGCGCACGATGATGTGGCTGCGCGAATCCTTGAGCAGGAATTCCTCGATCGCCCGCACCACCATCAGCGCCACGGAAGAATCGGAGCGCACATGGCCGGTGCCGCCGCAGTGGGGGCAGGGCTTCATGGTCGATTCCAGCACGCTGGCGCGGATGCGCTGGCGCGACATTTCCATCAGGCCGAAATGCGAGATGCGGCCGACCTGGATGCGCGCGCGGTCGTTCTTGAGGTGATCCTTCAGCCGCTTCTCGACGGAGCGGTTGTTGCGGTTCTCCTCCATATCGATGAAGTCGATGACGATGAGGCCGGCAAGGTCGCGCAGTCTGAGCTGGCGTGCGACTTCCTCGGCTGCTTCCAGATTGGTGTGGAGCGCGGTCTCCTCGATCGAATGCTCCTTGGTGGAGCGGCCGGAGTTGACGTCGATCGAAACCAGCGCCTCGGTCTGGTTGATGATGATGTAGCCGCCGCTCTTCAACGTCACCTGCGGCTGAAGCATGCGGTCGAGCTGCGCCTCGATGCCGTTGCGCACGAAGATCGGCGTGGTGTCGCGGTAAGGCTGAACCACCTTGGCGTGGCTCGGCATCAGCATGCGCATGAAGTCCTTGGCCTCGCGATAGCCGTCCTCGCCGGAGACCAGGATCTCGTCGATATCCTTGTTATAAAGGTCGCGCACTGAGCGCTTGATCAGGCTGCCTTCCTCATAGACCAGGGCCGGGGCCGTGGATTGCAGCGTGAGGTTGCGGACATTCTCCCAGAGCCGCATCAGATATTCGTAGTCGCGCTTGATCTCGGCCTTGGTGCGGCTTTCGCCGGCGGTGCGCAGGATGACGCCCATGCCTTGCGGCACTTCGAGGTCGGCCACGACCTCCTTCAGGCGCTTGCGGTCCTGCGCGTTGGTGATCTTGCGCGAGATGCCGCCGCCGCGCGCCGTATTCGGCATCAGCACCGAATAGCGGCCGGCAAGCGAGAGGTACGTGGTGAGCGCAGCGCCCTTGTTGCCGCGCTCTTCCTTGACCACCTGCACCAAAAGGATCTGGCGGCGCTTGATGACTTCCTGGATTTTGTACTGGCGACGCACCGGCTTGCGGCGGTTGCGGATCTCCTCGAGCGCGTCTTCTGCGCCGACCGATTCGACCTCGTGCTCGTCCGAATGCGAAGAAGACACCTCCTCCAGCATGCCGCGATCATTGTCGCTGGCAGCGGCTTCGCCGCTTTGCTCGGGCTGATCCGTCTGCCGGACCGCTTCGGAGATCACGTCGGCGTCGACGCTCGCGGCAATCGAGGTGGAGCCGCCTTCGGACGGCTCGCCGTCCTCGTCATCGGCGGCACCGTCCGCCGCTAGGGCGTCGCCACCGGTCCTGGCGGCAGGTTCTTCAGACGCGGCCTCGACCGCCTCGGAGGCTGTTTCGGCATTTTCAGCCTGGGCGTCGGCGGTCTCGCCGCCGACATCCTCGCTTCCGGCAACCTCGGCAGCGGTGTCGTGAGCCTCTACGGTTTCCTGGTTCTCCGGGGAAGCCGCGATTTCAGCATCGTGCTTGTGCTCGCCGCGGTCGCGGTTCTTGCCGCCGCGGCGCCTGTTGCGGCGGCCGCCGCGATCGCGCGCCTGCTCTTCGCCGCTCTCGGCTTCCTCGTCGTCTTCGTCCTCGGCTTCCTGCGCTTCGGCGCGCAGCAGAGCCTGACGGTCGGCGACCGGGATCTGGTAATAATCGGGATGAATTTCACTGAAGGCGAGAAAACCGTGACGGTTGCCGCCATACTCGACAAAGGCTGCCTGGAGGGAAGGTTCGACCCGGGTTACGCGGGCGAGATAGATGTTTCCTTTGAGCTGCTTCTTGTCCTGGGATTCAAAGTCGAATTCTTCGATGCGGTTACCGCGAACGACGACAACGCGTGTTTCCTCCGGGTGGGAGGCGTCTATCAGCATCTTGTTGGGCATTATTTTGTTTCCTGCCGGCAGCCGACGGCCGCAGCCGGCGTGGCAATGCCCGCCGCTGTGCGCCTGTATCTGTGTGCATGCCGGATAATTGAATGTCCGCTAGCCGCCGCTTGAGCGCGATGGCGGTGCCGCCCGCAGCCACTATGGCGCGGTTCGATGCGGACCTTTCCATGATTGCGCTTGAAGCCATCGGCACCAGCAGAACCTTTTGAACCAAAGCCCGGGCTCAGCCGGACCAGCTTGTTTGCTCACGAAGAGCCGGCGCGGGGCAAACCCGGCCGTTTTCCTCACGCAAGCGATTCCCCCGCCACGGGAGCACGCCTGCGAAAATCGTCGCGACCACCTGAGCCTGGAAGATAACGGAGCCGCCTTTGCATCCGACCTTTGGCAGGAAACTGCTGAGGCGAGCGGTTCCAGGATTGCAGTGATCCAATGTCGCTTTTATGATTTGGCGGGATGGAAGGCAACCCCGATTTCGGATGCCGGCAAAAAGCGCTTCCGCAGGGGAAGGTGCCTTCCATCGCGTCCGTGAAAGGCTTGGTTAACCTTCTCTGAATACCAATCGTTAATTGAATTGGTGGCCTGACAGGCACTCTGCGGGATTGCTGGGCGCAATGCGTCGAACCGGGAGCGACGGATAAGAGATGGGACCGGCGGGTACCGCGGACAAGAGGGGTAGGGTCGCCGGGGGTTTCCTGCGCCTGGTCTGGACTGCCTTGCTGTTGACCGTCCTGTCCTGTTTCGCCGCCGCGCACGCCGACACCCTGCTTGACGCGACCGGCTACAAGATGGCCGGCGACGCCACAAAGATGCGCATCGTCGTGAATTTCGACCGCGAGCCGGACGTCAAATGGTTCCTGCTGCGCGGCCCCAATCGCCTGGTCATCGACCTGCCGCGCACACGATTCGCCCTCGACGCCAAGGATGTGAAGCCGCGCGGGCTTGTGCGGGCCGTCCGCTACGGCGATCAGGGACACGGTTCGCGCCTGATCCTCACCGGCAAGGGACCTTTCGCCGTCGACGAGCTCGACGTGCTCAAGGATGACGATGGCAGCGGCTATCGCATCGCCGTCGACATGTCGGCCGCCTCCGAACGGGAGTTCGACGCGGCTCTCGCCAACCAGTCGCTGACAACCGGTTCGACGGTTTCCACCGAAAAGGGCGAGCGGGTCGGCACCGGACCGATATCTGCGCCCGGCCATCGCTTCACGGTGGTTATCGATCCGGGCCATGGCGGCGTCGATGGTGGCGCAGAAAGCTCGGCCGGCACGGTCGAGAAGGACGTCACGCTCGCCTTCGCCAAGGAACTACGCGACAAACTGGCCGCGGTCGGCAAATACGATGTCTACATGACACGCGACAACGACTTGTACCTGGCGCTGGACGAACGCGTGCGCATCGCGCGCCAGCACGAGGCCGATCTTTTGATCTCCATCCATGCCGACACGATTGCCGTCAAAGGGCTCCGCGGCGCCACGGTCTACACGCTCTCGGACAAGGCCTCCGATCCGGAGGCCCAGGCGCTCGCCGATCGCGAGAATCTCTCCGACCAGTTCGCCGGAATGAAAATCGAGGACGACAACAAGGAAGTCACCGACATCCTGATCGACCTGATCCGCCGCGAAACCCATAATTTCTCGATGAGCTTCGCTCACACGCTGGTCGGTCAGTTGTCGACCAGCGTCGGCCTCATCAACAATCCGCAGCGCTCGGCCGGCTTCAGGGTGCTCAAGGCTCCCGACGTGCCGTCCGTCCTGGTCGAGCTCGGTTATCTTTCCAACGTCAAGGACGAGGCGCAGCTGCTCAACGCCGACTGGCGCGGCAAGGCGGCTCAAAGCATAACCAACGCGGTCGCCCTCTTTGCCGCGGCCAAGGCCGGTACCGCGACGGGCGGCTGACCCGCCGCACCTGCCCGCAACCGCCGGAGGTCTGCAACCACAAGCAGCGTTGCATGACGACAACACCGGGCGTTATTATTCGGCAACCGAGTCCTCAAATTTCGCGCTGCCGTATTTTGTCCACATGGCCGCGACATGGGTTTTTCGATTGCGGATTGGGACCGCCCCGGGAAGCTTGCGCGACTGTCGGCTTCGTTTAGGAAATTCCCGAACCTCGGACTGGAGCGGGCATGATTCGTCTCATCGGCTATTTCTTCGGCATCGGCACGACGCTGGCGCTGCTGGTGGCGGCCGGCCTTGCCATCTATATCAGCCATCTGACGAAGGACCTGCCGGACTACGAGGTTTTGGCCAAATACGAACCGCCGGTGACGACGCGCATTCACGCCTCCGACGGTTCGCTGATGGCCGAATATGCGCGCGAACGGCGTCTCTATCTGCCGATCCAGGCCATCCCTGACCGCGTCAAGGCCGCCTTCATGTCGGCCGAGGACAAGAATTTTTACAACCACCCCGGCATCGACATCACCGGCCTCGGCCGCGCGATTGTCGTCAACTTGCAGAACTTCGGCTCAGGCAGGCGCCAGGTCGGCGCCTCGACGATCACCCAGCAGGTGGCGAAGAACTTCCTTCTCACTTCCGACCAGACCTATGAGCGTAAGATCAAGGAGATGATCCTGGCCTTCCGCATCGAGCAGGCCTATTCGAAGGACCGCATCCTCGAGCTCTACCTCAACGAAATCTTCTTCGGCTTCGGCGCCTACGGCGTCGCGGGTGCTGCGCTCACCTATTTCGACAAGTCGGTCAACGAGTTGACGGTCGCGGAAGCCGCCTATCTCGCCTCGTTGCCGAAGGGCCCGAACAACTATCACCCCTTCAAGCACGCCGACCGCGCGCTCGAGCGCCGCAACTGGGTCATCGACCAGATGGTCGAGAACGGCTACGTCACCCGCGAGGAGGGCGACAAGGCCAAGGCCGAACCGCTCGGCGTGACGCCGCGCCGCAACGGCTCATACCTGTTCGCCGGCGAGTACTTCACCGAGGAGGTCCGCCGCCAGATCATCGCGCGCTACGGCGAGAATGCGCTGTACGAAGGCGGCCTGTCGGTACGCACCACGCTCGATCCGAAGGTCCAGCTCATCGCGCGCAAGGCGATGCAGAACGGCCTGCTCAAATACGACATGCTGCGCGGCTATCGCGGTCCTGTGACGCATATCGACATCTCCGGCGACTGGGGCGTGCCGCTCGGCAATGTGAAGGGTCTCGAGGACGTGCCGGAATGGACCCTGGCCGTCGTGCTCGACAGTTCGGCGTCTGGTCTCGCCATCGGCCTTCAGCCGGCGCGACAGGTTTCCGGCGACCTCGTCAAGGACCGTGTCCAGGGTACCGTCAGCAAAGAAGACATGGGTTTCGCCATGCGCCACTTCGTCAACGGCAAGTCCGTCAGGGCGAAGTCCCCGGCGGAGGTGCTGGAGCCCGGCGACGTGATCTACGTGCAGAAGAACGAAGGCTCCGACAACACCTACATGCTGCGCCAGGTGCCGGAGGTGGAGGGCGGCCTCGTCGCGATGGATCCGCATACCGGCCGCGTGCTTGCCATGGTCGGCGGCTTCTCCTACGCGCAGTCCGAGTTCAACCGCGCAACCCAGGCGATGCGCCAGCCCGGCTCCTCGTTCAAGCCGATCGTCTATTCGGCGGCGCTCGACAATGGCTACACCCCCGCCTCGGTGATCATGGACGGCCCCATCACCATCCAGAGCGGCAACACCACCTGGACGCCGAAGAATTATGACGGCACGGTCGCGGGCCCGGCCACCTTGCGCTCCGGCATCGAGAAATCGCGCAACCTGATGACCGTGCGGCTCGCCAACGACATGGGCATGAAGCTGGTCGTGGAATATGCCGAGCGCTTCGGCGTCTACGATCATCTGGCGCCCTATCTGCCGATGGCGCTGGGCTCCGGCGAGACGACCGTCATGCGCATGGTGTCGGCCTATTCGATCATGGCCAATGGCGGCAAATCGATCAAACCCTCGCTCATCGACCGCATCCAGGACCGTTACGGCAAGACGGTGTTCAAGCAGGACGAGCGCGGCTGCGAAGGCTGTAACGCCACCGAATGGAAGGACCAGCCCGAGCCTGAGCTGGTCGATAATTCCGAGCAGGTGCTCGACCCGATGACCGCCTACCAGATCACCTCGATGATGGAAGGCGTGGTGCAGCGCGGCACCGGCGCCACCATCGGTGAACTGGGCCGCCACATCGCCGGCAAGACCGGCACGACCAATGACGAGAAGGACGCCTGGTTCATCGGCTACACGCCCAACCTCGTCGTCGGCCTTTATATGGGCTACGACACGCCGCGCGGCCTCGGCCATGGCGCCACCGGCGGTGGTCTCGCTGCGCCGATCTTCAAGGACTTCATGCGCGTCGCGCTCGACGGCAAGCCGAACACCGACTTCCAGGTCCCGGACGGCATGAAGCTGATCGCCATCAACCGCAAGACCGGCATGCGCGCCGCCGAAGGCGATCCCAACACCATCGTCGAGGCATTCAAGCCCGGAACCGGACCGGCCGACAGCTACTGGGTGATCGGCATGGGTGCCGACGGTTCGAACGGCTCGGGCGGAGCGCTGTCGCCCCAGGCCAACCAGGCCATCCAGGATGGCGGCGGCGGCCTCTACTGACCTCGTGCATTTCTGAGTTGGGCCGGCGAGAAGCCGCCGGCCATTTCGCTTTACAGGCGGCGATGCCGTGCCTATGTATCGCGCCTATTCCGAAAAGCCGAAAAGAACAGGACCGAACGAAACGCCATGCGCGCGGAAACGCAAAACATTGTCGACGAAATCAGGCAGGCGATAACCCTGCTGAGGAGGCATCTTTGACTGGGATCAGGCTGTAAAGCGGCTTGATTACCTGAATTCGCGTGCCGAGGATTCCAGCCTCTGGAACGATCCGACCGAAGCGCAGAAGCTGATGCGGGAGCGCCAGGAACTCGAGGACGGTATCGCTGCCGTTAAGGGAATGACACAGGCGCTGGAAGACAATATCGGTCTGATCGAGCTCGGCGAGGAAGAGGGCGATGAGAGTATCATCGCCGAGGCGGAGGCAGCCCTGCGTTCGATGCAGGGCGAGGCCAAGGCCCGCCAGGTCGAGACGCTGCTCTCCGGCGAAGCCGATGCCAACGACACTTATCTCGAAATCCATGCCGGCGCCGGCGGTACCGAGAGCCAGGACTGGGCCTCGATGCTCCTGCGCATGTACACGCGCTGGGCCGAGCGCCGCCGTTTCAAGGTCGAGGTGCTGGAAGTCCATGATGGCGAAGAGGCGGGCATCAAGTCCGCCACCGTGCTGATCAAGGGCCACAACGCCTATGGCTGGCTGAAGACGGAGTCCGGCGTCCATCGCCTGGTGCGCATTTCGCCTTACGACAGCAACGCGCGGCGCCATACATCCTTCGCCAGCGTCTGGGTCTATCCGGTCATCGATGACTCGATCGAGATCAATGTTTCCGAATCCGATGTGCGTATCGACACCTATCGTTCCTCGGGTTCGGGCGGCCAGCACGTCAACACCACCGATTCGGCGGTGCGCATCACCCATCTGGCGACCGGTATCGCGGTCGCCTGTCAGGCCGAGCGCTCGCAGCACAAGAACCGCGCCAAGGCCTGGGAAATGCTGCGCTCGCGCCTCTACGAGGAGGAGCTGAAGAAGCGCGAGGCGGTCGCCAACGCCACGGAAGCGTCGAAGAGCGACATCGGCTGGGGCCACCAGATCCGTTCTTACGTGCTGCAGCCCTATCAGCTCGTGAAGGACCTGCGCACGGGCGTCGAAAGCACCTCGCCGTCGAGCGTGCTCGATGGCGACCTCGACGAGTTCATGGAAGCCTCGCTCTCGCATCGCATCGAGGGCGGTGCCGGCGAAGCGGTGGCGGACCTCGACTAGCATTCCCGGCGCTGCACGACGGAGGAAGCCGATGACGCGCAAACTTACCGGGAAATGCTTCTGCGGCGCAGTCCACTATGAAGTGGCGGACGAATTCGTTTACGCTGCCAATTGCCACTGCTCCAACTGCCGGCGCACGACCGGGTCGGCGTTCAAACCCTTCGCCGGCATCGAGCGCGGCAAGTTTCGTCTCACCGCCGGCGACGACAGGCTACTGATCTTCGGCGACGAGAGCGGCCATGACGCCCATTGCGGCCGATGTGGCTCGCTCCTCTATTCATTGGTGCGTGATGGCGCCTACGTTCATGTCGCCATGGGAACGTTGATCGACGATCCAGGCATTCGCCCGAGCGCACATATCTTCGTCGGTTCAAAGGCGCCGTGGTTCACGATTACAGACGATCTGCCGCAATATCGTGAACATGCCGACGGCTGAAGGCCGGAACCTCCGTCAGCGGAACTTCGTTCTTAGGCACCCTGGGCGCAGGCCTGTCGTCTGGTTCTCGCCAGTCAAGTCTGCGTACCTTTCTGTCGCCGAAGCTTGAAGCCCGGCGCGCCGCGGGGGCGCGTCCACTTCTTGCGCCGGCTATGGAATCAGCTCAGCATTCGGGCTGTGGGATAGAAGCATTTATGGCCGGACGCGGCATAACTGCGACTGACGATCCGGCCACTGGGAAGAACACGTTCCGGGAACGGGCAAGCGAAAACGCTTGATGCTCGAAAGGAACGTTTCGATGTCTGCTGCCATATCAAGATCGGCCAAAGCCGTTCGACCGGCCGGCCGACTTTTATTCTCCCTCTTCGCTGTTGGAGCCATCTCGGTGCTGGCGCCGCCGGCCATCGCGCACGACGCCCAACCCACGGCGGCCATGCCGCAAGGCTGGAAATACCCATTTGCCTGCTGCGCCAATTTCGACTGCAAGGAGGTGCCGCAGTCGTCCATCAGCGAGCGGCCTGAAGGCTATGTCATAAAGGGCACAGGCGAGGTGGTGGCCTATAGCGACAAGCGGATCAAGAATTCGCCCGACGGCGAGTACCACTGGTGCGCGCACCAGGCCGGACTCGACGCCGGCAAGACCATCTGCCTTTTCGTGCCGCCGCCCTCTTACTAGAGCAATTCCAGGAAAGTGTGAGCGGTTAAGTTCGGCGCCTTCGCCGTAACCTTCCCTCCGGAATTGCGTAAAAACAAAGAGATAGGGCGCTTCGCCGTTTCCGTGAAACGGTGGAGCGCACTACCTTTACGAGCCGAATGCGAGGCGCGAGAAAGCTTCGAGCGCCGGCATGTTTGCCGAAGCTGCCGAGAGACAGTTGTCAGGACCGCTTCTTTATGTTGCCCTGCTGCCAGGGGAATCCGGCTTGGCGGCGGACAACGGGAGAGGTGATTTCATGACCATCAGGGGAAGCTGCCACTGCAAGGCGACAACCTTCGAGGTTACCGACGCGCCGCAGACGGTGACGCAATGTACATGCTCGTTCTGCGCGAAGCGCGGGTCGCTATGGGCCTATTATGTGCCCTCGCAATTCAAGCTCACAAGTCCGCCGGAGAACGTCTCCTTCTATCGCTGGGGCTCGAAGACCGTGAAGCATGGTTTCTGCGCCATTTGCGGTTGCGGCACCTTCACCGAAACGCCTGACTGGTCGACCGGGAAGCCTGATTTCGACAATCCGAAGATCAGCGTCAACTCGCGCCTGTTCGACGATTTCGACCTGGACAAAGTCGAGGTGGTGGTCATCGACGGCAAGAACTTGTGGTAGAGGCGACGCGGGAACGGCGACCGGGCTTTGCGGCCGCATTGCCGTTCCGTTTTTCGCCGCATTTCATGTTACAAGGCTGCGGAAGGGCTGATTTGGCGTGGCCGCAACGGCCGCGAATTGGAGAGGGACCAATCTTATGAAGAAGACCGTGCTCGTCGTCGTGGCGACGGCTGTGCTGGTGAGCGCCTGCACCACCACCGATCCGTATACCGGCGACCAGAAGATTTCCAACACGGCGGCCGGTGCCGGCCTTGGCGCGCTGGCAGGCGCCAGCCTTGGTCTGCTCGCCGGCGGCAATGACCGCCGCAACGCCTTGATCGGCGCCGGCATCGGCGCTCTCGCCGGCGGCGCTATCGGCGCGACCATGGACCAGAACGAGGCCGAGCTCCGCCGTCAGTTGCAGGGCACCGGCGTCAGCGTCACCCGCAGCGGCGACCAGATCATCCTCAACATGCCGTCCGACATCACCTTCAATGTCGACCAGGACGCGGTGAAGCCGGGCTTCTATCCGGTGCTCAATTCAGTCGCGCTGGTGCTGAAGAAGTTCCGCCAGACCACGGTGGACGTCTTCGGCCATACCGATTCGACCGGCAGCGATCAGCACAATTTCGACCTGTCGCAGCGGCGCGCGCTTGCCGTCGCCAATTACCTTGCCGGCCAGGGCGTCGATCAGCGCCGCTTCGCCGTCACCGGATTCGGCAAGACGCGGCCGATCGCTTCCAATGCGACGGCCCAGGGTCGCGAACAGAACCGGCGCGTCGAAATCCAGCTGTCGCCGCTTACCTGAGAGAAAACTGCGCCCGGCGGCGCGCCTATCAAAACAGACGGCCCCGCACGGGGCCGTTTTCGTTCGGCGAGTCCAAAGACAAATCGGCCGAAGACATAAGCTTATTCTAATTTTCTAATTCATGCTTTTCCAGAACCAGGGAAGGGACTACCATCCTGCTGTTCCAGAGGGGATGGGGCGGTCAACCGGCCGCGCAATCAGCATCTGCCGCCCCGGTCTTGCACGGCCAGATCAAGGAATCTGGGAGGAATGCATGATAAGAACAGCTCGCCTCGGGCGCTGCGGCGTCCTCGCTTTGAGTGGTGTTTTGGGCGCATGGCTTGGAGCCGCCCCGGCGCAGGCCGAGGACGCCAACAAGGCCGATATCGAGGCCCTGAAGAAATCGCTCGCCAAATATGAGGACTACACCGCCGCGGTGCGGGATCTCTATTTGTCGACTGTCGGCTGCGTCCATTACGCTGGCGAGAAGATAGACGGCACGATGTATTATCCGAAGGGCGCCATGGGCATCCATTTCGTCAACGTCCCGAGCGTCGGCAAGCCGCTCGACCCGATGAAGCCCAATGTCCTGATCTACGAGCCGACCAAGAAAGGTTTGAAGCTGGTCGGCGTGGAATGGCTGGTCCCGCTGACGCCGGACACCAAGGAGGTGCCGACGCTGTTCGGCCAGAAATTCATGGGGCCGATGGAAGGGCATTATCCGCTCATTCCGAGGGAGTTCGTCCACTACGACCTGCATGCCTGGCTGTTCAGGGACAATCCGAACGGCATGTTCAGCCCGACGAACCCGAACGTGAAATGCACCAAGGCCGATTTTCCGATGCTGGAAAAGCCGACCAAGATGATGCCGGGACCGATGTAGGGCAGGGCCTGCGAAGGACAGCAAAAGAAACGGCCCCGCTCGGGGGCCGTTTTCATGTCTGACCGGGCTGGAGCTCAGACTTTCGCGACGATCCGCATGAAGGCCGGCACGTCGTCGCCGAAGCCGACGGTTGCGTCGTCTCCCTCCTGACGGTGACGGCCGGGCCGGTCGCGCTGCGGCCGGGTATCGGCGCGCTGCTCGTGCCGGTTGCTCGAGCCCTTGCGGTCGTTCTCGGAACGGATAGCGTCCTTGCGGGCGCGGCGTTCGGCAATGTCTGCCACTTCGGCGACAAGCTGCTCCTCGCGCGCGACTTCGGGCGCCTCCTCGCGCTTGGTGTGACGCTCCTTCTTGGGCTCGCGCCGGTCCTTGCGGCCCTCGTCCTTGCGGCCGGCCCTACGCGGCGCGCCGCGGCCGCGGCGTGGCTGCTCCTCGCCCTCGCTTTCGGTCACGGTCGACAGGTCGCCGTCATGCCATTCGATCTTCGTGCCGATAAGCCTCTCGATGGCATCGACATATTTGGTGTCCGAGCGGGTGGCGATGGTGAAGGATTTGCCGGAACGTCCGGCCCGGCCGGTGCGGCCGATGCGGTGGACATAGTCCTCGGCATGGATCGGCACGTCGTAGTTGAAGACGTGGCTGACGTCGGGAATGTCGAGACCGCGCGCGGCGACATCGGAGGCAACGAGGTAGCGCAGTTTGCCGTCGCGGAAATTGGCAAGCATCTGCATGCGGGCGCGCTGGTCCATGTCGCCATGCAGGGCGCCTGCGTCGAAATCATGTTTCAGCAGCGAGCGGAAGAGCTCCGACACCTCGACCTTGCGGTTGCAGAAGATGATGGCGTTCTTCAGGTCGGCGTCTTCGGCTTTGATCAGGTTGCGCAGCGTCTCCCGCTTCTCCCACGGCTTCGTGCCGGACTTCACCAGCCGCTGGACGATGTTGGTCGCAGCCGACGCCGCCTTGGAGACTTCGACGCGCACCGGCGCGTGCAGGAATTTTTCGGTGAGCTTCGTGATCTCCGGCGGCATGGTCGCCGAAAAGAACAGCGTCTGGCGCGTGAACGGGATCATCTCGCAGATGCGCTCGATATCGGGAATGAAACCCATGTCGAGCATGCGGTCGGCTTCGTCGATGACGAGGATTTCGACGCCGTTGAGCAAGAGCTTGCCGCGCTCGCGGTGGTCGAGCAGGCGGCCGGGCGTGGCGATCAGCACATCGGCGCCGCGCTCGAGCTTCTTGTCCTGCTCGTCGAAGGAGACGCCGCCGATCAGAAGCGCGATGTTGAGCTTGTGGTTCTTGCCGTATTTGACGAAGTTCTCCTCGACCTGAGCGGCGAGCTCGCGCGTTGGTTCGAGGATCAGCGTGCGCGGCATGCGGGCACGGGCGCGGCCCTTTTCCAGGCGCGTCAGCATCGGCAGCACGAAGGAAGCGGTCTTGCCGGTGCCGGTCTGGGCGATGCCCAGCACGTCCTTGCCGAGCAGAGCGTGCGGGATGGCGCCGGCCTGGATTGGAGTCGGCTCGGTGTAGCCGGCATCAGTGACTGCGGAGAGGACCTTGGGCGATAGGCCAAGGTCTGTGAACGTCAACGCTTCTTGAGCGATCGTGGTGTCTGATGACAAGTGTTTGATGTCTTTGGCTGGTTCGGGAAATCGCAACGGTGTCCGTCACGGCAGGCGCCACGCGCCTGCAAGATTGGCCTGCAGTTAGGCGCAAGTCCGCGATTTGTCAACAGAAACAGCCGGGAATCCGGCAATTGTGAAGTCGTAACCTTAATTGCGATGCTTAAAGTGCGTCGCATCGAACGGATTGAGGCTACGCGCTTTAAATCTTTGCTTGACGCATGTCGTATTCCCAAACCGCTGCGCTCTTTTGGGCGACATGCATTGATCGACCGGTATCGTTGCGCCGGCTCAGTAGCGGAACTGCTCGGCCAGGATGCGTTCGTTCCAGGAATGGTTCGGATCGAACAGCAAAGTTGCAGTCGCCGTCGGGGATTCCCGCACGGTGACGGAAGCCACGGCCTTGACCTCGGTGTGGTCGGCTGCGGCGTTCACCGGGCGCTTTTCGGCTTCCAGTATGTCGAAGCGCACCGTCGCCTTGTTAGACAGCAGCGCGCCGCGCCAGCGGCGCGGCCGGAAGGGACTGACCGGCGTCAGCGCCAGCAGCGGCGCATCGAGCGGCAGGATCGGCCCATGCGCGGACAGATTGTACGCGGTGGAGCCGGCGGGCGTCGCAATCATCACGCCGTCGCAGTTCAGCTCCTCCAGCCGCACCTGGCCGTCGACGGTGATGCGGATCTTCGCGGTCTGGTAGGACTGACGCCACAGCGCCACTTCGTTGATCGCAGGCGCCGAAACGGACTCGCCGTCATGGGTTGCAGCGATCATTTCGAGCGGGCGTATCGTCTCGGCAACGGCGTTGGCGATGCGTTCCTCGAGCCCGCCGGCGCGATATTCGTTCATCAGGAAGCCGATGGTGCCACGGTTCATGCCGTAGACCTTCTTGCCCGTGCTCATCGTCTCGCGCAGCGTCTGCAGAAGAAAGCCGTCGCCGCCGAGCGCAATGATGATCTCGGCCTCGGCGACAGGCACCTGCCCATAGCGCGCCGACAGACTTTCCAGGGCGGCGCGGGCGTCGTCGGTGTCGGAAGAGACGAAGGCGAAACGGCTGGCGGCTTTGCTCATGGCTCCCGGAGGGCGACCATCTGCGGGGCCGCGCCGGCGACGGCGTAGCATGCGCCGCCCACATCTGTGAAGGGTGCTGCGCCGGCCGGCGGGTCACACCCGACAATCGCGCTTCGTGACAGGCGCGACATGAATGTGATGGCCGCTATGGTTAAGACGCGGCTTAAACACTCGTAAAGCCGGATCGATCATGTTAGCCGACAGTGGATGGGTTGGCGGGGGCTGGCCAGTCGAGAGACCTGTCTATTGCCGGTAACGCGTCTGATCATAGTCTTCCTGATGATGGGAAGTTTCGCGCTGATGTTCGCTGAACTCGTGCGTCATTCGGAAGAGATGAGTCAGCGGCCGCAGCCGACGACTTCCCGCTGCGGCGACGCGACGGGAACGCCTTGCCCGCAAAGGGCGCTTTAAAGCGATTCCGGGAAACGTGCGAAGCGGTGTCCGTCCGCGGTTGCATCAGCACAAAGGTATGAGCGGTTTGCCGTTCCCATGAGGCGCTTTGGTCTGCGCGGGAATGGCATTCGCCAGATATGCGGCGTGAACGGCCCGCGGTCGCGATGACCGCGGCATCTTTCGTGAAATCGCGTGGGACGTCTCCAGCTGGTTGGGTTCCGCATGCATTTGCGAGATCGGCGGGGTAGCGAAAACGCGCTCGCTAGATTGCTTAGCAATTCGCCAGGCTCTATGTGTCTTTCGATTCAACTCCGGGGCGAGTGCGCTCCGAAAACAAAATCGGCGTGATGATGCATGGAACAAGTCGTAAGGATCGTCGCGCGGTGTTGGTCGCCGGAGGCAGTGGCTTCATAGGCTCGCATCTGGCCGATCGTCTCTTGCAGCGCACGGATCTCGACTGCCTTGTTGTGGTCGACAACTTATGGACCGGCTCGCGCCAGAACCTTGCGCACGTTAACGATCCGCGATTCAGCATCGAGATCGAGGATGCGGAGGTCTTCGCTACCTCGGAACGGTTCGACGAGATTATTCACCTGGCATCGCCCGCTTCACCATGCTGGTATATGAGTGATCCGGCTCGCACCATTCGCGCCAATGTCGGCGGTGCTTTCAACCTCCTGGGTTTGCTCAAGCCTGGCGGCCGCTTCTGCTTTTCATCCACCTCGGAGGTATATGGAGATCCGCAGATCTCCCCACAGCCAGAGAGTTACCGAGGTTCAGTGGATTGCACGGGCCCCAGGTCCTCCTATGACGAAAGCAAGCGCTGCACGGAAGCGCTGTTGTTCGAGACCCAACGCACGCAAGGTCTCGACGTGAGAGTGGTGCGGCTCTTCAACGTATATGGACCCCGCACGCGTATAGATGACGGGCGTGCGATTTCGAACTTCATAAGCCAGGCGCTGACGACTGGAATACTGACAGTCTATGGTGATGGCCTGCAATCGCGCAGCTGGGGTTATGTCGATGACATCGTCGACGGATTGGAGCGTTTCTTCTGGCGCGACAACATTTCACATCGTGGCCCGCTCAATATCGGCAACAATTGCGAGGTTTCGGTCCTGGATATCGCGAAGTTCGTCTGCTCCCTGGTTCCCGGCAGCTCGGTCGTCCATCATGAACCGGTTCCTCAAGATCCGACAAATCGTTGCCCCGACTTGAGATTGGCCAAGCGTATTCTTCCAGGTTGGGAAGCCGTTACAGATTATCAGGACGGTATTCGACGGACATTTGAGTGGTTCCGGAGCCAGATTGCCACCCCTGCCGCGGCCCTAGCCTAGATCAGGATGACGTTTCGTTGAATCGCCATCCTGATCTAACTCTTTTGTTGGAGCATGTCCGAAAACCGGTTCCACTTTTCGGGATCATCCTCTAGTTGTTAAGAGTTTGGCCGACTTCGCTCAGGAAGGCCGTCCTCTCATCGACACCGTCTCCGATCGACCTTCGAGATACGGCACGAAGACGGTCTCGAATGCCTTGAGCGCCGCGCCGATTGCCTGGTGCATGTCGAGATAGCGGTATGTTCCGAGCCGGCCGCCGAAATGAGTGTTTTGTTCGAGCCGAGCGCGCGCCAGGTAGCGCTCGTAGATACGTTGGTCGGCGCGGGTGTCGATAGGATAGTAAGGTTCGTCGCTGCGACGAGCAAAACGCGAGAATTCGCGACCGATCAGCGTCCTGTTGCCTTCAAATTCACGCTCCGGGTTGAAGTGCCTGAACTCGACGATGCGCGTGTAAGGCACGGCTTGGTCGGCGAAATGCACGATCCCTGTGCCTTGATAGTCCGGCGTGTCCATATGTTCGAACTCGATGTCGATTGTCCGCCATCCGAGGTCTCCTTCCGCGTAGTCGAAATATCGGTCGATGGCGCCCGTGTAGGCGATGGGAATATTTTTGGGCAGCGATCCCTTGATCTGGAAGAAATCGACGCCGAGCCTGGTCTCGATCAGCGGGTGCGCAAGCATCTTCTGGAAGATTGCCGTATAGCCTTCGAGCGGCTGTCCCTGGTATCGATCGTTGAAATAGCCGTCCTCGAATGTGTAGCGCACCGGCAAACGCGCGATGATCTGCGGCGGAAGCTCGCGCGGGTCGGTCTGCCACTGCTTGGCAGTGTAGCCTCTGATGAGCGCCTCGTAGAGCGGGCGCCCGATAAGGGAGATAGCTTTCTCCTCGAGATTGGCGGGCTGCCGGTCGCCGAGTTCGGACGATTGCTCGGCAATCAGCGCTCGCGCTTGATCCGGGCTGAGCCGTTTGCCGAAGAACTGGCAGATCGTCGCAAGGTTGATCGGCAAGGAATAGATCTGATCGCGATACGACGAAAACGCACGGTGCCGATAGGAGCTGAATTGCGTGAAGGCGTGCAGATAGTCCCAGACCTCTTTGTTGGATGTATGGAAGAGGTGAGGCCCGTAGCGATGGATCTCGACGCCGGTAGCAGCGTCAGGCTCGGTGTAGGCGTTGCCGCCTATGTGCGCGCGTCGATCGATCACCAGCACACGGCGGCCCAGCCTGGTTGCAACACGCTCGGCAAGCGTTGCGCCGTAGAATCCGGCCCCTACGACAAGAAGTTCGGCGCTATTCAACATGTCATTGCCCCGTCGGCGGTCCGAGCCGGAAACGGCTCGATCGCGATGGCTGAGAGTTCGATCGCCTTGAAATGCTGTCGGCGAACATGCCGCCACAGCGTTTTCTTCAGTCGATACACCTGTCTGAATGCATTTAGCCGTTGGGCGTAATGCAGCATCATGCGCAGGCCTATGGCAGTCTTCGATCGCCAAAGGCGCCCCTTTCTGTCCACGGCCTCATAGGAGATCGGATAAAATTCATCCAGGCCAAATCTGGCCTTCAACTGCGCGTATTCCGCCTGGGGTGTAAGGCCTTTTTCCAACATCGTTCGGGCAAGCGCGCTTCCGACAGGGCGCGTGTGACGAATCGACAAATCATCGAACACGGCGGACTTGCGTCGGTTGTCCGGCGCCAGGCGCGTCCAAATCGAATCAAGGCCGAAGCCGCTCATTGAATGTTCGAAGAGCGGCAGCACCTTGACCAGCACGTCGGCTCTGATGCAGGGAGCCATAATCTCGATCTTGTCCACGAAGCGGAACTCGAAGCTGTCGCAACGCATGAATGGCAGATGCGAAAAATAGCTGTCGAGCGTCAGAGAGGGTTGGCCGACATCAAGGCCGAGCCGGCGCATATTCGCAAATATGGCCTCGATTGTTCTTCGATCTGCATCGAGATCATCGTCCGGAAGCCAGAAATACCGATAGCGCTGGAGCAGGTCCGGCTGCTGATTGAACAGCGCGAAAAGGCCGTCAAACTTGCCGCCTTTCCGATCCACTCGTCTTTCGTAAGGCAGTCTGAAGGCCGATGGATCGGATCCGTAGTAACTGACGATCAGGTCGAAGTCACATCCAGGCTCGTCCGCGCCCCAACCACGATGCAGGGAATGGTCGCCGGCTCTGACGATCACGAGATTGCGGTGGCTGGTCGGCTGCGGAGATCTGCTGGTGGAGTTCATGCTTCGGTGGGCTGCTTTGCTGTCTCGCGGCACTTACACCAAAGTTGCTCGCTTCAGAAGGTTCGAATGCTTGGCACGCTTGCCGCGAGATCGGCGGCCGGTTATCGACTGACGGATAGTTCGCATTTGCGCAAAACGTCCCGTCAGGATGGCTATCCATGAAGCTGATCGTTGTTACTCCGGCCGGACGTGAGAAATATCTTGGCGTGCTTAGCCACTATGTCCTGAAGAGTTCTCATGTGCACGAATGGCATCTGTGGGACAACTGCCGCAACGAGCAGGATCGGGCCTATCTCAGGCAATTGGCGAGCGCCGATTCGCGGACCAAAATCATGACGTTGCCCGGGGCCAAAGGAAAAAACGACGCCATCGGACTTTTTTTCCGTTTCTGCGACGATCCGGATGCTTTCTATCTGAGGCTGGACGATGACATCGTGTTCCTTGAGGACGGTTTTTTCGAAAAGTACATGGAACGGGTGCTGACCGAGCGGGGCTCGGCCCTATGGTATGCGCCGCTCATCATCAACAACGCCATCTGCAACACATTCATCAAATACCTCTCGGCGGTTCAGATCGAAGGGCCGCTGACCTGCCAGGCGATGTGCCCATTCTCATGGTCTCATCCAACGTTCCCGCTCGCGATGCATCCGGTGCTGATCGAGGCGGTGCGCACCGGCCGGCTGGGCGATTTCCGGGTGCCCGACTGCGAAGTCAAGGCGTCGCGTTTTTCCATCAACGCGATCGGCTTTTTCGGTTCGGAGATCGTTGAACTGGGCGACCTTTTTCACCCGCTGGGAGACGAAGAAGAGTGGTTTTCCGCCGTCCTGCCCGTCAAGCTCGGACGGCCGGGCAAGGTTTTCGGCGATCTGATCGCGGCGCACTTTTCCTTCTACCCCCAAGAGAAGGCGCTTCTCGGCACTACGATCCTCGAGGATTATTACGATCTCGCCGGGCTGCCGGCGCCTGTCTACAAGAAGACGGTGGTGCGGTTGAAGGATCGGCTGAGGCCATGGAAGAAGTACCGCAATGGAACGCCGCCGAAATATACGATCACGCTCCCGAAAGATAGGGCTGATCCAAAACGGTGACACGGCGGCGTCGAAAGATGCTTGTTCCCATCGGAAGGCTGGACCGCATCGTCCGCCGTCGGTGTTCCTCACCTTTGCAGGTGGCACCCGGCCTTGCGCTTGCCCGCGACATACTCGTCGATGAGTTGCCGGTAGCGCACCTTGCCGAAGCTCGGAAAATGACCGCCATGCACGACCGAGACGTCAAGCTCGCGCATGGCAAGCAGCGTCTCGACATAGTCGCCGATGTCTGAGTGGTAGACATCGTCGATCAGCGGCCCGTCATAAACGATGTCGCCCGACAGCAGGATACCGGTCTTCCTCTCATAAAGCGCGATGCCGCCGGGCGAATGTCCAGGCGTGTGGATCACCTCGAAGGCGCGGTCGCCGAGATCGACGACATCGCCGTGCTCGAGCAGCCGGCCTGCCGGCGCGGGCAGGATGCGGTAGCGCGCCGTATCCCAGCCTTCCGGCGCGCCGTCGAACATCTCCTCATTGGCATAGCGGTCCGCCACCGTCCATTCGTTGCGCGGATCGGCCAGGATTGCCGCTTCGGCCGAATGCACGCAGCGCTCCGGGAATTCGTGATGGCAGCCGATATGGTCGAAATGCGTGTGGCTGGCCACGCAAGTAAGCTTGCGCTCGCTCACCAGCGGCACATGGCGCCTCAGGCTGAAATGGCCAAGGCCAGTGTCGAACAGCAGATCGCGGTCGCGCCCGCGCACATGCCAGATATTGCAGCGGAAGAACGGTTTTATCCACGGCTCATGGATGAGCGTGATGTCGTCGCCCATGCGGATGGTTTCGTACCAGTCCGGAGCCTCGATGACCGGAAGCGTGCCCATGGATCAGTCCGCCAATAAGATGATGTCTTGAGCCTGGCATGAAACCGGGATCGTGTCGCCTGCCTGAATGGCAGCGGAAGCGGGCGCCTTCGCGATAAATTGCAGTGCAGGATCCAGCGTCGAGGTGGCCAGCACGCGCTTGAAACTACCCTGGAAGACGACATCGCCGACCTTGGCCATGCCCAGCGTGACATTGCCTTTCGCTTCGCCAAAAAACAGGTGCTCGGGTCGGATGGCGAGCGCGACCGTGGCATCGGCAGGCGAGACACCGGGCAGTGAAATCGGCCCGAGCGCCGTCATGGCCGTGACGGTCCCATTCTTCGCCTCGGTAACGGTGCCGACAAGGATCGTGCTTTCGCCCATGAAGGTGGCGGAAAAGCGCGTCGCCGGCCGCGCATAGACCCGCTCGGGCGGGCCTTCGTCCTCGATCCGGCCCTCATTCATCACCACGCAATGGTCGGCCAGCGCCATCGCTTCTTCCTGGTCGTGCGTGACATGGATAAAGGCGGTGCCGACGCGCTTCTGGATCGCCTTCAGCTCGTCCTGCATCTGCCGGCGCAGCTTGAGATCGAGCGCACCGAGCGGCTCGTCGAGCAAAAGCACCGCGGGCTCGATCACCAGCGCGCGGGCCAGCGCTACGCGCTGCCGCTGGCCGCCGGAGAGCTGATGCGGCTTCTTGTCGAAGGCGGCCGCCAGCCCGACAAGCGCCAGTGCCTCGCGCGCCTTCGCCGCCCGGGTCGCGCCGTCAACGCCCTGCATGCGCAGCCCGAAGCCGACATTGCCGCCGACGCTCATATGCGGAAACAGCGCGTAGTCCTGGAACACGGTGGTCGTCGGACGCTTGGCCGGCGGCAGTGCGGTGCAATCCGCGCCGCGGATGAACACCTTGCCCTCGCTGGGCGTGACGAAGCCGCCGAGAATCGAAAGCAGCGTGGTCTTGCCGGAGCCGGACGGCCCGAGCAGGATCGTATAGCTGCCGGGCTCGATGGCGAGCGAGACGCTCTTCAGCACCGCCAGCTGACCGAAGCGGTGCGAGACGCTGCGGATGTCGACCAAAGGCGCGCTCATGCCGGCTTTCTCCGCAACAGCGTCAGTTCGAAAAACACCACCAGGACGATGGAGACGGCAAAGACCAGCGAGCCGACGGCATTGGTCTTGGGGTTGAGGCCGGAACGCAGAAGGTTCCAGATCTCCACCGGCAGCGTCGTTTCGAAGCGGGTGAGCAGGAAGGAGATAACGAACTCGTCCCAGGAGAAGGTCATCGACAGGAAGAAGCCGGCGAAGATCGCCGGCGCCATCACCGGCACGGCGATCATGAGCAGCACCTTCCACTCGGCGGCGCCGAGGTCGCGCGCGGCGCGTTCGATGTTGATCTGGTGGTCGCCCATCTGGCTGTAGATGATGGCGAAGCAGAGCGGCAGGTTGATCACGACATGGCCGATGCCGGCCGCGAGCAGCGATTTCGGCACGCCGGCCCAGTTGAACAGCACCAGCAGACCCATACCGATGATGAGATAGCTGACAGTGAGCGGCAGCGTGATCAGGCCGCGCAGTATGGCCGAGCCCGGCAGCACGAATCGCGCGAACCCCCAGGCTGAGAGGAAGCCGAGCGTGACCGAAACGAGCGAGGAGAGCACCGCCACCAGCAGCGAATTGAGGAGCGCCGAGGTAAGCCGCGCGTCGGAGAGCACCGCCTGATACCAGCGCAGCGACGGGCCGGTGAAGGGCGGGATCGGGAAGGAGGTCGCCTGCAGCGAGAACAGCACCAGCACGACCACCGGCAGGAAGATGAAGCCGTAGATGGCGATGGCGTAGACCCAGGCGGCGAGGCGAACGGCGGCGCGCATGGTCAGGCCCGCTCGATCTTCAGCCAGCGTGCGCAGGCGAGATAGGCGATGGTCACAACAGCCATCAGGATGATCGACAGCGCGGACGCCAGCGGAAAATCGCCGCGGCGGCCGATCTGCATCATGACGAGCTGCGGCATGACCAGCTCGTTGTTGCCGCCGAGGATCTGCGGCGTGATGTAGTCGCCGATGCAGAGCACGAAGGTGAGGAAGGCGCCGACCATGATGCCGGGCAAGGTGAGCGGCAGCACGACATGCAGGAAGGTGCGCACCGGCCCGGCGCCCAGATCGGCGGCAGCCTTGCGGCAACTCGGGCTGAGCTGCTTCAAATTGGCGAAGATCGTCAGCGTCAACAGCATGACGAAGAAATGCACGAAGCCGGTGACGGTGGCGAAACGCGTATTGGCAAGCTGCAGCGGCTCGCCGATCAGGCCGATGCCGGTCAGCGCCCGGTTGATGACGCCGTTTTGCGCCAGCACCAGCAGCCAGGAATAGGAGCGCACGACATGGGAGGTCCAGAACGGCAGCACGGCCAGCATCAGCGCCAGCCGCTGCCAGCGTTCGGGCACCATCTCGGCAAGGATCCAGGCAAAGGGATAGGCAAGCAGGATCGAGATGACGGTGACGATCGCCGTCACCTCCAGCGAGTTCACCATTGCCCGCCAGTAGGACGGATCGGTGAAGAACTGGCTGTAATTGGCTAAAGTGAAGCCGCCGCCTTCATGCGCCGTGAGGCTGGAAAACCCCATGGCGATGAAGGGCAGCACGAAGAACGCACATGTCCATGCCAGCGCCGGCGTGACCAGCGCCCAGGGCAGGGCACGCGAATTGTTTCCCGCGAATGCCATCGGCCGATTTACTGCGCCTGGAGCATCTCGGTCCACATGTCCTGCATCTTCTTGTCGAGAACGGCGTTCGGCGCCGGATAGGCTTGGGCGCGGGCGAGGAAGCCGGGCTGCTCGTCGAAGCGCAGGATCTTCTTCTGATCGTCGGTGAGCGCCGCCTTCTTGTTCGACGGCATCCCCCAATAGCAGGAAGAGGTCGCAAGCCGCGCCTGGCCCTCGGGGCTCAGAATGTACTGGATGAATTTCAGCGCCATGTCCTTGTTCTTGGAATCCTTGAACATGGCGAGCGACTGCGACCAGAGCACAGCACCCTCCTTCGGGATCGAGAAGTCGAGCGCCGGGTTTTCCTTGGCAAGGCCGGCCGTCACCCATTCGCCGCCGCCGACCAATATGTCGACCTCGCCGGTGGCGAGAGCGGTCTGGCTGGCCGTGACCTCGCCGACCAGCTTGGCGTTGGCCTTCATCTTGAGCAGTTCGGCCTTGAGGGCAGGCAGATCGGCCTCGGTGAGGTCGGCGGTCTTCTTGCCGATGGCCAGAGCGGCCATGCCGATCACCGGCAGGTAATAGTCGTAGATCGCGATCTTGCCCTTGTATTTGTCGCTGGTGAGCGACACCAGCGACTGCATGTCGGCCGGGTCGACCTTGGTCTTGTTGAAGCCGATCGTGTTGTAGCCGAACTTTTCGGTGATGCCGTAGCGCTTACCGTTGACGACGGTCGACTTGTCCATCTTCACTTCGGGAAACAGGTCGACGAAGGGCAGCTTGTCCTCGGGCAGCGGCTCGAACAGGCCTTTCTCGACGCCGCGGGGCACGTCGACGGAATCGATCACCATCACGTCCCAGTCGCCGGGTTGCGACTGGTCGACGATGGCGAGCCCCGCGCCGGTGCCTTCGAATTCCTTGACGTTGACCTTGACGTTGTTGGCTTCCTCGAAGGGCTGCAGCAGGGCCGGGTCGGAATGGTCGCACCAGATCAGCGCGTTGAGATCGGCCGCCTGGGCGCCTCCGGCAGCGAGGAGCAGCGCCGCAGCCGCGCAAGCGGCTGAAAGATGAGACTTCAGGGTGGAAAGCGGATTCCGAATGTTGACGGTCATCGAGTGTTCTCCCTGCCTTGCTGGCTTGTTGGAAGAAAAGTTGAACCAATTCTAAAATTGAGTCAATTATGATTTTGTGGCAGAGAGGCCGATATGAGCGGATTGCGCGAACGGCAGAAGGCGGACCGGCACCGCCGCATCATCGATGCGGCAACCGCGCTGTTTCGCGAGGCCGGCTATGAAGGCGCCAAGATCGAGGCGATCGCGACGCAAGCCGAGGTCTCGATCGGCACCATCTACAATTACTACCAGAACAAGGGCGACATCCTCGGCGCCATCGTGTCGATGGAGGTCAACGAGGTGCTGAATGCCGGGCGAGGGGTGGTCGCCAACCCGCCCGCCAATGTCGGCGACGCGCTGGACACGCTGATCGGCATCTATATCGAGCACTCGCTGAATTATCTGAGCAAGGAGATGTGGCGCCAGGCAATGGCGATCTCGACGCAATTGCCCGACAGCCCCTTCGGCCAGGCCTACACCGCGCTCGACCGGGAATTGACCAAGCAGATCAGCGCGCTGATAGTCCGCCTGCAGGAACTCGGCCTTGTGCGCCCGGACATAGACGGCCCGGCGGTGGGCGAGCTGATCTTCAACAACATGAACATGATGTTCATCGAGTTCGTGAAGCGCGACGAGGCTAAGATACCGGAGCTGCGCGCGGCGATACGGCGGCAGAACAGGGTGCTGGTGGCGGCGGTCGGGGTGTGAGTGCGAAAACGCTACCGCCGAAGTGCCCCTAACGGTCGATCAGCCATAGGATCGCCGAGACCACGACGCTGATCAGTATTCCCGTGGTGATGGGAACGTAGAGCCTGAAGTTCTCGCGCTCGATCAAGATATCACCAGGCAACCTGCCAAGGCCGATCCGGGCCACCCAGGGCCACAGCAGACCTACGGCAACCATACCGAGACCAACGATGATCAGTGTTCGCGACATGGCGGCATCCTGCCGGAATAGCATCCTGCCGGAAATATAGAGCGACGGATCTTGCTGGCGGGGCTGCTTCCCCGCATCTGCGTCACGCCACTAGCGATCATAACAGGCGTGCTTAGCCGCGTGCGCTCGCGAACAGCGTTTGTTCGAAGGGGCAATGCGGTCGTCTCCGCTACAGGATGGTGCCCCCGGCAGGGATCGAACCCGCGACCTTCGGTTTACAAAACCGCTGCTCTACCAGCTGAGCTACAAGGGCACGGCGCTCCGGTAGCACATTTCGTGCGCCAGTAAAGACAAAACTCCGTTTCGGGTTGCCAATGGATGCCGCCGCTTGGCCGGCATGCTGAAAAGCGGACCGCCGCTTCCTACATCTTTGTCAGGTGCAATCGCATCGAACGGGGTGCCGCATGATCAGATTTGTCATCATCCTGCCGCTCATCGTCGTGACCTGGCTTTTGCTGGTGAAAGCCGTCAGCGATCTGAAGAAGGCCAATATCGACTGGACCGGCGTCGCCACCTTCGTCGGCTTCATCGTGCTGGCCTTCTGGCTGAGGCACATCATGGGGATGGGTTAGCGAATAGGGAATAGCGGATAGGGTGGCCGGATCGCGAATTGTCCCTATTCGCTACCCGTATTCGCTGTCGCAAAAAAATTTCGAACCTTTTTCCGGGCCGCAGCGACAGACGATCAAGAGGCGGATAGTTCGCCTCTCCACCGAAACAGGAGATCGTCATGTTCAAGCGCACCATCGTTTCCGGCCTCATCGCCACCACCGTCGCGGCCGGCTCGCTCGTCGGCACCGTCCAGCCTTCGGCCGCCCACGACCATCACCACCGCCGCGAGCTTGGCATCGGCATCGCCGCCGGCGTCGGCGGTTTCGTTCTCGGCAGCCTGCTTGCTCAGCAGCAGCCCCGCAGCGTCTATGTCGAAGACGACGGCTATGACTCGATCCACGTCCGCCGCTGCTACGCCCGCTACGCCAGCTATGACGAGCGCACCGACACTTATATGAGCTACGACGGCCCGCGCTATTGCAGGCTCTAGGAGGGAGCTAACTCGACGGCCAGTAAAGAGGGGCTGCCCGCAGCCCCTCTTTTGCGTCTGGGCACAAAGCATCCCTGATTGGCGTGATTTGAACCGGACAATGTTCCCGCCTGCATCAGTTCAGGAACTGGGCTTCAGCTCCGGCAGCGCCAATCCCGCCGCCTTGCAGGCGCCGCTGACTGAAACGGCATTTATCGCAATGAGTTCGAAGCTGTTTCCGGCATCGGGATAGATCTTGCCGATGAAAGGCTCGTTGCCGGGAGAGCCCTTGTCGTCGACAGAGCCGCACACCACGATTTCGTGGCGGCCGTTCAAACTGCGCTCGCCGGCAAGCATAGTCCCGAATTTAGCAGCGATAGGGTTCTTCAAATGCTGGCGCACGCCAGCGGTGATGATCTCCTCCAGAGCCAGCGAGATCGGAATGAGATCGACCAGCGGGTTGCTGCTGGGGCTGCCGATCGGCTCGACCGGCGGTGTCGCCGCCATGCATCCGCAAAGTGAAGCGGCGGATAGAAGGTAAACTGTTTTCCGCATTCGTGCCCTTTTGCGTGCATCCCGACGCCCCGGCAAGACGGTCAAGTCCGGGCCTGGCTATCGCCGGTCGACCTTGCCGAGAAACCAACGATGTACAGCGATTTTGCGAGCGTTTAATCTGGCTTTGACGGCAACCGAGGGAAGGTTCGCTTGGACAATCAGGATCCCAAGGAAGAACGGGTCGAACCGGTTTTCCGCAACGGCACCATCACCATCGTCGGCATCCTGCTGGCGTTCTCGCTAGGCTTCATCACCCATTGGGCGGCCAACCCGATCCCATGGCAGACTTATCATCTGATTGCCGTCCTGCCGATCCTGGTCGGCATCGCGCTGCAGATGCGGGCGCTTGCCATTCTGCTCGACATCAAATCCCTCCAGCGAAGCATTCATGACCGCGCCTGTCGGATATTCATCGCCGGCCTCATCTTGGCGGCCTGTGGCGTCGGCCTGGCCATCCTGCTCGATTTCTTCGACATATCGGCAAAGAGCCCATTGCCGGGCGCGTCCTAGAGCAATTCCAGGAACAGTGTGAGCGGTTTCCGTCCGGAATTGCGGTAAAACAAGAAGATAGTGCGTTTCGCCGTTTCCGTGAAACGGTGAAACGCACTGGTCAGTAGGCTTTCACGCCGCCAATCATCTTCGTCACTTCGACCGCGGCGTCGCGCACCAGCGGACCGATTTCGGCCAGCCGCTCGGGCGTGACCCGCACCGTAGGTCCGGACACCGAAACGCCGCCGAGCGGCTCGCCGAACTCGTTGAAGATGGCGGCGGCCACGCAGCGCATGCCGGGATGGCGCTCCTCGTCGTCGACCGACCAGCCGCGATGCTTGATAACGGCCAGATCATGGGCAAGCGCCGAGATGTCGGAAAGCGTCTTGTCGGTATAGCGCTGCAGGCCCGCCTTGCGCAGGATAGCGGCCACCCGTTCCGGCTCGAGATGCGCCAGCACCGCCTTGCCGATGCCGGAAGCATGAAAGGGGCTGCGCGTGCCCGGCCGGAAGAAGGCGCGGATCGCCTGGTGCGTTTCGACCTGGCTGACGAAAACGACGCAATCGTCCTCGGCGACGCCGAGATTGGCGGTCTCGCCGGTCTTTTCCATCAATTCCTGCATGACGATGCGCGCGCGGTCGACCAGCTTGCGCCGACGCAGGAAAGCAGCGCCCATACGGTAGGTTTCGACGCCGACCGACCAAAGCTGGTCGGCCGTATCGAACTCGACCATGCCGTGGTTCTCCAGCGTCGTCAGCATGCGATAGGCGGTGGAGGCGGCGATGCCGCTTTGCGCCGCGATTTCACTCAGCGACAAGCCGCTGGCCTCGGCGACAATCGCCAGGATCCGCAGCGCCCGGTCGAGCGACTGCACCGAGGCCGCTTCGGACGGGCCATTGAAGGCGCGCGGCCTGCCGCGCTGGCGTTTTTCCGTCGTTTCCATAGGCGGCATTCTCGCCGGTTTTGATTCGGATGCAATGAAAAAGTTTTTCAGTCGTTTCTGCGATGGGTTTTCTGGAAAACGAAAAGTGAAGCAAAATCAGCTTATAACAGCCGTTTCCTGGAAATGGAAAAATATTCTGAAAAAATTGAAAAATCGGAGACGCGCTGTCATAGTCAAGCCAACCAACGAAGTGGAGGCTTGTCATGGCCAGGATGCGCGCTGTCGACGCGGCGGTTCTCGTTCTCGAAAAGGAAGGCATCACCAATGCCTTCGGCGTGCCGGGCGCGGCGATCAATCCGCTCTATTCGGCGCTGAAGGCGCGCGGCACCATCCGCCATGTGTTGGCACGCCATGTCGAAGGCGCCTCGCACATGGCCGAAGGTTATACGCGCGCCAAGGCCGGCAATATCGGGCTCTGCATCGGCACCTCCGGTCCGGCCGGCACCGACATGATCACCGGCCTTTATTCGGCCTCGGCGGATTCGATTCCGATCCTCTGCATAACTGGTCAAGCTCCCCGCGCGCGCCTCAACAAAGAAGATTTCCAGGCCGTCGACATCGCTTCGATCGCAGCACCTGTCGCCAAATGGGCGGTCACCGTCATGGAACCTTACCTGGTTCCAATGGCGCTGCAGAAGGCGTTTCACCTGATGCGCTCATCGCGGCCCGGACCTGTGCTGGTCGACCTGCCGCTCGACGTGCAGCTTGCCGAGATCGAATTCGACATCGACGCCTATGAGCCGCTCGCTCCCTTCAAGCCGGCGATGACGCGCGCCCAGGCCGAGAAGGCGCTGGCGATGCTCAACGAGGCGGAAAAGCCGCTGATTGTCGCCGGCGGCGGCATCATCAACGCCGACGCTTCCGATCTTTTGATCGAATTCGCCGAAGTCACTGGCGTGCCGGTCATCCCGACTTTGATGGGCTGGGGCGCGATCCCCGACGACCATCGGCTGATGGCTGGGATGTGCGGACTGCAGACCTCGCACCGCTACGGCAATGCGACGATGCTGGCCTCCGACTTCGTCTTCGGCATCGGCAACCGCTGGGCCAACCGCCACACCGGCTCGGTCGACGTCTACACCAAGGGGAAAAAATTCATCCATGTCGACATCGAGCCCACCCAGATCGGCCGCGTCTTCGCGCCGGATCTCGGCTTCGTCTCGGATGCGGGCGCCGCGCTGAAGATCCTGCTCGACGTTGCCACGGAGTTGCGCACCGCCGGCAAGCTGCGCGACTGGTCGGGCTGGGCAAAGGAGTGCCAGCAGCGCAAGAAGACGATGAAGCGCAAGACGCATTTCGAGCAGGTGCCGTTGAAGCCGCAGCGCGTCTATGAGGAAATGAACAAGGCGTTTGCCCGCGACACCACCTATGTCACCACGATCGGCCTGTCGCAGATCGCCGGCGCGCAGTTCCTGCACGTCTACAAGCCGCGCAACTGGATAAATTGCGGCCAGGCCGGCCCGCTCGGCTGGACGCTGCCGGCGGCGCTCGGCGTGCGCGCCGCCGATCCGGATCGCGACATCGTCGCGCTTTCCGGCGACTATGATTTCCAGTTCATGATCGAGGAGCTGGCTGTCGGCGCCCAGTACAAGCTGCCTTACATCCACGTCGTTGTGAACAACGCCTATCTCGGCCTCATCCGCCAGGCGCAGCGTGGTTTTTCGATGGATTACGAGGTGAGCCTTGCCTTCGAGAACGTCAACCGTGCAGGCGATCCGGAGGCCGGCTACGGCGTCGACCATGTCGCGGTGGCCGAGGCGATGGGCTGCAAGGCGGTCCGTGTGAAGAAGCCCGAGGAATTCGCCGGTGCCTTCAAGGAGGCGCAGCGGCTGATGAAGGAGCACCAGGTTCCAGTGGTGCTGGAATTCATCCTCGAGCGCGTCACCAACATTTCCATGGGCACGGAAATCGACAAGATCACCGAGTTCGAGGAGCTTGCCGAACGCAACGAGGATGCGCCGACGGCCATCATGATGCTCGATTGAGGCCTGGCGAGCGAAGGAGAAAAAAGGAATGCCGCGTTTTTCAGCTAATCTTTCGATGCTCTTCGGCGAGCATGAGTTCTTCGATCGTTTCGATGCCGCCGCCCGCGCTGGTTTCAAGGGCGTCGAATATATCGGCCCGTATGACCATGCCCCGGACGTCGTCGCGGCGTGGCTGAAGAAGAACGGCCTGACGCAGGTTCTGTTCAACCTGCCGGCCGGCGACTGGGCGAAGGGTGAGCGCGGCATTGCGGTGCTGCCCGACCGGGTGCCAGAATTCAGGCAGGGCGTGGCTAAAGCGATCACCTATGCGCATGCGCTGGGCTGCGAACAGATCAACTGCCTTGCTGGCATCGCGCCGCAGGGTGCCGATCGTACTGTCTTGGAAAACGTCTTTGCCGAAAACCTCGCCTTCGCGGCCGAGAAACTGGAGCAGGCCGGCATCAGGCTCTTGATCGAGCCGATCAACACCCGCGACATCCCCGGCTTCTTCCTGAACTATTCCGACCAGGCCCTGGCGTTGATCGACCGCATCGGCTCGAAGAACCTGTTCCTGCAATACGACATCTATCACATGCAGATCATGGAGGGGGATCTCGCCCGTACCATCGAGGCGAACCTCGGGCGCATCGCGCATATCCAGCTTGCGGACAATCCCGGCCGTCACGAGCCGGGGACGGGCGAGATCAATTATCCCTTCCTCTACGACCACATCGACCGCCTCGGCTATTCCGGCTGGATCGGCGCCGAATACAAGCCGAAGGCCGGCACCGAGGCCGGGCTCGGCTGGTTCAATGAATTCGCCGGGCAGGGCAGCGCGGCGGCTTAAGAGCGTCCTTCTCCCCGTCTCTATAAGGGGAGAAGGTGCCGGCAGGCGGATGAGGGGCAGCGCCGGCCTTCGATGAGTTAGATCAAGCTTTCAGGAGCGACACCAATGGAAACCATCGGCTTCATCGGCCTCGGCATCATGGGCGCGCCGATGGCGGGGCATCTGCTCGATGCCGGCTATCCGGTCGTCGCTAGCGACCATCGCTCCAGGCCGTCTGCTGACCTTGTCGCCAAAGGGCTGAAGACCGTTTCCGGCCACAACGCGGTGGCGAAGGCCGCCGACATCATCATCACCATGGTTCCGGATACGCCCCAGGTGGCCGAGGTGCTGTTCGGCGAGAACGGCGTCGCCTCCGGCTTGGCCAAGGGCAAGCTCGTCATCGACATGAGCTCGATCTCGCCGATCGCCACCAAGGAATTCGCCAAAAAGGTCAACGAACTCGGCTGCGACTATCTTGACGCGCCGGTGTCGGGCGGCGAAGTCGGCGCCAAGGCGGCCTCGCTCACCATTATGGTCGGCGGCGAGGAAAAGGCCTTCGAGCACGCCAGGCCCGTGTTCGAGAGGATGGGTAAGAACATCACGCTGGTCGGACCGAACGGCGTCGGCCAGACCACCAAGGTCGCCAACCAGATCGTTGTGGCGCTCACCATCGAAGCCGTCGGCGAAGCGCTGGTCTTCGCCTCGAAGGCGGGCGCCGATCCGGCCAAGGTCAGGCAGGCGCTGATGGGCGGGCTCGCCGCCTCGCGCATCCTCGAAGTGCATGGCGAGCGTATGATCAAGCGCACCTTCGCGCCGGGCTTTCGCATCGAGCTGCACCAGAAGGACCTCAATCTGGCGCTTGAAGGCGCCAAGGCGCTCGGCGTCTCGCTGCCCAACACCTCGACCACGCAGCAGCTGTTTAATTCCTGCGCCGCCAATGGCGGAGCCAAGGAGGATCACTCGGCGCTGGTGAGAGTGCTGGAGCGGATGGCGGGGCATGAAGTGGGTGAATAGTGAATAGTGAATGGGGGCGCGTCCTGACCATTCACCATTGACTATTCACCATTCACCTTTTCGCCAGGAATTTCCTCGCCGCATAAAGGCTGACCGCCGCCGCATTCGATACGTTGAGCGAGTGGATGGCCCCAGGCATGTCGAGCCGGGCGAGCGCGGCCACTGTCTCGCGGGTTTTCTGGCGCAGGCCCTTGCCTTCCGCGCCCAGCACCAGCGCGATTTTATCGCCGTCGAAGGTCTTTTCGAGCTCGGCCGGTCCTTCCGAATCGAGCCCGATGGTCTGGAAACCGGCCTCGTGCAACTGGCCCAGCGCATCGGCGAGGTTCTTCACCTCGATCTGGTCGATATGCTCCAGCGCGCCGGAGGCGGATTTGGCCAGCACGCCCGATTCCTGCGGGCTGTGGCGGGCGGTGGTGATCAGCGCGCCGGCGCCGAAGGCGACGGCGGAGCGCAGGATCGCACCGACATTGTGCGGGTCCGTCACCTGGTCGAGCACCAGCACCAGCTTTGTGTCGCCGAGCGCGTCGAGACGCTTCGGCGTGAGCGGCTCGGCCTCGATCAGCACGCCCTGATGCACGGCGTCGGACCCTGTGATCCTGTCGATATCCTTCGGCTCGACCAGTTCGGCCTTGAAGGGCAGGGCGGCAAGGTCGGGAATCGAAAGCCGCTCCGCGGCGTTGCGCGTCACCAGCATCTTTTTGATCTTGCGCCGCGGATTGTCGAGCGCGGCCCGCACCGTGTGCAGGCCGTAAAGCCGCACCAGCCCGTCGCCGGGCGCTTCGCCAGGCGGCACCGGCTGGCGCGGCCGGAATGCCGGCGCGCCGCCTGCCTTCTGGTCGCGATGCGCGCGCCTCAGCTTGGCATAATGGGTGTCCTTGCGCGTACCGGGCTTGTTGCTTTTATCGTCGCTCATGCCGGCCTCTATAGCCGTCCCGTCCGGCTAAGGATATGGGCTGGACAAATGAATGCCGAACATCCTCGAAAAACCCTGACCGCGCCGGTTGACACCCACCGGCCTTGCCGCCATAAGGCGCTTCGCTGATTTCGGAGAAGATCTTACTCGGGCTCCGGATCGGCGCGAACGCCTCGTTGCATGGCTCCGGCGGCAGACTGGAGAGGTGCCCGAGTGGTTAAAGGGGACGGACTGTAAATCCGTTGGCTTAGCCTACGTTGGTTCGAATCCAACCCTCTCCACCACTGCCGGCCCGGAAGCCCTGAAACGAAAAGTCTCGGACCGAAATGCATGGCGCTTTTCGGGTGAATCCGGTACCTCAGTGCAAGGCGCGGGTATAGCTCAGTGGTAGAGCAGCAGCCTTCCAAGCTGAATATGCGGGTTCGATTCCCGCTACCCGCTCCACCTTGCGCCACAAGGCTTTGAGCCACTTTCAGCAAGCCTGGAAACAGGACGGTTTTACACCGAGTTTTACTGGCTCCGTTCACTTTCTGGCCTCGTTCATCTTGCGAATCCGATCCTTGATGGCGGCCTGGCGATCGACATAGCGGCGGATGATCTTGCGCACGCTCTCTTCCTCCCAGCCCATAATCTCGCCGATCTCTCGCTCGCTCATTCCAGCCAGGTAGAACTTGGTCGCAGCTGTCCCGCGAAGGTCGTGGAAGTGCAGATCGATGCCGCCCGGCCACGCCTTGGCCTTGGCCTTCGTGTAGGAGGCGCCGAAGCCGGACCATGGCCGATTCTTGCTGTTGGTCAGGATGACCGGCGAGCGGCGCGGGATACGCGCCAGAACATCGCGGAGGGCGTCGTATAGCGGAATGATGGCCTCGCTCTTGGTCTTGCTGGTCTTGACGACAATGGCGTCCTCGCCGACGTGAGACCACGACAAGCGCAGCAGGTCGCCAAGCCGAAGGCCAGTATGGGCTGCCAGATCGACGGCATGGGCTATCTCTGGCGAGCACGTCTTTTTCAGGTGCGCAATGTCGGCATCGGTCCAGATGATCTCGGCTCGGGAGCCGCTATAGACCTGCCTGATACCCTCGCATGGGTTCGACGCGATCTTGCCGAGCGGATCAACGCAATAGGCCAGGACGCGCGAAAGCACCTGCATGCCATAATCCGCGGTGCGCGGCTTGTCGGCCCATTTGGCGCGCCACTTGATGATCAGCGGCCTGATCTTCTCGGATCGATCGAACTGCGCAATGCTCAGATCCCCGAAATGATCGTTGATCCGATCAAGCCAACGCGACCAGTTTCGGCGCGTGCTGTCGGCGAGCTTCTGATAATCAGGGCTCGCCTTGTAGAGGTAGACCGCTGACTTGAATTTCTTCTGGTCCGGCGCCCTATGGTTCGCCACGGCCTCGTTATAGGCGGCTTGGAACTCTGGCGTTCCCGGCACACCCTTGACCGCTGGACCGCCGCGCCAGGCATAGTAATACGTCCGGCCCTTGGCCTTCACGACATGAAGGCCCTTCAACTCAACCATGACCATGCTTCGCCTCGAATGCTGCTAATTCAGCATCGAGGTCGTCCTCTGCTGAGGTGTCAACCACCTCCGGCCTGTGTGTATCGGGGATAACCAGCATCGATCCGTCGCGGCCGAGCTTCACCATAACGCCATGTTCCCGGCAAAGCTTTGCGGCGCTTGCCAGTTCGGCCTTGGTGAAGCGCAGCGGCTTGCTCACCCTGCATCCCCCTTGCGCTCCATGAAGGCGCGGGCGGCGGAATCGTCTGGCTGCAACAGTTGGCTCAGATAGCTGTGCGCCTCCGTTGCAAGCATCCGGTTTTCCTCTCTGAGCCGGGAGAGTTCGTCTAGGATGGCGCTAATGTTCTCTGGGCTGCAAAGGTCAGTGAAGGCATCGATTGCCGACGTTGTGGCAGAGCTAAGATTGAAGATTCCTCGCGTTCCCCAATGCAGGTTGCCGACGCTCTCTAGCGCTTCGCGCATGCCACGCTCTATGCGCTCGATATCAGCCGGGTCGGTCATGGCCGGCCCCCAAGCTCGGGGACGCGGCGATACATTGCGCTATCCGGGTCGGGGCGCTCCTCCAGCCAGAGACGCACTTGTTCCGGGGCAAGCGACATGGCAACCTGCGTCGGAAGCATTCGCTTGCCGTTGTCAACGCAATCGCCGTTCGGCGTCATCAAATCTAGGATGAAGGCGAAGGGCGCCGTGTCGCTATCCGGCTCGGCGTCATCGGAAACTGCGGCATCTTGCTCCGCAATGAAGGATCGAGCCGCTTCCTCTGACAGGCCAGACCATTGGGCAAGCGCGACGAAACCGTTCTGCTCGAAATCCGCTACCGTTAGGACTACGTGGTTCATGGTCGCTCTCCATCGGTGCGCTCCAAGGCAGCGCGGCGGGCCATCTCTCGAAGGTATTCCGCGTCAGCAAACGCGCGCAGGGTGGCGCGATCAACAAAGCCGACACGTTTGCCGCATAGGGTGCATTCTCCCCAGCAGCCGGTATCGTCCGATTGGGTCGTGAATGTCTGGCAAAGGGAGAACCAGCACAGAATGCCGCGCGCCGCGCGCTGGAAGACGTTGCCTGGTAGAGCGGTGACAATCGGGTAGCCACCATGCTCGTTGTTCTGCTGGAAATCCTCTGGGCTCATGGCCTGCCTCCCGGAGCGGTGGGGAGAGAGCGCATGCGGTTGAACACCTCGCGCCACCAGAATCGGCCTTTAGGGTTCAGTGCCTCATGATTGTCGCCGAACCAGTAGCCATTATCATCCGGGCCTTCACCGTTAAGCCAGTCGAGCGCGGCCTTCGGCACCAGCACCATATCTCCAGATAGGGATGCGGCGGCTTCGACGATTTCGAGCAATTCGCAGGCATCATCATAGGAAAACTCGAATGTTTTCGGGTCATGGACGTGCAGGCGAAGACGATCCACGACAGTGGGCGCCTTGTTCAAATCTTCCAAGATTCGATTCTGCGCTTCCGTGACGGCGCTATTCATGTGCTTGATCCTTCGGAGAGAGGGCGGCGTCTGCTTCATCGACAAGCCACTGGCGCATTTCGTCCCGCAGCGTGAAGAACGTGTCGTTCAGCTCGGTACTGAATTTGGGGATCTCCATGAGCAGACTTGAAAACAGCGAAACCGAGCGTCCGATCATATCGTGCGCCTTCTCCAATACGGCTATACGAGCGCGGTCGGATGCGGCTTCCTCTTTTGGAACGTAGAAGATGCAGCTTCCGGGTGCGCCGCCATCGTCAGCGTGGAGGTATCCGGTGGCCGGGTCGAAGCCAAACGCCTGCCCGCTTTCGAGCGCCTCGTGCATGCCGCGGTTTTCCCGCTCCACCACTGCCAGCTTCTCGGCTTGGCTGGCGAGGAGGGCGGCGGCTTCGCGACCATTTCCCCCGAACGCGCTGAGGATGCTTTCGAAAGCGTCGCGCGGCCATGAACCGCCACCGCCTTCAGCGATGTATTTGCGCCACGCGTCCCAGTGGGACATGATACGCTCGTACTCTTCCGGATCGCTCCACTTCGTCAGTTGCGCCACCAGTTCGCCCACCTCTGCCGGTGGATGTGGATGCGGGGCGGCAAGCAAAGCCTGCTTTTCGCGCTCAAGACGTTCAGCGACGCGCCGCCAAGTATCTGCCTCGGTCATATTGCCTCCAAAAACAACGGGCCGGGCAGCATCTGATGAGCCGTCATCGGTTCCGGCATGGCATCGGGAAGGATTTGGAGGGCGTGCAAGCCGCCCTTGGTGAAGCCGGCGTGCTTGAAGCCTGCCTTCAGATAGCAACGGCCAAAATCTCGCTTGCGGCGCACTTTTGTGGTGTCAACGAACGTAACCATCCCGAGCGGTGGCGGCGGCCCGAAATAGGCTTTGGACGCGGCGAGCGCTTCGATGATCAGTTCCGACGACAGAGCAGCTGCTTCGTTGCGAAATGCCGAGCAAACCCATGCGCCAGCCCATTCGTGCTTGACGTACTCAGCGAACGGCCACGAAGTGATCCAGAACGCTTCACCTTGGCCCGTGCGGGCATAGAGGACGAGGCAGCGGCCCGGAGGGACGAACTGGGGCGAACCGATCTTTTGGCGGTTGTAATGCCTGTCAGCCAACGCTCTGGCGTTCCGGTCGGCGCGATGTGAAAGAGACCACCTCACGGCCGCACCCCCTCCACCGCCCCTGCCTTTGCATCTCCTGCGGGGAGAAGGGCATGATCGTCGTGGAACTTCAGCAGGGCGCGCTGCAGGCTTGCCCCAATCCGGTCCCCGCGCTCAATCATTGCGCGATCAACTTCGTCTATTTCCATAAGCTTCACTCTCTCTGGAGCGGCCGCCTGCCGCGTTTCAAACCAACCGAGGTAGTCTGCCGGCACGGGGCCATTCGTCCACGGTCCCCATTTGTCTTCCTTGTGGCGCCGCAAGCGATGCTGCATCTGCCCCCTCCTCTGCACTGGCGCGGCGGTTAACATCTTCCCCACCCTGAAGGACGGGGATTTCCTATTGGAAGTTCGCGCTTCATCGGAAAGCCAAAGCTTTCCTCCACGCGCATAAACGCCGTGTTCCGACGCAAGATGTTCAACGCCGCATTGGTGTCAGCATGCTCAACGTAACCACAATCAATACAGACGAAGCGAGCTTGGCTCTCGCGGCTTCGTTTGTCGATGCAATCGCATTGCGAACACTGTTGCGACGTGTAGGCGGGATCGACCTTTTCGAGCGTCCCGCCGCGCTCGGCAAGCTTGTAGGCAAGGATCGTCTCGAAGCCGAACCAACCCTGGTTAAGAATGCTGCGGTTGAGACCGGCCTTTTGCCGGACGTTACGCCCCGGCTCGGCCATAGTTCCGCGGCCGGAAGCGGTCATGTTGTTGATTTTGAGGTCTTCAAGGACAACCGTTCCGAAGCGGCAGGCAATATCGAGACTGGTCTTGTGATGCCAGTCCTTGCGAATGCGCGAGATGCGAGCAGAAAGACGCGCCACCCGGCGCAATGCCTTGGCCCAGCGCTTCGAGCCGCGCTTGCGTCGCGCCACCACCTTCTGGACGCGCCGCTTGCGTTGCTCTATCGCCTCAAGCGAGCGCGGCATGGACATCTGCTCGCCAGTCGAAAGCGCCAGCGTATTCACAACGCCACGATCAATGCCGACAGACGGGCGAGTATTGGCCGCCGCATCGTGCTCGATCTCGCGGGCGAAGCTGATGTGCCAGCCAAGCGCATCGACCGAGACGGTAACGTTCTTGAGCGTGCCACGCATCGGGCGAGTGTCGCGGAACTTCACCCATCCGATCTTCGGGAGGCGCACGGCAGACCATTTGCCGTTCAGCCGCTTGACATTGACCTCGCGACCCTGAAAGCGGAAGCTGTCATTGACGCCTTTGCAGCGAGATGTCGGATAGCGGGCGACACCTTTGAAGAAATTGGCGAACGCCTTGTCGAGATCACGCAGTGCCTGCTGCTGGCAGGTCTGCGACACAGCGGCAATCCAATCGTATTCGGCGCGGAGACGGGTCAGGTCAACGGCCTGCTGAATGTATCCGATGCGATGCGAGCGACCCCAAACCTGCCGCTGTTCAAGCGCGAGATTGTAGACCAACCGGCAAACGCCAGCGAACTGCCGGAACAAGGCTTCCTGCTCAGGTGCCGGAACCAGCTTGTATCGGAAGCCGCGAAGGATCATGGCAATTTCTCCTGAAATAAAGTTCTCGGAGGCAGCGGCATCTTGGTCTGCTGGCGCGGTTGCTTGGGCGGTTGTGGTATCTTGACCTTGACGCGCGTCTTCATGCCCATGAGGGATTGCGCGACGGTTTTTGCGGCGGTCGGCGTGTCATGGTGGGCCGTCTTGTAGCGGTGACACTTGACACACACGGCAGCGCAATTCTCCAGGCTGTTATCCTTGGAATTGGCATCGAGGATGATATGATCGTACTCGACGCCATGAGCTAAGCCTGCGTGGCAACGCTGGCCTGGTCCGAGTCCGTACCATTCGCCCACAGCCTCGCAGCGCATGTTGGAGCGCTTGAGAGCGGCCTTGCGTGTGGCGGCCGTGAATTCACGACGGTTGGCCATGGCTCTCCAACTCTTCCTCGATCGCCTCTGCCAGCCTCATTTCAAGGAGCGGCCCCGTCACCTCGTCATAGAGCATGTTGTGCAAATTGCGGGATGCCGTCGAGCGCTCTGGCTTTTTCGGTTCTGGCTTACGGCGCCAGTATCCCTCTACGTAGACGGGGGTGATCATGCGACTTTCCCCATGGCGCGATAGTTGCTCTGAACGGTGCGCCACGCCTCTATGACGGCCTCGCACTTGCTGCGCTGGTTGCGATATTCCTCGTCGGCCTCAACAGCCGCATAGAAGCGCTCGCAGGCTTGTTGGTAGGCTTCGTCCAGCACAGATCGCGCATCGCGCTCTGCAACGCTGCCTGTGGCGTTCAGGAAGGCGCGGGCCTTGGCTTGGCGCTTCTCTTCCTCACGACGCTCGCGCATGGCTCTTGCGGCTGCCGCCGGCTGCGCATGGCTTTCGAGCATGTCGAAGGCGCCATGCACAGTTTCGTCTCGAATGGTGAACCGCATCATTCTCGTTGCCCTTTCCGGGCCGGCATTCGCGCCGGCCCTTTGCTCTAGCCAGCCATCAATAGACGGGCTGCTTCGGGGAGTTCTTCACGCAGATGCACCTTGGCGAACGCCAGATAGTCGGCCGCCAGCTTTTCGCAGTGGTCGTGCATTTCCGGGTAGCGGTAGGCCTTGAGCACCTGCGGTTCAGACACGCCATAGACCATCGGCTCCAGTTCCTTCAGAACGAAGATGTTCCAGCGGAATTCATTGGCGCCGAAGATGTCGAGATAGAACTTCCACTGGCACCCGTTCAGATACCGCTCGGGGTCGAACTTGCTGGTTGTCTTGTGATCGGTGACGACGCGGCCTTCCACGCCGTCAACCTGTCCGGTAACGGTCAGGCCGCCATATTGCCCATAGGCGCGCATCTCCCGAATGGCGGGCAGGGAGATGGCAGCGTCGGGCAGATAGAACGTATAGTCGTCCACCTCGAACTGCGTGTGGAGGCCGTCGCCGGCGGTCTCCATGGCCTTGTGGAAGGCCGTGCCGGCTTTCATAGCCTCCGAGGGCTCATCGACGGTGATGAACTGCACCAAGTCTTCCACGGTCGGCTCTTCTTGGCCTTCGAAAAGCGGCTGCCAATTCTTCCACTGCCGGTAGGCCTCAATGTTAGAGACGCGGGCCAGCATTACGCCGCTTCCTTCTTGCTCTCGGCGTATTCGGCGCGCGCCTTGTCGAAGGCCAGACCAAGTTCCGTTGCTCGCTTGTGGAGAAGCGTCTTGCAGACTGTGCCAGCGGTGATGGCCCGGGGCAGAAGCTCATTGATGCCCGAGAGGCTTTCGACTTTGGGAAGGGCGTCACGGAACCACTGCTGCTCGGCCATAGCTTCGCGCTGGTCTTCCGTCAGTTCGTTCAGGCGAGATTTGATGCGATCGATGACGCCGGCAAGGAATCCGTCGAATTCGGGTGCCGACATGTCAGGCACGTCGAGCGGTTCCAACTGGCCCGGATTCTTGCCGAATGCTGCATCGGTCGGGGAGAACCGGAGCTGCCGTTTGCCGTTGGAGATTACAAGCCGGCCCATGGCGTCGGCGGCCTTGTAGATTTCGCCCTTCGATCCTCCCTGAACGTCCAGACGCTCGATGATGTCGTCTCCGTTGCGCTGCTCATCCATATGGGCGATGAGTACGACATCCTTGCCGAAGCTGTTCAGGAGCTTTAGGAAGGCCGTGAACCGCGCCTTGAGTTCGCCGTAGCCCTGGAGGGTGAGGGCGCCGCCACGACCATGCTTGGGGTTGATGCGGATGATGTCGGCGGTGAGCGTGTCGAGCGCGCGGCCGGCTGTGTCCACGATGACGGTATTGAATGGAGCGAGGTCTTCGGCGTTAATGCCGGCGACATCGGACCAGTCAGACACGCGTACGGTATCCTTGCGGTTCGCAGCCCGGTGACTGCCGTTATCGAAGTCGAGCAGGAGCGGCATGTCAGCAGTAAAGGCGAGAGAGGACTTCCCCAACCCGGGCGGCCCGTAAATGACTGTGTTTAGACGCTCGACTGTGATAGGCTCGGAAGCCTTGGTGATGCGCAATGCCATTGGTTTATCCTTTCCTCTGGTTCATTTTCGCGCGTTCCAGATGCCACTTGGCGTCACGCCAGAGCCGCCGCGCTTCGAGCATGCAGGACGCGTAATTCCGGTGGTTGCCGTCAGCCTCGTACTTGAGCGCGTCGGCGCGATAGCGATGAGCCAAGCGCCGTTGCGTCTGTGACAGGCTGAACCATGCGCTTGCCTGCCGAATATTGTCGTTCGCCTGTACCGGCGCATCAGCGATGGCTGTTGCTGCCTCGTACATGGAGGCCATGTGATCACGCGGCATGGCGCATCTCCTCCACCGCCGCTCTGTCTTGTGCTGCAAGATGAGCAATGCGGGATGCTTCGGTTGGGGATATGCCGGCTATGAGGAGCAATGAGCGCTCCCATGCCTGGCGTTGCGCGCGTGACAGTTCGATGTTGACGCGCTCGTCGAGTTCGTCGCGGGCCATGTCAGGCACCCTCCGCCTTGGCGATGACTTCGCGAAGCCAATCCCAATCCGGGAGAGAGCCATCTTCGACGATGCGCAGGCACCTCTTGGCTACGGCGAGCAGTTCGTAGTGGCTGTTGACTGCTCGGACGATAAACTCTGCATCTTCGGCCGGCACAATCTGGAGCATGCCCTGTGGGTGCTTCCATGCCTCCGCGCCGCCACGCCGGAGAATAGCTCCGCCATTGGAACAGGGGGCAGTGGACCACGGAGTTGCGGTATGTTCTGGACCGGTCATCTCACTCTCCCCAAATCTCATCGTCGGAAGCAGCCGGATCGACTTCCAGCATGAAGAGTTCATCCGGGCTGACGCCGCGCTTGAGTTGTGAAAGGCCAAGCTCGCCGCAGATGAATTCGCGGGTATCGGCGCCGTGGCCGTAGGCGATGCGGTATTCCGTCCCGAGCAGCTTGTTGCAGCGCTTCGTCATCACGCGAACGTCACAGCCGACTTCGCGAACAGCCTGGAAGCTGAAACCGAGCGCGTTCACTGGCGTTGCCCCGCAATTGCAGCGCGGCCTTCTGCCTTCAAAATTGCGGCGATTGGCGCATCCCAGTTCTGTTCAAGGAACCATCGCGGTCCGAGGCGCGCGGCAACTTCCTTGAGCGCAGCCAGCATGTCGGGCGCTGCCGCGATCAGGCGGGCGTTGGCCATATTCTCAGGGTGGAATTCGCCTCTTACGAGAACGGCCCCAGATACTTCGCAAACCTCAACCGTCTCGTTTGCTATCACGCACTGTTGCAGCCCGTTGTCGTCGGCGGATAGCGAAATTTCCAGGTGCCACGGTCCTGGCGTAAAATCAGACATGATTTGCCTCCCGCTGCGCGCGCCTAAAAGCTCGGGTTCCGTTCGCTTGGTTGCTCGCCCTAATGGCCGCAGAATGGGATGCGCCTCGGGAAGTTCTCCCATGGCGGGCGCGATCCTCTGCGTTTTCTTTCTGCGTACCCCACGCAAGATTGTCCGCGTTCGGGTTCAATTTATTCCCGTCGAGGTGCCGAACCTCATGTCGAATGGACGGCTTTTGCGGGAGGAAATGTTTGGCTACAAGGCTATGAACTGTGCGGTTCTTCCGCTTTCCGTCGATGATTATCCGAACGCTTGGGTAGCCATCTTTATTCAAGACCTGGGTCAGCTCGCGCTTGCCGTATCCGCGCCAGTTTGAACCGACAGAGAACACGCGACCATCACGAGTGACCTCGTAAGTCGGCGTATGCTTCACTGTCTCAGACATCTCTCGGTTTCCGTTCGTTGTGTTTGAACTGGATGGGATTAGGCGGCGTCGAGTTCGAACCGCGCTTTCTCGTTGAGAGCCGAGAGCGCTGCCTTCTTTGCCGCGATGTGCGCCTCGATGATTGGCCGCGCCAAAGGCCAAGGAACTTGGTAGAGCGTCCTGCCAGTGTCGCTTGTCGGAATGCCGAGCTGCAGGCCATCTGCCCGCCGGCCGAACGCATCGCGGATATCGACGTGGCTGCTCTTGTCCATGGTGGCAGCTATGTCAGTCAGCAGCTTCTCAGCCGTCTCGATCTCGCGATAGGCGTAAGCGATGTCGGTCGCGGTTTCCTTGCTGATCATCTGCTCATTCCCTCATGCTTGTGATAGGGTTGGAGTTAGTTCGGGGATTAGGCACGCCGCGCGATCGCTAGTGCCGCCGCTGCCTCTGTGCCTGGATAGCCGCCTGGGGCTCCATTGGCCCATGCGATCATCTTTTCCAAAGCCGCTACGAGAGCATCGATCACCATTCGGTCGTCGCTGCGTCGCTGGGCATCGAGAACTGGCGTCCAATCTTCCTGCTCCATCTTCATCTTCCTTATTGGCTGCTGATAGGCTGGGAGGGGGTGTTGCGGCTGGGGTTGGCGCTCGGGGATAGATTGGCATTCCGCTATCGGCCGTCTGCATTTCCGGCAGAGGAGAGGGTATGAATAGCGATTGTCCCTGAGCCATTGAGCGCAGTCCTCGGTCACCGGGTGCCTCCGTAGTTCCAGAGAACTTTGGCCGCGCCGCGCGGTCCAAACTTGCGCAACGAAACCGTGTCGTCGGCTTCGTTGCAGACGTAGTAGAGGGCGCGAACCTTCTTATTCTCGGCGAACTTGCGCATGGCGTCGCGGCGAGCATCCATAGCGCGAAGGCGCTGACCGCCAGCGCGAACACGTTCGGCAACCTCGGCGATGTCGATCTGGTTGGCAGGATGGTTCGGGTTGGTCGGGAAAGTCAGCATCGGTAGTTCTCCTTCGTTGAGACCAGATCGGCTTGCGCTTCTTCGTGGTCTCGTTAGTGCCCGTCGCCATCCATCTTGCGGGTGACGCGGGTGTTCCAAGCCTCGATGGCGTCGCTCTCGCTGTCCTTGGCGGGACCATCCGCATGGCAGTCCCGGCAGACCACGAAGAAGATGCTGTGGTACTGGGTCGGTTCGGTCTTGCGGGAACCGCAGAAGGGGCAAGCTTTGAGCCGGTGGGCCATCGGAGCAATTCCGTTTCTGTCCCTAATACCTACTACGGAAAAAAACGTAGTGCAAGCCCCTTTACGGAAAAATACGGAAATAGTTGTTTGGCTTGTGCGTAAAGTTCCGCTATATGGACAGCATGGTGATCAAGACACACAACCGGCCCCAACGTACGCGCGAGGGCGAGTGGTACTTTCAGCGAGACAACTGGGTGAGGGATCTGGACAAGCGAACAGACCTGCCGATTATGGCCAGGTTTGTGGGTGGATATATTGCCATGCATATCAACCGGATCGACCGGGACATGTGGCATCAACAAACTACGATGGCTAAGGAATTGGGCCTGCACAAGCAGACCATCAAGATGGCGATTCGCGCCCTCGTGGAGGCCGAATTGATCGTTGTTGAAAAGGTCAGGCGCGGCGTCAAAAAGCGCGCGGTCAATCGCTACCGGATCAACGCACCATGGTTTCTCTAGGGTACGCTACAGGACCCTAGAGGAGGGTACTCACCATGACCCCCTAATAACCGAAGGCAGAATAACAGAAGGTCTTTCTCTCTTAAGAAGGATATGGCTTAGGAGAATAAGCGCTAGAGCTTCTGGGGGTTGTAAACGCTTAAAACGATGCCTCTGATAAAAACGTCCACGCCATTGTGGCGCCGCGTCGTAATTGGCTTGTAGATCGGGTTTGAGCTGCGCGGCCGAAGGATTGTTTCACCGCTGTCGAAAGCAATCTCCTTCAGGGTCGTCTCCGATTTTCCGACCTCAACACTTTCGACATGGGCAATCATTCCGGCTTTTAGCCTGAGGCCGCTTTCGGCGAAGTCGACGCAAACGACGAATGACCCATCGGGCGCTATTTCGTCCATGCTGTCGCCGGAGACAGCAAGGGCATATTGGCGGGCGTGGGGGAATCGACGATCACGAGCGACCGGGATTGTTCCCTGGTCTTCTACGTCGAGCATATAAGTTTCAATCCAAGCTCCCGCGCGTATCGTTCCGATTACGGGGAGCTCTGGCAAATCATTTCTGAGGGGCACCTCCGTCAAGGTTAACGAGGCGTCTATGCCGCCAACCTTCTCGGCTATGCGGAGCAGATCGTCAGCTTTAAGGCTGCGCTTCCGGCCAACCAGGTAGTCGCGGATGTAGTCTTTGTCCCGGCCTATGGCGAGCGCCAGCCCAGCGGGGGTCATTCCCGCTTGTTCTATGGCTTCCGCGAGCTTTTCCGGCGTGATTCCAGACATGTACGGAACTTATCTTTTTAGGGAAATTGCCGCCATGCGTATAAATTCGCGGAACGGGGCTTGTAGGCTGCGTAGAAATACGTATACTGCAGTGCCATGGAACAAGAGCTTCGCAACCGACTATTCGAAACCGCCGCCCTTGTCACCGCCGTGACGGGCCAGACCGAGCAGACGATCGGTCTCCGGGCGATCAAGGACAACACATTTTTTCGAAGGGTGCGAGAGAACAACGCCGGCTTCACGGTCAAGACGTACGACCGGCTAATGGAATGGATGAGGGCCGAACTGACCAAGAAGCAGGAGCGCGCTGCATGAGCGACACCATCGCCGCCGGCCAGCTTCGCTCTTTCGTTGAGCGCATCGAGCGTCTTGAGGCCGAGATCAAGGAACTGAACACCGACAAGTCCGAGATCTACAAGGAACTTCGCGGCTTCGGCTTTGACGTGAAGGCGGTTCGCCAGTGTGTCACGGCTCGCAAGCTCGACATGTCCGAGCTGCAGGAGCGCAATGCGATTTTCGACATGTACTGGGAAGCGCTGACGGGCGTCTCTCGCGTGCACGTGCACGAGGAACAGCCACAAAGGCAACGAGCAGCCGAGAACCCACGGTTCGAGTCCGTGCATGCAGCAAGGGAAGCTGGTCGGCCCGCAACCTACGGTCAATTGGTGACAGCCGGAGAGACGGCGCAGGTTTCTAATTCGCAGCCAGTAACGACGGATCAGTACGCCGACGTGATCACTGCGGATAGCCCGGCTCTCGCCACCCCGGGGCCGGGCACCATTTCCGATGATGACGTGCCGGCCTTCCTCTTGAAGGATCGCGCGCCAGTCGTCCTCCGCCCTCACTGCAAAAACCCCTCACTTTGCGCCGGCACCGGTCGCCAGCATTGTCATTCTTGTTCGAGGGCTATCGCCGAAAGCGAGGCCGCATGAGCCACCCGTCTTCCCATTCATTGCCAGCCTGTTCTGTTGCGAGGGCGATATGAGCGAGATCAACACGGACATCGCGGTCTGCCCGAAATGTGATGGCGAGGGTTTCCTGATGAATCGCGGCCAGCAGATTGCGGCCGGTATTATTAGCCTCGGCCTATTCCCTCTGGTTGACGCCGCCATGAGCAATTCTGTTCGGGATAGCGAATTTTCCCGTCGCTGTAATGTCTGTCGGGGACACGGCGTTGTTCGGGTGCCGACATGACCATCAACCTCACCAAGAGAGCACAGAGGCAGTCATGAGCGGCACCAGGATTTTCGTCTATTCGCTTTTCTGGTCGCTCGGAAACGTGGTGTACGGAATCGCAACCCATAAGAGCAGTCTGGTAATTTTCAGCAGCGCTTGGGACCTTACCTGTTTTGCTTTGTCGGTCGCTCTCATAGCTCGGATCGAGGGCGCCCGCCCATGATCTTCACTGCCAACACCTCATTTCCGATGCGCGTTGCGACTTACACCCCGCACCGTAAACCCGCCGGCTACCTCATCCGCATCGGAATGCGGGCAGGGGGTAGTGAAGACCGAGTTAGTTCCTCCCCTCGGGCCGGCATTTTGTCGATTAGCCTGAACCTGCCCGCAGACCCTTTCCAATCCACTGCTTGGTTCCCCTTGAGCAGTGTGGTCGCCAGCCTGTCCTCCCTGGCTGGTGTTCGACTGGCCGGTAGCTTTGAAGCGCAGCGGACCCCTAAGGCGCTCAGCTACCGGCCAACTTTCAGCTCGCGAGACAAGGGACATTTGTCGCGGCTGATCAGAATTTGGGCCGACACCAAGTCCACTGTCGGCAAGTGTTTTTCTCTTCTTCGCGCGCTCGTCCAAGACGCCAATCAAACGGCGAGCCGCATCTTCGAGGCTTTCGGCCTCACGCCAGTTCAGTTCCTTTCGTTGATCGCCCTCAGCCATGGGAAAACCATGCATCAGAGGAGTGTTCGAGGTCATGGAAAAAGTCTCCGCAAACACGGATAGCCAGAAAATGTCAGACGTTACCTTGGCTCGATCTTACGTTGCCGACATCGGTGGAAGGGGAAAGGTAAAAGCCATCCTCAACGCCGCTTATGACCGGCTTGTTGAAATGTTCCCGCACAAGGGGAATCCAGAATGGCAATGGACCGAGAGGCGCATTCGCTCGTTCTGGTATGGGGAGGCCGCCTACGTTGAGTTCCGAGAGATGAAGGAGCTCCACGCGGCTGCCGCCAGGGCAAAAGAAGAGCATGAATTGCTCCAGAAAGCGAGGAAAGAGCATGCCTCATTCATCGAGAAAACCGCCTCTCTTCGTGCGCTTCTTGAGCACGCGGACCCGGATTTCCATCGCCCTTCGATTGAGGGATTGGGCGGCCAATTTGGCGACTTGGATAGCACCCGAGTTGGAAGAGGCTGACGATGTTGAAGACAGTGGTTTCGGGCACTGAAAAGAAAAATGGCGGCACACCCGAAAGTGCCCGCCAAGGAATTCAACTGATGCTGAACATACTCGAACGAGAGAATGACGGCAAGATTGAGCCGGAGTTCACTGATCGCATGCTGAAGGCGTCCAGGGACTACCTGGCCCGCAAGATTTCACGGGCTGAAGCCTCCGGTCAGCCGTTTGCCGAAGTTGTTACCATCGATCCGCCTCTTGCCCACCTTCTACTCCAGCGCAACCCGGCAGACGAAAACCGCAAGCTGTCGGCCTCCACTGTGGCCAAATATGCTGCCGATATGGCTGGGGGCCGCTGGCAGGGGCTTAACGGCCAGACCATCGTCATCTCGAAAGATGGATATCTGAACGACGGGCAGCATCGTCTCAACGCGGTTATATCGTGTGGCGGAAGCATTCCGTTCACGGTGGTGTTCGGCGCCGAACGCGAGAGCCGGATGACCATCGATCAGAACAAGGTCAGGACATCCGGCGACTATATCGGAATGGCGGGCATCAAGAACGCCAATAAGGTCGCTGCGATAGCCGCTCTTGTTCATGCCTATGAGACTAACCAATTGCCAAAGGGGTCAGCTGTCGGCCCCACGCACGGTGACGTGAAGCCAACGAAGGCGCTTTTGCATAAGTTCGCGCTCGCCCGCCTTCCTGATATCGAACAGGCTCTCCGCTTTGCCGACCGGAAAGACGTTCGAAAAATTGCCACCGACACTCGCATAGCCGGCGCTTTATACATCATCGCTGGAGTGGTCGGGTTCGAAGACGCGGAACAGTTCTTCGCAAAGTTTATCGACGGCGACAATCTCGGCAAGACGAGCCCGGCTTTTCAAGTTCGCGAGCGCCTTCTTCAAGAACGAATGAACGGCATGGTTCCGATCAGGCGCACGCTCGAAATCATTTTCCGTGGCTGGAATGCTTATCGTCGTGGCGAGCGCATGTCTCGCCTCACGCTCCGCAACGATCTCCCTGAAATCGAGGGCTGATCCATGAAGCCGGCCGCGCCAGAAAACATTGACGTTGACCTGATTACCATTGGTCACGGCCGCCGCCATATCGATGCAGAGGCTGTGTCTCGCCTCGCGAAGTCGATTGATGAAATCGGCCTCAGAACGCCCATCACGGTTTTGAGCGTCAATGAGGGTGAGAGGCTTGACTTGGTTGCTGGCGCACATCGCCTCGCAGCCGTCAAGTCTCTGGCGTGGCCGACTATTCCTTGTCTGGTCATAGAGGGCGATGCCCTCGATGCCGAGATGTGGGAAATTACCGAAAACCTCCTCCGCGTCGATCTCTCCAAAGAGCAGCGCGATCAGCAGATCAGGCGTTACGCAGAACTGTTGGAGGAGAAGGAAACGAGAGTAGCGGTTCAAAATGAACCGAAACTCAGTAAGCGCAATCGGACTAATGAAGGTCGCCCGAAAGGTATTGCTAAGAAGGTTTCTGAGCAAACCGGACTCAGCAAAAGCACGGTGCGTCGCGCCCTTTTCCACCCAGACCCTGAAAAGGTGGAGCAAGAAAAGGCCAAGAAGGCTCATGACAAGACCATCAAGGCGGACCTCTCCGAAGATGCGGCTGAGTTGCTGTTCGACAATTTCGGCCTGCAAGGTGTTCCGCATCTCCTAAGCCTTCTGGACGGGGCTAGTCTCAAGGAAATCATCGCCGGTCTTCGCCGTCGTCTTCATGATGCCCCCGTCTTCGACAGGAGCGCTGCATGAGACCCCGCATCGTCACCCTCGACGGCATCTATCAGCTCAACCGAGACGGCTTCTACGAGCCTGAACGAGAGGAAGAAGAAACACGCCTCTCTTGGCGCTACCTCCTCTTCTACGGCTGGCCTCTTGTGGTGGGTGTTGCTGCTGCTGCTATCACGGTGTGGAGGCACTTCGCAGGATGAGCATTCGCATCATCACTGGCGATTGCAGAGACGTGCTCGCCGGCCTTCCTGCGGGGTCTGTCGACTGCTGCGTGACCTCGCCGCCATATTTTGGTCTCCGGGATTATGGCGTTGATGGCCAGATCGGACTTGAGGAAACGCCTGACGCTTTTGTTGCTGAGATGGTGGCGGTGTTCCGTGATGTGCGGCGCGTGCTGCGTGACGACGGCACGCTTTGGCTTAACCTCGGAGACAGCTACGCCAACGACGGAAAGTGGGGTGGTTCTAGCGGCGGTAAGCACGTCACGGCGCTTCACGGCAACACTGGCGTTGGGCGGGCGAAGAAATCGACGGGCCTTAAGCCTAAAGACCTGACCGGCATCCCGTGGCGCGTCGCGTTCGCCCTGCAAGCAGACGGCTGGTATCTGCGCCAGGACATCATCTGGTCGAAGCCGAACCCAATGCCTGAAAGCGTGCAGGACCGCTGCACCAAGGCGCATGAATATATTTTCCTGCTGAGCAAGAGCCAGCGCTACCATTTCGACGCCGCGTCGATCGCAGAAGAGAGCCTGACCGACGATCCTCGCCGGCCGTACGGCTCGCCAGGCGCGAACGCGCTCGATCCGCGCGGACGGCAAGGGAACGGCGAGCGGCGCCGAGGCGTTCCGCCTCGTCATGCCGACTACGAAAGCAGCGACCAATCCGGCCTTAACCAGGTCGGACGTGGCATGGGCCGCAACAAGCGCTCTGTCTGGACCGTCGCAACACAGCCTTTCAAGGAAGCGCATTTCGCGACATTCCCGCCCGAACTGATCGAGCCTTGCATCAAGGCAGGATGCCCAGCAGGCGGCACGGTGCTCGACCCCTTCGGCGGCGCTGGCACGACCGGCCTCGTTGCTGATCGCCTGCAGCGCAACGCCATCCTGATCGAACTCAACCCAGCCTATGCCGAAATGGCACGCAAGCGGCTTTCAACAGACGCCGGCATGTTTGCGGAGGTCGCATGATCACCATCGATCTCCCGTGGCCGCCCCGCGAGCTTCATCCAAACGCCAGAGTGCATTGGAGAAGACGCGCGCGAGCAGCCAAAATGTGCCGCACGCTGGGCTGGGGAATGACGCTAACTGCCGGAGTTCGCGGGAACGACCCAGACATTCCGCAAGCCTTGAAGGTCACCGCAGTCTTCTTTCCGCCAGACGATCGCAGGCGAGACGAGGACGGCATGCTCTCGAACATCAAAAGCTATCTCGACGGAATCTCCGATGTGATCGGCGTCGATGACAGCAAATGGCAGATCGCCATCCGTCGCGAAGCCAAGAGGACAGGCGGTCTCGTCCGTATCGAGTTGGAAGCTGCCTAGACGCATTCGATAGGGCGCAATGCCCTGACTTTGAGGGATCGAAGATGAGCCATTGGGAAACCGCCGGCCAGTCCGATGAGTGGTATACACCGAAGTACATCTTTGACGCGCTCGGGTGCCGCTTTGATCTCGACGTGGCACACCCGCATAGTGTCAAGACCCATGTTCCGGCTGACATGATGTATTCAGCGGATGGCCTCGACAGGCCATGGCATGGGCTTGTCTGGATGAACCCTCCATTTGGCGGAAGAAACTCCATAGAGCCATGGCTCGACAAATTCTTCGACCACGGCCACGGCATTGCCCTAGCGCCAGATAGAACCTCGTGTCCCTGGTGGCAGACAGCCAATCGCAGGGCGAGCTTCACACTTTTCATTGCTGGCAAGGTGAAGTTCGAGCGGCCCGATGGATCGCTCGGCAAAAGTCCATCCAACGGTACAACCCTGTTCGCCGTGGGGCCAATAGCTTGCCAAGCGCTCAAGCGTGCCGAAGAGCGCGGGCTTGGGTGTCTCATGTTTCGCTATCAGGCGCTTTGGGTGAGGGCGGCTGCATGAGCCAAGCCATTCTGAATGAGCTGATGACCGTGCTCGATGAGGACTCCGCGCTGGCGATCATTAATCATCGCAACGCGAAGCCAACGAAGAAGCCATTTGACCTATATCGCGCCAAGCTAACTACGGCAGCGATAAAACGTTCCCTCGATCGAAACGCGACCATCACCGCAATGCTATACGGTTCGGATAATAAGAAGAACCTCACGGTCGAATATCTCCGCGCGGTTATCCATTACGATCCAGAAACGGGCGCCTTTACAAGGCGAGAGACTGGCGAGCGTTGTGAGAGCAAACACCTAGCTGGCTATGTTACTATTGCAGTCGCCGGACGTTCATATCTCGGCCATAGGGTAGCCTGGTTTTATGCCCACGGGGAGTGGCCCACTCATCAGATAGACCACCGAGACCGCGACCGAACCAATAACCGTCTTGATAATCTGCGGTCAGCTACCAACCAGCAAAATTGCTGGAACATGAGTTTGCCCAAACACAACTCAACGGGGGTCAAGGGTGTCCACGTTGAGCGCCGTACAGGCAAGTTTGTCGCGACAATTCGCTTGGACGGGAGGACTAGGTACCTGGGTCGGTTTCCCACATTGGAAGAGGCCGCTGCCGCCTATCGTGCCGTCGAGTTCATGCATCGCGGTGACTTCTTGGGGAGGGCGGCATGATCACCTTTGAGGATTTCTGGTCGTTGTACCCGCGCCGCGTTGCCAAGCGGGCTGCACTTAAGGAGTGGGAGCGCGAAATTCGCGCCGGAACAGACCCCAGCGAGATCATCTATGGTCTTCAAAGGCAACTCCCCTCTCTCCGGAACAAAGAGCCGCAGTTCATACCGCACGCGCGAACTTGGCTCCATCAAGGAAGATGGGAAGACGAGATTGAGGATCGACGATCCCCAGGAAATCGGAAGCGAACCATAGTTGATGCAGCGCGGGACAGGATCAATGAACTATACGGCCATAACGGAAATCACGCGGATGCTCAACGCCTTCCCGACGAGCAAGTCAGACCCGGATCTGACGCTGGACACGTTCGAAATGGCTACGTCGGGCCTCTCGTCCCAAGCCGTCATTGAGGCAGCGCAACGGTACACCATGGGCGAGGTCCATGGTCAGACCAAGACGTTTGCCCCGTCAGTGGCGGAGTTCGTGACGGAAGCTCGCCAGCGGCAGGAATACATCGAGCTGAAGGCAAAGCCGCGCCTGCCGGCACCGCGGTACTTCCCGGGCCCGCTAGCGCCCTTCCAGGTGCGCCAGGAAAAGCGCAGGGCAGAGAACGCCGATCGGCAGGTGATTGAGGCCAATGTTCCGCTAGACCGGTTCGTTGCCCTGTCTCGGGCAAAGCAGCTTCCCGTGGGCGCGGTCTGGGTGGCGACAATGGGTATTCTCGGCCCTGCGCCAAAGGAACAAACCATCATCAAAGGGGGAACGTAATGAACTTGCTTCAAGGCGCATGCGCGCTTGTCCTTTGGGAATCCGGTCGCTTCGACACGCTGGATATCGCCAAGGCGCTGAACGTTTCGGAGGCGGATGTCTGCCGCCTGTTAGACGCCGCAAAGGAGCGAAAGCGCGGCCCGAAGTTCATGGTCATAGAGGGATCGCTGGCATGAAAGAGCCCGTGAATTGGTGGAAGGCAGAAGAGGACGAGGTAATCGTCCGCATGATCGGCGAAGGAAGGTCTGGCTCGGAGATCGGGAAAATACTGGGTCGATCCAGGATGGCGGTCATCAGCCGGAATCTCAGACTCAAGGAGCGCCAGGAGCGGCAGAAGCAGAACAGGAAGCCCTATGCGAAAGTGCGCTTCACGGCCGAAGAAGACGCCAAGATCGCAGAGATGTCGGATGATTGCCGCTCCGGCAGGGAGATCGGGCTGGCGCTCAAACGGAGCGCGGCGTCCATTATCAAGCGGGCCAGAACAATCGGCAAGCCGCTGCACGCTCGGAGTGGGGCCAAGAAGCAGGAACGGCCGGAGGGAACTGTGATCCCGTTCCCAGTCAAGCAGCGCCGACCACAACATAAGCCGGCGGAGCGTCCCAAGCTGATGGTGGTATCGAACAACATCCCTCTCATGGTTGAGGATTGGCTTGCGAGGCACGGCGGCCCGAGGCGGTTCACAGCGAACGACACGACCGATCCCATCTATGTTGCCGATTATCTAAGGGAACATGGTGTAATCGCGAAGCGCCTCCGGGGGGACTGGAACTCGCCTACAGGGAAGTGGTCCGTCTCGCGAGGCACAGGGCGACCGAAAGCGGCAACGTGGTCCGACGTTCTTCGGATTGCGGATGGGTTCCGGGCCTCGGAAGGTCTGCAACCTTTCTTGGCGCCGCAACAGCAGCCCGAGCAGCAACTTCGGAGGGCAAGATGAGCCAACACGATAGAGGAGGCCGCTTGGGCGAAGGTTGATTCCAATATCGATGACTTCTGGCGCGCTATGGTAGACGCCGCGCTCTCCAACTCCAAGCACGGGGAGAGGGAGCCGTGAGCGAGAAACGGCCGGCAGACTTTTGCCCATATTGCAATAAGCACGTCGGCTACGTCGGCCGTGCGCTTGCATGGTTCTTCGGCACGCGAATCCACGGCTGCGATTTCTCGAACACCGACAGCCCGAAGCCATGGCTCATTGATCGCGAAGGCATAGTCTACAAGCCGGAGCGGCGCGTCGTGCTCAAGGCCAAAGATTCCGCCTAACCCCCATCCGCCAAGCAATATTGAGGGACAGCCGCATGACCTGGTACGCAGTCAGAACAAAGCCTGGCTCTCAACAGCCACAACGTGCCTACGAGGTCGAGACAACCCGGAGCGCGAAGGGCTATCGGCTCGTCCCCAGCTTAGATCCAAACATATCAGCGGTGGAAGTGTCCCTCAAGCGCGGCGGCTTCACCTACTACATGCCGGCTGACATGCGCGTTGTCCGCGATCGGAAGAAGACGAACGTTTGGACGAAGCGCCGGTTTGCGCTGCTCCTCGGCTACGTCTTCGTTAGTGACGCGGAGAAGGCTATTGACTGGCGCAAGCTCGAAGAGAAGACGCCCGGCGTTGAGAAGGGCGTGAAGTGCCGCGGAACGCCCATGCCGATCCCCGAAAGCGACATGGAGTTGCTTCGTGAGATGGAGGCTGAATCGGCGGAAATAGCCGAGAAAAAACTGCGCTTCTTTGAAGAGCAAGCCGCACTCAAAAGCCAAACGCGTAGGATGACATCCAGCAAGTTCCCGACCGGGACGCTTGTCAGGATCACAAAGGGGCCAGCACAGGACAAGCATGGCCATGTGACGGGTCTATCGAGAGACGGGCGCCTGAAACTACTGGTTCAAAAGCTGGAGATGTCGGTGCCGTTTGATTCAGTTGAGCTTGATTATACGGAGGCAGCGGAATGACGAATTGGGAAACAGACAGACGCGATATCGGTGAATGCCTATCATCATGGGAGCGACAATACGGTTGGTCAGAGGAAGACGCTGCGCTTGAGTTGCGTCTAACCAAACAGACCTATCGGAGAATTAAAATCGAGCAGCACCTAGTGGGCGAGGGTTGGCTTCGCCGCATGATGTGTCTGATAGATAAGGTTGGACCGGAGGATGTCTCCGAAGACGTGGAAAGGTGGCTCAATGCCCACGCATGCTCTTGAGACTGAAACCATCATGACGGCATACGACCTTGCCGGGGACTTTGAGGAGAAATGCAAGGAAGCGTCGTCCATGCAGGACATCATGTGGCTAGCGTGCGACCTTGCCCACAAAGCCATTCTCGCGGAACGCCATCGTTGTACCCTAGCCGTCACGGCTGCATTCGAGGAGCAGGGAGGACGCACAGCGCTGATGGAAGCCATATTCGAGCACTTCAATCGGCCAGAACAGGACTTGCAATAGAAATTATTCTCGCGTATATTTTCCGCAGGTGATTTGGGCGCAGGGACACGTCCCGGTCTGTCAGCGGAAATTCACCGTTCCGCGCCAAACCCTTAACTTTGCCAAAATTCCAGATCGAGACGGCGGAGCGCCAAAGCTTCGTGAAGGTTGGGGTTCGGTCCTGGCCGTTCCGTCTCGCTTCATTTGCAGGTCTTCCGGCCTCGCTGTGAACAGCATGGTCTCGGGATAAGCGCATACCCTTGAGGATGCCGCCTGCAAGCCACTATGTAGAAGAAAAAATACTGCTTTCGCGGGATTCACATGCTCGAATACCGTCACTATATTATGGGCATGAGCAACTCTTTCGACTCACTCGCGGAGATCATGCGCGAAGGCTCGAAGCCCAGCCATATCGGCTTCATCGTCAATTCCTTCCTGAGCAAGTTTGCTTCCGGTCTCGCAATTGGTGCCGGTGTTGTTCTTGTTCTGGCGATCGCAAAGGCCACCGGCCTCTAAGTGCCCCGCCAAAGGTCACGACCGATGGCCCCCTGCCGCTCCGTGCGGCAGGACTTATCATTGTCAGATGAAAGGGCATAGAATGACCCTTCGCTACACCTCAGGCGGTGCTGGCTCAGCTATTGCCGCTGCCGGCTTCAATGTCGCCGACGTAAGCTATGTCTCGGCCCTGAACGAGTTGCCAGCAGGAATGCTTGGCCTCGTCTATCTCGGGGAGAAGAGCGGCGCAACGGATGCGTTCAAGGCCAAGGTCAAGCCATTCATCGGCAATCCGAAGCTGTACGGCTTTTTCCTGTGTGATGAGCCCGATGCACGGTATGTCCCGGCTTCGCTGCTCAAGGCTGAGTCAGACTACATCCACACCACCTGTCCCGGCGCAAAGACATTCATCTCGATGAACAACATGGGTTCGGTCGCAAGCCCGAGCTTCATGAATACCTACAACCCGGCAAACACCGGTATCGATCTCTACGGCATCGGCGCCTATCCGATCAAAGCCAAGACGCTGAGCAATCCAGACTATGCGATGATCGATCGCATGGTTGCCGCGGCCCTGGCTTCCGGCATTCCGCTTTCGGCCATCGTTCCAGAGTATCAGGCATTCGGCGGTGGCAACTGGATCAGCTCAACGGGCGATGCGTTCGTTGTCCCGACTGTCGCTCAGATGCAGACCATGCTGGATCGCTGGGCCAAGCTGGTGCCGAGCCCGCAGCTCGAATACTGCTACAAATGGTCATCGCAGAACGGCGACACCGCACTCGGCACATTGCCTGAGCTGCAGAAGGTGTTCCTTGCCCACAACACTGCAACCGCCCCGGCGCCCACACCGACGCCTGTGCCAACGCCGGTTCCCGCACCGATATCCACCCTGACCATCGAAGGCCAGCCAGCCACACAGGCAGGCATTGACGCATTGGTGGCAGCTCGCAACGCTGCACAGAAGATCATCGCAAGCGTGAAGACGCTGGTGGCATGACCTGGCTGATTGGCTCGCTAGTTGTCTACGTGCTCGGCTGTGCCTTTACCGTTGGCGTTATCGGCGAGATGGGACAGCGTAACCCCAATACGATAGACGATTGTTTTTCGGGCGATTATGGGCTGGACGCGCTTATCGTATTGATGTGGCCTGTCTTCTGGCCATGTTGGACATCATATAAACTCGGTTGCGCTCTACCGCTTAGCGATGATGACGAGCAATCCAAGCAGCCATTAACCACTATCGGCTGCCCTGATCTTGGCGGCAATCCGCCCAAGGTCAGAAGGTAGGCGACGTGAAGGCGTTTCTCGTCGTCGCGCTCCTCACCCTCACAGCCTGCACAACTCAACAGCCATGCAGCTTCGACAAGTGGCTGGTCACGCCGACGTGTAGATGAGCAGGCGCCAGGATCGTAGAAGCGAAGAAGCCAAGGCATACCGCAAGCTCTACTCCACCGCACGATGGCAGGCCATTCGGGCCAAGCAACTGGCCAAGCACCCACTATGCCAGAGGTGCAAGGCCAAGGGGTACGTGGTCGAGGCAACGGTCTGCCACCACATAGACCCAGAGACAAAGAAGACAGCGTTCTTCGAAGGTCCATTCCAATCCGTCTGCGCTCCTTGTCATGACGGGCCAATCCAATCGATAGAGAAGACAGGGTTCGACACGACCATCGGATCTGATGGCTGGCCGATCGATGGCAACCACCCCGCCAACCGATAGGGGGGGGTAGTCACGACCGAAATTGAAATCGGCCCCAGACCGCTTGGGCAGTATTTTTGCCATATCTGCCCCGAAAAAAGATTACGACATAAGGATATCTTTATATGGGAGTGCGAGGCAGGAAGTCCGTTGCATCCTTGGCTGTTGCGGCGCCGATCGAGACGCTAGAGCGCCCGGATGCGCCTTACGATTTGACGGACGAGCAGGCAGACGAATGGTGGGCCGTCGTCAACAGGATGCCGGCGGATTGGTTTCCACGTGAAACGCATGGGATGCTTGCCCAGTATTGCAGGCATGTCGTCTCTGCCAGACGCGTGGCGCAATTGATCGCGGCCGAGGAAGGCAAGAAGGAAATCGAAATCCCCGTCCTGGACCAGCTCTACAAGATGCAGGAGCGGGAGGGGCGGGCGCTGTCCTCATTGGCCACGCGCATGAGGATCACGCAGCAAACGACATATGACAAGTCCAAGAAAAAGCCGCAGCAAGTCAGCAAGCCTTGGGAGTAGGTGCGCTTGCGAAGGCTGCACAAAGCCTTCGGTTCCACTTTGGAGGAGTGGCGGAAAGCTCTATTGTACTCGATCATGCCGGAACATCGGGTGGATCGAGGATAAATGCCATATTCCAGAAGGCCGCGATGTCGGTAAACCCGTGGTGCTACGAGGATGGCAGCGGGCTGAGCTAGTCAAGATCTATGACAATCCGGCCGGTACAAGGCGAGCAATTCTCTCCTTCGGCCGTAAAAATGCGAAGACGACACTCGCGGCCTTCATCCTTTTGCTCCATCTCTGCGGGCCGGAAGCAAAGCCAAACTCGCAACTCTACAGCGCGGCGCAATCGAGGGATCAAGCGGCTATCCTGTTCAATCTGGCGGCGAAGATGGTTCGCATGTCGCCAGCGCTGATCGAAGTCACAACTATTCGGGACACGGCAAAGCAGCTCTTTTGCGCTGAGTTGGGCACGTTATACCGGGCTTTGTCGGCCGAAGCGTCCACAGCCTATGGTCTTTCGCCGGTTCTGACCATTCATGACGAGTTGGGCCAGGTCAAAGGCCCGCGCTCGGAACTTTACGAGGCATTGGAGACGGCGACGGGCGCACAGGAAAGCCCGCTTTCGGTGATCATCTCGACGCAGGCGCCGACAGATGCGGATTTGCTGTCCGTCCTGATCGATGATGCGCTTGCAGGGCATGATCCAAGGACGGTCGTTTCCCTGCATACCGCTCCGCCAGAGGAAGATCCATTCGCTGAGGAGTCGATCCGCAAGGCGAACCCCGCCTTCGGTGACTTTCTCAATGCGAAAGAAGTCCTGGCAATGGCGGAAGATGCGCGCCGCATGCCAAGCCGAGAGGCAGAATACAGAAATCTCGTTCTTAATCAACGGGTTGAAGCATCAAGCCCGTTTGTGTCGCGGTCGCTATGGCTCTCGTGCGGAGAAGCACCGAAGTCGCTGAAGGGCGTTCCTGTTTACGGCGGGCTCGACCTTTCGAGCGTCAACGATCTGACAGCTCTGGTTCTGATCGGCAAAATCGATGGCATCTGGAATGTCAAGCCGACATTTTGGCTACCAAAGGAAGGACTGGCTGAGAAATCCCGCAAGGACCGCGTTCCATACGATGTCTGGGAGAAGGATGGGCATCTTAAGGCCGCCCCCGGGAAATCAGTCGACTACCGCTTTGTAGCCGAGGAAATGAAGCGGCTTTTCGACCAACTGGATATTCGCAAGATCGCCTTTGATCGCTGGGGCTTCAAACATCTGAAGCCCTGGCTACTTGAGGCAGGATTCACCGAAAAGCAGATCGAGGAGCATTTCGAGGAGTTCGGGCAGGGATACCAGTCCATCTCCCCGGCTCTGAGAGAGCTTGAGAGCGAAATCCTCAATGGGCGCATAGCTCATGGGAATCATCCCGTCCTGACCATGTGCGCGGCCAATGCGGTCGTTCAGTCTGACCCGGCGGGAAACAGGAAACTTGCCAAGGACAAGTCATCGGGCCGCATCGACGGCATGGTGGCGCTCACAATGGCGATTGGTGTTGCCCCAGCCGAGCAAACCAGGGCGCCCGAATATCAGATGCTCGTCATCGGTTAAGGACTACCAACATGAACAGAGCCTATTCCGTATTGACGGTGAAAGCCGTCGATGAGGACCAGCGCGTCATCCGCGGCATGGCCACAACGCCAACTCCAGATCGCATGGGCGATATCGTTGAGCCGATGGGCGTTGAGTTCAAGAACCCGATGCCGCTGCTCTGGCAGCATCAGGCCGATAAGCCGGTTGGGACCGTCAACTTCGGCAAGCCGACCAAGAATGGCATCCCTTTCGAGGCGTCTCTTGCACAGATCGATGAGCCAGGCACGCTGAAGGACCGCATTGATGAAGCCTGGCAGTCGGTGAAGGCAGGCTTGGTCCGGGCTGTCTCGATCGGCTTCCGGGCCTTGGAATATGCCTTCATCGAAGGTACTGGCGGCATCCGCTTTGAGAAATCCGAAGTGATGGAGCTGAGCCTGGTCACCATCCCGGCCAATGCTGAGGCCGTCATCACCACGATCAAGTCGATCGACACCGAAGTTCGCACGGCCACAGGCGTTAAGGAAGATCGCCCCGTGCCTCCCGAGATTCAGACCGACGCCGCCGCCGCGACAGGCAATACCGTTCGCGTCGTGAAGCTGAATGACCCCGCCCGCGACAGGGCCAAGCCGTTCGTGATCCGCAAGATACGAACGAGCTAGTCCGCTTTCAAACGCCCTTGGACAAGGCGCCCGCCAGCGTCGCGATGACGCCGGCCTTCCCAGCACCCGAAAGGGTCCGAAGGAGTCCCCAAAATGGCAACCATTGCCGAACAGCTCGCGGCCTATGAGGCCAAGCGAGCCGCAAATGTCGCGTCCATGAAGTCGATCATGGACAAGTCCGGTGAAGAGGGCTCGACCCTCGACGCCGCACAGCAGGAAGAGTTCGACGGCCTCAACGAAGACAACGAGGCCATCGACAAGCACATCGACCGCCTCCGCATCATGGAGAAGGTCAATGTGCAGACCGCCAAAGAAGTCAACGGCACCAATGGCCAACAGGCCAGCCAGAGCCGCCAGACTGGCCCAGTCGTCAAAGTTCTCGGTTCTCCGGCGCCGAAGGGCTCCGGCTTCGTCCGTCTTCTGTCGGCCAGATTCATGGCCAAGGAATACGGCGGCCACCCGGCCGATATCGCCATCTCGCGTGGTTGGGGCGACGATCTCGCCTCCATCCTGCGCACGCCACGCGACATCCTGCAGAAGGCAGCCGTAAGCGGCGGCAGCACGACCGACCAGGCGTGGGCCGGCGCGCTGGTAACCTACCAGAACCTGCAGAACGAGTTCATCGATCTGCTGCGCCCGCGTACGATCATCGGTCGCATCCCCGGCATCCGTCAGGTTCCCTTCAACATCAAGGTGCCGCGCGAGACGGGCGAGACGACCGCCTACTGGGTGGGTCAGGGTTCGCCCAAGCCGGTTTCGAAGGGTGCCCTCGATACCATCACGCTGGACTTCAACAAGGTCGCCGGCCTGACCTTCCTTACGCAGGAACTGCTCCGTTTCTCGGCTCCGAGCGCAGAGCAGATGATGATCAACTCGCTCACCAAGGCGATCATCAAGCTCACCGACAACGACTTCCTCGACCCGTCGAAGGCCGTCGCTACCGGTGTGTCTCCGGCCTCGATCACCAACGGCGTGACCCCGATCACGGCAAGCGGCACGACGGCGGATGCATTCCGCGCGGACTTCGCCGACCTGCTGGCGCAGTACACGATGTCCAACTACACGCTGGACGATCTGGTCATCGTCATGAGCCAGACGCAGGCTCTTCGCCTCGCTCTGATGCGCAATGACTTTGGCGGTCGCGAGTTCCCCGACCTCAATAAGGACGGCGGCTTCATCGAGGGCGTTCCTGTCGTCACGTCGGAAAACGTTGCAGCCAATGGCGGTTCGCCGGCCGATGGCCGCATCATCGTAGCCCTGGCGGCCAACTCGATCCTGATGGCCGACGATGGCGGCGTGGAGGTCAACATCTCGACCGAAGCGTCCATCCAGACCGACGATGCTCCGGACTCGCCGCAGACTGCCTCGACCTCGTTCGTGTCGATGTTCCAGACGAATCAGGTCGCTATCCTCTGCGAGCGTTTCATCACATGGACCAAGGCTCGTTCGGGCGCCGCCGTCTACATCACGGGCGGCAACTACGGCAACTGATGACCACACCCAAACCCGCCGGGCTCCGGCTCGGCGGGCCTTCCATGAGGTTTGCATGATCAAGATGATAGCCGCGAAACGGATTTATGACGGGTCGGTTCGCAAGGAATACAAGCCAGGTCAGGAATTCGAGATCGCCAGCGAGCGCGAAGCCGCGAAACTGGAGCGGACGCACAAGGCCGTTCGCAAGACATTCGTCCAGCCGGCCATGGTCGATATCCCGGCCGTTCGTCTTCAGCCAGAGGGGGCGCCGGGGGAGCCCAAGAGACGCGGCCGCCCGCCAAAATATCTCCGCCGCGATATGACGGTAATGGATGGCCAGAGTGGCGAGGAGATACCATTGCCATCGTCGCTTCAGGAGCCTCCACAAGAGGAACAGACCTCGGAAAGCTCAGAGAGCGCTCCCGAATAATCGCGATCAAGGAAAATATAGACCTCTGCCCATGGGCGGATGTGGTGTACGGATGCGATGCGGCCTGGTGGGTGCATCGTAAGGGATTGCCTGAATTCGACGGCTTGAAGCTCTGCTTCCGCGATAATGGATTGGCAGGCTTCCACGACATCCGAAGGATCGAAATCAACCGTCGTGAGGACAAGTTACAGCTCGGCAGGATTGGGCTAGTCGGAAATGGCGGCAACAGCGGGTTCCAGGCGCTGAATCTGGCAGTTCAGTTTGGGGCCAAGCGCATCCTGCTGATCGGCCTCGATATGTCGCTCTCGGGCGGCGTTCATTGGTACGGGCCGAACAAATGGCCGAACGCCAACAACCCGAACGATAGCAACTTCAAACGCTGGATTGACGCTTTCGAAGGCTCGGCCGCGCTTCTCAAGTCAATGGGCGTCGAAATCATCAACTGCTCGATGAATTCCGCCATCCAATGCTTCCCCAAACGCTCCCTGGAGGACGCCATCCCCGCATGATGCCATTGGCTGTGTTCATCGGCTTTGATCCGCGCGAAGCGGCGTCATTTGCCGTGGCAAAACATTCCCTGGAACGCCACGCCATAGCGCCAATTCGAGCGCGCGGGCTTATTCTTTCGGACTTGATCCGGCGCGGGCTCTACAGGCGCCCCACAGAGCGCAGGAACGGCAGGCTTGTGGACGTTCTGTCCATTCGCCCGGACTATGACGGCTCTATATCGACCGAGCACGCGAATGCCCGGTTTCTGGTGCCGTTCATCGCCGACAAGGGCTGGGCTCTTTTCTGCGATGCCGACGTGCTCTTCCGGGCCAATGTCGACATGCTCGCAAAAGACCTCGATTCCTCGAAAGCCGTCTATTGCGTGAAGCACAAGCATGAGCCGAAGCCCGGAATCAAAATGGACGGGCAAATCCAGAGTGTCTACGCCCGAAAGAACTGGACATCGTTCCTCGTCTGGAACGTCGGCCATGAGGCAAACAACCGGCTCACCTTGGAGATCGTCAATTCGTTACCGGGGCGCGATCTTCATCGACTGTGCTGGCTTGAAGACCATGAGATTGGTGAACTCGATCCGGCTTGGAACTGGCTGGTTGGACACAGCGATCCGGCGACTGACCCCAAGGTCTGCCACTTCACTGAAGGTACGCCAGATATGCCAGGCTATTCCGAATGCGAATATGCCGACGAGTGGAGGGCGGAACTAGAGCGTTGGGCCGCCTGAATGGGGCTCGGAGATAACTTGATGGCTACGGGCCTTGCGCGTGGTGCCCATGCTAAAGGAAAAAAAATTGCCTTCGGGGACGGGATCAAAATCCGTTGGGACCATCATTCCCATGAGGTCTTTAAGTGGAACCCAAACATCGCTGCCCCGGGGCGCGAGCGTGACAGCTGCGTCGAGTGGATTCCGTTCTTCAAGGGCCATCGTATCTACAACCGCCAGGACGGCGATCGGTGGATCTGGAATATGGACTTCAGCCCGACGCCGGGCGAGATCTATCTAGACGATATCGAGCGCAAGCACGGCAAGAGGTATGGCTCTGGGTTCATCATCATTGAGCCGCAGAGCGCACCTTGGAAATCGGTGGCGGCGAATAAGGATTGGGGTCGCTCGAAATATCAGGAAGTGACGAACCGGCTTAAGGCCGAGGGCTACAAGGTTCATCAGTTCCTTTCGGATAAGGGTTCGCCACCCCTTTCTGGAGTATCGCCGCTTCGAACTGAGAGCTTCAGGGACGCCATTTCGATCCTGGCCAATGCGTCGATGTACATCGGCTCGGAGGGCGGACTTCATCACGCCGCGGCGGCGGTAGGTATCCCCGCTGTGGTGTTGTTCGGAGGGTTCATTCCTCCGAAGGTTACCGGGTATCCGACACATGCGAATTTGACCGGCGGCGCTGAAGCTTGCGGCTCTCTGAAGCCTTGCCAGCACTGCCGGAGGGCAATGGAAGCCATATCCGTCGATGAAGTCGTTGAAGAGGCTCTGGAAAGGCTCTGAATGGTCGATAAGTTCAAACCCGCTGGCGCATCGTATGTCGTTCAGCGACGTGTTGCGGGATATCACGATATCCGCATGGACGGCATGAGCGATCTGCTCCTGAGAGCCAAAGGCAAGTCGGTCTTCGATATTGGTTGCAATCGGGCGAAGGTAGCTGAGGAATTTTACAGGAACGGCGCAATCAAGGTTCATGGCTGCGATATCTATGAGCCGGGGATCACTCTCGCCCGCGAGAATTTCGCCGATTATCGCTCCTGCCAAAGTCGTTTCGAGGTTGTTGATCTGTCGAAGGGCGCATCTGCGCTTAGTGCTTTTGCCGGCGAACAATACGACTTCACGCTCTGCCTTGCGACGTATCACAAGCTGAAGCGCATCATGCCGACTTCGGATCTGACGGCCTTAATGCAGCATTTCGGGAGGTGGACGAAGGGCTATTTTGCCTGGCGTGGGACTTCCGACAAGCCAACCGAGAATGACGAGGAAATCGCGGCATTGGATCGCGACCTGAAGCCGGTCGGCTTGGTTCGCATCCATACCTCCTACATTTCCGCAGAACTTGGCGTTGCAGCCATATGGGCGCGCGCATGACCGGGGGAAGCTACACGTTCAAGCTCCGGCGCCGACATCAATGCGTTGTTGATGCACTTGAAGAATTGCAGAAGCCTAACGGTGACGTTGAGCAACAGCATTGCGATGCCGATGGCATTCTAATCCAGTTTATCCGCTCTCTCGGCTATGACGACATTGCTGACGCATGGCTAAAAGTTCCGAAGTGGTACGCATGACGACACAGGCGCTTCTACAGGTAGAGGAAGAGATCGACGGGCTTGCGGACATCATACGCTCTGAGGGCTGCCGCTCGCTTCTGGAAATAGGATCAAAGTTCGGCGGATCGCTTGATCGACTTGCGCGCGCAATGCCGGTTGGCTCGACTGTTGTTTCGGTCGATCTTCCGGGCGGAACCCGGCTATGGGAGCAGAGCCGCAAGTCGTTGATGCAAACCGTCGATGGCCTGATCAAGGACGGCTATAACGCCCGTATCATCTGGGGCGACAGCACCGATCCGAACGTGATTGAGCGCGTCAAGGCCCTTGGCCCGTTCGATGCGGTCTTCATCGACGCGAACCACACTATGCCGTTCCTCGAGAAGGATTGGGCGAATTACGGCCCCATGGGTAGGATCGTGGCTTTCCACGATATCGCTTGGCACCGCGCGCCGGAATGGGTCGGGACCAGGATCGACGCACCGCAGTTCTGGGACCGCATCAAGCAGGATTACGCCCATCGGGAATTCAAGCTCTGCCCGACCGGCAAGAATAACGGGATTGGCGTCCTATGGCGCTCATAATCTCGACGTGGGCTTGGGGCACGAAATATGGTCCTGAGTACGTCGCCAAGCTTGCCTCTGCGGTAAGGCGAAACCTGAAACAGCCGCATCGGTTCGCGGTATTCTTCCCGCAAGAGGAAGACGCCTATCTGACCGAAATTCCAGGTTGCTTTGCTCGGCTGCGGGCGTTCGACCCAGAATGGCAGGCGTCGAATGGGATTGAGCCCGGCGACAAGATCGTCTGCATGGACTTGGATCTGGTCGTGACGGGCTCCTTGGACGGCCTGTTCGATAGATATGAGCCTTTCACCATCTTGCAGGGCGTTAATTCTGCAAATCCTTGTCCATTCAATGGGAGCTTATGGGCTTTGACGGCCGGCTACCGCCCAGATGTTTGGCATGAGTTTTCGCCTGAGCTTGCAGCAAAGGTGCCGTTCTACGAATTCCCCGACGACCAGGCATGGCTTGCCGATATGATCCCTGAAGCCAGGTCATTCGGTCCGGAAGACGGCGTGTACGCATTCCAGAAAAAAGGCTGGCCCAAGGGCGAAGCGTTGCCAAAGAATGCGCGCATCGTGGCTTTCCCCGGCTGGCGTGATCCTTCGCAATATGTGCGGCTCGATTGGGTCGCGGAGAATTGGCGCGCATGATCCACGCGCTGGCCCACTATGACGGTTCCGGGCAGATAGGCGAGGGAACGAAGGTCTGGCAGTTCGCCAGCATCATTCGCGGCTCGACTATAGGCCGAGACTGCACAATAGCGAGTTGCGCGATTATCGACGGCGCGGCGGTCGGAGACGATAGCATCGTCAGCCACGGCGCTTCGATTAATCCAGGGACGGTGATCGGCAACGGCGTCTTCGTCGGGCCAAATGTCACCATCTGTAACGATATGTGGCCCTCCGCAGATAAGGAAGGCTACGAAACGCCGAAGCGGTCAACGGTAGTGATCGAAAATGGCGCCTCGATCGGTGCCGGGGCGGTCATCCTGCCGGGTGTTCGGATTGGCAAGAATGCAGTTGTCGCGGCCGGCGCGGTGGTCAAGGGCGATGTCCCTCCTGGCTATGTCTATCGGAGGAACGACTATAAGGCCCGGAAGCCGGATGACTGGCATCAGCGGCGTATGAGGTATGTAGCCTAAAGGAAGTGCTTCTTAATCGTTCCGTATATTGTTTCGGGGCGCACCCGATGCATAGAAGCCACGGTTAGAACCGGAAGAGCATCTACAAGGACCGACCTGGCTCTCTCTATTGCCTTTGCTGTGATTTTCAGACGGGAAGCGATGCTGTCAAATTCATCTCCCGACAAGATGCCTTGGTACATCGCCTGCTTGGTCGGAGTGCGCATTTGATCACTATAGCCTGCTGCCTCTGGGATGCCAACGATCTTAGCGCGGATTTCTCCCGCTGCTATGATGAAACGTGGGTCGATAAGCTCTATCGCGGGTTCGAGCGCAATCTGACCAAGCCATTTAGTTTCGCCTGCTTCACGGATCGCGAAAGGAACTTTCGGGAGCCCGTAGAGCAAATCATCGACAAGACGCTAGGCATGAACGGTTACGGCGATTGCATCGCGCCGTTCATCCTGGATGAGCCGATGATCTTCTGTGGTCTCGATACCGTCATCACCGGGAACTGCGACGAGTTCGCCAACTACTGCCTGACATCCGACATCATGGCGCTCCCGCAGCACCCGAGAGAGCCGCAACATGCCTGCAACGGGATAGCTCTGGTCCCTGCCGGTTATCGCAAGGTCTATGAGGACTGGCGAGGCGAAAACGACATGGTGTGGCTGCGCAAGTGGCCTCACGTCTACATCGACGCGATCTTCAAGGATCAGGTGAAGAGCTACAAGGCGCATGTGCGCGAATTTGGGTTAGGCGATGCTCGGATCGTTTACTTCCACGGCCGGCCCAAGCAGCCTGACTTGAACGAAGCCTGGATCAAGGAAAACTGGCGTTGATCGACCCCGCCAAGGTCTGCCTGTTTATCCCCGGCCATCTGAAGAAGTTCAAGCTCGAACTGTTCAATCGGATCGGTGCCACGGTCGAGAGAGCAGGCGGGCGGGTTGTACGAGCCGAGTTTGCAGCGCTCGATAGATTGCCCGACGACATCATTCCGATTGTCGGTTGCACACCGGAATTGAAGCCGCTGATTGAAGGCTGGCGGGCGCGCGGCAGGAAGTGGATTTACTGGGATCGGGGCTATGCGCGCAGAGTGTTCGCGACCGATCTGCCAACGGGAGAAAACGGAGGGTTCTATCGCTGGCATGTTGGCTCATTCCAAACCCAGGCGATTCGCGACGTTCCTGACGATCGTTGGAGGGCGCTGAAGACCGAAGTATGGCCATGGCAGAGAACTGGCCGCCACATCGTCGTTGCCGAGCCGAGCGAAACCTATGAGCGCTTTCACGGCATCGAAGGCTGGACGATGCGAACGGTCAGGCGGTTGAACGAACTGACCGACCGGCCGCTGATTATCCGCAACAAGGAGATGCAGCGCTTCGGACGCAAGCTGCATGAGGATCTAAAGGGCGCGCATTGCCTCGTCACTCACGGCTCAAATGCAGCCGTTGAAGCGGTGATCATGGGTTGCCCGGTGTTCGTCCATCAAGACAGCGCTGCAAGCATGGTGGGGCGCTGTGATCTTTCGAGAATCGAAGAGCCTATCTATCCCGACCGCCAGCCTTGGCTCAACTCGCTTGCCTACTCTCAGTTCGATGAACGCGAACTGGTGAACGGGGATTTGTGGAAGATGATCACCTGATGAAACTTCCGTTTGGCCTTTCCATCACACGCCAAAAAGCAGCGCCGGCAAGCGCCGTTGCCGTCGCGGAAAATCGTGGCGGCTGGTACAACCTTATCAGGGAAAGCTTTACCGGCGCGTGGCAGCAAAACATTACAATCGACTACAATTCGGTCCTCTCCTACAACGCGGTCTATGCGTGCATCACGCTGATCGCTTCGGACATCTCGAAGCTTTGCGTTGAGCTTGTTCAGAAGGACAAGAACGGCATTTGGACCGAGACGGACAGCCCGGCTTACTCGCCTGTCCTTCGCAAGCCCAACCGCTACCAGAATCGCATCCAGTTCTGGGAGACGTACATCCTCTCCAAGCTGATGAGGGGCAACGTCTATGTCCTGAAGCAGCGGGACGGGAATACGAACGTCAAGGCGCTTTACGTTCTCGACCCGAACCGGGTTAAGGTGCTTGTCGCCGATGACGGTTCGGCCTGGTATCAGCTTAGCAGCGACAATTTAGCAGCAATCGGAGAACCGGTGACGGTCCCGGCGAGCGAGATCATCCACGACCGCTTCAATTGCCTGTTCCATCCGCTTGTGGGGACGTCTCCGATCTTTGCGGCAGGCGTTGCTGCGACCCAGGGCCTCGCAATCCAGAACAATTCGGCGACGTTCTTTGGAAATAAGTCCCAGCCCGGTGGCGTTCTCACAGCGCCAGGGTCGATTTCGGATGAGACCGCGGCACGGCTGAAAGATGCATGGGAAACCAAGTTCTCCGGCGCGAATGCCGGCAAGGTCGCGGTCCTTGGTGATGGACTCACTTACGAGCGCATGGCCCTCACTGCTGAGGAATCGCAGCTCATCGACCAATTGAAATGGACTGCCGAGGTCGTCTGCTCCGTCTTCCATGTGCCGCCCTATAAAATCGGCCTCGGCACGATGCCGACCTATAACAACATCCAGAGCCTCAACGTCGAATATTATAGCCAGTGCCTTCAGAGCCTCATCGAGGCCGCAGAGCTTTGCCTGGACGAAGGCTTGGGCATCGGTGAAGGCGTTGTCGTCAATGGCAAGACCTATGGCGTCGAGTTCGACATCGACAATCTGCTCCGCATGGATTCGGTGACGCAGATGCAGGTGCTCAAGGATGGTGCTGGCATCATGGAAGTGGACGAGATGCGAGGCAAGCTAGGTCTGCCCAAGACCAAGGGCGGCAATGCGGTCTATCTCCAGCAGCAGAATTATAGCTTGCAGGCCCTCGCCAAACGGGATGCCCAGCCCGATCCATTCACAATAGCGAAGCCGACTTCAGTCCCCATGGAGCCGCCGGCTGCGCAAGCGGAAGACCCGCAAGCCGCAAATGACAACGCCACGGCAGCAGCCGCAAAGGATGCTCTCCTTGAAATCTGGAAAGGTCTCGGCTGATGTTTGACGGGAAGGCATTCGGCCAAGATGTGGTTGGCGTCGTCAAGACGTACATGGAGCGCACAGTCGCTCCATTGCTGACGAGGATCGATGCATTGGAAAAGGCAATCGCTTCGATGCCGATCCCGAAGGATGGTAAGGACGCGGATGTCGAAGAGGTGGCAGCCTTAGCGGCAGCAAGCATTCTCCCCGACATCATGGAAGTGCGGGGCATGGTTGAAGCACTTCAGACGATGCCGGATGTTCCCGCGCTTGTTGCAGAAGCCATCGCGGCTATCCCAGCGCCGAAGGATGGCGAGCCGGGCAAGTCCATCACCGTCGATGATGTTGCGCCGCTGATCGCCGATGAGGTCGCGAAAGCCGTCGCCGATATCCGCGTTCCCGAGGATGGCAAGCCGGGCGCAGACGGCAAGGACGCCGATCCCGAAATCGTCAAGGCTCTAGTCGCAGAAGCTGTTGCCGCATTGCCGCCCGCAGAGAGGGGCAAGGACGCCGATCCTGCGTTGGTGGAGGAATTGGTCATCCGACACGCCGAACGCATCCTGGCTGGCTGGGAGAGGCCAAAGGACGGTGTTCCCGGCGAGAAGGGATCTGACGGCAGGGACGGCGAGCAAGGACCAGCCGGCCGCGATGGAAAAGACGGCCTCGACGCCGTGGAATTCCTCCGCGATGCCAACGGCCATCTCATCGTCACCATGTCGAACGGCAAGACGCGCGATCTTGGCGAGGTCAACGGCAAGGATGGGGCGCCAGGCGCTCCGGGCAAAGATGGCATCGATGGCGTCGGCTTCGCTGACATGGACATGGTGGAGACAGATGAGGGCGTATTCCTCCGCTTCACGCGCGGCGATGTCGTGAAGGATTGGCGCCTGCCGGTGCCGCGCTATTGCGGCATCTATAGCGCCGGAAAGTCCTACTATGTCGGCGATAGCGTGACGTGGGGCGGCTCACTGTGGATTGCGCAGGAGCCCACCACTGACAAACCGGATAGCGGCAAGGGGTGGAAGCTTGCAGTCAAGCGCGGTGCCGATGGCAAGACCCCCGCACTGAAAAAGGGCGAATGACCCATGTTCATGCTGGTCACCGTCGATCAGGTCAGGACTGCGCTAAAGCTCGACAGCGGCGAGAGCGATACCATCATCGCTCTGTACATATCAGCCGCCTCTCGCGCGATCGTGCGACATCTCAAGGGCCAAGCCGGAGACCTTCTGACCATCGATAGCCCGCCGAATTCGCCGCCCGACGACCTTTCGTCGGTTCCCGAGGATATCCAGATGGCGACGATCCTCTTGACTGGCCACTTCTACAACAACCCGGACGGCGATCCAGACCACGATTGGGAGCGGGGGTATCTGCCTCGCCCGGTGACGGCTCTGCTCTATCCGCTTCGCGATCCGGCGCTTGCCTGATGCCCGTCAAAGGTTCGCGCGAGACAGCGGCGGCGCTGCGGGAACTATCGAAATTCGTTGCCACGCCGATCTCTGCGGCGTCACGCTTCGCCCTGCAGCCGACTTTGAAGACCGCCAAGGCCAACGCGCGCAACATCGAAGAGAAAGAGCGCACTAATACGCTGGCGAACTCGCTCACGATCAAGCAGGAGGCCCGAACCTCGAAATTGAACCCGACCTACCAAGTTGGTCCAGATTCCAGTGTCGAGAAGCAGACGCAATACGGTCTGCGTAGGCCAGTGAAATACGCTCATCTCTTGGAGTTCGGCACAGCACCGCATTACCAGCCGGGCAGGGGCGTCGTGCATCCTGGGTCGCGTCCCGAGCCGTTCTTGACGCCGGCCTATTTCGAAACGCGCGATCAGGTCGTGAAGCGGTTCGGCGATAAGATCGGCCCCGAGATGGAAAAGCGCGCGGCTAAACTGGCGGCTAAGCAGGCAAAGTGAATTCATGCCGGCAGAACCGGCAAATCTTGGCATCGACCTTCACCAATTCGGCGCATAGCGGGCACGCCTTTTCGAATATTGGGCCGTTGGTGAAGCGCTGAGGCTCTTCGGCCGTCACGCTTACTGTCAGATGAGACTGGCGCAAGTCCTTTGAGGCCAAAAGCAGAAGACCGCCTATCAGCGGTGTAGCGACGAGAGACAGCAGGAACCAAGGCATTCCACGCCGGCCGCGATGGTTCTGCGCGGCTATGCCGACAATGAAACTGAGGCCGAGATAGATAGCGATCAGCATGGTTTCAGCCGGTGAACTCGATAGACAGGTGCAACTACAAAGCGCCACCACTTCGACCAATGACTATAACGAGGTTGTGCAGACGTGGGCAACCTACGCCACGGTCTGGGCAAAAATGGAATTCCATCAGGCCAATGAAGCCACGGAATCGGCCAGGCAGTTTGCGCAGATGGACCTGTATTTCACCATCCGCTGGCGCTCGGGTTTGGAGCCTGACCACCAACTGGTTTTCGAAGACAAGACCTATCGCATTGTCGGCCGCCCGCGAGAGATCGATCGGCGCCGGTTCCTGAAAATTCAAGCGAGCCTAGTTGAATGAGCGGCGTTTCCCTGACCATCAATGCATTGCTCGCACAGGCTGGCGTGACTGCTCTGGTCTCTACGCGCGTCAGGCCGTTCCCACTCCCCCAAGGAGAGAGCCTGCCGGCAATCGCCGTTGCGATGTCAGCGGAGGATGAAGAGCAGCTTTTGTCGGGCGGCTCGCAATACCCGCAAACCTCGGTCCAGATCCACTGCATCGCGACCAAGGCAAGTGCCGCGATCGATCTCGGGGAGGCGGTGAAGAACGCTCTCCGCGATCTGCTCTACACCTCGACGGATTCGCCGCCTGTCAAAGCCTCGTTCCAGAAAGACCCAGTGGATTTCACCGACTTCGCTGACGATCTCTCAACCCACCGCCGCGTGATGGCCTACTCGGTACGCTGGCGCTGAAATTCCCCATTCCCGGGGATGAGCCCAAATGCCCTTGGGCAAGGCACTAGGCCCGCTGTGAAGCGCGCCAATCCCAATAGATGGAGCCTCTTATGACGCAAACGACCGGCTTTACCGGGATCGGCGCCGCACTCAAATTGGGTGACGCCGCTTCGCCGGAAACCTTCAATGTCATCGGCAACACCACGTCCTTCTCGATCGAACAGCAGGCCGATCAGGTAGACGCCACCCACCTTCAGTCTACCTCCGGCTTCCGCGAATACAAGCAGGGCTTCAAGGCGGCTACCGTTTCGTTCGAAGGCCACTTCGACCCGGACAACACTTCGCAGGATGACAGCACGGGCGTGATGTCAGCCTTCGCCGCTGGCACTTCGCGCAACTTCAAGGCTGACTTCTCCGCTGCCGACAACAACGGCGCCGGCAAGCCCGCCACCGATCCGGTCTGTTCCTTCTCCGGCGTCATCACTCAGCTGTCGATCAACGTCGCTGAGGGCATGGTGACCTATCAGGGCCAGATCAGCCTGTCGTCGGCACCGACCTGGGGTGCGACCTGATGGCTAATAAGTTCCTCGCCGAAGTCGAGGCGGAGGAGTTCGGGACGGGTTACACGATCCGTCTCGACATGGACGGAATGGCTAGGCTTGAGACTGAGCACGGCGAGTTCGATTTCGCCCACAAGCTTAACTATGGGCTTGCACTGCTCTCGGCCAAATATCTGCGCTCCTTCCTGAACGTGGCGCTGCGGGACGCAAATGGCGATGTCGTGAAGACATACGACATGCCGCTTCCGCTTGAGACGGTAGGGCGCAAGTGTCTCGATGCATTCTCGCTGTTTCGCTATGGCAAGGATCACGAGACATGGACCGCCGAAGCCGCCAAGGCTGACAAGAAGAAAGCAGGCGCCGAAAACCCTACGAAGGGCACGAAAGCCTGACAGGGTTCCTCCTGTCGCTTGCTGTTCGTGCCAGCGTCTCCGAGCGTGACTTCTGGAAAATGACAGCCTTCACGGTCGTCCAGTGCTTCAACGCCTCTCTCGTCCAGCGGAACGAGGAAATGAGCATCCTTGCCTATCGCACGGGGCTCTATTCCTCCTCCTTCCGCCTCTCCCGCGTCAAGTTGAACAAGCTGCCCATGTCTGAAGCTGAGCTTCTGAAGAAGCCCGAGCCTAAGAAGGCAACTCAGTCGCTTAAGGATCAGTTAGCCATGGCTAAGTTCGTCACGAAGTTCATGGGCGGGACGGTCCACTAATGCCCGCGACAGTCGGCTCGATCAGCATTGATCTTTCGACCAATGCCGCCAAGTTTGCGACCGGCTTCAAGTCGGCTGCGACGACGGTTGAGAGCCAAAGCGCGCGTATGGCCAAGAGCGTTGCGGCGGTTGAGGTTGGCGTCAACAGGATCGGCGGCACGCTGAAGACATTCCTTGGTGGTCTTGCGGCAGGGGCCGGCATCGCGGCTCTCGGTTCCTTGGGCGGCGCGTTCGATAAGCTGAAGGAAACCATCTCTCAGTTTGACGAAATCGCGACGAACGCCAAGACGGTTGGGCTTAATACAGACGCCTATCAAGCTTTCGCTTTCGCAGCGAAGCAGGCCAACATTGATCAGGCATCCTTCAATTCCTCCCTGTCCATATTCGCAAAAAATGCCGGCCTTGCTCAAAAGGGTACCGGCGCGCTCTTTGCCAGCCTATCGAAGCTAAACCCGGAACTTCTGCGAAACATACTTAGCACCACAGATCAGGAGAAGCGTCTTGATGCCGTTGCCGATGCGATGGCTCGAACGAAGGACGCGACCCAGCAGGCAGCTCTTGCCACTGCAGTTTTCGGTAAGGGCGGTGTCGAGATGGCGCGCATCCTGGATGGAGGCCGAAAGCAGCTTGAGCAGTTCAAGCAATCAGCGAAGGAAATGGGGATTATCATCCCCAATGACCTTCTCCAGCGCGCTGGAGAATTGGACGACAAGCTTGACGCATTGCAGGCGATCATTAGCAGCCAGCTTAGCCAGGCAGTCATCAATTTGGCACCGGTCTTGGTGAAAACCACAGGTGCCTTCGCTACGTTCTCCCAAGAGGTCAACACACTTTCTGGCAACCTAGACAAGTTTGTCCAGAATCCCAGCCTTGAGACGTTCAGGAAGTTTATCGGTGCTCCTGATACGAGCCAGGGGTCTCTTCTCGATTATCTTGAGCGGTTCAACAAGTACCTCGCCAATGCCCCGCTTGCAAATGCCATGCGGGACACGTTTGACACGACGAACGATGAGCAGATCCAAGCCATTAAGGCGAATATCGAATATGTCGAAAGCTTGCTCGACAATCTGCATCAGGCAGCGGCCCAGGGTCAGGACGTTCATCTAGAAATCGCTGATGCTGAGGCGAAGCTGAAGCGTCTCCAGGACGATCTGGCGGCTACTGGTGCCGCCGGGGTATCCGCCGCCAATGATATCAGGGCGGCCTTTGCGCAAGCGTTCAGAGAGGCTGAAAATGCTTCCATGGCAGCCCTGGCGGCATTCCGCAAAGAAGGCGGCACTGCTGTTCCGCTGCCGACTGTCACGCGTTACGGTGCGCCTGCCAGCTCAATCACGCCAGGGTCGACTTATCAGACGGATGTCAATGGGTCAGGAGTTTCTGTCCGCAAATACGGCGGCACATCACTTAGCCCTACAGGCGACAGGACCGAGCAAACGGATGTCAACGGTTCCGGTGTCAACGTCACAAAATACAGCAGCGCCACTGCAGATAATACCAAAGACACCGCGGGCTACACCCACGACACCGCCGACAACATCGATAAGCTGGATCAAAACACGCGCGGTTATTTCCGCGATCTGAGCAACGATATCGGCGGCTACACGTCACGTCAGATCGATGCCATTGGCGGACTTGGTAATTCAATTTCTTCTCAATTGGACACCTTGGATGCTATTACTGCGCAGATGGTGGCTGAGGGGCTGAACTCCGGCAACATCAGCCAGCCCTCGTCCATGTTCGGCGACCAGTGGGACCCTCAGCACGGCTCCCATGTCGGCGGCATCATCAATACAGGCTTGCGCCACAGTGGCGGCAATGTGGGGCATTTCCGCCTCCCGTCTTACGCGGATGATGGCTCATCGAACAACCAGGTTTCTGTCGCGCAACCTGGCTCCGACATCACCCTCAACTATTACGCAGCTCCCGGCGAAAGCACCGAGACAGCCAAGCAGCGGGCGCGCGAAATGTTCAATGAACTCGTGCTCCAGGCATCGAGGGCATAATGGTCGATACAGTCGCAATCAATGACAAGTTTGCCCTGAACATGAAGATGGGGCCGCAGTTCCAGACCACTACGGTCAAGCTCTCTGGCGGTTATGAGGACAGAAATCAAGACTGGCAGATCGCGCTGTGGCGCTACGATGTCGAGCTGAACAACCGGCCATTGTCGGAGATCCGGTCCTTCCTTGCGCATGTGCTCGGACGTCGCGGTTCGGCCTATGCCTTCCCGCTGCGCGACCCACTGGACAATACCCTGACGGACGAGAACATAGGAACTGGTGACGGTACGACTGCGGCCTTCCAGATCAAGAAAACCTATTCAGACAGCGACCGCCCATATCAGCGGCCGATCACCATTGTTTCCAGCCTAGTGGTGAAGGTTGCAGGAGTGACAAAAACCGTCACCACTCACTACACGCAAACGGATGGTTTGATCACTTTCACTCCCGGCAATATCCCGACCGGCGGGCAGGCGGTGACGGTCTCCTGTAGCTTCCTGATCCGCGTTCGGTACGATGCCGACTATAACCCGATAACATTGCCAATCGGCCCTGACACCGCAACCCCGTTTGCTTCGGCGGCCTGCACGTTGATGGAAGTTCTGCGGTGAGAATTACCAGCGCGGCGCTCAAGGCGGCAATGTCTAGCACGCCGCACACGCTCGGGTGGCTCGGCCAGTTTGTATTCGCCGATGGGACGACTATTCGCGTGTCGGCTACCGGGCACGATGCCAGTTTCAACAGCCAGACATGGACCGCCGACAAAAGCTTCAAGGGGTCCACCCTGAAGTCCCAAGGTGACGGCTCCGTTCCCGATGGCGAGGTCACGGCACCGACCGCAATCTCAGACGCCTACGATGCGGAGGATGTCTATGCCGGAACCTTCGAGGGGATGGAGATCACCCTTTTTCTCATCAGCTTTGATAGCCCGTCAGATGGCGGCATGCAGCTTGGTCCCTATACGGTCTCGGAAATCAATTATGATGACCGGGGCAAGATAGCGACATTCGAGGTTCGCGGAATCCTGCAGAAGGCGAAGACGATTACCGTTGAGGAGTTGTCCGTTTCCTGCCGATCTGACTTGGGAGATCAAAGACCAGGCTTCTGCAATCTCCCGCTCTATCCCGACGATGTGGCAAGAAGCACGGCATACGCGGTCGGGGATTATGTTCGCGTCCCAGACAGCGGTGACTATCATAATCGCATGTTCAGATGCTCTACGGCCGGCACGACGGCCGGTAGCGCGCCTAGCTATACCTACACCGTTGCGGCAACCACAACCGATGGGACCGCAGTCTTTACCGCCGAAGAAGCATGGGTGCGCTCAGGCGTTGTCGCAACCCGGACAAACGATGGCGACTTCACTGCGACTCTGACCGAAACCAGAGCAGACACGATCAACAGCCCTGACGATGAATGGTTCAACGGCGGCGTCGTCAAATGGACATCAGGGCTGAATGCCGGCCTTTACAACCAGGTTCGTCAATACTCCCATTCCACAAAGCGAATCCAGCTTTGGGGTACAGCGCGCTGGACTGTCGCGGTGAATGACACGTTCGAGATCACCCCAGGCTGCGACAAAACCTTCGCCATGTGCCTATCGCGGTTCGCGAACTCGATAAATTTCCGGGGCGAGCATTTGCTTCCCGGTCGTGACTTCCTTGCGGGGGCGGGGACGTAATGTCTGGCGCTAAAGATCTGATAACCGGCGTTGGCATTATTCGCCTGCCCGGCTATGGCACGCCTAGTCCGGAGGTGCCTGAGGCCTCCCCAATCCAAACGACGCTGCCAACGTCCGCATACGGCCAAACTATCCCGGTGGTGTGGGGGAAGGCCAGGGTTCCGGGCGCCTATATCTGGGTGCCTCCAATTCTAACCGTGACATCGACCCATACGGAATGGTGGGACCAGATCACGACCACGACAAGCAACATGTCCTGTCGATTGAGGTTCGCTCGTCCACTCGTACCCAACTCCACATGGACGTTGCGTCGTCTTTGGTCGAATGGAGCGCTGATCTACGACGCGAGCCAGAATTACCGCAAAAAGGGGCTGAATTTCCGCTTCTATGACGGCAGAAGCACTCAAGGCCGCGATCCTACGATGACCAAGGAAGAGGGGACGACCAATGTCTCTGCCCATCGTGGCTACATCGATATTGTCATCAGGGATTTTGACATCCAAGGGTTCGGCGCCCCGCCGGTATTTGAGGCCGAAGTCATTCAGGATGGCGGCTCAACCGTGCAGACTCAAAACTTCCTTTCGTTTGGAGGCACAGTCACTCAATTTCTGATGGCGCCTGTGTGGGACCGACAGAAGCTCTATTGCTTCGACATCGGCCTAGCGTGGTATTCGATACCGGCACAACGGCAATATTTTTTTGCCGATGTGAGCACAGTCGGTCAGGTCTATTTCGACAGCTTCCGCTACAGCAAGGCCCTTGATCGCGTCGTTTATTTGAGCGCAGGGACAGGCGTTGGCCCGTTCAGAGCGCGTATGCTCGACGGCTCAACAGGCGCGCTGATGGCGACATCATCTGTGACAGCCGATCCCACGTTTTGCGCATGTCTTCAGGATGTCACGGCCAGCAAGACACTGATGGTTGCCACCGCTGCATCGGGACAGTTCTATTGCTACCAGCTGAATACATCCCAAGCGCCGACAGAGACAGTCGAACAGGTCTATGCATCAGGTTCTGGCTGGAACGGATATTCGACTTTGCAGTGCGTGACCCCTGGCGGGATCGTCGGCGGAAATGCGGTTTTCTACCTTTGCGCTGACAGCGATCTGGTGAAAATTTCCTTCACCTCCGAGGGCCTGTTGGCCAGTTCGTCTGTCATCGCGACTTTAGCCGATCCTCTGCGATACGCGGTTTTTGATGATGGCGACCTTGTGGTTTGGACAGACAGCGCAACTGTCTCCCGCGTCGATGGCGCCACGGGTGCGATCGAATATACAAAGTCAGTCCCATATCAGATCCCCGATGTTGCCGGCCGCCATCTTGGCGCCCCCGACCTTCATCGCCTGACGGAAGAGTTCAATTTTCAAACCGAACTGACCCACGGAACATCATATTTCACCGACCTGGGCACAGGCGCCACACGCACCGTAAGCGGCGGCCTAACGGTAGGATCGGTGTATTTCTATGATGGCGCGACCAACACCCTACTCGCCGTCAACGGCGCCAGCGACATTCCTATGAGCATAAAATTCATCGCAGGGGATGGCGACATGCGTCTCCTGTCTGACTTCCTCTCTGATCTCATGGTTTACGGTGGCGACTTCGATCCGGCAGACGTGATCACCGAGAACATTGATGATCTGATTCAGGGTGCTGTCATCGACATAACCGCAGGCGCACGCGACATCGCGAGGGCGGTCATCGAGCCGTATTCCATCGCCATGTTTGAACGGTGAACTATGGCCATCATCTTCAAACGGGCAGCCACGGACGGAGACTTCGTGGTCGATCAGTCGATCGCCACGGCGGGCGATGCAATCGATCAAAACGGTCAAGCGATCAAGGCAAAGAAATACAACCCCGAAGAGTTCATTGCCAGATATGGGGTCAATTACCGCGACCCAGGCGCTATCTACCAGACACGCACCCAATGGGGGGAAATCCCATCGCTTCCTCTCCCCGTTGCCCCAGCAGACCAGTCGGTCAACGCCAACATCCCGATCATCATTGATGCAGATACGGTCAAGACACTCGCCACGCAAAAAGTAAACCGCCTAGCGCTTGAGCGTCATGAGATCCAGATGTCACTCAGGGCGCGATTTGCCGATATCGAACCCGAGGACATCCTTCAATTCACCTTTGCGGGAAGGCTTATTACCGCCCGCGTCACTGAGGTAACAGTTCGGCCGGACTACCTGGCAGATATAATCTGCACCGAATTTCTGGCCAGCGTGTCAGTATCGATCTCAGGCTCGTCGGGAAGACCAACGGAGCCTCAGCCAGTCGGGACTCCCGATAGCGCTTACTACCATCTCGATATTCCCTTGATGAACGACGGCGACGATCTGAATGGCACGGGTTTTGTTCAGTATCATATCCTTGCTTCTGCGGGCCAACCATATTGGAGCGGCGCGACCCTCTTCAGAAAAGACAATGCTGGTCTTTACCAGCCAGTCTCGGGGCAGGTGACAGACGGGCTTATCGGCATAGCCCTCACAGCGCTCCCGGACTGCGACAACCCATATGTGACAGAGCTAGACCGCAGCCTGACAATCTCAATTCTCTCAGGTGATACCAGCCTCCTGACATCGGCCACGTATCTTGAGGCCATGAACGGGGCGAACATGTTTGCGCTCGGTCAGCCCGGCAGATGGGAAGTCTGCCATGTTCTGACCATTACGAACAATGGAGATGGAACGTACACCTTCACCGGATTCCGCCGTGGCCGAAAGTCTTCAGAGGAATACACCGGCCTTCACCAGGCTGGCGATTTCATGGTTTGGCTTGGAGAAGAAAACGTCCAGAACATCACCTATTCGCTGGCATCTCTAGATCAGGAATTTACCTACAAGGCCGTGGGCATCGGCGATAATATCAATTCAGCCAATGCGGTTCAGAGGACGGTGACCGGCCAAGCCGAGAAAATACCGAAGCCCTGTCAGTTGAAAGCATCAATAGACAGTCCCTCCGATATCAGATTGCGCTGGGTTCGCCGCTCGCGAATGGGCTCTTATTGGGCTGATGATGGCGACTACGAGGCGCCTCTTGGGGAAACCCTAGAGCAATATGTGGTGCGGATCAAAAGCGGCCCCGGCGGCTCGGTCCTCAGAACCATTATGGTCGATGACGCCACCTTCTACGATTATTCCGGCGGGTTTCAGATAGCCGACTTTGGCTCTCTTCGCACAAGCGGGATGCAACTGACATTCGACGTTCGCCAGGTATCTGGAACTGGCGTCACTTGTCCCGCGCGGGAAGCGACTATCGACCTTTAAGGAGGCCACATGGCCAACGATTTGAACATCCCGACCATCGCCGATGGTCAGGCCGATGGCCAATGGCAGACGAGCAATGATGCAGATGCCGCAGTGGCAAATGCGTTGGCTGATCTTTATGGCTCTGGCGTTGATTTCTCTGGCGGCAACGTCACGCTGAATTCGACGCAATACCGTTCAGCCTATGTCTTCAAGCCTAGCGCAGCGTTGGCCGCCGCGCGAACCCTTATCCTGCCTGCAGTGAAGCGGCCTTTCGTGTTTCACAATACCGATGCCACATACACTGTCACGCTAAAGAAGACGGACGGCGCATCTCCCGAAACAGCCACATCCATCGCTGTCACGGCCGGGCAAATATTCTACGGCTACACGGATGGAACCGCGTCCGGTTTGTTCGGTGCGGCAATCGCCACGTCTGGAGCGGCTACCCCGGTAGCCTATGATCTGCCGCTTTCATTCCCGGGCACGCCGACGGCAGGCCAATTGTTGGGGAAATTAATGGTTGTGCGCGATGTCGCGCTGTCAGCCAATTTCTCCGGCTCTTATGGTCATGTCGGGACAAATCCGGCGGCGACGTTTGCCATTGATGTCCAGGATAATGGAGTCTCGATCGGGACTATCTCCATATCCACCGGTGGCGCCTTCACATTCACGACCGCAAGCGGAACTGCAAAGACCATATCTGCGGGCCATCGTCTGGAATTCTACGCCCCGGCAAATTCTCCGGCTGATGCATCGATAGCCAATATTGCCGCAACCCTGAAGGGCACCGCCTGATGCTTCTTTCGACAGGAGCCCTCTTCGGTGGCGCGCTATCGATTTCAGGCTCTCCAACCCTCTCGGCCACCGAAGATTCCCCCTATGGAAGTTTCACCGCGCGTGCTGCGGGTGGATCGCCACCTTATACGTATTCTTTGGTTGGAAGCTGGCCAGCAGGATTGAGCATCAATTCATCAAGCGGCTTCGTCTCTGGAACTCCAACGCTCGCGGGCGTGTATTCGGGTCTATCTGTCAGGGTCACTGACCATGCCGGCACGACCAAAGACCTTTCTACCTTCACAATCACTGTCTCTGAAGCTCTGGACACCATCCAATCAGCCATACCTGGCGTGTTCGCCAACAGCGACGGCCCGAGGCAGTCGGCGCTTCCTGGCTCCTATATCAACGAGGCATAATCAATGACGCTTCGCTATGTGCGCTCTGGTGCCGGCGGTGCTGCGACTGGTGCAGATTGGGCAAATGCCTATCTGACCCTTGCTGCCGCGCTGACTGCTTCTGCTGCGGGTGATACGATCTATGTCTCGGAAGAACATGCCGAGACGCAGGCAAGTTCGATGACACTCACTTCTCCCGGAACGGGCGTCAGGGTCATCTGCGTCAACCATTCCGGTTCTGTGCCTCCGGTCTCGGCAGATCTTAGGACAACGGCCACCGTGTCTGTCACCGGATCAACTGTCATTACATTCGGCGGCGTGTCGAGTGACACGGAATACGAGGGCATTACATTCTCGGCCGGATCGTCGAACCTAGCCACCAGAATTGATATTGCTACAAACAATATATCGGTATCACTGAAGTTCAAAAATTGCCTATTGAAACTTAATTCGACATCCACGGGTAGCGTTATCAATGTTGGGGGCACGTCAACAAGAGGTTGCTTCATAGCCCTTGAAAACACGCAGCTGCAATTCGGCTCTACTGCACAATCCGTCGTCATTGCTGCCGCTTTCGTTTGGCGCGACACGGCCAGCGCGCTGGCGGGGGGTACATTCCCGACCACCCTGTTCACCAACGTCAGCAACGGAGGCGGGGAAGCTGATGTCGCCGGCGTTGACCTCAGTGCAATCACGGGAACGATATTCGGTGGGGGGGCCAATTCTGCAGCGCTCCGCTACATAATGCGCGATTGCAAGATCAATGCTTCAGCTACGATAGGAGCAGCGCCTACAGCGCGCGGGACATACAAGGTCGATTATATCCGTGCGGATTCCGGCGGCACCAATTACAAACAAGGCCGGATTACCTATGACGGGTCTACCAAGGAAGAAACGACCATTGTCAGAACCGGTGGCGCCACTGATGGCACGACGCCACTTGCCTGGAAGATAATCACTACCGCAAACTCCGGCCGGCACTTCCCCTACGAAAGCGCTCCCATCGCCATCTGGAACGATACAACAGGCTCGAGCATCACGGCGACTATCGAGGGCATTGCCGCCTCCCTGCCGAACAACGACGAGATTTGGATCGAGGTCGAATATCTGGGATCGGCCTCATCCCCGAAAAGCTCCTTCGTCAGGACATGTCCGGCCGACACGCTTGCCGCGGCTGCGGCAGTTACCACCAGCTCATCGACGTGGGGCGGCTCAACATCAGCGTTCAAGCTTGCGGCTACGTTCACACCGCAGCAGAAGGGATGGATTTTCGTGCGGGTGTGCGCGGCGAAGGCGTCGGCGACGTTCTACATCGATCCAAAGATCACGCTTTCATGAGAAAGGGGCCGGCGCGATGAAGCGCCGACCCCTCCCGCCGATAGTCTGGCCAGGGGTAACCTCCAAGTCAGCCCAAACCATCTATCGAATGCGCGCTGGTTCAGGGCGCGCAAACTGCTCATGATATCATGCGCCGCCGGCCGCAGCGCCAGTGCAGTTAAGGCCGGCACCGTTCACCGTGTCGGCGCCCAGATTCGTGCATAGCGTGCTCCATGCATTGGTGACATAGACTCCGACCGCGATGATGAACGTGATGACGGCAGCGGTGATGATGCCGATGAGGATCGAATACTCGACCATGGCGGCACCGTTTTCGTCAGCCCGGAAGGCCTTCGCGACGTTCAAAAGCTTCTTCATGTGGAATCCCCTGTTTACCCAAATACCCGGACAGAGGTGCTCCTGAAAGATAGCTCATCCCCCGGTCCCGAAGGTGATCCTGTTCCCGTCATCCGGCTGGAGTCAACTATCCTTTAACGAACGGTTAACCTTTGGTTGCTTGGCGCGCCTAAGTCGTTCCAGCTAAGTGGCTGCATACATTCGGGAATTCAGCCTCTTTACCATAGTCAAAAGTGGTATGCCCGCGCTCAGCGTCCTGTAAGTGGCAGATATACCCCGTTATTTAGCCATCGCTTAACATTCAACTACCGCGATCACGGAACAATTGCCCATGCGCCTGATCAATCCAACGAGGACCAACCCTTGCCGCTCTGAATTCGGCTAATCCCCGATTGGTGGATGCCGAGCATCCTACTCAAAGCGCTCTGAGAGAGTTTACCCTTCATCGACCGAAGGAACGTAACTTCTTCTTTCGTCAACTTCGCCGACCAGTTTCGTGCCCCACGCGTGTCGGTCCAATGCGAAAACTTATCGTGCATGTTTTCGACATGCGTCTTCCAACTCAAATGGTTCTTGCTCACGCAACCGAGGTGCCCGTTGCCGCAGGAATGAGCGGCTTCATGTTTGGCTGTTGGTGGCGGCCCGTTTTTGTGCTCGCAGGCGAAACGGGAAACGATAGTCCGTTTTCCATCCAATTGGAGCGAGCCGTAGCCGCGGCTTTTGGCATATGGCCAGAAGAGGCACTCGTCGCCTTCATAGGTCAATACCACTTCATGCAGGAACCGTAAGGGCGCTCCTCGTTCTGTTCGGCTAGGTCGCAGGCCGCCAGTTTTGCGCATTCGGGTATAGTGCATTTGGCACCAACCGAGCGCGAGATGCGGCTTGCCGCAACCGGACACTGAACATACACGTGAATTAGCCATCTCGACCTCCTGTAAGGTTGGGCTTGGTTAGAGCGCGTCGCCGGGCTGCAATCCCCGCGACGCGTTCGCTATTTGTACCACAAAAATCGCAGGATTTACAACATGCTAGTGACCAACTGGCGTGTCGTTTTACGTCACGCTTGGACTGTTCGGATAGCCATTGGCATCGCTCTGCTCAATGGCGTCTACGTCACTGTCGCCATCCTCACCGACCGTATGCCTATGCCGCCTATCTGGCTGGCTTTCGTTAACGGCCTTTTAGCAACAGCAGTACCGCTGGCGCGCCTCATCCCGCAGAAGAAGATTTCAGGAGACGATCAATGAGCCGCATTAAGAAAGGCGGGGCCTTGGCCGCGTCTGTCGTCGCACTTGTCTCCGGTTTCGAGGGCCTGCGCACCTATGCCTACCGCGATCCCGTGGGCATCCCGACGATCTGTTTCGGCGAAACTCGCGGCGTGAAGATGGGAGATCACAAGACGCCAGCCGAATGCAAGGACATGCTCATCTCCCGGCTTGCTGAATTCGAGACGGGCATGCGCAAGTGCCTCGCCAGCCCTGATACGATCCCAGACAACGCTTATGCGGCGTTCCTGTCACTGTCATACAACATCGGAACAGGCACATTCTGCAAGTCATCGGTGGCGAGGAACGCCAATGCCGGCAACATTCGCGCGGCCTGCGATTCCATCCTCGCTTTTAATAAGGCCCGCGCTGCTGGCGTCCTTGTCACACTTCCCGGCCTCACCAAGCGCCGCGCCAAGGAGCGCGAGCTGTGTCTGCGGGGCCTCCAATGAGCATCTGGTTCGCTCTCCTCATGGCTGGCGGTGTTTTCGGTGCAGCCATCGTCATTAAGGTTCTGTCCGGCTATGTGCGGGGGATGCCGAAATGAGATTGCTCCTTCTTATTCCGGCGCTCCTGTTCCTCATTGCTGGTCATGGGATGCTCGCGTCTGCCACACAAATCGCCATCCGTCGAAACAATTCAGTATGGAAAACAGCCATGCCCGAATTCGGGGGCGCCGTTCTTTCCTATTCCTTGGCGGCTTTGTTTGCCGCTTTGGCCGGGGGCGCGCTGTGACCTGGCTCATCGGACAAATTGCCTTGCGAACCGGGCTTGGTTCGCTGCTCTCGTCGCTCATTACCTACGCCGTCATCGCAGCTCTTGCGGTTGGTGGTTATTGGCTCTGGAGCAGCCACCTCTACAATTCTGGGTACAGCGATGGCTCAGCCCACGAGCGCGCCGCATGGGTTGCGCAGCGCGAAGAAGATCAAGCCAGGCGCGACGCGAAGAACGCCGCTGATCAGCGCAAGCTCAACGAAATTGAGGCTGAAAACCTCGAACTGGAACGGCTGCTGGCTCAGACGCATGCCGATCTCGAGGAGGCATTGAAAGCCGATAACGCAGACCAGAAGCCAGCGATATCAAAGAACATCGCGAAGGCCATCAATGCGACGGGGCGCCCATGAGAACGCTGCTCCTCTGCACTGTGCTCGCTCTCGGCGGCTGCGCGTCGCTCGACCGGCATTCGGTTCTGCCGCCTGTCACCGCCAAGATTCCGCAATCGCTCAAGCAAGCCTGCCCTGGCGTCGTCACCATCCCCGAGCGGGATTTGACGGAAGCCGACGTGGCCCGACTCTGGGCCAAGGATCGAACCTCACTTGCAACATGCGCTAGGCGCCACGGAGCGCTGGCAAAGGCAGCCTCCGTTCTGGAGGACAGTAAATGACCATCGATAGGGTTACCAACAGCGTCGCCGTCGCTTCAGTATTCTCCCAATTGTGGCTCCCATCGCTCGCCGACGTTTCGCAGACGGCGGCTCTTCTCCTGCCTATCGCGGGTCTGGGGTGGCTCATCATCCAGATCATCTGGAAGGTCACCGGGCGCGACCAATGACACCGCAAGCCCGCTTTGTTCTTGGCGTCCTCGTTCTTGCGTTCCTTGCCTGCCTGACTGTCACCATCCTCCTCTCCCTCAAAGGCTAAATCCCATGAACCGCTTTGTCCTGAAGCCGGCCCTTTGGCTGGCCGCCTTGGTTTGCGCCGTTCTGTTCTCTGCTATTGGCATCGCTCATGCTGCCGATAAAGCCGAACTGGAAAAACTCCAGAAGGAAGTCCTTGGCGTCACCGTCCAGCTTAACGGCAATTGCAGCGGCACCATCATCTATTCCAACCGCGACAAGGTGAGCGGCGAAGTCACCACGCTCATCCTATCGGCCGGCCATTGCGCCATCGACAAGGATGCAGACCAGCGCATCGAGGTGCCGGTTTACCAGGCCAACGAAATCGTCAAGAAAGACGCATATGTCGGCCGCGTGCAAGGCATCTACTTCAACGCCGATCTGTCGCTTTGGAGGCTGAAGGACAAGCAGACTTTTTTCCCCAATGTGGCGAAGCTGGCGCCGGAGAATCCTACCTTGCTTATGGGCGAGGATACGTGGACGGCCGGCTACCCGTTGGGCGCAGCCCTGACCATCACCAAGGGCATGTTCATTTCCAAGGAGACGAACGACTACGACAAGCCTGGCCGCGTCTACTACAGGGTTACGACCGACATCGCGCCTGGTTCCTCGGGCGGCGGGATGTACCACAAGAATGAGGCCGGCGATTACGAGTTGTTGGGCGTCACCACCGCCGGCATGCGCGGTTTCCCCTACTTCGGGCTTTACACACAAATTTCCGACATCTACGCCTATCTGAAGGTAGCGGCTCCCGACATCGTTATCCCGCCAACGGAGGCCGCCAAGTAGGGCCGCAATCCCTCAATTCTCCGCAACAAAACCAGGAGATGAAGGATGGCGGCTCCGCCAAAGTTCTCCGATGCCGATCTGAAATTCCATTGGGACCAGACCGGCAATATCCGTGAAACGGCACGGCGATTGAAAGTCCAATACTCTGCCGTCCATGAACGCCTCGTCAAGGGCAACTTCATTCAAGCCGCCACCTTCAATCCAGATCGCGGCGGCTACACCTCCAGAACCATCCCCGAGGCGACCACCCTCATCGTCCCCGACCTCCAGGCGCCAGCACATCACCCCGACGCGTTGGCGTTCCTCTGCGCTATCCGGGACAAGTTCAAGCCAACCAACATCGTCTGCATCGGTGATGAGGTGGATCTGAATTGGCTCTCCGATTTCGCCAAGATACCGGAGGCGGACCAGCCCCACAGCGAATGGGGCGCTGCCCAATCATTCATGCGGGCCTTCTATGCGGCGTTTCCCGAAGGCGTCTCATGCATCTCAAATCACGTTGAGGGGCGCATCGCCAAAGCTCGCACACGTGGCCGATTGCCGGCGGCATTTCTGCGGCCGGTGGAAGACCTCCTTGATGCGCCAATTGGCTGGAGCTGGCACACCTCCATCCGCATGGGCGATATTCTCATCCGCCACGGCCACCGTGACACCGCTGGGCTCAAGCGGGTTATCGTTGAGGAAATCCCCGCCGAACATGGCCGGCATCTCTCCCTCCTCATCGGCCACTTCCATTCACGGATCGGTGTCGCCACCCCTGACATCAAGATCGGCGAGAAGTTCTATTGGGGCGCCTTCACGGGATGCCTGGTGGACCCTCGCCATCCGTTCTTCTCGTATTCCAAAGGCACCGAAAAGCTTGGGACCGTGGTCCTGATGCACGGGCGGGTCGTGCCTATTGCCATGTCGCTCAATGAGCATGGCCGGTGGACAGGTGTTCTATGAGCAACAGCAAGCTTCGTATCCGCGTTGATCTGGGCCCGGACGGAAAGACCCCGAGCTATGAACTCCTGCACAACGGACTGAAGATATGCGACCTGAGCTTTGTGGATGTGGTGGAGTTTCTGACGCAAGCGGCGAGCAGCCTGAGATGGGAGCGGGAGCGGATGAGGTAGACGAGCTAGCGCGAGAGCTATTCCACAAAGCCGACGCTACCGGTCTGTGGAGTTGCGCCGATCACGGCGTGCAGCTCTATTTCCGTAAAGAGGCGGTGCGAAAATTGCAACAAAGCCATCGTATTATCCTAGACGAATCCGCCTGATTTTGCTATAGAAATCAGTGGGACTTAGCGCGAGAGGCTTCGGTCTGTCTGCGGTGCGACGTAGACCCTCGCACGGGTAGCGCGGTTCTTCAATTTGCTGAGCCAAGCAGGTGGTAGTAGCCGGTGCAGGCACAGCTTAGGCGGCGCGAATGCCGCCTCGCATCTTCCTTCCCTCCCAGCCCCTTGCTATCCTCCCCGGATGAGCGAAGGACCAACCTTCATCAGGCATCGATTTCCAAGGGCTCATGCAAAGGCTCGGCGTGGTACAGCACTTGGCCTAAGTCGCGTCGATCGAACGCTTGCCCGCAGACAGGGCAGACCATGAAGTGACCTATCTCGCTCACGGGCTCCTCACCGTGACGTTTGCCCGTCTTGCCGATCGTGGGCAGTTCCAAAAGCTTCATAACCACTCGTCCATCAAATTTCGCTAAAATGCCTGGAACCGATATGGCTCATCCAACTTGAGTCCCGGTTGTAAGGTATGTGTTGAATGCGTAACGAGAAACCCCGGCTTAGGTTCATCAAGCCGCTGGAACCCATCCAGGTGGAAGAGCCACCAATAAGCGACGACTGGCTGCACGAGATCAAATATGACGGGTTCAGAACGCAGGTTATCCTGGACTGGGCCGGTGCCAGAGCATTCTCCAGGAACGGCCATGACTGGTCCAAGCGCTATTGGCCGATCGTCCAGGCGGCGGAAAATCTCCCCGCAAAATCCGTCATTCTCGATGGCGAGATGATCGCGCCGGAACCGGACGGGCGGCCGAACTTCCACGAGATGCATTCCCGCATGACATGGAACGCCGAGCTGCTCGCGTTCGTGGCGTTTGACATCCTCTATCTTGATGGCGAGGATTTGCGCGCAACACCCCTTATCGAGCGCAAGGCAAAGCTCTGGAATCTCATCAAGCCAGCCAAGGGCATCATCCAATATTCGGACCATGTTGAGGGTGGCGGTGCAGAGTTCTTCAAGGCAGTTGAGAAGATGGGCCTTGAGGGTATGGTGTCGAAGCGTCGGGAGAGTCTATACCGTTCCGGCAAGATGGACGCCTGGGTCAAGACGAAGTGCTGGGAGGTTGGGGACTTCGAGCTGCTGGGCATCAAGCGGGAGCCGGGCAAGCCTGTGGTGGCCTTGATGGCGAAAGATGGCAAGTATGCCGGTGGCGCGGCCGTCACGCTTCCTGCGGGCATTAGGGAGCGGCTTTGGAAGCGGGTGGAGCAGGGCAGAGCCGTGAAGCCACGGAATGGTGTCCCTACTGTCGCCAGAGGCCCTGACATCGAATGGGTGAAGCCCGGCATCACGGGCCGGGTCAGATTCCTTCGCGGCGAGCACAAGCTTCGCCATGCGACAATGCAGGACTTTCGGGAGGAATGATATACCCCAAACCGTTGAAAGCTTTTTCGACATGCTCGCCGCTGAGCAGTCATGTTCTTCAAAGTTCGCGCAGGAGAAAGTGAAAGGCCGCCAAACCGTTTGCAGCGGAGAGGCGGCCCTGAGATGATCAGCAACCGAATGAGAGGCGGTAGAGCCTCGCGATCACTAGCATACATCTTAGAATCGCACTTCTGCCGCCTCTTTTCAAGAGCCATCTGCTACACTCGGCTCCATGAGCACCATCCAAGAGCGCATAGACCGCGGCGAGAGAATATGCGCGTGGTGCAACAACCCCACATGCTACTCTCCCGGCCGGGAACTCGACCTGCATGCTCTCCGCGACAAGCTCGGGCCCGACCACGGCGCGATGCATGGTGATCTGGTGCCATTGCTTCGATGTAGCCTCTGCGGCTCCAGGAACGTCGGCATCACCATTCATGTGGATAATAGCCGGAAGCCGGATTTGAAATCACCATATGCCAGGAGCGGGGGCGAATAGGTCACATCCCCCACTCCTATTACCGGACCGGCGGCTCCGGGAGCGGGAATAGCTCGAAGCCAGCTCCGATCTCACCCTCTTCGCCATCTTCCTCAAGCTTGCGCCGCAGCCACTCGCGGCTGATGAATTTCGGATGGCCGCACACGATGCATGGATCGCTGGTTTTCGTGTTCTTGCATTGGCAATATGTACGCTTCATCACCTGATCTCGCCTTTGCAGTGCTCGCCTTTGCAGTGCTCGCCTTTGCAGTGCTCGCCTTGAGCCGCGCCGCATGAGAGGCATTCGCCCATACCACCAACGAGGTTCGTTTCGCAGCGTGACGGCGGATGAGTGCATGAGCCGTCACAGTCGCCGGGGCGGTAGCATTCGCAATCTTCGCTCCCCCGCGGCCACCCGCATGCTTCACGCCATTCCCCCCAAGAGCAATCACGCTTTCGGAGGGCGTGCGCGACGGCCGACAGAACGATGTTGCGATGGTGAACGCTTACTGCAAACTCTGGGTTTTTGCGGCCTCTGGTTTCAACATCGAGATGGACGCGCCTCAGAAGTTCATCAGAGGGGAAGCCTATTTCTGGGTCTAGTTCGTTTGACAGGAGGGCTTGGGCGATAGTATCCGCCAGCCCATCAACCGCATGCTCTGACAGATGGCCAAACGAGTTGCCGGCTTTCAGCCATTGGTCAAAATCGCTGGCGAATTGCCGCGCTGCGGTTCGGATGTCTTCCGGCATCTCACTCGCCATGGTCTAGCTCCTGTGATGATTGGGGAGATCGCCAGCCGCGACAATCGGGGCATTGTTCGAAGTCAGCCCAGCCGTGTTCGCAACGCGCCGTCATCCCGCGCACCCATGACCGGCGCTGAGCCGCGAACATTTCCTCGCGCTGCTCTGGTGTCATGCGGGCAATCCGCTCTTTTGCCTCGGCTAGCAGTTTGTCGATCTCGCTCATCTCTCTCTTCCTTGTTGAGGCTTTTGAGGCGGGTTAGCGAGCCACGAAGGCCGCGAGATCGCCGTCAAGTCTGAACCATTCGCCGGACAGCCTGTGCGCGGCAAAATGCGCGTGGAAGTACCTTTCGGTCTGATCGGTTCCCGGGATGATCTTGATAATCTCGGCGGGCTCAGGACACGCAGTCTGGATTGATCGGAGGCGCTGCCCTACCTTGCGCGAGAACCCGATCTTCAGGCTGTTGCCCATGCGGAGGAAATACACATAGCCAGGACTGCCCGCCTCGCCGCTCATTTCGCGCAGCGGGGCAGGTGACTTCGGCTCCGATGTGCGCCGACCCTTCAGCGCAGCCTCATATGCGATGTTGAAGACCGACGGATCGACCTTATCAGGATCGGGAAGCCGGAGGCGTGGCCCGGTCTTCGTTCGCCTAAAGTAGTAGACCGTCTTTCCGTGCCGGGTCGTTTCCCGGGTGACGTATTTGCGTCGGGTGGCGGCCAGTTCGCGAAGGTTGGCACCGGCCCGGACTTCCTTAATTCGCTGCTCAAAATAGCTGGTCATCAGTTTTACAGGCCCATTGGTTTCAATGGATAATTTCAGGTCCAATATAGCCCAGTTTTGCAGCTAAAGCCATTGAAAGCGTTGAAGTTTTACAGCCTTCCAAGCTGAATATGCGGGTTCGATTCCCGCTACCCGCTCCAGATTTCCTCCTCGCATGCCCCAAAGAAAACGCCGCGCGCCGAGAGGCGCAGCGTCTTCATTTCATCTAGCCTGTTAGCTGTTGAAGGCCGAAGCAACCTGATGGTGCTGCGGGATCTGGCCGTTCGGCGTCAGCTTGTCGACGATGCCGGGCAGCGCCGTGGAGAGCTGCTGCAGCAATTCCTGCTCGTTCATCCCGGCGCGCTGCGCGATCTCGCGGATCACCGAGGGCCCGAGCGCCGAGCCGAGATCACCCGGGTTGATCGGTTGGTTCTGGCCGGTGCCGACCCAGGAGTCGGCGACATTGCCGTGGCCAGCGTTCTTGAGCTTGTCGAGCAGGCCGCCGAGACCGCCGAGCAGGCCGCCATCGGCGGACGCGTCGGTTCCCGCAGGCGTCGGCGCCGGCGCTTGCGGCGCGGCCGCCTCTTCGCTTCTGCCGCTCAGCATCTTGCCGACCAGAAGCGCGCCGAGCGCGATCATCAGGGGTTTGGTGATGTTGCCGCCCGGAACGGCATTGTCGAAAAGGCCCATAATGGATCTCCTTATCCAGCCAAGTCCGCCCGGCCCCAGAATGGCGCAAACGGACGGAATTTCAAGCTGACTTGAGCTTTTGACAATCATATGAACATGATTGGGGCGGCGGGGGAATTTTGGAGGGAATTATGGGCATCATCAGTTGGATCATTCTCGGCCTTATCGCCGGGTTCATCGGCAGCAAGATCGTCAACAAGACAGGCCAGGGCATGATCATGGATATCGTGCTCGGCATTGTCGGCGCCATCGTCGGCGGGTTGATCTTCAGCGCCTTCGGCTCGGCGGGTGTCACGGGTCTCAACATCTGGAGCCTGATCGTGGCCGTGATCGGCTCGATCGTCGTGCTTTGGGCCTATCACCAGATTTCCGGCAAGCGCACGCTGTAGAAGGCCAGGGATCAGCCAGTAGGCCGCTGGAGGTCGACCCGGTCGGGTCGACCCAGGCTGGAAGCGCGCCGTCAGGCGACCATGGCCAGCCGGCGTTTTCTTTCGTCGAGTGAGACGATGATGAGGCCGCTGGCCATGACCAGCAGGATGCCGCAGACGGCGAGCGCGTTGGGAAACTGTCGGAACACCAGCAAGCCCGAAATAACTGCCCAGACGGTGAAGCAGTAATAAAAGGGCGCGACCGCACTCGTCGGCCCAACCCGGTAGGCCATGAAGATGAAGAAATGGCCGAAGATCAGGAATAGGCCGGCGCCGGCGATCAGGAGCAAATGATGTCCTTCGGGCATCACCCATTGCTCGGAGACGAGATGCGCCGCGCCTGAGCCGACCAGCACCACCAGGACTGCGGAGATGGCGACGATCATGCCCGGCACCTCGGCACCCACCTTGCGCCCGGCAAGGTCGCGCACCGCCGCGAAGGCGGCGTTGCCGAGCGCCAGCAGCGCATAGGCCGAAATGCCCTGCATGGTCGGCTGCGCCACCATGAGCGCCCCGACAAAGCCGAGACCGATCAGCGCCATGCGCATGGCGCCGATGTTTTCGCCGAACAGCATCGAGGAACCGACCAGCACGATGAGCGGTGTGACTTGCCCGAGCGCGGTGGAATCCGCGATCTGCATGTTGGCTAAAGCCACGACGTAACACAGGATCGCCAGGAGCTCGAACAGGTTGCGGCGCAGCACCTTGCGCTCGAAGAGCAGGGCGATCTGCCTGGCATAGCCCAGCATCAGAAGCAGCGGCACGCCCCACAGAGTCGCGGCAGCACCCCGCAGCAGGAGCACTTCATAAGGCGGCAGTCCGGTGGTCGCGAGCTTCATCATCGTGTCGTTGACGAGATAGGATCCCGTCGAGATGATCATGAACAGCGGACCGCGGAGATTGGATGGAATGAACTGCATCCGCCGACAAGATCAGAGCGGCGTCGCGGCGGCAATGGGCCAGGCGGGAGCCTTTGATTTTATGCACCGCAGCCCTATATCCGCGCCATATCTCGTGAAATCGACCATTGGTTCGGGTCGAGCGGCAATCCGCTCAGCCACAAGGTACTTGTGTTTTTCGGCCGTTGTCGCTAATCGCCCCGCATTCGACTGAACTGAAGGTCAAGGCCGTCCAAGGAAAGAGACTATGGCAAAAGGTAAATTCGAGCGCACCAAGCCGCATGTGAACATTGGCACGATCGGCCACGTCGATCATGGCAAGACGTCGCTGACGGCGGCGATCACGAAGTATTTTGGCGAATACAAGCGCTATGACCAGATCGACGCAGCGCCGGAAGAGAAGGCGCGCGGCATCACGATCTCGACGGCGCATGTCGAGTATGAGACGGCCAACCGTCACTATGCCCATGTCGACTGCCCCGGCCACGCCGACTATGTGAAGAACATGATCACGGGTGCCGCGCAGATGGACGGCGCGATCCTGGTGGTTTCGGCCGCCGATGGCCCGATGCCGCAGACCCGCGAGCACATCCTCTTGGCCCGCCAGGTCGGCGTGCCCTCGATCGTGGTGTTCCTGAACAAGGTCGACCAGGTCGACGACGCCGAGCTGCTTGAGCTGGTCGAGCTCGAGGTTCGCGAGCTTCTGTCGAAGAACGAGTTCCCCGGCGACGACATTCCGATCGTCAAGGGCTCGGCTCTGGCTGCTCTTGAAGACTCCAACAAGACCATCGGCGAGGACGCCATCCGCGAGCTGATGGCTCAGGTCGATGCCTACATCCCGACGCCGGTTCGTCCGCTGGACAAGCCGTTCCTGATGCCGATCGAGGACGTGTTCTCGATCTCGGGCCGCGGCACGGTTGTGACCGGCCGCGTCGAGCGCGGTGTGGTCAAGGTCGGCGAGGAGCTGGAGATCGTCGGCATCCGTCCGACCGTCAAGACGACCTGCACGGGCGTGGAAATGTTCCGCAAGCTGCTCGACCAGGGTCAGGCCGGCGACAACATTGGCGCGCTCTTGCGCGGTATCGACCGCGAGGGTGTGGAGCGCGGCCAGGTTCTGGCCAAGCCCGGTTCGGTCAAGCCGCACAAGAAGTTCGTGGCCGAAGCCTACATCCTGACCAAGGACGAGGGCGGCCGTCACACGCCGTTCTTCACCAACTACCGTCCGCAGTTCTACTTCCGCACGACGGACGTGACGGGCATCGTGACGCTGCCGGCCGGCACCGAGATGGTGATGCCCGGCGACAACATCACCGTCGACGTCGAGCTGATCGTGCCGATCGCGATGGAAGAGAAGCTGCGCTTCGCCATCCGTGAAGGCGGCCGCACCGTCGGTGCCGGCATCGTCGTCACCATCAAGGAATAATCGATCCGGCACTTGCCGGTTCGGCAGGAAAGGGCGGTCCTCGGGCCGCCCTTTTTCTTTGGCAGCAGTATTGGCCTGACCTGCTCAATTCTATTGCAAGCACCGTCACCGTAACTAATATGGGTGTACCGAGGGGCTTGCCAGACGTGGTTTCAACATTCCGTTCAAAGACCATGCGGTGTTGGCGCGAGCTGCTTCGGCTGGGATTGGCCGCTGCCGCAGGGCTGGCCACCCTCAACGCCGCCGCGAAGGAGACGCCTCCGGACTACGGTCCGCCGATGCGTTTCGTCGTCGTGCGCAGCAGCGCGCCGGGCTGCGAGCCGAACTGCCCGGAATGGATTTCTGCCGAAGGCACGATCGAGGCCGGCACGCCGGCGCTGCTGAAACGCCTGCTGAAGACGCTTGGCGGGCGGCAATTGCCGATCGTCGTCAATTCTCCCGGCGGCAATGTCGATGCCGCGCTGCAGCTTGGCCGCATGGTCCGCAAGAACAAGCTCGATATCGCGGTCGGCATCACGGAGTTTTCCGGCTGCTCGCCGGGGACGAAGAATTGCCGGGACAATGACGGTAAGGACCAGCCCTATTTCGGCGTCGCTTATGACAGCGGCGCGATGTGCAATTCGGCCTGTCCGCTGATGTTTGCCGGCGGCATCCGCCGCGTGGTCGGCGAATGGGCCTATCTCGGCGTCCATCAGATCACCACCACCTACCAGCGCGAGAAGCTGCTCTACCGAACGACCTATCGGATCGTGAGCGGCAAGAAGAAGATCGTCAGCACCAGGGTCGTCAGTCGCAAGAGCGCCGGCAGCTACAAGACCTATGAGATGAGCAAGGCAGTCGAGAAGCGGCTGTCGGCCTATCTGAAGGAGATGGGTGTCGAGCAGGGTGTGCTCAGCGTGATGAAGGCGACGCCTGCCAGCGACATCAGGCAGATCGAGCCCGAGGACATGCTGGAGATGAAGCTCGTCACCAGCCTGGATTCGCTCGATCTGCTGACCGAGAAAGCCATCTGCCAGCGCCAACCGGCGCCGGCGAATTGTCGCGAGATTCCCACCAACGGCGCGCCGGCCGCGGTCGCAGCCGTCGAAACCGGGCCTTCACCCATTGCCCCTGTTCCCGCACCCGCGCCGCAGGCCAACGAAATGCGCTTCGTCCTTGTTCGGGGCAGCAATCCGCTTTGCAATCCCGACTGTCCGGAATGGATTTCGGCGGAAGGCAGGATCGCGGCAGGTACCGCCGACAAGTTGCGCCAGCTGCTCGATACGATCCGGGAGCGCCCGTTGCCCATCATCGTCGACTCGCCGGGTGGAGACGTGCAGGCTGCGCTTGCCGCAGGCCGGCTGATCCGCGAGCGCAGGATGGACGTCGCGATCGCGCGAACGGATTTTCTCGATTGCGATCCGGGCGAAGTGGGGTGCGTCGCACCTGACGGGTTCCATACCGGCCTCACCATCGATGCAGGCGCCGAATGCGATGCGGCTTGCGCGGTGATGATCGCCGGCGGCGTCCGGCGTTTGGTCGGCGCCAATGCGAATTTCCTGGTGCATTCCATGGGCATCGAAGACAAAGTCAAGGCGTATCTTGACGAGATGGCGATCGGCTCAGGCTTTTTCGTTGCCATGCAGTCTGCCGAATATGCCAAGCACAGGGAACTCAGCCGGGACGAACTGAAGACATTCGGACTGACGACCGGGCCACAATCGGTGGACGCGCTGACCGGCGCCACCATTTGCAGATCCGCGCCCAGGCCGGACAATTGCCGCGTTCTTCCGGCCGCCGATGCCGAGGCGAAGGCGCCGGCGAAACTCTAGATCAGGATGGCGTTTCGTTGAATCGCCATCCTGATCTAACTCTTTGTTGGAGCATGATCTTCTCCAAAAACGGGTTCCCACTTTTTGCATTCGCTGACCTTCAGTTCGGGATCATGCTCTAGCTGCGCACTGGCCATCGAGGCAGGTTGAGCGGGGCAGGGCGCTGACGCTATCTTGCTGTATGCACGGGGAGGAGCGGCGATGAGCGAGGACATCCCGACTTTGTACGAATGGGCCGGCGGCAGCGAGGCGCTGAACCGGCTGACACGGACCTTTTACGACAAGGTGGCGGCGGATCCGATCGTCGGTCCGGTGTTCGAGCACATGTCGCCGGATCACCCGGCGCATGTCGCTGCCTTCATCGGCGAAGTCTTCGGCGGGCCGAAGACCTATAGCGAGACGCATGGCGGCCATCGCGAAATGGTGATGCATCATCTCGGCAAGCATCTGACCGAGGAGCAGCGCCGCCGCTGGATCAGTCTCCTTGCCGACGCGGCGGATGAGGTCGGCCTGCCCGACGACCCCGAGTTCCGCTCCGCCTTCATGGGCTATATCGAATGGGGATCGCGGCTGGCGAAGATGAATTCGAATCTGGGCGAGACCTGCGATCCCGAGACCGAGCCGATGCCGGCCTGGGGCTGGGGAGTGCCGGGCGGACCTTACAAGCCGCCAGCCGGGAAGTCGTAGGCGCGGGCGCCCGCGATCGATTGCAGGCAGCTGCGCGATTCAGATTTCTGGCAAAGCTTCCAAAACGGCATCGGAGTGCTCTTTACAGAGCGCACGGAAGCTTTTAGGAAGCGCCTGCGCCGAACAAGCGCATGCACGGGCATAGCTCAGTTGGTAGAGCGGCGGTCTCCAAAACCGCAGGTCGTAGGTTCGAGCCCTGCTGCCCGTGCCATCTTTCCAAATGCCAAAACGAGGCCTCCGCGGTTGAAAATCGGCGGGTGGCTTGCCACATGACGCAAATTCGGGCATAAGCCCCGTATAGCCGGGACGGGACGACTGGATGGTTCCGAGGCGGCGTTGAGACATAAAGCGGACCCTTGCCACTTGCGTGGATTAAGAATCGGTTTTATGTAGACAAGACAGACACGCGACGCGTGGAGCTGGGAAGCCGGCTTTACGCGTCTGATTTGCGTGGGTGAAATAGCGGCGCTGATTCGCGCCGCATAGAGCCCAGGCGGCACGTCCCGGTCAGCGGGATCATCCAGGAGGCCCGGCCAACGGGTCTCGAAAACAGGCGGCGCATGGCTTCGAAAACCACTAATCCCTTCACCTTTCTCCAGCAGGTTCGCGCGGAGACGGCCAAGGTGACATGGCCTTCGCGGCGCGAAACCATGATCTCGACCGTGATGGTCCTGATATTCGCGGTGATCGCGATGCTGTTCTTCTTCGCTGCCGATATTCTGATGGGCTATGCGATCGAGTGGATCCTGGGTCTCGGGCATTAATTCGGCGGTTTACGGAGAGGTCGTGAAATGACTGCGCGGTGGTATATCGTCCACGCCTATTCGAACTTCGAAAAGAAGGTCGCCGAGGACATCGAGAACAAGGCCAAGCAGAAGGGCCTGTCGGGGGACATCGAACAGATCGTGGTCCCGACCGAGAAGGTCGTCGAGATCCGTCGCGGCCGCAAGGTCGATGCCGAGCGCAAGTTCTTCCCGGGCTATGTGCTCTTGAAGGCCAATCTGACCGATGCCGTGTTCTCGCTGGTCAAGAACACGCCGAAGGTCACCGGCTTCCTGGGCGACTCCAAGCCCGTGCCGATCACCGAGACCGAGGCGCAGCGCATCCTGAACCAGGTCCAGGAAGGCGTCGAGAGGCCGAAGCCTTCGGTCACCTTCGAGATCGGCGAGGCGATCCGCGTTTCGGACGGTCCGTTCGCGTCGTTTAACGGCGTCGTCCAGGAAGTGGACGAGGAGCGGGCCCGCCTCAAGGTGGAAGTTTCGATCTTCGGGCGCGCCGTGCCCGTCGATCTGGAATTCGGACAGGTCGAAAAGGGCTGATCCGTAAGCCGCGCCGAAAGGCGTGGCATACCCGCGCCGCAGGGCGTCGGGTTCCCTGCTCCGATAGGTGCCAGGGGCGGTTGCTTAAAGCGCCGCATGAACGGGTGGGAGGCGAAGGCGGCATAGCCGGCCGTCGGAACCGCACCACCAGACTGCAACCGCCGGCGTTCCCCGGATAAAGGGGCCGGCATGAGAAAAGGCAGGAATAGAGATGGCTAAGAAAGTTGCAGGCCAGCTCAAGCTCCAGGTTGCCGCGGGCTCGGCCACGCCGTCGCCCCCGATCGGCCCGGCGCTTGGTCAGCGCGGTATCAACATCATGGAGTTCTGCAAGGCGTTCAACGCGCAGACCCAGGAGATGGAGAAGGGGTCGCCGATCCCGGTCGTCATCACCTATTACCAGGACAAGTCGTTCACCTTCGTCATGAAGACGCCGCCGGTGAGCTACTTCCTCAAGAAGGCCGCCAACCTGAAGTCGGGCTCCAAGGAGCCGGGTAAGTCAAAGGTCGGCACGATCAGCCGCGACAAGGTGCGCGCGATCGCTGAGCAGAAGATGAAGGACTTGAACGCAAACGACGTCGAAGCGGCCATGCGCATGGTCGAGGGCTCCGCCCGCTCGATGGGCCTGGAAGTGGTGGGCTAAGATCATGGCAAAGATTGCAAAGCGTGTTGCCAAGAGCCGCGAAGGCATCGATCCGAACAAGGCTTACGCCCTCAACGAGGCGCTGCAGCTGCTCAAGGACCGGTCCACGGTGAAGTTCGACGAGACCGTCGAGATCTCGATGAATCTCGGCGTCGATCCGCGTCATGCCGACCAGATGGTCCGCGGCGTGGTCAATCTGCCGAACGGCACCGGCCGCTCGGTGCGTGTCGCGGTGTTCGCCCGTGGCGACAAGGCCGAGGAAGCCAAGGCCGCCGGCGCCGATATCGTTGGCGCCGAGGACCTGGTCGACATCGTCCAGAAGGGCACGATCGATTTCGATCGCTGCATCGCGACCCCGGACATGATGCCGCTGGTCGGTCGTCTGGGTAAGGTGCTCGGCCCGCGCGGCATGATGCCGAACCCGAAGGTCGGCACCGTGACCACCGATGTGGCCGCAGCCGTCAAGGCTTCGAAGGGCGGCGCCGTCGAGTTCCGCGTCGAGAAGGCCGGTATCGTCCAGGCCGGCGTCGGCAAGGTCTCGTTCGACGTCAAGGCGTTGGAAGAGAATGTCCGCGCCTTCGCCGATGCGGTGAACAAGGCGAAGCCCGCGGGCGCCAAGGGCAACTACGTCAAGAAGGTGTCGGTCACCTCGACGATGGGCCCTGGCCTCAAGCTCGACATCGCGACGCTCGCCGCGTCGTAAGTGTCGTCTGACCGGGTTTAAGGCCGGTCATTGAAGAATTCCGGACCGCCGATCCGTCGGCGGCCCGGTACCCGGGAGCCGAGAGGTTTCCGGATATCCTGTCCGAGATTGCAGGCGGCCAGCCTTGTTCAAAAAGGGGGCCTTAATTCATGTGGGCCTGCATGAGACGGGTGAAGACCCGACAAAGGAGCCAGTGCTCCAATGAAAGGTTCGAACCGTGTTTGCCTTTTGTCAGCACATCGCCGGCTTGCCGTCGGTGTGGCGAAAAGGGGGCAGGATCCTCGAGCGCCGTTCGGGAGATCCAGGATTTTGGATGGCCCGGCCGGCAAAAGGCAACCCGACTTCTGACCTCGAGAATGAGGCAGGGGTCAACTGGAGATAGGCAGTGGACAGAGCGGAAAAGCGCGAACTCGTCACGGGCCTGAACGAAGCGTTCTCGAACGCGGGTTCAGTCGTCGTGGCCCACTACGCCGGTATCACCGTGGCGCAAATGAACGACCTTCGGTCGAAGATGCGCGCCGCCGGTGGAACCGTCAAAGTCGCGAAGAACCGTCTCGCCAAGATCGCTCTTCAGGGCACGGACTCCGCATCGATCATCGATCTGTTCAAGGGACAGACGCTGGTCGCCTATTCGGAGGATCCGGTTGCGGCGCCGAAGGTCACGTCCGATTTCGCCAAAGGGAATGACAAGCTAATCATTCTCGGCGGCGCGATGGGCCCGACCTCGCTCAACGCCGATGGTGTCAAGGCACTCGCCACGATGCCGTCGCTCGATGAGCTGCGCGCCAGGCTGGTTGGCATGATCGCCACGCCGGCAACCCGGATCGCCCAGATCGTCAATGCGCCCGCGGCTTCGGTCGCGCGTGTCATCGGCGCTTACGCCCGGAAGGACGAGGCGGCATGAGGCCGTTCCTCGCTGTCAACAACACACGTTCGAACCAACTAAAGGAATATCAAAATGGCTGATCTCGCGAAGATCGTAGACGACCTTTCGAAGCTGACCGTCCTCGAGGCGGCTGAGCTGTCGAAGCTCCTGGAAGAGAAGTGGGGCGTTTCGGCCGCCGCTCCGGTGGCTGTTGCCGCCGCTGGCGGTGGTGCTGCCGCTGCCGCTGCGCCGGTTGAAGAGAAGACGGAATTCGACGTCGTTCTCGCCGACGCCGGCGCCCAGAAGATCAACGTCATCAAGGAAGTCCGCGCCATCACCGGCCTTGGCCTCAAGGAAGCCAAGGACCTGGTCGAAGCGGCTCCGAAGCCGGTCAAGGAAGGCGTTTCCAAGGCCGACGCCGACAAGTTCAAGGCTCAGCTGGAAGCAGCTGGCGCCAAGGTCGAGCTGAAGTAAGCCTGTTAGGCGAGGGCGGACGGTCTCGCGCCGTCCGCCCCCTCCCTTGACGAGAGGGAGGCTTTGTTGCGCGAGGCGTTTGAAAACCTCTTTCCTGAGGGCCGAAAAGCGGCCTTCCGGAAACGGGTTTTCTCCCGTTTTAGCCGGTACCCCGCCAAATGAGTGGCAAGGGCGGCCGGAAAAACAGATAGGGGCAGCCGCCGAGGCCGCCCGTTGGTGCAAGGCGAGCCGCGGCGAGGTTCGTCCCGAGTTTAGAGCTAAGGAGCGACGATGGCCCAGACCCAGACTTTCAATGGCCGCAGACGCGTACGCAAGTTCTTCGGAAAGATCCCGGAAGTTGCGGAGATGCCGAACCTCATCGAGGTTCAGAAGGCATCCTATGACCAGTTCCTGATGGTGGACGAGCCCAGGGGCGGCCGTCCGGACGAAGGACTGCAGGCCGTTTTCAAGTCGGTCTTCCCGATCTCCGACTTTTCCGGCTCCTCCATGCTGGAGTTCGTGAAGTATGAGTTCGAGGCACCGAAATTCGACGTTGACGAATGCCGTCAGCGCGACCTGACCTATGCTGCGCCGCTCAAGGTGACGCTGCGCCTCATCGTGTTCGATATCGACGAGGATACCGGCGCGAAGTCGATCAAGGACATCAAGGAGCAGGACGTCTATATGGGCGACATGCCGCTCATGACGTCGAACGGCACCTTCATCGTCAACGGCACCGAGCGCGTCATCGTCTCGCAGATGCACCGTTCGCCGGGCGTCTTCTTCGACCATGACAAGGGCAAGTCGCACTCGTCGGGCAAGCTGCTGTTTGCCGCGCGGGTCATCCCCTATCGCGGCTCGTGGCTCGACATCGAGTTCGATTCCAAGGACGTCGTGCACGCCCGCATCGACCGCCGCCGCAAGATTCCGGTGACGTCGCTCTTGATGGCGCTCGGCATGGACGGCGAAGAGATCCTGTCGACCTTCTACAACAAGATCACCTACAAGCGCGCCGGCGACCACTGGCGCATTCCGTTCAATGTCGAGCGTTTCCGCGGCCTCAAGGCCGTCGGCGACCTGGTCGACGCTGACACGGGTGAAGTCGTTGTCGAGGCCGGCAAGAAGATCACCGCCCGCCAGGCCCGCCAGCTGGGCGAAAAGGGTCTCAAGGCCATCAAGGCAACCGACGAGGACCTGCTCGGCAACTACCTTGCCGAGGACATCGTCAACTACGCCACCGGCGAGATCTTCCTCGAAGCCGGCGACGAGATCGACGACAAGACGCTGAAGGTGCTGCTCGGCACCGGCGAGGACGAGATCCAGATCCTGGACATCGACCACGTCAATGTCGGCGCCTACATCCGCAACACGCTCAACGTCGACAAGAACGAGAGCCGCCAGGACGCGCTGTTCGATATCTACCGCGTCATGCGCCCGGGCGAGCCGCCGACGCTCGAGACCGCCGAAGCCATGTTCAACTCGCTGTTCTTCGACAGCGAGCGCTACGACCTGTCGGCCGTCGGCCGCGTCAAGATGAACATGCGCCTCGAGCTCAAGGCCGAGGACACCGTGCGCGTGCTGCGCAAGGAAGACATCCTGGCCGTGGTCAAGACGCTGGTCGAGCTGCGTGACGGCAAGGGCGAGATCGACGACATCGACAATCTCGGCAACCGCCGCGTGCGTTCGGTCGGCGAGCTCATGGAGAACCAGTACCGCGTCGGCCTGCTGCGCATGGAGCGCGCGATCAAGGAACGCATGTCCTCGATCGAGATCGACACGGTCATGCCGCAGGACCTGATCAACGCCAAGCCGGCCGCGGCGGCCGTGCGCGAGTTCTTCGGTTCCTCGCAGCTGTCGCAGTTCATGGACCAGACCAACCCGCTGTCGGAGATCACCCACAAGCGTCGCCTGTCGGCGCTTGGACCGGGCGGTCTGACCCGCGAGCGCGCCGGTTTCGAGGTGCGCGACGTGCACCCGACGCATTACGGCCGTATCTGCCCGATCGAGACGCCGGAAGGCCCGAATATCGGTCTGATCAACTCGCTGGCCACCTTCGCCCGCGTCAACAAATACGGCTTCATCGAAAGTCCGTACCGCAAGATCGTGAACGGCAAGCTGACCAATGAGGTCGTCTACCTGTCGGCGATGGAAGAGGCCAAGCACTATGTCGCGCAGGCCAACGCCGAGCTCGACAAGAATGGCAGCTTCGTCGACGAGTTCGTCATTTGCCGTAACGCCGGCGAAGTGATGATGGCGCCGCGCGAGAACGTCGACCTTATGGACGTCTCGCCGAAGCAGATGGTGTCCGTCGCGGCGGCGCTCATTCCGTTCCTCGAGAACGACGACGCCAACCGCGCGCTGATGGGCTCGAACATGCAGCGTCAGGCCGTGCCGCTGGTGCGCGCCGAAGCGCCGTTCGTCGGCACCGGCATGGAGCCGGTCGTCGCCCGTGACTCGGGCGCGGCCATCGGCGCCCGCCGCGGCGGCGTGGTCGACCAGGTGGACGCCACCCGTATCGTCATCCGCGCCACGGAAGATCTCGATCCCGGCAAATCCGGCGTCGACATCTACCGGCTGATGAAGTTCCAGCGTTCGAACCAGAACACCTGCATCAACCAGCGTCCGCTGGTGCGCATGGGCGACCGCGTCAACAAGGGCGACATCATTGCCGATGGCCCGTCGACCGAGCTCGGCGATCTGGCGCTCGGCCGCAATGTGCTGGTCGCGTTCATGCCGTGGAACGGCTACAACTACGAGGACTCGATCCTGCTCTCCGAGCGCATCGTGGCCGACGACGTCTTCACCTCGATCCACATCGAGGAGTTCGAGGTCATGGCGCGCGACACCAAGCTCGGGCCGGAGGAAATCACGCGCGACATTCCGAACGTTTCGGAAGAGGCGCTGAAGAACCTCGACGAAGCCGGCATCGTCTATATCGGCGCGGAAGTGCAGCCGGGTGACATCCTGGTCGGCAAGATCACGCCGAAGGGCGAAAGCCCGATGACGCCGGAAGAAAAGCTTCTGCGCGCCATCTTCGGCGAAAAGGCCTCGGACGTTCGCGACACGTCCATGCGCATGCCCCCGGGCACCTTCGGCACGGTCGTCGAAGTGCGCGTCTTCAACCGCCACGGCGTGGAGAAGGACGAGCGCGCGATGGCGATCGAGCGCGAGGAGATCGAGCGTCTGGCCAAGGACCGCGACGACGAACAGGCGATCCTGGATCGCAACGTCTATGCGCGTCTCTCCGACGTGCTGGTCGGCAAGGAAGCGATCGCAGGACCGAAGGGCTTCAAGAAGGGCTCGAAGCTGTCGAAGGACACGCTCGACGAGTATCCGCGTTCGCAGTGGTGGCAGTTCGCCGTGGAGAACGAGAAGCTCCAGGGCGAGCTCGAGGCTCTGCGCGGCCAATACGACGAGTCCAAGAAGGCGCTCGAGCAGCGCTTCATGGACAAGGTCGAGAAGGTGCAGCGCGGCGACGAAATGCCTCCGGGCGTCATGAAGATGGTCAAGGTCTTCGTGGCGGTGAAGCGCAAGATGCAGCCGGGCGACAAGATGGCCGGCCGTCACGGCAACAAGGGTGTCGTGTCGCGCATCGTTCCGGTCGAGGACATGCCTTTCCTCGAGGACGGCACGCATGCCGACATCGTGCTCAACCCGCTGGGTGTGCCGAGCCGCATGAATGTTGGCCAGATCCTGGAAACGCATCTGGGCTGGGCTTGCGCCGGCATGGGCAGGAAGATCGGCGAGCTGATCGACGCGTATAAGGGTGGCGGCGACATCAAGCCGCTGCGCAAGACGCTGGAAAGCTTCATGCCGGCCAACGACCGCAACGAGCCGATCCGCGAGTATGACGACGAGAGCATCGTTCGCCTGAGCGAGCAGATGCGCCGCGGCGTCTCCATCGCGACCCCGGTGTTCGACGGCGCGCATGAGGCCGACATCAACACCATGCTGGAGCAGGCTGGCCTGCACACCAGCGGTCAGTCGCAGCTCTATGACGGCCGCACCGGCGAGCCGTTCGATCGCAAGGTGACGATGGGCTATATCTATATGCTCAAGCTGCATCACCTGGTCGACGACAAGATCCACGCGCGTTCGATCGGTCCGTACTCGCTCGTCACCCAGCAGCCGCTGGGCGGCAAGGCGCAGTTCGGTGGCCAGCGCTTCGGCGAAATGGAGGTCTGGGCGCTCGAAGCCTACGGCGCAGCCTACACGCTGCAGGAAATGCTGACGGTGAAGTCGGACGACGTCGCCGGCCGCACCAAGGTCTACGAGGCGATCGTGCGCGGCGACGACACGTTCGAGGCGGGCATTCCGGAGAGCTTCAACGTTCTCGTCAAGGAAATGCGTTCGCTCGGCCTCAACGTGGAGCTGGAGAACACCCAGGTCGAAGAGACCCCGACGCGTCTGCCCGACGCGGCCGAGTAAGCCTGTGGCGCGCCGCGCTCAAAGACGCGGCGTGCCCCGAGCATGATCCCGAAAAGTGGCCACCGGTTTTCGGCCAGGATCATGCTCAACCAAGAAATCTTCGGCCGGTTCGACCGGCCATTCTGCGGACAAGTCGTCCGCGATCGATGCAAGGGGTTATCGAGGACCCCGAAAAGGAGAACGGCATGAACCAAGAGGTCATGAATCTCTTCAACCCGCAGGCGCCTGCGCAGGTGTTCGATTCCATCAGGATCTCGCTTGCCAGCCCAGAGAAGATTCTGTCCTGGTCGTTCGGCGAGATCAAGAAGCCGGAGACCATCAACTACCGCACCTTCAAGCCGGAGCGTGACGGCCTGTTCTGCGCGCGCATTTTTGGCCCGATCAAGGACTATGAGTGCCTGTGCGGCAAGTACAAGCGCATGAAGTACAAGGGCGTCATCTGCGAAAAGTGCGGCGTCGAAGTCACGCTGTCGCGTGTTCGCCGCGAGCGCATGGGCCACATCGAGCTCGCCGCGCCCGTCGCCCATATCTGGTTCCTGAAGTCGCTGCCCTCGCGCATCGGCACGCTGCTCGACATGACGCTCAAGGATATCGAGCGCGTGCTCTACTTCGAAAACTACATCGTCACCGAGCCCGGCCTCACCGCGCTGAAGGAGAACCAGCTCCTCAGCGAGGAAGAGTACATGCTTGCCGTCGACGAGTATGGCGAGGACTCTTTCACCGCCATGATCGGCGCCGAGGCTATCCATGACCTGCTTGCCGGCATGGACCTGGAGAAGATTGCCGGCGACCTGCGTTCGGAGCTGGCTTCGACCACCTCCGAGCTCAAGCAAAAGAAGTACTTGAAGCGGCTCAAGGTCGTTGAGAACTTCATGGAATCCGGCAACCGTCCGGAATGGATGATCATGAAGGTGGTTCCGGTGATCCCGCCGGACCTGCGTCCGCTGGTTCCCCTGGACGGCGGCCGCTTCGCCACGTCCGATCTCAACGATCTCTATCGCCGCGTCATCAACCGCAATAACCGCTTGAAGCGGCTGATCGAGCTGCGCGCGCCCGGCATCATCGTGCGCAATGAAAAGCGCATGCTGCAGGAAGCCGTCGACGCGCTGTTCGACAACGGCCGCCGCGGCCGCGTCATCACCGGCGCCAACAAACGTCCGCTGAAGTCGCTGTCCGACATGCTCAAGGGCAAGCAGGGCCGGTTCCGCCAGAACCTGCTCGGCAAGCGCGTCGACTATTCCGGCCGGTCGGTCATCGTGACCGGTCCGGAGCTGAAACTGCATCAGTGCGGTCTGCCGAAGAAGATGGCGCTCGAGCTCTTCAAGCCCTTCATCTACGCCCGTCTCGACGCCAAGGGTTTCTCCTCGACCGTCAAGCAGGCGAAGAAGCTGGTCGAGAAGGAGCGTCCGGAGGTCTGGGACATCCTCGACGAGGTCATCCGCGAGCATCCGGTGCTGTTGAACCGTGCGCCGACGCTGCACCGCCTCGGCATCCAGGCGTTCGAGCCGACCCTGATCGAAGGCAAGGCGATCCAGCTGCATCCGCTGGTCTGCACCGCCTTCAACGCCGACTTCGACGGTGACCAGATGGCGGTCCACGTGCCGCTGTCGCTGGAAGCGCAGCTTGAAGCCCGCGTCCTGATGATGTCGACCAACAACATCCTGCACCCGGCCTCCGGCGCGCCGATCATCGTGCCGTCGCAGGACATGGTTCTCGGTCTCTACTATCTGTCGATCGTCAACCAGAACGAGCCGGGCGAAGGCATGGTGTTTGCCGACATGGGCGAGCTCCAGCACGCGCTGGAAACCAAGGCCGTGACGTTGCACGCCAAGATCAAGGGCCGCTTCCGCTCCGTCGACGCCGAAGGCAAGGTCGTGTCGAAGATCTACGACACCACGCCTGGCCGCATGATCATCGGTGAGCTTCTGCCGAAGAACGTCAACGTTCCGTACGACATCGCCAACCAGGAGATGACCAAGAAGAACATCTCCAAGATGATCGATACCGTCTACCGCCACTGCGGTCAGAAGGAGACGGTTATCTTCTGCGACCGCATCATGGCGCTCGGCTTTGCGCATGCCTGCCGTGCCGGCATTTCGTTCGGCAAGGACGACATGGTCATTCCGGACACCAAGCTGAAGCTTGTTTCCGACACCGAGGCTTTGGCCAAGGAATACGAGCAGCAGTACAATGACGGCCTGATCACGCAGGGCGAGAAGTACAACAAGGTCGTCGACGCCTGGGCCAAGTGCTCGGAAAAGGTCGCCGACGAGATGATGGCGCGCATCAAGGCGGTGGAGTTCGAGGACAACGGCCGTCAGAAGCCGATGAACTCGATCTACATGATGTCGCATTCGGGCGCGCGCGGTTCGCCCACCCAGATGCGTCAGCTCGCCGGCATGCGCGGCCTGATGGCTAAGCCCTCGGGTGAAATCATCGAGACGCCGATCATCTCGAACTTCAAGGAAGGCCTCACCGTGCTCGAGTACTTCAACTCGACCCACGGCGCCCGCAAGGGTCTGGCCGATACCGCCTTGAAGACGGCGAACTCGGGTTACCTCACCCGCCGTCTCGTCGACGTGGCGCAGGACTGCATCGTCAATTCGCTGGATTGCGGCACCGACAAGGGCCTCACCATGCAGCCGATCGTCGATGCCGGTCAGGTTGTCGCCTCGGTTGGCCAGCGCGTGCTCGGCCGCACCGCGCTCGACGACATCAACCATCCGGTCAGCGGCGAACTGCTGGTGAAGGCCGGCACGCTGATGGACGAGCGCGACGTGGAGCAGATCGAGAAGGCCGGCGTGCAGTCGGTCCGCATCCGCTCGGCGCTGACCTGCGAGGTCAGGACCGGCGTGTGCGCGGTCTGCTACGGACGCGACCTGGCCCGCGGTACCCCTGTCAACCAGGGCGAGGCCGTCGGCGTCATCGCGGCGCAGTCGATCGGCGAGCCGGGCACCCAGCTCACCATGCGTACCTTCCACATGGGCGGCACGGCGCAGGTGGTGGATTCCTCGTTCCTTGAAGCCTCCTATGAGGGCAAGGTGCAGATCCGCAACCGCAACGTGGTGCGCAATTCGGAAGGCCAGCAGATGGTCATGGGCCGCAACATGGCGGTGCTCATCCTCGATGAGACCGGCAAGGAGCGCGCCACGCACCGCGTTGCCTATGGTTCGCGTATCTTCGTGGACGATGGCGACAAGGTGAAGCGCGGCCAGCGTATCGCCGAGTGGGATCCCTATACCCGCCCGATCCTCACCGAAATCGAGGGCAGGGTGGCGTTCGAGGATCTGGTCGACGGCATCTCCGTTCAGGAAACGGCCGACGAGTCGACCGGCATCACCAAGCGTGAGGTCATCGACTGGCGTTCGACGCCGCGCGGCAGCGACCTGAAGCCCGCGATCGTCGTCCAGGACGCCAAGGGCAAGGTCGGCAAGCTGTCGAAGGGCGGCGATGCGCGCTTCCTGCTCTCGGTCGAGGCCATCCTCTCGGTCGAGCCGGGCGCCCATGTGAAGCCTGGCGACGTGCTGGCGCGTATCCCGATGGAAAGCGCCAAGACCAAGGACATCACCGGTGGTCTGCCGCGCGTTGCGGAACTGTTCGAGGCTCGTCGTCCGAAGGATCACGCCATCATCGCCGAGATCGATGGCACGATCCGCTTCGGCCGCGACTACAAGAACAAGCGCCGCATCATCATCGAGCCGCATGACTCGACGCTCGAGCCGGTGGAGTATCTGATCCCGAAGGGCAAGCCGTTCCATCTCCAGGACGGCGACGTCATCGAGAAGGGCGACTACATCCTCGACGGCAATCCGGCGCCGCACGACATCCTGGCGATCAAGGGCGTAGAGGCGCTGGCCTCCTACCTCGTCAACGAAATCCAGGAGGTCTACCGTCTGCAGGGCGTGTCGATCAACGACAAGCACATCGAGGTGATCGTTCGCCAGATGCTGCAGAAGGTCGAGATCACCACGCAGGGCGACTCGACCTACATCCCGGGCGACCACGTCGACGTGATCGAGCTGGAAGAGGTCAACGAGCGCCTGATCGAGGACGGTAAGAAGCCGGCCGAAGGTCAGCCGGTGCTGCTCGGCATCACCAAGGCCTCGCTGCAGACGCCGTCCTTCATCTCGGCCGCCTCCTTCCAGGAGACGACCAGGGTGCTCACCGAGGCGGCGGTTGCCGGCAAGACCGACATGCTGCAGGGCCTGAAGGAAAACGTCATCGTCGGCCGCCTGATCCCGGCCGGCACCGGCGGCACGATGAGCCAGATAAGGCGCATCGCCACCTCGCGCGACGAGCTCATCATCGACGAGCGCCGCAAGGCCTCCGGTGTCGAGGTCGCCGAGCCGATGCTGACCGACATGGTCAACGCCGCGCAGTAAGCGGCATGATATGACAAACGAAGAGAAGGGGCCCACGCGGCCCCTTCTTGCATTTTGGCTTCACCAACGAGGAAGAGCTATGAGCAGCAAGATCTGGACGGCCGTCGACGAATACATTGTTTCCTCTCTTTTCGAAGCGGATCCCGTGCTGGATGCAGTGCTAAAGGCCAACCGCGATCAGGGCCTGCCGGCGATCGACGTCTCGGCCGCGCAAGGCAAGCTGCTGTCGCTGCTAGTGCGCATCCGCGGCGCGAGAACCGTGTTGGAGGTCGGCACGCTGGGCGGCTACTCGACCATCTGGATGGCGAGGGGATTGCCGGCGGACGGCAAGGTCGTGACGCTGGAGCTAGACCCGCACCACGCCAAGGTCGCGCGCTCGAATTTCGAGCGGGCAGGGGTTTCCGGCAAGGTCGACCTGCGGGTCGGTCCCGCGCTTCAATCTCTTGCCGCATTGGCGGACGAAAATGCCGGTGCGTTCGACTTGATTTTCATCGACGCCGACAAGCCCAACAACCCGAATTATCTGAACTGGGCGATGAAGCTGTCGCGCTCGGGCACGGTCATCGTCTGCGACAACGTCATCCGCGACGGCGCGGTCGTGAAAAAGAATAGCGGGGACGCCAATGTTGAAGGCGCTCGCGAGGCGTTCTCGTTTATCGGCGGCGAGAAGCGGCTGGACGGCACCGCCATACAGACCGTCGGCACCAAGGGTTATGACGGTTTTGCCATCGCGATCGTCGCGTGAGATTGCCGTTCGCCTCGACGCTTTGCCGCTGCCTCAGTCGAAAAACGCCTCGACCACATTGCGCTTGCCTAGCATGAAGGCATCGGCGACGTGCTGCAGCGGCGCGAGATCGACATCGGAAATGCCTGCGCGAACGATCTCGGCGAAGCGCTTGTAGAGCATCGGATATTCGGCCTCCGGCTCGTCGTGGATGGTCTTGCCATCGACGGCGAGCTTGGCGCCGCCGCCGGACAACACCATCCTGCCCTTGTCGGTCTCGGCAACGATGTCCCAGCTTTGCGGGCCGGTCTGCAGCCAGTCGAGATCCATCATCACCGGCAGGCTGTTCGAGGTGCGGAAGGCGACATGCGCCGCGACCGGCGCCGCGCGGTTCTCGGGAAAATCGAGCACGGCCGAAGTGATGAACATCGGCGGCAGGATATGCGTGGCGATCGACAGTGCGTTGATGCCCGGGTCGAACACCCCGAAGCCGCCGGGCTCCCAGATCCATTCCTGGTTCGGATGCCAGCGGCGTACGTCTTCCTTCCAGTTGATGGCGGCCGAGGTCAGCCTGGCCGAAGCGAGGAAGCTGCGCGCGGCCTCGACGGCCGGCGCATAGCGGGAGTGCCAGCTGGCGAAGAGCGTGACGCCGTTCTTGTCGGCAAGCGCCTTGAGGTGCTCGACCTCGCTCACCGTCGCGCCCGGCGGCTTTTCGAGGAACACGTGCTTTTTCGCTTCCAGCGCGGTGCGCGCGGCATCGTAGCGGAATTGCGGCGGCATGCAGAGCGAGACCGCATCGAGGCTGGGCTCGGCCGCAAGCATCGCTTCGATGCTCGGGTAGTTTGCGATCCCATCGACCTTGCCGTGGCGGCTCGCCGCGGCGACGAGATGATAGGCATCGTCCTTGGCGACCGCCGGCAGGTGCTGGTCGCGAACGATCTTGCCCACACCGACAATGCCGAGCTTGATGGGGGTACTGGTCATGAGAACTCCGGAGAGGAAGAAAAATGGCTGGTCAGGTTGTTTAGGTGAGGCGGGAGGGATGTTCAGCCGCAGGCGATTAGGACGGCTCGTCGAAGGTGACGATTGAGACCTCGCCTTCGAGTGCGCCCTGATAGGCCGACAGATGCGGCTCCTCGTCGGGCTCGCCTTCCATGTCGCCGATCTGGTCGAGCTCGGCCTCCGCGAATCCTTCCGCCGCGAGCGATTCGAGCGCGCGGCGCACGGCAGAATCATCGTCGGGCGCCACCAGCATCACGTGCACGCCTTCCGGCTTGCCGCCTTTCTTGCGCCAGACCCGTCCGGTGATGATGGTGACCGGCCGTTCCTCATTGTCGTTCACGGGCTGATTCCTCGTTTTACCGGGAGATTGTCCGGCTCAAGCCGCCTTTTGACACGAAGCAGGCCGGGAAGACAGCCGCAAGCCGGTCACTTTCTTCCTCGCTCTTGAAAAAAGGCGCAAGAAAATTACATGCGTTTTTCGCATGGCTGCCCAGCCTCCGGTTGGGCGCAATATTTGCCGCTTCGGGGTTGACGGACCTTGGGGTTGCGAGTAGAAGCCGCGACGTCAGAACCGATGTGAGGCTCTCCTGTCCGAAGCGACACGCTTTGGAGTTTGCCTCAAACAGGGTTCGTTTTACGAGCGAAAAGACATTTCCGGCGCGCATGAAGCGGCTTCCGCTTCCTCTGCAATTTGTTCGGGCAGGACCGCGAGGCGCGGTGTGTTGCCCGAATTTGCGTATGGAAATGACGCTTTGAGCGGCCCTGACAGGGCAGACACGGAATTGAGAGACAAGAGGGTTTAATGCCTACCGTCAACCAGCTGATCCGCAAGCCGCGCCTGGCGCCGGTGAAGCGCAACAAGGTCCCGGCCATGCAGCAGAACCCGCAGAAGCGGGGCGTCTGCACGCGCGTCTACACGACGACGCCGAAGAAGCCGAACTCGGCGCTGCGCAAGGTGGCCAAGATTCGCCTGACCAACGGCTTTGAAGTGATCGGCTACATCCCGGGCGAAGGTCACAACCTTCAGGAGCACTCGGTGGTCATGATCCGCGGTGGCCGCGTCAAGGATCTGCCGGGCGTCCGCTACCACATCATCCGCGGCGTGCTCGACACGCAGGGTGTGAAGAACCGCAAGCAGCGTCGTTCGAAATACGGCGCCAAGCGTCCGAAGTAAGGGTTTCCCATGTCCCGTCGTCACAGTGCAGAAAAGCGTGAGATCAATCCGGACCCCAAGTTCGGCGATCTGGTCGTCACCAAGTTCATGAACGCCGTCATGTATGACGGCAAGAAGTCGGTTGCCGAGACCATCGTCTACGGCGCGCTGGACCAGGTCCAGGCCAAGACCAAGCAGGAGCCGGTCACCGTCTTCCACCAGGCGCTCGACAATGTCGCGCCGCATGTGGAAGTGCGCTCGCGCCGCGTCGGCGGCGCCACCTACCAGGTTCCGGTCGACGTGCGCCCCGAGCGCCGCCAGGCGCTGGCCATCCGCTGGCTTATCGCCGCGGCCCGCAACCGCAACGAGACCACCATGGTCGACCGCCTCTCGGGCGAGCTGATGGACGCGGCCAACAACCGCGGAACGGCCGTCAAGAAGCGTGAAGACACCCACAAGATGGCGGAAGCCAACCGCGCCTTCGCGCATTACCGCTGGTAACGCGAAAGAGACTGAGAGGCACCTCCCATGGCCCGCGAATACAAAATCGAAGACTACCGCAATTTCGGTATCATGGCGCATATCGACGCCGGCAAGACGACGACGACCGAGCGCGTCCTGTACTACACGGGCAAGTCGCACAAGATCGGCGAAGTCCATGACGGCGCTGCCACCATGGACTGGATGGAGCAGGAGCAGGAACGCGGCATCACCATCACGTCGGCCGCCACCACGACCTTCTGGAAGGGTCGCGACGGCCAGATGCGCCGCTTCAACATCATCGACACTCCCGGACACGTCGACTTCACCATCGAGGTCGAGCGTTCGCTGCGCGTGCTCGACGGCGCCATCGCGCTGCTCGACGCCAACGCCGGCGTTGAGCCGCAGACCGAGACCGTGTGGCGCCAGGCCGACAAGTACCACGTGCCGCGCATGATCTTCTGCAACAAGATGGACAAGATCGGTGCCGACTTCTACCGCTCGGTGGAAATGATCGGCTCGCGCCTCGGTGCGCAGGCCGTCGTCATGCAGCTGCCGATCGGCGCCGAGACCGAGTTCAAGGGCGTCGTCGACCTCGTCGAGATGAACGCGCTGGTCTGGCGTGACGAGACCCTGGGCGCCGCATGGGACGTCGTCGAGATCCCGGCCGACCTCAAGGACAAGGCCGAGCAGTACCGCGAGAAGATGATTGAAGCCGCCGTCGAGATGGACGAGACCGCGCTCGAGAACTACCTCGAAGGCAAGATGCCGTCGAATGACGAGATCCGCGCGCTGATCCGCAAGGGCACCATCGCGGTCAAGTTCTTCCCGATGTTCTGCGGCTCGGCCTTCAAGAACAAGGGCGTACAGCCGCTGCTCGACGCCGTCGTCGAATACCTGCCGTCGCCGATCGACGTGCCGGCCATCAAGGGTGTCGACGCCAAGACCGACGCCGAGATCGAGCGTCATGCAGATGACAACGAGCCGCTGTCGATGCTGGCGTTCAAGATCATGAACGACCCGTTCGTCGGTTCGCTGACCTTTGCCCGCATCTATTCGGGCAAGCTCACCAAGGGCACCTCGCTCGACAACACGGTGAAGGGCAAGAAGGAGCGCATCGGCCGCATGCTGCAGATGCATGCGAACTCGCGCGCCGATATCGAGGAAGCCTATGCCGGCGACATCGTTGCGCTCGCCGGCCTCAAGGACACGACCACCGGCGACACGCTCTGCGATCCGCTGCACCCTGTCATCCTCGAGCGCATGGAATTTCCCGATCCAGTAATCCAGATCGCCATCGAGCCGAAGACCAAGAACGACCAGGAAAAGATGGGCCTCGCGCTGCATCGCCTGGCGGCCGAGGATCCGTCCTTCCGCGTCAAGACCGACGAGGAAAGCGGCCAGACCATCATCGCCGGCATGGGCGAATTGCATCTCGACATCATCGTCGACCGCATGCGCCGCGAGTTCAAGGTGGAAGCCAATGTCGGCGCGCCGCAGGTGGCCTATCGCGAGACGATCACCCGCACGCACGAGCAGGACTACACGCATAAGAAGCAGACCGGCGGTACCGGCCAGTTCGCCCGCGTCAAGATCATCTTCGAGCCGAACACCGAGAGCGAAGAGTTCGTGTTCGAGTCCAAGATCGTCGGCGGTGCGGTTCCGAAGGAATACATCCCGGGCGTCGAGAAGGGAATCCAGAGCGTCATGGGTTCCGGCCCGTTCGCCGGCTTCCCGATGATCGGCGTCAAGGCGACCCTCGTCGACGGCGCCTTCCACGACGTCGACTCCTCGGTGCTGGCGTTCGAAATCGCCGCCCGCGCCTGCTTTAAGGAAGCCGCTCCGCGCCTCGGCGTGCAGCTGCTCGAGCCGATCATGAAGGTCGAGGTCGTGACGCCGGAAGACTATGTCGGCGGCGTCATCGGCGACCTCAACGGCCGTCGCGGTCAGATCCAGGGCCAGGAAGCGCGCGGCGTTGCCGTCGTCATCAACGCGATGGTGCCGCTGGCGAACATGTTCAAGTACGTCGACAATCTGCGTTCGATGTCGCAGGGCCGCGCCCAGTACACGATGCAGTTCGACCACTATGAGCCGGTTCCGACCGCGGTCGCCCAGGAAGTTCAGAAGAAATACGCGTAACTCGAGCGGGTTGCACGAGACCTTAATTCAAGGCCCGCACGGGCAGGCAGGAATGGAGAGATCACATGGCAAAAGGTAAATTCGAGCGCACCAAGCCGCATGTGAACATTGGCACGATCGGCCACGTCGATCATGGCAAGACGTCGCTGACGGCGGCGATCACGAAGTATTTTGGCGAATACAAGCGCTATGACCAGATCGACGCAGCGCCGGAAGAGAAGGCGCGCGGCATCACGATCTCGACGGCGCATGTCGAGTATGAGACGGCCAACCGTCACTATGCCCATGTCGACTGCCCCGGCCACGCCGACTATGTGAAGAACATGATCACCGGTGCCGCGCAGATGGACGGCGCGATCCTGGTGGTTTCGGCCGCCGACGGCCCGATGCCGCAGACCCGCGAGCACATCCTCTTGGCCCGCCAGGTCGGCGTGCCTTCGATCGTGGTGTTCCTGAACAAGGTCGACCAGGTCGACGACGCCGAGTTGCTCGAGCTGGTCGAGCTCGAGGTTCGCGAGCTTCTGTCGAAGAACGAGTTCCCCGGCGACGACATTCCGATCGTCAAGGGCTCGGCTCTGGCTGCTCTTGAAGACTCCAACAAGACCATCGGCGAGGACGCCATCCGCGAGCTGATGGCTCAGGTCGACGCCTATATCCCGACGCCGGTTCGTCCGCTGGACAAGCCGTTCCTGATGCCGATCGAGGACGTGTTCTCGATCTCGGGCCGCGGCACGGTTGTGACCGGCCGCGTCGAGCGCGGCGTGGTCAAGGTCGGCGAGGAGCTGGAGATCGTCGGCATCCGTCCGACCGTCAAGACGACCTGCACGGGCGTGGAAATGTTCCGCAAGCTGCTCGATCAGGGCCAGGCCGGCGACAACATCGGCGCGCTCTTGCGCGGCATCGACCGCGAGGGTGTGGAGCGCGGCCAGGTTCTGGCCAAGCCCGGTTCGGTCAAGCCGCACAAGAAGTTCGTGGCCGAAGCCTACATCCTGACCAAGGACGAGGGCGGCCGTCACACGCCGTTCTTCACCAACTACCGTCCGCAGTTCTACTTCCGCACGACGGACGTGACGGGCATCGTGACGCTGCCGGCCGGCACCGAGATGGTGATGCCCGGCGACAACATCACCGTCGACGTCGAGCTGATCGTGCCGATCGCGATGGAAGAGAAGCTGCGCTTCGCCATCCGTGAAGGCGGCCGCACCGTCGGTGCCGGCATCGTCGTCACCATCAAGGAATAATTGGACTGAAACGGATCTGTCGCGGGCGCGGGAGCTGCCCGCGCCGCGCCAGAACAAGGAATTGACGCATGAACGGACAGAATATCCGCATCCGCCTTAAGGCGTTTGACCACCGGGTGCTCGACGCCTCGACGCGCGAAATCGTGTCGACCGCCAAGCGCACCGGCGCCAACGTCCGCGGCCCCATTCCGCTGCCGACGCGGATCGAAAAATTCACGGTCAACCGGTCGCCCCACGTCGACAAGAAGAGCCGTGAGCAGTTCGAAATGCGCACGCACAAGCGGCTGCTCGACATTGTCGATCCGACCCCGCAGACGGTCGATGCTTTGATGAAGCTCGATCTGGCGGCCGGTGTCGACGTCGAGATCAAGCTCTAAGGAATGGAGCGCGGCAAGGGGCGTTGCCCCCGGCCCGGAACTCTAAAGGAATTGAACCGATGCGTTCAGGTGTGATTGCAAAGAAGGTGGGAATGACCCGCATCTATAACGATGCCGGGGAACACGTTCCCGTCACCGTTCTCCAGATGGAGAACTGCCAGGTCGTGGCTCAGCGCACGCAGGAGAAGAACGGCTACACGGCCGTCCAGCTCGGCGTTGGCCTTGCCAAGGTGAAGAACACGTCGAAGGCGATGCGCGGCCATTTCGCCGCCGCTTCCGTCGAGCCGAAGGCGAAGCTCGCCGAGTTCCGCGTATCGGCCGACAACATGATCGACGTCGGCGCCGAGCTGACCGTCGAGCATTTCGTCGCCGGCCAGAAGGTGGACGTCACCGGCACCTCGACCGGTAAGGGTTTCCAGGGTGTGATCAAGCGGCACAACATGGGTGGTGGCCGCGCGACCCACGGTAACTCGGTCTCGCACCGCACGCACGGTTCGACCGGCCAGCGCCAGGACCCCGGCAAGGTGTTCAAGGGCAAGAAGATGGCCGGCCACATGGGCGACACCCGCGTCACCACGCAGAATGTCGAGGTCGTCTCGACCGACGCCGATCGCGGCCTGATCCTGATCCGCGGCGCGGTTCCCGGCGTCAAGGGCGCCTGGATCCTGGTTCGCGACGCCGCCAAGGTTGCGCTGCCGGCCAATGCGCCGAAGCCGGCCGCGATCCGTGCCGCTGCCGCCAAGAACGAAGCCCCGGCCACTGAGGGAGCCGAATAATGGATCTCAAGATCACAACGCTGGGCGGCAAGGACGCCGGCAAGGTGAAACTCTCCGAGGAGATTTTCGGCCTTGATCCGCGCGAAGACATCCTGCAGCGCGTCGTGCGCTGGCAGCTCGCCAAGAAGCAGCAGGGCACGCACAAGGCCAAGGGCCGCGCCGAAATCGCGCGCACCGGCGCCAAGATGTACAAGCAGAAGGGTACGGGCCGCGCCCGTCACCACTCGGCTCGCGCTCCGCAGTTCCGCGGTGGCGGCAAGGCACACGGCCCGGTCGTTCGCAGCCATGAGCACGAGCTGCCGAAGAAGGTCCGTGCGCTGGGCTTGAAGCATGCTCTCTCGGCCAAGGCCAAGAGCGCTTCGCTCATCATCGTCGACGAGCTGAAGCTCGCCGACGCCAAGACCAAGGCGCTGGTGGCGAACCTCGAGACGCTGGGGCTGACCAACGCCCTGGTGATCGGCGGCGCCGAGCTTGACCAGAACTTCAAGCTGGCCGCGACCAACATTCCGAACATCGACGTGCTGCCCATCCAGGGCATCAACGTCTACGACATTCTGCGCCGCGGCACGCTGGTCCTTTCGAAGGCCGCCGTCGAGGCTCTCGAGGAGCGCTTTAAATGACCGACCTCCGTCACTACGACGTGATCGTCTCGCCGGCGATCACCGAAAAGTCGACCATGGCTTCCGAGCAGAACCAGGTCGTCTTCAACGTCGCCAAGAAGGCGTCGAAGCCGGAAATCAAGGCTGCCGTGGAAGCTCTCTTCGGCGTCAAGGTGACGGCTGTGAACACGCTCGTCCGCAAGGGCAAGATCAAGCGCTTCCGCGGCACCGTTGGCCGCCAGGGCGATGTCAAGAAGGCGGTTGTGACGCTGGCCGACGGCCAGTCGATCGACGTCGCGACGGGTCTCTGAGCAAGGCCGCGAGGACAGGACAATGGCACTTAAGAAATTCAACCCGGTAACGCCGAGCACCCGCCAGCTGGTCATCGTCGACCGCTCGGGCCTCTATAAGGGCAAGCCCGTCAAGGGCCTGACCGAAGGCCTGACCAAGTCGGGCGGCCGCAACAATTACGGCCGCATCACGGCCCGCTTCATCGGCGGCGGTCACAAGCGTTCGTACCGCATCATCGACTTCAAGCGTAAGAAGTACGACGTTGTCGGCACGGTCGAGCGTATCGAATACGATCCGAACCGCACCGCCTTCATCGCGCTGATCAAGTATGACGATGGCGAGCTGTCCTACATCCTGGCTCCGCAGCGCCTGGCTGCCGGCGACAAGATCGTGGCCGGCGAAGCGGTTGACGTGAAGCCGGGCAATGCGATGCCGCTGGCCTCGATGCCGGTCGGCACGATCGTCCACAACATCGAGCTGAAGCCGGGCAAGGGTGGCCAGGTCGCCCGTTCGGCTGGCGGTTACGCCCAGCTCGTCGGCCGCGACCAGGGCATGGCGATCCTTCGCCTCAACTCGGGCGAGCAGCGCGTCGTGCACGGCTCCTGCATGGCCACCGTCGGTGCCGTGTCGAACCCCGACCACGGCAACATCAACGACGGCAAGGCCGGTCGCACCGTGTGGCGCGGCAAGCGCCCGCACAATCGCGGCGTGGCCATGAACCCGGTCGATCATCCGCATGGCGGCGGCGAAGGCCGCACCTCGGGTGGCCGTCATCCGGTTTCGCCCTGGGGCAAGCCGACCAAGGGCAAGAAGACGCGGTCCAACAAGGCGACCGACAAGTTCATCCTGCGCTCGCGCCATCAGCGCAAGAGCTAAGAAGAGGTAACGCCAAGTGACTCGTTCGATTTGGAAAGGCCCCTTCATCGACGGCTACCTTCTCAAGAAGGTGGACAAGGTTCGTGAAGGTGGTCGCAATGAGGTGATCAAGATGTGGAGCCGTCGCTCCACCATCCTGCCGCAGTTCGTCGGCCTCACCTTCGGTGTCTACAACGGCCAGAAGCACGTCCCGGTCTCGGTGAACGAGGACATGGTCGGCCACAAGTTCGGTGAATTCGCTCCGACCCGGACCTATTACGGTCACGGCGCGGATAAGAAGGCGAAGAGGAAATAATCATGGGCAAGGCCAAAGCTCCGCGCAGGCTTGCTGATAACGAGGCGCGTGCCGTTCTGCGCACGATCCGTATCAGCCCGCAGAAGCTGAACCTGGTTGCCGCGCTGATCCGCGGCAAGAAGGTCGCGACAGCGCTTTCCGACCTCGAATTCTCGGCCAAGCGGATTTCCGGCACGGTCAAGAAGACGCTGGAATCGGCGATCGCCAACGCGGAAAACAATCACGACCTCGACGTCGATGCGCTGGTCGTGGCGGAAGCCTATGTCGGCAAGTCCATCGTCATGAAGCGTTTCCACGCTCGTGGCCGCGGTCGCGCCAGCCGTATCGAAAAGCCGTTCTCGCACCTCACGATCGTCGTTCGTGAAGTCGAGGAAAAAGGGGAGGCCGCATAATGGGCCAGAAAGTCAATCCGATCGGGCTGCGTCTCGGCATCAACCGTACCTGGGATTCGCGCTGGTTCGCGAACACCGGCGAGTACGGCCAGCTGCTGCATGAGGACATCAAGATCCGCAAGTATCTTGAGAAGGAACTCAAGCAGGCCGCGATCTCCAAGGTCGTGATCGAGCGTCCGCATAAGAAGTGCCGCGTCACCATCCACGCCGCGCGCCCGGGCCTCATCATCGGCAAGAAGGGCGCCGACATCGAGAAGCTTCGCAAGAAGCTGACCGAGATGACGAAATCCGAAACGCATCTCAACATCGTTGAAGTGCGCAAGCCGGAAATCGACGCGACGCTGATCGCCCAGTCGATCGCCCAGCAGCTCGAGCGCCGTATCGCGTTCCGCCGTGCCATGAAACGTGCCGTTCAGTCGGCCATGCGTCTCGGCGCCGAAGGCATCCGCATCAACTGCTCCGGCCGTCTCGGCGGCGCCGAAATCGCGCGCATGGAGTGGTACCGCGAAGGCCGCGTGCCGCTGCATACGCTGCGCGCCGATGTCGACTACGGCACGGCCGAGGCTAACACGGCCTACGGTATCTGCGGCGTCAAGGTGTGGGTGTTCAAGGGCGAGATCCTCGAGCACGACCCGATGGCTTCCGAGCGCCGTGCAACCGAAGGTGATGCCGCGCATGGCGGCGGCGGTGCTGGTGGCGAGCGCGAACGCGGCCGCCGTCGCGAGAACGCCTGAGACATTTGAGAATTTGGAGTTAGAACGATGCTGCAGCCAAAGCGCACAAAGTTCCGCAAGCAGTTCAAGGGCCGTATCCACGGTACCGCCAAGGGCGGCACCAACCTGGATTTCGGCGGTTTCGGGCTGAAGGCGCTTGAGCCGAACCGCGTCACCGCGCGCGAGATCGAGGCGGCCCGCCGCGCGATCACCCGCGAGATGAAGCGCGCCGGCCGCGTCTGGATCCGGGTGTTCCCGGACCTGCCGGTCACCTCGAAGCCGACCGAAGTTCGCATGGGTAAGGGCAAGGGCGCAGTCGACTATTGGGCGGCGCGCGTCAAGCCCGGCCGTATCATGTTCGAGATCGACGGCGTCAGCGAGGAGACCGCTCGTGAAGCGCTGCGCCTCGGCGCCGCCAAGCTCTCGGTCAAGACGCGCTTCGTGCAGCGCATCGCAGAATAAGGACAGGCGATCATGAAAGCCGAAGACATCCGGACCAAGACCCAGGATCAGCTGACCGACGACCTGGCCGCTCTCAAGAAGGAGCAGTTCAACCTGCGCTTCCAGAAGGCCACCGGCCAGCTCGAAAAGACCGCGCGCGTGAAGCAGGTCCGCAAGGACATCGCGCGCATCAAGACCATCGCCGCGGAAAAAGCCGCGGCCAAGAAGGGTTAAGGACGAGAACCATGCCAAAGCGCATCCTGCAGGGCACCGTCGTCAGCGACAAGAACGAGAAGACGGTCGTGGTCAAGGTCGAGCGTCGCTTCACCCATCCGGTGATGAAGAAGACCGTGCGCATGACCAAGAAGTACAAGGCGCACGACGAGAACAACGCTCACAAGGTCGGCGACCAGGTGTTCATCCAGGAATCGAAGCCGATTTCGAAGGACAAGCGCTGGGTTGTCGTCTCTTCGGATCAGGCTTGATCCGGGCGAACGAACCGAATTTTGGACAGACCGGGGAGGGGTGAAGAACCCGTCCCGTTAGAAAAGAAGAAGGCGGCCAGTCATGATTCAGATGCAAACAAACCTCGACGTCGCGGACAATTCCGGCGCCCGTCGTGTCATGTGCATCAAGGTGCTGGGCGGCTCGAAGCGGAAATATGCCTCCGTCGGCGACATCATCGTGGTGTCGATCAAGGAAGCCATTCCGCGCGGCCGCGTTAAGAAGGGCGATGTGATGAAGGCGGTCGTGGTTCGCACGGCCAAGGACATCCGCCGCCCGGACGGCAGCGTGATCCGTTTCGACAAGAACGCGGCCGTTCTCGTCGACAATAAGAAAGAGCCGATCGGCACCCGCATCTTCGGACCGGTTCCGCGCGAATTGCGCGCCAAGAACCACATGAAGATCATCTCGCTCGCGCCTGAAGTGCTGTAAGGAGCCGGACCAATGCAAAAGATCAAAAAAGGCGACAAGGTCGTCGTGCTTGCCGGCAAGGACAAGGGCCGTTCGGGCGAAGTCCTGTCGGTGCAGCCGAAGGAAGACACCGCGGTTGTCCGCGGCGTGAACCTCATTCGCCGTCACCAGAAGCAGACCCAGTCCCAAGAGGGCGGGATCATCACCAAGGAAGCGCCGATCCACCTGTCGAATATCGCGCTGGCCGACCCCAAGGACGGCAAGCCGACCCGCGTCGGCTTCACCATCCAGAAGGATGGCAAGAAGGTGCGCGTCGCCAAGCGTTCGGGAGAAGTCATCAATGGCTAAGGCTGAAACCAAGCAGGCAACTGCCAAGAACGAGCCGCGCCTCAAGAAGGTCTACAACGAGACCATCCGCAAGGCGATGCAGGAGCAGTTCGGCTACGACAACGACATGCAGGTTCCGCGCATCGACAAGATCGTGCTGAACATGGGGGTCGGCGAAGCAACCGCAGACTCCAAGAAGCCCTCGGTCGCGGCCGAGGATCTGGCGCTGATCGCCGGCCAGAAGGCCGTCGTCACCCGCGCCCGCAACTCGATTGCCGGCTTCAAGGTGCGCGAGAACATGCCGATCGGCGCCAAGGTCACGCTGCGCAAGGAACGCATGTACGAGTTCCTCGACCGCCTGGTGAACATCGCGCTGCCGCGCGTTCGCGACTTCCGCGGGCTGAACCCGAAGAGCTTTGACGGCCGTGGCAACTACGCCATGGGCATCAAGGAACACATCGTGTTCCCGGAGATCAACTACGACAAGGTTGATCAGGTCTGGGGCATGGACGTCATCGTTTGTACGACGGCGAAGACGGATGACGAGGCCAGAGCGCTGCTCAAGGCCTTCAACTTCCCCTTCCGCCAGTAACGGCAGCGAAAAAGGAAAAATCTGAAATGGCAAAGACCAGCTCAGTCGAGAAGAACAACCGGCGCCGCAAGCTCGCCGACCAGTACGCCGCCAAGCGCACGGCGCTCAAGGCCATCATCATGGATCAGTCCAAGCCGATGGAAGAGCGTTTCCGCGCCCAGTTGAAGCTTTCGGCGCTGCCGCGCAACTCGGCCAAGATCCGCATCCGCAACCGCTGCGAGGTGACGGGCCGTCCGCGCGCCTATTATCGCAAGCTGAAGCTTTCGCGTATCGCGCTTCGCGATCTGGGCAATACTGGCCAGATCCCGGGCCTGGTCAAGTCGAGCTGGTAAGGAGACACTGAGATGTCATTGAGCGATCCTCTCGGCGATATGCTGACCCGCATCCGCAACGCCTACGGCCGCAAGAAGTCGAGCGTTTCGACCCCGGCCTCGCGTCTGCGTGCCCGCGTCCTCGAAGTGCTGAAGTCGGAAGGCTATATCCGCGACTACAGCCAGACCGACTTCGAGAACGGCAAGTCGGAAATCGAGATCGAGCTGAAGTATTTCGACGGTGCCCCGGTGGTGCGCGAGATCGAGCGCGTCTCGAAGCCTGGCCGCCGCGTCTATGTCTCGGCCAAGTCGATCCCGCAGGTCGCCAACGGCCTCGGCATCGCCATCCTCTCGACCCCGAAGGGCGTCATGGCCGACCATGAAGCGCGCGAGCAGAATGTCGGCGGCGAGATTCTCTGCCAGATCTTCTGATCCGGCGCGAGATTGATGAATGGGCTTCGGTTCTCGGGATCGCGCCCGGGAACTGGAACCTGAAACCAAAGAAGTGACGAGGACAACAAAATGTCTCGTATCGGAAAGAAACCCGTTTCGCTGCCGCAGGGCGTGACCGCCTCCGTCAACGGCCAGACCGTGACGGCGAAGGGTCCCAAGGGCGAGCTGAAGTTCGTGGTGAACGACGAAGTGCTGGTGAAGATGGAGAACAACGAGATCTCCGTCGAGCCGCGCGACCAGACCAAGAACGCCCGCTCCAAGTGGGGCATGTCGCGCACGCAGATCGTTAACATCCTGCAGGGCGTGAAGGACGGCTTCGAGAAGAAGCTCGAGATCACCGGCGTCGGCTATCGTGCGGCGCTGCAGGGCAAGAACCTGCAACTGGCCCTCGGCTTCAGCCACGACGTGGTCTATGAGACGCCCCAGGGCATCACCATCACGGTGCCGAAGCCGACCGAAATCACGGTCTCGGGCATCGACAAGCAGCAGGTCGGCCAGGTCGCCGCCGAGATTCGCGAATATCGCGGTCCCGAGCCCTACAAGGGCAAGGGCGTGCGCTATGCCGACGAGCGCATCGTGCGCAAGGAAGGCAAGAAGAAGTAATCGGCCTGGCCCCGAAAGGCCAAGCCGGAGAAGTGTAACGCCGCGGGGAGCGGCCGCGGGAGGCTTGGCCTACCGCACAGGGTTGCCCCCGTTTTCTGAAGGCAAGGAACTGACATCATGGCAAGCCCCAAAGAAACCATCCAGCGCCGCGCGCAGCGCGTGCGCCGCCAGCTGAAGAAGGTCGCCGGCGAGCGTCCGCGGCTTTCGGTGCACCGTACATCGAAGAACATCTACGTTCAGGTGATCGACGACGCCAACGGCCACACGCTGGCCGCCGCCTCGACGCTCGAGAAGGACCTCAAGGGTTCGCTCAAGACCGGCGCAGACACCGCTGCCGCGGCCGCGGTCGGCAAGCTGATCGCCGAGCGCGCCGCCAAGGCGGGCGTCAAGGAAGTCGTCTTCGACCGCGGCCCGTATATCTATCACGGCCGCGTCAAGGCGCTGGCCGAGGCAGCTCGCGAAGGCGGCCTCAGCTTCTGATTTTTCGCCGCTGACGACCCCAAGGCGGCGTCAGTAATTAGCAACCCGTGCTTCCGGAAAAGAACAAGGACTAGGATATGGCACAGGAACGTAGAGAAGGCGGCCGCGGCCGAGAGCGTGAACGCGAAGAGCGTGACGACGGCATGGTGGACAAGCTCGTCCACATCAACCGCGTCGCCAAGGTGGTGAAGGGTGGCCGTCGTTTCGGCTTTGCCGCTCTCGTCGTCGTCGGCGACCAGAAGGGCCGCGTCGGCTTCGGCCACGGCAAGGCGCGCGAAGTGCCGGAAGCCATCCGCAAGGCGACCGAATCGGCCAAGCGCGACATGATCTTCGTGCCGCTGCGTTCGGGCCGCACGCTGCATCACGACGTCGAGGGCCGTTGGGGCGCCGGACGCGTTCTGCTGCGCGCCGCCAAGCAGGGTACCGGCATCATCGCCGGCGGCCCGATGCGCGCCGTCTTCGAGACGCTCGGCATGCATGACGTGGTTGCCAAGTCGATGGGTTCGTCGAACCCCTACAACATGGTTCGCGCCACCTTCGACGCGCTGAAGAGCCAGATGCATCCGAAGGATGTGGCTGCCGCGCGTGGCATCAAGTACTCGACCCTTCAGGCCCGCCGCGGCACCGCCGTTGCGGCTGAAGAATAGTCGACGCTGACCAGGGATTTCGACCATGGCCAAGAAAGCTACCAAGACCATAACCGTCGAGCAGATCGGCTCCCCGATCCGCCGGCCGAAGGAGCAGCGCGCGACGCTGGTCGGCCTCGGCCTGAACAAGATGCACAAGCGGCGCACCCTGGAAGACACCCCTTCCGTGCGCGGCATGATCGCCGCCGTCCAGCACCTCGTCCGCGTCGTGGACGAGGCCTGAACGGAAGCGCAGGAGAAGAATGATGAAACTCAACGATCTGCGTGACAAGGACGGCGCCACGCACTCCAAGAAGCGCCTCGGTCGCGGCATCGGCTCCGGCTCGGGCAAGACCGCCGGTCGCGGCGTCAAGGGCCAGAAGGCCCGTTCGGGCGTTGCCATCAACGGCTTCGAGGGTGGCCAGATGCCGCTCTACCGGCGCCTGCCGAAGCGCGGCTTCAACAACCTGTTCGGCAAGAGCTTCGCGATTGTGTCGCTGGCCAAGATCCAGGCGGCGATCGACGCCAAGAAGCTCGACGCCAAGGCGGCCGTGACGGCCGAGGCCCTGGTTGCCGCCGGCGTCATCCGCCGCGCCAAGGACGGCGTGCGCGTGCTGTCCGACGGCGAGCTCAAGGCCAAGCTCTCCTTCGACGTGGCCGGCGCCTCCAAGGCCGCGATCGAGAAGATCGAGAAGGCCGGCGGTTCGGTGAAGCTGCCGGAAGCGGCCGCCGCCGAGTAACGGCGATTTGAAGCGCGGCCGACCGGGATGATTTCGCATTTTCCGTCGAACCGCGCTTTGACCAGATGAATTGGGCGGCCGCGTCAACGCGGCCGCTTGCATGTTTAAGGTCCGGAGCTTATCTCGTGAGCTTCGGTGACACGCGCGCCTGAGCTGCGGGCATAGAGCGTGACACAGAAATCAATGAAGTAGAGCATGATATCGTCCGAAAACCGCTCCATATTTTTCGGCGTCATGCTCTAGCGGAGAATCAGGCATGGCTTCGGCTGCTGAACAACTAGCCTCCAATCTGAATTTCGCGGCCTTCGCCAAGGCCGAGGATCTCAAGAAGCGCATCTGGTTCACCATCGGCGCGCTGCTCGTCTACCGCCTCGGCACCTATATCCCGCTTCCCGGCATCAACCCCGACGCTTTCGCCCAGGCCTTCTCCTCGCAGAGCAAGGGCGTGCTCGGCATGTTCAACATGTTTGCAGGCGGCGCCGTGCAGCGCATGGCGATCTTCGCGCTGGGCATCATGCCCTACATCTCCGCCTCCATCATCATGCAGCTGATGACCTCGGTCATCCCGTCGCTGGAAGCGCTGAAGAAGGAAGGCGAGCAGGGCCGCAAGATCATCAACCAGTACACGCGCTACGGCACCGTGCTTCTGGCGCTGATCCAGGCCTACGGCATTTCGATCGGCCTCGAAGGCGGCAACGGCATCGTCAACGATCCCGGCATGTTCTTCCGCATCTCGACCGTCGTCACACTGGTCGGCGGCACCATGTTCCTGATGTGGCTCGGCGAGCAGATCACGGCGCGCGGCATCGGCAACGGCATTTCGCTGATCATCTTCTCCGGCATCGTCGCGGGCCTGCCGCGGGCGATCTCCGGCACGCTGGAGCTCGGCCGCACCGGCGCGCTGTCGACGGGCCTCATCCTCGCCATCATCGTTCTGGCCATTATCGTCATTGCGCTCATCGTCTTCTTCGAGCGCGCGCAGCGCCGCCTGCTCATCCAGTATCCGAAGCGCCAGGTCGGCAACCGGATATTTCAGGGCGATACCTCGCATTTGCCGCTGAAGCTCAACACCTCGGGCGTCATCCCGCCGATCTTCGCGTCCTCGCTGCTGCTTCTGCCGGCCACCGTCGCGGGCTTCTCGCAGGCGACCAACATGCCGGCCTGGGCAAGCACGATCCTGGCCTCGCTTGGCCACGGCCAGCCGCTCTACATGATCTTCTATGCGGGCATGATCGTCTTCTTCGCCTTCTTCTACACGGCGATCGTCTTCAACCCGAAGGACACGGCCGACCAGCTCAAGAAGCATTCCGGCTTCATCCCGGGCTATCGTCCGGGTGAGCGCACGGCCGACTATATCGACTATGTTCTGACGCGTATCACCGTCGTCGGCGCCATTTACCTGGTGCTGGTCTGTCTGCTGCCGGAGTTCCTGATTTCGGCGACTGGCGTACCTTTCTATCTCGGTGGCACATCGCTTCTGATCGTGGTCAGTGTCACGCTCGACACGGTGGCGCAGATTCAGGGCCACCTGATCGCGCACCAGTATGAAGGCCTGATCAAGAAGTCGAAGTTGCGCGGGGGTAAGAGGAGCAGATGAGGCTGATATTGCTTGGGCCGCCAGGAGCGGGCAAGGGGACGCAAGCACAAAGACTGGTAGAAGAATACGGCATCCCGCAGCTCTCGACGGGCGACATGCTGCGTGCCGCCGTCCAGGCGGGAACCGAGGTCGGCAAGCGCGCCAAGGCGGTGATGGATGCGGGTGAGCTGGTCTCGGATGCGATCGTCAACGCCATCGTCGCCGAACGCATCGATCAGCCGGATTGCGCCAAGGGCTTCATCCTCGATGGCTATCCGCGCACGCTGGTCCAGGCGGACGCGGTCGAGGCGATGCTTGCCGAGCGCGGCATTGCGCTCGACACCGTCATCGAGCTGGTCGTCGACGACAAGGCGCTGGTTGGCCGAATCGTCAAACGTGCCGAGGACGCCAAGGCTGCCGGCCAGCCGGTGCGCAAGGACGACAATCCGGAGGTATTCGAGGAACGCCTGCGCGAATACTACAAGAAGACGGCGCCGCTGACCGGTTACTACTACGCCAAGGGCAAGCTCAAGACCGTCGACGGCATGGCCAGTATCGATGCCGTGACCGCCGAGATCAGCAAGGTGCTCGCGGCCGCCGCGAAGTAGGCTGCGCAGACAATTGACGATTGCGCTTGGCGACAATTGACGATTGCGCTTGACTGGAGGGGGGCGTTGGGGTATGGCGGCCCGTCTTCCTATCAGGCATGGACTTTGCTTGCCCTTGCGGGCAAGGCATCCGCTTTGAACCAGGAAACTCCCGCAAGGGCCGGCCTCCACCGGACGCGGGGCAACTTCGACAGCGCCGGGCATGCCCGGCCCACATGGAGAAAGAGAAGAAAATGGCTCGTATAGCCGGCGTCAACATTCCGACCAACAAGCGCGTCGTCATTGCGCTTCAGTACATTCACGGCATCGGCAAGAAATTTGCCCAGGAGATCGTCGATAAGGTCGGCATCCCGGCGGACCGCCGCGTCAACCAGCTGACCGACGCGGAAGTGCTGCAGATCCGCGAGACGATCGACCGCGACTACCAGGTCGAAGGCGACCTGCGCCGCGAAGTCTCGATGAACATCAAGCGGCTCATGGACCTCGGCTGCTACCGCGGCCTGCGTCACCGCCGCTCGCTGCCGGTCCGTGGCCAGCGCACGCACACCAATGCGCGCACCCGCAAGGGTCCGGCCAAGGCGATCGCCGGCAAGAAGAAGTAATTTAGGGAGTAAGGGTAGGGCAGTAAGGCAATAGGGATTGCGTTTTCCCTACTCCCTTACTGCCTTACTCCCCTACTGCCTTCCCAAGGTGGAGCCGCTGGCATTACGGCGGTGTAGAGATCAACTGAAAGGACTACCATGGCCAAGGAAGCCGCTCGTGTTCGCCGTCGCGAACGCAAGAACATCTCGTCGGGCGTCGCCCACGTCAATTCGACCTTCAACAACACCATGATCACCATCACCGACGCGCAGGGCAATTCGATTGCCTGGTCGTCGGCCGGTGCGCAGGGCTTCAAGGGTTCGCGCAAGTCGACCCCGTTCGCTGCCCAGATGGCTGCCGAGGACGTCGCCAAGAAGGCGCAGGAACACGGCATGCGCATGCTCGAGGTCGAGGTCTGCGGACCCGGCTCCGGCCGTGAATCGGCTCTTCGCGCGCTGCAGGCCGCAGGCTTCACCATCACCTCGATCCGCGACGTGACGCCGATCCCGCACAATGGCTGCCGTCCGCGCAAGAAGCGCCGCGTCTGATTTTTTAAACGCCGCGCGAACGCCACGGCGTTCCTCCGCGGTTTTCCGTGTCGCCCGCCACGATTGGATGGTGGCGGGGCAAAGGAAGGAAGATATTTATGATCCAGAAAAACTGGCAGGAACTGATCAAGCCGAACAAGATCGAGTTCTCGTCGAAGAAGAAGACGCTGACCACGCTGGTGGCCGAGCCGCTCGAGCGCGGCTTTGGTCTCACGCTGGGCAACGCGCTGCGGCGCGTGCTTCTGTCTTCGCTGCGCGGCGCGGCTGTCACCGCCGTTCAGATCGACGGCGTGCTGCATGAATTCTCGTCCATCGCCGGCGTGCGCGAGGACGTGACCGACATCGTGCTCAACATCAAGGAAATAGCCATCCGCATGGAAGGCGATGGTCCCAAGCGCATGGTCGTGCGCAAGCAGGGCCCGGGCGCCGTGCTCGCCGGCGACATCCAGACCGTGGGCGACGTCGAGATCCTCAACCCCGACCACGTCATCTGCACGCTGGACGAGGGCGCCGAGATACGCATGGAGTTCACCGTCGACACCGGCAAGGGCTATGTCCCGGCAGAGCGCAACCGCGCCGAGGACGCGCCGATCGGCCTGATCCCGGTCGACAGCCTCTACTCGCCGGTCAAGAAGGTCTCCTACAAGGTGGAGAACACACGTGAGGGCCAGGTTCTCGACTATGACAAGCTGACCATGACCATCGAGACCAACGGCTCGATCTCGGGCGAGGACGCGGTCGCGTTCGCCGCCCGCATCCTGCAGGACCAGCTCGCGCTGTTCGTCAATTTCGACGAGCCGCAGAAGGAAGTCGCCGCCGAAGCCGTCACCGAACTCGCCTTCAATCCGGCGCTGCTCAAGAAGGTCGACGAGCTCGAGCTTTCGGTGCGTTCGGCCAACTGCCTGAAGAACGACAACATCGTCTATATCGGCGATCTGATCCAGAAGACCGAAGCCGAGATGCTGCGCACCCCGAACTTCGGCCGCAAGTCGCTGAACGAGATCAAGGAAGTGCTGGCCGCCATGGGTCTGCACCTCGGCATGGAAGTGCCGGACTGGCCGCCGGAAAACATCGAAGACCTCGCCAAGCGTTACGAAGACCAATATTGAGCATGAATTCCAAGGATCGGCGGCGAGAGCCGCTCGATCCGACGGTCATGCGGAAAACCATCAGAGGCCATGGCCTCTTGAACAACTGAAGAAGGAAAAGAGCCATGCGCCATGGTTTCAAAGGCCGTCGCTTCGCCCGCAGCGTAAGCCACCGCAAGTCGATGTTCGCCAACCTCGCCGTGTCTCTGATCGAGCACGAGCAGATCGTCACCACTCTGCCGAAGGCGAAGGACCTGCGTCCGATCGTCGAGAAGCTCGTCACGCTCGGCAAGCGCGGCGATCTGCACGCCCGTCGTCAGGTCATCGCCCAGATCGGCAACGAGTCGGTCGTGAAGCGCCTGTTCGACACGCTTGCGCCGCGTTACGCGCAGCGCAACGGCGGTTATCTGCGCATCATGAAGGCGGGCTTCCGCAAGGGCGACAACGCCGCGATGGCGGTGATCGAATTCGTCGACCGCGACACCTCGGCCAAGGGCGCCGCCGACCGCGCCCGTATCGAGGCGGAAGGCGCCAATGAGGAAACCGCGGCCGCCTGAGGCCGCTGTTTCGCCAATGACTTCGAGGGGCCTACGGGCCCCTTTTGCATTTGGAGCAGGTTTGAGCCGAGTGAGCGGAATTTCACGCCCAGGCTCAAGCTTTTGCGCGACAAGTGTCGCATTTGTGTGCATTAGCCTTTCATTCTGCACATTCGTCGAGACAATGGCGCCCGATCTGGAGGGATTCGAAAATGCACCTCAAACGAGTGTTTCTTGTTGCCGCGCTGGCTATCTTCGCCGCGGCACCGGCCGCAAGACAGGCTTTTGCCGAGGATGCCGCCAAGCCGGCCGATCCGGGCCTCTCCGATGTGCTGACCGACCTGCTGCATGGCGTCGAAGGCGAGAACGGCACGTCCGGACCTGACAAGCGCGTCCCGTTCGGCCGTGAGGAGGTGCAACTCTCCTTTGCGCCGCTGGTCAAGCAAACGGCCCCGGCCGTCGTCAATGTCTATGCCTCGCAGACCGCCAAGGTGACGTCGCCTTTCGAGGGCGATCCCTTCTTCGAGGAGTTCTTCGGCCGCGCCAAGCCGCGCGCGCAGTCCTCGCTGGGCTCCGGCGTTCTGGTCGATCCGACCGGCGTCATCGTCACCAACTTCCATGTCATCAAAGATGCTGACGAGGTGAAGGTCGCGACCGCCGACGGACGCGAATTCACCTCCAAGGTCATGCTCAAGGACGAAACGCTCGATCTCGCCGTGCTCAAGATCTCGGCCGACAAGCCGTTCCCGGTGATTGCCATCGGCGATTCCGACGCGCTCGAGGTCGGCGACCTGGTGCTCGCCATCGGCAATCCGTTCGGCGTCGGCCAGACCACCACCAGCGGTATAGTCTCGGCGCTTGCCCGCAGCCATATCGGCGTCTCGGATTCGGGCTATTTCATCCAGACCGATGCGGCCATTAATCCGGGCAATTCGGGCGGCGCGCTGATCAACATGGGCGGTCAGCTGGTCGGCATCAACACGGCGATCTACAGCCGCAGCGGCGGCTCGATCGGTATTGGCTTCGCCATCCCCTCGAACATGGTGCGCGCCTTCGCCGACGCCGCCAAGGCCGGGCTGGACTTCTTCGAGCGTCCCTATATCGGCGCAGAATTCGAAATGGTGACCCCGCAGATCGCGGAATCGCTCGGCATGGAGAAGCCGACCGGTGCCCTGGTGTCGTCCGTGGACGTAGCCGGGCCTGCCGGCAAGGTTGGCCTGAAGCCTGGCGACGTCATCCTGTCGCTCAACAACACGCCGGTCGAAAGCATCGAGGCGCTCGACTACCGCATGGCGACGCTGTCGATCGGCACCAAGGCGACGTTCGGCGTGCTGAGCAAGGGGCAGCAGACGACGCTGGAAATCCCGCTGGAGCGCGCGCCGGAAGGCGCCAAGCCCAGTGAGGTCACTCTGCGTGGCCGCAGCCCCTTTTCCGGCGCCAAAGTCGCGGAGCTTTCGCCCAGACTTGCCCAGCGGCTTGGCCTGCGCACCGATCTCAAGGGCGTCACCGTCATCGATATCAGCCGCGATTCGCCGGCCGCCGATTTCGGCTTCCAGCCGGGCGATATCGTGCGCGAGGTGAACGGCACCACCATCGAGACCGCGGCAACGCTGGCGCAGGTTGCCCAGCAGGACACGCGCTGGTGGCGCTTTACCGTCGAGCGCGGCGGGCAGATACTGCGCCAGGTGTTGCGTTATTGAGGCGATCTGCCCATTTAGAGCGTGATCCCGAACCGAAGGCCCGCGTAGCAAAAAGCCGGAACCGGTGTTCGGACAAGATAATGCTCTAAAAAGGGCGGAATCGCGTTTCAACCAAAAGACTTGCATGGCCGATCTGTTCAGTTCCGATGAGCCGGAAAAGGCGCCGCCCGGGCGGCCGCTGGCCGATCGGCTGCGCCCGAAAAACCTCGGCGAGGTCGTCGGCCAGGAGCATCTGACCGGCCCGGACGGCGCGCTGACCAGGCTGATCGATTCCGGCTCGCTCGGCTCGATGATCTTCTGGGGTCCGCCCGGCACCGGCAAGACGACGGTGGCGCGGCTGCTCGCCGGTGAGACCAACCTTGCCTTCGAGCAGATCTCTGCCGTGTTTTCCGGCGTCGCGGACCTCAAGAAAGTGTTCGAGGCGGCGAAGCTCAGGCGCGCCAGCGGCCGCCAGACGCTGCTCTTCGTCGACGAAATCCATCGCTTCAACCGCGCCCAGCAGGACGGTTTTTTGCCGGTGATGGAAGACGGCACCGTGGTGCTGGTCGGCGCCACCACGGAGAACCCGTCCTTCGAGCTGAATGCAGCACTTCTGTCGCGAGCGCGTGTGTTGGTGTTCCGTTCGCTGAGCGAGGAAAGCATCGCCAAGCTTCTGGCCCGGGCGGAAGAAACCGAGGGCAGGGCGCTGCCGCTCGACGAAGAGGCGCGCGCGATGCTGATCCGCATGGCGGATGGCGACGGCCGCGCCTCGCTGACGCTGGCCGAGGAAGTCTGGCGCGCCGCAAAGAAGGGCGAGGTGTTCGGCCCGGAAGGCCTGCAACGCGTCATCCAGCGCCGAGCGCCGATCTACGACAAGGGCCAGGACGGCCATTACAATCTGATCTCGGCACTGCACAAATCGGTGCGCGGCTCCGATCCGGATGCGGCGCTCTATTATCTTGCCCGCATGTTCGATGCCGGCGAGGATCCGCTCTATCTTGGCCGCCGGCTGGTGCGCATGGCGGTGGAGGATATCGGGCTCGCCGATCCTCAGGCGCTTGTCGTCGCCAATGCGGCCAAGGACGCCTATGACTATCTTGGCTCGCCCGAGGGCGAACTCGCCTTCGCCCAGGCCGCCGTCTATCTCGCCACGGCGCCGAAATCGAACGCAGTCTACACAGCCTTCAAGGCTGCGACCGCGGCGGCCAAGGAGTTCGGCTCGCTGCTGCCGCCCAAGCACATCCTCAATGCCCCAACCAAGCTGATGAAGCAGGAGGATTACGGCGCCGGCTATCGCTACGACCATGACGAGCCGGACGCGTTTTCAGGCCAGGACTATTTTCCGGAGAAGATGGGCCGGCACACTTTCTACGATCCGCCGGAACGCGGTTTCGAGCGCGATATCCGCAAGCGGCTGGAATACTGGGCGAAGCTGCGCAGCGAACGGAACAGCTGAGTTCCGCGGCCCGGCGGTCGGCACGCTTCGTCGCCAAGCAACGCGATGGTGGACCACACCTGCTGCGGCATTGTGCCGGGAAACAAAAAATCCTATCAAGACGCACGGCTGGCGGGGGTCGCCGTGATTTGGCAAACGCAACAGGACCGCGCTCCCGCGCGCATGACAATGACAAAGCAAACCGTCAAGACGCTCCGCAAGGCCGCCATCGCGGTCGTGGTCCTCGCGCTCGCCTTCTATTTCATCCCGGTCCTGACCGCCATCTGGGTCGTCTGCGGCCTGATCGATGTCATGCGCAACGACCAGAAGGACCGGAACCTGTTCGAACGTTATTTCCTCGGCAATGGCCTGTTCACCTGGCTGTTGTCGCCGTTCAATCTGGTCGTCGACCTTCTCTGCTACCGCAACCCCGGCGTCTGGAAACCAGAGCAGTTCCCTGAGGACTATCAGCGCGAGATCAACGAGGTCCTGGGCGTCTTCAAGGAGCGCAAGGACGAGATCATCGCCGACATCGACGCCAATTTCGGCGCCGGCCGGCGCGGCATGTATGTCTACCAGTGGTACGGCAAGCACAAGATCGACAATGTTCCCGAATTCAACAGGGATTACAAATACATCAAGACGATCGCGGTATCCGTTTTCAGCAAGCGCGAATCCACATCCTGGCATTTCGGTCCGCTCCGGCTCAGCCTGCGCATCCTCTACAATCTGATTCCGGTGCAGGCGGAGATTTTCGTCCAGTGCGGCAGCAAGAAGAACTACTGGTACGACAACCCTTTGTTCATCTTCGACGACACGCTGTTCCACCGCTCGGTCAACGAATATGACGGCCGCCGCTACTGCGTCTTCGTCGACATCATCCGGCCTTCTCCGTTCCCAAAACTGATCGCGGGCCTTCTCGCCATCGTCTCGGTCAGCGTGGAGCGCATCAATTCCATCTTCTACAAGAACTGGAAGATGATCGGTTCGTCCAAGCCGAAGGCCGCTGCCAACTGATCACCGCGCTTCTTCAATCGGTGGTTCGGCCGGCGTGCGGCCGAACCTCGGATGGCTGCGATTGGGGTAATCATCCGGCTTTGTTGGGTCTTTGGCTCGCAACATGCTCGCCTTAGTGCTATGGCCCCGCTTTCAAACGGAAAAGCGTAGCCATGGCAGGTGTTGAACAGATCACGGTTGAGGCCGGCGAGGCGGGCATGCGGCTCGACCGCTGGTTCAAGGTGCATTATCCGGGCCTCGGCTTCGGCCACCTGCAAAAGCTGTTGCGTTCGGGGCAGATCCGCGTCGACGGTGGCCGGGTGAAGGCGGACACGCGCGTCGAGCCCGGCCAGTCTGTCCGCGTTCCGCCACTCGACGTCGACAAGAAGGGCGATGCGCCGCTCACCGGCCACTCGATCCGCAATCAAGGCGATGCCGATGTGCTCGCCAAGATGCTTCTGCACGAGGACCCGAAAGTCTTCGTCTTCAACAAGCCCGCCGGCCTCGCCGTGCAGGGCGGCTCCGGCGTCACTCGCAATGTCGACGACATGCTGGAAGCCTGGCGCAACCAGAAGGGCGAGAAGCCCCGCCTCGTCCATCGCCTCGACCGCGACACGTCCGGCGTGCTGGTGGTTGCCCGCACCCGTCTTGCCGCGATGAAGCTTTCGGAAGCGTTCCGCGCGCGCGAAACCAAGAAAACCTACTGGGCGCTGGTCAAGGGTGTGCCGCCCAAGCGCGAGGACAAGATCTCGACCTGGCTGATCAAGGAGCCGACGGAGGATGGCGACCGCGTGCGCGTGGCCGCGCATGGAGAGAAGGGCGCCGACCACGCCGTCTCCTACTACCGTGTCATCGAGCAGGCGGCGCAGACGATGACCTGGCTGGAGATGGAGCCCTATACCGGCCGCACTCACCAGCTTCGCGTTCACGCCGCCTACATAGGTTGCCCGATCATTGGCGACCCCAAATATTTTGAGGCCGATACCAACTGGGACTTCCCGGGCGGCATTCAGAACCGCCTGCACCTGCATGCGCGCCGCATAATCATCCCGCATCCCGACCAGGGTACCATCGACGTGACGGCGCCGATGCCGCCACATATGCGCCAGAGCTGGAACCTGATCGGCTTCGACGACCAGAGCGCGGAAGACTGACTTGGCTGTCGCCCCCGCATTGGATCGCCGCGATGCGGTCGACATGGCGGCGGCGGCCATCATGGTCGGGCTGACCTTTTCCTGAGGCCTGAACTACGTTGCCGCCAAGGTCTCCTATGCGGGCTACGACCCAGTCTTCGTCTCGATCGCACGTTCGCTCATCGGGGGAGCCTGCGTATTCGCCTGGTGTCGGCTGCGCGGCATCAAGCTCTTCGAAGCGGACGGGACGCTTAGTGCCGGCATCATCGTCGGCGTGCTCTTCGGCGTCGAGTTCCTCTGCCTCTATATCGGGCTCGAATACACGACCGTTGCCCGCAACACGCTCCTGGTCAACACAATGCCGTTCTGGGTGCTGATCGGCGGCCATTTCCTGCTTGGCGAGCGCATCAACGCGCGCAAACTCGGTGGGCTTGTTCTCGCCTTCTGCGGCCTGGCGGCGGTTTTCGCCGACGGCATCGCTGCCGGCAGCGACGCGACACTGACAGGCGATCTGCTCAGTCTCGGTTCGGGCATTCTCTGGGCGGCGACCAGCATCGTCATCAAGCGATCGAAGCTGGTTGAGACGCGCGCGGAGAAGCTGCTGCTCTATCAGTTGGCCGGCGCTGCCATTGTGGGTGCCTTGGTGATGCCTTTCGCCGGTCCGCCGATCCGCGCGGTTGCCGCTTTGCCGACGCTGGCGCTGCTGTTCCAGTCTTTCTATATCGTTGCCTTCACCTATGTGTTGTGGTTCTGGCTGCTCACGCGCTATCCGGCAGCAAGCCTGTCGAGCTTCGCCTTCCTGTCGCCGGTGTTCGGCGTCCTGTGCGGCGCGCTGCTGTTGGGCGAGCCGCCGACGGTCAGGATAATCGTGGCGCTCGGCCTGATCGCGGCCGGGCTGATTATCGTCAACCGGCCGGCGCGCAGGCAGCCAACAGCATAGATCAGCTCGCCGAACAGCAAGCTGCTCTATCTCTTTGTTTTGACGCAATTCCGGACGGAAAACCGCTTCACACTTTTCCTGGAATTGCTTTAAGGAGTTCGGCATGCGCGACATCCTCGAAGACCTCGAAGCCGGCAAATTGCTGTCCGATCCCGATCCCGTGCGCCGCGCCCAGATCCAGATGAAGACGTCGCTGCCGAAGCGTTTCTACAAGGCCGTTTCGGTGGCTCCCGTCGAGAACGGTTTTGCCATCCATCTCGACGGACGGCCGGTGCGCACGCCGGGCAAGGCCGTGATGGTGCTGCCGACCGAAAAGGCCGCCGCCCTAGTGGCCGATGAATTCAGCGCGCAAACCGAGGTCATCGATCCGATGACGATGCCCGTCATGCGTCTCGTCAACACCGCCGTCGACGGCGTCGCCTCCGATCCGCAGGCGGTGCTGGAGGACGTGCTGCGCTTCGCCTCGTCCGATCTTTTGTGCTACCGGGCCGATGGCCCGCAGGGACTGGTCGATCGCCAGAACAAACTCTGGGATCCGGTGCTCGACTGGGCACGCAGCAGCCTCGGCGCGCGCTTCAATCTTGCCGAAGGCGTCATCCATGTCGAGCAGCCGCGCGAAACCATCGCCGTCCTCGGCGCGCATCTTGGCCAACGCTCCGAGCCGATGCGGCTGGCCGCCATCCATGTCATGACGGCGCTGACCGGCTCGGCGCTGCTGGCTTTAGCCGTCGATTTCGGCGAGCTCGACGCCGAGGAAGCTTGGGCGGCGGCCCATGTCGACGAGGACTGGCAGATCGAGCATTGGGGACAGGATGCCGAGGCGGTGGCGCGTCGCTCGGCGCGCAAGCGCGACATGATGGCGGCGGTCAGCCTGCTCGAGGCGCTGCAAGGCTAAAGCAATTGCAGGAGGTGGGCAGCGGCTTCTGCCCAAGAATTGCGCGAAGCTGAGCCGCTCCAAGCGTCGCGCCGCTTTCGCAGCGCACCTAATACCAAAGTCATAATCCCATCGTCGCGGTGCCTTTCACCGGCGCTTTCTGTCATTTTTCTGCGTTGGCTGCGTTTTTTGAGTCCGCGTCCGGAGGAGTTGTGGACGGTGGCGCGCAGCCATCGAGGACAGACGGGATCTCACGGGAGGATATATAAATGGCAATGGCTTCGACCGCCGGCGGAACCAGCCGCGGCATGACGCGGGAGGAGAAGAAGGTCATCTTCGCCTCATCGCTCGGCACCGTTTTCGAGTGGTATGATTTCTATCTCTACGGCTCGCTGGCAGCCTTCATCGGCTCGACCTTCTTCAGTCCGGCGATTCCCGAGGCGACGCGCAACATCTTCGCGCTGCTGGCCTTTGCTGCAGGCTTCCTCGTGCGTCCCTTCGGCGCCCTGGTGTTCGGCCGGATCGGCGATCTCGTCGGCCGCAAATACACCTTCCTCGTCACCATGACGATCATGGGCCTGTCCACCTTCCTGGTCGGCCTGCTGCCCGGCTATGCCAGCTGGGGCATTGCGGCGCCAGTGATCCTGATCGGGCTGCGCATGCTGCAGGGCCTTGCGCTTGGCGGCGAATATGGCGGCGCCGCGACCTATGTCGCCGAACACGCGCCGGACGACCGACGCGGCTACTACACGTCCTGGATCCAGACCACGGCGACGCTCGGCCTGTTCCTGTCGCTGATCGTCATCCTGATCGTCCAGGGCTCGCTCAGCAAAGAGACCTACGCCAGTTGGGGGTGGCGCATCCCCTTCATCGTCTCGTTCTTACTCCTCGCCATCTCGATCTGGATCCGGCTGTCGCTTTCAGAGTCGCCGACCTTCCAGCGCATGAAGGAGGAAGGTAAGGGCTCGAAGGCGCCGTTAACGGAAGCTTTCGGTCAGTGGAAGAACGCCAAGATCGCCCTTCTGGCGCTGCTCGGCCTTACCGCCGGCCAGGCCGTGATCTGGTACAACGGGCAGTTCTACGCCCTGTTCTTCCTGCAGAACGTGCTGAAGGTCGACGCATGGTCGGTCAACGTCATGATCGCTATCGCGCTTGCCGTCGGCTCGATCTTCTTCGTCGTGTTCGGCTGGCTGTCGGACAAAATCGGTCGCAAGCCCATCATCATGGCGGGCCTTGCGCTCGGGATCGTCTGCACTTTCCCGCTGTTCAAGGCGCTTACCTGGGCCGCCAATCCGGCTCTGGCCACCGCGCAGCAGAACACCCGCGCGACGGTGACGGCGGCGCCCGGCGACTGCAAGTTCCAGTTCAATCCGGTCGGCACGGCGAAGTTCACGACATCCTGTGACATCGCGACGTCGTTCCTGACGAAGAACTCGGTGCCTTACGACGTCGTTGCGACGGCGGCGCCCGGCACGGCTGCCACGGTCAAGATCGGCAACGAGACGGTGGCGTCCTATGACGCCGTTGCCGCTGGCGATCAGGCCAAGGCCAAGGAGGCGGCCTTCCAGAAAGCGGTGAACATGGCGCTGCAGGACGGCGGCTATCCGCTGAAGCGCGCCGCGGCCAAGGTTCCGGACCAGAAACTCGACGCCTTCATCGCGGCCAATCCGGAACTGAAGCTCGACGCTGCCACGATCCGTGCCGGCGAGAAGACGACGGTTCCGGTCGACAAGGCAATCGCCGATAAGCTGCTGACCAAGGATGAGGCGGCCGGCGCGCCGGAAGTTACCGTCTACACCATCCCGGGCGGCGGTGCCTTCGCCATGACTGCCGATCCGGCAGCCATCAACTGGCCGCTCACGATCGGCATCCTGTTTATCCTGGTGCTGTTCGTCACCATGGTCTATGGGCCGATCGCCGCGGTCCTGGTCGAGATGTTCCCGACCCGCATCCGCTACACCGGCATGTCGCTGCCTTACCACATCGGCAATGGCTGGTTCGGCGGCCTGCTGCCGGCGACGGTGTTCGCCCTCAGCGCCTATAAGGGCGATATCTATTACGGTCTCTGGTATCCGGTGATCATCGCGGCGATGTCGCTTATCATCGGCATGATCTTCGTCAGGGATACGCTCGGCACAGACCTGCACGCCAAGGAATGACCTCGGTCATCCGTTCAAACAGAAAGCCCGGCGTGAGCAATCACGCCGGGCTTTTTTATGCCGAACTGAAAGAAGTGCTCAGCTATTGCGCTGCTGGCTCTCTTCCTCGATCGCCGCTTCGTGGTACCAGCCGTCGAAGTCGGCGTGTTCGCCGCGAAGTGCTGCAAGTTCTGCCGCGAATTTGGCCTTGGCGCCTAAATTTGAGGCAGGCTTGCGTGCTGCAAGCGGGAACAGCAGGATTTTTGCCGACGGCCGCGATGGCGTGACTTGCATTGCCAACCTCCTCGTCTTTTCAGGAGCGTACCGATTCACTTTCCCATCAAAATATGTCCTGCGATTCCTTTAGGCAATATGCTTACAAAAAGATCAGCAATTGCCTATTTTGTAAGCAAAATTGGCGCCTGAACGTTCCAGGCGCATTGCTGAGGCGGCTCAGCAAAATCAACGCGTTGCCATGACCATTTTGCCGCACCCGATGAAGGCCGAGTGGCATACGAATTGCTTTTTAATCGTCGGCAGGCCGGCTCCAGCCGGCCGAGCGTCGCCACCGTGTGGCGGTGATCAAGCAACGAGAGGCACTGGAATGACCAAATACAAGCTCGAGTATATCTGGCTCGACGGCTACACCCCGACCCCCAATCTGCGCGGCAAGACCCAGATCAAGGAGTTTGCCGAGTTCCCGACGCTCGAGCAGCTGCCGCTATGGGGCTTCGATGGTTCCTCCACCAACCAGGCTGAGGGCCGCAGCTCCGATTGCGTGCTGAAGCCGGTCGCGCTTTATCCGGATCCGGCCCGTACAAACGGCATCCTGGTCATGTGCGAAGTCATGATGCCCGATGGGGTCACCCCGCATGAATCGAACAGCCGCGCGACCATCCTCGACGACGAGGACGCCTGGTTTGGCTTCGAGCAGGAATATTTCTTCTACAAGGATGGCCGCCCCCTCGGCTTCCCCGAGAGCGGCTATCCGGCCCCGCAGGGTCCGTATTACACCGGCGTCGGCTACAAGAATGTCGGCGACGTCGCCCGCCAGATCGTCGAGGAGCATCTCGACCTCTGCCTCGCCGCCGGCATCAACCATGAAGGCATTAACGCCGAAGTGGCCAAGGGCCAGTGGGAATTCCAGATTTTCGGTAAGGGCTCCAAGAAGGCCGCCGACCAGATCTGGATGGCGCGCTATCTGCTGCTGCGCCTGACCGAAAAATACGGCATCGACATCGAATTCCACTGCAAGCCGCTCGGCGACACGGACTGGAACGGCTCGGGCATGCACTGCAATTTCTCGACCAAGTACATGCGTGAAGTTGGCGGCAAGGCCTATTTCGAGGCGCTGATGGCGCAGTTCGAGAAAAACCTGATGGACCACATCGCCGTCTACGGTCCGGACAACGACAAGCGCCTGACCGGCAAGCATGAGACCGCGCCGTGGAACAAGTTCTCCTACGGCGTCGCCGACCGCGGCGCTTCGATCCGCGTGCCGCACTCCTTCGTCAAGAACGACTACAAGGGCTACCTGGAAGACCGTCGTCCGAACTCGCAGGGCGACCCCTACCAGATCGCCTCGCAGGTGCTGAAGACGATCTCGCAGGTTTCGACAGCCGCCGTTTCGGCCGCCGCCTGATCTGTTTCGTCGCCACAGCTTGAAGGCTGTGGTGCGCCGAGAACGACAAAAAAGCCCCGGCGGGTTACCGCCGGGGCTTTTTGCCGTTTGGAAACATGGCCGCAAAACCTGTCTCCAAAAATGAAAAAGCCCCCGGAGGCGGTCACCTCTGAGGGCTTGATTTCAGCGTGCGATCAGAAAGCTTAGACCGAATAGTACATGTCGTACTCGACCGGGTGCGGGGTCATTTCGAAGCGCATGACCTCGGCCATCTTGAGCTCAATATAGGAGTCGATCTGGTCGTCGTCGAAAACGCCGCCGGCCTTCAGGAAGCCGCGGTCCTTGTCGAGGCTCTGCAGCGCTTCGCGCAGCGAGCCGCAGACGGTCGGGATCTTCTTCAGTTCCTTCGGCGGCAGGTCGTAAAGATCCTTGTCCATCGGCTGTCCCGGATGGATCTTGTTCTTGATGCCGTCGAGGCCGGCCATCAGCATGGCGGCGAAGCCGAGATAGGGGTTCGCGCCCGGATCGGGGAAGCGGACCTCGACCCGCTTCGACTTCGGCGACGAGCCGAACGGAATGCGGCAGGAAGCCGAACGGTTGCGCGCCGAATAGGCGAGCAGCACCGGCGCCTCATAGCCCGGCACCAGACGCTTGTAGGAGTTGGTGAGCGGGTTGGTGAAAGCGTTGATCGCCTTGGCGTGCTTGATGATGCCGCCGATGTAATAGAGGCAGCTCTCCGACAGACCGGCATATTCGTTGCCGGCAAAGGTCGGCTTGCCGCCCTTCCAGATCGACTGGTGCACATGCATGCCCGAGCCATTGTCGCCAAACACCGGCTTCGGCATGAAGGTGGCTGTCTTGCCATAGGCGTTGGCGACCTGGTGCACGACATATTTGTAGATCAGCATCTTGTCGGCGTTGCGCACCAGCGTGTCGAACTTGATGCCGAGTTCGTGCTGGGCGGCGGCAACCTCGTGGTGATGCTTTTCGACCCGCACGCCCATCTCGGCGAGCACAGTCAGCATTTCCGAACGCATGTCCTGGCAGGAATCGATCGGCGGCACCGGGAAATAGCCGCCCTTGATGCGCGGGCGGTGGCCGAGATTGCCTGTCTCGTAGTCGGTGTCGTCGTTGGAGGGCAGCTCGGTCGAGTCGAGCCGGAAGCCGGTGTTGTAGGGATCGGCCTTGTACTTGACGTCGTCGAACACGAAGAACTCGGCCTCCGGGCCGACATAGATCGTGTCGCCGATGCCCTCCGACTTCATATAGGCTTCGGCCTTCTTGGCGGTGCCGCGCGGATCGCGGTTATAGGCCTCGCCCGAGACCGGATCGAGGATGTCGCACAGGATGACCATGGTCGACTGCGCGAAGAACGGGTCCATGTGGACGGTGTCGGTGTCGGGCATCAGCACCATGTCGGACTCATTGATCGCCTTCCAGCCGGCGATCGAGGAGCCGTCGAACATGACGCCGTCGGCGAACATGTCTTCCTCGACCTCGACGACATCCATCGTCACATGCTGCAGCTTGCCCCGCGGATCTGTGAAGCGCAGGTCGACGAATTTCACGTCGTTGTCCTTGATCTGCTTCATGATGTCTTTGGCTGTCGTCATGTTGTTTTTTCCCTGTGTGATGACGTCTGGAATGGGGTGAAGGTCAGATGGCGTCGATGCCGGTCTCGCCGGTGCGGATGCGCACGACTTCCTCTATGTTGGAGACGAAGATTTTTCCGTCGCCGATGCGGCCGGTCTGCGCCGCCTTGCGGATGGCCTCGATGGCGCCTTCGACGGCCTCGTCGCCAAGCACCACCTCGATCTTCACCTTGGGCAGGAAGTCGACGACATATTCGGCGCCGCGATAAAGCTCGGTGTGACCCTTCTGGCGGCCGAAGCCCTTGGCTTCGGTAACGGTGATGCCTTGCAGTCCGGCCTCCTGAAGCGCTTCCTTCACTTCGTCCAGCTTGAATGGCTTGATGATCGCTTCGATCTTTTTCATGTAAAAAGTGGCCTCCACTGCCAAGAAGACGGGTTGTGTGCCCCGCTTGCGCCTTCATCAAGCACGAAGCGTGCCAATCGTCAGGAGTGCAGGCGGTGAGGGGCGTTTTCGAGCCCATGCCGCACATGAATGCAAATTCGCGTCATCCGCTGCATCGCATGCGTCATGGACGCCCAAATCCTATACATCGCCCCTCCTCACGTCTGCGCAAAAAGTGGGCAGACAGCGCAACTTGCAAGCAGAACCCTCTCGGACGCGACCGCATGTGCAGGATAATGCCGCAATCGCGCTGGTTTGCTTCGAACCGAAAACTGGACAATGCTTGATCGCATGGAGATCGGCAATCCCATGCGCAATGAACTTCTATCGCCGGCCGAAATGGCCGAGGCCGACAGACTGGCGATCGCGGCCGGGCCGCTCGACGGCTATCGCTTGATGCAACGTGCCGGCGAGGCGGTCGCTGCCGTCGTGCTGGCGCGCTACCCTGGCGCGAAGAGGGTGCACGTGCTGTGCGGCCCCGGCAACAATGGCGGCGACGGCTATGTCGTGGCGCGGCTGCTGGCCGAGGCCGGCGTCGATGTGGCCCTGTGGACATCGGGCAAACCGCGTGCGGGCAGCGACGCCGCGCTTGCGGCGGCTGATTGCGCTCTGGAGCGGCACCCGCTTTCGGCCTTCACCGCGGAAGCCGGCTCGCTGGTCGTCGACGCGATCTATGGGGCGGGCCTGTCGAAGCCTCTCACCGGCGACGCCAAAGGCGCGGTCGACGCCGTGACCAGGCTGAACCTGCCGGTTATCGCGATCGACCTGCCTTCGGGCGTTTCCGGCGAAAGCGGCCAAATCCTCGGCTCGGCATTTAGCGCGGCCGTTACGGTGACCTTCGCGCGAAAAAAGCCTGGGCACCTGCTTCTGCCTGGCCGTGAGCGATGCGGCGAGATCGTGTTGGCCGACATCGGCATTCGTGACGAGATCATCGACGCGATTGCGCCGCAAGCCTTCGAGAACCGGCCTAGGCTCTGGATCGCGAACTTCCCCGCGCCCGCCGTCGACACGCATAAGTACAGGCGCGGCCATGCAAGCGTCTTTTCAGGCGGACCATCCGCGACGGGTGCGGCGCGCCTCGCAGCGCTTGCGGCCGCAAGGAGCGGGGCAGGGGCCGTCACCGTGCTGTCGCCGGCGAACGCCATGCAGGTCAACGCGGCGCATCTGACCTCGATCATGCTGCGCAAGGTCGACGCGATCGAAGACGTGCACGACCTTCTCGGCGATCGCCGGCCATCCGCCTTCGTTCTCGGCCCCGGCTTCGGCATCGGCGACAAGGCACGCGATTTCACGCTCGCCGCGCTCGCCAAAAACCGCCAGGACGGCGGCGTCGAGGGCCTCGTGCTCGACGCCGACGGCATCACGTCTTTTCGCGACGCGGCCTCGACGCTGTTCGAGGCGGCCGCCAGACCGGACGCGCCGGCGTTGATCATGACGCCGCATGAGGGTGAGTTCGCCAGGCTGTTTGCGGACATTGCCGCCGACAAGGCTTTGTCAAAGCTCACCAAGGCGCGCGAAGCCGCGCTGCGCGCCAACGCCATGATCGTCTACAAGGGCGCCGACAGCGTGATCGCCTCGCCGGACGGCCGCACCGCGATCAACAGCAATGGCGCGCCTTGGCTCGCAACAGCCGGTTCAGGCGACGTGCTGGCGGGCCTCATCGCCGGGCTTCTCGCCCAAGGCATGCCGGCCTTCGAAGCGGCTTGCGCCGGAGTCTGGATCCATGCCGAGGCCGGCAGCCGTTTCGGCCCAGGTTTGATTGCCGAAGACCTGCCGCTGGCGATGGTGCCGGTCCTCCGCGAACTGACGGAATGTGCTGTCCAATGAAGCTGCTGGGCTTCCTTGTCGCCGTCGTTCTCCTCGCGGCTTTCACCACACAGGCGGCGCGCGCCGCCGGTCGCCCGGTCACCATCGTCGACGACCCGCGCGTGCTCGCCGCGCTCGATGCCAAGGGATATGGCTTCGCCGGCCTCTTCGGCGTCGACGGCAGCGACGACCTGAAATACCTCTACGACTCCGCACCGGCCTATCACGCCATCGTCGAAACGGTGGCCGCCGATGTCGCCGCGTTGCGCGCCGACATGAAGGCGGGCGGCCGTACCCTCTACGAAGTCACCGACGGCAATGTCGGCCGCATCATCGACATGCGATGGCTGAAGACGAACGCCGCGCGCTTCCGTTTGGTCGGTGTCGTCAACCGCCTCGACCGGCGCGATTTCCCAGCGCTTGGCAACGAGACGAGCTGCGGGGAGGTGCGGTTCATCTATCGCCTGGCCTACAGATTCAAAAAGAACGGCAAGCAACTGGCCTCGCGCCTGCCGTTCAACTTCAGCGCCATATACCGTGTCGCTCAAGACGCCGACGGCGGCTGCGTGGGCGCTGCCGGCCGCTGGACGCCGCAGCTCGACGAGGCGGTCGATGCCGGCTGGCTGGCCGGCGGGCCGCTCGAAAAGGCCTCGCTATCTTTCAAGCAGCTCGAGCTCAACGCGCAGGTGGTGCGCTTTCCTTCCGGCCAGGAAACCGAGTTCGGCGGCCAGGCCGCTTACCTGATGCGCATCTTCAGCATCGATGGGGCGACGGTCGGCGAGAAGCCTTTAGAAAATACGCCGGACACGGCCCGGCTTGCCGAGGACGCCGATCTGAAGGCGCGGCTCGCCGACTATGTCCGCGCCAATGCCGCGGCGGTCGATATCGGCGTCTACGAAATCCCGGATCAATTCCTCGCCCGAAAAGTCATCTCCTGGTCGACCTTCGGCAGCGTAAGGCAAGCGAATCATCCGTTCACCCCGCTGTTCGACGCAAAGGAGTTCGCCGGGCTCGACTATTCGAAGTTTTCCTTGGCGCGCACGCCGGACGCTTTGGTCGAGCGGCTCGACAACGGTGCCTGCCAGGGCTGCCATCAGGCGGGCTCAACTGCCGGCTTCCATTTCATCGGTCTCGACGACGCCACGACCTCGCCGCTCAACCGCATCGAAGTCGGTATCTCGCCGCATCTCCACGCCGACATCCCGCGCCGCGAAGCGTGGCTCAAGGCGACCGCCGAGGGCAGGGAGCCCAATCGTTCTCGCCCGCTCTCCTTCGCGCCGCCCGCCGCCTGGAAAGATACCGGCGAGCCCGTCTATGCGCCGGCCGAAACGGCGATGCCATGCCTTATGCCGGAAGACGCAAGCCGCTTCGGCGGCACCTGGCAATGCGGCGCCGGAACGGTCTGCACACCGATCGCGACCGCTTCGGGGGTGAGGACCAAACTGGCGCAATGCCTGCTGCCTAAAGACAGTCCCGCGATGTTTTCGGGCCATCCTTGCCTCGCCGGCTCGATCGCCAGCAACGTGACGCAGCCGTTCAACGACCGCTACAAGATCAGCGGCCAGTTCGCCGCTCCCGCGCCGTCGATCTCGCGCACCGCCTATACCTGCCGGCCGCCGAAGATCGGCGTTCCGGGAGGCTTCGCGTATCGCGCCTGCGATGACAAGGATCGCGCCTTCGCCGCCTTCAAGCCCGGCAAGCCGATGCCCAGCGAAATCTGCGGCCTTGTCGGCGGCAAGAAGTTCGACATCTGCGTGGCCACCAACAATTTCGACCAGTGTTTGGGCGGCGCGGTCAACCGCGGCAACCGTCCAGCCTGCTCGGCCGAGCATTTCTGCCGCGAGGACTATATGTGCCAGTCGCTGCCGCCGGACACGCCGGGCGCGGCCAAGGTCAAGGGCATCGGCTTCTGTTCGCCGACCTATTTCATCTTCCAGATGCGTATCGACAACCATGCCACGCCGTGGACGACCACAGCGCGCGCCGGCATGGACGCCGGCTTCGGCGCGGCAGCCGAAGAATAATAGGTCAGGCAACCTAGCTGGGGCGCGGCTGCCTCACGGCGTCGGCCAAAGCGGCAAGAACGCGTTCCTCGCTGACACCGCGTGTGTCCTGGACCCAGCTCGGCGTCGAAATCGGCGGCTCGAGATAGCGCACCTGGTCGTTCACCGGTCCGGTCTCATAGGAGCGGTTTGATCCGAAGATAAGCACGCATGGTCCGCCCAAGGCCGCGGCAGCATGGCAGAGCCCGCCATCGACGCCAAGAAAGACCGTCGAGGCGGCGATCTGGCATATGGCGTCGGTCAGTTGCGGCGTCGATGTGAAATCCACCGCCTCCGGAAGCGCTGCCCGGATCTGGGCGGCGGCCTCGCGTTCGCGCGGGCCGCCGATGAGCCAGACCGACCAGCCGCGCCGGGCGTGATCCTGCGCTACCGAGATAAACCGCTCCGCCGGCCATGAACGGAAATTGCTGAAAGCCGAGGTGTAAAGCGCCAGCGCCGGCCGTGCCGGATCGATTCCATGCCGGACGCGCCAATCGGAAAGTTCCTCGGCTGAAACCGCTATTTGCGGCGCAGGCAGGCGCATGTGATCGCCAGGCTTCTCGCCCAGCATCGCGATCGCGCAGACTTGCTCGAACAATCTCGTCTTGCGCGGGCCGAACGCCACGAAGCTCTTCGGCCAGCGGGCGGGCAGGCGGTTGATGATGCCGAACTGGAATTCGCGCGGATAGCCGATACGCTCCGGTATGCCGGCCAGCCATGGCACAAGCGCGGCCTTGGTGCTGCTGGTGAGCATATAGGCCGCCTGGTAGTTCTCCTTGCGGATTTCGCGCGCCAGACCTGCGCGCTCTTTCAGCCCGGGCTTCCAGTGCTTCTCAACGACCCAGGTCTTGCGGATATGCGGCATCAGCCGCGCCAGCGGCGCGGCAAGCGGCGAGGTGGCGACGTCGATCGGGTGCCCAGGGAACTTCTCGGCAAGTATCCGGATTGCCGAATGGCAACGGATGAAATCACCGATCGCCGGCAAGCAGAAGACGAGGATGGGACGCAACAAGCGCTACCTTTTCGATCCGGAACGGCCGCTGCCAATGGCGAGCATGACGGTGATTTGTCACGGAAGCGCTTCGCCATCAAGGATGCGGGCATAGAGTTCCAGATAGGCTTTTGCCGTTTTCTCGATCGGGAACCTGTCCGCGGCAGACTGCCGGCATCGCTGCGCCGGCAGGCCTCCGACCTCGCCAAAACCGCGCCCGAACTCCTCGTCGGTCTCGAAGAAGCGGCCGGTATCCGCGTCGACGGTTTCCACGAGCGCGCCGCGCGGTGTGGTGAGCACTGGCGTGCCGCACAGCATGGCCTCGACCTGCGCCATGCCGAACGGCTCCTCCCAGGAGATCGGGTTGAGGAATGCCTTCGATTCACCCAGCAGGCGCAATTTGTCCTGGCCGTCGACCATGCCGTGAAAGCGGTAGCGCGCGGAAAGGCTCTTGAAAAAGACGCCCTCGCGACGTGTCTTGCTGCGGCCGAGCAGCTTCCAGCGCGAGCCGCCGGCGATATCGAGGGGGAAGTCGAATTTTTTCGCCAACTCCACCGCCCGGTTCAACCCCTTTCCGGCCCGCGCGATGGCCGCCATGAAAAACAGATGGTCGTTCTTCGACGGTGCCGTGCGATAGGCGTCCACCGGAAAGCCGTTGTAGACGAAGGTCTTGCGGCCATGCAGCTCCGCATGACGGGCGCTGAGGAAGCTCCAGTTGGGCTGCGGCCGCGGATAATCCGGAAGATGACCGTGCTCGGTGTTGAGCGTCGGAAAGGGGACCTCGACCTTCCAGGCGTGGAGATGGACGATCTGCGTGTCGCGTGGGATCGCCGCCCGGCATTCGGCATCGCTGATCGCATGCCTGACCTCGCATAGTGGATGCGACGATCCCGGCGCGGCGATCAGGACTACATGGTGCCCGAGCCTGACCAGTTCGGTGATCAGCCATTCGACCTGGCGCTGTGTGCCGCCATACCCCTTCGCTGGAATAAGGCTCTGGGCTGCAAGGGTTATGCGCATTTCTTGTCGGTGCAGCTTGTCACAGCGGGATGTTGTCGTGCTTCTTCCAGGGGTTCTGCATGTCTTTGTTGCGCAGCATGCGCAGCGCTCGCGCGACGCGGCGGCGGGTCGAATGCGGCATGATCACCTCGTCGATGTAGCCGCGTTCGGCTGCAACGAAGGGCGACAGAAAGCGATCTTCGTAAGTCTTTGTATGGGCGGCAATTTTCTCCGGATCGCCGATATCCTTGCGATAGATGATCTCGACCGCGCCCCTGGCGCCCATCACCGCGATCTGCGCTGTTGGCCAGGCATAGTTCATGTCGCCGCGCAGATGCTTCGAGGCCATCACGTCATAGGCGCCGCCATAAGCCTTGCGGGTGATGACGGTGATCTTCGGCACGGTCGCCTCGGCATAGGCGAAGAGCAGCTTGGCGCCATGCTTGATCAGCCCGCCATATTCCTGCGCGGTGCCCGGCAGGAACCCAGGGACATCGACGAAGGTTACGATCGGAATCGAAAAACAGTCGCAGAAGCGCACGAAGCGCGCAGCCTTGCGGCTGGCGTCGGAATCGAGCACGCCGGCCAGCACCATCGGCTGGTTGGCGACGAAACCGACTGTGCGGCCTTCGACCCGGCCGAAGCCGGTGACGATGTTCTTGGCAAAACTCTGCTGGATCTCGAAGAAATCGCCTTCGTCCGCGACCTTCAGGATCAGCTCCTTGATGTCGTAAGGCTTGTTGGCGTTGTCGGGGATCAGCCGGTCGAGCGACAGGTCATGATCCGTCACCGACTGGTAGCATTCGATCTCGGGAATCTCGGCCGTGTTCGATGCCGGCAGCAGGTCGACCAGCCGGCGCATCTGCAGCAGCGCCTCGACATCATTGTCATAGGCGCCATCGGCGATGGAGGATTTGGTGGTGTGCACGCTTGCGCCGCCGAGGCTTTCCGCGGTCACCGTCTCGTTGGTCACCGTCTTTACCACGTCCGGTCCGGTGACGAACATGTAGGAGGTGTCGCGCACCATGAAGATGAAATCGGTCATGGCGGGCGAATAGACGTCGCCGCCGGCGCAGGGACCCATGATCAACGAAATCTGCGGAATGACGCCGGATGCCAGCACATTGCGCTGGAATATCTCGGCATAGCCGCCAAGCGCGGCCACGCCTTCCTGGATGCGTGCGCCGCCGGCATCGTAGAGGCCGATGATCGGCGCGCGATTGCGCAGCGCCATCTCCTGGACCTTGATGACCTTTTCGGCATGGGCTTCCGACAGCGAGCCGCCGAACACGGTAAAATCCTTGGCAAAGATATAGACCGGGCGGCCGTTGACGGTGCCCCAGCCGGTGACCACGCCGTCGCCGGCGATCTTGGTCTTCTCCATGCCGAAATCGGTCGAGCGGTGCTCGACATACATGTCGAACTCCTCGAACGAGCCCTCGTCGAGGAATATCTCGATACGCTCGCGAGCGGTGAGCTTGCCCTTCTTGTGCTGCGCCTCGATGCGGTCCTTGCCGCCGCCCATGCGGGCAGTCTCGCGGCGGCGCTCGAGTTCCTTCAGCACGTCCTTCATTGCCGGTCCTCAAAACCAATAAGTAAATTTGTGGTAATCGCGCGGGCAGGGGAGCGCAAGCACCCCTGTTTTGCTGCATTGCAACATGGAGCCCTTGCATTTCGGAACGAACTCAGCCATATGCAGCGGCATAGGCGCTTGGGCTGGGAAGAATCCGGCCTTCTCGACGAATGAGACTGGTTGCGTCTGTTTTCCCTCTTTCCGGCAAATCGGCCCTGGTCGATCGGCAAGCTGGCGAAAAAGCCCCGCGGCATGATGCTGGCGGGCACGACAGCGCAGCCGCGCGGACGATTGTCCGCCGCCTTGTCGTTCCATGACAATTATCCGACGGCAGGTTGCGCCCTGCCGCCATTGATGTTTGCGGCCACAAGGTCGCGTGAAAGAAGAATATTTTGACCAACGAAAACACAGCGGAACTGAACGGTTTCGCAGCACTTGGGATTTCGGGCGCGCTGCTCAAGGCAACCCATGCCGCCGGTTTCACCGATCCGAAGCCGATCCAGACGCAGGCGATCCCGCCGCAGATGGAAGGCCGTGACATTTTCGGCATCGCCCAGACCGGCTCGGGCAAGACCGCAGCCTTCGCGCTGCCGATCCTCTCGAAGATCATCGGCCTGGGCACCAAGCGACGGCCGAAGACGACGCGGGCGCTCATCCTGGCGCCGACGCGCGAACTCGCCGTGCAGATCGAGGACACCATCAAGATCCTCGCCAAGGGCGCGCATGTCTCGACCGCGCTGGTGCTGGGCGGCGTCTCGCGCTTCAGCCAGGTGAAGAAGGTTGCGCCGGGCGTCGACATCCTGATCGCCACGCCCGGCCGCCTGACCGACCTGGTGCGCGAAGGCGACCTCATCCTTGCCGACACCAAATGGCTGGTGCTGGATGAAGGCGACCGCATGCTCGACATGGGCTTTATCAATGATGTCAAGCGTATCGCCAAGGCGACCGCGGCCGACCGTCAGACGGTGCTGTTCTCGGCCACCATGCCGAATGAAATCGCCGAATTGGCAAAGGGCCTTCTGAAGAACCCGATCCGCGTCGAAGTCGCGCCGCAGAGCACTGCGGCAGCCGAGATCGTGCAGAGCGTGGTGCTCGCCCGCACCAAGCAGAAGCGCCAGGTGCTGTCCAAGATGCTCGCCGACGAGGCAATGCGCTCGGTGATCGTGTTCTCACGCACCAAGCATGGCGCCGATCGCGTCACCAAGGACCTTGCCCGTGACGGTTTCGAGGCTGCCGTCATCCATGGCAACAAGTCGCAGAACGCCCGGCAGAAGGCGCTCAACGATTTCCGCGACGGCTCGGTTCGCATCCTGGTCGCGACCGATATCGCGGCGCGCGGCATCGACGTGCCCGGCATCAGCCATGTCGTGAATTTCGACCTGCCGGACGAAGCGGAAAGCTACGTCCATCGTATCGGCCGCACCGGCCGCAACGGCAGGGACGGTATTGCGATCACGCTGTGCGATCCTTCGGAAAACGCCAAGCTGCGGCAGGTCGAGCGCATCATCCGCATGAAGCTGCCGGTCGTCGCCGATCATCTCGGCAGCCCGGACCCGCAGCGCGATCCCAGGGAAAAGACCGAGCGTCATTTCGAACCGGCCAATGACCGCGAGCATCACGGCGCCCGCCGCGATGGCCGCCGCCCTGGCAACGGTAGCGACAACAAGCGCTTCGGCGGTCAGCCCCATGGCGAGCGCGCTTCGAAGCCCCAGGGGGAACGCCCGGCTGCGGCCAAGCCGAATGCCTCGAGCAAGCCCGACGGCTTCAAGCGCTTCAAGGGCAATAACAAGCGCCGCTTCGGCGGCAAGCGTCCGGCGAACCGGGCCGCTTGAGCCTGGCAGAATCACGCGAACAGGAACGGCCGGAGCGATACTTCGGCCGTTTTCATTTCACTGTCTGATTTGATTTGCCCCATTTCACTGGGCTGACTGCTGCTGCATCAACGCCTTCACCCACACCACGATACGCTGGGTGAGGAAGGCTGTGGTTTGCGGCGACAGCACATCGCCAGCGATGACGTGATTGTCCGGATCGCCGGTGTCGTCGACCGGCACCAGCTCATGCGGCGCACCCCAGCGCCCGGCTATCTCGCGCGCCCGGTCGGGCCGCACCACCTTGTCGGAATCCGAGAAGATGAAGAGGGCGGGGATTTTCGCTTTCTCGACCGGCGCCTCGTAGGCAAGATTGGTGAGCGCCGCCATCGGCAGCACCGCCCTCATGGGATATTTGGTGGTCCAGAATTTCTCGTGCAGTGCGTTGCGCGCAGGGAGGCTGCGCTCCTTGCCACCGACAAGCTCGGCGATCTGCCGGCCCCAGGGTATGGTGAGCAACTCGGCGCCGGAGGCCTTCACGCCGAAATTCGGCGATATGAATGCGATGGCCGCGACATCGTCGGATGCGCCCGGCTGCGTGGCGGCCCACGCCGCCAGCGCGCCGCCGGTCGAGGTTCCGATGACGATCACCTTGTCGCCGATGGCGCGGCCGATGGCCAAGGCCTCCTCATAGTCGTTGATCCACGCATTGACGCTGCCTTGCGCCATCGCCGCGCCGTCCTGGCCGTGCCCGGTCAGGCGCGTGTAGAACAGGTTGGCATCCAATTCCTCCGCGATATCGTCCGGCAAGGGGCGAACCTCGCCCTTCGAGGCGGAAAAGCCATGGATGTAAACGATGGCTAAAGGCGTCTTGGCGTGGACCATCGGATTCGCCCAGATGATCTCCTTGTCGAGGCCGTCGCGGATGTTGGGCACGGCAGCCTCTTCACGCGCCAGATAGGCCTGCGGATCATCGCCGATCACCGATGGATTGAAATGGATTGTGGTGTCGACCGGCACGCGCGGTCCGAGAAAGAAGCCGGCGACCAGGATGACTGCAAGGCCAAGCACCGCCAGCACGATCCGCCGCCCCATTACAGTCTCCAAGCAATGATTCTCAACCTATGGCCGTACCCGCCGGCAGGCAATCGCCGTTTCGCCGGCTTATGCCGCCTTGTCGCGGGATGGGTTTTTGTCGCCAGGCAGCCTGCGATCGAAATGCAATGGCCGTCCCCACCAGTGGGTGGTGAGCCCGATGACTAAGCGGCCAACCGGCCGCGGCAGCAGGCCGAGCAGCTTCAACGGCCAGCTTATGTGGTACGGGAAGGTGACTTCGAAGCCGCCCTTTCGGATGCCGCGCGCCATGCGACGCGACGCGCGGTGCACAGGCATGAGGCCCGGCATCGGCAGCTTGTTCTTTTCAGTCAAAGGCGTGTCGATGAATCCCGGATTGATGACCTGGACACGGATGTTCATCTTGTCGAAGTCGTATTTCAGCGATTCCGCCAGGATGTTGATCGCGGCCTTGGTGCCGCCATAGGCCGCCGTCGTCGGCCAACCGGAATAGGCGGTGACCGATCCGACCAGAACGACATGGCCGCGCCCGCGCACGCGCATATGCTCGACGACGGGCACCACGCCGTTGACGATGCCGAAATAGTTCACGGCGAAGGAGCGGTGGAAATCACGCACCACCAGATTCTCGCCGGGCGTGGCGATGTAGTTGCCGGCGTTGAACACAGCAAGCACGATCGGCCCCATCTGTTCCTCGATCGCGGCGGCCGTGCGCGCCATGCCGTGCTCGTCGGTCACGTCGCAGGGAAAGGATCTCACATGTCCCGACATTTGCGCCGTTTCGACGATCAGCGTCTCGGCCGGATCGTTTGGCAGCGACGTCACCGCCACGGCATAGCCTTGATTGGCGAGATCCTTGGCAAGTGCGCGCCCAAGCCCACTGCTGCCGCCCGTGATCCAGGCGACACCGTCTTTCGGATTGGCCCGGTAGAGTGTCATGGGGTGTCCTGCGGATGTTCCGGTTTGCTCTAGCGGCGGAGAAATCAGTTGAAAAGAGCGGTTTTGCGCCTGGCGTTGAAATGATTGCAAGCATTGCACCATCCGGAATGCGAATGGACCAGGCAAAATCTTGCCTTGAAACCGCGGCGTCCGGTTTTTAGGGTCTCGCCGCACACATGAAGGAATCCCGCATGCCCCGTTCTGTCATCGAAGCGATCGGCAACACGCCCCTGATCCGACTCAACAAGGCTTCGGAGGCGACCGGCTGTGAGATTCTCGGCAAGGCCGAGTTCATGAATCCGGGGCAATCGGTGAAGGATCGGGCCGGCCTGTTCATCATCCGCGACGCCGAACAGCGCGGGCTGCTCAAGCCAGGCGGGCTTATCGTGGAAGGGACTGCTGGCAACACGGGCATCGGTTTGACGTTGGTCGCCAAGGCACTTGGCTACCGCACCGTCATCGTCATCCCCGACACGCAGAGCCAGGAAAAGAAGGATGTGATCAAGATCCTGGGCGCGGAGCTTATCGAGGTGCCCGCCGTGCCCTACAAGAACCCAAACAATTACATAAAACTGTCCGGCCGGCTTGCCGAGCAACTGGCGCGCTCGGAGCCTAACGGCGCGATCTGGGCCAATCAGTTCGACAATGTCGCCAACCGCGACGGTCATATCCGCACGACGGCCCAGGAGATCTGGGCTCAGACCGACGGCAGGGTCGATGGCTTTGTCTCGGCCGTAGGCTCCGGCGGCACGCTCGCCGGCGTCGCGCTCGGCCTCAAGGGCAAGAGCAAGGACGTCAAGATCGCACTCGCCGATCCGCTCGGCGCCGCGCTCTACAGTTTCTACACCAGTGGCGAGTTGAAATCGGATGGCAACTCGATCACCGAGGGCATCGGGCAGGGCCGCATCACGGCCAATCTCGAAGGCTTCACGCCGGACTTCTCCTACCAGATCCCGGACGAGGAAGCGTTGCCCATCATTTTCGACCTGATTCAGGAAGAGGGGCTCTGCGTCGGCGGCTCGACCGGCATCAACATCGCCGGCGCCATCCGGCTGGCGCGAGAGCTCGGACCCGGCCACACCGTCGTGACGATCCTTGCCGACTACGGCACGCGCTACCAGTCCAAGCTCTTCAATCCAGAGTTCCTGCGCGGCAAGAATCTTCCGGTGCCGGGCTGGATGGAAGAGAAAGTCAACATTTCCGTGCCGTTCGAAAAGGTAGCATGATGGCGCACAAGACCGAGGCGCTGTTTCGCGACGACGCCTATCAGAAGACGGCCGAGGCCGAGGTCGTCGCCATCAACGATCGTGGCGGCATCCTTCTCGACCGCACGATCTTCTATGCAACGTCCGGCGGGCAGCCGGGCGATACCGGCATGCTCGAACGTGCAGACGGCGGCCGCATCGCGATCGCAGCCACCATCACCGGCGAGACCAAGGACGAGATTATCCATGTGCCGGCCCCCGGGCAGACGCTTCCCGCGGTCGGCGAAAGGCTGAAGCTTCTGATCGACTGGGAGCGGCGGCACCTCCTGATGCGCATGCACTCCGCCTGCCACCTGCTGACCGTGGTCTGTCCGTTTCCGATCACCGGAGCGGCGGTCGCGGAGGACGACAGCCGCGTCGATTTCGACATTCCCGACGCCAGCTTCACCAGGGAGGATGTGACGGCTCGGCTGATGGAGCTGGTGCGCGCCGACCATCCGATCCTCACTCGACTGATCACCGACGAGGCGCTGGCCGCCAATCCCGGCCTTGTCAAATCGAAGAACGTCCGCCCGCCGGTCGGCACCGGCAAGATCCGCCTGGTCTTGATCGGCGACAACGGCTCGATCGACAGCCAGCCATGCGGCGGAACGCATGTGAGGTCGACCGGCGAGGTCGGCGACATACATATCGGCAAGATCGAGAAGAAAGGCCGCGAGAACCGGCGCTTCCGCATCCGCTTCGGGCCGATGCCGGCGAACTGACGCTCGAAGAGATAGAGCATGATGTCGCCCGAAAACCGCTTCACACTTTTAGGCATCATGCTCTAAAGCGAGGCGGGGCAGGAGAACAAAATGGCGCAGGACAGTCCCTTCATCGTCGACGCCGACTGGCTGCAGAAGCGGCTTGGCGAGCCCGGCCTCACCATCGTCGACGCCTCCTGGTATCTGCCGGCGCAAAAGCGCGACGCCCGCGCCGAATACGATGCCACCCACATCCCCGGAGCGCGCTTTCTCGACCAGGACGCGGTTTCCGATCCGGATTCGACACTGCCGCACACCTTGGCGTCGCCGCAGCACTTCGCTCAATATGTCGGCGCCATGGGTGTTTCGGCCGACGACACCATCGTGGTCTATGACGGGCCCGGCCTGTTCTCGGCGCCGCGCGCCTGGTGGATGTTCCGCGTCATGGGCGTCTTCCAGGTCTACATTCTGAATGGCGGATTTGACCGCTGGAAGGCCGAGGAGCGGCCGGTGACGGCTGAGCCGACCAAGATCGCGCCGAGTGTCTTCTATGCCGATTTCGACAAGGACCGGGTTGTCGGTCTCGACGAGATGCGCAGGATCGTCGGCAGCCAAGAGAGCCAGATCGCCGACGCACGATCGGCCGGCCGCTTTGCAGGCATCGATCCGGAGCCGCGGCAGGGCGTCCGTTCGGGCCATATGCCGGGTGCGCATAATGTCCCGATCACGGCGCTTGCCGAGAATGGCGAATTGCTGCCGAAGGATCGCCTGCGCAAAGTCATCGAGGATGCCGGCATTGACCTCTCGAAGCCCGTTGTCACGTCCTGCGGCTCGGGCATCACGGCGGCGGCGATCACGCTGGCGCTGGAGACGCTCGGCCATACCGACAACCGGCTTTACGATGGGTCCTGGACTGAGTGGGGCAGTCTCAGCGACACACCGGTGGTGACGGGGAAAGAATGATGGAAAACGGCGCGCTGCAAGATATCGATGTCACGGTCACGTTCCTGGAGATGCATGCGGCGCCGGCGGTTTCGCCGCCGATCCCCTACAATCGCCAGATCGCGCTGCTGAAGACGAAAGATATTCCGCTCCATTTCTACCGCTATTTGATGGATCGCGTCGGGCGCAAATGGCACTGGGTTAATGTGCTGAGGCTGAGCGACGAGGAGCTCGCCGCCGGCTTGCATCGCGAGGACCGCGATATCCGCGTGCTCTATCTCGACGGCGCTCCCGCCGGCTTCTTCGACCTCAAGCCGCATCTTCCGGACGAAGTGGAGCTCGCTTATTTCGGCATGATGGAGCATGCGCATGGCCAGGGCATCGGCCGCTGGTTCCTTGGCGCCGCGATCTCGGCGGCCTGGTCGCATGGGCCAAGGCGCGTCACCGTGCAGACTTGCACGCTCGACCATCCGGCGGCTCTGCCGCTTTACCAGAAGCTCGGCTTCACGCCGGTGGCCCAGAAGAAGGAGGTCGTGCATCCGCTGACCTTCGCTGAGCGCTCGGCCAGTGTCATGCGAGACTAGAGCGATTCCAGGACTGGTGAGAAACGGTTCCGCCAGTCAGGAATCGGGTGGGAGGCAGTGTCACCAAGGCATAATTTCCGGAGATCGACACCGGAGATTTGCCATGACCATCCAGTTCAAAGCCTTGCCGACCGAAGCCGTGCGCGCCTTGCAGCGGGGAGGGCCCGATGCCTATGGCCGCAGCCCGGAGCACCGCATTTCCGACGGCGACGGCGTGCCCTGCAGGCATTGCCTCAGGAACGTCGCCGAGGGTGACGGCTATCTGATCGTTGCCTACCGGCCATTTCCGGAACTGCAGCCCTATGCCGAAACCGGCCCGATCTTCCTTCATGCCGACGAATGCAAGCGTGCCGCCGACGGGGACGCGCTGCCGGAAATGCTAGAAGGCAGCGACTATATCGTCAGGGGCTACGGCAAGGACGATCGCATCGTCTACGGCAGCGGCGCGGTCACACCGACGGGCGACATCGCAGCTCGCGCGACAGCACTGCTCGAGCGCGACGACATCGCCTATATCCACGTCCGGTCGGCGCAGAACAATTGCTATCAATGCCGCATCGAGCGGCCATAATCCAAAAAGAAGCCCGCCGATGGTCAGGCGGGCCGTTGGAGGGTCTGACAGAAGCTGCGGCAAGCGCTGTCCGGGCCGGACTTGTCCGACTCGGCAAGCAGCAGGCCGCCAGTAACGCCGCGTGTCTTGGCGTCTTTCCTGTCGGGCGAATGTGAAGCATTTCACACAAGGAGCATAATGGCCGGGGAAGATGAAACCCGCGCCTTCCAAGACTGTCGTATTCCCGTCGTACTACTGCGCTAAACAGTGATCGTTGAGGATTGTCGACCGCGGATGGACCGGCGACAGATCGCGACATCGAGGAAGCGGGGCTTTTGCTCCGCTTTTTGTTGCCCGGATTCGGTCACGGATTAAGTCTTACGCGAAAAAAGCCCGCCGGAATGACCCGGCGGGCACGACAGGAGGAAGTAGCCGGATGTCAGGCGGCAAGGACCGCCTTCGGCTCGACCATCTCGTACCCGAGCGCCTCGGCGACGGCGCGGTTGGTGATCTTGCCCTTGTGGACATTGAGGCCGTTGCGCAGGTGGTGGTCGTCGACCAGCGCCTTGAGGCCCTTGTCGGCGAGCTGCAGGCCAAAGTGCAGCGTCGCGTTGTTGAGCGCATGCGCCGAAGTGACCGGCACGGCGCCGGGCATGTTTGCGACGCAATAATGGATCACGCCGTCGACCTCATAGGTCGGATCGGCATGCGTCGTGGCATGCGAGGTCTCGAAGCAGCCGCCCTGGTCGATCGCGACGTCGACCAGCACTGAGCCCTTCTTCATGCCGGAAAGCATTTCGCGGGTCACGAGCTTGGGCGCTGCGGCGCCCGGAATCAGCACGGCGCCGATGACGACATCAGCCGAGAAGCATTCTTCTTCCAGCGCTTCGACGGTCGAGTAGCGGGTATGGACGCGGCCGCCGAAAATGTCGTCGAGCTGGCGAAGGCGTGGGATCGAGCGGTCGATGATGGTGACATCGGCGCCGAGGCCGGCAGCCATCTTGGCCGCGTGCAGGCCGACGACGCCGCCGCCGAGCACGGTGACCTTGCCGGGCAGCACGCCGGGCACGCCGCCGAGCAGCACGCCGCGGCCGCCATTAGCCTTCTGCAGCGCCGTCGCGCCGGCCTGGATCGACAGGCGGCCGGCGACTTCCGACATCGGCGCGAGCAGCGGCAGGCCGCCGCGATCGTCTGTCACGGTCTCATAGGCAATCGCGGTGATGCCCGAAGCGAGAAGACCTTTGGTCTGCTCCGGATCCGGAGCCAAATGGAGATAAGTGTAGAGGATCTGGCCGTCGCGCAGTTGGACCCATTCGTTGGGCTGCGGCTCCTTGACCTTGACGATCATGTCCGACTTGGCGAACACGTCGGCGGCCGTCTTGGCGATGGTGGCGCCGGCGGCGCGATAGGCGTTGTCGTCGGCACCGATGCCGGCGCCAGCACCGGTCTCGACCAGCACTTCGTGGCCATGCGCGACATATTCGCGGACCGAGCCGGGCGTCATGCCGACGCGGTATTCATGGTTCTTGATTTCCTTGGGGCAGCCGACACGCATCTTTCTTCTCCTGTCCGCGCCTTTTCAAGAGGCGCTCTCCCTGTCACTCGCGCATGCCATCGGCTCCGAACGCGGAGGTGGACACGCAGTAATGGCAGTCAATCACGAATCGTTCCGTATGTGTTTGCGAATGCACTTGCAGCAATGGTCGCTCTTCGATAATCGTTGCGTAAAACGGCTGAAAATTCGCAGGAACCACGAAAAATGCGGCTCGACAGGATTGATATCGCCATTCTAGAGACTTTGCAGAAGGATGGCCGGATCCCCAATGCGGCGCTTGCCGAGAAGGTCGGCCTTTCCCAATCGGCTTGTTCGCGCAGGCTCGACAATCTGGAGAAGTCCGGAACCATCCGCGGCTACCACGCGCGGCTGTCCAATTCCGCGCTCGGCCACCAGATGACGGCGATCGTGCACATATCGCTGTCGGGCCAATTCGAGAAGACGTTGTCGGATTTCGAGGCAGCGATCAAGCGCTGCCCGAATGTGCTCTCCTGCCATTTGATGTCGGGCGAATACGACTACATCCTTCGCATCGCGGCGAAAGATCTTGTCGACTATGAGCGCATCCACAAAGAATGGCTGTCGGCCATGCCGCACGTGACCAAGATCAATTCGTCCTTCGCGCTGCGTGAGATCGTCGATCGCACGGCGGTTGGGCTGCGGCCCGAGATGGCTTAGGCGCTGGCCTCCGTCACCACAGTCGTCATCGGAATGTCGTGCGGCTGCGGGTAGATGGTCGCGATGCGCTGCAATTCGTAGCCGACGCCGATGACCAGAGGCCTGAACGGCATCGCGGCCAGCGTGCGGTCGTAGAAGCCGCCGCCATAGCCCAGTCGATATCTGCCGGGATCGATGCCGACGATCGGCGAGATCACGATGTCGGGCAGCACCGGATCGCCTTCGGCCGGGATCGGAATGTTCCAGACGCCTTTTTCCAGCCGGTCGCCCGGTCTATAGGCGCGAAAGACCAGCGGCTGTCCCTTCTCGATGACGACAGGGAGCGCAGTGCGGCCGCCGCGCTCGTTGATCGACGCCATCCAGCCGCGCAGATCCGGCTCGCCGCGAAACGGCCAATAGAGGCTGACCATCCGGCCGTCTATGTCGCCGATCAGCGCGTCAATGCCTTCCGCGATGCGTGCCGACATGGCGGCGCGTGCGTCGGCTGAAACGGCGAGGCGGGCATTGATAAGCCGCTCGCGCTCGGCCTTGCGCCATCGCCTGACATCCGTCCAGTCGGAGAGCGGCTCCCGATATTGCGGGTCGAGTTCATGCATGAAGCAGGGCGGCGATGCGTATTGGGCCGGCCCGTCGTCGCGATTATCAGCCATGATAGGGTCCTGTAATGCTGTCTCACGCTATACCTGTGGCGGGGCGCGCTCCATGTGCATTCACGACGCCACGCGACGACTCTGGGGCATGTTTCCTGCCCGGCAAGATGTTGTTGCAGTGCACAAAATACTTACATCTCGGTGTGGTAGCTTTTACGTCGCGAGGTGGATGAGATGAGCGAAGCCAAGCATCATGTCGTGGTCGTTGGCGCCGGGTTCGGCGGGCTCGAACTTACCCGCGCATTGTCTGGCGCCCCGGTGCGCATCACCATGATCGACAAGCGCAATCACCACCTTTTCCAACCGCTGCTTTACCAGGTGGCGACGACGTCGCTGGCGACCTCGGAGGTTGCCTGGCCGATCCGTCATCTGCTGCGCAGGCGCAAGGACGTGACGACGCTTCTCGGCAATGTCACCGGCATCGATCGCGCCGCCAAGCGCGTGCTGCTCGAGGACGGCAGCTCGATCCCCTACGACACGCTGGTGCTCGCCACCGGCGCGCGCCACGCCTATTTCGGCCATGACGAATGGGAGCCGTTTGCGCCGGGTCTGAAAACGCTTGAGGATGCCACGACGATCCGGCGCCGTATCCTGCTCGCCTTCGAGCAGGCCGAGCGCGAAACCGATCCGGCCAGGCGTCAGGCGCTGCTGACGCTGGTCATTGTCGGCGGCGGGCCGACCGGCGTCGAGCTCGCCGGCACCATTGTCGAGCTTGCAAATGACACGTTGCGCGGCGAGTTCCGCAATATCGACACGCGGCAGGCGCGCGTCGTGCTGATCGAAGCCGGCGATCGGATCCTGGCCAATTTCGCGCCGCAGCTTTCCGACTATGCCCGCAAGGCGCTGGAACGGCTGGGCGTCACCGTCGAGCTCGGGCGCCCCGTCACAAAGCTCGATGCCGAAGGCGTCGTCTTCGGCGACAAGCGCCTGCCGGCAAGGACGATTATCTGGGCGGCCGGCGTCGCCGCTTCGCCGGCTGCCGAATGGCTGGGAGCGCCGGCCGATCGGGCGGGCAGGGTGATGGTCGAACCGGACCTCACTGTGCCGGGCAATCCAGATATTTTCGTCATCGGCGACACCGCGCATGTGCTGCGGCCGGATGGAAAACCGGTGCCGGGCGTGGCGCCTTCCGCGAAGCAGGAGGGCAAGCATGTCGCCGCGACAATCAAGGCGCGACTTGCCGGCGACACGGCGACGCGTCCCTTCCAGTACCGGCATGCCGGCGACCTGGCGACGATCGGCAAGCGCGCCGCCGCCATCGATTTCGGCTGGATCAAGCTCACCGGCTGGCTCGCCTGGTGGCTCTGGGGCATAGCGCACATCTATTTCCTGATCGACTTCCGCAACCGCCTCGCGGTTTCGCTTAGCTGGCTATGGATTTATCTTACCGGCCAGCGCAGCGCGCGGCTGATCACGCAGGGCGACGACGACAAGAGTTGATCCCCTGGCCGTCGCCTGCCGGCAGAGGAGATGCCTGATGGCCGATCGCGGTTTCATTTCGTCGCCTCACGAGCGTGACTTCGCGCTCATGGGCGCAGGCGCTGCTGGCCGAAAGCCAGGCAAAGGCGGTGAACTGGAAAAACTGCCGTCGCTCCCCCCTCTGGTTCCGCACTTCCACATGCGATAGTTTTAGACATGCGTTATGTGATCGTCATCGCCGCCATCGCCTTCTTTCTGATCTGGGATGGCCTCTACAACCACGGCCACTACCTCGATGTGACCGTGCGGGAAATGTCGCGCATCGCGCGCCTCGTTACTGGGTGAGGCCTTGACGTTTGCGCGCCGGCGGGCGCGACATCGTTGCCGGTTGACGCCCGGGCCTGGCTCCCACAAAAACGCCGCTGAATCGAAGCTCAGGGAGGCTGGCTTGATCCGGCACATCGTTTTCTTCAGCGTGCGGCGCAAGGAAGATGTCGAGGCTGTGCGTTCGGGCCTGCTGGCGCTCGGCAAGATTCCGCACTCCAAGCATTTCGAGGTGACGCTCAACACCAAGGTCGATCTGTTCTCCAACGCGATCGACGTGGTCGTCTATGCCGAGTTCGAGGACGAGGCGGCCCTTGCCGCTTACAAGGCGCATCCGATTTACGCGGATACGACAAACAAGGTGAAGCCGCTGCGCGAACTGCGCTATTCTGCGGATGTCGTGGCCGCTGCCTGAGCGGCAAAGCCGCGGCCAACGGTTCGGTGCACTTGAATAGCCGGCCGGAATGGGGCACACCCCGCCGGCATGATCGAAAGCTCCGCCCATCCGCTCGACCATCTCGTGCTGCCGACACCGAGCCTCGATGCCGTCCGGTCGCGTCTGACCTCGCTCGGCTTTGTCGTCGCGCCCACAGGCATTCACCCCTTCGGCACGGAGAATGCTTGCGTCTTTTTCGCCGACGGCACCTATCTCGAGCCGTTGACGGTGGGAGATGCGCAGGCGACGGAACAGGCGATTGCGGCCGGCAATGTCTTCGTAGCGCGCGACCGCCTTTATCGCCAACGACTGGGCGAGGAGGGTTTATCCGCCGTCGTGCTTGGAACCGGCAATGCCGATGCCGACCATAGGCGCTTTGTCGAAGCCGGCCTGTCGGCCGGCGACATGCTGGGTTTTTCACGCGCCTTCACCGATACGAACGGAAAGAGCGACACGGCGTCCTTCAAGCTGGCCTTCGCGGCCGACAAGCAGGCGAGGGACGCCTTCCTCTTCGCCTGCGAGCGCGTGAACCCGCCGAAGATCGATCGCACGGCGCTCCAGGCGCATGCCAATGGCGTAACCGGCATCGTCGAAGTGATCGCGGTCAGCGACGCGCCGCCCGCGCAGATCGGACTGGTCGCGATCGCCGCAGGCGCAAAGGCGGACGGTAACGCGGTGCGGCTGCCAAATGCGATCCTGAGCATCGTCACGCCCGAAAGCTACGCGCAGCGCTTCGGTCTAGCGGCCGAGCCTTCGCCGCATTTGCGCTTTCAAGCGATTGTTTTCTCGGTCCGCGACAAAGCTTCAACCTTACGCGCGCTTGCGGCCGGGGCCATCGATCACAACATGAGCGGCGGTGATATCGTGGTTCCACCCGCGCTCGGGCAGGGCGCCGCCTTCATCTTCCGGGAGATCCCATGAGCAAGCCCCTGGCGCCCAATTCATCGGTAACCGTCGGCAAGGTCGTCTTCGCCAACAATGCGCCGCTGTCGCTGATCGCCGGCCCGTGCCAGCTTGAATCGCGCCAGCACGCTTTCGACATGGCCGGCGCGCTGAAGGAACTGACGGAACGGCTGGGAATCGGCCTCGTCTACAAGACCAGCTACGACAAGGCCAACCGCACCTCGCTATCGGCGACGCGCGGCGCGGGGCTCGATGCGGCGATGCCGATCTTCGACGATCTGCGCAAGGCGTTCTCGCTGCCGGTGCTGACCGACGTCCACACCGAGGAGCAATGCGCGATCGTAGCGCCCCATGTCGATGTCCTGCAGATCCCGGCCTTCCTGTCGCGCCAGACCGACATGCTGGTCGCCGCGGCTAGGACCGGCAAGGTCATCAATGTGAAGAAGGGCCAGTTCCTCGCGCCCTGGGACATGAAGAATGTCGTCGCCAAGATCACCGGCTCCGGCAACCCGAATGTGCTTGCCACCGAGCGCGGCGTCTCGTTCGGCTATAACACGCTGGTTTCGGACATGCGAGCGCTGCCGGTCATGGCCGAGATCGGCGCCCCGGTGATCTTCGATGCCACCCATTCGGTGCAGCAGCCGGGCGGGCAGGGCGGCTCCTCCGGCGGCGAACGGCGCTTCGTCGCGACGCTCGCGCGCGCGGCCGTTGCCGTGGGCGTGGCGGGTGTTTTCATCGAAACCCATCAGGACCCCGACAATTCGACATCCTCCGACGGTCCGAACATGGTCCCGTTGAAGGACATGCCGGCGCTGCTGGAAAAGCTCATAGCCTTCGACCGGATCGCCAAAGGGCACTGATTCCGGCGACGGATCTCGAACTTGCGCCGGCTTGTGGGGAGCTACCGCTACCTCACGGAAGGCTGAGCAAATCATCGGGAACCTTAGCGCGCTCCTCTCATTGTCAGTGCATGCATTCAACGAGAGGAGCACCATCATGACCACCCCGTCCGGGCATACCGAAGCCATTGCCGCCTCGCGCGTCATCGGCACGTCTGTCTACAACACTGAAGGCCAGAGCATCGGCAGCATCGAGGACGTGATGCTGGACAAGATGTCGAACGGCATCATGTTCGCCGTGATCGGTTTCGGCGGCTTCCTTGGCATGGGCGAGAAGTACCACGCTATTCCGTGGGCGACGCTCGATTATGACGAGGACAAAGGCGGCTACGTCGTGCCGTTCACCAAGGAGCAGCTCCAGGCTGCGCCCGCATATTCGATCGAGGAGCTGACCGGCGCCGACGGCGAAGCCGCTCGCGATGCTTCATTCCAGTATTACCATGTGAAGCCCTATTGGCATTGATCGCACGATCGGCAAGCTGGAAATCGAAAGGCCCCCGACACAAAGCCGGGGGCCTTTGACGTTTAACTACTCCGCTGCGTTGAGAGTCGATAGCTCTGCCGAACTCTGCTGGGGTTTCCGATCGTCGCAGGACGTCAGGAACGCCGCCGCGATCAGAAACAAACTCACGATACCGCTCAACTGGGACATGGCGAAACTCCTCCTGTTTCGCCCCGCGCGAACGCGACCATAGATGAGAAGGCCACGCAATGCGCATGACTTATGATGACAGAAATTTGCGCTTCGTGAATCCGGCCCGCGGCAATAATTGCGGCGGCGCCGATTGCCTTTTGCGCCGCTTTGGCTAAGAGGGGCGCGACGCTTCAATCGATCAATCGGGGACATCGCAAATGACCGCCATCATCGACATTGTCGGGCGTGAAATCCTGGACAGCCGTGGCAATCCGACCGTGGAGGTCGACGTGGTGCTGGAAGACGGCTCCATGGGCCGTGCCGCGGTGCCCTCGGGCGCATCGACCGGCGCGCATGAAGCGGTCGAACTGCGCGATGGCGGACCACGCTATCTCGGCAAGGGCGTTCAGCGCGCCGTCGAAGCGGTGAACGGCGAGCTGTTCGAGGCGATCGGCGGTATGGAAGCCGAGAACCAGATCCATATCGACCAGACGATGATCGAGCTCGACGGCACGCCGAACAAGAGCCGCCTCGGCGCCAACGCCATCCTGGGCGTCTCGCTGGCGGTCGCCAAGGCCGCGGCCGAGGCCGCCGGCCTGCCGCTCTACCGCTATGTCGGCGGCACCAAGGCGCACATCCTGCCGGTGCCGATGATGAACATCATCAATGGCGGCGCGCATGCCGACAACCCGATCGACTTCCAGGAGTTCATGATCCTGCCCATCGGCGCGCCGACGCTGCGCGACGGCGTGCGCTGGGGCTCGGAGATTTTCCACACGCTGCGCAAGAAGCTCAAGGACGCCGGCCACAACACCAATGTCGGCGACGAGGGCGGCTTCGCCCCCAACCTGAATAGCGCGCCGGCGGCGCTCGATTTCATCATGGAATCGATTGAGAAGGCCGGCTTCAAGCCAGGCGAGGATGTTGCGCTCGGCCTCGACTGCGCGGCGACCGAGTTCTTCAGGGACGGCAACTACGTCTATGAAGGCGAGAAGAAGACCCGCGATCCGAAGGCGCAGGCCAAGTATCTCGCCAAGCTGGCTGCCGACTATCCGATCATTACCATCGAGGACGGCCTTGCCGAGGACGACTGGGAAGGCTGGAAGATCCTGACCGACCTGATCGGCAACAAGACCCAACTCGTCGGCGACGACCTCTTCGTCACCAACACGGCGCGGCTGCGCGACGGCATCCGCATGGGCGTCGCCAATTCCATCCTGGTCAAGGTCAACCAGATCGGCTCGCTGACCGAGACGCTCGACGCGGTCGAGACCGCGCACAAGGCCGGCTACACCGCCGTCATGTCTCACCGCTCCGGCGAAACCGAGGATTCGACCATTGCCGACCTCGCCGTCGCCACCAATTGCGGGCAGATCAAGACCGGCTCCCTGTCGCGTTCGGACCGCATGGCCAAATACAACCAGCTCATCCGCATCGAGGAAGAGCTCGGAAAACAGGCGCGCTACGCCGGCAAATCGGTGGTCAAGGGCTGATCCGGCCCGTTCGAACAGTCTGAAAAAGGGCGGGTCATTCCCGCCCTTTTTCGTTTCCGGCGATCCTGCAATGGTCGTCCGTAACCGTCCATTAAGCACAATCGGGCGAAATACGACTCATGGTCGCTTGCGTTCGCGGCCGCGAGGGTTCGGGTCATGTGGACACGTCAGCACAAGCAGAGAAACACCGGCAGGCTGATCATCCCTTCGCTTTGCGTGCTCTTCCTGGCCTATTTCGGCTTCCATGCCTATCACGGCGAGTTCGGCATCTACTCCAAATATCGGCTCGAGGCCCGGGCAGTCGAACTGCAGGCCCAGCTTGATACCGTGAAGGCACGCCGGATCGACTTTGAGCGCCGTGTCCAGTTGATGCACGAAGGCACGCTGGAGAAGGACATGCTTGACGAGCAGGCCCGAAAGGCGCTCAATCTGTCCCATCCCGACGAAATCACCATCATGCTGCCCGCTCCGACAAAATAACCGAATTTCGGTTAATCGCTCGTATTTGCAATGATTCTAATCGCTTAGACGCATGTCAGCCATGCATTTTTCAGCATGGCGCAATGCATCCTTGCATGTTAGCCTCGCGCAAATCGGTGGGGAGGCGATCGATCTCCCTGAATGTCCGCAAAGAGACGCCAACAGGGAGTGACGCATGGCCACCGCCGCCAAAAAAGCGCCCGCCAAATCCAGATCCGACAAACAGCCCAATCTGTCAGCACCCAAGCCCGCTGATTTCACCAAGGATGAAGAGCTTTCCGCCTACCGGCACATGCTCTTGATCCGCCGCTTCGAGGAGAAGGCCGGCCAGCTCTACGGCATGGGCTTCATCGGCGGCTTCTGCCATCTCTATATCGGCCAGGAGGCCGTCGTCACCGGCATGAAGATGGCGCTGGTCGAAGGCGACCAGATGATCACCGCCTATCGCGACCATGGCCATATGTTGGCGATGGAACTGTCGCCGCGCGGCGTCATGGCCGAGCTCACCGGCCGCCGCGGCGGCCTGTCGAAGGGCAAAGGCGGCTCCATGCACATGTTCTCCAAGGAGAAGCATTTCTATGGCGGCCACGGCATTGTCGGCGCGCAGGTGTCGCTCGGCACCGGTCTCGCCTTCGCCAACCGCTACCGTGACAACAAGAACGTCGCCCTGACCTATTTCGGCGACGGCGCCGCCAACCAGGGGCAGGTCTATGAAAGCTTCAACATGGCCTCGCTGTGGAAGCTGCCGGTGATCTACATCATCGAGAACAACCGCTACGCCATGGGCACGTCCGTGTCGCGCTCCTCGGCCGAGACCGACTTCTCCAACCGCGGCGCCTCCTTCAAGATCCCCGGCATCCAGGTCGACGGCATGGACGTTCGCGCTGTGAAGGCCGCGGGCGACCTCGCTACCGAATGGTGCCGCGCCGGCAATGGCCCGCTGATCCTCGAGATGCAGACCTACCGCTATCGCGGCCATTCAATGTCCGACCCGGCGAAATACCGCTCCAAGGAGGAAGTGCAGAAGATGCGCTCCGAGCACGACCCGATCGAGCAGGTCCGGGTGCGGCTGCTCGACAAGAAGTGGGCAAGCGAGGACGAGCTCAAGGCCATCGACAAGGAAGTCCGCGACATCGTCGCCGATGCCGCCGAATTCGCCCAGAACGACGCCGAGCCGGATCCGTCCGAGCTCTGGACCGACATCGTACTCTAAGGAGAGGGCAAGGACATGCCGATCGAAATTCTCATGCCCGCGCTCTCGCCGACGATGGAAGAGGGCAATCTTTCCAAATGGCTGAAGAGCGAAGGCGACAAGGTAGTCGCCGGCGATGTCATCGCTGAGATCGAGACCGACAAGGCGACGATGGAAGTCGAAGCCGTCGACGAAGGCACGCTCGCCAAGATCCTGGTTCCCGCCGGCACCGAAGGCGTCAAGGTCAATGCGGTCATCGCCGTGCTCGCCGTCGACGGCGAGGACGTCGACAAGGCCGGCGAAGGCATCGGCGAAGAAGAACCCGCCAGGGCTGAAAAAGCCGCACCCGCGCCGGCCCCTACCACAGCTAAGAGCCAGGCTGCGGCTCCCTTGGTCGCCGCGCCGAAGACGGAGATCGCGGCGGACCCGGATATTCCCGCCGGCACCGAGATGGTTTCCACCACGGTGCGCGAAGCGTTGCGTGACGCGATGGCCGAGGAAATGCGCCGCGACGGCGACGTCTTCGTCATGGGCGAGGAGGTCGCCGAGTACCAGGGCGCCTACAAGATCACGCAAGGCCTGCTGCAGGAATTCGGGCCGCGACGGGTCGTCGACACGCCGATCACCGAGCACGGCTTTGCCGGCGTCGGCGTCGGCGCTGCCATGGCCGGGTTGAAGCCGATCGTCGAGTTCATGACGTTCAACTTCGCCATGCAGGCGATCGATCAGATCATCAACTCGGCCGCCAAGACGCTCTATATGTCCGGCGGCCAGATGGGCGCGCCGATCGTCTTCCGTGGCCCGAACGGAGCCGCGGCCCGCGTCGCCGCCCAGCACTCGCAGTGCTATGCCGCCTGGTACAGCCATATTCCCGGCCTGAAAGTGGTGATGCCCTATACGGCCGCCGACGCCAAGGGCCTGCTCAAAGCGGCGATCCGCGATCCGAACCCGGTCATCTTCCTGGAGAACGAGATTCTCTACGGCCATTCCTTCGATGTGCCGAAGCTCGACGACTTCGTGCTGCCGATCGGCAAAGCGCGCATACATAAGCAGGGCAAGGATGTGACGATCGTCTCGTTCGGCATCGGCATGACCTATGCGGTCAAGGCGGAGGCCGAGCTGCGCGGCATGGGCATCGATGCCGAGATCATCGATCTCAGAACCATCCGGCCGCTCGACTTCGACACGATCATCGCTTCGGTGAAGAAAACCAACCGTCTCGTGGTGGTGGAAGAAGGTTTTCCGCAAAACTCGGTCGGCGATCACATCGCCAACCAGGTCTCGCAGCGCGCCTTCGACTTCCTCGATGCGCCGGTGATCACCATCGCCGGCAAGGATGTGCCGATGCCTTACGCGGCGAATCTCGAGAAGCTGGCGCTGCCGAACGTCGGTGAAGTCGTCGAGGCCGTCAAAGCCGTTACCTATCGCTGAGCCGGTCGGGAGGACATCATGCCAATCAACATCACCATGCCGGCGCTCTCGCCCACGATGGAAGAGGGCAATCTTTCCAAGTGGCTGGTCAAGGAAGGCGACAAGGTTTCGCCGGGCGATGTGATCGCCGAGATCGAGACCGACAAGGCGACGATGGAGGTCGAAGCCGTCGATGAAGGCACGGTCGCCAAGCTGGTCGTTCCGGCCGGCACCGAGGGCGTCAAGGTCAACGCGCTGATCGCCATCCTGGCCGGCGAGGGCGAGGATGTCGGCGCCGCGGCCAAGGGCGGCGGCGATGCCGCGCCCAAGGCTGAAGTTCCCAAAGCGGAAGCCCCGAAGCCTGAAGCGGCCAAGGAAGCGCCGAAAGCGGCAGCCGCTGCGGCGCCCGCGCCGGCGAAGGCCGAGCCTGCTCCCGTCGCCAACGGCCACGCCGCCGGCGATCGCGTCTTCGCATCGCCGCTGGCCCGCCGCATCGCCAAGGATGCCGGCGTCGATGTGACGGCATTGACCGGTTCCGGCCCGCATGGCCGCGTGGTGAAGGTCGATGTCGAGGCGGCGATCGCTTCCGGCGGCGTTCCAGCTGCGAAGGCGCCCGCCGGCGCTCCGTCCGCTCCGGCGCCTGCACCCAAGCCGATGTCGGACGACCAGGTGCTGAAGCTGTTCGCCGAAGGCTCCTACGAGCTCGTGCCGCACGACAATATGCGCAAGACCATCGCGCGCCGCCTGGTCGAGGCGAAGTCCACCATCCCGCATTTCTATTTGACGCTGGACTGCGAGCTCGATGCGCTGCTTGCGTTGCGCACGCAGCTCAATGCCGCGGCACCGATGAGGAAGACCGAGAAGGGCGAGGTTCCAGCCTACAAGCTCTCGGTCAACGACATGGTGATCAAGGCCATGGCCATGGCGCTGATGGCGGTGCCGGATGCCAATGCCTCCTGGACGGAGAACGCCATGGTCAAGCACAAGCACGCCGATGTCGGCGTTGCCGTGTCGATCCCCGGCGGCCTGATCACGCCGATCATCCGGCATGCCGATGAAAAGACGCTGTCGGTCATCTCCAACGAGATGAAAGACCTGGCAAGCCGCGCCCGCAGCCGCAAGCTGAAGCCGGAAGAATATCAGGGCGGCACGACGGCGGTGTCCAATCTGGGCATGTTCGGCATCAAGGATTTTGCCGCCGTCATCAACCCGCCGCATGCGACGATTTTGGCGGTCGGCGCCGGCGAGGAGCGGGCGGTGGTGAAGAAGGGCGAGATCAGAATAGCCACCGTGATGTCGGTGACCTTATCGACCGACCATCGCGCCGTCGACGGCGCGCTTGGCGCGGAACTGCTCGGCGCCTTCAAGCGCTTGATCGAAAATCCGATGGGCATGCTGGTGTAGGAAGGAAAAGGCGGTGCGGAAATTCTTCACCAGCCTTTTCGCCCTGATCATTTTCGATCCCGACGGCGAGCTCTTCGCGCGCCGGCGCGGCAGGCGCTCGCAGCCAGTTTTCGGCAAGGGTGGGACAACCGCATGAAGACAATTCTTTGCTACGGCGACTCCCTGACGTGGGGCTACGATGCCGCCAGCCTCGGCCGCCATGCGCTCGAGGACCGCTGGCCGAGCGTTCTTGGGGCCGAACTAGGGGGTGACGTCGAGGTCATCGCCGAAGGCCTCAACGGCCGCACCACGGCCTTCGACGACCATCTGGCCGGTGCCGATCGCAACGGCGCCCGCATCCTGCCGACGATCCTGACCAGCCATGCGCCGCTTGATCTCATCATCATCATGCTCGGCGCCAACGACATGAAGCCCTGGATCCACGGGAATCCGGTCGCCGCCAAGCAGGGCATGGAGCGGCTGATCAACATCGTGCGCGGCCATGCCTATCCGTTCGACTGGCCGGCCCCACAGATCCTCATTGTCGCGCCGCCTGTCGTGACACGCACCGACAATGCCGAATTCAAGGAAATGTTCGCCGGCGGTGACGACGCGTCCAAGCGGCTGGCGCCGCAATATTCCGCGCTGGCCGACGAGGCCGGCTGCGGCTTCTTCGACGCGGGCACTGTCGCTGCCACCACGCCGCTCGACGGCGTCCATCTCGATGCCGAGAACACGCGGCGGATCGGCCAGGCGCTGGCGCCGCTCGTGCGTGTGATGTTAGCGACATGATAGCCAATGCATTTCTGATCATTGGCCTTTGGTTGGCTGTGCGTGGGCAAGGCCGTCGAAGTCGGCTGATTACAGGCTCTGCATTTGTGGGACTCTGGGCTCTCGACGCCCTGTCGGTACTAATGCATGAGCCAACTTTCAGGCCTCCAATGCTGATGCATGAGCCATGGGCGATACCAAAGCCCCCTATCGGCAAAGCGTCGCTTCAATAAGGACCATAAAATGGCTGAATCCTACGACGTCATCATCATCGGCTCAGGCCCCGGCGGCTATGTCACGGCGGTGCGCTCCGCCCAGCTCGGCTTCAAGACGGCAATCGTCGAGCGCGAGCATCTTGGCGGCATCTGCCTGAACTGGGGCTGCATCCCGACCAAGGCGCTGCTGCGCTCCGCCGAGATCATGCATTATTCGGATCATCTGAAGGATTACGGGCTGAAGCTTGAAGGCGGTAAAATCATCCCCGACACCGCCGCCGTGGTCGACCGCTCGCGAAAAGTGTCGCTGAGGCTCAATACCGGCGTCGGCTTCCTGATGAAGAAGAACAAGGTCGATATCATCTGGGGCGAGGCAAAGCTTTCGAAGGCTCCTGCCGGTGACAAACCGGGCGAGGTCGTCGTCTCGAAGACCGCGAAGAAGGCAATGGAGCCGCAACCGCCGGTGCCGAAGGGCGTCAAGGGCGAGGGCACCTACACGGCCAAGCACATCATCCTGGCGACCGGCGCCAGGCCGCGCGCGCTACCCGGCATCGAGCCGGACGGCAAGCTGATCTGGACTTATTTCGAGGCCATGGTGCCGAAGGAAATGCCGAAGTCGCTGCTGGTGATGGGCTCGGGCGCCATCGGCATCGAATTCGCCTCCTTCTACCGCACCATGGGCGCCGATGTGACGGTGGTCGAGTTGCTGCCGGCGGTGATGCCGGTCGAGGACGCCGAAGTCTCGAAATTCGCGCAAAAACAGTTCGAGAAGCAGGGCATGAAGATCCTCCTCGAGGCCAAGGTGACCAAGGTTGAAAAGGGCGCCAATTCGGTCACCGCGCACGTCGAGATGAAGGACGGCAAGGTCGAGAAGATCACCGCCGACCGCATGATCTCGGCCGTCGGCGTGCAGGGCAACATCGAGAATCTCGGCCTGGAAGCGCTTGGCGTGAAGACGGACCGCGGCTGCGTGGTCGTCGACGGCTACGGCAAGACCAATGTGCCCGGCATCTATGCGATCGGCGACGTGGCCGGCCCGCCTATGCTCGCCCACAAGGCCGAGCACGAAGGCGTGGTCTGTGTCGAGAAAATCGCCAATTTCCCAGGAGTGCACCCCATCGACAAGCTGAAGATCCCCGGCTGCACCTATTGCAGCCCGCAGGTCGCGTCCGTCGGCCTGACCGAAGCGAAGGCCAAGGCGGAAGGCAAGGATATCCGCGTCGGCCGCTTCCCGTTCAGCGCCAACGGCAAGGCCATCGCGCTCGGCGAGGACCAGGGCTTCGTCAAAACTATCTTCGACAAGAAGACCGGGCAGCTGCTCGGCGCGCATATGGTCGGCGCCGAGGTGACCGAGCTCATCCAGGGTTTTGTGGTGGCTATGAACCTGGAGACCACCGAGGAAGAGCTGATGCATACGATCTTCCCGCATCCGACGCTGTCGGAAATGATGAAGGAGAGTGTGCTCGACGCCTATGGCCGCGTTTTGAACGCATGATAGGTCACCAATCGGTGATCGATGGCCAATACGTGCTAACGTGGTCGGGCGAGTCTCACACGCGGCAGCCGGAGAAAGCTGACGGCAAGGCGGTTCGTATCCGGATGCATTTTCACCTGATCGAGGAGGAATTGGCACATGCATATGAATGGCGTCGGCTGGATCGCAGCCATCATCGTCGGCGGCCTGGCGGGCTGGCTGGCCGAGATGGTCATGAAGAGCAACACCGGTATCTTCATGAACATCATCATGGGGATCGTCGGTGCGATAGTGCTGAACGCGATCCTGCAGGCTCTCAACATCCAGTCGTTCGGCGTCGGCTGGGTCGCCTATCTGATCACCGGCTTCATCGGCGCCTGCCTGCTGATCTTCGTCGGACGGCTCGTGCGTCGCTGACCCGAAGCCACCGTTATGCGAAAATGGCCGCGGCGGCATGCGCTGCCGCGGCCTTTTTCTTTGTCCCGAAAAGTCCTAGATGACGCAAGACAGGCGGCCGGCGGAATCCCGGCCGCGAAGGGTTCGAGATGGTCACAGTCGTAGACACGATCGCCAACCGGCCGCGCCCGCGGCATCCCGAGAAGGCGCACCGGCCCGACCAGGAGGTGCTGCGCAAGCCTGACTGGATCCGCGTCAAAGCGCCGGTTTCGAAGGGCTATGCCGAAACGCGCGAGATCGTGACGTCGCACAAGCTGGTGACGGTGTGCGAGGAGGCCGGCTGCCCGAATATCGGCGAATGCTGGGACAAGAAGCACGCCACCTTCATGATTATGGGCGAGATCTGCACGCGCGCCTGCGCCTTCTGCAATGTCGCGACAGGCATCCCGACCGCGCTCGATCCGGATGAGCCGCCGCGCGTGGCCCACGCCGTCAAGCAGATGGGGCTGAGCCACGTCGTCATCACCTCCGTCGACCGCGACGATCTGGCCGATGGCGGGGCGCAGCATTTCGCCGACGTCATCCGCGCCATCCGCACGGCAACGCCTTTGACGACGATCGAGATCCTGACGCCTGACTTCCTGCGCAAGGACGGCGCGCTGGAGATCGTCGTTGCCGCCAAGCCCGATGTCTTCAACCACAATCTCGAAACCGTGCCGTCGAATTACCTGACGGTTCGCCCCGGCGCGCGTTATTTCCACTCGATCCGGCTTTTGCAGCGGGTCAAGGAACTCGACCCGTCGATCTTCACCAAATCCGGCATCATGGTGGGCCTCGGCGAGGAGCGGAACGAGGTGCTGCAGTTGATGGACGATCTGCGTTCGGCCAATGTCGACTTCATGACCATCGGCCAGTATCTGCAGCCTTCCAAGAAGCACCATCCGGTGATCCGCTTCATCCCGCCGGACGAGTTCAAGTCCTACGAGACGATCGGCAAGACGAAGGGTTTTCTCCTCATGGCGTCGAGCCCGCTGACGCGCTCCTCGCACCATGCCGGCGAGGATTTCGCCAGGCTGCGCGCGGCGCGCGAGGCGCAGCTCGCGAAGGCCAACTGACCTTCGATGCCGAAATTCGAGGCGACACGCCGCGTCGCACATACGCCCGACGAGATGTTCGCGCTGGTGGCGGACATCGAGGCTTACCCGCAATTCCTGCCGCTGTGTGAATCGCTCACCGTGCGCTCGCGTAAGGAGCGTGACGGCCGCACGATCTTGGTTGCCGACATGAGCATCGGCTACAAGGCAATCCGCGAGACCTTCACGACACAGGTGCTGCTGAAGCCCGACGAGAAAGCGATCGACGTCAAATACATAGATGGCCCGTTCAAATATCTCAGCAATATCTGGCGCTTCGACCCCGCCGGCGCCGGCTGCGAGGTGCATTTCTTCATCGACTACGAATTCAAGAGCCGCATACTCGGCGCCGTGATGGGCACGATGTTCGACCGTGCCTTCCGCATGTTCTCGGAAGCCTTCGAGAAACGGGCAAACGTGATTTACGGTGTAAAGCCCGCCTAACGTTCGCCCAGCGCCCGCAACCCGAGTTGCAGCGCGTGCCGCACCGTCTCATGCCGGATGAATTCGCGGCCCTTGTGGCCGAACAATTGCCGCTCCGCGACGATCTGCTGTCCGGCAAGCGCTATCCCGAACCAGACCAGGCCGACCGGCTTATCGGCCGAGCCGCCGCTGGGGCCGGCAATGCCGGTGACGGCGAGCGACAGGCTCGCTTGCGAGTGCGCCAGCGCGCCCGCGGCCATCTCCAGCACCGTCTCGCGCGAGACCGCGCCATGCGCATCGAGCGTGGCCGCGGAAACGCCGAGCATCTCCATCTTGGCTTGGTTGGAATAGGTGATGAAGCCTCGATCGACCACGGCGGAGGATCCGGCAATGTCGGTCAGCGCGGCGATGATCAGACCGCCGGTGCAGCTTTCGGCCGTCGCCAGCATGATGCCGCGCTGCTGGCAGGCCTGGAGCAAAGCGATGGCGCGTTCGGCGTTGCTCATGCCGGCACCTCGCCCGGATAGACGACGCTGGCGGTGGCGATCGCGGCGATACCTTCGCCGCGCCCGACAAAGCCGAGCTTCTCGTTGGTCGTGGCCTTGATCGAAATGCGCTCGGGCGCAATGCCGAGCATGGCGGAAAGCGCCTCCGTCATCGCCGCGCGATGCGGCCCGACACGCGGCGCCTCGCAGATCAGCGTAATGTCGGCATTGGCGATGCGGCCGCCGCGCTCGCGCACCAGCTTCGCCGCGTGCTCGACGAATATCTTCGAGGCAGCACCCTTCCATTGCGGATCGGACGGTGGGAAATGCGTGCCGATATCGCCGGCGCCGCAGGTGGCGAGCAGCGCGTCCGTCAGGGCGTGAAGTCCGACATCGGCGTCAGAATGGCCGGAGAGTTTTCGCTCATAGGGAATGGCGACGCCGCAGAGCGTTACCTGGTCGCCGGGCTCGAACGCGTGCACGTCATAGCCATTGCCGGTGCGAATATCCGGGAAGCGCTGCTGCGCGCTCGAAAGCCGCTGGTCGGCCAATGCGATGTCCCTTGCCCAGGTGAGTTTGACGTTGTCCGGCGATCCGGGAACGATCTTGACCGGTATCTGTGCCCATTCGGCGATCGCCGCATCGTCGGTGAACTCGGTCTTGCCCAGGTGATGCGCCTTCTCATGCGCGGCGAGCAGCGGCCAGAACGGAAAACCCTGCGGCGTCTGCGCGGCATGAAGGCCGTCCCTCGACACCGTCTCATCGATCATGCCGGCCGCCGATTCCCGCTTCAGCGTGTCGGCGACGGGCAGTGCCGGCAGCGCGCCCTGGCGCTCGCCGATGGCCTCGATGGTGCGGTCGATCAGCCCGGTATCGACGAAGGGGCGCACGGCATCGTGCACCAGCACTTTTGCCGGTGCCTGGTCCCTCAACGCCAGGAGGCCGAGCCGGACGGACGCCTGGCGCGAAGGGCCGCCGATGACGGCGACAAGACGATCGCCATGCGCTTCGGCCGCGCGTTGGAAGAGTTCGGCGTCGTCGGCATGGATGGCCACGACCACTGGACCGATCCTCGGATGGGAGAGGAAGATATCCAGCGTGTGCGCGATGACGGCGCGGCCGCCGATGCGCTGATACTGCTTCGGACCGTCGGCCTGCCCGGCGCGCGCGCCGCGGCCGGCAGCAACGATCACCACCCCGATCCCGCCGCTTGGGGCGGCCGCTTGCTTTTCGCTTGCCTCGCTCATTCCGATCGGTCCTAGAGCCGGATGATTTCAGGTGGATTCGACCTGAAATCTGAATCCGTCTCTAAATCAAAGAAGTAGAGCATGATGTCGGCCGAAAACCGCTCACACTGTTCGGCATCATGCTCTAGTCGGGGTGATGGCCGAAGGCCAGCATTTTCCAAAATGCGCCTTAATGTGACGTCATTGCGCGTTGCACAATGCCACACTTCTGGCTAGAGAATGTGCAACGATGGAACATGCTTGGTTTTTGTGCATGACTGAACTGACCACATTGGCATCGCCACTCGATGTCGGCGGGATAAAAATCCGCAATAGGGTTTTCCTGGCGCCGATGTCCGGCATCACCGACGAGCCGTTCCGGCAGCGTGCCCATGCGCATGGTGCGGGGCTGGTCGTTTCGGAAATGGTGGCGAGCGGCGAACTAGCCAAGGGCAGGGCCGGCTGCGACCTGCGCATCCGCCATTCCGGCCTGCCGGTGCATATGGTGCAGCTCGCCGGCCGCGAGGCGATCCATATGAGCGAGGGCGCGCGAATCGCGGCGGGCGAGGGCGCCGATATCATCGACATCAACATGGGCTGCCCGGCGAAGAAGGTGACCGGCGGCTATGCCGGCTCGGCGCTGATGCGCGACCTCGACCATGCCTTGTCGCTGATAGAGGCGGTGGTCGGCGCCGTGTCGGTGCCGGTGACGGTCAAGATGCGGCTCGGCTGGGACGAAAGCGCGCTTAACGCGCCGATGCTGGCGCGCCGCGCCGAACAGGCCGGCGTCAGGATGGTGACCGTGCATGGCCGCACGCGCTGCCAGTTCTATCAGGGCAAGGCCGACTGGCGTGCCATCGCGCGCGTCAAGCAAGCCGTCTCGATCCCGGTGGTGGCCAATGGCGATGTCGGCTCGCCGGAAGAGGCGGCGACCATCCTCGAACAATCCGGCGCCGACGCGGTGATGATCGGCCGCGCGCATTATGGTGCCCCCTGGGTCGCGGGCAACATTGCGGCCGCCGCAACTGGTGCATCCGCTCAAGGCATTCCGCAAACCCCGCAGGCGCTCGCCGACTACGTCGTCTCGCATTACGAGGATATGCTCTCGCTCTACGGCATAGAAAGCGGGCTGCGCCAGGCGCGCAAGCATCTCGGCTGGTATCTCGACCGCCATGCTCCCGATGTTTCAGCCGAGCAGCGCAAAGCCATTCTCACGTCCTTCGAACCGAGGGAGGTCATTGCAGGCTTGCGCAGCGTGTTTGCCGACAGCCTGCCATCGATCAGCTTGCGGAGCGCAGCATGAAGGCCGATGTTCCCCGGCAGGCCGATATGGCGGATGCCGCCAATGTCGTGCTCAACACCATCCGCCGCCCGGTGATCATGGTCGATACCGACGGCTTTATCACTTTCGCCAACGCCGATGCCGAGGACTTCTTCCGCTCCAGCGCGAATATGCTTGCCCGCAACACGCTCGCCAAGCTGGTGCCCTTCGGCAGCCCATTGCTGACGCTGGTCGACCAGGTACGCGAGCGCCGCGCGCCGGTCAATGAATACCGCGTTGACGTGTCGTCGCCGCGCCTCGGGATAGAGAAGATGGTCGATCTCTATGTCGCGCCGGTGCCGGAGTTTCCGGGCTCGGTCGTGGTCATGTTCCAGGAACGGTCGATGGCCGACAAGATCGACCGCCAGATGACGCATCGCGGTGCGGCGCGCTCCGTCACCGGCCTTGCCGCGATGCTCGCGCATGAGATCAAGAACCCGCTCTCCGGCATCCGCGGCGCCGCCCAGTTGCTCGAGCTTTCCGCTTCCGACGAGGATCGCGCGCTGACTCGCCTGATCACCGACGAGACAGACCGCATCGTCTCGCTGGTCGACCGCATGGAAGTGTTTTCCGACGAGCGGCCGATCGAGCGGTATCCGGTCAACATCCACGTCGTTCTCGATCATGTGAAGGCGATCGCGAAGAACGGTTTTGCAAGGCGGATCAAGATTTTGGAGGAATATGATCCATCATTGCCTCCGGTCTTCGCCAACCGCGATCAGCTGATCCAGGTCTTTCTCAATCTGGTCAAGAACGCCGCCGAGGCGATCGGCGCCGACCCGCAGGGCGAGATCGTGCTGTCGACGGCCTTCCGCCCGGGCATCCGCGTCTCCGTGCCCGGCACGCAAGACCGAGTCTCGCTGCCGCTGGAATTCTGCGTGCGTGACAATGGCCCCGGCGTTTCCGAAGACATCCTGCCGATCCTGTTCGATCCGTTCATCACCACAAAGCCGAACGGCTCCGGCCTCGGGCTGGCCCTGGTCGCCAAGATCGTCGGCGAGCATGGCGGCATCATCGAATGCGATTCGACGCCGCGCGGCACCACGTTCCGCATTCTGCTGCCGGCCTGGAAAGAGATTTCGCAAGGCTCGAGCGACGAAGCTGAAGGAGACCGCACATGAGCGCTCGCGGCAATATTCTGGTCGCTGACGACGATGCGGCGATCCGCACCGTGCTCAATCAGGCGCTGTCACGCGTCGGCCATGAGGTGCGCGTAACCTCGAATGCCTCGACGCTGTGGCGCTGGGTGGCGGCGGGTGAGGGCGATCTCGTCATCACCGATGTGGTGATGCCCGACGAAAACGCCTTCGACATGCTGCCGCGCATCAAGAAGGCGCGGCCCGAGCTGCCGGTCATCGTCATGAGCGCCCAGAACACCTTCATGACCGCCATCCGCGCCTCCGAGACCGGCGCCTACGAATATCTGCCGAAACCGTTCGACCTGACCGAACTGCTCAACATCGTCAACCGGGCGCTGGCCGAGCCGAAGCGGCCGAAGCTCGATGCCCGCGCGGAAGACCAGCCGGAGACGATGCCGCTGGTCGGCCGCTCCGCTGCCATGCAGGATATCTACCGCATGCTGGCGCGCATGATGCAGACCGACCTCACGGTCATGATCAGCGGCGAATCCGGTACCGGTAAGGAGCTGGTAGCGCGCGCGCTGCATGAATATGGCCGCCGCCGCGGCGGCCCGTTCGTGGCCATCAACATGGCCGCGATTCCGCGCGACCTGATCGAATCGGAACTGTTCGGCCATGAGAAAGGCGCCTTCACCGGCGCCCAGAACCGCTCCAGCGGCCGGTTCGAACAAGCGGAGGGCGGCACGCTGTTCCTCGACGAGATCGGCGACATGCCGATGGAAGCGCAGACGCGGCTGCTGCGCGTGCTGCAGCAGGGCGAATACACCACGGTCGGCGGCCGCACGCCGATCAAGACCGACGTGCGCATCGTCGCGGCCACGAACAAGGACCTGCGCACGCTGATCAACCAGGGCCTGTTCCGCGAGGACCTGTTCTACCGTCTCAACGTCGTGCCGCTCAGGCTGCCGGCGCTGCGCGAGCGTTCCGAGGACATTCCCGACCTGGTGCGGCATTTCTTCAAGCAGGGCGCCAGCGAGGGCCTGCAAACCAAGCGCATTTCGTCCGGCGGCATCGAGCTTATGAAGCGCTATCCCTGGCCGGGCAACGTGCGCGAGCTGGAAAACCTGGTGCGCCGGCTGGCCGCCCTCTATTCGCAGGACGAAATTTCGTCGGAGATCATCGAGTCCGAGCTCAAGACCGGCGAAAGGCCGGTCGTGCCGGACGGCGGCGCGCTCATCCCTGACGATCTGTCGATCGGCCAGGCGGTCGAGCATTTCCTGCAGCGTTATTTCGCCTCCTTCGCCGGCGAATTGCCGCCAGCCGGGCTCTATCAGCGCATTCTCGCCGAGGTCGAGTATCCGCTGGTGCTGGCTTCGATGACGGCGACGCGCGGCAACCAGATCAAGGCGGCGGAGCTTCTGGGGCTCAACCGCAACACGCTGCGCAAGAAGATCCGCGAGCTTGGCGTCAACGTCTACAAGTCGGCTAGGCAGCCGTAGCGTCGCTTCCTTATTTCGGTGAATTGCCCGGGAAAGATTATCTTCCCGGCCACACTTGTTGCATAATCGCCACAATGCGTTGCATACATCCGACGCGATGACCGACTCTGTACCGCGACATGGCAGCTGAGGCTCCGACCCTGAACCAACCGCTTTTCAACCAAACCGGCACGCGTGACGGGCGACGGTTGCTGGCGTTGCCCGGCGTGGTCGCCATTGCCGGCGCGATGATCACGGCAGCCATCTCGTTTGCCATCCTGGTCGGCGCGACGCCGATCGCACCGAACGCCGGTGCGACCTGGGCCTTGATCGCGGCCAATGCCGTGTTCGTTCTGTTCCTGATCGCCTTGATCGCCCGCGAGGTACGTCGCATCGTCTTGGCACGGCGCCACGGCAGGGCTGCCTCGCGGCTGCATGTGCGCATCGTCGCCATGTTCGCGCTGGTTGCCGCCATCCCGGCCATCATGGTGGCGATCGTCGCCTCGATCACGCTCGACATCGGCCTGGACCGCTGGTTCGAAATCCGCACCAAGACTATCGTCAACTCGTCGCTCTCGATTGCCGACGCTTATGTGCAAGAGAACGCGCGCAACCTCCAGGGCACGACACTGTCCATGGCATACGATCTCGATGCCTCGCGCACGCTCTATGGTCTCGACAAGGGCGGTTTCCTCGATCTGTTGAACAAGGAAGCCGTAGGCCGCGGACTGGCGCATGCGGCCCTGATCAAGCCTGACGGCTCGTTCGTCATGAACGCCAAGACCGATGCCGATTTTCCGATACCGGAGCCGCCCGCGGGTGCCGTCGACACCGCGGCCGACGGCAAGCCGGTGCTGATCGAGCCGCGCACCCGCAACATCATGGGTGCCATCATCAAACTGCGCGAGATCGAAGGGCTTTACCTCTATACAATCCGGCTGGTCGATCCCGACGTGATCAAGGCGCGCCAGATCGTCAGGGGCAACACCGACGAATACCGCAACCTGGAAGACAATCGCCGGACCTCGCAGGTCGCCTTCGCATTGCCTTATCTGTCGCTCACGCTGATCATCACGCTTTCGGCGATCTGGACAGGCATTGCGGTCGCCGACCGGATCGTGCGGCCGATCCGCCAGCTGATCGGCGCGGCCGACGAGGTGGCGACCGGCAATCTCGATGTTGCCGTTCCCGTGCGTCAGTCCGATGGCGACGTCGCTTCGCTCGGCGAGACCTTCAACAACATGATCCTCGAGCTCAAATCGCAACGCAACGAGCTGCTCTCGGCCAAGGATCTGATCGACGAGCGCCGGCGTTTCTCCGAGGCGGTGCTCGCCGGCGTCACGGCCGGCGTCATCGGCGTCGACCCCTACGGCACCATCACCATCGTCAATCGCTCGGCCGAGACCATGCTGACCATTTCGGCAAATGCGACGCTCGGCCAGAATCTTTCGGCGGTCCTGCCGCTGGTCGGCCGCGTCTTCGAGATCGGGCGGCAGTCCGGCAAGCCGGTCTATCGCGAGCAGGTGACCTTCTTTCGCACCGGCCTGGAGCGCACCTTCAATGTCCAGGTCACGGTCGAGTCCGGCGACGACGGCGAGGAGGAGAAATCCTACGTGGTCACCGTCGACGACATCACAGATCTTGTCCAGGCGCAGCGTTCGTCGGCCTGGGCGGATGTGGCGCGGCGCATCGCGCACGAGATCAAGAACCCGCTGACGCCGATCCAGCTTTCGGCCGAGCGCATCAGGCGCCGCTACGGCAAGGTCATCACCGAGGACCGCGAGGTTTTCGATCAGTGCACCGATACCATCATCCGCCAGGTCGAGGACATCGGCCGTATGGTCGACGAATTCTCGGCTTTCGCCCGTATGCCGAAGCCGGAGATGAAGGCGATAGACCTTCGTGAGTCGTTGCGCGAAGCGTCCTTCCTGGTCGAGGTCAGCCGCTCCGACATCGCCTTCGAACGCGACTTCGGCAGCGAGCCGTTGAAAGGCACTTTCGACAGCCGCCTGATGGCTCAGGCCTTCGGCAACATCATCAAGAACGCCGCCGAGGCGATCGACGGACTTGATGCGAAAGGCCGTTCGGACGGCACAATCCGGATTCAGGCCGGACGCCAAGATGGCGCCATACGAATCGATGTTATCGACAACGGCAAGGGGCTGCCGCGCGAGAATCGCCAAAGGCTTCTCGAGCCCTACATGACGACGCGCGAAAAGGGCACCGGGCTTGGCCTCGCTATCGTCAAGAAGATCGTGGAAGACCATGGCGGCCGTCTCGAATTGCACGACGCGCCGCCGGATTTCCATGGTGGCCGGGGTGCGATGATCTCGATCATCCTGCCGCCGGCAACGGTCGTAGCCGCGCCGCCACGCGGTGAAGGCCGAAACGAACACGAACGAGAAACTGAAAAGGTCGATAATGGCGTCTGACATTCTCATCGTCGATGACGAGGAAGACATCCGCGAACTTGTCGCCGGTATACTGAGCGACGAGGGTCATGAAACCCGCACGGCACACGATGCCGACAGCGCCCTTGCGGCGATCGCGGACCGCGCGCCGCGGCTCATTTTCCTCGACATCTGGCTGCAGGGCTCCCGCCTCGACGGCCTGGCGCTGCTCGACGAGGTCAAGACCATGCATCCGAGCATGCCGGTGGTGATGATCTCCGGCCACGGCAACATCGAAACGGCGGTGTCGGCCATCCGGCGCGGCGCCTACGACTTCATCGAGAAACCGTTCAAGGCCGATCGCCTCATCCTGATCGCCGAGCGCGCCCTGGAGACATCCAAGCTGCGGCGTGAGGTTTCCGACCTCAAACAGCGCAGCGGCGAGACCTTCGACCTGATCGGCATGTCGTCGGCCATGAGCCAGCTGCGGCAGACCATCGAGCGTGTCGCGCCCACCAACAGCCGCGTCATGATCGTCGGCCCTTCCGGCTCCGGCAAGGAACTGACGGCGCGCGCCATCCACGCGCTGTCGTCGCGCAAGACCGGTCCGTTCGTCACGCTGAGCGCGGCCACCATCACGCCCGAACGCATGGAGATCGAGCTGTTCGGCACCGAATCGAACGGCACCGAGCGCAAGGTCGGCGCGCTGGAAGAGGCGCATCGCGGCATCCTCTACATCGACGAGGTCGCCGATATGCCGCGCGAGACGCAAAACAAGATCCTGCGCGTGCTGGTCGAGCAGCAGTTCGAGCGGGTAGGCGGCACGAAGCGCGTCAAGGTCGATGTCCGCATCATCTCCTCGACCTCGCAGAACCTCGAGGCGATGATCGCCGACGGCCGGTTCCGGGAGGACCTTTACCATCGCCTGGCGGTGGTTCCGGTCATGGTGCCGGGGCTAGCCGAGCGGCGCGAGGACATCCCTTACCTCGTCGACAATTTCATGAAGCAGATCGCGCGTCAGGCCGGCATCAAGCCGCGCCGCATTGGCGATGATGCGCTGGCCGTGCTGCAGGCGCACAACTGGCCGGGCAATGTTCGCCAGCTGCGCAATAATGTCGAACGACTGATGATCCTGGCGCGAGGGGACAATCCCGATGCCCCGATCACCGCCGACCTTCTGCCCTCAGAGATCGGCGACGTCATGCCACGCACGCCCAACCAGTCGGACCAGCACATCATGGCGCTGCCGCTGCGTGAGGCACGCGAGCAGTTCGAGAAGGACTATCTGATCGCCCAGATCAACCGCTTCGGCGGCAACATCTCGAAGACGGCCGAGTTTATCGGCATGGAGCGCTCGGCACTCCACCGCAAGCTGAAGTCGCTGGGAGTCTAAGCAATTCCGCGAAAAGTGTGCAGCGGTTAGGCTCGGCGGCTCCGCCGTAGCCTTCCGCCCCGATTGCATAGAACCGGCTTGGCCCACGCGATTGTTCATTACGGCCAGGGGCGGAATCACCTAAGAAAGCCGGATATTTCCCTGAGGATGCCCATGCCGCGCATTGCCTATGTCAACGGGCGCTATGTCGTCCATAGCCAAGCCAGCGTCCATATCGAGGACCGCGGCTATCAGTTCGCAGACGGCGTCTATGAGGTCTGCGAAGTGGCGCACGGCCACATCGTCGACGTGCCGCGCCATCTTGCTCGGCTCAAGCGCTCCCTGAAGGAACTGTCGATCGCCTGGCCGGTCTCGGAAGGCGTCCTGCCGATGCTGCTGCGCGAGGTGGTCAATCGCAACGGCGTGGTCAACGGCCTTGTCTATGTGCAAGTGACGCGCGGCGTCGCCAGCCGCGAATTCGTCTTTCCGCCGGCAGGCACGAAGCCTTCCCTGGTCATAACCGCCAGGAAAGCCGATCCGGCCGCGAGTGCAAAGCGGGTGGAGAGCGGCATCAAGGTCATCACCGTTCCGGAGAACCGCTGGGACCGGGTCGACATCAAGAGCACGGGCCTCTTGCCCAATGTGCTCGCCAAGCAGAAGGCCAAGGAAGCGGGTGCCCAGGAAGCCTGGTTCGTCGACACCGACGGCAACGTCAAGGAAGGCGGCTCGTCAAACGCCTGGATCGTCACCCGCGACGGCGTCCTGGTGACACGGCCGGCCGAGCACGGCATTCTGCGCGGCATCACCCGCACGACGCTTTTCGATGTCGCCGCCAAGCTCGGCCTCAAGATCGAGGAGCGGGGTTTTTCGGTCGCCGAAGCCCAGGCAGCCAGAGAGGCGTTCATCAGTTCGGCGACGACAATTGCCATGCCGGTGGTCGAAATCGACGGCACGCCGATCGCAAATGGCCATCCCGGTTCTATGACACTTTCGTTGCGGCAGGCCTTTTTTGACATTGCGGAAAAAAGTCCAGCCTGATAACCGCACAACTGGAATGAACCTCAACTATCTCGTTCTGCTTGCCTTTGTATCGGCAAGAGGGGGTTTGCGCGCTTGACAGGTGCCGCGTAATTTGGCGCATTGGCCGCAAACCGAAGGGGATCGGCGAAAGACAAGAAAAATGGCGGAACGATCGCAAAACCTTCAGGACCTGTTCCTGAATTCAGTTCGCAAGAGCAAAAATCCACTTACCATCTTCCTCATCAACGGCGTGAAGCTGACCGGCGTCGTCACTTCGTTCGACAATTTTTGTGTGTTGTTGCGGCGTGACGGGCACTCCCAGCTCGTCTACAAGCACGCTATTTCCACGATCATGCCGAGCCAGCCGGTTCAGATGTTCGATGGCGAGGAAAGCCAGGGCGCCTGATTGGCACGTGAGAAAGACGCGGACCGCAGCGTTCGCGGAAAACAAGGACATCAACTCGGGCCGGAAGCCAAGGATCCGACCCGGGCCGTCGTTATTGTGCCGGTGCTTACCCGCCAACCGCGCGGCGACGATGAATCGAGCCGTCCGCGCCTGAGCCGTTCGGCGGATGCACGCCACGACGAAGCGGTCGGGCTTGCCAGCGCCATCGATCTCAACCCGGTTCACACCGCGGTGGTGACGGTTGCCGATCCGCGGCCGGCCACGCTGCTCGGCAGCGGCAAGGTGGCCGAGTTCGCGGATATCGTGAAGGAACGCAAGGCGGAGCTGGTCATCGTCGATCATCCGCTGACGCCGGTGCAGCAGCGCAATCTCGAAAAGGAACTGAACGCCAAGGTGCTCGATCGCACCGGGCTCATCCTCGAGATCTTCGGCGAGCGGGCGCGCACCAAGGAAGGCACGCTGCAGGTCGAGCTTGCGCATCTCAACTACCAGAAGGGCCGGCTGGTGCGAAGCTGGACCCACCTCGAGCGGCAACGCGGCGGCGCCGGTTTCCTCGGCGGCCCCGGCGAAACCCAGATCGAATCCGACAGGCGCATCCTGCAGGACAAGATCACCAAGCTGAAGCACGAGCTGGAAACGGTGCGGCGCACGCGGGACCTGCACCGTGCCAAGCGCAAGAAGGTGCCTTTTCCGGTGGTGGCGATCGTCGGCTACACCAACGCCGGCAAGTCGACGCTGTTCAACCGGCTGACCGGGGCAGGGGTGCTGGCCGAGGACATGTTGTTTGCAACGCTCGATCCGACGTTGCGGCGCGTGCGGTTGCCGCACGGCACGCCGGTGATCCTGTCGGATACGGTTGGCTTCATTTCCGACCTGCCGACGCATCTTGTGGCCGCCTTCCGGGCGACGCTGGAAGAGGTCGTCGAAGCCGATCTGGTGCTGCATCTGCGCGACATCTCCGACCCGGACACCGCGGCCCAAGCTGAGGATGTCGAGCGCATCCTTGGCGATCTCGGCGTCGATGCCGCCGACGCGAACCGAGTGATCGAGGTCTGGAACAAGATCGACCTGCTCGACGAAGGCAATCGCGAGCGGCTGCTTGCCGAAGGAGCAAGCGGCAAGTCTCCACCGATCGCCATATCGGCGGTGACCGGCGAGGGCATAGACACGCTGAAAGCGCTCATTGAGGCGCGCGTGTCGGGCGAGCTGGAAACGATGACGGTGACATTGAGCCCGGCCCAGCTCGGCCAGGTCGACTGGCTCTACCGCAATGGCGATGTCGTTTCGCGCACCGACAATGAAGACGGCAGCGTCACCCTTTCGCTGACGGCCACGCACAGCGCCCGGCAGGAGATAGAGAACCGCCTGCAACGCAGGAGCCGTAGCTAACCGGCTGATTAATTGGTGCCTTTGGCCTGCTGCCAGAGTGCTTCCATCTCGTCGAGCGTTGCCTTCTCCAGCGAACTGCCCGAAGCCGCCAAGGCCTGCTCGACATAGTGGAAGCGCGAGCGGAACTTTTCATTGGTGCCGCTGAGCGCCGCTTCCGCATCGAGCTTGAGGTGGCGGCCGAGATTGACGACGGCAAACAACATGTCGCCGAATTCGTCCTTGATTGGAGCCGCGTCGCCCGTGGCCAGCGCCTCGCGCAATTCGCCGATCTCTTCCTCTATTTTGTCGAGGATGGGTGCCGCTTCGCTCCAGTCGAAGCCGACACGTGCAGCCTTTTCCTGTAGTTTCAGCGCACGTGTCAGGGCAGGGAGCGCCACCGGAACGCTGTCGAGATAGCCCTTGCCGTGATCTTCCGGATCGAGCCCGCGCGCGATGCGGGCGTCGCGCTTCTCGGCCTTTTCGGCCGCCTTGATCTTCTCCCACATGCCCTTGGCCATGCCGGCGCTGCGCGCCTTCTCGTCGCCGAAGACGTGGGGATGGCGGCGGATCATCTTGGTGGTGATGGCTTCGACGACATCGCCGAAAGCGAACTCGCCGATCTCCTCAGCCATCTGCGCATGGTAGACGACCTGCAGCAGCAGATCGCCCAGCTCCTCGCGCAGATCGTCGAAGTCGCCGCGCGCGATTGCATCGGCCACTTCATAGGCCTCCTCGATCGTATAGGGTGCGATGGTCGAGAAATTCTGCTCGATATCCCAGGGGCAGCCGGTCTTCGGCGCCCTGAGCGCCGCCATGATCTCGATCAGCCGTGAAATGTCTTTCGAGGGTTTCATCCTGCAAACCCTAGCGCGCAGCGTGGTGGCGACCAATCCCGCCGGCCGGCAAAAGCCTATTGTCCACAGTTGCGCGGGCTCTCAGTCGAGCACCGAGACGATCGCCTTGGCGAGATCGTCCATACCGTCCTCCGGCAGGCCGGCCACGTTGATGCGGCTGTCGCCGACCATGTAGACGGCATGGTCGGCGCGCAGGCGTTCGACCTGCGCCTCGGTCAGCCCAAGTCTCGAAAACATGCCGCGATGGCTGGCGACGAAATCGAAGCGGTCGGAGTTGGACTGCCGGCGCAACGCCTCGGCGAAAGCGACGCGCAGCCTGAGCATGCGCAGCCGCATCTCCTCGAGCTCCGTCTCCCAGTCCTTTTTCAGGCCGGCGTCTTCGAGCACCATGCGCACCGCTGCCGCACCGTGATCCGGCGGCATCGAATAAAGCGCGCGCGCCGCGGCCAGCATCTGGCTCATCGCCACATCCGCCTGGGCGCCGTCCTCGGCCATGATCATCGCCGCGCCCACGCGGTCGCGATAGACGGCAAAATTCTTCGAGCAGCTCGAGGCGACAACCATCTCCGGCACCTTGTCGGCCAGCAGCCGCAGGCCGGCGGCATCGGCGTCGAGGCCCTCGCCAAAGCCCTGATAGGCGATGTCGATGAAAGGCATGAGGCCGCGATCCAGCAGGACATCGGCGACCTTGGCCCACTGCGCGATATCGAGGTTGGCGCCGGTCGGGTTGTGGCAGCAGCCATGCAGCAGCACGACATCGCCGCTGTTGGCCGTCTTGAGCGCCGCCAGCATCTCGTCGAAGCGGACTGCGCCCGATGCGGCATCGAAATAGGGATAGTCGCGAACCTGCAAACCAGCGGCGCGCATCACCGGCAGATGGTTCGGCCAGGTGGGGTCGGACAGCCAAACCGTCGCGCCGGGGCGCGTGCGCTGCAGAAGCTCTGCCACCAGCCGGAGCGCGCCGGAGCCGCCCGGCGCCTGCGCCGCGCGGATGCGCGAATGGTCGGCTTTGTCGCCAAAGGCGAGCTTGATCATGGCCATATTGAAGGTCGTATCGCCGGCAAGGCCGAGATAGGTCTTGGTGTCCTGGCTCGCCAGCAGCCGCTTCTCGGCCTCGCGCACCGCGCGCATCACCGGCGTCCTGCCGTCGATGTCTTTGTAGACGCCGACACCGAGGTCGACTTTGCCGGGCCGTGGATCGTTGCGATAAAGGCCGATCAGGGCAAGGATCTTGTCGGCGGGCGCGGGCTGCAGGGTCTCGAACATCGAAAAGGACTCCAATGGCGGCGGAGTGATACGCAAATCGATCCCGCCGCGCCAGCGGTTTCCGCGGTGCCGGCAACACGAAAAGAAATGCCGAGCAGGGGATTAAAGTCTCTACATGCTCCGTAAACAGGGCATGAAACGGTCGATGGCACGCTTCGATATCGTCGGGCAGTTGGGGTCGCTGCAGCGTTATGCGCGCTCGCTGACGCGAGACAGCACTGAGGCCGAGGATCTCGTCCATGATGCGCTGGTGCGCGCCTATGAGCGGCGCGCGACCTTTCGCTCGGGCGGCAATCTGCGCGCCTGGCTGCTGGCGATCGTGCACAACATCTTCATCGACCGCATGCGTTCGCGCCGCTCCGAGACGGCGCGCATCGAACAGGCCGGCTTTGTCGCCGACCAGAGCGTACCTGCCTCGCAGGACCATTCGGTGCGCCTGTCGCAGGTCCGGGAAGCGTTTCTTTCGCTGCCGGAGGAACAGCGCTCTGCGCTCCATCTCGTCGCCATCGAAGGGCTTTCCTATCAGCAGGCCGCCGAAGTCGTCGGCGTGCCGCTCGGAACGCTGATGTCGCGCATCGGCCGCGCGCGTGCCGCTCTGCGCGAGCTGGAGGAGGGCGCGGCGCCGAAAACCAGGCCTCATCTCAGGATCGTGGGAGACGATCAATGACCGCCATTGTCGACCCCGTAACCGATGCCGATCTCGACGCCTATGTCGACGACCAGCTGGATGTCGCCCGCCGCATCGAAGTCGAGGCGCACCTCGCCGCGCGTCCGGAAGTGGCGGCGCGCGTGATGTCGGATCTGAGGACGCGCGACGAACTGCGTGTCGCGCTTGCCGGGCCGGTCGGCAGGGCGCGTCCGGCCACAACCGAAGCGGCGCGGCGGCTGGAAAGGGCGCTTGCCAGGGGACGTTTGCTTGTCGTGCTGCAGCGGGCGGCCGCCGCGGCCGTTCTGGTCGCGGCAGGCTGGCTGGCCAACGGTATTTTCGGGCCGATCGCCGTTACCAAGGTGATCGCTTCGACGCAGCCGCCGGCCTATGTCGAGGATGCGGTCCGAGCACACCGGACGACCTTGGTGCGCGAAACGATGCCGTCGCAGCAGGAAGCGCCGGGCTACAATGCCGACGAGATCCGCGCCGCCACGGCAATCGTCATGCCGTCGCTGCCCGACGACTGGAAGATCCGCGACGTCCAGGTCTATCCCTCGCAATTCGGCCCGAGCGTCGAGATGGCGGTCGAGACCAGGGATCTCGGTCTTGTCTCGCTGTTCGCCATTAGGCCGGGAACATTCGATGTCGTGAAGCCGACGGTCGCGCCCGCCGACGACATCTCAACCGCGTATTTCCAGATCGGCGAAGTTGCCTATGCGGTGGTCGGACGCGGCGACGCCGGCAATCTCGACCGTGCCGCCGAGAAACTCGCCAGAACACTCTACTGAGAACCAAGGAGAACCAAATGAACAGCCCCAATCTGGGATACCGAATGGGCACCGGCGTCCAGGCCGGAGCCGTCTATGACGAGGGCCTGCGCAAGCATATGCTGCGCGTCTATAACTATATGGGTCTCGGCCTCGTCGTCACCGGCCTCGTCGCCTTCTTCGTGGCCTCGACGCCGGCGCTTTATGTGCCGATCTTCTCCAGCCCGCTGAAATGGGTGGTGATGCTGGCGCCGCTCGCCTTCGTCATGATCTTCTCGTTCAAGATGCAGACCATGTCGGCCGCGAGCGCGCAGGCGATGTTCTGGGCCTTCTGCGCGGTGATGGGCCTGTCGCTCGCCTCGGTGTTCCTGGTCTTCACCTCGACCAGCATCGCGCGCACCTTCTTCATCGCCGCCACGATGTTCGGCGCCACAAGCCTTTACGGCTACACGACCAGGCGCGACCTGACGCAGTTCTCGTCCTTCCTGATCATGGGCTTGATCGGCGTGGTGATCGCCAGCCTGGTCAACCTGTTCCTCGGTTCGACTGCGCTGCAATTCGCCATCTCGGTGATCGGCATTGCCGTCTTCATCGGCCTCACCGCCTGGGACACGCAGACGATCAAGGAGCAGTATGCGGAGAATTTCGATGCGGAATCGCAGCAGAAACTCGCCGTCTTCGGCGCCTTCTCGCTCTATCTCAACTTCATCAACATCTTCCAGCTGCTCCTGAATTTCACCGGCGAGCGCGAATAAGCCGGACCGCAGCGGGCAACGCTACCGACCACGGCACGGCCGGAGGGAGACCTCCGGCCTTTTTTGTCGATCGCGCACCAAGGCGTCCACGACCAGGTGCGATCTGCCTGCCGCGCTTGAGTTCGCGCGGCCTTTTGCTAGCCTGCCGGCCACCAGCCAGCCGCGAGGACGCAATGGACCAGCTGACGCTTCACGCTGACGGCATTTCGGCGACCATCGTCGGGCAGGGGGCCGAACTGGTCTCGCTGCGCGATGGCGACGGCACCGAGCTTCTATGGCAGGCAGGTCCCGCGTGGCGCCGTCATTCGCCGGTCCTGTTCCCAATCGTCGGCAAGTTGAAAGGCGATCAGCTCCGACATCGCGGCCAAACCTATCCGATGACGCAGCATGGATTCGCGCGCGACAGGCGCTTTGCCTGGGCGGAGCAGGGGCCGACCTCCTGCACATTGTTCCTGACGGATGACCCCGAGACCCGGACGCACTATCCCTTCGCCTTCCGTCTCGCCATCAGCTACGAGCTGAAACCACGGCAACTCGGCGTGACCTTCGAGATCGCCAACACCGGCGACCAACCGCTGCCGGCCTCGATCGGCGCGCATCCGGCGTTCAATTGGCCGCTGTTGCCGGAACTGCCGAAGAAAGTCTATCGGCTGACCTTCGCCGACAATGAGCCGGCGCCGGTCCGCCGCCTGAAGGACGGTCTGCTGCTGCCGGACCTGCAACCGACGCCCATCGAGGGAAGGACGCTGCCGGTTTCCGAAAGACTGTTCGACGACGACGCCGTCATCCTCGACAAGCCGGCGAGCAAGAGCGTGCGCTACGCCGCCGGGCGCGGGCCGGCGATCGAGATGTCGTGGCAGGGATTCAATGAGCTGGGCATCTGGTCCAAGCCTGGCGGCGCGCCCTTCCTCTGCATAGAGCCCTGGCACGGCACCGCCAGTCCCATCGATTTCGACGGCGAGTTCGCCGACAAGCCGGGCGTCATGCTGATCGAACCGAGCGGCCGGCGCGTGCTGACGTACCGGATCGGCCTCACCCGGGAACCGTAGGGCATGGCATACGCCATCAAGACCGAGATCGAGGACCCGGCGGCGGAGACGTTCGTCTTCGCCGCCCAGAAAACCATGTACGGCGGCAAGCGCATCGCCGAAGGCGACGTCATCTTCCTGTTCGCCAGTGAGAACGAAGGCGGGCAGGGGCTTGTCGCTCGGGGCGTCGTGACGTCCTCCGAGGCCACCCCCGGACGTCCGGGTCTCGAACGGCAGACGCCGCGCGTCACCGTTGCCGTCCGCCGCACCGCCCTGGCGACTAGACGTTTGGGTCGCAATGAGCTCAAGCGCTTCAAGGATTGGAAGGACGGCCGGCCCGAGACCGAGCTCAACTTCAAATTCTACCGTCAGGCGACCAACAAGATCGTTGATGTTTCAGACGAGGCATCGGCGTTTCTGAACAGCTTTTTCTAGACCACCTGATCGGATCTCAGCCGGTCTGCCGGACAATGGCGCCGATCACGTTGACAAGAAGACGGGCCGCCGTAAGTGCCGACACGCCGTCTATATCGGCGGGAGGATAAAGCTCGACAAGGTCGAATCCCGCAATCCTGGCCCGCTTGCCGAGGCCCGCGATCAGGTCGATCGCCTGCGTGTAGGTGAGGCCGCCGGGCGTGCGCGCTGCGACCCCGGGGCGTGATCGAGGGATCGAGGCTGTCGCAGTCGAAAGTGACGACGACACGTGCGCCGTCCGGAATGTGCTGCAAAACGGCTTCAACACCCTGGGCGTGAACCTCGCGAGCCGTGACGAAGCGGCTGCCGTAGCGCCGCGCCGCTTCAATTTCGCCGATGCGTGCGCTGCCGACGCTGCGCAGGCCGACCTGCACCATGCCGGCGACATGCGCCATCTCGCTCGCCCGGCGCATCGGGCTCGAATAACCGTAGCGTTCGCCATGCACCTCGTCGCACCAGTCGATATGGGCGTCGACCTGCAGGATCCAGATTGGTTCCTGGCCGGCAAAGCCGGCCAGGAACGGAATGACGACGGAATCGTCGCCGCCAAGCAGGACCGGTACGGCCGGCAGGGACAGAGCTTCGCGTGTTTTCGCCTCGATGCGAGTCCGGTTGCCAGTATTGTCATGCATGGTGGTCAAGACATCGCCGGCATCGATGCAGCAGACCGGTCCGCCATCGAACAGCGGGCCGCCGAGGTCGAAATCCCAGTGCTCCACCAGCGGAATGTCATCTTGGCTTGCAGCTCGGATGGCGCCGGCGGCCGAGGCATGGCCGCTGCTGTCTTGGCCGCGATAGGTGCTTCCATGACCCGCCCCGAAGATCACGGCTCGCGGCACGCGCCCGTCGGCGAGGCGATCGGGAAAGCCGAGAAAGGAAGGCGAGGCGGTCATTTTTCTGGATGCTTTCATTGTTGCGCTGCGGCGCGATGGCAGCTTGGGGCTTCGATGTTTCTCGGTGGTTTTTAGGACGGCAAGCCATGAACCAAATCGATCTCTTTCAACGGGTCGCCGCCGTCGATGAAAAGCCTGCCATGCGGCTTCAGCGCCGCCTTGATCCGCGTCAAGGGCGCACGGTTGGCTTCGGGGTGGACGCCCGTCGAGCGCGCCGACCCGCATGGCAAAGGCGATGTCAAAAAGAGCCTCGCCAGCATTCAATGCGAAGTCTTCGATTGCCGCATGCCTGAAATCGAGGCAGCCCCAAGCCATCTCATCAGCCGATCGCGCCCGCGCCAATCGGATTGCCTTCTCCGAACGGTCGATGGCCAGAATGAAGCCGTCGCCGATGCGGCGAGCGACGTCGCGAGCGGCAACGCCGGGACCGCATCCGATCTCCAGGACGCGAAGTCCCGGCTTCAATGGAAGCGCTCCGACGAAGGCGGATATCCGATCTGAGATTCCGGCAGCCATGAAATAAATTATCCAATCTGGTCTGCGCCAGGAAAGCGAGACGGAAATGGCGGACAGGGCAGCGGCCAGAACATTGATGCCGGACAATGTATCCCCAGGCGTCGGCCGCGTTCGGGTCGGCCAGACTCAAGGACTATTGCCGTTCCAGGAAGTCGACCATAAACGACGCAGCTTGGTTGGCATGCGTTTCCAGCAGGAAATGAGGCCCGTCGAGAATGTGTGCTTCCATCCTCGGCAGGGCCTGCATCCATGACAGCGTCTCTGCCAGGTCGAAGAACGTGTCGTGCCGGCCCCACAGCATCAGGGCGCGGGGCTGCCTGCGCCGCAGATAGTCGGCAATCGCGTCGAAGCGAGCGACGTAATTGCCATAGTCCGCAACGAGCGCATGCTGCGTCTCCATGCCTCCGGGGCGCTGCATCACGCGCCAGTCTTCCTCCCAGTTCTCGTGCGGAATTTGCGCGACGACATCGTCGGGAACACCTGCCACATATTGGTCGCGCGTGCCCTCGAAGGTCAGATGCGCGGTGGCTTTCGCTTCATTGTCGGGATTCGGATTGACCCAAAAGTCCTGCGTCGCCTTCCATGATGGCCCCATTCCGCTCCGATGGGCGTTGGCGTTCTGGATGATCAAGCCCAATACCGCATCGGGAGCCTGCATGGCTATCCGCAGCCCGACCGGCGCGCCAAAGTCATGAAGGTAGATGTGGCGCGGGCCGACCGAGAGATGGCTGAGCAACTCCGAGATCGCATCTGCAAAACCATCAAAGGACGGCTCGGGCAGAGCATCGGACATGCCGAACCCAGGCATGTCGGGAGCAACCACATAAGCCACCTTCGACAATGCGGGAATGACGTTGCGAAAGGTCCTGGAGGAACTCGGAAAACCGTGAAGAAGCAGAAGAGCCGGTTTGGAGGGCTCTCCAGCCGTGAGGAAAGACAATTCCGTGCCGCTTGCCAACTCAATCCGTGAACGCATGCAAAGGTCCTCAAACCGCTCACCAGGCCAACGCGAGGTTCGGCGGTTGAGTTCCGAACACTTTCGCGGCAACGAGGGACGACTTGTGCCAGCATCCGACGTGTTTGAAAGGAGGTGGTGGCATACGGATGCGCAACAGCTCTGTGCGACTGGCGAGCAGGGCTGTGTAACACAAGGCGCTCGACATCTCGTCGCACACCAGAAAGTCGCATAAGATAGATTATGGAACTAACTCGTCGGCCGCTCGGCTTCGAGATCGCAGCAGAAGGTTCGACAGACGAACTGCGGCAACAACTAAGCAGGCGTCGCTATCGTTCTGACTCGTAAAGGATTTCGACCACCATGCCGTCATAGGCCGGCGCTACGTGTTCCGGCGTCTCGGTCATCACGACGGCATAATCCAACGGCACATGCATATGCGTCAGCACGGCGTTCCTTGGCGCCAGCTTATCGATCCACTCCAATGCCTGGCCGAGCGACAGATGGCTGGGATGGGTGTTGTACTGCAGCGCATCGATCACCAACATATCGAGGTCGCGCAAACGTTCCACGGTCGCGTCCGGGAAGCCGCTGATATCAGGGCAATAGGCAAGCCCGCCGATGCGGAAGCCGAGCGAGATGATATCGCCATGGAACTGCGGCAGCGGCTCAAGGGTGAGGGCGCCCCCCTCGCCTTCGATCACGACCGGCCTCGCGTGATCGATGATGTGTGCCTCGACGATCGGCGGATAAGAGCTGCCGGGTGGCGTCTCGAAGCAATAGCCGAACGCCTGGCGCAACCGCAGCATGGTCGGCTCGTCGGCATGGATGTCGATCCGATGGCGTTGCTCGAGCACATAGCCGCGCAGATCGTCGATGCCGTGGATGTGGTCGGCATGCGGATGCGTGTAGACGACCGCGTCGATGCGCTTGACCGAGGCCAGCAGCATCTGCTCGCGGAAGTCCGGCCCGGTGTCGATGACGACCGTGGTGCGCGCGCCATTGGCGGCAATCCGCTCGACCAGGGCGGCCGTGCGCATGCGCCGGTTCCTCGGGTTCTTGGGGTCGCAATTGCCCCAGTCGCCGGTGATGCGCGGTGTGCCGGGCGATGAGCCGCAGCCAAGGACGGTAAAGCGCAGCCGGTCGCTCATGCCTCAGCCTGCAGCCGTGTCGGGACGCGGCATCTTGGTGAACAGCCTGAAGAAGTTCCCGGTGGTGATATCAGCGATTTCGGCCTCGCTGACGCCGATGGTCTCGGCAAGCACCTTCGCCGTATTCGCCACATAGGCCGGTTCGTTGCGTTTCCCGCGATGCGGGACCGGCGCAAGGTAAGGCGCGTCTGTCTCGACCAGCAGCCTGTCGCGCGGGACATCGGCGGCGATGGCGCGCAGCTCGGTGGAGTTCTTGAAGGTAAGGATGCCGGAGAAGGAGACATAGCCGCCCAGCGCCACGCCGACTTCAGCCAGCCTGCGTCCGGACGAAAAACAATGCAGGATGAAGGGAAAGGCGCCCTTCCCTGTTTCGTCCTCGAGGATCGTCGCCATGTCGTCGTCGGCATCGCGCGAATGGATGACCAGCGGCAGGCCGGTCTGGCGCGCGGCCGCGATATGGGTGCGAAAACCCTGCGCCTGCGCATCGCGCGGCGCCTTGTCGTAGTAGTAGTCCAGCCCGGCTTCGCCGATCGCCACCACCTTTGGATGGCCGGAGAGCCGGACCAGCTCGTCAGCGGTGACGTCGAGCTCCTCGGCCGCATTGTGCGGATGGGTGCCGACCGAGCAATAGACTTCATTGAAAGATTCAGCGATTTCAAGGATCTGCTGAAAACGCTTCACACGCGTCGAGATCGTGACCATGCGGCCGATTCCGGCGGCGAGGGCGCGGCCGACGATAGCCGCCCGCTCCTCGGCGAAGTCCGGAAAATCGAGATGACAATGGCTGTCGACCAGCATCAGGCGCTCTGCTCGACATAACGCGGAAACACGCCCTCCGGCGCCGGCAATGCGGTGCCCGGCTCCAGCGCGTGGTCGGCATGGACGTGCTCGAAAGCACGGCTCTCAGCCGGCACAGCCAACAGGTCGAGCAGCTTGGCGGCCGATCCGGGAATGAACGGCTGGCAAAGCAGCGTCACGCGGCGCACCACCTCGGCCGTCGTCCAAAGCACCGTTTCCATGCGCTCCGGATTGGTCTTCTTCAGCGCCCATGGTTCCTGGGACGCGAAATAACGGTCGGCTTCCGCAACAACGCCAAAAATCGCCGCCAGCGCCAGATGGATCCCCTGCTCCGCCATCGCCCGGCGCGAAACGGCCAGCGCTTCGACCGCCTGATCGAGGATCGCCGTGTCGGCTTCGGTTAGTTCGCCGCGCTTCGGCACCGCGCCGCTGCAGTTCTTGGCAATCATCGACAGCGAGCGCTGAGCCAGATTGCCGAGGCCATTGGCGAGGTCGGCGTTGGTGCGGTTGACGATCGCTTCGTGGCTGTAGTTGCCGTCCTGGCCGAACGGCACCTCGCGCAGGAAGAAGTAGCGCACCTGGTCGACGCCGTAATGCTCGACCATCGTAAAAGGGTCGATAACGTTGCCGACCGACTTCGACATCTTCTCGCCGCGGTTGAACAGGAAGCCGTGGCCGAAGACGCGCTTCGGCAGCGGGATTCCCGCCGACATCAGGAAGGCCGGCCAATAGACGGCGTGGAAGCGCACGATGTCCTTGCCGATGATATGCGCATCCGCTGGCCAAAAGCGCCATTTCTCATCATTTTCATTGGGATACCCGATGCCGGTTATGTAATTTGTCAAAGCGTCGACCCACACATACATCACATGCTTTTCGTCCCCCGGTACCGGTACGCCCCAATTGAAAGTGGTGCGCGAGACCGACAGGTCCTTCAGCCCAGATTTGACGAAGCTCATCACCTCGTTGCGGCGCTCGACCGGACCGATGAAATCGGGCTGGCTTTCGTAAAGCGCGATCAGTCTGTCCTGGTAGGCCGACAGCCGGAAGAAATAGCTCTCTTCCTCGACCCATTCCACCGGCGTTCCCTGCGGCCCGTAGCGGACATTGTCGGGGCGGACCTCGGTCTCCTCCTCGCCGTAATAGGCTTCGTCGCGCACCGAATACCAGCCGGCATAGCCGCCCTTGTAGATGTCGCCATTGGCGGCCATCGCCTTCCAGATCGCCTGGGAGGATGCATAATGCCGCTCTTCGGTGGTGCGGATGAAATCGTCGTTGGAAGCGTTGAGCGCGGTGGCCATGCGCCTGAACTCGGCCGAGTTGCGGTCGGCGAGCTCGCGCGCCGTGATGCTTTCCTTGCGCGCCGTCTGCAGCATCTTGATGCCGTGCTCGTCGGTGCCGGTCAGGAAGAAGACATCCTTGCCGTCCAGCCGCTGGAAGCGGGCAAGCGCGTCTGTGGCGATCAGCTCATAGGCATGGCCGATATGCGGCTTGCCGTTTGGGTAGGAGATCGCGGTCGTGATGTAGAATGTGTCGCGTGACATGAATGAACCGTCATGAATATCTGAATGTGAGTTGTGGCGGTGGATATCGCATCGGAACGTCGATTGCCATCCCGAGGCCAATGCATGCCGCCCAAAACTGGGCCAACGGCATGCATCGAACGAGCCGTCACATTCGCATCGCAGAATTCAGGCGGTCGATCATGGTCAGGGCGTGCTGCTTCTTGTCGAGGTTGTAGGTCTCAGCCTCAGATATCGTGTTCAGCGCCTCGTGCCAAGCCTCGGACAGGGTTTTGGCCCGGGCGAGATCGCCGGCCAGCGCGGCGTCACTGGCGGCAGTCGAAAGCAGGTCGAGCGCGCGGCGGTTGAAGATGTCGAACTGGATCGCCTGGTCGCGTCCCGCCACGGCTTCGGCAAGGCGATGGGCGTCGGCAATGTCGGGCTTCTTGGCCGCCACCAGCGTGTCGAGCGCGCCTGCGATCTCCAGCCCGCCATATTGGGTGAGCAGGATCGCGTTGCGGGCGCTGCCCCCTGCCCGCTCGGCCAGCGCTGCGCGCGCGCCCGGATCCTCCGGCGGCGGCGGCTCGACATTTTCCAGCACCGCCATCAGCTCGTCGGCGGCCAAAGGCGCCAGCCGCACCATCTGACAGCGCGAGCGGATCGTCGGCAACAGGCTGCCCGGCGCATGCACCACCAGAATGAACAGGGTGCGCGCCGGCGGCTCTTCGAGATTCTTGAGCAAGGCATTGGCGGCGTTGGTGTTCATGTCGTCGGCCGGATCGACGATGACGACCCGGTAGCTGCCGTCATGCGAGGTCATCGACAGGAAGCGGCTGACCTTGCGGATCTCGTCGACGGTCAGCACCGTCTTGAAGCTCTTGGTCTTTTCGTTGGCCGGACGGGTGAGATGCAGCACCGAAGGATGCGCGCCGGTGGCGATCTGGCGAAACAGCGAGGAGGCCGGATCGGGAACGGCAAGCGTGTCGGGCGCCGTCTTGAAATCCGGATATCTCAGAAGATGGTGCGCCATGTGGAACGCCAGCGTCGCCTTGCCGATACCCTGCGGCCCGGCGAAAATCAGCGCATGCGGCAGCTTGCCGGCGCGGTAGGCGCTGGCAAGCATCCCTGCCGCCGACGCGTGGCCGATCAGCCGCGGCGTTTCGGCGGGCTCGGGCACGCCGTCCAGCGTGTCGTGCTGTTCGGGAGCGATGCGTTCGAAGATCATGCCGGCGCCGTCTCAACCCTTTGCGCCGGCATCCGCTCTTCCAGCGCCGCGAAGACGGCGGCGGTAACGACGTTCTCCACCGTATCGGGATCGGCGGAGGCGTCGATGACGACGCAGCGCTCCGGTTCGGCCGCGGCGATGGCCAGGAAAGCCTCGCGCCGCCGCCGGTGGATGGCCAAAGTCTCCTTCTCGAAGCGATCGGCGGCGTCACCGGCGCCGCGCCGCGCGGCGGCTCGTTTCAGGCCTTCAGCGGGATCGATGTCGAAGATCAGGGTCATGTCAGGCATCATGCCGTTGATCGCCACCGCCTCCAGCGCCTTCATGAAATCGGCATCGAGCCCGCCGGTGACGCCCTGGTAGACGCGAGAGGAATCGATGAAACGGTCGCACAGCACGATCGAGCCGCGCTCGACCGCCGGCCGGATGACCTGCTCGACATGATCGGAGCGCGCGGCGGCGAACAGGATCGCCTCCATCTTCGGGCCGAACGGTTCGGCCGCCCCGGACAGAAGCACATGCCTTACGGCCTCGGCGCCGGGCGATCCGCCCGGCTCGCGGCTGACCAGGACCTCGTATTTCTTGGCGCGCATGCGCCGCGCCAGCCGCTCGATCTGCGTCGACTTGCCTGCTCCTTCGCCGCCCTCGAAGGTGATGAAAAATCCGCTCGCCAATCGAGATTGCCTTTGCTCGCGCTGGCCGCTGTCATAGCTCCCGTCCGACAAAAGGTCCACGAACTTGCCCGTTCACAAATGTTTCTGACGCAGCCAGCCGACAGCGAGTTCCTTGGCCGCGTCGAGCGCGCGCTGCGGCAGCGTGCCCACTTTCACCGATTCGGCGGCATAGAGCGGCGTCTGCTGGCTCAGCGTCTCGCCTATCCAAACGCGCAATTCTCCGACCGGTTGCCCCTCCTCGACCGGTGCAGACACCGGACCCTGGTAGACAATCCTGGCGGTCAGCTTGTCGCGGTTGGCTATCGGCAGAAAGATGTTCACGGGGCCTTTGGCTTTCAAGGCCAGGCCGGATTTGGCGCCGCCGAAAACCTGTGCTTCCCCCACCACCTCGTCCTTGGCGAAGATCTCGGTCTTCTGGAATGAACGCGAGCCCCACTCGAGCAGCTTGGGCGCCTCTTCGGAGCGTTCGCGATCATTCGCCAGTCCGCTGAGAGCGGCGATCACGCGCGTGCCGTTGTGACTGACGGTGCCGACCAGGCCGAAACCCGCCTGCTCGCTGGCGCCTGCCACGAAGCCATCGGCCTCGATGCCCATGGCGATCAGCGGATTGCGGTTCCTCTGCGATATCTTGTTCCAGGTGAAGTCCGGCTGGCCGTAATAGTGGAAGAACTCCGGATAGTCGCGCCACAGATGCAGCGCCAGCATCGTCAGTTCCCGCACCGTCGTCTGCTGCCCGTCGGCCGGCAGACCGGTCGAATTGACGAAGGTCGATTTCGAGAGGCCGAGCTGGCGGGCGCGATCGGTCATCTGCGCGGCGAAATTCGCTTCCGAGCCCGCCATCCCCTCGGCGAGCACGATGCAGCCGTCATTGGCGGCCTGCACGGTGACACCCTGGATCAGATCCTCGACGCGAACCTCGGATTTGAGCTTGGCGAACATGGTCGAGGTTCCGGACGGCGCGCCGCCGGTGCGCCAGGCGTTTTCGCTGACGACAAAAGTGTCATCGAGCGTGATCCGCTTCGACTTGATGGCGTTGAAGACCATTTCCATCGTCATCAGCTTGGCCATCGAGGCGGGCGGGATCGGCTTGTCGGGGTCCTTGGCCAAGAGCACTGTGCCGGTGTCGGCATCGATCATGAACGCCTGCGTCGCCTTGGTCTCGAAAAGCTGTGCGCTTGCCGGGACGCAGCAAAGCAACATCAGCACCAATCCCAGAACGCTGGCGAAAGGCGGAAGAATGCGCAATTGCATGAAATGTCGACCCATCTGAGCAATACCGGAGGGGGTCGCCCCGGAATGCGCAAAGACTACCCCGCGGCCAAGCTATCAGGATTTTTTCAGCCGGATCAACGGGTAGCGTGAATTTGATTAGTTACGCACAACCAGCGCGTCCGGCGCGCCATGCGACCAAGCTGCCTGAAGCAGATCGTCGATGCTGCCATGGCCGTTCGGATAAACGTTGACCGCATACCAGTCATTGCCGTCGAATTCGGTGCGCTGGATCTCGGTCCGGCCGAACGGCTCCAGCGCGGCGGCGACGCGCTTTGCCTCCGCTGCTTTGTCGAAGGAACCGGCGGCGACATAGTCGGGCGCAAGCGCCTGTTCCTGGCGGTTCGATTTTCGCCACGACTGCAGGATATCGGCCGGCGACATGCCGCCGGTATCGAGCGCGGCAAAAACATCGGCGCGCTTTACCCGCTCATCCGCGTAGGACAGCGAAGCCATGGCGAAAGGCGAGTTCGCAGGAAGACCGAGATCCGGCCGTTCCGGCACGATCGGCCCGAAATCGGGCAGCGCGACATCGCTGGCGCTCTGCACCGGGAAGGCTGCCGGCTGCACGGTAGGCTGCTCCGATAGCCCCGGCTGCGCGTCAAAAGCTTGCCCCGAATTGGTAAGCTGGCCCGGGAACGGCACGGCGGCCGGCGACGCCCCCACCGGCACTCTCGGCGACGGGCCGTTCATGGCCACCATCACGCCGGTCGGCAGGCCGTCCGACGGATCCGGGCGGTTCTTGCCGGGGTGGTAGGAGGCCACCAGATACTGGTCGTCATCGCCGTCGAGCGGCGCGCGGCCGACATACTCCACTTTGACCCTGGCGGTGCCGACCTTGTCATAGTCGAGCATCTGCGCCGCGCGTTCGGAGACGTCGATGATGCGGCCTTCATGATAGGGGCCGCGATCGTTGACGCGCACGATCACCGAACTGCCGGTCTCTAGGTTGGTGACGCGGGCATAGCTCGGCAGCGGCATCGTCGGATGCGCCGCCGTCAGATGCGTCATGTCATAGACTTCGCCATTGGCGGTCAAACGGCCGTGGAAGGCATCGCCATACCACGAGGCTAGTCCTACCTTGGCGTAGTTCTTCTCTTCCTTGGGAAAGTACCACTTGCCGCGCACCTGGTAGGGCTTGCCAAGCTGGTCGCGGCCGCCGCCGCGCCGCATGAACTGGACACGCGGGCTCGCCTTCACGCCATATTCGGATTCGGCGAAATATTCCTTGGAGCGGGCCTTCTTGTAGAGCATCCCCTTCGGTTCGGGTTGTGAGGCGCAGGCAGCCAAAAGCAGGCCCGAAAGGGCGCACAGGGCGAAAGCAGAAGCGCGACGAAGACGCGGGCGCGCCGGAGTCTGCATGTTTTCGATTGTCCCCTACCGTGCTGCCACTCGACGGAGCCAAGCGTCCGCCGATGCCAGCAACACCTTGATCCCCAATCCCTTTTGCACAGGAATTGTTTATCACGATGTTAATCGATTATGGCAGCAAAAGGGCGAGATTATGGCCGAGGTCATGGCGCGGGCGGTGCCACCGTGGCTCGGAAAGTCCGTGCTGTTCGGGAATGCCCTGCTGCCAACAGCGCCGGCCACAAGACCGACGGCAAATCCGAATAAGAGTAAGGTCGTCCGCTAATCCGCCCGCGCATCGGACGGCAGCTGCTGGGCCGTCGCACGAGATAGCATGCCACGCTTTGTCAGCACGGGTTTCTCGTAGGTTTCTTCATGATTGCCCCCCTGTCAAAGTATTAGAAGATTGAGATTGACTGGCTTTTGACGGCATTGTCAATGCATCGAATCGGCTAGCAGGACGAAGCGGGAAGCAACCTGATTTTGGCCAAGGTCGGGGCTTACCATGCATAAGTCGTACTGTACGTCGGCGCGATTGGGATGGTCGCCGCCGTGCCGCTGTGGCCAGCTATACATCTATCCGGTGGCGTCGGTACTGTTGAGACTGCACATCCGGATCAGCCAACCTCCGCCAACCTGATGCTCAAAGACACTCAGCGAGGTGCCGTTGCCGACCGCCTCTCCTTCCGAATAGGCAGCCAGTGTCCAAGCCAGATTTCCGGAGCTACCCGCTTCGATCACCTGAAGGGTCTTATTAGGCCCGGCATGTTGAACCCAAATGTCGTGCAGCGCCTCTATTGCCGCGCGCCCCCGCGCCGGAGGCCCATAGGGTGAATGCATTTCCGCGTTCTCGGTGAAGATAGCAGCACAGCCAGATGCATTCCCCGATCGGTACGCTGCGACATACACGTCCCAAAGCTCCTGCAGATCATCTCGGATCGGCATAGTTACCTCCTTCGCCGCCCGGATGTAGTTTAGTTAATACTAATACGATTAGCTAGATCGCCGTCTTTTCCTGCGGATTTCCCCCAGCCGTCCCGGTGCATGTCGTTTCCGCCGGCCCTGGCAACGTAGCCCGTCGGGTCACGCCGAATATTCTTCCAGACCTTTTGCCACGACAGTTGGAAGGTGCAGCCGCAGTGGTTGACGCGGCCCCGGCAGCCGCACTACAGGAATGAAGCGCGAACCGGCCGGGAATGCCTTCGGTGCCAACCGAATCGACCGGTCGCGATGACCTAAATGGTTGAAAAACCATAGCGGAGGGATGGCCGAGCGGTTTAAGGCACCGGTCTTGAAAACCGGCGTGGGCGCAAGTTCACCGTGGGTTCGAATCCCACTCCCTCCGCCATGCTGCCCACAAGCTGTGCTTCCAATCCCTATCCAAGGGCATCCCAGCCATTGGGTGGCGCGGGATGGAAGACAGTCGCGAAATCGCCGAGGCCGGAATGGCACACCGGATCGCCTGACCGACACCACGAAAGCAGCGCCGGCGCGGCGCGGCAGCCGACAGGCGGTAGAGCACCGTTTATTTGATTTCTCGGACAAAATATGCTGCTTCTCGCGCCCATGAAAAAGCTCTGCCTGATGGTTTTGGCGTCGTTGATGCTGGTCTTGCCGGCCAAGGCGATGGACAATGCGTTGCGCGCCGGCCTGATGAAACTCGATCCTGAGACCCGCCTTGAGCAGCGGTGTGACGCAGAGGTGCTCGACCGGATCAGCCACGACGATCATAACTACAAGGCCGACCGTGTCGTGGCCTACGCCTTCGCCACGCCGCAGATGAGCGCCGATGCCATAAAGAGCTCGGGCGCCGCCTTCCGTAGCAAGGGCCAATGGTACCGGCTGAAGTTCAAATGCCAGACCGCGCCGGACCACATGCAGGTGCTGCAGTTCCGCTACAGGATCGGCGACGAAATCCCGGAATCCGACTGGTCCAAATATAATCTCTACGACTAGTTTTCAGCCTTGCCCTTGCCGGCAAACACCCGAAATCTTTGACGGCTTGCGCCGGCGGCGTTGTTTTCCGGCGATGTCCAACCCTGCGTCTTGACGCCGGTGGACCATGCCTTTAGGCCCGTCGAAGTAAAGGGCCACATTCATTTCAGGCAAGGATTTCTAGTCGATGGAAATATTCACTGCCACAGGCCTTTCAGCTCTCCTCCAGGTCGTCGCAATCGATCTCGCCCTCGCCGGCGACAACGCAATCGTGATCGGCCTTGCGGCAGCCGGCCTTCCCGCGGATCAGCGCAAGCGCGCCATCCTTGTCGGCATCGCGGCAGCCACGGTTCTGCGCATCGTCTTTGCCCTGATCACGCAATGGCTGCTGAGCATCGGCCCCATGCTGCTCATCGCTGGCGGACTTCTGCTTCTGTGGGTGTGCTGGAAGATGTGGCGCGAGCTACGCGTGAGCCATGACGACGAGCGTGATGCCACCGAGGCGCTGTCGAACAGCGATTACAACAAGGATGGATCCGTCTCCGGCAAGGGCCCGCGAAAGACCTTCTCGCAGGCCGCCTGGCAGATCGTCATTGCCGACGTTTCCATGTCGCTCGACAACGTTCTGGCCGTTGCCGGCGCCGCCATGAAGCACCCCACGGTGCTGATCATCGGACTGGCCCTTTCGATCGCGCTGATGGGCTTTGCCGCATCCTTTGTCGCGCGCCTGCTGCACAAATACCGCTGGATCGCCTATGTCGGCCTGCTGATCATTCTCTACGTCGCGGTGAACATGCTTCTCGGCGGCGCCGTGCAGCAGTTTCCCGACCATTTTGCCTTCCTGGCGCCCTGGTTCGGGCCGGACGGCCACTGACGCTCTTTCGAGGCGAGCGGCTACCCCCATCGCCTCTTGTCTCGGTCACGGGCAGGTTTGCTTCTGGGCCGAAGCGTGCTATTGCGCCGCGCGAAATGGCTCAAAGCCGCGCCTTAGATCGAAATTCAGAGCCTGAGGCTCAATCTTCGATCTCGCCCTCACCTCTTGGAAACAAAGTTTATGTCCGCCCCACGCGTCAGTTTCGTCAGTCTCGGATGCCCGAAAGCGCTCGTCGATTCCGAGCGCATCATCACACGGCTCCGCGCCGAAGGCTACGAGATCGCGCGCAAGCACGACGGCGCCGACCTCGTCGTCGTCAACACCTGCGGCTTCCTCGATTCCGCGCGCGACGAGTCGCTTAACGCCATCGGTTCCGCCCTTTCCGAGAACGGCCGCGTCATCGTCACCGGCTGCCTCGGCGCCGAGCCGGAGGTCATCCGCGAGAAGCATCCCAATGTGCTGGCGATCACCGGCCCGCAGGCCTATGAAAGCGTGATGGCGGCGGTGCATGAAGCGGCTCCGCCCAGCCACGATCCCTATGTCGATCTGTTGCCGCCGCAGGGCGTGAAGCTGACGCCGCGCCACTACGCCTATCTGAAGATCTCCGAGGGCTGCAACAACCGCTGCACCTTCTGCATCATCCCGGCGTTGCGCGGCGATCTCGTCTCGCGCCCGGCCGCGGACGTGCTGCGCGAGGCCGAAAAGCTCGCCAAGGCCGGCGTCAAGGAGATCCTCGTCATCTCGCAGGACACCAGCGCCTACGGCGTCGACATCAAGTACCAGACGTCGATCTTCGGCGATCGCGAGGTGCGGGCGAAATTCCTCGATCTCGCCGAGGAGCTCGGCAAGCTCGGCATCTGGATACGCATGCACTATGTGTACCCCTACCCGCATGTGGCCGACGTCATTCCGCTGATGGTGGAAGGAAAGATCCTTCCCTATCTCGACATTCCCTTCCAGCACGCCTCGCCGCAAGTGCTGAAGAACATGCGCCGCCCGGCGCATGGCGAAAAGACGCTGGACCGCATCCGTGGCTGGCGCGAGGTCTGTCCGGATATCGCTATCCGCTCGACCTTCATCGTCGGCTTCCCCGGCGAGACCGAAGACGATTTCCAGATGCTGCTCGACTGGCTGGACGAAGCCAGGATCGATCGCGCCGGCTGTTTCAAATACGAGCCGGTCAAGGGCGCGCGCTCCAACGATCTCGGGCTCGAGCAGGTGCCGCAGGAAGTCAAGGAAGCGCGCTGGCACCGTTTCATGCAGCGCCAGCAGAAGATCTCGGCAACGCAGCTCGCCAGGAAGGTCGGCAAGCGCCTGCCGGTGCTGATCGACGAGGCACATGGCACATCCGGCAAAGGCCGCACCAAATACGACGCGCCGGAGATCGACGGCTCGGTGCACATCCAATCGCGGCGGCCGCTGCGCGCCGGCGAGATCGTCACGGTCAAGATCGATCGCGCGGATGCGTACGATCTATATGGCTCGGCGGTCTGACAGCCTCGCGAAAGCTGACATCTGCAATGAAAAGGGCGCCCTGCGGCGCCCTTTTCCGTTTCGGTTCCGCGACTTGCCGCTTATTGCGGCAGCTTGTCGTCGATGCCTTTGACGTAGAAATTCATGCCGAGCAGCGTGGCGTCGTCGGCAACCTCGCCGTCCTTCAGCCAGGGCGAGCCGTCCTGCTTGGATACCGGGCCAGTGAAGGGATTCCAACCGCCGGCGATCTTCTTCTCGGTCGCCTCGGCCATCGCCTTTACGTCGTCGGGCATGTTGGTGTAGGGGGCGAGCTTGACCGCGCCATCCTTGATGCCCAGCCACACATTGTCCGGCTTCCAGGTGCCGTCGAGCGCCGCCTGCACGCGGCTGATGTAATACGGACCCCATTCGTCGGTCAGCGAGGTCAGTTGCGCGTGCGGCGCGAACTTGATCATGTCCGACGACTGGCCGAAGCCATGCAGTTTGCGCTCCTCGGCCACCTGCAGCGGGGCGGTCGAGTCGGTGTGCTGGACGATGATGTCGGCGCCCTGGTCGAACAGCGCCTTGGCGGCGTCGGCTTCCTTGCCCGGATCGAACCAGGAGTTCACCCACACGATCTTCACCTTGAAGTCGGGATTGACCGATTGGGCGCCGAGCATGAAGGAGTTGATGCCCATCACCACTTCCGGGATCGGGAAGGAGACGATGTAGCCGGCAAGGCCCTTCTTCGATTCCTTGGCCGCGATCTGGCCGAGCACATAGCGGCCTTCATAGAAGCGGGCGTTGTAGATGCCGAGATTGTCGCCGGTCTTGAAGCCGGTGGCATGCTCGAACATCACCTTGGGGAACTTCTTGGCGACCTTCACCTCGGCATCCATGAAGCCGAAGGAGGTGCCGAAGATGATCTTGCAATTCTCGCGCGCCAGGCGCTCGAAAGCGCGGTCGGCGTCCGGGCCTTCCGACACGTTTTCGAGATAGGCGGTCTCGACCTTGTCGCCGAGCGCCTTCTCGACCTCGAGGCGGCCCTGATCGTGCTGGTAGGAATAGCCGAAATCGCCGATCGGACCCGTATAGACCCAGCAGGCCTTCAGCTTGTCGGCGGCCTCGGCGGTCGCCGCCAGCGACAGGGCTGCGGCCGTGGTGATCAACGCAATAAGCAATTTTTTCATTGTGTTACCTCTCTGAGTTAAGCCTTGGAGCTTCCCGTCTTTTTGTTGTCGTCAACGATCCGGAACGAATGGCTGCCCCAACGAAGCCGGCGTGTTCATCATCGTCAGCCGCTTGTTGCGCGAGATTAGAACGAGAACCATGATGGTTGCCAGATAGGGCAGCGAAGAAAGAAACTGCGAAGGCACCGGAATGCCAAAAGCCTGTGCATGAAGCTGGCCGATCCACACCGCGCCGAAGATATAGGCGCCGGCCAGCACCCGCCACGGGCGCCAGGAAGCGAACACCACCAGTGCCAGCGCGATCCAGCCGCGGCCCGCGCTCATGTTCTCGACCCATTGCGGCGTGTAGACCAGCGACAGGTGCCCGCCGGCAAGGCCGGCGCAGGCGCCGCCGAAGATCACGGCGAGATAGCGGTAGCGGATGACCTTGATGCCGAGCGCGTGCGCCGACGTATGGCTGTCGCCGATCGAACGCAGCGTGAGCCCCGTGCGCGTCCTGAACAGGAACCACATCACCGCCGCGGTCAGCGCGATCGAGATGTAGAATACCGGATCCTGGCCGAAGACCAGCTTGCCGACGATCGGGATCGAGCTGATCCCGGGAATGTCGAGGTTGGGCAGCCTGACGCCCGGCTGGCCTACGAAGCTGGTGCCGATCATGCCGGAGAGGCCGAGGCCGAGCAGCGTCAGCGACAGGCCGGTCGCCACCTGGTTAGTCGCGAGCGACAGCGTCATGACGGCAAACAGCAGCGAGAACAGCGCGCCGACGATGATCGCGGCAAGCAGGCCGATCCACGGCGATCCGGTCAGATACCCTGCGCCGAAGCCGCCCACGGCGCCCATGATCATCATGCCCTCGACGCCGAGATTGAGCACGCCGGAGCGCTCGACCACCAACTCGCCGATCGCCGCGATCAGAAGCGGTGTCGCCGCGGTCGCGATGGTCAAAAGGATATTGACGGTGATGTCCATCAGCGGGCCTCCCCGAGCTTGGGCGCTGCTTCGAGCGCCGCGCCCTTCGGCTTCGTCAGCGCCATGCCGATCAGGCGTATGCGGTAATGGATGAGCGTGTCGCAGCCGAGCACGAAGAACAAAAGCATGCCCTGGAACACGCGCGCCACCTTGTCGGAAATGCCGAGCGCGCTCTGCACCGCCTCGCCGCCGAGGTAGGTCAGCGCCAGCACCAGGCCCGCCGCGACGATGCCCAGTGGGTTGAGGCGCCCAAGGAAGGCGACGATGATAGCGGTGAAGCCGTAGCCGGGAGAGATCACCGGCTGCAACTGGCCGATGGCGCCGGAGACCTCGGAGATGCCGGCCAGGCCGGCCAGCGCCCCGGACAGAAGGAAGGCGAAGAACACCATCTTGTTGAAGCCGAAGCCGGCAAAGCGCCCTGCCCTTGGGCTTGAACCCAGCACGCGGACCTCGAACCCTTTCAGCATGCGGCTCATCATCAGCCAGATCGCTACCGCGGCGACCAGCGCGAAGACGAAACCCCAATTGGCGCGGCCGGCATCCGGCATCAGTTCAGGCAGCACGGCGGAATCGCCGAACTGGATGGTTTGCGGGAAGCCGTGGCCTTGCGGATCGCGCCAGGGGCCGCGCACCAGCCAGTCGAGGAAAAGCTGCGCGACATAGACCAGCATCAGGCTGGTGAGGATCTCATTGGTGCTGAAGCGCGTCTTCAGAAGCGCCGGGATCGATGCGTAGAAGGCGCCGCCGACCATGCCCAGCAAAAGCATCAGCGGGATCACCAGCGGGCCTTCGAATTGCGGGAATAGCACCGGCATGATCGAGCCGAAGATCGCGCCGAAAATGAACTGGCCTTCGGCGCCGATGTTCCAGATGTTGGCTTTGTAGCAGACCGACAGGCCGACCGCGATCAGGATCAGCGGCGCTGCCTTGATCGCCAACTCATGTAACTGCCAGACCTGGCTGATCGGCTCGACGAAATAGATCTCGAACGCACTGAGCGGATTGACGCCGAGCAGCGCAAACATGATGGCGCCGGCAATGATCGTCAGCGCGAAGGCGATGAAGGGCGACAGCATCGAGAACAGCGCCGAGCGCTGCGGGCGTTTGACGAGTTCGATGCGCATCATGCGACCTCCAAGCTGTGTTCGGCATGGCCGGGCTCGGCGCCGCCCATCAACAGGCCGACCTTCTCGAAAGTCGCCTCGGCGATCGGCAGCGGCGTCGACAGTTCTCCGTTGTGGATGACGGCGATGGCGTCCGACAGTTCGAACAATTCGTCGAGATCCTGGCTGATGACCAGGACAGCGGAGCCGCTGCGGGCGAGCTCGATCAAAGCCTGGCGGATGTGAGCGGCAGCACCCGCGTCCACGCCCCATGTCGGCTGGTTGACGATCATGACGCTGGGCCTGCGGTCGAGCTCGCGGCCGACGATGAATTTCTGCAGATTGCCGCCCGATAGTGCGGCGGCCTCCGGATCGGGCGCGCTCTTGCGCACGTCCATGGCTTTAATGATACGCTGGGCGGCGCTGTAAACCGCGCCGTTCTTGACCGTGCCGCCCGAGCCGACGAAAGCCTTGCCGTCGGTGGCGTGACGAGACAGAAGCAGGTTCTCCGAAAGCTTCATGCGCGGCGCCGCGCCATGACCTAGCCGCTCCTCCGGCACGAAGGCGGCGCCCATCAGGCGGCGGCCGGTGATCGACAGGCCGCCGGCATCCTTGCCGCGGATGCGCACGGAACCGGCATCGTGCTGCAGCACCTCGCCGGAGACGGATTCGAAGAACTCGCCCTGACCGTTGCCGGCGACGCCGGCGATGCCGATCACTTCGCCGGCACGAACGGTGAGGTTGATGTTCTTCAGCGGGATGGCGAAGGGCGTCGCCGGCTTGCGGCTGAGGCCGCGGATTTCCAGCAGGGCCGGCGCCGTTTCGATGCCTTCCGCCGGCGCACGCACCACCGCCTTTACCTCGCTGCCGACCATCATGCGGGCAAGCGATGCGGCCGTCTCCTCACGCGGATTGCAGTGGCCGACGACCTTGCCGTGGCGAAGCACCGTGGCGCGGTCGCAGATGCGTTTGACCTCTTCCAGCCGGTGCGAGATGTAGAGGATCGACTTGCCCTCCGAGCGCAGGCGCTCCAGCGTCTCGAACAGCTTGTCGGCTTCCTGTGGCGTCAGCACCGAGGTCGGCTCGTCGAGAATGATGAGCTGCGGTGTCTGAAGCAAGCAGCGGATGATCTCGATGCGCTGGCGTTCGCCGACGGAGAGGTCTCCGACCAGCGAGTCCGGATCGAGCGGCAGTCCATAGCTGAAGGACAGCGCCCTCGCCTTCGCCGCAATGGTGCTGATCGGCGAACCGTCATTGAGCGAAAGCGCGATGTTCTCGGCCGCCGTCAGCGCTTCGAACAGCGAGAAGTGTTGGAACACCATGCCGATGCCGAGCTTCTTGGCCACGCCCGGGCTGGTGATCTTGACCGGCTTGCCGTCCCAGAAGATCTCGCCCGAGTTCGGCTCGAGCGATCCGAACAGCATCTTGACCAGCGTCGACTTGCCGGCGCCGTTCTCGCCGAGCAGCGCGTGGATCTCGCCCTTGGCGATGTTGAGATCGATGTGATCGCACGCCGTCAGCGTGCCAAAAATCTTGGTAAGGCCACGAACCTCGAGCAGGTTCGACCTGTCATGATTTGCACTCACGGTGCCTCCCATCCAGTTTCCCGGATATGTTCTGTGTTCCCGCGATCATGGTATGCGCGGCCGGCTCCCATCGGAAAGCAGCACCCAACTTGAAAGAGCTTCAAGAATTTCAGCGGAAACTCAAGGGCTAAGATAGATCTCTTGAGAACAACGGCAAATCCGCATCGCTTTTCAGGCAAGCCGTGCCTTCGGGCTCGGCAAGCCGCTGAAAAACAAGGCAGCCGGATAGAGCACGGTGCCGAAGGGTGTAAAGCGGTTTTCCGTCGGGAATTGCAATAGAGCGGTGCGCCGCTTCCGTGAAGCGCTCTAAGGAATGAGAATGGTCGTCCCCGTCGTCTTGCGGGCTTCGAGATCAGCTTGCGCCCTTGCGGCGTCCTTCAGCGCATAGCGCTGGTTGATCTTGATCTCGACGGCGCCGCTCTTGACCACGTCGAAAAGCGCTTCGGCCGATTTTACTAGATCCTCGCGCCTGGCGTTGTAGACGAAGATCGTCGGCCGGGTCGCGTAGAGCGAGCCTTTCTGCGCCAGCAGCGATATCGAGAAAGGCGGGATCGGCCCGGACGACTGGCCGAAGCTGACGAACATGCCCAACGGCCGAAGGCAATCGAGCGATGCCGGAAAAGTGTCGGCGCCGACGGAATCGTAGACAACGTCGCATTTCTTCCCGCCGGTAAGCGCCGCGACGCCGGCGACGAAATCCTGCTCCTTGTAGTTGATGACATGATCGAAGCCATGCGCCCGGGCGAGCTCGATCTTGTCGGCGGAGCTCGCGGTGCCGATCACGGTTGCGCCGAGATGCTTTGCCCATTGGCCGAGGATCAGCCCGACGCCGCCGGCGGCTGCGTGGTAGAGGATCGTGTCGCCGGCCTTCACCGGGAAGGTCCGGCGCAACAAGTATTCGGCCGTCATGCCCTTCAGCATCATCGCCGCTGCCTGCTCGTCGCTGATGCCGTCCGGCACTTTGACCACGCGCTCGGCGGCAATCACCCGTTGCTCAGCGTAAGCCCCGACATTGACGGCATAGGCGATGCGGTCGCCCGGCTTCAGCCAGTCGACACCGGTGCCGAGCGCCAGCACGACGCCTGCCGCCTCGCCGCCCGGGATCAGCGGAAAACCGCCGAGCGGCGGGTAAAGTCCGGAGCGATAGTAGACGTCGATGAAGTTGAGGCCGATCGCTGTGTGCCGGATCAAGATCTGGCCTTCTCCCGGCTGGCCGGGATCGGCATTTTCATAAGCCAGGACTTCGGGGCCGCCATTGGCGTGGATGCGAATTGCCTTGGACATCGCTCAATTCTCCGAAGAGTAGGCACACAATCTGGACCGTGATTCCGAAAGGAAGAACCATTTTCGGGAGGGCATGCACCGATGGACAGTTAGGTCAGGATGACCATTCAGCCAAAAAATATCCTGATCCAGGATCAGGGCTTCTTGGCGCCCAGATTGGGGAACATCTGCATGACGCCCCCGATGCAGGCGAGATAGAGCCCGGTGATGGTGATGCCGATCTTGGTGAAGTCGCTGACCTGCTCCCCCAGCACGCCGATCTTGTTGTAGAAGCTGGCAAGCGCGGCCTGCGCAAGCGCAAGCGCGCCGAAGGCGCACCACAAAAGGATCATGCCGAGATTGAGCGACCTGAGCCGCACCACCCGCACCGGATGGATGAAGTTGATCGGCAGGAAGGTCAAAATGCCGGCGACCACCACCACGGCGAAAGACACCCATTGCCCAGGCTCGATGACGAAGAGCGTGAACACCACCATGTTCCAGACGACCGGGAACCCCTTGAAGAAGTTCTCCTTCGTCTTCATTCCGGTGTCGGCATAGTAGATCGCGCTGGAGACGACGATGATGGCCGCCGACAGGAAGGACAGATTCTCGCCCATGAAGCCGCGCTGATAGAGCGCGAAGGCCGGAATGAGCACGTAAGTGACATAGTCGATAATGTTATCGAGGAGTTCGCCCGACCATGTCGGCAGGATTTCCTTGACCTCGAGCTTCCTGGCGATTGGGCCGTCGATACCGTCGACGAACAGCGCCAGCCCCAGCCACCAGAACATCGCCGTCCAGCGTTGCTCGCTTGCCGCCACCAGCGACAGGAAGGCAAGGAACGACCCCGACGCGGTGAGCAGATGCACGGAGAACGCGCGCGCCTGCGGCCATGTCACCTTCTTCTTCGGCAACGGGATGCGTTGCGCGATCTTCTTGGCTGCCTTGCCGGCCCTTGTGTTCTTGCTCACGGTCCCCGCCAGTCCAGCTTGCAGATTTCGGCCGAGCGGCCGGCGAAATTCCAGTTGCGGCCGAAGGCGCGCATCTTGCTCTTGTCGGACTTCGCTACGATGATCTCCGGCGCGATCCAATATTCGGAATTGGTGATCACCGTATTCTTGTCACGGTCCCTGCCGGGAATGGGCGTCACCGCGCCGTCGATAATCTTGGGAATCTGGAAGACACGTGTCTTGTCGCGGGTCTCATAGGTGATCGGCACCTGCTCGACGCCGAGGAATTTCCCGACGAGGATCGACAGCAGCGAGGTGGTGCCGCCGGCCTTGCCGGTGAAGATCTTGGTCAGCGCCTTCACCGCATGGATCGAGGCGCGCTTGTCGATGAACAGGCCGGCCGTCCAGTTGCCGCGGCTCATGTAACCGGGAATTTCCATGATCAGGCCAAGATTGAGGCTGGAAAGGTCGACCTCGCCGAAATGGCCCGCATCGATGCGGAAGCCTGCCCAAGTCTGGCAATAGCCCTCGGTCGGCGGATGGCTGCCGAGCGACAGCACGCAGGGACAGAAAACCGTGCAATTGCAGGAGAGTACCAGCTCCCCCTTCATCGCCCAGCTTTGGTCGGTCATCGAATTCTCCCTCATGCCGAAACTAATAGCAGGGCTACCGCCCACACAAGCAGTATCGCACCGGCAACCCGGCTGGCCACCCTGCCGGCGGTCTGTTTCTCGATCAGCGCGAATAGGCCGATCAGCGCCATCCAGAAGACGTTCATGGCGCCTACGGCAAACATCACCAGCATCAGCGCCCAGCAGCAACCGAGGCACCAGACGCCCTGCTCCAGGCCGAGCCGGAAGATGCGGCCTGGTTTCGCGCTCCAGTTGGCGAACAGGATCGAGAACGGGTTGCGGCATTTTTCCAGGCACGCCTGTTTCAAGCCGCTGAATTGATAAAGGCCGGCGACAAGCAGCGCGGCGGCGCCGGCAATGCCAACGGCAGGATCGAGCATTCGGCCGGAACCGGCAAAGGCGTAGACCGCGAGCGTCAACACGGTGAAACCCACGGATGCGCCAAGCCATGTGGCGAGATATCCGGCGACAAGCACCAGCGGATGAACGGCGGGCTCGCCCTTGATCCTCGCGGTATCGGCGATTTCGCAATAGGTGCGGATCAACGGCGCCGCCGAAGGCAGCATCGTCGCCACTCCCATCAGGAACCACATCAGCACAAGCGCCGTCGCTTGCAGGCCGGTCGGGCCGGCAAGCGGCGTCGGCGCAAGACAAAGAGCGAAGAACCGGTCGAGAAAATCCGGCAATGGCAGGCTCGGCAGATTTTTCAGCAGCATGTCGCCCGGCGCGCCGGCGGGGCGGCTTTCGGCGCCGCGGATCGCCATTGCGCCGAGGAGGAACCAGGCAAAGGCGATGCCGATGCCAATCGTGAGCATGACCGCGCGGCGCGGGCTGCGCGCCACGCCCGCCGTCGCGCGGCCGGCGCGGTCGAGATGGCTGAAATCATGCTGCTCGCCGCTCATGGCAATCGAATGGGCTGAATCGCCGCGTTGATCAAGCCGGCCGATCTGACCTATATCCCGATAAAGGCCCGACGGGTCGCCTCGCATTGTGGAAGCCTGGCGTGGAGCACAACGACAAAGCCCTCATCCTGGTTGCCGGCAGCGGTCCTGCCGGCCTGGTCGCGGCGCTCGGCTTTGCCGAGGCCGGCTTCGGCGTGACGCTGGTCGGCCCTGAGGTCAACGCCGCCGACGGCCGCACCACGGCCCTGATGAATCCGGCGCTGAAGGTCCTCGACCGGCTGAGTGTTCTTGCCGAACTGAGGACGCAGGCCGCGCCGCTCAAGGCGATGCGCATCGTCGACGCCACAAGGCGGCTGATCCGAAGCCCAACCGTGACCTTTCGCGCCAGCGAGATCGGCGAGGAACAGTTCGGGCTCAATTTGCCGAACAAGGCTCTCATCCCCATCCTTGCCAGGGCCGTTTCAGCTCATGGTCGCATTCATTGGCTGAAATCCACCGTCGAGTCCTGGAACCTTGACGCCGACCAGGCCCATGCAAGGCTGGCCGACGGCAACGAAGTCTCGGCGTCGCTGGCGGTCGCCGCCGATGGGCGTCTGTCTCCGGCGCGTGAAGCCGCCGGCATTCGCGCCTCCGCGCGGCCCTACCCGCAGTCGGCACTCGTCCTCAATTTCGGCCACCGCAGCGAGCACGGCTTCGTCTCGACCGAATTCCACACCGAAACGGGACCGTTCACACAGGTGCCGCTGCCCGGCAAGCGCTCCAGCCTTGTCTGGGTGGTGAAGCCGGAGACGGCGCGGGAGCTTGCGGCGCTCGACGATGCAGCCCTGTCGGGCCTTGTCGAGGAACAGATGCAGTCGATGCTTGGCCGGGTCTCGGTCGAGCCGGGCCGCCAGGTCTATCCCTTGTCGGCGGCCTCGCCCGGCCGTTTCGCGCAAAATCGCGTGGCGCTGGTCGGCGAAGCGGCGCATGTGTTTCCGCCGATCGGCGCCCAAGGCCTCAACCTTGGCATCAGGGATATCGAAGATCTGATTGGAATTGCGAGTGAAAACAGCAATGATCCCGGATCGCGCCGGACCCTCGCCGCCTATGACACGAGGCGCCGGCCCGACATATGGGCGCGCAGCGGCGCGGTGAACCTGCTCAACATGTCGCTCTTGTCCGACATGCTGCCGGCACAGCTAGCACGCAGCGCCGGCCTGAATGCCTTGGGCAGCTTCGCCCCGCTGCGCGCCTTCTTCATGCGCGAGGGGCTGCGGCCCGGCAGTGGTTTTCGCGCCATTGCCGGCGGCTTAAGGAAGGAGGCCGGCCGATAGGATTCCGTGCCGGATCGCATAAAGCAGCGCGGTCGCCGTCACCACCGGGAAGCATGTCGTGATCAGCACGCTGGCCGAGGCCCGCTGCACCCACACGTCATATTGCTATGCGATCACGAGGACGTTGGTCACCGTCGGCAGCGCCGCCGCTGGCCCGTTGCTTGACTCGTTCGGCTATTGAATTGCGGAAGTGTCTGCGCCAAATAGGCCCAAGCCCAAAGTCGGGGTCGATTTTTGGCTGGCTAACGTGTAAATTCAAGGTCTTAGGCGCCCTGTGCGCGGCCAAGAGAGGCGCCTCGGAACCTAAGTGGTGAATGCTATGAAAACAGCCAAGTTCTCGATCGGGCAAGTGGTTCGCCACAGGCTGTTTCCATTCCGTGGCGTGATCTTCGACGTCGATCCCGAATTCGCCAACACCGAAGAATGGTACGAGGCCATTCCGGCCGACGTGCGCCCGCGCAAGGATCAGCCTTTCTACCATCTTCTGGCGGAGAATTCTGAGACCGAGTACATCGCCTACGTGTCCGAGCAGAACCTGCTCGAGGACCGATCGGGCGAGCCGGTGCGGCACCCGCAGATCGGCGAGATGTTCGACAAGCTGCCGGACGGCCGCTACGAGCCGAAGCGCCAGTCGAAGCACTGAAGCGCAAAAGCACATCGCCAGAGTATTTCACCGTTCACAGAAACGGTGAAATGCTCCATCTCCTTATTTTTACGCTATTCCGGACGGAAAACCGCTCACACTTTTCCTGGAATTGCTCCAAGGAGCGCAGCGCGTCAACAACAAAAAAGCGGAGCATTTGCCCCGCTTTTGTTGTTCCGAAAACGCGCTTGCGCGATCAGTTCGCGGTCTTGGCCTTGTCCTGCTCGTCTTTGAGCTTCTTGGCGAAGTCCTGGTTGTTTTTGGCGACGAAGTCCTGCAGCTTCTTCTGCCGGTCCTCGATGTCCGACTGCTGCAGCGGCGGGCCGTCATAGGCGCCGCTGAAGCCGGTGAGCGCGATCTTGATCGGGTTCGGCTGGTTCTGGAAGTTGATCGAGGTGAGCGTGATGCCCTGCCCCTTTTTGAAGGAAGCAACGAGCTGGTCGCTCAGCGGCACTTCCGCCACGCAACGATCCGGGAAGCAGATCACATAATCGAGCTTCTGCGCCTTGCCGGAATCGATCTGAAGCGCAATGCCCGGGGGAACGAGGCGGCCGGTCGGGACCGTGACCTGGAAGACCTTACGGTTCACCTTGCCCTTGAGCTCGATCAGGCTGACGCCGGTGACGAGCTGGCCGTTGCCGGCAGTGACGATATTCTGCACATTGCAGATGTCGACGTCTTCCTGCTTGGTGCAGGCTTTGAACCAGCCCTGCGGGATCTGCGGCTGCTGTTGGGCCGAGGCGGTGAAAAGCCCGGCGCCCAGAACGCCGACCACGCCTGCGGCCAGCACCGAAAGGCGGTACGCGTTGATCGTCATATGGTGCACTTTCCTCTCAAATGATCCCGGGAACCGGCTTCTTCGTGCCGTGTGGTCTAGCTACCTGTTGCCCAAATGAGGCAACAGGATGACTTCGGAGCGCGTGTTACACTGCCAGCGGCGCCGAATCCAGCCCGGTTTCCGCGATTTCTTAGCGGTTTCGTGTGCCAGGGCGGGGCGTCGATCGGCGGTGGAGCGGCTGAGCCCTATTCCTGTTGGCGCGCCGATTCAATCGGATGGCGAAATGCTCTACGGTGCACGGCGAATCACAAAGCCGCCCGGCAAGGAGACGGTCATGGACCGCGTTCTCGTTCGGCTGATCGCCGCGACCTCGTTTCTGGCTCTCTCGCTGCTTCCGGCACAGTCGGAGCCGAAGCACGGCATCGCCATGCAGGGCGAGCCGGCGCTGCCGCCCGACTACCAGCATTTCGACTACGTCAATCCGGACGCGCCGAAAGGCGGAAGCGTGACCTATTGTGTCGTCGGCTCCTTCGACAACCTCAACCCCTTCATCCTGAAAAGCCTGCGCACCACGGCGCGTGGGATGATCGATACGGTTTACGGCAATCTCGTCTTCGAGCCGTTGATGCAGCGCAACTATGACGAGCCCTTCAGCCTCTACGGACTGCTTGCCGACAGCGCCGACATGGATCCGGATCGCAAGAGCATCGAGTTCCATCTCAACCCCAACGCAAAATGGTCGGACGGCCAGCCGGTGACGCCGGAGGACGTGCTGTTCACCTATGACGTCTTCGCCGAAAAGGGCCGCCCGCCCTATAGCGACCGCATGAGCATGATCGCCAAGCTGGAGAAGACCGGCGAGCACAGCGTGAAGTTCACCTTCAACGACAAGGCCAACCGAGAATTCCCGCTGATCGTCGCGCTGACGCCGATCGTTCCGAAGCACGCCTTCGACAAGGACACGTTCGACAAGACCACGCTGAAGCCGCTGATCGGCAGCGGCCCCTACACCGTGGGCAAGGTGCTGCCGGGACAGCGTATCGTTTTCAAGCGGAATCCGGATTACTGGGGCAAGGACCTCCCGTCCAAGCGCGGCTTCGACAATTTCGACCAGGTCACCATCGAGTATTTTCTCAACGCCAACGCCAAGACGGAAGCGTTCAAGAAAGGCATCTGTGCCCTCGACGACGAGACCGATCCGGTCAAGCGCGAGCGCGACATCGATTTTCCGGCCTTCCGAAGAGGCGAAGTCAAGGAAGAATATTTCAACACCGGTATCCCCCCCGTGGTGACCGGCTTCTTGTTCAACACCCGGTTGCCCAAATTCGCTGATCCCGTGGTCCGCCGCGCGCTCGGCATGCTCTACGACTTCGAATGGACCAACAAGAATCTGTTCGGCGGCAAGTTCAACCGCACCATGAGCTATTGGCAGAATTCGGACCTGTCCGCGCTTGGCCACCCGGCCGACGATCGTGAAAAGGCGCTGCTTGCGCCCTATCCTGACCGCGTGCCGCCCGACGTGATGGACGGCACTTGGCGCCCACCCGTGACCGATGGTTCGGGCCAGGATCGCAAGGTGCTCAAAGCCGCCTTCGAGTTGCTGAAGAGCGCGGGCTTCCACGTGCAGGACGGCAAGATGCTCGACCCGCAGGGAAACCCTTTCGGCTTCGAGATCCTGACCTCCTCGCAGGATGAAGAGCGGCTGGCGGCCATCTATCAGCGCACGCTGGAAAAAATCGGCATCGACGTCCGCATCCGTACGCTCGACGGCGACCAGATCCAGTCGCGCAAGCAGCGTTTCGACTTCGAGGTTCTGATCGGGACAAGCGGCTTCAGCAATTCACTGTCGCCGGGCAGCGAGCAGGTCGGCCGCTGGGGCTCGGTCGCCGCGCAAACGGAAGGATCGTTCAATCTCGCCGGCGTCGCCGATCCGGCGATCGATGCCGCGATCGACGCCATGCTGAACGCCCGCACCAAAGAGGACTATGTCGCGGCGGTGCGTGTCCTCGACCGGCTTCTGATTTCAGGCAACTACATGGTGCCGATGCAATACAACACGCAGCAATGGCTCGCTTACTGGAGTTATCTGGAACATCCGCAAAAGACCCCCATATTCGGCTATCAGCTGCCGACCTGGTGGCGAAAGCCAAACTGACGCAAATCCAACCCAATCGGGACCCAACAGGAGACGAGCATGAGCGCCGAGAACTCGATCACCGTCGACGTGGTTTCCGATGTCGTCTGTCCCTGGTGCTTCATCGGCCAGAAGCGTTTGGATAAGGCCATTGCTGCTGCAAGCGGCATCGACGTGCATGTCCGCTGGCGGCCATTCCAGCTCGATCCGACCATTCCGCAGGGAGGTATGGACCGCCGCCAATACATGCTCGGCAAGTTCGGCAGCGAGGAACGCATCCAGCAGATCCATGCGCGCATCGAGCCGCTCGGCGAAGCCGAGGGCATCCATTTTGCATTTGGCGCCATCAAGGTCGCCGCCAACACGTTGGACGCTCATCGGGTCATCCGCTGGGCGGGCGCTGCCGGCGAGGACGTGCAGAACCGCCTGGTGCGCCGCCTCTTCCAGCTGAATTTCGAGGAAGGCGCCAATATCGGCGACCATGCCGTGCTGGTGAAGGCCGCCGGCGAGGCTGGCATGGATACATCCGTGGTCGAGACGCTGCTACCGACCGATGCCGACGTCGAGGCAGTCCGCAACGAGATCGCCACTGCCTCGCGCATGGGCATCACCGGCGTGCCCTGCTTCCTGCTCGAAGGCAAATACGCCGTGATGGGCGCGCAGGACGCCGACACGCTTGCGGACGCGATCCGCCAGGTGGCCCAGGCCAAGGCGCGCGGCGAATTGGAAACCGCCGCAGGCTGAGCGTTCTTCTACGCAATTTCGGACGGAAAGCCGTCGCGCATTTTTCCTGGATTGCTCCTACCTGACAGTCGGCTCGCCAAAACACGATCTGGTGAATCGCCCTGAAGATGGCGCTGAGCTAGACAAGAGTTTAACTGATTTGAGGGGCACCGAATGGCGGTCAGGCGTCGCGCATTGTTGCTGCTGTGCTTGCCTTTCGCTCTCGGGCTTCCGCTGACATTGCAGCGCGTGTCCGCCGAGGAAGCCGTCATGTCGGCGACTTTTGAAGGCAGACCCTGGACAGCGTCTTTCACCATGGCCCAGACGATGCAGATGGGCGGCAAGCCAGTGCTGAATTTGTCGGGAACCGAGCAGGGCTCGCCGACCAAGACCTTCAATTCGATGCTGGTGCTCAAGGATCCGAACGACCTTGCCGGCAGCTACAAGCTCAAGACCGGGTCCGCCGCGAACAGCGCCAATTTCGATATGCTTGATTCCGGCGCCATGGTCGGTCATGTCCGTTTTGCCAGCGGCGAGATCGTCGTCGACAAGTACGACACAGCGGCAAAGACCATTTCCGGTCATTTTAGTGCCTCGGGAAAAGACGAATCGCGCAAGCCTGAAGAGCTCACGGACGGTAAATTTTCGGGCATTCCAGTCAGCGCGCAGTAGCCATTACGGCTGAGCGGCGCCCCTTTTTCGTTCACAAGCTCGTGTTTTTGCTTCCCCTGGGGAAGCGTTCGTCGGCTGGCTCAATTGCCCTTAACGCCCTGGAATGAAACCCAAAATCTGCGCGCTGAATGGATCTCCCGGCACCGGCCTCCTGTTGCCCGCGCGCCACGGCGGGTAACCTTGTTCACATTCTCCGCCAGAAAATTAATGGAAGATGATCAATTGGTGTTACCCTGTGTAACAAAACTAAGAAAGGTTTGGGCGGGATCGTGATTCGGGTCGGTAGACCGCGACGTACAATACCGGAGCCAATATCCAGCGAGGCAAAGACCTCGTCTCTGACGCCGGTATCGTCGATGCGTACATTCTGGGGGCTTATGCGAGCCTACTGGTTTTCCGACCGGTGGAAGGAAGCCTGGACCCTCACCATCGTCATCGCGCTGCTGACGGCGCTGTCCAGCAAGGCAGGTGTCTGGTTTGCCGTGGCGCTGGGCGAGCTGGGCAATTCGATCGCCTTCCTGCACGACGCCGCCAACACTCACCCCTTGCAGACCATTCTGACCAATGGCGGCATATTGGTGCTGCTGGTGGTGCTGAAGGATGCCGGCCTTACCGGCGTGCGCAATCTCGTTTCGACGACTTTGCACCGCAAATGGCGGGGCTGGCTGAACAACCAGTTCAACCGGGCCTTGCTCGACGGCAACCATACCCATTTCCATGCGCAGCACGGCTCGGTGGCGGGCGGCATCGTCGCTCCGGACAACATCGATCAGCGCATCCAGGAATCGATCAAGGACATGACCGGCGGCGCCATCGGCCTTGCCATGGGCGTGTTGGGTGTGACGACTTCGCTTTATTTCGTCGGCGAGAACCTGATCGGATCCTCGGTCGAGGTCAAAGGCCTGGAATTCCTGGGCAGCTATGGCACGGCGGTGCTGGCTTTCCTTGCCGTCGCCACCTACGTGCCGCTGAATACCTGGATCGCCATCAAGCTCGGGCGATTGCTCGAGCGGCTCAATGTGCGGATGCAGCAGGCCGAGGGCAGCTACCGCAGCGAGCTGACGACATTCCTGCGCCGCAGCTTCCATGTCGCCGCCTCGCATGGCGAGGGCGTGCAAAAGTCGATGCATGACAGGCTCTATGTCGATATCGACAAGACGTGGGGGCGGCTCAATATCGTCAACACGAGCTACACGTCCTTCGAGCTGATCTACAATTTTGTCGGCGCCCGTATCGTTGCCTACGCCCCGGGCCTCGTGTCGTTCATCCACAACCGTCTCGACTACAAGGGCTACATCACTGGCTCCGAAATGGTCGCGCAATTGATCAGCCAGTGCTCGTGGTTCATCCATGTGATGCCGGCGATTGCGACGCTCAGGGCCAACAGCCAGCGCGTGACCGAACTCGCCGACGCCATCGAAAATGTCCAGCACCCGCGCGAATTCTATCAGCAGACCGGCCGCTCCGATTTCAGCTACGGCAGCCAGAATCCGGTCTTCGGCCTGAGCATCCAGAAGCTCGAACTGGCGCATCAGGGCGAAGATGCGACGCCCTTCCTCAGCGCCGCCAATCTGCGCTTCCGCCGCGGCGAATGGACCTTCCTCAAGGGCGAGTCCGGCTGCGGCAAGACTTCGCTGATCAAGGCGATCAACGGCCTGTGGCCCTATGGCCGCGGCACCATCGTCTTTCCCGAGGGCGTGACGAGCTTCTACGCCGCGCAGGAAGTGAAGCTGCAGCAGGTTTCGCTGAAGCAGCTCGTTTGCCTGCCGGGTTCAGAGAGCGATCATAGCGACACGCAGGTTGCGGCCGCCCTGCACAAGGCCGGTCTCGGCGACTTCATCGGCCACCTGGCGGACGAAAGCCGCGAGGGCAAGATCTGGGACCAGGTGCTTTCGGGCGGCCAGAAGCAGAAGCTGGTGGTCGCACGCATTATCCTGCAGCAGCCCGGACTTCTGTTCCTCGACGAGGCGACCGGTGCGCTCGACCCCGAAGGCAAGATCGCTTTCCACCAGGCGATCAAGGACAATTGCCCGAACGTCACCGTCATCAGCGTCATGCACGAGGCGGTGGCGCCGCGCTCGCTGTCCGGCGAGGAATTCTACCACAGCGTGGTTTCGATCGCCGACGGCGTTGCCACCAAGAAGCCGCTTGCGCCCAGCCTGCCGCGTGAGCTCACCACCATTCTCACCCAGCCCCGGCCAGTCGAGGACAAGTGGCTGCGCTTCCGCCGGCTGAAGCAGAAATAGCAGTCATACCAAGCCTTTGACCGGCGACCGTAGCCCGGCTCGGGCTGTCTTCGATCACAGTCTCGCGATCCGGCCTCCCCGCATCCCTTTTCAGCGCCCTTCGTGATTGACTCGGCAAGAACGGCTCCTATGTTGCGCCCGCTCGCCAAATTCAAACTCGAACCCCGCGAGCAGAAAGGTCAACCCGCCATGCCTGGCGACAGTCACAGTCGAACGCAACCGCCGTCCGCCCTGACGTGACCTGACGGCTCACGTCCTGCCGGACGGCATGGAGTGAGCCATGAACGAATTCGCACCCGTATTGGACGACGAAGCCGTCGCCGTAGCCCGTGTTCTTGCCAACGATCACGTCGCCGACGTCGTCGAAGCCCTCAACCACGAGCCCCGCGAGACAGCCATCGAGCTTCTCTGCGCCGTGCCGTTCGAGCGGCTGGTCGAGATTTTCGATCAGCCCGAGCTCGAAGCAGCACCCGAACTTGCCGAGGCCCTGCCGCGCCCGAAGGCGAGCAAGCTCCTGACCGCCATGTCGGTCGACCGCGCCGCCGACATCCTGCGCGAGCTGGACGAACCGGCCCGCTCGGAGCTGCTCGGCGCCTTGGCGCCGCCGCTGCGGGCGACGCTGCTGTCCATCCTGGGATACCCGGAAGGCAGTGCCGCCTCGATCATGACGACGGAATTCGTCAGCGTGCCTTCGGACTGGACCGTCGGCCGCACGCTCGACTACATCCGCAAAGTCGAGCGCACGCGCGAAACCATCTACGCCATCTACATCGTCGATCCGGACACGCAGCTCCTGCTGCGTTCGACCGGATTGCGCCGGCTGATCACCGGCAACCCCGAGGATTCGATCCTGTCGGTGGCGCCCGACCGCATGCCGGTGACGGTGACGCCGCTCACCGATCGCGAGACCCTGGCGCAGACCATCTCCAAATACGACCTGCTGGCCTTGCCTGTCGTCGATCACGGCAGGATCCTCGGCATCGTCACCGTCGACGACATTATCGACACGATGATCGAGGAGACGACCGAAGACGTGCATCGTTTCGGCGGCATGGAGGCGCTGGACGAACCCTATATGAAGATGGGCTTCCTCGCCATGATCCAGAAGCGCGCCGGCTGGCTCTGCGCGCTGTTCCTCAGCGAGATGCTGACGGCAAACGCCATGCAGAGCTACGAGGGCGAGCTGGAGAAGGCGATCGTGCTGACGCTGTTCATCCCGCTGATCATGAGCTCCGGCGGCAATTCCGGCTCGCAGGCGACGTCGCTCGTCATCCGCGCGCTGGCGTTGCGCGAGATCGGGCTGCGCGACTGGTGGCGGGTAGCGCTGCGCGAGTTGCCGACCGGGGTGGTGCTCGGCTCGATCCTCGGCATCGTCGGCATCTGCCGCATCGCGCTCTGGCAACATTTCGGCTTCTACGACTACGGTCCGCACTGGATGCTGATCGCGGCGACGGTGGGCGCGGCGCTGGTCGGCATCGTCACCTTCGGCTCGCTGTCGGGATCGATGCTGCCCTTCGCGCTGAAGCGCATCGGCTTCGATCCCGCAAGCGCCTCGGCGCCGTTCGTCGCCACGCTGGTCGATGTCACCGGGCTGGTGATCTACTTCTCGGTGGCGCTGGTGATCCTGCGCGGCACGCTGCTTTAAAACGCTCTATCGCCGCCGGCGTTGCCGGAGGCGGCTTGTCTCATCATCGGGCTTGCTCACCATAGATCGCGTCGGGAAGCGCCCATCCAATTGCAGACCAGCTGAATGTCAGACCCGTTCGCCGTTCTTCACGCGATAGGTAGGCTTGTACATCGTCACCAGCTCCTCGGCCGCGGTCGGATGCACGGCCATGGTGCGGTCGAAGTCCTCCTTGGTGAGGCCAGCCTTCAGCGGGATACCGAGAAGCTGCGCCATCTCGCCGGCATCGGGGCCCAGAATATGGGCGCCGATCACCTTCCTGGACGCTCCGTCGACCACCAGCTTCATCAGCATCTTCTCGTCGCGGCCGGACAGCGTGTGCCGCATCGGACGGAATGACGCGCGATAGATCTCGACGTCGGAGAAGCGCTTGATCGCGTCGTCTTCCGACAGGCCGACGGTGCCGATCTCCGGCTGCGAGAACACCGCCGTCGGAATGGAGTCGTGGTCCGGCGCGGTCGGATTGTCCTTGAAGGCGGTCTCGATGAAGCACATGGCCTCGTGGATGGCGACCGGCGTCAGCTGCACGCGATGGGTGACGTCGCCGATCGCCCAGATGTTGTCGAAATTGGTTCGTGAGTATCGGTCGACGACGATTGCGCCCGTCTTGCCGAGTTCGATGCCGACGCCTTCCAGGCCCATATTCTCGGTGTTGGGAATACGTCCGATCGCCAGCATCACCTGGTCGACCGTCAGTGTTTGGCCGGATGACAGCAACACGTCCAGCCTGCCCTCCGGGGACTTGCGCACCCATTCCGAAACCGCGGGGCACAGGATCTTGATCCCCTTTTTCTCCATCGTCTCATGCAGCGAGCGGCGCAGATCCATGTCGAAGCGGCTGAGTATTTCCTGGCCGCGATAGACCAGTGTGGTGTCGACGCCCAGGCCGTGGAAAATGTTGGCGAATTCGACGGCGATGTAGCCGCCGCCCTCGATCATGATCGCCTTCGGCAGTTCCTTGAGGTCGAAGGTCTCGTTGGAGAAGATGCAATATTCATGGCCTGGCAGCGCCGGATGGGGGGCCGGACGGCCACCGGTGGCGATCAGGATCTGGTCGGCGCTGACCGTGCGGTCCTCGGCAACCAGATAGATGCTGTGCGCGTCGACGAGCACTGCGCGCGAATGAAAGGTCTCGCCGCCGGCGCCTTCGACATTCCTCTTATAGATCGCCTCGAGCCGCGCGATTTCCTTGTCCTTGTTGGCGACCAGCGTCGGCCAGTCGAAGCTCGCCTCGGGCACGGTCCAGCCATAGCCGGCCGCGTCGGCGAAATGTTCGGGAAACTGCGAAGCATAGACGTAGAGCTTCTTCGGCACGCAGCCACGGATGACGCAGGTGCCGCCGAACCGGTACTCCTCCGCGATGGCGACCCGCTTGCCGAGGGCCGCCGCCACCCGGGCCGCCCTCACCCCGCCTGAGCCGCCGCCGATGACGAACAGATCATAGTCATAAGCGGCCATCGCTTGGGCTCCTGCGGATGAGAAAGTCGGGGGTCACAGGTAGGCTGACAAGCGGTAAAAGAAAAGCCCGGGGAACCCCGGGCTTTGTGGTCCAGTGGTCGTGGGCCTGTAATGTAGATCAGTTCTGCGAGTCGTCCGCAGGAGCCGAATTGTCGGCTGGGGCTGAATTGTCGGCCGGAGCGGCGCCGTCGGCGGGCGCCGTGGCGGCCGGAGCCGGTGCCGCCGGCGCCTTGGCCTTGGCCGCGGCGGCAAGCGTCTCGCCGACCTGCTGCGCTAGGTCGCGGGCAACGCCGTTCTGCCAGATGTCGGCGGCCTTCACGAGGTCGCGCGTCACCGCGGGTCCGCTGTCGAGCAGCTTTTTACCGGCTTCGGAGCTGTAGAAGGTGGCGATGTCATTGAGGTCTTTCTCGGAGAAAACCTTGGCATAGGCCATGGCTGCCTCCTTTTCGAGGTCGGCGCGCCGCGAAGCCATGCCAAGCGCCTTCTCGGTCACGGTCTTGCCGATCAGCTCCTGCATGTCGGGGTTCTTCTGGATGAGCTGTGATTCCAGTGCCGCTGCCGCCTGCGGCAGGATGTTGTCGAAAGAGTCCGTGGCGTGGATCGCTGCGACCGCCGCGCGGGCGGCCTTCAAATGCGATTCGCTGACGTCCTGTGCAAACACCGGCGAGGACAGCGCAAGAACGGCCGAGGCCGCCAGAAGCGTCGAAAGGCGGCGAACTCGTTTAGACAACATCATAGTCAGTAGAACTCCCTGGTTTCAGGCTGCATGGACGGTTTCGATACCGTCGCCGCCGGCGATGATGGCCGTTGACGCCAGCCCGATGAATAGACCGTGCTCGACAACGCCTGGAACGGCGAAGAGAGCATTCGAAAGCGCTCTTGTATCCGGAATGCGGCCAAAAGATGCATCGAGGATAAAGTGGCCGCCGTCTGTAACAAATGGCTGGCCCCCCGTCATCCTCAATGTAACCGGGCCGGAAAGGCCGAGCTTTGCCGCGGCGGCTCGAACCGCGATCTCGGTGGCGCGAAGGCCGAACTGGTTGACCTCGATCGGGAGCGGGAACCGGCCGAGGGTCTCGACCAGCTTGGACTTGTCGGCAATGACGATCATGCGATCGGACGCCGCCGCGACGATCTTCTCGCGCAGCAGCGCGCCGCCGCCGCCCTTGATCAAGGTCAGGTCCAGGTCGATCTCGTCGGCGCCGTCTATCGTAAGGTTGAGCTCCGGCGTGTCTTCCAGTGTAGACAGAGGAACGCCGAGCTCGCGGCAGAGCGCCGCGGTGCGCTCGGAAGTCGGCACGCCGATGACCTTGAGGCCGGTCGCAACCTTCTCGGCCAGCAGCCGCACGAATTCTTCCGCCGTGGTGCCGGTGCCGATGCCGAGCCGCATGCCGCTGCCGACATGGGCGAGCGCGGCCCGCGCGGCTTCGACCTTCAACTGCCTTGCATCCATGGGAAGCCCCGATTTCGCCGGTTTCGCGCGCCTCCTAGCATTTTTGCCTGCCCCGTCAAAGGCTCCCGTTAAAGCCTCTGTGGACCGATCGAGGCTTCTTGCTTGAACCCGGCCCAGCCTGTATCGGCTGCGGCAACTCAATTGCCGCAGGACCGCCCATGACTCGCCCGATCATCGTCTTCGACCTGGATGGAACGCTGATCGACACCGCGCCCGACCTGCTCGACAGCCTCAACCACAGCCTGGCGGCAAACGATCTTGCCGCTGTCGATGAGGCCGGCTTCAGGCGCTTCGTCGGCCATGGCGGGCGCGTCATGATCGAACGCGCGCATGCCGCGCAGAACAAGACACTGATGGCCGAGGAGCACGATCGGCTGCTAAAGCTGTTCCTGGACCATTATACGCTGAACATTCCCGGCAAATCCCGCCCCTACCCCGGCGTCATCGCTGCGCTCGATCGTTTTCAGGCCGCGGGTTATCTGATGGCGGTCTGCACCAACAAATATGAAGCGAATTCCGCGACGCTGATCGGCGCGCTTGGCATGTCGAACTACTTTGCCGCGATCTGCGGCCAGGACACCTTCGCCTTCCGCAAGCCCGACCCGCGCCACCTCACCGAGACGATCAGGCTCGCCGGCGGCGATCCGCACAACGCCGTCATGGTCGGAGATTCGCAGACCGATATCGACACCGCCAAGGCGGCCGGCATTCCCGTGGTCGCGGTCGATTTCGGCTACACAGATCGCCATGTGCGCGAATTCGAGCCTACGCTGGTGATCTCGCACTTCGACACGCTGACGCCGCAACTGGCGGAGCGGTTGATCGCTGCGGCGCGCTGAGCGGCTAACAACCAAACTGGATTTGGTGGAAACTCGTCGGATCATCCAACTTTTTCAGAACGTTGGATGGTGGGCGATGCAGGGATTGAACCTGCGACCCCACCCGTGTGAAGGGTGTGCTCTCCCGCTGAGCTAATCGCCCGCTCGTTGCCCGAAGGCCAAGCGAGCCGCGATATAAGGTAGGCAAGCTCTCGAAGTCAAGGCGATCTGCCGACGATCTTCCAAGTCGGAAAACGTCGATCGCACAGCATGCTAAATCAGCCCCCGCCTCACATTCATGCGCGTCACGGCCGTCACCAGAACGGCGCCGGTCATGAAATAGAGCGTGGCGATGATGTGGCCTTGATGGAAATGCAGCCCGGCAAACAGCAGGGCTGTGACCACCGCAAGGAAAGCGATGACGCGCGAGAATTGATCGGGCATGGGGCGACCTTGTGCAATGTGTTGAGTGGCCGCCCTCACTCAGCCGCTCGCTCCATAAATCGGTTTTCGATTTTTCGCAATCGGTCTTGAGGCCGTACTGATCAGCGCCTGCCGCGCGGCGGCGTTCCGGTGGTCCTAGACCAGATCCACTTCCACCCACAGCCCGCCCGGTCCCCCGGTAGCGTCGCGCGGCAGACTGCGCACCGCCTGGATCGAACCGGATGGCGCGGCAAAGGCCGGCTTTCCGTTCTTGTCCGCCAGCCAAGGATCATCGGCGCGGATGACGCGGCCCTTGGTCTTTGCATCGAGCGCGGTCAGGATGCCCTCATAGGGCATCTCGCCCCAGTGCACTTTCAAGGCGTCGAGCTTGTTGGTGGGGATGAAGGCCGACAGGTCAGCGCTGGTCAGCAGATCGAAACCCTGTTTCTGCGGCGTGGCGTTCTGGCTGCCGTGATGGGCGACCTTGAGATAGACGGTACGCGCCAGAAGATCGGCCGATGTGACGGTGCCCTGCCCGACCGGCCACTTCAGATCCTTCCAGCTCAGCCAGTTGCCGATCTGGGCGTCGCCCGGGAACAGCAGCACCCGGCCCGAGTCGGTGAACTCGAAGGCTAGCACCAGGCTGGTGTTGTTCACGCCGCGGTCGAGCTGCAAAGCAAGGTCGGCGGCGATCCCCATCCAATCGGCGTCGATGCGCCGCCAGGACTGGTCGCGGTCTTCAATGGATGCCGCGGCCGAAACCGGTCCGGAATAGTGCTTGCGGACAAAGGCGGCGATGTCGATAGCCGGGTCGCTGCCCTTGTCGCCGGTGAGCGCCGCGGAAAGCGGCGTGCCGACATTGCGCTCGAACGGACTGAGCTCGTCGACGTAATCGGCATCGGTCGCCTCGTTGACCTTGAGGCCGCTTGCCAGCGCCCGCGCGAACGGGCCGCCGCTGGCCAGAGGGAACATCTCGCTCGCCTTTTCCTCCAGGCGAAGCGCCGCCTTGTCGCGCGGCGGGCCGAGCACATAGACGCGCAGGTTGGGCAATGCGTCGATCGTCACCGGCGGCCCGCCGGGCTCGAAATAGGTCGGTGACGGCTTTTGCGAAAGCCTGGCCGCTGCGTCGCGGGCCGAGCGCACCCGCTCGCCGGCCGCGCCGAACTGGAAGCCGAGCACCGATTGCAGCCCGTCGCGGACGCCGGCCATGTAGGAACTGAGCCCCTGCATTGCGTCGAGCTTCTGACCCACGCCTTGCAGCGCGGCGATCGCCTGGCCCTTGAACTTGTCGAGCTCCGCGGCCTCGGCGTCGGCGGGATTTTCGGTCCACGCCATCCAGACGTCGCCAACGACAAAATCCTTGAAAAGGTCCTTGGCGGTCAGGAACCCGGAGACATGATCCCAGTGTTCGTGCGTGACGACGAGGACGTCGATCTTGCCGCCGGTCTCTTTCTTGAGGTCGGAGACAATGTCGGCGACCAGCGCTGGGCCGCCCGCGACCGAAACATGAATGCCGCAATCGATGAGCATGCGGAAAGGCTTTCCATCCGCCTTCTTGAACGTCAGCAGATGGCAATCGCCGATCCCTTGGCAATAATGCCGCACGGTAACGCCCGATACCGGCTTCGCGGCCGTTTTTGCCGGCCTAGTCCTCGTCGCCGGCTTTCTAGACATGGTCGTCGTCTCCGTCGCTGGCGTGCAGCAAGGCAAAGGGCTCCGACACTTCGCCGCCGAAATAGAGCGCTCGCAGCGGCGACAGATAATTGGCCGCCATCGTCCCGGCCTGACGCTTCTGCCGGTCCGTGCTGCCGGTGTTCTTGATGATGGAGTAGCGGATCTCCTCGAACCCCTCACGCGGGTCGATGATGATCGTGGCGCCGCCGCGGAACCAGAAGAAGCCGTCGCCCTTGGCCATGCCTTGGGGCATCGCCGTGCCGTCCAGCGCAACCGGAATGCGCTGCTGGATCACGGCCACCACCTCGACCCGAAACGAGCCGTCCGGCTCGACGCGGCGTGTCGGGCGCACGCTGTAGATGTCGAAGGTCGTCTCGCCTTTCTTGGGCGCATGCATGACCGTGCCGTCCTCATTGTAGCGCGGCAGATCGGGCAGCAGGCCGAACTGCTTGTAGAGGTCCGGATCGGAGGCGAAGGCCTTGTGCATCGCCTTCCACAGCGCATAGCGGTTCCTGTCGTTGAGCGCGAAGATCTCGGCCCGCTTCAATTTCTGGTTCCAGCCGAGGTCGATCTTGCTGAGCAGCCCCTTCAGCCAGGCAGGCGACGGGTCCTCTGGCGCGCTCCAGGCCAGCGTCTCTTCCGAGATGGTGCGGACGTCGCGCGGCAACAGCTTCCATTTGCGAAACGATTCCAGGAAGGCCAGGCGATAGTGGAGCGGATCGTCCGGATAGGCGTCTCGGTCGGCAGTGATCAGGGCGCGCAGATATTCGCCGAAGGTGATGTCGACGGAAGGGCAATAATCGAGCGCCCGGATGCACATGGTCAGCATCTGCCTCGCGGTCTTGGCGACCTCGTCGGTCAGGCGCTCGACCAGGCTCGGATGCAAGGTTCCCGCCGGCAGGATGCCGGAGCCGCCGGTGGCAAGTTGGATCAGATCGTCAGTCCGCCGGTAGGTGATCGCCAGGAAGGCCTGGTAGACCGCGAAGACCAGGATCGAGCCGCGATCATGCGCCTCGAAGGACTTGTCGTAGTCGAGGTCGGCCATGCCGGCGCCGCCATATTCGCGCAACGGCCCGGCCCTGCCGCTGCCTTCGCCGAACTGCTTGGCGATACCGGAAAGCAGAGAGGCGGCCGACAATTCGCCCCTCGCCTTGCCGATTTCGAAGCTGACCAGTTCCTTCAGCGTAAAATGCTGGAACAGCGCGACGATATCGGCGAAGGCCTCGTGGAAGGCCGGGACATCCGGGTTGGATGCTTCCTGAAAGCGGCGATGCAGCCCGTCGAGCAGCGCATGCGACATCTCATGCGCGACGATATCGCTGGATAGGCACGAAAACACCGTCGTTCCGGGCGTGGTGACGTCGCCTTCATTGCCGGTCGCCGGGAAATAGCCGAACAGAAGCGCCTTCTTTTCCGGGCTGTAATAGGCATTCTCGGCGCGCAACGCATGCGGGTAGATGCGCAGGCGCGGCACATAATGCGCCTTCACCGTCATGTCGCCGGTGCGGCCGGGAGCCTCGGCGTAATGCGGCGCCCACAATGCCCGCCGGCCGAGGGCGCGCTCGAAATGGCCGATCGTGGTCATGGCGACCGCGTAGACCATCTGCTGGTGGAATTTCGGATTACCTTCCGAAGGCGGCAGGCCGTCCTGCGCCAGAAGCACCTTGTCGTTGAGAACGACCGGATAATAGACGCGGTCGGACGCGGGGTCGACATCGACCACTTCGAGATATTCGCCGATCGGACCGGGCAGCAGCGGCCTGTCCGTCGCCGGCTCGTCGTCCCACGGCACCGAAAGTGTCGCCTGGTAGACCGAAACCGAATCCAGCCGCTTGGCGACCGACGGATCGAGCGCATAGATGCGCAGGCGCCGTTGCGGCGGCGGCAGCGGCCGCGGCTTGCGCCTGATGGCCGGCGCGGTGCCAATGACCGGTGCGGGAACCGCTGCGCTGACGCCGGGCCGGCCGAGCAAATCTTCCAGAAACGCCTTGAGCGGCTTCGACGGTTTGCCCTGGTCGAGCGCCGCTTCGAGGAAGCGGTTGCGTGCCGCGGCCGAAACCTGATCCGGATCGCCGTCCGGGTCGGCGATCGTCTGTTCGATTGCCGCCGAGGCTTGCGCCATCTGGGTCAGCTCCAGTGCAAACATCATCCGCTGTCGCATCATCGACGGCGATAGCGGCGCCAACGAATTCCCGCCGGTCAGAAGGTCGAGCCAGCTCCATGTGTAAGTGGCGGGGGCAAGCTTCGTCAGGCTCCCCGCCGCCGGCGGCAGGAAGTCCAGCGCATCAAGAGCCCGCAACACGCCCTGCCCGATCTTCTCCTTCGTCTCCGCCGCATTCATTTTGGCAGTCGATTTCAAGGCCTTTGCGAACAACGCCTTGCGTACCGCCTCGATGCGCATCCAAGGCTGAGGATAATTCTTCACCACGTCCCAATGCTCGGCGAGCCACAGTGCGGCCGCGGCGGCGACCTGCGGGGTGGCCGCCGATGTGCCCTTGCCGTCCATGTCGACCACTTTGCGGCAATCGATTTCGGCCCAAGGCACGTTCGGCGTGTAGGCGCCGAGCGCCGTGTTCATCTTGGAAGGCGGCCCGTAATTGCCTTGCATGGTGCCGAGACCGAGCCCGGCATAGGCGCGCCCGTCGCCCATCACGCCGCAGGCCGCGAGCACGCGGTTGTAGCGCGCCGGATAGACGATGCTGCGCGGCGTGATGGTGAAATTGTTGCCGGCCGCCGTGACCATGACCAGACCGTGCTCGTAGGCAAGGTTGACGGCATCGACCAGGGCCTGCGAGGCGAGGCCGCCCATGCTCATCGACAGCACCTGCGCGCCCTGCTGGCGCGCATAGTCGATACCTTGCACCATGGTGCCGGTGGTCAGCCGCACCACCCAGTCGGCGATGCGCACCGGCAGGATCTTCGCCAGCGGCGCGCCGCCGACGAAATCGGTGAAGCCCGGCCAGTGCGGCGAGGAGCCGTCGAGCTTGTTGCCGGCAAGCAGGCTGAGCGTGCCGGTGCCATGGCCGCGATTGCTGGTGAGCGTGCCTGCCGGAGCGTGATCGGTTGCGTTGTCCGGACCGGTCCCGTCGTCGACGAAGTTGCGTTGCTTCTCTGTAAGAAGCCCAACTGGCAGGGTCTGGTGCCCCGGATCGAAACCGGTATCGAGATGGGCGATGGTGATGTTGGCCTGCTTGGCGCCCACCCTGTTGCGCGCCGCCGCGAACTGGCTGAAGTCCGGCGCGGCATTCCAGGCGATGCGCCCCGCGACCACCGCCTGTCCGCCCTGCGGGTCCTGATCGTCGAAAGCGCAGACGGGACTGGCGCTTGCCGCCATGCCGCGGTCGCCGGCGCCGTTCCTGTAATCCCATTGCTGCTGGATGTCGGGCTCGATCGCGAGCACCTCGCCGCCTGCGGCCGCAAGCGCTGGAGTGCGGCCAAGAAGATCGTGGGCGTGGTCCCAGGGATTGTCCGTATCGGCGGCATCCGTGGGCAGCCGCAGCCAGGTGGCGCCGCGATCCCCGGTCGCGGCCGGACCTGCGCTATCAACACCAGGCGGGAGAGCAAGGATTGGTACGGCTTCGATTCCGCCAATCCGGAGCGGCCCGCCTCGCAAGGCGAGTCCCGCGCCGTCGCCACGAACCTTGACAAGGAGTCCCTTCACGGCTGCCATGGCGTGCCCCTCCCCAATGCGAACCATGGCGCCGACCATCCGCTCCAGTCAAGCCAAGGTTCCTGCCATGCTTCGATTGATCTCTTTGCCGAGTAGGCAATGATGCAGCCTCTTTCAAAGCAAAGCCGATCGAGACATGAACCCGCATATTCAGAAACGACAGTCGCTCCGCCGGACATGCACATCTGTGAGCGCCTTCACATACGCCAAACAGGATCTGCGCGCAGATACTGCACCGGTTTCTCGAAAAGAAATTTCGATCACCTAGCCATTTTCAGATTTGCTGTCTGCGCGCATGGGCACCTCCCACCCAAGCGCGCGGACGGCGTTCCCAAGGATCGGCCCGCAGCCGCCAGTGCGCCAGATCTCCATACAGTTTGCCGGCTTGCCCAATTTCGGCGTGTCGGGCGTGACATCGGAATCTCGTCCGCCGCCTGCCGAATTCGGTCAGCCACCACAGAAGGAGACGACGCTTTGATCGAGCACGCACTTATCCTACAATTTCCGCTTAACGAGAGGCGGAATCGTATCATGGCTACAAACGGCGCGGACGACAGGAACCTGCCGCGCCTGGCGCGCATCGACCCGCGCCAGTTCGACCTGCTGTTCAGCGGCTGCAAGCTGGAGCGCTATGCCGCCGGCCAGCATTTGTTCGTGCAGGAGGATGCGTCCGACCGCATCTACGGCGTGATGAGCGGCACCGTCGAGATTTCGCTCTATTCGCCCGGCGGGCAGAAGCTGGTGGCCAATATCGAACTGTCGCGCAGCCTGGTCGGTGAGATCGGGGCGCTGGACGGGCGCCCGCGCACGGCGACCGCCATCTGCCTCACCGCCTGCGAGCTGGTTTCGCTAAGCCGGACGCAACTGTTTGATCGCATTGAGAAAAATCCGCCTCTGGCCCGCGCGATGATCGAATTGCTGTGCACGCGGCTGCGCTGGGTCAGCGGCGAGCTGGGCGATCAGGCCTTTTTCGGCATCGAAGCGAGGCTGGCAAAGCGGCTGGTGTTCCTGAGCGGCGTCATGGCCGATAGCGCCGGCTGGATTCCGATTTCGCAATCGGAGCTCGGCGAATTCCTTGGCGCGACGCGCGAATCGGTCAACAAGACGCTGAACGATTGGCGCAACCGCCAGATGATCGCCATCAAGCGCGGCGGGCTGCGCATCACCAACGTCGCCGCGCTGAACCACATCGCCGAATCGCAGGACGACGACTGAACATCAGGCTCGGCGACTTTCGCCCTGATTCTGTCGTCCCGACGGAAAGACGAACAGCCTCAGCCTTTCGATCACAGCCGCGAGATCAGATAGCGCAGCGCAGAGCGGCTCGGCATGAAGAAATAGCCGCCCCCTTTGGTGGTGACGAACTGCGGCACATCCTTGAGCACAGTGACCTTTTCCCAGGACGGGATCGAGAAGCGGCCGCCGCCGCGCGCGCCGATCGTTGGATCCGTTTCGCCCACCAGGCCCTGGAACGAGTTCGATGAGACCCATGTCTGCTGGATGAATTCGTATTGGCGTTCGATGTCGGCGTTGAGGCACATGAAGAGCAGTCCCTTCTCGGTCTTTCCGCCTCTGCCCTTTTTCTCATAGGTACGGCCGACGCGCAGGATGCGGTGGCGCTTGCCGATCCTGATCTGCGTCTCGCGGTCCTCGCCGAGCGAATCGCGTGGGTTGGAACGGCGTATGTGGGAGCCGAGCGGACAAGCGTGCCCTTGCGGGTCCTCGGCGCCGAGCGCGAAATCATTGTCGACGCCGCGGCCCGGACGGCCGTTCGGATTGCGCACCAGCGAGCTGCCATCCTGCCAGCGGCCAAGCATTTTTGCCGCCACCCAGCGCGGCGTGATGGTCGCATCGCCGGTCTCGCCAGCGGCCTGAACGGCGGCCTGCCGGCAATATTCGTCGAACAACTCGACATGCTGCTCGAACTGGCGCACGACGAGGAAGGTGCCGTTGCGGCCGAAATCGCGGGGCGGAGGCGGCTGGCCCGGGATCTGACGGTTGCGCCGCACCTGCGACAGGATCCCGGTGCGGTCCAGCGCCGCCTCCACCGACGGCGAAGCAGGATAGAAGCCATGCTCGTCGCGATAGCCGAACAGGAACTCGCCAGGCGCGACGAGATGCATGGGCGCGGCTCCCTTGGCGGCGCGCGCCGTGCCGCGAACGATCGGCTGCGAGACGCCGTCGACGAAACCGAAATGCTCGACCGCCCGCTTGCCGTCGCGCCGAACCATCAGCGGCAGCTCGGCGGTCACGGACATGCCAGCGCCCGTCGTCCGTCGCTTCATGCCCGCGATCTCGGCCTTCAACGTGGCCGGCGTCTCGGCGTAGCAGACGATGACCAGGTCGACAGGATTTTTGGGCGAGCCCCACTGCCATTTGTCGGGAGCGTCGGGGCCGATATCGTTGAGGATGCGGCTGCGCTCGGGCGTTCCCATGCCTTGGCGAAAAGCCACGGGGAACGTGTCCAGCGGCTCATCGTCGACGCCGCCCTCGAGCCCCAACCGGCGCAGGCCGTTGGGGCCGAACGCCACCGTCATGGCGCGGCCGGCCGGCACGCCGTCGCCGAAGCTGGTTTTTTCGGTCACGAAGTCGAGCCACGCCTTGCGCTTCGCCGCCGACAAACCGTCAGGCACCTCGATCGCAAGCATATGCGCATGGCCGAGCGCGCCGAACGGCCCGAAGAAGATCGACTGGATTTCCCCGGATTCCAGTTCTTCGAGCGGCGCGGACGCGGGTCCGGCCAGGTTGGTCGCGTCCGCCGGCCGCGCTTGCGGGCGTGGAAGCGAACCGAACAGACTCAGCCAGTCGCGCGCCTCGTTGCCGGTGGCCGAGGCTATACCGCGCCTGATCCTGGAGTTGATGCGGATGCGCGTGGTGTTGAGATGCGGATAGGCGCTGTACCAGAACAGCGTCGGCACCTGCTGGCGCCGCGCCCAGCGCTTGAAACGATCGCCGTCACGCGCACCGTCGAGGAACAGCCAGCGCGTGCGCGGATAACCTTCGGTGTTGCTCCACACACCGGTCAGGCCGGCCGCGGCCTTGGCGATGAAATCCTCGAGATAGCTTTCCCAGCTGCCCCCGTAGTTGGAGAAGAACACCAGCCTGTCGGTGCCGGGCAGCAGCACCCAGCGGGCGAAATGAATGGTGTTGATGGTGGCGAGGAAGCCCGGACGGAACACTTTCTGCGCCGATATCGAGATGAGATAGAAGGAGAGCCGCAGCGCCAGCCGCCGCAAGATCCCCGGCTTCATCGTCGAAATCGCCGTCAAATTGTTCTGCGCGGCGTGGTCCTCCTTGGCGAGGATATTTTCGAGCGCGCTCACATCGACAGGCGTGTTCGCCGGCCGGTCCTTGTCCTCGAGCCGCCGCAGCGCCAGGAAGCAAAGGCCGACGAAAAGGACGAGGATGGCCAGCAGGCCGAGCACCGAAAGCAGAAGCGCAGCGCCGGCGATCGCGACATTGGCGAAGGTGACGCCATGCGGATTGCCGAACACGAGCACATAGGTCATGCGCCAAAAAGCGAGAACGACGAGCGCGACGGTGGCGAACATCGCCGGTGTCAAAAGCGTCGTTGTCAGCGCGCGCGACCAGTGGCCCGGCGGCCTTTCCAGCAGGCTTTCTGCGGGCTCGAACGCCCAGCTGAATTGCCCGAGGCAGCGCACATGCCGGCGCGCCTCGGCCAGCACGTCCATCGCATTGCCGGGGCCTACGCGCGGCTTCTCGACGATCTCGCGCACGCTGTCGGCGAGCTTGGCCTCGGCCAGGATCCGCCGCACGGAATGTCCCGGCGTGCCGGAGAAAACCAGCCCGGCGGCGCTACCGAAGGAGGGCGATATCTCGATATGGTTCTTCTTCAGGAAGTCCTCCAGCGAGCCGCCGTCCGGCAGGCCGCAGACATCCCTGAAGATCGGGCGCAGCCGATGCCCGATCGATTGCGCAATGGCGGCAATGACGTCATCGGTGCTGCCGTCGCCGGAGATTTCGAACACCAGCGCGCCGGTCTCTGTCCCGGTTTTCTCGTCCTTGCCGGTGGGAGCGACGGCCAGGCTGGTGAAATGAATGGTGCCGACCTTGTCCAGCGCGGCGCTGAGTTCGCCGATCGCCGGATTGCCGAGATCCGCAACCTTGTCGCGCACCGCATCGAGCGGCAGCAGTCGAGTGATCGGGCAGACAACCGTCACCATCGATTGATCGGCGGTGCGGCAAAGCGGCGAGCGCTCGAAATCGACCTTGAGGCTTGCCGGATAGGCGCCGACACTGACCATCTTGCCGGCCCTGCCCCGCGCGCGGGCGAGCTTCGGTTTGCTGAACAGGGCGCGGACGCATTCGCCGATCTGGATGCGGGCGATCTCGGCGCCGATGCACAGATGGATGCCGTAGCCGAACACCATGTAGTCGCGATGCGGGCGCGACGTATCGAATTCGTTCGGCCGCTGCACAATGTCCGGATCGAACATGGCTGAAAGCGTCGCCGGCATCACCACCGTTCCGGCCTTCACCAGGCGCTCGCGGCGCGTGCCTTTGCCGATGACCGCGTCACGCCTCGTGTAGCGCCATGGCCCGATCCAGATCGGCTTGAAGCGCATGGCCTCCAGGACGGCCCGGTCGAGCTTGCCGGTATCGCCGGCAGCGATGGCCTGATCGATGGCTTGCCGCGCATCGCTGCGCGACAGGATCACATCCAGGCAGTTGCTGCCGGCAAGCACGTTGGTCGGCACAAAGCCGGCGACCATGCCGAGCATGATGGAATGGATGTCGGGCAGCGACAGGCGCCCCTGATCCATCAGCGCGACGAGGCGGGCCAGCGGCCGGTCGTCCTTGCCCGGTCTTTCCCTGATCGCTGCGATCGAGCGGTCTGTGACCTTGATCAGGCGATCGCCGCCGACCACAGCAAGCTGGCGCGTGCTGGGGTTTGCTGTCGGGTCGGAGAAGAACAATGCGCTGAGCGCGATCGACCAGTCGGCGAATTCGGTTTCGTCGTCGATCTCGAGGCCGAAATAATCGCGGCAGATGCGCACCGGCACGATCTTCATCAACCCGGCGATGGCATCGAAACCGGGGCTGGCGCGAGTCATGATATCGCGCGAATGGCGCTCGGCGATCGGCCGGACGATGGCTTCGACTTCCGCTGGCGGGAAAGCGCTCAGCACCGCCGATTTCATCTGCCGGTATGCGGCGCCGTCCTGCATGCCGAGAATGAAATTCGAGCCCCGGGCGAGTTCGACCATTTCCGGCCCATAGGGCGTCTCGAACTCATCGCCCCGCTCCAATATGTCGCGCACATCCGCGCCCTTGGTGACGAGCAGGAAATTGCCGAAGCCGAGATTGGGCCAGAAACGGCGCAGCAGCGACAGCAGCCAGCGCGGATCGCTAAGAAGAAAGCCGGCGATGCGGGAAGCAATGCCGCTCTTGGAACGCAGGCGGTTGATGTCGAAAGGCGGCATCTCGACGACTGGACGCTGGCTCTTCTGAGCGGCGCGGACGGCGGCGAAGTATTTTAAAGTGATCATCGCGTTCAAGCCCCCCGGCTATCCACGTCAATGCGATGCCGGCATTGTTCTGGCCTAGGTTTGCATCGGTCCGGCGTATGTGAACCCGTTCACAGTCATTTGTTGTCGGCCTAAGCGATTATGCGGCAGACTTGGCCAGATCGAAATTGCCGATCAGGAAATTGTTCTTGGCCGGGTCGACGAACGGTATCCAGCGTATCCTCTGCTCGGAAAAATCGGGATGCCTAGTCATGAAAATCGCAAGCTCGCGCGCCGCCTCGTCGCGCCGGCCGCTTCTCATCAGCGCGCCTATCTTCAGGAACCTGGCGTAGAAGTAGCCTGGCGACAGGTTGAGCGAGCGCTCGGCGGTGGCGATCGCAGCCGGCCAGTCCTCGACGAAGCAATAGGCCGCGGCCAGTTCCCCCAGATTGTGGAAGCGATAAAGGTCGAACGGGCTCAATCGGTCAGTGTCGAGGAAGAAGGGGATCGCGCTGGTCGCATCGCCAAGCAAAAGGTGCGCGCTGCCCATGGCCGAGCGGGCGAAGGCAAAGCTCGGATTGATGTGGATCGCTTCGGCAAGATGCTCGGCCGCCAATGCCGGCAGGCCGCGCATGATGTCGGCTGCGCCGAGATAGGCATGCGGACGCGCATCGAGGCTGTCCATCAGAAGCGCCTTGCGCGCAAGCGTCTCGACTTTCTCCAAATCGTCGCTGTCGCCGAAACGCAGCCATGCCCGCCAGAAATACCACCATGCGAGCTCGTTGAGCACGGCGCTTGAATTCGGATCTTCCTGATAGGCCTTGTCGAAGAAGTCGAGCGCGATTTCGGTATCGCGACGTGTCCGCCTGTTCATGTGCCAGCGGCCGCGCCTGACCAGTTGCCAGGTTTCGAGGCTTTCCCACGGCACCTGGAACGTGCGCGCCTGCTCGGCGCGGTCGACCTCCTTGTCGAGGATGGAAACGATCTCACTGCCGATCTGGTCACGCAGGCTGAAGATGTCGACGAGATCGCGGTCGAAGCGCTGCGACCAGACAAGGCGTCCGTTCGAGGTGTCGGTGAGCGACGTATTGAGGCGGATCTGCCTGTCGGAGCGCGCCAGCGTGCCGCTGACGATGTAGCGGGCGCCGAGCGCATTGCCGATGAGCCTTGTGCCCAGGCTGTCGTCGCGAAACTGGAAGCTGGACCCCTTGGCGATTACCGAAAGCCAGCGCGTGTTGGAAAGGCCGTATATGATGTCCTCGGCGATGCCGTCGGCCATATAGCCGACATCGGGTTCGCTTCCATTGCCCTGGAACGGCAGCACCGCGATCGCAGGGGGGCCTTTGGCGATCGGCCTGAAATGGCCGGGCGTGGCAGGGATGGAAGCGAAGGAAGCCGTCGCCGCGGGGCCGTTGCCCCCGCGGCCGGCGATCAGGACCCGCACCGGCAGGGCGATGTTCTTGAGGCTGAATTCGCCGAGGTCGGTGAAGACGGCCGACGTCTTGTCCTTCACGTGATGCCACGTCGTCGCCGAGATGGCGACGCCGTCATGCGGTGCGAATTCCTGCAGCCGGGCTGCGATATTCACGTCGTCACCGTAGAGACGGCCTTCCCGGGCGATGACGTCGCCGGTGTTGATCCCGGCCCGAAACGGCATGCGCATGTGCTCGTCGACCGCGGCATTCAGCGCCACGATCCGGTCCTGGAAATCGAAGGCCGCCCGCAAGGCTTCGATCGGGTTGCCGAATTCGGCCATGATGCTGTCGCCGGCATCGCCGAACGTGCGCCCGCCGAAGGCGCCGCAACTGTCGGCAATGATGTCGCGCCTCTCCTCGAAGGCGGCGACGGCGAGCTCGTCGTCGATGCCCATCAGCCGAGAGAATCCTACGGCGTCGATCGAAATGATTGTCGCAAGCTGACGGGTATAATTCCGTTCAGCCATGATCCGCCCCCAGTCCCGCTTCCAGTCCAGAACAGGCGACCTGCGCTCAAAAGAAACGCGTCGCCGTCTGCCGATGGATATTCACCGGCAGGTCCGGCGCGCTGTTGCCACCCTGTTGTGATCAGAATTCTATCAGGGTCTTGCCGAAAGCTCTACTACGAAGAGCTAATATGACGAACTCCCCATACGGCGCATGGTTAGTCATTTGTTACATCGGGCGACACATCCGGATCACGCCTCTACCTTTTGAAATCAAACGATCTTTCTCGCCCCGAGGCGCTGAATTGATTACCGGTGGATATGGATTGGCCGTATCGAGACAAACGCCTCGGGAAGCGTAATTCTTACCTAGCGGAACCAACCTGCCCAGGTGCGGGTTTCTGACCGCACCTGCCAACCGAGATTTGAGGGCTCTCATGCGCACTGTTGTTTTGGCAACCGGTATCGCGGTCTGCCTTGCCGGCGGATCGGCCTTTGCGGCGGACGACCGGCCACTGCCGCCGCAAAATGCCAAGAAACTCTCGGAGATCGTCGCCAAGGTCGAGCACCGCAGCGACTTCCGCTATGTGAAGGAGGTGGAATGGGACAGCGACGGCTACACCATCACCTACTACACGACGGACAAGGCCAAGGTCCAAATCACCTACGATCCTGTCAGCGGCGAACCCAGATAGGCCACGCCCGCCCGCGGCCGTTCAGCCAGGCCTGCTAGGGCAAATGGACCCCTGCCCGATCCCCGGCATCTGTGGGTTAGAGCGTGATCCCGACAAGTGGGAATCGGTTTTCGATCAGGATGGCGATGCAACAAAACGTCATCCTGATCCAGCGCCTGAACGCTCCGGTGCCGCGCTCCGGCGTGACAGGCTGCCCCTTCTTCGGTGGCTGACTTCCGCCATGATTGCGGGCACGGGTGCATGGCGATGATCAGCTACGTCCTGAAGCGCATCCTGATGGTGCTTGTCGGCTATCTGGTCGCCGTGCTTGTCGGGTTGATCGCCGTAGTGGTGATCTACGCGCTATTGAGCTCGCTGCCCAACGCGCCAGCTTGTTTCGGGCTTATGGAATTCACGCCGGTCGCCGTGCTGGTGGTGCCGCCGCTTGGCATGTTCGTCTATTTCCTGACGATCATCCTGACGGCGATGCAGACGCTGGTCTTTGCAAAGATGGCCGAGTTCTTCTCGCTGCGAAGCTCTTGGCTGCACATGTTCTTCGGCGCCGCCGCCGCGGCTGCCGGTTTCATGCTGATCTGGCCCGGCGCCGCCGATGATCCGGCGCGCTGGGCCGACATCGGCATCATCGCCGGCGCCGGCCTGGTGGCCGGCCTGCTCTACTGGTTGATCGCCGGGCGCGACGCCGGCTTCCGCCGGCCGTTGATCAAAGCAATTCCAGGAAAAGTGTGAAGCGGTCAGGCTCGGCGGCTTCGCCGTAGCCTTCGTCCGTAATTGCTTGAGAGTAAAAAGCGCTCAGCTTGACGGCGTGCGCACCGCTTCAGTCGCGTCCAACGCCTGCATCAGCTTGGAATCGCGGCCGTAGACGTCGTCGAAATACTCGACCTTGCCGGACATGTCCGGCCAAGCGGTGAAATAGGCGACATAGACCGGAATGACGCGCGTGACATTCTCGGTCGAATGGCCATGCTTCAGTTTCTCGGCGATGTCGTCGATCGTGGTGCCCAGCACGGCGGCGGCCATGCCGCGCGGATCCTGCAGCCGCACACAGCCATGGCTGAGCGCGCGCATGTCGCGCGCGAAGAACGACTTCTGCGGCGTGTCGTGCATGTAGATGGCATGCTTGTTGGGGAAGAGAATCTTCAATTCACCCAAGGCATTGGCCTCGCTCGGCTGCTGCCGCACGCTGAACGGAATGTTGGCGCCATAGGCACCCCAATCGACCGCCGCCGACGGGATGCGCTTGCCGCGCGAATCCGTCACCTCATAGCCGGCACGGTCGAGATAGCCCGGATCGCCGCGCAGCCTTGGCAGCATCTCGTTAACGATAATCGACTGCGGCACGCCCCAGTAAGGATGGAAGTCGACCTGCTTGATCTGGTTGTAGAAGAACGCGGTCTGGTTGGTGACCCGACCGATGACCGCGCGGGTCTTCAGCTTCTCCTCGCCATTGTCGATATAGCTGGCGGTGAAGGCCGGCTGGTTGATGAAGACGCGCGGGCTGCCGAGATCCGACGGCATCCAGCGCAGTTCCTCGAGCGCCACCTTGACCTTCTCGATCTTGTCAGCCTTCGACGCGCCAGCCAGCGAAGCCACGGTGCGCGGGCCGATGACGCCGTCGCCCTTCATGCCAGCGCGCTGCTGCACGGCCTTGATCACCGGCACCAGCTCGGGTTCGTAGACCTCGCTCTTGCCCAGCCTGGAGAGCACTTCGCCGTAGTTGCCGCCCATCTCATCATCAAGATTGCGGGCGATCAGCGTCAGCAACTTGGGCAGTTCCGGGCTGCTCTCGCCCGGCTTGAGCAGCAATTTGGGATCGACGACGATCTCGTTTTCCTCGCTGGCCTCGAGCGCCTCCAGCTCGACGCGCAGCGCCTGGTACTCGGCATTCTGCGGATGCCGCGATTCAAGATAGGTGCGGACCTCCTGAGTATGCGCCAGCGTCTTCAACGCGCCTTCCAGATCGAAGGGCTTGGCCGGGAAATCGTAGTAGCCGGTCATCCGGTTAGGGTCGACGCGGCCGCTCTGGGCATCATGCGCATAGCGCAGCACGCGCGCCGAAAGCGCCATCTCGAAGCGGACCAGTTCCTTGGTCCGTTCTTCCGGTGTGGCGGCGGAACTGGCGGCTGCTGGGATATCGACGGAGTAGTCGGCCGGCGTCAGGCCGTAACTCGCCGCCTCGCCCAGGACGCGCACCGCATCCTGCGCCCGGCTGTTGGGGGCATTGTCGCTCACCCAGATGAAATCCGGATTGGCCGAATAATAGGCGATCAGGGCCTTGGCGATATCCGGCTCGGCGAATAATTCGTAATCGCTCAAGCCTGCGACGGCATCACGGAAGCTGTTGCTCGTCACCGACGGGACAAAGGCGGCGTCTTGCGCAGTCGTCGGCTGCGGCGCCGGCAGCAGCGATTTGAAATCGACCCGCACAAGCTTGTCGGCCCTGTAGGTGTTGTAGGTCGGGCTGCTGATCCTGACGCCGCCACCATCCTCTCCGGCCGGCCGCACCTTGCGCGGTTTCGGCGGCGGCGGAAACTCGCCTTGCGGGTTGTGCCGGATGCCGCCGCCGAACAGCATGTCGAACAGCCCTTGCGCGCTTGCCGACTGCTGCCCAAGGGCCAGCGTCGCCGCCATCGCGATCGGCAGGATGGCTTTTTTGTTCCCGAGGATTTTCATGCTTCACCCGCACCGGTTGAAACCGGTTCCCGTTCCACGCCGCTGGACGGTCCCGCCCTCCGCAAGGCGGATGTATGACGTGACCATACCGATTCATACTGATTTGGTTAAGCTTCCATAAATTTTCGGAGCCGTGTTGCAGAACGGTTTCACATCACCGTGAGACCCAAAGCGGCGATTGCGCCGGGCCCCACGCGCTCGCAAAGGTGTCGAAAACAATCAGGCGTTGGCGCCGCCATCTATGGTCAACGATGCCCCCGTGACGAAGCGTCCTTCAGGGCCTGCCAACCAGGCCACCATTCCCGCGATCTCCTCGGCCTCGCCGAAGCGCGGCGTCGCCATCTTCCGACGCTGGTGCTCCGCATGTGGCCCGTTGGCGGGATTCATGTCGGTGTCGGTGGACCCCGGATGAACAATGTTGGCGGTGATGCCGCGCGGACCGAGATCGCGCGCCAGGGCCTTCGTCAGTCCGATCAGCGCCGCCTTGCTGGTCGAATAGGCGCTGAGCCCAGGATAGGTCACGCGCTCGGCCAGATTGCTGCCGATCGAGATGATCCTGCCGCCATCCGCCATATGCCGCGCGGCGGCCTTGGAGGCGATGAAAGGCGCTCTGAGATTGACCCCTATGCTCTCGTCGAAATCGGCGAGCGACAAGGTGTCGATCGGCGCGGCGCGCCAGATGCCGGCACTGTTGACCAGGATGTCAAGTCGCCCAAACGCATCCATCGCCTCATCGACGGCGCTCTCGATCGCCTGGGCGTCGCGGCCATCGGCCTTGATGGCGATGGCGCGCCCACCGGCCGCCTCGATTTCATTGACCACGATGCGCGCCTGCGCCTCGCCATTCACATAGGTCAAGGCAACGTTCGCGCCGTCACGCGCCAGTCTTTTCGCGATTGCCGCGCCGATACCGCGGCTGCCGCCGGTGACGAATGCGGCCTTGCCGCGCAACTGGTTGGAAGACATCGGACTCTCCTTTATGTAACGATCGATACATAAATACCTGCCAAGCTTGCCGGATGCCGTCAAGTGGATTATGTATCGATCAACACAGAAAACCCAACAGAAGGACACCATGCCGGAAAGGGGCCGCCCGCGAAGCTTTGATCGAGCGTCTGCATTGCGCCGGGCGATGGAGGTTTTCTGGGCGAAGGGCTATGAGGGCGCGTCGCTCAGCGACCTGACCGCGGCCATGGGCATCAATTCGCCCAGCCTCTATGCCGCTTTCGGCAGCAAGGAAGCGCTCTTTCTTGAGGCGACGGACCTCTACACGCGCAGCGAAGGCACCGACATCTGGTCGACGCTGGAAGAAGCTCCGACCGCGCGGCTCGCGATCGAAGGCTTCTTGACCCAGACCGCCCGGGCCTACGCACAGACCGACCGGCCGCAGGGTTGCCTCATCGCGCTCGGAGCCTTGCATCAGGATTCCACGCAAGGGCTGATCTGCCAGGATCTGCGCCGTCGCCGCGCCGAAAATCAGACGGCGCTTGAAAGGCGTCTGGGACGGGCAGTGGCTGAAGGCGAGTTGCCTGCCGACTTCGACTGCCAAGCCGCGGCCACCTTCTTCGCGACTGTACAGCATGGCATGTCCATCCAGGCGCGCGACGGCGCAACCCATGCCGCCCTTATGGCGACCGTTGCCGGCGCTATGGCGGCGTGGACGACGATGGCCGGCGCCGACGCCTGACCAGTGACAAACGCAAGGCTTTGTGATCGAAATTTCGGCGGTCGCAGCGAGCGTGGCCGGGAGGATTTGCCGTGAAGAAAGGTTATCGCCAGCTTCTCGACGAGGCGAATGCCGAGATCGAGGTCGTGTCGCCGGAGGAGGCAGCGGGGCTGCTGGAGGATGACGAGACGATCTTCGTTGATCTGCGCGACCCGCGCGAGGTCGAGCGCGACGGCAAGATCCCCGGCGCCAAGCATGTGACGCGCGGCATGCTGGAATTCTGGATCGATCCCGAAAGCCCGTATCACAAGCCGTTCTTCGCAAGCGGAAAGACCTTCATCTTCTTCTGCGCCGGCGGCTGGCGCTCGGCGCTTGCCACCAAGACGGCGCAGGACATGGGCCTGACGCCGGTCAAGCATATCCTCGGCGGCTACACCGCCTGGAAGGCGGCCGGCCTGCCCGTAGAGCCGGGGCAGAAAAAGAAGGCGGACTGATAGGTCGATTAGTGCAGGGTGGCTTCCCGCTGCCCAGTCACGAAGCCGACCGCGCGCGCGACGACATCCCTGTCGGCGAGGATACGGCGGTGGCCGAGCCCGCCGGCCCAGTGCAGGTGGACATGTTCGCCGGCGCCCGCATAACGCTTGGCATGGTCGGCATGGACCTCGCGATCATCCGGCGCGTGGATGACCAGCGTCGGCACCGACGCTGCGGCCAGTTGGCGATCGCCGGTGAATTCGCTGAGCGGCCGCCCAGACAGATGCTTCACCCGGTCTGCCATGGCGACGCGCGAGAGCGGCCCGACATTCATCATGCGGCTGAAATCGTCGAAGATCGCAGGCAAGGAGCTCGGCGCGGCAATTAGCACCAGCTTTTGCGCCGGAAGCGGCGGCATGCCCTTGATCGACGCCGCGACGGCGTTGGCGGCAATCGCGCCGCCGAAGGAGTGGCCGACGACAGCGGCAAAGGGGCCGAACCATTCGCCGGCAACCCGCGCAGCGTCCACGGCATTCACCATGTTGAGATGACGGCCGAGCGAATGGCCATGTCCGGGCAGGTCGAGCGACACGACCTTGTAGCCGGCTCCACGAAATCCTTCGATCAAGGCGCGCATATATTCGGTGCGCGAGCGCCAGCCATGGATGACGAGCACCGTGCCGCGCGACTCCCTGCCCGGCTCCGGCCGGAATTCATGCACGGCGACGCAATCCGTCCTGGTCTTAAGCCTGTGATGGCGCGCCTCGGCCATGAAGGCTGAGGCACGCTCGACGGCGCGGCGTTCGCCGTCGCTCAAGGCCTTGACGCTCGGTGTGCGGCAAAACAATTCGAACGCGGCGCGGCCGCTAAGACCCGGCGCAACATGCTCGGCCGCGCCAAAAACGCTCCGGATGACCTTCATTCCAAATGATGCCATATTGGCAGTCCATTCCATTCGTTCAAGCATGAACATAATAGTTCAAACATGAACATTAAGCAAGAGCTGCCCTGGGACAATCCTCGCTTTCGCAACTGGGTTGCGGTGGCGCGCGCCTGCCATGTGCTGGAGCGCACCCTGGCGGTGAAGCTCGCCCCGCTCGACCTCAAGCCGGCGCAGCTCGACGTGCTGATGAACCTCTACCGCCACCCCAGCATGTCGCAGCACGACCTTGCCCGCAAGCTCTTGGTCGGCCGCTCCAACATCACCATGCTGTTGCCGCAGCTGGAAATCCGCGGCCTGCTGCGCCGCGAAGGCGACGAGAAGGACAAGCGCGTGCTGCGCTTGAACCTAACCGAGGCGGGCGAGGCGCTGCTGATGAAGGCGCTGAAGGTTCACATGGCGCTGATCGAGAAGGCGATGAGCCAGTCGACGCCGGAACAGTGCGATATGATCGGCGAGCAGATGCGCAAGATCGCCGATGTCCTCAAGGAAGCCTGAGCCGGCTTCCAATCACCACATCTTCTTCTTCGCCCGTTCCGGCCACTCCCTATCATAGGCCTCGCCGTCGATGTTCTTGCGGCTGGTGACCTCGAGGATCTGGCCGGGCGTCGGCAGCGACTTCGGGTCGACATGCCTGGCCGGGTTCCAGAGCTCGGAGCGCACAATGGCGCGGGCGCACTGGAAATAGACCGTATCGACATCGATGATGGTGGCCGAGCGGGCTGGCCTGCCGTCGACCGTGAACGACGCGCAAAGCTCGGCATCGGTTGTCATATGTGCGCGGCCGTTGACGCGCAGCGTGGTGCCCGATCCCGGAACCAGGAAGAACAGCCCGACGCGCGGATCGCGAATGATGTTTTTCAGCGAATCGGCGCGGTTGTTGCCGCGCCTGTCGGGCATCATCAGCGTCTTGTCATCGACGATGCGCACGAAGCCGGCGAGATCGCCGCGCGGCGAGCAGTCGAGCCCCTCCGGCCCGCTGGTCGCCAGCGCCACGAAAGGCGAGGCCTCGATGAAGGCGGCATATTCGGGAATCACATGGTCGAGTTCCTTGACGACCGAAGCCTCGCCCGGCAGCCCGTAGAGGGCCTCGAACTGCTCGACGGATGTGATGCGCGACATCTTTTCGCCTCCTGACCTTTTGCCGGCGCTACCCCAAGTCCGTGACGCCTTGACGACAGCCGACATTGGATTGCCACGCGCCAGGCTAGCGATCCCGGCTCAGCCCCTTCTCGGCCAGCTCGGCGAGATAGGCGTTCCAGCGCTCGTCCTTTTCGTGGCCGAGCGTATGCAGATAATTCCAGGTGAAGATGCCGGTGTCGTGGAAATCGTCGAAGGTGATGCGCACCGCATAATTGCCGACCGGCTCGATCTTGAGGATCGCAACATTGCGCTTGCCCGGAACTGTCACCCGCTGCTCCGGCGAATGGCCCTGCACTTCCGCCGACGGCGAGGCCACGCGCAGGAACTCCGCCGGCAGTTCGAAAGGCTGATGTCCCGGAAAGGTCACGGTCAGCAGCTTGCGGTCCTTCGAGACCCTGAGTTCCTTTGGCGCGGTCATGGCTGGTCCTGTCTGGGTTGCGCCCTTCCCTACGCCGCTTCGCGCGATCCGGAAAGACCGGTGCCAATGCATGTCGCCCAGAAGTGTGCAGCGGTTCGGGGACAAACGACATGCATCAGACAGAGACTTTTAGCCAGCCGACACGCGATGTCGGCCGGGGAATGTTACCAAAGATCAAGACCTTCTATCTTGAATGCGGCATTGGATCGTATCACATAGCTGTATATAACGACGCCGCTAGGCCACGGGAAACGCTTGCAATGGACATGATCGACCCCTTCGGTCGCACAATCAGCTATCTGCGCGTGTCGGTCACCGACCGCTGCGATTTCCGCTGCACCTATTGCATGGCCGAGGACATGACCTTCCTGCCGAAGAAGGATCTGCTGTCGCTCGAGGAGCTTGACCGGCTCTGCACCGTTTTCATCGAGAAAGGCGTGAAGAAGCTCAGGCTGACCGGCGGCGAGCCGCTGGTGCGCAAGAACATCATGCATCTGGTGCACCAGCTGTCGCGGCATCTCGAAAGCGGCGCCCTGGAAGAGCTGACGCTGACCACCAACGGCTCGCAGCTGTCGCGCTTCGCGGCCGAACTCGCCGATTGCGGCGTCAAGCGCATCAACGTCTCGCTCGATACGCTTAATGCCGAGAAATTCCATCAGATCACGCGCTGGGGCAATCTCGCCAAGGTGATGGAAGGCATCGACGCCGCGCAGAAGGCAGGGCTCAAGATCAAGCTCAATGCGGTTGCGCTGCGCGACTTCAACGATGCCGAAATCCCCGAGCTGATGCGCTGGGCGCATGGCCGCGGCATGGACCTCACCCTCATCGAGACGATGCCGATGGGCGAGATCGAGGCCGACCGCACCGACCAGTATCTGCCGCTGTCGTTGCTGCGCGCCGCGCTGGAGCGCCAGTTCACCCTCGCCGACATTCCTTACAAGACCGGCGGCCCTGCCCGCTATGTCCATGTCGCCGAGACCGGCGGCCGGCTCGGCTTCATCACGCCGATGACGCATAATTTCTGCGAAAGCTGCAACCGCGTGCGGCTGACCTGCACCGGCACGCTCTATATGTGCCTTGGGCAGGAGGACGCCGCCGACCTCCGGGCGCCCCTGCGCACCTCCGAAGGCAACGAGTTGCTCAGCGTGGCGATCGACGAGGCCATCGGCCGCAAGCCCAAGGGCCATGACTTCATCATCGACCGCCGCACCAGCCGCCCTTCGGTGTCGCGGCATATGAGCGTCACCGGCGGCTGATTTTTTCTACGATTTGGTGCAGGATCTACCTTTGGTCATTGACCAGAGGGGGGATCATGCAGAATCTTCGTCGCCTCGGCTTGTTTTCCGCGCTTCTGTTCTTGTCGACGAATTTGACGATGACGGCGCTGGCCAAGCCGTTCACCTACATCAACGCGCGGTTCGGCACCGTGTGCACGTTCCCGGACCAGATTTTCACCAAGCGCATGCCCGAGCCGGAAAACGGCGATGGTCTGGAATGGCATAGCGCCGATGGCGCCAGCGTTGCGTGTTATGGTAGCTACAATGCACTCGACGATACCCCCGAGAGCCTCGTCAAGAACGAAAAAGCTAGCCCCGAGCCAAAGAAAAAGTCACCTACGGCAAGACCGGCAAGAACTGGGCGGTGCTGTCGGGCACGAAGGGCGACAAGATCTTCTATCAGCGGTCCGTGTTCGGAAAAGAGGACGTCATCCACACCGTCTCCATCGAGTATCCAGCAGCACTCAAGGCGAAATACGACCCGCTGGTCGGCGCCATCGCTGCAAGCCTGCACGAGGCGTCCGGGCCACACCGGAAATAAACCATCCACACAGCCTTCCGCCCGATTTACCGCCAGCCTTTTCCAGCCTAGCCTTCGAGCGCGATTTTCGCTCTAGGGGGAGTGCACATGCGCACAATCATGTTTTCACTTGCAGTGCTTGGGATTGCCCCTGTGCCGGCCGCGGCTCAGTCGATCGGCGGCACCTACACCGTCGCCGGCACCAATTTCGACGGCTCGAAGTATGGCGGCGAGGCAACCATCACGCTGACCAGCGACACGACCTGTACGATCCACTGGGAAACCGGCGGCTCGACCTCGGACGGCATCTGCATGCGTAACGACAATGCGTTTTCCGCCGGCTACGCGATGGGCAAGGAAATCGGTCTCGTCGTCTACAAGATCGAGAAGGACGGCTCCCTGCACGGACTGTGGACCATCGCCGGCCAGAACGGCAACGGCACCGAAGTGCTGACGCCGAAGTAAGTCTCCGCAGCCTCGGCAAAATCGATCTCGTGGGCCACGCAGAAATTGGTGGCCCATTTCTTTGCCGTTGCTGTTTTCCGGCTGCCTGCTAGACGCTGATCTAGAACTAAATCCGGAAACGCCTTTGCCCCTCTCGCCAAATCTGCGCGGCGCGCTGTTCATGGTCGTGGCCATGGTCGGCTTCACCTTGAACGATGCGATCACCAAATTCTCGTCCGAATCGATGAACATGGCGCAGGTCATGCTGGTGCGCGGCGCCTTCGCGTCCCTGTTCGTCGGCCTGCTCGCCTGGCGGCGCGGCGCGCTTGCCAATCCGGCCGCCATGCTGCAGCCGATGGTGGCGACGCGCGTGGCCGGCGAAGCAGGCGCCACGGTATCGTTCCTGATCGCGCTTGCGCATTTGCCGATCGCCAACGTCTCGGCCGTGCTGCAGGCGCTGCCGCTGGCGGTGACCATGGGCGCGGCGCTGTTCTTCGGCGAAGGCGTCGGCTGGCGGCGCTGGCTTGCTATTGCCGTCGGCTTCGCCGGCGTGATGATCATCGTGCGGCCGGGCTTCGAAGGGTTCAGCGTCTATTCGCTGCTGGCATTGGCCAGCGTCGCCTGCTGCGCGGTGCGCGACCTCGCCACCAAGCGCATCCCAGAGGCGATCCCGACCATGCTGGTGTCGACGGCGACCGCGCTTGCCATGACCGTTCTGGGCGCGCTGCTTTTGTCGCCAATGGGCGGCTGGACGCCGATGAGCGGCCGGGCGACCACGCTTCTGGCGCTCGCGGCGGTGCTGGTGCTTATCGGCTATCAGTTCATCATCATGGCGATGCGCTCGGGCGACATCTCCTTCATCGCGCCTTTCCGCTACACGGCCCTGCTCTGGTCGATCCTGCTCGGCCTCGTCATTTTCGGCGACGTCCCCGACCTGCCCATGATCGTTGGCGCCGCCACCATCATCGGCTCGGGCCTCTATGCGCTCTACCGCGAGCGCGTCGTCGGCAAGCAGCAACCTGCTGCCGAAAGCGCTGGACCCGACATGGCGCCGGACGGCATATAGGCCGATGGACCGAAATGTCGCAGGGATCGTTCTGGCGGGGGGCCAGTCGCGCCGAATGGGCGGCGGCGACAAGCCGTTGCTTTCGCTGGGCAAAGCCAAGCTGATCGATCATGTTGCCGCGCGATTGAAGCCGCAGGTCGCGACCCTGGGGCTCAACGCGAACGGCGATCCGGCGCGGTTTGCCGCCATGGACCTGCCGGTGCTCGAAGATACGGTGCCGGGCCATGCCGGGCCGCTGGCGGGCATTCTCACCGGCCTCGAATGGGCGACGAGGCAAACGGGCTGCCGGTGGCTGATAAGCGCCGCCGGCGATACGCCGTTCTTCCCCGAAAACCTCGTCGAGCGCCTCGCAGCCGCAACCCGCGACCGCCCAGGCGCAATCGCCGTCGCCAGTTCGGACGGCAGATGGCACCCGACCTTCGCGCTCTGGCCGCTCGGCCTGCGCGACGCCCTGCGCCATTTCCTGGTCGATGAGGATAACCGGCGGGTTTCCGCCTTCATGGAGCGCCAGGGCTATGTCGAGGTCGAGTTCCCCATGATCGAGGCCGACGACAAAACGATCGATCCGTTCTTCAACGTCAACACACCGGACGATCTTGCGGCGGCGGAGCGTCTGTTGCAAAGGCTCAGGCCATGAGACGCGTATTCGGCATCACCGGCTGGAAGAACTCCGGCAAGACGACCCTGACGGAAAAGCTGGTCACCGAACTGGTGGCGCGTGGCTGGACAGTGTCGACGGTGAAGCACGCCCACCATGACTTCGACATCGACAAGCCGGGCACCGACAGTTTCCGCCATCGGCAGGCGGGCGCGACGGAGGTCGCGATCGTCTCCGGTCGGCGCTGGGCGCTGATGCACGAATTGCGGGCCGAGGACGAGCCGACGCTGGACGATATCCTGGCGCGGCTATCGCCCACGGACATCGTGCTGGTCGAAGGCTACAAGCGCGAAGCGCACAAGAAAATCGAGGCAAGGCGGCTCGAAGCCAAGGACCGAACGCCACTTTCGGCCAACGATCCCAACATCGTCGCGGTCGCCGCCGACTTTGCAGTCGAAGGCGAGGACCTGCCGGTTTTCGACCTCAACGACACCAAATCGATAGCCGACTTTGTCGAGCGCAGCACAGGTCTCGTTGCTCGAACCAAGTAACGCAGCGGCACGTCCTGACTGTCGTTTGCCGTTGATTTGCAGTTGCTTTTTTCTTGGAAAGAGTGGGAGTATCCGCCCCAGCGGGCGGTCAGGAAACGACCGCCCACAAGAGCCGCCCGGGACAGCGGCCATGACAATATGAGAGGATTATCATGCGTATTGCACTGCGTATCGCGCTTGCCGCTTCGGCCGCGCTGCTGACACTTGGCGTCGCCCAGGCTCAGGAAAAGACCCTGAGGATCGGCACCGAAGGCGCGTACCCGCCCTTCAACAACCTGACCTCCGACGGCCAGCTGGTCGGCTTCGACATCGATATCGCCAAGGCGCTCTGCGACGAGATGAAAGTGAAATGCACCTTCGTCGCGCAGGATTGGGACGGCATCATCCCGGCGCTTCAGGCCGGCAAATTCGACGCCATCGTCGCCTCGATGTCGATCACGCCCGAACGACAGGAAAAGGTCGACTTCACCCACAAATACTACAACACCCCGTCTGCCATCGCCGTGCCGAAGGATTCGCTGGTCAAGGGTGTGACTAAGGAAGATCTCGCCGGCAAGACCATCGGCGTCGCCACCACCACCACGCACTACAACTATGCTTCGAAGACCTACACGGACAGCACCATCAAGGGCTATCCGAGCAGCCCCGAGGAACAGGCTGACCTCGCCAATGGTCGTCTCGATGCGATCGAGGACGACATCGTCGTGCTGCAGCAGTGGCTGGATTCGCCGGACGGCGCCTGCTGCAAGATCCTCGGCCAGCCCTCGCCGCAGCCGGTCGAGATCTTCGGACCGGGCGCGGGCATTGCCGTGCGCAAGGGCGAGACCGATCTGGTCAACAAGCTCAACAACGCGATCGACGCCATCCGCAAGAACGGAAAGTACAAAGAAATCAACGACAAGTACTTCAAGTTCGACGTCTACGGCGCCGAATCCTGATCGATAAGCCAAGGGCGGCGAGCCATCCCTCGTCGCCCTTAAATCCATCCGGGACCGCCACGGAGACACGACCCGTCAATGCCGGCCCAAAGCATTTGGACACTTCTCAGCTGGGGACCGGATGGCTGGAGTGACGATATTGCCTCTGGTGTGCTGGTCACCATTGCATTGGCGCTCGCCACATTGCCGATCGGCCTGGTGATCGGCTTTTTCGTCGCCTTCGCCAAACAGCATGAAGAGCCGTCGCTGCGGCTCGCCGGCAACATCTACACCACGGTCTTTCGCGGTCTGCCGGAACTGGTGACGCTGTTCCTGTTCTTCTTCGGCATGCCGCTTCTGTTGCAATATGTCGTGCGGCTGTTCAATCCGGACGCGACGATCGACGTCAACAGCTTCGTCGCCGGCATGATCGTGCTGGCGCTGATCTTTTCCTCTTATGCCAGCGAGGTCTTCCTCTCCGCGTTCCGCGCCATTCCGAAAGGCCAATATGAGGGTGGCTACGCTATTGGCCTGTCGACATGGCAGACGATGCGGCTGGTGATCCTGCCGCAGCTGATACGTATCGCTTTTCCGGGCCTCGAAAATTGCTGGCTGAGCCTGCTCAAGGACACCTCGCTGGTTTCGGTCGTCAATCTCGCGGAGACCCTGCGCCAGTCCGGCGTGGCGGCGCGCGTCACCAAGCATTCGTTCCTCTTCTACAGCGTCGCGGCGCTGATCTTCCTGGCGCTGGCCGTCCTGTCGTCGATCGCCACGAGCTACATCCTGCGCTACCTCGGACGGAGGGAAGCGCGATGAGCGTCAGCCAGGCTATCGTCATCGACAAGCCGCCGCCGCAAGCGCGCGGCTGGCCGCGGGTCCGCATCCTCGGCTACGCGCTGGTCGGCATCTGGATGCTTTTCGGCCTCGGCATCGTCGCCTACCTTGTCTATGCCTGGAATGCCGAATTCTTCGCCCGATATGCTCCCGCCTATCTGCAGGGCCTGGGCACCACCCTGTCGCTGGTCAGCATTTCGATGGTCCTTGGCGCCATCCTGTCGCTTCCGGTCGCCTATGGCCGCATGTCGAAGAACCCGTTCCTGTCCGGGCTCGCCTATTGCTACGTCTATTTCTTCCGCGGCACGCCGCTGCTCGTGCAGACCTACCTGGTCTATTACGGCATCGGCTCGTTCCGCCCTGAGCTTGAGACGGTCGGGCTGTGGTGGTTCTTCCGCGAGGCCTTCTATTGCGGCGTCTTTGCCTTCTCGCTCAACACCGCCGCCTACCAGGCAGAAATCCTGCGCGGCGCCATCGAAAGCGTGCCGCTCGGCCAATGGGAAGGTGCCGCTTCGCTTGGCTTGCACAAATTGCAGACGCTGCGCAAAGTGGTCCTGCCGCAGGCGATCATCGTCGCGCTGAGACCCTATGGCAACGAGCTCATCCTGATGATCAAGGCTTCCGCGATCGTCGCCATCATCACCGTCTACGACCTGATGGGCAACGCCAAGCTCGCCTATGCGAAATCCTTCGACATCCAAGCCTATATCTGGGTGGCGATCGTCTATCTGGTGATGGTCGAAATCCTGCGCCATGGCGTCGAGTGGATCGAGCGCCGCATCACCGTCCATCTGCATCGATAGATTGCCGCTCGGTCGCCTGCACCAGCCGATGCCGCGCTGCGTGCCTTGACGAATTTTTCGCATGGCCTAGACCTTCCGCCACTGGAAACTGTGTTTTGTTGGAAGGCAGGCTTTATGGCATCGGTTGCATTTCTCGGTCTTGGCGTCATGGGTTATCCGATGGCCGGACACCTCTGGAACAAGGGCGGCCATGACGTCACCGTCTACAACCGCACCAAGGCCAAGGCCGAGCAGTGGGTGGCCCAGCATGGCGGCAAACTGGCGCTGACGCCGGCCGAAGCAGCCGAAGGCAAGGACTTCGTTTTCTCCTGCGTCGGCAACGACGATGATCTGCGCTCGGTCACGACCGGCGCGAACGGCGCCTTCGCCGCGATGAAGAAGGGCGCCATCTTCATCGACAACACCACCGCCTCGGCCGAGGTGGCGCGCGAGCTTGACGAAGCCGCGTGCGAGGCCGGCTTCTCCTTCCTCGATGCGCCGGTATCCGGTGGCCAAGCCGGCGCCGAGAACGGCGTGCTCACCGTCATGGTCGGCGGCTCAAAGACCGCCTTCGACAAGGCGAAGCCCGTCATCGACGCCTACGCCCGCATGGTCGGCCTGATGGGGTCGGCCGGCGCCGGCCAGCTCACAAAGATGATCAACCAAATCTGCATCGCGGGCCTCGTCCAGGGGCTGGCCGAGGGCATCCATTTCGGCAAGAAGGCCGGCCTCGACATCGAAAAGGTCGTCGAGGTGATCTCCAAAGGGGCGGCCGGCTCCTGGCAGATGGAGAACCGCCACAAGACGATGAATGCCGGCAAATACGATTTCGGCTTCGCGGTCGACTGGATGCGCAAGGATCTCGGCATCTGCCTGGCGGAGGCCAACCGCAATGGCGCCAAGCTGCCGGTGACGGCGCTTGTCGACCAGTTCTACAAGGACGTGCAGGACATGGGCGGCAAGCGCTGGGACACGTCCTCGCTGCTTGCGCGCCTGGAAAGATAGGTGACGATGCCCCTGCCCGATCCGAGCTGGAGCGCCGACGACATCGTTGCGCATTTGCGCGCGATCGGCACCGAGGCGAACCGGGCGGGCATGGCGCGCTACGGCATCAACACCGCCAGCGCACTCGGCGTCGGCAATTCGCAATTGCGGCCATTGGCGCGCAAGCTGAAGAAAAACCACGAGCGGTCGCTTCTGCTGTGGGACAGCGGTGTCCGCGAAGCGCGGCTGATGGCGGCCTTCACCGGCGAGCCTAAGAAGGTCGACATCGATCAATGCCGGCGCTGGGCCGCAGATTTCGACAGCTGGGAGATCGTCGACACCGTAGCGGACCTCTTTGCCTTGACGCCATTCTGGCGTGAATTGATAGACGAGTTCGCCGAAGACGACCGCGAATTCGTTCGGCGCACCGCCTTTGCCATGCTGGCCTGGAGCGCGGTGCATCTCAAGAAAGAGCCGGACGCGACGTTCCTTGCCTATCTGCCGCTGATCGAGAAACATGCCGGCGATCCGCGTAATTTCGTCCGCAAGGCGGTCAATTGGGCGCTGCGGCAGATCGGCAAGCGCTCGATGAGCCTGCACGCCCCTGCCCTTGCGCTGGCGGAAAGATTGGCGGCATCGTCCGACAAAACGGCGCGCTGGATCGGCAAGGATGCGGTGAAGGAACTGACGGATGCCAGACAGCTCGAAAGGCTCGCAGCCGCAAAAGCCTGACCTTGCCGGGATTCGGTTCGTCGAGGTGACGCCAGAGACACGCGCCGACTTCGAAAATCTGTTCGAGCAGCCGGGTGCGCCGAAATATTGCTGGTGCATGGCCTGGCGCCGTTCCAGCCGCGAGCACATTGAGAACGACGAGAAGAAGCGCATGATGATGGCGCTCATCGATGCTGGCACCCCGGTCGGCATCCTCGCAGAGTTGGACGGCAGACCGGTCGGCTGGTGCTCGGTCGCGCCGCGCGAGACATACCGGAAACTTTCAAAACAGCAGGACGACACCGAGACCGGCGTGTGGTCGATCGTCTGCTTCTATGTCCCAAGGGCCTTGCGCGGCGGCGGACTGGCCTCCGCTTTGCTTGACGCTGCGATCGACCATGCCTTCAGCAAAGGCGCGTATATAATCGAGGCCTATGCCGTCGACGAGGCCGCGCCGAGCTACCGCTTCATGGGCTTTCGCGACATGTTCGCCGCGCGCGGCTTCCATGAGACCGGAACCGCCGGCACGCGCCGGCATGTGATGCGGCTAAGCCGTTGAGCCCGGACCGGTCACGACGCTTTTACTCGATTCCGGAAATCGGCTGGCGGAGGATGGAACAACCATGAGCAAGCGTTTCAAATCATGCGCGGCCCTGACAGCCGTGCTCCTGCTCACCGCCTCGGGAGCCGATGCGGCGGCCGATGTCGCGCATATCTTCTGGAAGGATCTGCGCCCCGCGGCGCAGGCGATAGCCGAGGACGCAAATCTGCCGATGATCGCGGCAAAACTGCCCGACCATGGCGAGACCTTGTCGCTCAATCTGCAGGACAAGACGATACAATTAGCCGGCTATGCTTTGCCGGTCGATCGCGAGGGTGACCTTGTCTACCAATTCCTGCTGGTGCCGTGGACCGGCGCCTGCAGCCACATGCCGACGCCGCCACCCAACCAGATCGTGCTGGTCACGCCGGCGCATCCTTACAAGATGAAAGAGGCTTACGAGCCGGTCGCGGTCACCGGCGTGCTGAGGCCCGGCATGGAGAAAAGCCAGCTGTTCATCCTCGACGGCGTCTCGATCGTCCAGTCCGGCTACACCGTGCGCAAGGCCGAGGTGGCGAGCGTCGACAGCGTGCCGGACACCGTGACGCTGCCGGTCAACTCGCCGTGGAATTTCCTCGACAAGAAGAAAAACTAAGGCCTGCCTGGCGCCTACGCCGCGTTGGCGCCCGATTCCTTGTCCAGCACCATGTAGTCGAGCGGGATTTCGGTCGTGTACTTGATCTGCTCCATGGCGAAGGATGACGAGACGTCGCGGATCTCGATTTTAGCGATCAGCCGCTTGTAGAAAGCGTCATAGGCGGCGATGTCCGGAACCACCACGCGCAGGAGGTAATCGACGTCGCCGCTCATGCGGTAGAACTCGACCACTTCCGGGAATTCCTGGATGACCTCGGAGAAGCGCCGCAGCCATTCATGGCTGTGCGAATTGGTGCGGATCGACACAAAGACGGTGACGCGCACATTGACCTTCTCATGATCGAGGATGGCGACGCGACGTTTGATGACGCCCTCCTCCTCGAGCTTCTGGATGCGCCGCCAGCACGGCGTGGTCGACAGGCCGACTTTCTTGGCGACATCGGCGACCGCGAGCGTCGCGTCCTCCTGCAGGAGGCGGAGAATTTTTCTATCAAGGCGATCCATGCGAGGCTCCAGGGGAATAGTTTGGCTATAATCCCCTTTATCCGAGCCTTTCACAAGAAAGAAATTCTGCCAAGAGTGGTAAAAGCGAGTGATTTCTTGCAGGATGCCTAATCGATGCGATAGCGGATTTCCGACCTGAGAAAGGGCAGCAAATCCATTTCAAACCAGGGATTCTTCTTCAGCCAGCCGGTGTTTCGCCAGGACGGATGCGGCAGCGGCAGCACTTTGGGCATGGCCGGTCCATCCCATATGGCGCGCCAGTTCCTGACCGTCTCGGTCAGCGACGGCAGCCGTATCGTGCCCATATGCCAGGCCTGCGCATAACCGCCGATGGTCAGCACCAGGTCGATCTGCGGCATCAGCGCCATCAGGTCCGGGCGCCAAGCCGGAGCGCATTCGCGACGCGGCGGCAGGTCGCCGCCCTTGGCGTCCTGGCCGGGAAAGCAAAAGCCCATCGGCACGATGGCGAACTTTTCTGTGTCGTAGAATTCCTGCGCGCTGACGCCGAGCCAGTTTCTCAGCCGGTCCCCCGAGGCATCGGTGAACGGCATGCCCGACACATGCACCTTGGTGCCCGGCGCCTGGCCTGCAAGCAGGATCCGCGCCGTGGAGGACGGCTGCAGCACCGGCCGCGGCTCATGCGGCAGGGGCCGGCCGTGTGGCTCGTCGACGCAGATACGGCAGGCCCGCACCCTTTCGGTGAGGCGCTCCAGCGCTTGTCTCATATCGGGCGGATTATCCAATTTCTGCCGCTCAGGCCGTCGCGCTCGGCCGGCTTGTAAGCGCCGCGTACCAGCGCAGCACGTTCGTGCACTCTTCCGGCACCTTAATACGGGCCGGCTTCATGAAATCGATGGCGATCATGCCGGTGATGTCGGCGACCGAATAGGTGTCGCCGGCGGCGAATTCGCGCTTCGCCAGTTCATTGTCGAGCAGGCGCAGGAATTCAATCGCCTTCGGCTTGTTGGCCTCGCCCCATTCCGGAATTTGCGGCACTTCCCATTCCTTCATCGCCGGATGGATGTGCCGGAATGCGGCTGCGACGCTGGCCATCAGGTTCAGTTCCATGCGTCTTTGCCACATCTCGACGACGGCCTTGCCGAGCGCGCCCTTGCCGAACAGCGCGGGCTCGGGATGCAACTCCTCGAAATAGCGGCAAATGGCAATTGATTCGGTGATGATGGTGCCGTCGTCAAGCTCGAGCACCGGCAGGCGCCGCAGCGGATTGCGCTCAGCCACCTGCCCGCCGCGATGCTCCAGCGCGCCCATGTCAACCGGCACCAGCGGCACCGTCAGCCCCTTCTCGGCAAGGAAAACACGCACGCGCCGGGGATTGGGCGCGCGGCCACCGTCGAACAGCTTCATTCCATCCTCCAGCTTCTCCACCGGATCATAGGGCGCTGGTCCACCCATCACCAGAAGCGAACAAATTCCCGCAACGCATCGCCGAACGAGGCCAGCACGCCGTGCCTTCTCTCGACCGGCGCGTCATGATGGCTGTTGCGCCAGTCCTGCGGCTCCTCGAAAGTGCCTGCCCAGATGCCGAGCTTGGCCGCTCTCGCCACCGCTTCCTCGGTTTCGAAGCCGCCGAAGGCAACCGCCCATCCGGCCTGCACTTGGGCCCGGTTTAGGTCGGTGTCGCCTGCCCTGCAATCGCCGAGCAGCCGGCCATAGCGGTCGCGCTGCCAGCCGCTGCAGAAAACAGGCCTGCCGGCGATCAGCCGCACCAGCGATTGCCGCGCCAGCTTGCCGCAGGGATAGTCGGCGCCCGCCTTTCGGCAGGTCTGGTGATATTCCGGAGCGTCGATGCCGCGCATGCGGATGCGCTCGGTCCCGAGCGTGATCGAATCGCCGTCATTGATGATTGCCGTGCCTTGCTCCTTGCGTGTCTCGAAGCGATCGAGCCGCGCCGCCACCAGGATGAGCAACCCGAGCAAGAGGAAGGCCAGCCCATAATCCAGCAGCTTGCGCCAGAGGCTGCGCGGCGGGCTCGCCACATAGCGGCGGCGCGGTCCTCTCGGCCCGAAACGGCTCATATGGCAAACAGTCTCTTAATCATTCGAACGTAGCTTAACGAACCGGAAGTCGCTGCGCGCAGAAATTGAAGTCTGTATGCCTTTGCAACGCTCGAACACAGCGGATAAATTTATTGTGGACCGCCGTAAACCGCACCGCAACAGCGATGTGGCGCGCGCGGTGCGCAAGACGCGCGACCGCCTTTCGCAGCAGGCGGGCAGCCTCGATTTCGACCGTGAACTGCTGAAGCTGCATGCGCGCGCCATGGCGGTCAGCGCGGTCGCGATCCCGTTGCTCGTGCTCGCCGTGGCAGCCATCGGCCGGCTGGCGGGTCTGGACAGCCAGATCGCCATCTGGGCCCTGTCGACGCTGCTTTGCTACACAATCGTCGCTTTCATGGCGCGTCGCGTGGAGCGGACCGAGGCGGTCGAACTCGACCCGGTGCAGACGCGTCGCGACTTCCTGATTGGCCATTTCCTCTGTGGCCTTGGCTGGGCGTGGTTCGCCTGGTTCGGCTGCGCCACATGCCAGGTCGACCAGTTCCATGTGGCCAAGGCCATGGTGCTGCTGATCGCCATGGCGACGACCGCCGTGATGGCCTCCTCGCTTGGCGGCGCGCTGTTCGCGACCTTTGCCATTCCCGTTGCCGTTTATGCCTACACCGTCATGCGCCTGTGGACGCCTATCGAAGCCACGATGGCGGCCCTGCTCATCGCGGCGCTTCCCTTCTTCGGTTACGTCGCGCGTCATCTCAATCAGGCTTCGTTGATGGTGCTGTCCTTCCGCTCGGAGAAGGACGCGCTGATCGCCGAGCTGGAGACGGCGAAATCGATGTCGGACGAGGCGAGGCGGCGGGCCGAGGACGCCAATCTGGCGAAATCGCGTTTCCTCGCCTCGATGAGCCACGAGCTCAGGACGCCGCTCAACGCCATCCTTGGCTTCTCCGAAGTGATGGCCAATGAAGTGCTGGGGCCGATGAACAATCCGACGTACCGCGACTATGCCCATGACGTGCACGAGTCCGGCCAGCACCTGCTCGACCTGATCAACGAGATCCTCGACCTGTCGCGCATCGAGGCCGGCCGCTACCAGCTCAACGAGGAGCCGGTCGTGCTGGTCACCATCGTCGAGGACTGCTGCCACATGATGGAGCTGCGTGCCCGCAACAAGGACATCCGCATCATCCAGGAGTTCGAGGAGACCTTGCCGCGCCTCTTCGCTGACGAGCGCGCCGTCAGGCAGATCACGCTCAACCTTCTCTCCAATTCGATCAAGTTCACCCCGTCCGGCGGCGAAGTGCGCGTGCGTGTCGGCTGGACCGCCGGCGGCGGCCAGTACATTTCGGTCAAGGACAACGGCCCAGGCATACCGGAAGAAGAAATCCCCGTGGTGCTTTCCGCTTTCGGCCAGGGCTCGATCGCCATCAAGAGCGCCGAGCAGGGAACCGGCCTCGGCCTGCCGATCGTGCAGGGGCTGCTTGCCATGCATGGCGGCGAGTTCGAGCTTCATTCCAAGCTGCGCGAAGGCACCGAGGCGATCGCCATCTTCCCGTTGAGCCGGGTGATGGAGGAATTGCCGGCCTTGCCGACCAAGACGGTTGCCGCGCGCGGGCGCCGCTGAAGCAATTTCCGCCGGGCGCTAAAGCCGGACAGCCATCGCCATGCCGGAACTGGTCAATGCCGCGGCTTTGACGATACCGGCGGCGAGAGCGGCCCCTACCCCTTCGCCATGGCCGATGCCGAAATCGAGCAGCGGCCTCAGCCCGAGCCTTTCGGCCGCCTTGGCGTGGCCAGGCTCTGGCGACAGGCTGGCAAGCAGGCAATGATCGAGCGCGCCTGGATTGCCCGCATAAAGGACAGCGGCCGCCGCCGTCGCCACGAACCCGTCGAGCAGGACAGGGATCTTCTCCATGCGCGCCGCGAGAATGGCGCCGCAGATCGCCGCGAACTCACGCCCGCCGACCCGTCGCAAGGCCTCGAGCGGATCGCTCAGACCCGGGCCATGGAATGCCAGCGCCCGATCGACAACCTCGGCCTTGCGCGCGATCATCGCTGCGTCTGCGCCCGCGCCTGGGCCAACCCAGTCGATGCCGCTGCCGCCGAACAGCGCGGCGCAAAGCGCGGCGGCTATCGTCGAATTGCCGACTCCGAGATCGCCAAGGCACAGAAGGTCGGCGCCGCCCGCGACCGCCTCCATGCCGAAGGCCATGGTTGCGGCGCAGCCGCGTTCATCGAGCGCGGCCTCCTCGGTGATGTCGCCTGTGGGGATATCCAAAGCGAGATCGAAGACTTTCAGGCCGAGATCGTTGGCGATGCAGACCTGGTTGATCGCGGCGCCGCCGGCCGCGCAGAGCTCGACCTCATTGGCGGTTGCCGCCACCGGCAGCGGCGAGATGCCGTGCCTGACGGCACCATGATTGCCGGCGAAGATCGCCATCAGCGGCCGGTTGATCGTGGGCGGCGCGCGCCCGCTCCAGGCGGCAATCCAGGCCGCGATGTCCTCGATGCGCCCAAGCGATTCTTTCGGCTTATCCGCCTTGGCTAACAGCGCGCGGACACGCGTGCCCGCCGCATCATCGGCCGGCGGCAGGGCCGCCAGGAGGCTTCGGAAATCGTCGAAAGGCTTAGCAGGCATTTATATCCGGTCGCGCTTCGTTGCGGAAATCGCAAGCGGCATAGCCGCCTTCTCCAACCGGCACAACCGCCTGGACGATGCCGCGAACGCGCTGCCTTGCGGCGCAATGCGGAGGGCTTGCATTGCTCCGGCGGTTGCACCATGTGGAATAAAGCCAAGAGAACAGCATGACCGCCATCGAATCCCCCTGCATCCTGGTCTGTTCGATCGATATGAAAACCGGTTTCTGCTTCGGTTGCGGCCGCACGCGCGACGAGATTTCCGCCTGGCTCGCGATGACCGCCGAAACGCGCCGGGCGGTGATGGCGGAACTGCCGGCACGGCTCGAAACGGTGGAGCGGCGGCCGCGCCGCGAAACCCGCCGAACCCGCATGGCGCGCGAGCGCGGTGTTTTGTGAGAAGAAACCGATGAACCGGCTGTTCTGGGTCATCATGGCGGTGATCGGCGCCGGGGTTGTGCTGCTCATGCTCAACAATTCGGCCGGCCACACCTTCGGCATGAACAACAACGATTTCGGCCGGCTGATCTGGGTCGGCGTGCTGGTGATGGTGATCGGTGCGAGCCTGCTCCGCTCCGGCCGGCCGCTGGGCGACATGGCACGCAATATCGGTGTCTGGGCCGCACTGATCCTCGTGCTGATCGCCGGCTACCAGTATCGCTACGAGTTGCAGGATGTCGCGAGCCGCGTGACCGCCGGCTTTGTCCCGGGCAGTCCGCTGGCGCTCGGCGTGGAGAATGGCCGCCCGACCGTCACGCTCGACAAAGCCGACAACGGCCATTTCGAAGCTCGCATCCTGGTCAACGGCACGCCGGTGCGCGCCGTGGTCGACACCGGCGCGACCAGCACGGTGCTGACATCGGAAGATGCCCAGGCCGCGGGGTTCAACCCGGCGGCGCTCAGCTACAGCGTGGATGTCGCCACGGCCAACGGCATGGCGCGCGCGGCGATGGTCAGGACCAACGAGGTGGCGATCGGCGGCATCGTGCGCAAGGACATGTCGGTGATGGTCGCGGCGCCCGGCATGCTGGACCAAAGCCTGCTCGGCATGAACTTCATCGGCTCGTTGTCGGGTTTCGACGTGCGTGGCGACCGCATGATCCTGCGGGACTAATATTGCCGAGAAAGTGCGCAGCGGTTCTGCGGCGACGACATGCCTTGCGACACATCGTCTGAATCTGTTTCGGCACAGCGTTTGTTCAGCCGAAGTCAGGCTGCTTCGGCTTCCGCCGCATCGAAATCGACTGCGGAAAACGCGCTCCGCAACACCTCCGCCCCGGCTCCGGGCTTGTTCGCGTCGGTGGAAAGAATCTGCCGGAAGCGGCGGGCGCCGGGCAAGCCGTGGAACAGTCCGACCATATGACGGGTGATGTGGCCGAGCCGCCCGCCCCGCTCGATATGGCGCGCCGCATAGCCGGCCATGGCGTCGACCAGCGCCAAATAATCGAAGGCGGCAGGCGCCTCGCCGTAGAAGGCGGCATCGACGCCGGTCAGGATCCCCGGCGTATGATAGGCCGCGCGGCCGAGCATCACGCCATCGACATGGGAAAGATGCGCCGACGCCCCGGCGAGCGACTGGATGCCGCCGTTGATGCCGATGAATTCGTCCTGCTTTCTGGCCTTCAACCGGTAGACGCGCGGATAATCGAGCGGCGGGATCTCGCGGTTCTCCTTGGGACTGAGCCCTTCCAGCCAGGCCTTGCGGGCGTGCACCCAGAGCGCATCGGCGCCGGCGGCCAGCACGCCGTCGGAGAGCGTGTCGAGAGCGGGTTCCGGGTCCTGATCGTCGACACCGATACGGCATTTGACCGTGACGGGGATTTTCACCGAAGCTTTCATCGCTGCGACGCACTCGGCGACCAGAGCCGGCGTCTTCATCAGGCAGGCGCCGAACGTCCCCGACTGGACGCGGTCGGACGGGCAGCCCACATTGAGGTTTATCTCGTCATAGCCGAAGGTCTCGCCGATCCGCGCAGCCTCGGTAAGTTTTACCGGATCCGATCCGCCAAGCTGCAATGCAACCGGGTGCTCGACATCGTCGAAACCGAGCAGTCTTTCGCGCGCGCCATGCATGACCGCGTCCGCCACCACCATCTCGGTGTAAAGCAGCGCGCGGCGCGTCAACTGACGGTGGAAGAACCGGCAATGCCTGTCCGTCCAATCCATCATAGGCGCAATGGCCAGTCTATGGTCTTGATTTTTCGCCATTTTTTGTTTAACATCAAATTGTTAGCACTTTGCGCGCCAACCCGAATTTACGCCAGAATACGACCCTTTTCGCCACGTTTCGATCTCTCAGTGCACACGGAGCGCACACGAAAAAATGGCCACCTACACAAAGCTCTCGTCCGGTTCCTGGCGCGTGAAAGTCCGTCGCAAAGGTCGCTACGTCAGCGAGACCTTCCTGCGCCGTGACGACGCACGCCGCTGGGCGACCGAAACCGAGCGCCAAGTCGATCGTGGAGAGACGCCGACCAAGTCCCGCATAGCGCGTCTTAAGACCTTCGGCGAGCTCATCGACCTCCATATCGACGACATGTGCGAGGTAGGCAAGTCCCCTCGCCGCTCTAAGGCCGCGGCCCTCGATATGATCCGGAGACATCTTGGCAAGACCAGCATCGCAGCGCTCGATCGCGAACGGCTCATTCAGTTCGGCCGCGAGCGCGCCGCCCAGGGTGCCGGCCCGATGACGCTCGGTATCGACATCGGCTTCATAAAGCTTGTCCTGTCTCATGCTGCGGCCGTCCATGGGCTACCGGTCAAGATCGAACCTGTCGATCTCGCGCGCATCGCACTTAAGCGCCTCGGACTTCTCGGCAAGGGATGTGAGCGCGAAAGGCGGCTGACCCAGGATGAACTCGACAGGCTAATCGCTCACTTCGATGCAAACCCTCTCCAGAGAGGGCCGGTCGGCCAGATCATACGGTTCGCCGTTGCAACCGCGATGCGCCAGGAGGAAATTTGCAGGGTTCGTTGGTCCGACTTGGAGAACCGCACGCGGATGCTTCTCGTTCGCGACCGGAAAGACCCGCGCACAAGAAAGGCAACAATCAGCGCATACCGCTATTCGCGGCAACTGGATACGATGCCTGGGCCATCGTTGAGGAACAGCGCGCAAAGCGAAGCAATGACGATAAGCGAATTTCCCATTCAATCACAAATCAGTCGGCACCGCTTTCCGTCGAGGATGCGCCGACCTGCATTTCCATGACTTGCGTCATGAGGGCACAAGCCGCCTTTTCGAGGCGGATTTCACGATTGAACAAGTAGCTCTGGTGACCGGGCATAAGGACTGGAAGATGTTGAGACGGTACACCCATTTGAGGCCTGAAATGCTTCACACTATTCCAACATCGAGGGTAGCGATGACGCAAGTGATCCGATCGCCTTTGGAGGATGCCATTGAAAACGTGATTCAATGGATATTCGCGCTAGGAAGATGAATTTCAGCGTCGTCCGCTTGCAGGAGATTATGAAGAAGACCGCCATCACAGGGTCCGCTCGGGAGTGGCATCGAAAGTTCCGGAAAAGTCTGTCGCGATGCGACAATGGGTCAGCGCCGCCGTGAAAATCCTACTCTCAAGCTCGCGTTCTATTCTACACTTGCTACAAGGCCGATCAGACCCCTTGATCGAAATGTCGTCGTCTAAATCGCCACGGCGCCCTACGGCCATGTCAACGCCAGCGCGTTCTTTTGCCCTCCTAGCGCCCTCCTGGCGAGCACTACGCGACGACGGTTGCCGGATCGATGTCACAATGGCGAGCAAGGTCATCAAGCACCGAACGGATATGGGGCCATGGAAATCATCTGGAATTCCCACTTTTTCGTGGACCGTCGCGTTGAACTCGGGCGTGTAGAACTGGAAATTGTCGCGGCCGAGCTCCTTGGCCCCGTAAATGTCCACATCGGCATTGGCTAGCAGCAGGTCGGCATCAGCCCGTCCTTGGGGTAGCTCGCCACGCCCATGCTGGCTTTCACCCGCCCAGCAGGGCACAGCCCACGCCGGAAACGAACTCAAAACTGGATAGAAACTGGGGGCAAGGTCATGCTCGTGCCATCAACGAACGCGAGGCTAAGCACGATGTCATGAAGCAACGAGCAATCCTGCGAGACGTCAATTGATCAACGGAACCGGAGCAAATCAGCGCCGACTCCGCACCCTTGGGCCCATAATGGGCCCAAAACGTTTTGGGCCGAGGGCAATTTTCATCAATGAATTTAAAGGTCATGGGCCCGGAGGGGGCGTCGAAGTTCTTGATTTATCGCGGGCGAATATCAGAAGCTCTCCAGGATGGCTACGTGTGGCTCGGCCCTACCTTTTGAATGGCGATTTAGCCATGAAAGCTACCAATGCGTCCCCTGGACCGCACCACACACGCAATTACATACAGTGGCAAATCCTAACAAGGAAAAATACGCCCACTCCATAAGGGATGACGAGGAGTCCGAGGGCGATCCAATAGCCCGGTTGCGCTATTGCCGCGAAATCTGAGCGAAGCTGTTGCATTGCCACCAAACGATGCGCCGACATCGTTGTTCCAAGGGGGCAACGGTCCGAGCGCATCATGACGTTCCCGATTTTTGCCAGCAATGGAACATGTTCTTGAGTTTTCAATTCATGGCAGGATCAAAAAGCAGTGGAGATGTTTGGTGGCTCCTCTAACGCCAGAGCAGGTGACGGCGGCTCGGGCCCTGTTGAACTGGTCTCGGGTCAGCCTCGGGGCCAAGTGCGATTTGAGCGAGGCGGATATTCGCGAATTTGAGCGTGGTGGCCGTCTCCCCTCGCCAGAAAAGCTGCTTGCCGTGCGCCAGGCATTCCGGGCCGCCGGTATCGTGTTTTTCGGCCAGGACAGCTCGGGCAAACCTGTCCTCCGGTTGCAAATACCGGCTCGTGTTCCGGTCACCAATCGTAGTGATGGCGGGGCCGGGATAGTCGGCAACAGCGAAATGTAGCCGCTCTTCATCCCGATCGGGGCGAGCGGTTCGGGGAAATCGCCTCTCAGACAGGTCGAGATAGCTTTGCAAGCCTGCCGCAGCCGCAAAACAGCCGAGCTTGCCAACGCCATGATCCGACCTGTCGCGGACGCATTTGGTGCGGCCGGTGATCCAAACTGGTTCCGCTGCCGCGGCGTCCTTACAGGCCAGCGGACTTGGTCGGCTACAAACCTCTTCATGAAGGAGGAACAAAGCAGCCGGTTGTCAGTTCGGTAACATTCAACAAATGTTCCGGATCATGGCTCATCGTCGGTTTTCGTTGCTAGCTTTGGGCCTTCTGGTCTTGGCGTTTGGCTCGATGCAGCAAAACGCCGCTCACGCGCAGGCGCCCTGCCCTGCCGATCACGACAAGCTGCTTTCGGCCTTGAAGGCCAACGTGAAGGCGAGCGGCGGCCCGGCGAATGGCGGCTTCGACACCAACGAATGGGCGGCAATCGTTGCCCGCGACGGCACCGTCTGCGCCGTTGCCTTCAGTGGACCCGCGGCCGATGCGCAGTGGCCGGGCAGCCGGCTGATCGCGGCCGAGAAGGCCAACACGGCCAACGGGCTCAGCCTGGCGAACATGGCCCTTTCAACAGCCAATCTCTATGCCGGGGTGCAGCCGGGCGGGCCGCTGTTCGGTCTGCAGACCACCAATCCCGTCAACCAGGCAACGGCTTACGCAGGCGACCCCAAGACGTTCGGCAGCGCCAACGATCCGCTGATCGGCAAGCCGATCGGAGGCGTCGTCGTGTTCGGCGGGGGCCTGGCTCTCTACGACGGCAAGGCGATCGTCGGTGGCCTAGGGATCAGCGGCGATTCGTCCTGCGCTGACCACAACGTCGCCTGGCGCGTTCGCGCCGCCCTGGGGCTCGATAAGGTTCCGGCGGGCGTCAATCCCAACCGCAAGGATGCCATCATCTACGATCTCGATCCCGGCGGGAAAAGCGCCTCGGGCTGGGGCCACCCGCTTTGTGCCGGGCACGAGGCCGATATAGCGGCGGAAATCGGTTCCGGCGTCGGAGGTTCGACGCCGAAATGAAGCAAGCAGCGCAACCGGCACGATCCTGCGGGGACGCCCCGATGACCAAACGCTCGTCGGCACTCCGAAGATATTCACCCGGCCTTGCAGCGATGCTGTTGGTCTGCGCCCCCCTGCTGACAGCCGCTTCGGAACCGTCGCCGGCACCCGCGATCTCACCGCCTGCCGCGGCCGCACCGCCCGATGACGGGCAATGGACGATGCCCGCCAAGAACTACGCCTCGACCCGCTATAGCGAGCTCGCCGAGATCAATGAAGGCAACGTCAAGAATCTGCAGGTCGCCTTCACCTTTTCCACCGGGGTGAACAAGGGCCAGGAAGCGGCGCCGCTGGTGGTCGGCAGCACGATGTACATCGTGAGCCCGTTTCCCAACATCGTCTACGCGCTCGACCTTTCCAAGTCTGGCGCGCCGATAAAATGGAAATACGAGCCCAATCCTGAGCCTGCCGCGCAAGGGGTTGCCTGCTGCGATGTCGTCAACCGCGGCGCTGCCTTCGCGAATGGACGCATATTCTTCAACACGCTCGACGGCCATACCATCGCGCTCGATGCGAACACCGGCCAGCCGGTCTGGAACGCCCATGTAGGCAACATCAATATCGGCGAAACCATCACCATGGCGCCGCTTGTGGTGAAAGGCAAAGTGCTGGTCGGCAATTCCGGTGGCGAGATGGGCGTGCGCGGCTGGGTCAAGGCGCTCGACGCCGGCGACGGCCATGTCGCCTGGACGGCTTACAACACGGGCCCCGACAAGGACGTGCTGATCGGCCCGGACTTCAAGCCGCATTACGACATGGACAAGGGCAAGGATCTCGGCGTCACGACATGGCCGCCTGAAGCCTGGAAGATCGGCGGCGGCAATGTGTGGGGCTGGATTTCCTACGATCCGGATCTCAACCTTATCTTCCACGGCACCGGCAATCCCGGCCCCTGGAATCCCGATCTGCGGCCCGGCGACAACAAGTGGACATCGGGCATTTTCGCCCGCGATCCCGATACCGGAGCGGCGAAATGGTTCTATCAGTGGACCCCGCACGATCTGCACGATTATGACGGCATCAATGAGCAAATCCTGCTCGACATGAACTGGCAGGGCAAGCCGCGCAAGGTGCTGGTCCGGCCGGAACGCAACGGCTATCTCTACGTCCTTGATCGAACCACCGGCGAGGTCCTGTCTGCAAAACCTTATGGCCCCGTCAACTCCAGCAAGGGCGTGGACCTCAAGACCGGCAGGTTGATGGAAAACCCGGACAAGGTGACGGGCACCGGCAAGGTCGTCCGCGACATCTGCCCGACCGCGTCGGGCCTCAAGGACTGGCAGCCTTCCGCCTTTTCTCCGAAGACCGGCCTAGTCTACATCCCGCACAACAATCTGTGCATGGACGAAGAAGGCGTCGAGGTGAACTACATCGCCGGCACGCCCTATGTCGGAATGAACGTCCGCATGATCCCGGGGCCGGGCGGCAATCGCGGCGCCTTCACGGCGTGGGATATCGCGGCCGAAAAACCCGCCTGGAGCCTCAAGGAGAATTTCCCGGTGTGGAGCGGCGCTGTCGTCACCGCCGGCGACGTGGTCTTCTACGGAACGATGGACGGCTGGTTCAAGGCGGTGAGCGCCAAGACCGGCGACCTGCTCTGGCAGTTCAAGACCTCGTCCGGCATTATCGGCCAGCCCATCACCTATCGCGGCCCGGACGGCCACCAATATGTCGCTGTATTGTCCGGCGTCGGCGGCTGGGCTGGCGCCATCGTGTCGGGCGACCTCGACCCGCGCGACGCCACCGCCGCGCTCGGTTTCGTCAATGCGATGAAGGACCTGAAGAACGCAACCACGGCGGGAGGCACGCTCTATGTGTTCCGTCTGCCCTGATGTATTCGGCGTGATCCACAACGTGGCGCGAAAGGCTTTCCCGCCGTTAGCGCTCGGCATCACCGCGCTCACCTTGCTGCTCTTTCCGGCGGCGGCCGGCGCTCGTGAACTCAGGGTCTGCGCCGACCCGAACAATCTGCCCTTTTCCAATGCAGCCGGACAGGGATTCGAGAACAGGATCGCCGAAATCATCGCCGCCGATCTCGGCGCGAAGCTGACCTACACCTGGTGGGCGCAGCGCCGCGGCTTCGTGCGCAACACGCTGAAAGCGGATCTCTGCGACCTCGTGCCCGGCACGCCGGCCAATCTCGAAATGCTGCGCACCACGAGGCCTTACTACCGCTCGTCCTATGTCTTCGTGACCCGCCAGAACGACCCCGACGTCGCCTCCTTTAACGACCCGCGGCTGCGCGACATGCGCATCGGCGTTCAACTCATCGGCGACGACGGCGCCAACTCGCCTCCGGTCCAGGCTCTCGGTCGTCGTGGCATAGTCGGACACCTCGTCGGCTATCCGGTCTATGGCGATTACTCCGCCCCCAATCCGCCGGCCCGCATCGTCGAGGCGGTGGCGAGCGGCGAGATCGACCTAGCCGTGGTATGGGGCCCGCTTGCCGGCTATTTTGCCCAGAAGCAGAAGGTCCCGCTGCGGATCACGCCGGTTGCGCCTCGCATCGACGGACCGCAATTACCCATGATCTACGATATTTCGATGGGCGTGCGGCGCGAGGACGACGCGTTGCGCGGCGACGTGAACAATGCCTTGGCCAAGCACAAGGCGGAGATCGACGCATTGCTGGCGCAGTATGGCGTACCGCGCCTCGATGCCTCGGGGAGCACGGTGCGATGAGGTGCGCTGTCGCTGTGCTCTTTCCCGTGGTGCTGATGCTCGTCGCCTGCCAGCGCGAGGAGCGGGACACGCGCCCGCAATCGGCCCTCGGCTCGGGCGAGCAGCCGACGCCGGTGACAACTCTGGTACCCGGCGGGCAGCGGCCCTCTCCCACAGACAACAAAGCGGCGAGCTTCGAGGCCAATGCCTTTCATCTGAGCGAAGGCAAGCGCCTGTTCGGTTGGTTCAACTGTTCAGGATGCCATGCCAATGGCGGCGGCGGCATGGGCCCGGCGCTGATGGACGAGAAATGGATCTATGGCAGCTCGATGGAAAGCATTCACGCCACCATCCGTGACGGGCGGCCGAACGGCATGCCCAGCTTCCGCGACAAGATCCCGGACGACCAGATCTGGGAGCTTGCGGCCTTCGTTCGCTCGTTGAGCGGCAAAGCGCCTTCCTCCGCCGCGCCGTCGCGCAATGACGACATGATGGCGCACCCATCGGAAAACCGTATGCCGAATGCCGCCACGCTGGGGAAGTCGCCGTGAAGCGCTTCGCCTCGATTGCGTTCGTCACGGCAATCGCCCTGTTTCTTCAGGGATGCGCCGGCTGGCAATCGGCGCTCGACCCGAAAGGTCCCGCGGCAAGCGAGCTCGCATGGCTGATCTGGTTCTTCACCGGCCTGTGCGCGGCGGTGTGGGTGCTGGTGATGATCGCCCTTGCCTTGCCATTGATGATGCGGCCACGAGAGCGCGCCGAGCCGCTTGTAGTCGACGCCGATGCCGACAATCGCAAGCTGCGTGTGGTGTTGACCGCGGTCGGGCTGACCGCCGTGATCCTGGTCGGGCTCACGCTGCTCAGCTTCTTTGCCAACAGGACGCTTGCGGCGATCGGCTCGGATGCCGCGTTGACCATTCGCGTCACAGGTCATCAATGGTGGTGGGAGGTGCGCTACGAGGATGCCACACCGAGCCACATCCTCACCACGGCGAACGAGATCCATATTCCCGCCGGTGAGCCGGTGCGGCTTCTTCTCACTTCGACCGACGTGATCCATTCCTTTTGGGTCCCAAGCCTTTCCGGCAAGCTCGACCTCATTCCCGGCCGCATGAACGTGCTCGACATCAAAGCGGACAAGCCCGGCGTCTACCGGGGCCAGTGCGCCGAGTTCTGCGGCGCGCAGCACGCCAACATGGGCACCTTCATCATCGCGGAACCGCGCGAAAAGTTCGACGCCTGGTGGAACGATCAGTTGGAGCCGGCCGCCGCGCCAATGAGCGACGAGGCCAAGACCGGCGAGAACCTCTTCCTCAAACGCCCCTGCGTGATGTGTCACAAGATCGGCGGCACCCCCGCAGGCGGAACGGTCGCGCCCGATCTCACCCATATAGCCAGCCGGCAGACGCTTGCGGCCGGAACATTGACGATGAGCCGCGGCAATCTCGCCGCCTGGATAGCCGATCCGCAGGGCGTGAAGCCTGGATCGCATATGCCGGTGGTCGATCTCAACGGCGACGAGCTCAACGCCATCGTCGCTTATCTTGAGGGGCTGAAATGAGCAGCGCCGATATCACCAGCGAACGCGATCTGCCTCCCGAAAGCGAAGCGTCCGCCAAAGGCGATGTCGCCCCCGAACGTGACGGACCGCGCGACACCGGCTTGGACGATGCCAGCCTGCATCGGTGGCTGGCGCGGACGTGGCGCACGCCTCCCGGTATCATCGGCGCGCTATCGAGCGTCGACCATAAGGTCATCGCCCGCCGATACCTGATCACCGCCTTCCTGTTTCTGTGTTTGGGCGGCCTCAACGCCGTTGTCATGCGCATCCAACTCTCGGGTCCGCGGCGCGGCCTGATCGGGCCAGATCTCTACAACCAGCTGTTTACGATGCATGGCGTCACCATGATGTTCCTGTTCGCTGTGCCCATCGTCCAGGCGACAGGAATCTATCTGGTGCCGTTAATGGTCGGCACCCGCAACATCGCCTTCCCGCGCCTCAATGCCTTCAGCTATTGGGTCTATGTCTCAGGAGGCCTCTTCGCCTGGGTGTCCTTCGCCCTGTCGATGGCGCCGGATGTCGGCTGGTTCGCCTATGTGCCGCTGTCCGGGCCGGAATACGCTCCAGGCAAGCGCGCCGACGTCTGGGCGCAGATGATCACCTATACAGAGGTGTCATCCCTGGCGGTCGCCGTCGCGACAATCGTCACCGTGTTCAAGCACCGGGCACCCGGTATGTCGCTCGACAAGATCCCGCTCTACGTCTGGGCATTGCTGGTCACGTCCTTCGTCGTCGTCTTCGCCATGCCGGCGGTAATGGTCACCTCGACCTTCCTGATTCTCGACCGGCTGGTCGGCACGCATATCTTCAACCCGGCGGAAGGCGGTGACGCGCTGCTGTTCCAGCATCTCTTCTGGTTCTTCGGTCATCCCGAAGTCTACATCATTTTCCTGCCCGCGACCGGCATGGTCTCCGCCATCATCCCGGCCTTCGCCCGGCGCCCGATGTTCGGCCATCTCGGCTTGGTCCTGTCGTTGATCGCCGTCGGTTTCCTGTCGTTCGGCCTCTGGGTCCACCACATGTTCGCGACCGGGCTGCCGAAACTGGGGGCCAGCTTCTTCACCGCCTCGAGCATGATGATCGCAATCCCCAACGGCGTTCAGATCTTCTGCTGGCTGGCGACTCTCTGGGACAGCAGACCGGTGATCCGCACGCCGCTGCTGTTCGTCTTCGGCTTCTTCTTCATCTTCGTCATCGGCGGCCTGACTGGCGTCATGCTTGCCTCCGTGCCGCTCGACCTGCAGGTGCACGACACCTATTTCGTCGTCGCTCACTTCCATTACGTTCTGATCGGCGGCTCGGTCTTTCCGCTGCTCGGAGCTGCCTATTTCTGGTTTCCCAAAATCACCGGCCGCATGATGAGCGAGCGCCTCGGGCGTTGGCACTTTTGGCTGGCGATGGTCGGCTTCAACGCGGCTTTCTTCCCCATGCACATCGTCGGCCTGTGGGGCATGCCGCGCAGGGTCTACACCTATCCGGCCGAGCTCGGCTGGGGGAACATCAATTTCTTCATCAGCGCCGGCGCGGTGCTCTTCTTCCTGAGCTTCGTGCTGTTTGCCTTCAACCTCGTCCACAGCGCATTGAGGGGTGCGCCTGCCGGCGACAATCTCTGGGACGCCGGCACGCTTGAATGGGCGACGTCTTCGCCGCCGCCCAGCTACAATTTCGCGCGCATTCCGATCGTGACGAATGTCGAGCCGCTCTGGGCCGAACGCGAGGCGCTCCCCGTCGCGACCGGGCTTCGCGTCGACGTGCGCGAGTTGGTCGTCTCGACGGTGGCGGAAGCCCATCCCGACATCCGCGAGAAATCGGCGACGCCGTCGATCTGGCCGCTGCTGGCGGCGATCGCCGTCGGCGGCACTTTCCTCTACTCGATCTTCACGCCCTGGGCGATCGTGTGGGGCGCCGCGCCGATCGCCATCACCTTGATCGGATGGTTCTGGCCCAAGGGCGATCCGGAGGACGAGGAATGAACCAGCGCCCCGCGATGGATCTTTCCGGCCTCCCGACCTTTGGACATGGCCCGCGCAGCCCGACCTGGTGGGGTACGCTTGGCTTCATGGCGTTGGAGGGCACCGGCTTTGCGCTGGCCGCCGGCGCCTATCTCTATCTCGCGACCTTGTGGCCCAACTGGCGGCTAAGCGCTCCGCAGCCCAACCATTGGCCCGGAACGATCGTGACGCTGCTTCTCATCGCCAGCCTGGTTCCCAACCACATACTGAACGGCTACGCGAAGCAGTGCGCTATAGGACCGGTGCGGATCGGCATGGTGGTGATGTCGCTGCTCGGCATCGCGCCGCTCGTCGTGCGCTGGTTCGAGTTTCCGGCGCTGAACATCTATTGGGACACGAACGCCTACGGCTCGATGCTGTGGGTGCTGCTCGGTCTTCACACGACGCATCTCATCACCGATGTCGGCGACACAATCGTTCTGACGGTGCTGATGTTCACGCACCATGGCTACAGCGGCCGGCGCTTCGGCGACGTCGGCGACAATGTCTTCTACTGGGATTTCGTGGTCCTCACCTGGATCCCAATCTACCTGCTCATCTACTGGCTACCAAGGTGGGGCTGAGATGCGCGCGCTGCGACTGGGCACGTCCTGGGGAGGTTTGTTGTCGGGGCCCTTGGCCTGGGCAATCTCGACGCAGCTGAACTACGCACTCGTGCACTGGCAGTGCAATCGCCAGGTGCAGGTCGTGCTCCCGTTGGCGCTGTTGCTCGCGCTGTTTTCGCTGCTCGGCGGCGCGCTGTCATGGCGGGCGAAGCGGCAAGGCGGCGCCGCCTTCAAGCCGGAGCGCACGCGCAGTACCGAGCGTTTCGTCGCCGATCTCGGCATGCTCGCGGCACTGCTGTTCGCCCTCGTCATCCTCATGCAGGGTAGCGCGGCGCTTATTCTCGACGAGTGCCTGCGATGAGCCTCGAGGCCTTCTTTTCGACCTCGATCTGCTATGGCGCCGGCGCACCCGAGGCCGGATGGACGTTGGCGTTTCCCATCACGCTTCCCTTGGCAATGCTCGCGCTTATTTATGCGCTCGGCGCAAGCCGGCTATGGCGTCGCAGCGGCCGCGGCCGACCCGAGCGGCTACGCCAAGCTCTATTGTTCGCCGCCGGCTGGGGAGTTTTGACGGGAGCGCTGGTCAGCCCGATCCATGCGCTCGGCGAGCGGGTGTTCTCAGCCCATATGATCGAGCACGAGTTGCTGATGGCCGTAGCGGCGCCGCTTCTTGTCGCCGCCTGCCCCGGCGCGGCCTTGATGTGGGCGTTGCCGGCCACACTTCGCCGAGGGACGGGAAAGCTCACCCATGGCAATGTGCTGCAGGCGCTCTGGGCCCTCGCCGCGCGCCCGCTCAGCGCGACGGTCCTTCATGGGATAGCAATCTGGACCTGGCACGTTCCGGCGCTGTTCGAGGCAGCGCTGCAGCAGGGGGTGTTGCACTACGCGCAGCATGCGAGTTTCCTCGGCACTGCCTTGCTGTTCTGGTGGGCGCTTCTGCCACGCTCTGGCCGACGGCAAACCTATGGCAGCTCCGTCATGCATCTTTTCTTCACCTCGCTGCATACCGGCCTGCTCGGCGTCCTGCTGCTGTTATCGCCAAAACTCTGGTATCCGGCGAATGCCTCCGGCGCGGCGCTCTGGGGCCTGAGCCCGATCGAGGACCAGCAGCTCGCCGGGCTAGTAATGTGGGTTCCGGCCGGCTTGATCTATGGCGGAGCGGCCTTGCTGCTCGCCGGCCTTTGGATAAGCAACAGCGGAACCAGGGAGGCAACGCATGCGCTCCGACCTGGCTAGGCTGATCGGCGGCGCCCTTGCCGCGATCCTCCTGCTGGCCGCGGCAGTCGGCGCAGCGGCCTTATGGACCGACCGGCGCGAGCGCGTCCGGCACGAGTCGGATGTGGCGACCGGCGGCGTGGGCGCACGCGCCATTCCGATCATGACCGCGAATGGCTGTTCCGGCTGCCATACGATTCCCGGCGTGCCGGGAGCGCAAGGCCAGGTCGGGCCGCGCCTCGACGGCAGCCTAGCCGGCCGTGTCTATATCGGCGGCGTTCTGGCAAACAATCCGGAGAACCTGATCCGCTGGATCCGGTCGGCAAGGGAAATCAACCCGCACACCGCCATGCCGTCGACAAGGATCACCGAGCAGCAGGCGCGCGATATCGCGGCCTATCTCTATGCCCTCAGATAATCAGCCTTCGCCGCCGCGCCGGGACCACAGGCCGCGGCCTGGATCGTAGCCGACCACCGCCGCCAGGAAGAATGCCCCAAGGCAGGCAACAACGACGAGCATGGAAACCACATCGAACCGCAGGTAGAGCGCGAAGCGGATCAGTTCGACCGCCGAGCTGAATGGGTTCCAGGCGGCGATCGTCGCCAGCACCGGGCCGGCTTCGGCGAGCCGCCAGATCGGATAGAGCGCCGTCGAGGCAAAGAACATCGGGAAAATGACGAAGTTCATCACGCCGGCGAAGTTCTCCATCTGGGTCGAGATCGAGGACACCAATAGGCCGAACGCACCGAGCATCAGACCCGACAGCACGAGCGCCGGAAACACGGCGACATAGCCCAGGATCGGCGGCCGCACGTCCCAGAAGCGCGCCACGAAAAGGAACAGGTAGATCAGCGGCAGGCCGACGATCACGCTGGCCAGCAGGCGCGCGGCAAGCAGGTACCAGCGCGGCAAAGGTGCCGTCAGCAGCAGGCGCATGCTGCCCATCTCGCGGTCGTAGACCATGGCCAGCGAGCTTGCCATGGCATGAAACAGCAGCATCATGGCCACCAGCCCGGGCACAACATAGACCTCGTAGAGGACATAAGTCTGGTAAGGCGGCGTAATCGACAGGCCGAGTACCGAGCGAAAGCCGGCCGCGAAGATCGCCAGCCAGACAAGCGGACGGACCATCGCGGAGAACAGGCGCGCGCGCTGCCGCAGCGTGCGCAGCATTTCCCGCTGCAAGATGCCGTGGAGCGCCCGCAATGCGTGATGCGTCTTCATGGCGACCCCGTCAGCGAGGCGAATGCCTCCGCGATGCTTTCGACCCCAAGCTCGGTGGAGATGCGATCAGCGCGACCGGCCCAGCGCACCCTGCCCTGATCCAGCACGACGATGTCGTCATCGGCTCCCACTTCTTCGAGGAAATGCGTCGCCCACAAAACGGCAATGCCGCGCTCGCGGCAAAGCTCTCTCACATGCCGCTCGAGCGCGCGCCGTCCCGGCACGTCGAGCCCGGCGGTCGGCTCGTCGAGCAGCAGCAGGCGCGGACCATGCATCAGCGCCCTTGCGATCTCCACGCGTCGGCGCTGACCGCCGGACAGCGCGCGGGTGAGATGATCGATCCTGTCCAGCACTCCCAGGCGGCTGAGTTCCTCCCTGGAGCGCTGCTTGCTCAAGTCTGCGGGAATCCCGTGCAGGGCCGCGTGGTAGCGCAGGTTCTCCCCCGCCGTCAGGTCGAGATCGAGCGTCGGCAGTTGGAAAACGATGCCCATTTGCGCGAGCGCGGCGGATGGGTTCGCCTCCATCGCCTGGCCAAAGACATGCACAGATCCTGCCCGCGCGTGATAGAGACCAGTGATCAGCGAGAACAAAGTCGTCTTGCCGGCCCCGTTGCGTCCAAGCAGGACGCACATCCTCCCTTCAGCCACAGCGAACGAGACCCCCTGGAGAACCGGCCGGTTTCCGAAACTGTGGCCCAGCTCCTCGACCGACAGCGCGTTCATGGGCCGATCACGACGCTCCATGGGCCGCGCCCCACCGGCAGCGATTTCACCACCTCCTGATTCTCCAGGTCAATGAAGGAGATATCGCCCGAGTTGCCGTTGGCGCTGATCAGGCGCTTCTGGTCGTCCGAGAGCGCGACATGCCAGGGCCGCTGGCCGACGAGGTAGAGGTGCCGGACCGCGAGGGTCTTGGTATCGACCTCGGCAATCCTATTGGCCGGACCGAGCGCTACATAGGCGTTCGCGCCGTCGCGCGACATCACGATACCGACCGCCTGCACGCCCTCGCGCCGAATACCCGGCACCTCGAACTCGATCTTGCCCGTTTGAGCGCGCGTCGCGGCGTCGAACACCGTGGCGGTGCCGCGGATTTCGGACGACACCCACAATTGCTTGCCGTCCGGCGAGAACGCCGCCGCGCGCGGCCGCGTGTCGATGAGCAGGTTGTCGATGAGCTCGAGCGTGGCGGCATCGATAAGATGGACCATGCTCGTGGTCTCGGAGGTGCAGGCGACCGTGCGTCCGTCCGCACTAACCGCCATGCCTTCCGGCTCCACCCCGACATCGACGGTGCCGATAACCTTGGCCGCCGCGATATCCACGACCGAAACCAGATTGTCGTTCTCATTGGCCACAAAGAGCCGTTTGCCATCCGGGTGGACGACGAAGAATTCCGGGTCGGCGCCCGAAGGCAATCGACCGACCACTTGCCGCCTGGCGAGATCGATCATGTCGATGCGGTTGTCGTCGCCTTCGGCAACGAACAGCGTCTTCTTGTCGATCGAAAGCGCCATTCCGCGCGGACGCCGGCCGACTTCGATCGTGTCCTGAAGGGTCATGGTCGCCCCGTCGACGACCGCGACGGTGTTGTCCTGCTCGTTGGAGACATAAATCGTCTCTGCCGAGGCGGAACGAGCGAGGATCAACATCGAAAGGACGAGCGCGATCAGAACTTGCACGTGCTCTCCTCCAGATCGATGCCCAGAGTGTCCAGCGTCGAACGCTGGTGCAAGAAGCCCGGCTGTGGCGAGCTCGAGACGAGCAGGCGAGGACCAGCGATCAGGATGGGCTGGCGCATCTGCCCGTCCCACGGACGGAAACTCAGCCCCTGTCCCTTGAAGCCGGCGAGAAGGAAATCGTCGCTGCGCAGATAGTTTCCGATCGCGGTTGGATCGAGACTGTGCAGCCGCGTTGCCGCCTCGCCAACGCTTTTGACGGCAAGCCAGGCGGCGTAGTCGCTGGGCAGCATCCAGCGCCCAGCCAGCTTGTGGAAGCGATCCTGGAGCTGCGTAGCGCCCCACTCCTCGTTGACCGCACTCCAGCCGGTTGCGACCAGCCCTTGCGTCCCGGCCACCGGTCTCGGAAGAGCGGTGCGCCCCTCGAGATAGGCGCCGAATTCATCGGCTTCGTCGGCAATGACGAGCACATCATAGTCGCTAACTTGCGTGGCGGCGGGGATCTCGGTCTGCAGCGTGACGTGCCCCGTGTCCGCGCGGCCATTGGCGGGCCGGAACGTCCAGGGCTGGTCGACCGTGATTTCGGCTCCGAAGCGCGTCGCGGCGCGCCGGAAGGCGGCCGCCATCGCCTGATCCTGCGGATGCGGGCCGACCAGCAGGAACCAGTGCTGCCAGCGTTTCCAGACCAGATATTGCGCCAGGGCGTCGGCGAGCATGGCGTGGCTCGGAATTGTGTGCAGCACGTTCCTGCGGCAATCCTCCTGACGCAGGCGATCATCGGGTGCGCGGCTGTTGAACAGCGTCATCCGCTCGGCGCCAGGAGCTGCGCTCGCCTGCAGCAATTGGAGCGCATCCAGATCGGCAACCACAAAGCTGATGCCGGCGGCCGCGAATTCCTTGATCGCTTCGGCTGGCGTCTCGCCGAACTTGAGGATGACTTGCTGTAACCGGAATTGCTGGCCGAGAAAGCGGCCAGCGCCCGCGTCGTCGCCAATGCCCAGCCGGGCACCTTGGAGGCCATCGTCGGTGACCGTCTGATCGAGAGGTCCCAGCGGCAAAGGCGGAGTCCGCTGTTGGCCAAGATAGCCGATCACCATAGTATGCGGCTCGGCAAGCCCTGGGACGGGTGCCGCGAGGAGGAGCATGACCAATGCCAGCGCCAGCCTTATCCGGCTCAGGTCGCGCAAGCGAAGCTGAATGTTCGAAATCGCCACGGGCACTCCAGGACGGCAGCGACCCTAATGCTTTGGATGAAGGAATGTTCCTGGATTCAAGCGAGCTGAGCCCGCCCCAGTCGCACAACGGGGCGGCTCCAAGCCTTCGACCGGTGGGGGAGCGCCGACGGCGGCCCTAACTCATTGTTCCTGATCCCAGGTCAGCGTTTCGCGCTGTCGCTGTCTACGTCTGCCCGCGTCAGGAACTGTTCCGTGACCTGCGGCAGGTTGCTCTTCAGCCACTCGGCCATGGCTTCCTCCTCACGCAGGTTCTGTTCGCACACGCGGGCAATCTCTGCCTCGCCCGCGGCATTGGCCGCGGCGATGAGGATCGTATAGGACGCGATTTCCATGTGTTCGAACGTGTAGCTCGCAAGCGAGCCTTTCATGACCTCGTCGCCGGCGAACACGCCGCTGATCGACTGCGCCGTGGCGGTCAGCTTGCCGCCCGCGTCCTTCAGCATGGACGATCCTTCGTCCATGCCGTCCAGGCAGGTCTTCAGCCGCCTGGCCTGCTCTTTCGTTTCTTCCAGATGAGTGCGAATTCGCTCGCTGAGTTCAGGGTAGCTCTCAATCCGGCTCAATTGCCCCGACAGCATCGTCTCTGCCTGTTCCTCCATGGCGTGAGCGTCCCTCAGCCATTGGACAAGCCATTCGCGCGATTCAGCCATTGCGGTGTCTCCATCTATCTGACGCCGCCCGAACCGAGGGAGGCGCGCATTGTTCCTTGGTGTTGCAAAAGCGGCTACGATTTCCCGGACGAGGACGCGTCGGAATCGGAAAGTTTCTCGCGCACCGATTCGTCGGCCTTGTCGGCCGCGGCTTTGAAGACCCCGCCGACCTTGTCGGCCAGCCTGCCCTCGCTCGACGCCTGCCGTCCGGCTTCGTCGCTTGCCGACTGGTAGGCTTCCGCCGCGACTTGCGTTGCCGCGTCGAGGCCTTCTTTCAAAGTGTCTTGGGCACTGTCCCTAAGCCTCTCGCGATAGGCGCCCAATCGCTCATCCTCGACTTCAGTGTGGGGCAGCATGGCGCCGATCGCAGCTCCGATGGCGAGGCCTATGGCGGCCGCGGCGAGAGGTTGCTCTTGGAGCAGACTATGCGCCGATCGGCTGGCGCCCGTCGCCATATCGGCCGCAGCTGCCGCCGAACTCGCCAGTGCGTCGGCTGCGCTGCTTGCCATGTTCGACACTGTGCCGGCCGCTTCGCTTGCCACTCCCGAGACAGTTCCGGCCGCCCCGCGCGCCGCTTCGGCGACAGAACCTGCCGCATCCGAGGCGGTCGAACCCATCCTAGCGCCGAACGCTCCATGATCGAGGCCAGGACCGCGCCGCGTCACGCCATCGGTACCAGCCGGGGTGGCGGAAGCGCCGCTGCCCAACATCAGCCAGGCCAGGCCCGCGCCGATCACCGTCAGCGGCAACGGATTGTCCCGTACCTGGGCCTTGAGGTTGTGAAGCATGTCGGAGCCCGCGCCGCCTTTGAAAAGCCCAGTGAACTCATCGAAGAGCTGCCCGGGGGTCATCTTGTCGCGAATGGAGTCGGCGGTCGCCACCACCCTCGCGCGCGTGGCTTCGGCCTCGCGTTCGAGCTCGGCTGCGGATCTCTCGGTCATCTCGCTTGTTCCTTAATCACGTTCACGTCACGCTTGAGCTGTTCCTGTGTGCGATCCGGCGCGAGCTCGGAAGGCGCCATGCTCGCCATGCCCGTCCGCAACAGGATCACGCCCAGCACGGCAACGACCACGCCGACGAGTAAAGCGGACCACCCGGCGCCCAGACCAAGGCGGGCCAGGGCGATCACAAGCGCCTGCAATAAAATCAGCAGCGCTGCCAGCAGGCATATCGCGCCGCCCAGCACCTCGACGGCGCCTGCGCCAGCCTTGGTCGCGTTCTCCGATATCTCTGCTCTTAGGAGCCTCGCCTCCGTTTGCACGAGCGTGCTCACCTCTTGCGCCAGATCGGCGACCAGCGTGCCGAGACTTGGATTATCCTGAGTGCTCATTTCTTCAGCTCCGCTGCCTTGCCGGGTATGCCGCCGTCGGAACCCCAATTTGCTGGAACGCTACCCCGGCGCGCGCTCGTTTCCGTTTGTCCGGGGTATTCGGGCGTGGTGGCACCCTGCGTCGGGTGGCGCGAGCCGGGCGGCGAAGCCTTTATGAAGCGGCCAAGTGCCAATCCCGCCAGAACCGAACCGGCAAGAAGCGCTCCAGGATTCTGGCGGCCAAAAGACTGAACGTCTTCGAGCACTTGTCCGAACGGCTTCTCCTTCAACGAGGAGGACAGCCGCTCCAGGCCGCTTGCGGCCTCTTGCATGAACTTCGAGGCCGCACTCTGGTCGCTGTTAGCCAAGTGATCGCTCGCGGCGCGCAAAGCGCCGCCGAAAGCAGACAGACTCGATCCGATATCGCGCTGCGTCTGCTCGGCCTTTTCGGAGACGGCTTGCTGGGCTTCGGCGGCATAAGTTCCAGCCCTGCGGGCAACCTCGTTGCGGGCGTCGTGGAGAGCTTCGCCGGCGCTTTGCGTTTCTTGCCGGATTCGGTCGGAAACTTCGTCCTTCGCTTTGGCAAAGTCGGCGGACTCGGGGCCCCGATCAGTCTCGCGCTGCATGGTGCCCTCCTAGTGAAAGCCGAGGAAGGAAAGCACTGCTAGCACAACGACAATCAGACCTATGAGATAGATGACACTGTTCATGGTGCAGCCTCCTCTATTTAGTTCGAACTTCCTGCCGGCTGCGATGTTCCCCTGGACGAGCAGCTTTTTAGCAACTCGTCATTTGCCCTGGGCTTTGGCCTCAAAGCGGCAGGCCCTCGTCTGGGCAAAGCAGCCTGGGCCGCGTCGGAGGAGAGCCGCTAACCAGCCGGCTTCGGGCGGCCCTCTGCGTCGCCCGAAGCCTTGGGCTCGGCGGCTTCCAGGGCATCGACAACCGGGGCCAGTGAATTCTCCTCGTCGGGACTGGATTCCACCTCTCCGGTTCCCGCGGCGGTTTTATCGAGAGCGCGTTGGATTGCGTCCTCGATATTGCCGACCTCCTGCTCGCGCACCTCGCGACCGTAGCCGGCGGCATCGGCGTCTTGCTCGAATTGCTGCGCCAGCATCGCAACGCTGATCTCGGTGTCGGTCGGCAAGTTGCCGACATTCTCTGCCAGCCAGCTTCGCAGGAATTCCTTTGTCGCGTTCATGGAGCACCTCCTCGCAGCGAGATAACCGGACCGTGGTGCCGAGGTTCCCGCAACGCCGAAACCGCGAGGGACGAATGGATCGATGGATGATCGCTCGGCATGAGCGACATCACGGCTGGCGGCGCGCCGCGCGATCCGTATCGGCTGGGCCGCAGCCACGGCCCTGCTCTCGGCAGCCGGGCATGGCGAGGAAGGCCCCACCTCGAAGTTCGTCACGGTGGGCTTCTGGATCTTCCTCTTGCCCATCCTCATCAAGTTCTCGGCTCTCTTTGCCGCTTACGCTGTCCTCTCCAAGGCGACGGCTGACGGACCACCGCCAAGCCGACTCGGCGGGAACCCGGATTGCTCTCAGCCGTTCGCAGGCCATGGCAGCATTGCAGTTTCGAGAAGCGCTGACCAAGGTCGGCACGTTGACGTCCCGACCGGCAGCCTTTTTGATTTTGGGCGGCTACACTATTTCCTGGTTTGTCTTCGAGCGGGAAACGCTTGACTGGCACGGCTTCGCGACGCTGATCACCTGGGCAATGACGCTGCTTATCCAAAGGGCCGAGCATCGCGACACCCAAGCCCTGCAGGCGAAACTTGATGAGCTGATCATGGCGACCGATAAGGCTCACAACGAGATCGCCGAAATAGACGACAAAGAGCCGGAAGAAATCGAGGAAATGCGAGATTCCGGCGAACAAAGCTGAGCCGACACGCCGCATGACAGCTGGCCAGGCCTAGAAGGTGGCGCCATGCAGGTAACGCCACACTGGAAGGGCTTGCGCCACTCGGCCCGGTTTTCGACCGCTCCAAACCATTGAGGCGTCCGTTGCGAAACGGGAGCATTAGGATCATCTCGCAATTCCGGTCGGGCGTCACCGAAGAAGCCAAGCTGATGAAAGCGACCCAGGCGCCTTTGGATCGCGTTCAGCATCCTGATGGCAGGGTTGATGGTTATCCTTCTCGTCGGGCCGCCGACTCGCTGTTCCGACAGCCAGTAGGCTAACTGGCGGCCGAGGTGTATTGGAATTGGGGATCCGGTGTTGAAAGCGTCGGGCGAGACGCTCAGTTGACGCAGCACAGATCAGGCGGGTGGAACGCGCCTCCAATTACGATGCCCTGATATGGTGAAATCGGGCGTTACTATCCACAGGCCTTGAAGGCAAACCGATATACAACCTTGTCTGCCTCATCGGTAACTCGAATCCAGCGCTGTTCGTCGCCACGTGTGTTCACGACCTCACTGCCCGTTGCCGTTTCAGCTGCCACCCATGGCGTATCGGCGTCGATGGCATGTTCAGCCACAACTCTGTCCCGGTCCATCTCTTCCACTCGATAAGCCTTCATGCGCGATCTCTGCTCCGTTCGTTCCCTCTCCGAACACAGAGCGTGCGAGCTTTGTTCCTGCCCCGTGCGGTCGGCGTCTACGCGCAGCTAAGGCAGATAGGTGATCGGGAACGTCCTCGCCGTCAGCCTTTCTCGATCGTGGAGATTGCTGGGTCTTAGTTCCGCCTTGCCGGCAGCCCACCGGCCTCCGCGCCGGCCCGATTGCGGCCCAATCTGTTCGGAATCAGGAACGCTCGGTATCCCGCCTCGCCGGCGGCGACTTCGCCGCCTTCTTGCTCGGCAGCGGTGGCGCCTTGTCCCTGGGTCTCGTTTCCTTGATCGCCTTCTTCATCGTGCGGTTGAAGTTCTCCTGGGAGACGTTCCCAGCGGCGCCGCGGCTTCTTCCTCGGCTGGTTGCAGGCGATCCATCTTTAGGCATCGGCGTTAGCTCCAACGGCTCGTGTTAGGATGGGTCGATGGTCGACAGGCGGTTGAGCAACCTGGATACCGCCGTGACTATCTGTGGCATGAAGTACGGCTTGGCTATCATGATGCTGTTCGGGACACCTTCGTGAGCCCAATGTGCCGCACTGTCGCCGCTTATGTAGACCACCGGCAAGACATTATTGGTATGGCGAAAACGTCGAGCCAGCTCCCATCCCGTCTCGCCAGGGCCCAGACGAATATCCGTCACCAGCGCTTTGAATTTTTCTGGGTTGGCATTGTAGGCGGCCACGGCGCTCGCCGCGTTATTTGCCCCGACGACCTCGAAGCCCGCTTCTTCAAGCGCAGACTCCAGGTCGAGCAAAATCATTGTCTCGTCTTCAACGATTAGGACCGCACCACCGCCCATATTTGCGAGACCCCCGAGCGAACCCCAACGCCCGATCGGAACTTATGTTCCGTGAGCGTTGCGGGATGTTATCTTTCCTCGCTCAAGTTCACCCGGAACGCACAATGTAGACCAGCCCGATCGTAGGTGATCTTCACCCCACCAGCGTTCTTTCCCTCGAATACCCGCTGGAGCAGTTGCGTACCAAATCCGGTTTTGCCAGGGGTGACAGGTGGACCGCCCTTCTCACGCCAATCGAGCTCAAGAATCCGGTCGCCTCCAGCCTCCTGCAGCTTCCAATTGATCGCGATCGATCCCGTTGCGTTGGAGAGCGATCCATATTTGATCGCGTTTGTCGTCAGTTCATGAAACGCTAGGGCGAAAGAGAGCGCGATGTTGGGTGGAAGCCAGACTTGCTCACCGCTGAAGTCGAAACGGTCGAGAGATGCATGCGGCTCAACGGCGGCCGCAATCAGAGCGCTGAGGTCGGCGCCGCTCCAGTTCTCGCGGGTCAAGATGTCGTGCGCCTTTGCCAGGGACACAAGTCGGCTGGAAAGCGCCTGACCCGCCTGTGCCAGGCTGCTGGCGTTGCGCATGGTTTGGGCGGCTATGGCCTGAACCACAGCAAGGGTGTTCTTGACCCTATGGTTCAGTTCATTGACGAGCAACTGGCGCTGTTCCTCCCCCCGTTTGCGGTCTGATATGTCCAGGCTGATCTGCACTGCGCCCACCACCGACCCTTCCGAGCTGCGAATGGGCCGCGCGCTGGAAAGCAAATATCGCTGCGCCCCTGATGGCAGAGTGTATGCAAATTCCTCGTTGGTGGTCTCTTCGCCTCGCATTGCCCTGCTAAGCGGGCGGTCCTCCCGGCTGATGGTTTGGCCGTTTTTGTAGGCAAGAGTATCGATCACCAGATCCGGCTTCCCAAATGGCCTGTGAGGCGGAGGCGACAGACCCATAAGTTCCGCCGCAAACCGGTTGCGGATAACCTGGCGGGCCTGCGGGTCATAGGTAAACCAGACCGCAGCGGGAACCGTCTCTAAAACTGTTTCCAACTCGCGCGTGCGCTCCGCAATTGCATGCTCTGCCGTGATCATGGCCTGGCCAATCGTGTCGAATTCCGCGACCGAGGTAAGGATCGGCTCCACGGCGCGGCCGCTGCCGAGCGCATCGGCTCGCCCGACGAGATCTGCGGTGGCCTTGGTGAACCTCCTGCCGACGAAGTAGGCCAGAGCGAGCGAGAAAAGCAGCGCCGAAAGGCCGATTCCTCCGATCTGCGCGAGCGACCACCAGAGCGGTGCCTGGACCTGGGATAGTGGAATGTTGGCGGTGTAGAACCAGCCAGAATAGGGTGATCGGTAATACCCAGCCAGCAATCTGCTCCCTTCGAAATTCTGAGACTGGAAGGTTCCGGAGCGGCCCACGACCTTATCCACGTATTCAGGCAAACCGGGCCTGCCGGCGACCTGATCATGCATTTTGGATCTGGCGACATATTTTCCCTCGCGGTCCCCGACACCGACCGTCCATCCCTGCGGAACCGCTGGCAGCATGGCAAGGCGGATGCGTTCGGTAGGAACTGATACCGAAAGGAACAACGGTTCGCCGCTGAAGCCCGACACCTGCGCAGTGACGGCGACGCGATACTCGTTAGCCCTGTGCCCGGCGAACACGTTGCCGACGAGAATTCCAGCCAGTTTCAGTTGCTCGCGTTCGTCAACTGTGAGCGGGGTTGTTAAAGGTATATCGGAGGCGAGCTCAGGTCCGGTGCTTGCCAACTGGCGACCGTCGAGATTGCGCAGTGTGATTACCTCGTCCGTCCCTTGGACAAGGCGGCGCGCCTCGGCGCCAAAGGCCAGCAAGTCTCCATTGGCCAGAGCGGGGGACCTGGCGAGGCCATCAAGAACCGTCTTGAGATTAGAGAGTTCGCCTTCGACCACCAGCGACACCTGTCGAGCGGTCCACAAGGCTTCCTGCCCGATCCGTGACCTTTCATGCAGTGCGTACGTCACCAGCAGATAGGCAGCAAAAAGCCAGACGGGCAACACGGCTGCCGCGATTAGTCCAAGCAGATGGGCTCGTGCCGATCGACGAGACAATCTTATCCCCTGTTCACCCTCAAAGGTACCTTAATCCCATACGCGCCAACGACAAGCGCGAGGAAGCAGCGCGCAGCGCTGCATTTGAGGCGTGCGTTGCGTGTCGACGGTATCGAGGACGCCAATCGCGCACGATCCAGACAAGCAGCGGCGCGTAGCGCGGAAATTCCTGAACCAAACAGCGGCCCGCGCTTTAACAAGTGAAAGTGGATGCATAGGACTGTATCGTTATGAACAGACCAACGGGAAAACTTCCATTCCGTAAGGGCAGCTTGAGGAGGAGAGCCCCCTCGCCTCGAATGCGTTTCCTTATAGACAGGTGCGAAGAACAAGGCAGTCCTAGGCACCTCAATCCGCAAGCCCGCACCCTGTCACGATCCACTCTCAGCGGTTCGAGTGAGCTCGTTGGGATTAAGTCATGACCGATCAGGGACATCATCGCGCCGAGCAAATTGACTGCTTGATAGTTGGAGGTGGCCCCGCTGGGCTCGCGGCCGCGACTTATCTCGGCCGCTTCCGTCGTCGAGTCGTTCTTTTCGATGCCGGTGAAAGCCGCGCGAAGTTCATTCCGATTACCCGAAACTGTCCCGGCTTTCCCGACGGTATATCCGGCCCTGACTTGCTAAGTCGTTTGCGGCAACAGGCCTTGCTGAGCGGCGCGGAGCTTAGGGACGAAGCAGTCCACGAAATTAAGCGCGACGGGGCCGAGTTTATTGCTGCCGGTCCAACATCCGTTCGAGCCCGTGCGGTGCTCCTGGCAACGGGTGTGGTCGACACGCTTCCTGACATTCCACTGGCTACCGACATGATTAGAGGAGGGATAATGCGCCTTTGCCCGATCTGCGATGGCTACGAGGTCATCGATAAGCGTGTCGCGGTAATGGGCCCTTTGAAAGAGGCGGTGAAGAAGGCGTCGTTCATGCGAACCTACACCCGCGACCTTACCGTACTTGCGACCGATGGGGCGTCTCGAATGGATGAATGCTCAGGCCCACTGATCCGGGAAGCTGGAATCCGGGTTGAGGCCTGCATTCCCAATTCGCTCCGCCCGCTCGGTGAACATGCCGTTGTCCTACTCTCCGGCGGAGCGACCTCCACATTCGATGCGGTCTATCCGGCGATGGGATGCAGGACAGGGGCTAAGTTTGGAATAGACCTCGGGGCGACTTGCGACGACCTCGGATACCTTATTGTAGATGCGCACCAGCGAACCGTTGTGCCCGGTCTCTATGCCGCTGGTGATGTGGTGAACGAAATCAACCAGATCGCGGTAGCGTTCGGCCACGCTGCGATCGCGGCCACGGACATGCACAATCATCTCGCAGACCCCAACCACGGCTTTCGTCATTGACCGCCATGCACCTTGTCCAAATACTGCTTCCCTGCATGGATAATGACGGTCAGCCTTTCGCCCAAGAAGACTTCGAGAGGGTAAAGGAAGAACTGGCGAGCCGCTTCGACGGCGTTACCGCCTATCTTCAGGCTCCTGCGGATGGTTTGTGGAGAAAGGGTGCCGAGTCAAACGCCGACAAGATCGTCATCTTTGAAGTCATGGCCAAGGAGATCGACCTACGTGAGTGGCGTGATCGCCGTACGGCGCTGGAGCGGCGTTTCCGGCAGGAGAAGGTGATTATTCGCCATATGCCGATCACGCTGATTTAAGCCGCGAGATCCGATAGATCTTTCAAGTCAAATTACTTGCTAACTGCCGTTCACGCGCGCAACGGCAAGGGAAGCCGACCTGCACTGCTCTCGGCCTGAATTGCGATGGTCAGTCACATGAACTGAAACCTTACGGACCTCCGCACGTTGCAGTGCTGCCAACCACAAGTGGGAGCTTTCATGCAGAGTGTGAACCGAACCGGAGATCAGTGGAACCAGGCGTATGACCCGGTCGAATTCGCAGAAAAGCACGGGTTGACGGTAAGGCAGGCCATCGTCGTCATCGAAAGCAACGGTCCTTCTCGCGAAAAATGCGACCAGGCAGGTCACGCCTTCGCCGCAGCTTTAAAGCAATTTGGCCGCAGCCGTCATCCGCGCAAAAGGTCCGCTTGACCATCCCTTTTCCTGGAGATGACGCTAGCGCCGTTGTCGGATATCCCCTCCTTATCTAGCGCTTGGAACCTCCGTCGGCCATCGGAGTTGATGACGGCCAACGGGGGGCGCTGGTTGCAAATATACGGGCATCCAACTCACCCCCGGGGAATGACGAGCGGTGGTCCGCAGGATCGCCAATGCGGCGGCAGCATTGCAGACAGGACGTGGACCCGCTCGTTCGAAGCCGAGCAAAATGGAGCGAATTGTCGAACAGGGAGTTAGGCAGCCTAGATGGGAGAGACAAGAATGGGTCCCACGGCCGCCCCCGACAGCAAGGGCTACGTCACGCCAACCACCCCGGCGGCAGAAGGCCTCAGCCCTGCCCTGGCGCGGAACATAGAGGCGCTGGTCGCGAGACGGAAACGCGATGCCGAGGCTGCATCCTTGGAGCAACGCATGGCCGCAGCGATCAGCAGTTTCGCCGGCAGCATGATGTTCGTGTATATCCACCTTCTCATCTTTGGGGCGTGGATCGCACTCAATCTCGGCGTCATAACCTTCATAAAGCCGTTTGATCCATCGCTGGTCATCCTGGCCATGTTCGCCTCGGTCGAAGCGATCTTTCTGTCGACGTTTGTTCTGATCAACCAGAACCGCATGGCGGCCGAGGACGACGCCAGGGCAGACCTCGATCTGCAGGTCAGTTTGCTGAATGAACATGAGACGACCAAGCTCATCAAACTGGTCGAAGAGATTGCCAAGCGCCTGGACGTGGATACCAAAGGTGACGAAGAGCTGAAGGAGCTCAAGCGCGACGTGGCACCCGAAGCTGTTCTGGACAAAATCGAAGAGGTGGGCGAGCGGGGGACGCCAAGTTGATCCCGCAGCATGTGCTGGGGCTTCGGCTCTCGCCAATCCGCGCGAAGCTCGCTTGAGCTACTACTTTGCCAAGCGCATTACCCGGCTGTCGCTGGGCGTTGTCCGTGGCGCACCCTCCGTCGCAGCGGTCAATCTACCGTCCTGCCGGGACGCCCTGTCTCCGGGTTCCTGCAGGGCAAGAGGTGCCTGCTGACGCATCCCACCAGCCGCAAATGAATATTTTCGCACCTCCATGACAGATGCGATAGTTCTGTCATTTCAACATCGCTAAGGCACATCTTGCCGATTTGGTGAATTAAGCGCCTTCGGCAATATCTTTTGATAGATGCACCCAAAAACGTCGGCGGCGGCGGACCCACTTCGACGCAACCTTCTGCGACGCCTCTCACCGGCCAAATAGGTGCAAGAGCGGCAACGATTGTGAGATCGTGAGAGTTGCTGAATATATCGCCCTGCCGGTTTCATCATGGACCGAGATCGCCAGGGTTTCATCGATGTCGCTCTCAGCCATTTCGTCGACGGCGATGTCGTGCAGCGCCTTAAGCGCTTCTCGTCGCATGTCGCGCAGGCTGTCCAGTTCAACCCACGCATCGGCAAATCGCTGCCCGTTTCTCGTAACTTCGAAAACGTACCGTGGCATTCAGCCATTGTGAGCACTTCGGATGCTAGCGCATTTAAATTTGAGTGATCGCAATGGGCTGAGGGACGATGTCTCGCAAAAAAGTTGATACCTTGCGCGATAGTAGCAGTCGGACATTTGCCTCATTCGCGAGGTGCTCCGCTTCCGCCTGCGACAGCCCAATCAGCGATATGTCATTCGCTTCTGCCGGCAGTCACTTGGTCGGCCGCCGTAGACCAGCCACTCGCCGTTCGGCGGGTGCTGCTTATTCGCGGCACGCTCCCTTTTCCAGCGCGATAGCCTCTCGACGCTCCAAAGCGACTGGGGCTGGTCCGCTCGGCAAGCTGGCTCTTTCCGGCCATGTCCGGTCCGTTACCGAGCTTGGCTTAGACCCTCTCCTCAAAGCCATCCAGCTTCTGCCAGTCAAAGCTGACCCCAATGCCTGGCTCGTCTGGGGCGACTGCCAGCCCATCCTGCAACCTGAGCGGACGAGTGGTGTACAGATCGATGTCGAAACTGTGCGCCTCCACCCAACCAGCGTTTGGTTGGCCTGCGACCAAACTCACATGCAGTTCCTGCATGCCGTGGCTGCACACCGGAATTCCAGCCTTGCGCGCAAGCTCGGCGACCCGCAACCAGCCTGTGATGCCGCCACAATTCGACGCGTCTGGTTGGATGTAGGATAGCTTCGACCAGGCGAAGGCATGCTCGAACTCCTCGATCACATGCAGGTTCTCGCCCATGGCCAGCGGCATGCCCGTCGCCTCGGCAATGGCAGCGTAGCCCTGGTAATCGTCAGGTATGAGGGGCTCCTCGAACCACAGCAGCTCGTAAGGCGCGAATGCTTTCGCCGCTTCGATCGCCCGATCAACGTCGAGCGCGTAATTGGCGTCCACCATGAAGGGGGTGTGCGGCCCGATGCGCTCGCGGATGGCCTTAACTCGGGCGACATCCTCCGCGAGGTCGTCTTTGCCGACCTTGATCTTCACAGCATTGAACCCGGCGGCGAGATAGGAGTCGATGCTGGCCTGCAACTGATCGAGCGAGAAGTTCAGGTCGATGCCGCCGCGATATGCCTTGGCTGTTTTGCCGGCACCGCCGGCCATTTCCCAGAGTGACCGGCCGACGCGCCGGCCCTTCAGATCCCAAAGCGCTATGTCAAGCGCAGAAATCGCAAACGACGCGATGCCGCCGCGTCCGACATAATGGATGTGCCATAGCATCCCTGCATAGAGCGCCCCGATGTCAGTCGCGTCCCGTCCTTTCAGGAACGGCGCCAGGTCGTGCACGATCATGGCTCCGATCGCATGCCCACCTTTACCGCCAGTGTAGGTGTATCCAGTCCCTTCGCTGCCGTCCGCCAGCCTCAGGGTCGCTGTCACCAGCTCGAAATGCGTGTGAGCGCCATGCTTCGCGTCGGTCATTACTTCACGCAGCGGCACTCGGAAAAGCCGAACCTCAACGTCCGTGATTTCTGTATCGCCCATTGCAAGGCTCTCGCCGCCTGACCTATTTTCGTCATACCATAATTGCACTCTATCTGGCTGACCGCAACCAGATCGCTGATCCATCGCGCTTTTGGTCCGATGATAACTCGCCGGACCTTGTGCTTTGGTCCGATCTGCGCATTAATGACCGCGTGAAGTGGAGGACGGCTTGTTAAGTACACCACAGCATCTTGGAACGCGGGCCACGAGCGGAGCTGCTCGCGCCGCGGACGCCATGGTGATTGGAATCGAAGCGGATATCGCCTCCGGCAAGCTCGGCGACGGCAGTTTCCTGCCGGCTGAGCGCGAATTGATGGCCGAGTACGGCGTCGGCCGCGGCGTGGTGCGTGAAGCAGTCGCCCGCCTGGCAAGCCGCGGTCTTGTCGAAGCGCGTCCGCGCTTTCGCCCGGTGGTGCGCCGGCCGGGGCTGGACGCGGCGCTCGGCGCTTTGGAAGGTGTTGTCGGCCACCTGCTGAGCGCCCAGGCGGGAGTGAAGAACCTCTACGACACCCGGGTCTTTCTTGAAGCCGCTCTTGCGCGCAACGCCGCCATCCATGCGCGCAAGGACGACGTAGCCACGCTCAGATCAGCGCTCGAAATGAACGAGGCGGCGATACCGGATTCGGAAAAATTCTATGCCACCGACGTAGGATTCCACGCCGTGCTCTACCAGATCACGCGCAACCCGGTGATGCCCGCCGTGCACAAGGCCTTCACCGCGTGGCTGTCGCCGCATTGGATGCGCATGCCCCGATCGCCCGAGCGCAACCGGATCAATTTCCTGAGCCACCGCGAAATCTGCATGGCGATCATCGAGCGAGATCCAGATGGCGCAGAGCGGGCGCTGCTCAATCATCTTTCCGCGGCCTGGGAGTATGTCCGTGGCACATTTGAAATACCGTGAGGGCCGGAGGGAGGACCGGCGAGAATGACGCAGACTTACGATCATATTGTGGTGGGCGGCGGAGCAGCGGGCTGCGTGGTCGCGGCGCGGCTGGTGAAGGCAGGACGGCGGGTCCTGCTTCTCGAAGCTGGGCATTCGCATCACCACCCGCTGCTCGATATGCCGCCGGGCATCTTCAAGATGATCAATGGCTCGAAGTTCATGCGCTATTACCGCACCGAGCCGCAGCAGCATCTGGATGGACGCCAACACGAAATCTCGCAAGGCAACGTGCTGGGCGGCGGCACCTCGGTCAACGCCCAGGTCTATATGCGCGGCCGTGCCTCGGACTATGACGAATGGGATGAGTTGCTGCGCGGCAACAATGCCGGCATCCGCTGGAACTGGCAGGCGGTGCTGCCCTACTTCACGGGCATGGAAGGCAACGACCGCCTCGGCGGCGACTTGCATGGCAGCGAAGGACCCTTGCTTGTCTCCGACCCCGGTCACATTGACGACGTTTCGCGTTGGTTTGTACAGGCGGTCCAACGGCTTGGACTGCCCTACAATCATGACTTCAACGGGCCGTCGCAACGCGGAGTGGGCTTCTATCAGTTCATGAACCGGCGCGGGAAGCGCAGCAGCGCTGCCTATGCGTTTATCGAGCCATTGGCTAAGGATCCCAGGCTGACGCTGAGGCTGAATTCTGCCGCGAGGCAGCTGCTGATCCAGAACGAGCGCGCCAAGGGTGTAATCTACACTGACCAATCGGGAACCGAGCACGAGGCCTATGCGGACGGCGACGTGATCGTCTCGTCGGGCGCGCTGGTGTCGCCGAAACTCCTTATGCTGTCAGGTATTGGCCCGGCCGAGGAACTTTCCAGACATGACATTGCCTGCGTCGTCGACCTCCCGGGCGTAGGCCAGAATCTGATCGACCATCCGGAAGTGCCGATCATTGCCACGGCAAACGGGCCTTACGGCTACTTTAAGCAAGGCCAGGGTTGGCGGATGATCAAGAACGGCTTGCATTTCAAGCTGTTCGGCGCCGGTACGATCCTGTCCGCCGGGGTCGAGGCTGGGGCTTTTGTCAATCCGACCGATCCTAATGACGAGCCGACGATCCAGGCGTTTTGCGTGCCACATGTGTACCTGGACCGCGATATCCTGACCCTGGTCGAGAATACCTACGGCCTCACTGTGACGACCGTGGTCGTCAAGCCGAAGTCCCGTGGCTTCGTGAAGCTACGTTCGGCAGATCCGAACGACATGCCCGTCGTCTCTCCGCACCTGCTCAAACATCAAGACGACATGAAGCAGATGATTGCCGGCCAGCGCTATTTCCTGAAGGCATTCCACGCGAAGCCGCTGGCGGACCGCATCAAGGCTGTAGCCGTCCCCCGGGAAGACGACCTCAGCGACGCGGCGCTCGAAAGGCACTGCAAGCGCTTCGTCAAAACGAATTACCATCCGGCCGGCACCTGCCGCATGGGTCCGGACAGCGATCGAATGGCCGTTCTGGACGCGGCCATGCGGGTGCGCGGGATAGAGAACCTGCGCGTTGCCGACATGTCGGTGTGCCCTAACATCAACGCCGGCAACACCGCTGCACCCGCCATGATGCTGGGCGACCGCTGCGCCGACTTCATTTTGGAAGCGGGCGCAGTGACTCAATCGAGGGCGGAGTCTGCAAGTGAGCTGACCTAGCCCGCTATACGCGAGGAATATTCAACGTCGTCAAAACGCGACAACCAAGGAGGAAAGCATGATCATTACCCGTCGGAAATTGTTGGTAGGCTCCGCCGTCGGCGTGGCCGCTCTTACCCTCGCCTCACGCGCCTTCGCCGCCCTCCCGCCGCTTGCCAAGAAAGACAAGTACAAGGTCGGCTTTGCCCAAACCGAGAGCAATAATCCATGGCGGCTGGCTGAAACGAAAAGCATGCAGGACGAGGCGGCAAAGCTCGGCCATCAGCTCGTCTATACTGATGCCGCCGGATCCTCGGCCAAGCAGGCCTCCGACGTAAACTCCATGATCGCACAGGGCGTCGACGCGATTTTCCTGCCTCCCCGCGAGGACAAGCCGTTGGTGCCGGTCATCCTGGCCGCGCGTGATGCCGGCATCCCGGTCTTTCTCATTGACCGCGACGTGGATCACACCATGGCCAAGCCTGGGCAGGATTACGTCACCTTCATTGGTTCCGACTTCATCAACGAGGGTAATCGCATCGCCGAATGGGTGGTGAAGAACGCCAATGGAAAATCGAAGATCATCGAGCTGGAAGGCACCACCGGTTCCTCGCCAGCCAACGACCGCAAGAAGGGATTTGACGACATCATCGCCAAGCATTCGGAATTCAAGATCGTCGCTTCACAGTCGGGCGACTTCGCTCGCGACAAGGGCCGCCAGGTGGCGGAGACGTTACTGCAGGCGCATCCCGAAGCCGATATCATCTATGCCCATAATGACGAGATGGCGCTCGGCGCGATCGCAGCTCTCGAGGCCGCCGGCAAGACGCCCGGAAAAGATGTGCTGATCGTCTCGATCGACGGCGAAAAGGACGGCGTGCAAGCAATCGTCGACGGCAAGATCGGCGCCATCTGCGGCTGCAGCCCGCTTTTCGGTCCGAAGGCTTTCGCGACGATGGCTGACTATGCCGCGGGCAAGAAAATCCCGCCCTTCATCAAGAACGACGACGACTTCTACGACGGCACGAACGCAAAGGATAAGATCAGTACGGCGTTCTGATTTATCTGGTTAAAGGCGCCTCCCCGCCTCGGCGGGGAGGCTTTTTCGGAGCTTTGCCGATGACGCGGCCGCCCGACGGACTTTTCCCCCTGCTTCTCGAGATGCGCGACATCCAAAAGCGTTTCGCCGGCATACCGGCGCTGGCGGACGCGTCGCTTTCCGTGCGCTCAGGCGAGGTCCATGCCCTGATAGGCCAGAACGGCGCGGGCAAATCGACGCTGATCAAGGTCTTGACCGGATATCACCGCAAGGATGCCGGGCAAGTGCTGTTCGAAGGCGAGCCCTTCGAGGTCCACTCGCCCCATCAGGCACAAGTCAACGGCATCAGCACGATTTATCAGGAGATCAATCTGGTCCCGCTACGGTCAGTGACGGAGAACATTTGCCTGGGCCGGGAACAGCGCCGTTACGGCCTGCTCGACTGGAATGCCATGCACGCGGAAGCCGAGCGCCTGCTGAGCCGCTTCGCAATTGGCATCGATGTTCGCCGTCCGCTTGGCGAGTTCAACACTGCAACACAGCAGATGGTGGCGATCGCCCGGGCTATAGGGTTCTCCGCTCGCCTTGTCATTATGGACGAGCCGACCTCGTCCCTCGACGAACGCGAGGTGGGAGTGCTGTTCAGCGTCATTCATCAGTTGAAGGCTGAAGGGGTGTCCGTCATTTTTGTAAGCCACAAGCTCGACGAGTTGTATGAGGTCTGCGACCAGGTCACGATCATGCGCGACGGCCGCACCGTGCGCAGCGCCGCAATGAAAGAAATCGGCAAACTGGAACTTGTCGCAGCTATGCTCGGCCGCGATGTCGCGGCTGTCGAGGGTCACGCCACAGCCTTCGGCGAGCGCGACCGCTCTAGAATCGGGGATGTGATGTTTTCGGCCCGCGGGCTTGGGGCCGGGCAGGCTGTCCGCAATGTGAGCTTCGATCTCCGGCGCGGCGAGATCGCGGGCTTTGCCGGCCTCCTCGGCGCGGGTCGCACCGAAACCGCACGGCTCGTGTTCGGCGCCGATCGCCCAAGCGCCGGCCAGATGACGATGGAAGGTGCCGCGTACCACCCCGACCGTCCCGCCGACGCGATCGCCGCCGGCATGGGCTTCTGCACCGAGGACCGCAAGGGCGAAGGTATCGTGCCGGAGATGACGGTGGCAGAAAACCTCACCCTTGCGTTGCTTCCGAAAATCAGCCGCAACGGCGTGCTGGACGACTCGCGCCAGCGCGAAATCGTCGAGCGGTTCATCCGCGAGCTCGGCATAAAATGTTCCGGGCCCAATCAGAAGGTGCGAGAGCTCTCGGGTGGGAACCAGCAGAAAGTGCTGCTTGCCCGCTGGCTGGCGATGAATCCGAAGCTACTCATACTCGACGAGCCGACAAGGGGAATAGATGTGGGTGCCAAGGGCGAGATCCAGCGTCTGATCCGGAGACTTGCAGATCAGGGCCTCGGTGTGCTCATGATCTCGTCAGAGCTGGAGGAAGTGATCGAAGGTGCGGATCGCATATTCGTTCTGCGCGATGGTGTCAGCGTGACCGAGTTGGAAGCTGAAGCCGCTAACGAAGAAAAAGTGCTGACCGCGATGGCGCACGGGACGAGCGCTTCCTCGGAGGTCACGACGTGACCGAGCTGCCGAGGTCATATGCGGATCGGGATGCAGTCGCGCGCACCTTCGATCTCTTCGGCTTTCTGTCACGCTACGGGACCGTGATCGCACTTGTCTTGCTGGTTGCGTTCAACCTCGCCTTCACACGCAATTTCGCGACAATGCAGACGCTGAACGTCAACCTCACTCAGGTCTGCACCATCGTCATCGTAGCCGTCGGAATGACGCTCGTCATAGCCACGGGCGGCATCGATCTCTCCGTCGGATCGCTAATGGCTATTTCGGGTGCGCTGGCGCCGATGATCTTCATGGGGAAGATCCTTCCGATCGGAAGCATCTACCTGGGCGTGGCGGCCGCGATGATCGTCTCAGTACTGGTGGCCGGGCTGTTGGGACTCTTCAATGGCTGGTTGGTCGCCCGCTTCCGAGTCCAGCCCATTGTTGCGACACTGGTTCTGTTCATCGCGGGCCGCGGCATCGCTCAGGTAATGACGAACGGGAACCTGCAGACCTTCCGCGTACCGGAATTTCAATGGATTGGCCTTGCCCGACCCTTGGACATCCCGGCCCAAGTCATCATCATGGCTGTCATTGTCGCGGCAGCTGCATGGGCATTGAAAAAAACGCTGTTCGGGCGATGCATATTGGCGGTCGGCGGCAATGAAAAGGCTTCCGAACTCGCTGGTATTGCAGTCTCCAAGATCAAGCTTGCTGTCTATGGCATCAGCGGCCTTTGCGCCGGGCTGGCCGGGCTTATCGTTATTGCAATCAACTCCTCCAGCGACGCAAACCTGGTTGGCCTTGGTATGGAGCTCGATGCCATCGCGGCGGTTGCAGTGGGCGGAACTCTGCTCAGCGGCGGCAAGGCCACCATCATCGGTAGCCTGCTGGGCGCGCTTACCATTCAATTGGTGCGCTACACCCTTCTTGCAAACGGGGTGCCTGACGCCGCTGCCCTTGTGGTCAAGGCGGGGATCATCGCGCTCGCTGTGTGGCTGCAGCAGCAGCATCGCGGGTAGCCCTATGAATCGTGCCCGCCTCGTCCGCATTATTGGCACCTACGGCGTATTGATCGCCCTGGCTGCGCTCATTCTATTCGGTTTCCTGCGTTATGATCGGTTCCTTAGCTTCTACAACGTGATGACTCTCCTGCGTTACAATTCCATGTTCGCGCTGGTGGCGCTTGGTATGTGCTTCGTCATCATGACAGGGGGAATCGATCTTTCCGTGGGCTCCGTCGCTGCCTTGGGCAGCGTGGCTTCGGCGTTGGCAAGTCCTTATGGAATCGTTCCTGGTCTCGCGGCCGGTATAGGCGCTGGGCTGGCCGCCGGGCTCATCAATGCGACCCTTGTCACACGCGCCAATCTGATGCCGTTCATAGCCACTCTCGCCACGATGCAGGCCGCCAGTGGCTCGGCCCTCCTGCTTGCGGGTAACCAAACCGTTTCGGTCTCCTATGAATCGGGCTTCACTGCCATCGGCCAAGGCAATTTCTGGACGTTTCCGATCCCGGCGGCTATCGCCGTCGTGGCATATCTCATCGGTTCCCTTGTCCTGAATTACACCGGCACCGGACGGGCGGTGCTGGCAATTGGCGGCGGCGAGGATGCTTCGCGTCTCATGGGCCTGCGGACCGATCGCGTGAAGTTTTTGGTCTATGTCGCGAGCGGGGGATTGGCAGGACTCGCCGGCGTTATCCTCGCATCGCAGTTTGGGGCGGGACAGCCCATTGAAGGAGTGGGTTGGGAATTGTTCGCCATCGCAGCCGTTGTGGTCGGCGGGACGCTACTCACTGGCGGCTCCGGTTCGGTTGTGACCACGCTCGCCGGCGTGCTCCTGCTCGGCATCCTGTTCAATGTTCTGAATTTCGAGAACGGGATGGGATGGATCTCGCTTTCGGCCTACTGGCAATCAGTGATCCGGGGACTGTTCCTCCTGGTGGTAGTCCTCCTTCAGGCCCGACTGACACGTCGGCGTCTCAACGCGCTCTGAACGTCTCGGTCCCTCCCGCTCAAGTATTGCATAGGTTAGCTTGCAGCAATTTTTCTTGGCAAAGACGGATCCGGGTGAGCACGCGACGTCGACGCGGCTCGGCGGATTCAGAAAACGCACGTTTTAAGTCATTCTGTCTTATACGCAGGAACATTCCAGGTGTTGGGAGGTTACGGAACGCCAACCCTTGGAGGAAGCCTCATGTTCATGCACAATAAACGACTGCAATACACCGTTCGTGTTTCCGAGCCGAATCCGAGGCTGGCGTGCATGATCATGGAGCAGTTCGGCGGCGCCGATGGCGAGCTTGCCGCCGCAATGCGCTATTTCACCCAAGGGCTGGGCGAAGACGATGTCGGCCGCAAGGACATGTTGCTCGACATAGCGACCGAGGAGCTCAGCCATCTCGAGGTCGTCGGCTCGATCGTCACGATGCTCAACAAAGGCCTGAAGGCGCAGCTGGCCGAGGGGCAGATGAAAGAAGCCGAACTGTACTTGATGGTCGGCGCAAGCGGCACGACGACCAAAGAGTCCATCTTGTTTGGCGGCGCACCTGCGTTGTGCGACTCGGCCGGAGTCCCGTGGACTGCCGCCTATGTCGATTCCCGCGGCGAGCCTACCGTCGATCTGCGGTCTAACATTGCCGCCGAGGCGCGTGCCAAGATCGTCTATGAGCGACTGATCAACATCACCGAAGATCCCGGCGTCAAGGACGCCCTCGGATTCCTCATGACGCGCGAAATCGCGCATCAAAAATCCTTCGAGAAAGCGCTCTACGCGATCGAGAACAACTTCCCGACGGGCAAGCTCCCCGGCATTGAGAAATATGCGAGCATGTACGTCAACACGTCGCAGGGTGAAGGGGACACGAATGGGCCATGGAATTCGGGAGACGAATGGGACCGCGTGGACGATCTTGAGCAAGTCATGCCGGCGGACGATGGCGATGGGACAGCAACCGTCAAGCTGGCGGCCAAAGACATGAAAGTGGTTGCAAAAATGGGAGAGCGGACGCTCTCGGATCCCTCCTCCGATCCGACCACAGGCGCGGATATAGGCGCCGGGCCGGGGGCCGGGCGAACCAAGAATGGCGACATGGGCGGCGCGGCCAATATCAACGAGGCGCCTGTGCGGGCCGAGGCCGCCGCTCGCAAGAAAAAGTAGGCAGCGAGTGAGCCTACCAGCTGACCAAGTTCAAGTTCATCTGCCTATCAGGACTGCCGTAGAGTGGCACCAGGCTTCAAGAGCAGAGACGCGCAGTCGGCTCCCGCACCTCTCGTTACCTCGAACCGCAGAGTGCAGCCGGTCTATTTTCGAAAGTCCCTCGACGATCTCAAAGGACAAATCACCAAAGAGATAAACCCGCTCCCCAGCGGGTTCGTCGTGGACGTGCATGTCGAATCGGGGCGCTGTCCTCCGGTAAAGGCAGGGCGGACCTCTTTAATGCTTTGCCAGCTAAGGCCGCAAGTACGCAAATAATTGAGGGAGCGGTCCTTGGGAATCGAGGCACGTCAGTTCCTCGACTGTGCCCCCCCGTGCTGAGGTGCACATAGCTGCTGCAGCGGCGTTTCGTGCCACCCGGCCAGCAGTCTTGGGATTCTGTCGACAAGGCCGGGCGCCTCTCGGCGGGCAAGCATGTTGCGTGGGATCTTGTGAGATCCATTCGGAAGCGTACACAAAGGCAAGCCATAACGTAGCCAGCGTACGCTGAACCAGCACCCCAACTTGCGAACTACAAGGTGTTCCAGCCCGTCGGGCCGGGGCGCTATCACTCGGTTGAGGTAGGCCCGGCCGCAGGTCGCCTCCGGACGGCAGACCCGGCCCGACTCGTTCCGTTGGCGTATACAAGGTCAGCGAGGCGAGAAAGGAAATTGACCAATCCCGTCTCAGGATCTGGATCGTCGCCCATCACCGCCGTAATGCCCCAACGCGCCAGCACAGCTTCCTCGACAGGATCACGATGTGCCATGAAGATAAACGAGGGGGGCCGATCCGCCTCGTAGCCCGACCGGCTCCAAGTCTGCCAGAGCCGATGCAGAAGCAGCCGGATGTTCAGGTCGGAAAGGCTGTAGCCAATAAACAGAACCGTACTGCCCAATGCGTCCGAACGGAACCTCACGTCGAGCGGCGAGTCGAATGACAGTCGATCAAGATAATCGGTTTCCGTGAGGACTAAGGAGGAATCGTCATCGAAGTCGCCATGGAACTTCACGATGTAGGGGACGTCCCTGCGAGCCTTGGAGACATCCCTCGCATTGGCCACCTTCACATATTCGACGCCATGTATTTCAAAGGCAACTTCAAGGTTTCGATCATAGTTCGTCGTATAGATCACCGGGAAGTTCAGCGCGACGATGAGACGGTGCAATTCGGACTGTTCGATCTTATCGCGGCTGACGGTCCAGTGCCGGTCCATCCAACTGCGCAGTGGTCCGATGCTGCCATGCTCGATACGGTAATACTCGGCCAGAGTCTGGAAGCGGCCGCGCTGCCTGCTAAGGTCCATTTCCAAGCCGAGTTCATCCGCCATTCGCTCGATCAGCTTCTCCCAGGAGGGCAGGCCGACGCTCATCGAGACGCCTGCCCCAACAAACAGCACCGCGTCGCGCTCTCGAATGGATTTCGCGAGCGGGATAAGAGGATCGCTGGTCATTGCCGACCCAAGAGAGGATGATTGCCCGCCACTGGATCGGCAGTCGTCTCAACGGCAGCATCGACACCTTGCACGCTAACGCGCCAATCACGTCCTGCACAGCTGTTGCTCTTCCCGGATCGACGCAATTTTACCTACCAAGCGGCTTATGCGAGAGCTCCCTCAACTCCCGCTCGTCTGACATGCCAGTCATGCAATTGGCGACCAGTCGCGATGAGCGCGCCTCTCTCTGGGCTTCGCTTTCGTTGGCCGTCCCACCAGATTCGAGCACGTGGGTCAAAAAAACCTCGCCTCATGAGGCGTGAACGGGCCCTTCGAAACTCTTGTGATTGGCATCGCCTTCTCCATAACACCGCACCAACGCCCGACCTGAGGTCTCGCATTGATGGCATGACAGATGAACAGCCGACCTCCATCTCCTGGACATCGGCCGGGCCTCCGCCGCAGAAGCCGGCCCATGCATACCGGGGCGCGCGAAGCTTCTTGTGAGCCGGGGTAAATTCCATCAGGCTTGGTCATTTGGGTTCTCGCAGCTTCCGAGCTTCCTTGACGAGCACGGCAAGATTGCCTCCGTGGTTTTGGATCAGTTCCCGTGCCTGTTTCCTCTGTGATCCCATTTACCGCGGCGAAATAACCGAGCTGATCTGCATCGCTTGTCGAAATCCGATTTGGATCGCGCACTTCGCTTTCAGCGCTGTCACGTGCGAAATTGAAAACATTCATACGGCGGCGCACGAGGTCCTCGCATCAGCTTGTGGGTCCAGCCCGCTTGCCGACAGGGTCGTGCAAGGAATGAAAACTTGCCCGATCCGCCGTCGGGGCTTGGGCCGCGAATTTCCGGTTTTTGCTGTCAACACATGCTTGGCCGCTCTCCGCACGAACGCGACCGAACTATGCCAAAGAGACATTGTTCCCGACGGCAATGTTACCGCGGGGGCGCCCGTGGAGGCCAAACGCAACGAAACCTCGCAATAGGCCCGCGAGCTTGTGAGAGCCGGTCAGGCCACTTTCGAGAGCAGGGACACGTCGAAGCTCGCCAACCCATAGCGCCAGCGATGATTCGTCGCCGCAACGCGACTCTGGTAGAAGAGGGTCAGTCGCTCGCCGTCGATCATCACTGTCGAGTGGCCGTTTTCTCCAGGTCCGTCCGGATCAAGCACAGGACCTATCGAGACGTAAGGTCCGGTAACGGCGTCCGCGATGGCGAAGAACACCCGCTGCCGGCTACCCCTCGGTCCGTGCGGAAGGAAGCAGGTGGCGTTGAGGAGCACGCGACCATCCGGAAGCTCCACCAATTGGGCGCCTTCAATTCCCCATTCGTAGTCGGGGTCTTCCCGTGTGTTGTGGTGAGGGATGTCGTTGTGATCCAGGATTTTGCCCAAGCGCTTCCAAGGCCCGAACCATGAATCGGACTGGCTTCGCGCCAGATAGATATCCGGCTGCGGGACGCGGGTGAATTTCGGCATGCCGGAATAAACCATGTAGCGTTTGCCGCCGACGAGAGCCGGATGCGGATCATAGATGCCGTCTTCATCCGTTCCCGGCAAGGACAGGATTGCCGGGTTGAGCACCACCCAGTTGAACCCGTCGTTGGAGACCGCGTGTTCGCAACGGCCGCCTGATTTCATGAACTCCGTTTGGATGAACATATGGAAGACGCCGTCTTCGTGCACGACACCCGGCGCCGCAACGCCCGAACCCGTGATAGGCAGTTCGATCGGCGCGTGCTCGGTCCAGGGTCCCTGCAGTTCGGGCGCGGTGGCGTGAAGGATCTTCCAGCTCTCGCTGGTTACCGTGCCGCTCGACCCGAACACATGCCAGAGCCGGCCATCATAAACCGGGCACGGGTCCTTCAGATCGTCCACCACCTGAGGGTGGAACAACGGGAACACATTCGTCTCAAAATCGATCTTCATTTTCTGCCCCAGCGATTGCCGGCCGTAACGCCCCTGGCGCTTCGGTCCGACGAATCAATTCAAGCCGTCGAATATTTTAGCTGCTCATTCAACGGAAATGCGGCATCCGAGCGGCCGTCCCCAGGAAGCTGCTTGCAAACGATCACCGCACCGTCTGATGCAATGCGCCGGCTTGCATATATCCCGCGGTCCGCGGCTGGAACAAGTTATTCGGCGGACAGTTAGACACATGGCTGCAAACGATTTTTGCAGCTCGCGAACAACAAATTTTATTCGCAGTCTCAACGGCAATGTCATCAGGGAAAAGCTTACATGGATGCGGCGATAAGAATACCGGCCACCACCAGAACCAGAAAAGGACAAGATTTACTGATATGCTTTTCCCATTTGCGATGGAATTTCGTTTATCAACGCCCACAGCACATTCTCACCCTTGCCTCGCAAGAGCATCAGATCATCTACTTCGAGGAACCGATCTTCGAAGAATGCTCACATTCGTCCATTCGGTTTTGCGACGTGGCGCCGGGCGTCCGGATCGCGACCCCCTTGCTGCCGATCGGCACCAGCCCCGCCAGGGCGGACGCGATCCAGCGCAGATATCTTGACCGGATCATCGCGTCGACGCCGCACGCTCAGTTGACCGCCTGGTATTATACCCCGATGGCCTTGCGGTTCAGCGCGCATGTCAACTTCGACGTATGCGTCTATGACTGTATGGACGAGCTTTCGGCATTCAAGAATGCGCCGGCCCAACTTGCGCTGATGGAACGGGCGCTCTTCGAGCGCGCCGATGTCGTCTTCACTGGCGGCCTAAGCCTGTTCGAAGCGAAGCGCTGCCAGCATCGGGCAATCTATCCCTTCCCCAGCAGCATCGACGTCAGCCACTTTCACAAGGCGAGGACGCCAGGCGAGGAACCAGCGGATCAACTGGCCATCCCACACCCTCGGGTGGGCTTCTTCGGCGTCATCGACGAACGCCTCGACATGGGTCTCGTGGCGCAGGCTTCAAGGACGATGCCGGACGTGCACTTCGTGATGCTCGGTCCGGTTGTGAAGATCGATCCTGACCGCCTGCCGAGAGCCGAAAACCTGCATTGGCTCGGCAACAAAGCCTACACGGATCTGCCCGAGTACCTCCGGCATTGGGAAGTGGGCTGGATGCCGTTCGCGCTCAACGAAGCCACGCGCTTCATCAGTCCGACGAAAACTCCCGAGTTCCTCGCCGCGGGTCTGCCCGTGATCTCGACTGCAATCGTCGATGTCGTGCGGAGCTACGGCGCCGCGGGCCTCGTCGATATTGCGGACGCCGAAGATATCGAGCCCAAGCTGCGCGCACTGCTGGCGCAGCCGCGCGACGCGCGGCTGCCAGCGGTCGATGCCTATCTCGCCAACATGTCCTGGCAGCGAACATGGGAGGCCATGGCCGCCCACATCAAGCAGGCCGGTGCAAGCAAGAAGGTCGTGCCCTTCCGCAGGAGCGCATGACATGTTCGACTGGCTGATCGTCGGAGCGGGCTTTGCCGGCAGTGTTCTCGCGGAACGGATCGCCTCGCAAAGGGGCGAAAGCGTTCTCCTCATCGACCGCCGCAGCCACATCGGCGGCAACGCGTATGATTGCTATAACGAAGCGGGCATCCTCATTCATCGTTACGGACCGCATATATTCCACACCAACGCCCAGTCGATCGTCGACTATCTGTCGTACTTCACCGCATGGCGGCCTTACGAGCACCGTGTCCTCGCTTTCGTCGACGGCAAGCTTTTGCCGATTCCGATCAATCTCGACACGATCAACCGCCTTTACGGTCTGCAGCTGAGCTCGGCAGAGCTGGAAGACTTTTTCGCGTCGCGTCGTGAAACCATTGACGAAGTCAATACTGCCGAGGATGTGGTTGTCAGCACCGTGGGCAGAGAACTCTATGAGAAATTCTTCCGCGGCTACACCAGGAAGCAGTGGGGGGTCGATCCCAGCCAGTTGAGCAAGTCCGTGACGGCCCGCGTTCCGACCAGAACGAACCGCGACGATCGCTATTTCGGCGATAGCTTCCAGCAGATGCCGGCGGCCGGCTACACGCGCATGTTCGAACGGATGTTGGACAATCCTAACATCAAGATCATGTTGCAGACCGATTATCGCGAGGTCCGAGAGCGAATTCCCTTCCGGCGGCTGATCTACACCGGACCGATCGATGAATTCTTTGACTGGAAGCTTGGCCGTCTGCCTTATCGTTCATTGCGCTTCGAGCATGTCACCCTCGACTGCGAGCAGTTTCAGCCGGTGGCCGTGGTCAATTATCCCCAAACGGAAGCCTATACGCGCATCACCGAGTACAAGCATTTGACTGGTCAGAAGAATGTCCGGACGAGCCTCACCTACGAATATCCGACAGACATTGGCGACCCCTATTACCCGGTGCCGCGTTCGGAAAACGAAGCGCTATACAAACAATATGAAGCGCTTTCTGCAAATTGCCCCGACGTGTGGTTCGTCGGCCGTTTGGCAACGTATCGCTACTACAATATGGATCAGGTCGTAGGACAGGCCTTGGCCACTTTCGCGCGCATTCAGAAGACGGTACCGATTGCGGATGATTTGCAGACGGCCATCGCGACGCCCGCTTAGCCGCCACTGCGGTCGTCCGGCACCGCCAGGTCGCGCGAGTCAAAAATGTCAGCGAATAGCTTCTGCTGCCTCCCGAGTTCATCGGCCATCGGTTGACGAACGCGGCGTAAACCATCCGCATGGATGACGGAAAAAAGGCCAACCTCGGCGTGCCGAGAATTGTCCCATCCAGGATAAGCCGTGATCGGATAGAGGCAGATTCCTTCGACCGGAGCTCCTTGACTGATCGCGGTCCGAACTTCATCGCATACGTAGTGAAGCCATGCGGGTCCTGCGGATCCTTCGGCGCCGGTCTCTGCGATATATAGGGGTTTGGCATAGCGTCGGGCGACCTCGACAAGCATCTCTGATAGAGCCCGGTATTCATGGTGGCCCATCGGGATTGTCGGCCCATGCAGGTACCATTGGTTGTGCGGATAGAAGTTGAGGCCAATCACATCGATCAGATCCTCGGCTCCTCCCAGCCCTGGCTCGATACGGCCCATCAGCATGTCATATGCTTCGAACTGCCCTTGGCGGGCCCTCTCCGCACGACGGACCTCCTGACGAGTGCGGTCGCGCGGCGCGATGTGGATGAGCGGTTCTGCCCACACGAAACGGCATTCGGGGTCTGCTTCACGCATTGCACGGATACCCTGTACGGCCGCCTTGACCAGATGCCGCTTGAACCACCCCCTCTTTCTAGGTCCGGCTGGCGGAAAATATCCGACTTCGACCGCCCATGCGAAGAACGATATTTCGTTGATGGGACAGACCACCGCGGCTTTCCCGGTCACCGCTCGGTGCAGTCGGATCGCTTCGGCTGCGAAGGAAGCATAGCTCTGGATCATCTGTTCGCTGCCCTGGTCGAGGTGATCGGGAGAGCCGTAGTGAAAGATATCCCAAATGACCTGAACGCCGGCGGCACTCGCGGCATCCAGCATGGACTTCCAATTCGACCAATCGTAGACGCCCGGCGCCGTTTCGATCAGATGCCACCGCAGTCCATCACGAATGGTTCTCAATCCCAACTTCGAGCATCGACGGTAGTCGTCCTCAGCGTGGATGTCGTGGCTAGTGGCCCGGACAAGGTCCAGACGTAGGCCATCTTTCCGATGATGCGAAGAACACTCGAACCCCGCCATGAAGAAGCTGTCGAAACTGAGCGGAAGAAGATCAGGCATCAAACTTTGTCTTGCTCCGCCGTGCGCCGCCGGATGTTGCGCACCGAAATTGATATTGAATTCCTTACGGCGCTCTCGGCGATGAAACGTTTGCTCCCACGCGACGGGGGCCCAACCCAGAACAGCGTTAGATGTTCCAGGCTTCGATCGCGGCGGCACTCCACGATGCCCTGAGTGACACGGGCTTGCAAACTGGCCAGACCGGTTTTGGCTCTCGTCCAACGCTACCCATCGAGCAGCACCGCGGTTTACGATGCACACGCCATGGCAACTGCTCCGCAGTTCCGCGGCCGCATAGGCCAGCACCGCAGGTCTTCGATTTCGCGAATTTCGAAGCGCTTCTGTTTCTGCTCCGCGATCGCGTGAGATAGCCCCCATGCCATCCCCAAATCACCGAAGCCGATAAATGCGCAGGAGCGTAAAGAGTCCCTTTAGGAAGTGCCCATCGCTTTAGGCTGCGTCAGTTCCAATTTCGCTTCCCGAGGAACAGCGCCTGATCGGCAAGATCAGGGTCACGCGGCGCGACGACGGTCACCCAATGGCGCGCCGTCGCCGACCAGATCCGGCCAGAGGTCCCTAAGCTCGCCGCCATCACGGACGACGCCGAACCTGACGTGGTGGCCTACATGACCTTCCCCAAGGAGCATTGCGCCAAGCGGCACTCGACCAATCCGATCGCGCGTCTCAACGGCGAGATCAAGCGCCGAACCGACGTGGTCGGGATCTTCCCGAACGAAACGCCATCGTCCGCCTCGTCGGCGCAATCCTGCTCGAGCAGAGTGATGAATGGCCGTGCAGCGGGCCCGCTACATGACACTGGAAACCATCAGACGGATGAGCGATGATCCGCTCATCAGCCCTGCCAGCCGTGGCTCGCTGATCAGCCCGGCTTCCTGCGGAAGAGCGCGGCGCCAGCGCCGTCGGCTACACCACTTCCTGAGACACGATCCCCATCAAAAGGGCCCGTCGCCCTGCAGGGCGACGCGCCCTTGCTTGAATGGGACCGTGATTGCTGGAGGAGCAATCTGATTTCGAACCGGCGGGCAGTCGAAAGGGCCGGCGAACCGCTATTTGCGAGAGCCTTGTGATCCCCTGCGTCGCTTGAGCGCTTGGCGGTCCGGACATCAGATCTTGTGTCCGTCGACACAAGGGCCGAATCTTGCCTCGGCGTCAAGACTCCTGCCTTTCGCCGCGGCCAACCGGGCAGAATCTCGGCAAGGAGGCTTCGCATTATACGTCTCATTCGATCGCCTCCGTACAGCTTCCAGATCGAACGAACACCGGGCTCCGATCGTCTCGCTATTACCGGCGTCAGCGTCTCAGCTCGGCTTGGCTTTGCGCGCGCGCAACGCAATCGCGGTGTCGAGCTTGCGCGCCAGCTCCAGCATTCGAGAAGGTGCATCCTCGTATGTCAACGAGTCCAACCGGCCACTCATGCTGCGATCCAGTGTGGTCCCGGACGGTTCCTGTTCGGATAGCAGTGCTTCACGAATCTTTTGCGCCACGGCCGTTCCCCTAACATGGGTTAATGCCTGCCCACTAACCCACCCACGGAAAAAAGGTTCCTGCTCGGGTGGTTTGCTGGACTGGCGAACTCCCCTTGTTCGGCGCAGCTGTCGCTAATGTGGAAGCCGACGCCGCCCTCTGCCTTCCGAAGCCGATCAGGAATCTCTCCAGCGCCTGTAGGATTGCGCGGGAGCAGTCAGTAAAGCTGCCAGATCGGGTCGAAGCGCACCCAGCGAACTGCTGGAACGGTTCACCCACAGGCGCGTTCTATCGTTTTGCTTCCGACCTTGTTGATACGTGCGCCAGTGTCGGCGCGGTATGCCTCCGCGACTGAGGTCCGCGACCGGTTACGAAAAAGGAGCTTTGTGTGCGAAACCTCAGGGGACTTCATCTGTTGATCGCGGAAGACGAGTGGCTGCTGGCCAGCGATCTAGCGGATTTCTTCGCTCACATGGGTGCTATCATCCTCGGACCGGCAGCGACGGTGGAGCAGGCCGGCCGGCATGCGCAGGCGGCGGAGGCCGCTATCCTGGACATCGACCTGCATGGCTGCCACGTTTTTCCGGTTGCGGACGAATTGATGCGGCGCAACGTGCCCTTTGTGTTCTTCAGCGGCTATGACGAGATTGCCATTCCCGAGCATTTGCGTTTTGCGAGCAGCCTGAGCAAATCTTCAAGCCGCGTCGCCGTAATCGATGCATTGTTTGCGCCGGAGCCCTCCGCAGAGCCATTGACCGTCGCACAGCCGGCGTCCACAGCGGAGGACGCGGTCGCGCTGCTCCCCAAGCTTCGGCTCACCGCGCGCCTGCTGCTGGACGATGCCGGCGCTTCCGACCGTCTTGTCGAGCTCACTTTGGAACAGGCGCTCGAGGATATCGACGAGAGGCCCGAGGGGTCTTCGATCGCAGACTGGCTCAACGCCATCATGCGCAAGATAGCGCAGCTGCGAGGCGACCGTTTGCTGCACTGATTGTAGGCAGCTGACCGCCGGCGGCCTGCCGTTCTCAATTTTCTATGTCGAGAACTTGCATCCCTGCCTCTTGGTCTTGGTGCCGACGATACAAAGCTCCCCTGCCCAAAAGTTCCGTCAGGTTCCAGAATCGATCCCCGTAGCCGCGCCAGCGGGTCGAGCGGTCGCCGAGTCAGTCCTGTTCATAAATATGTTCGTGGATAATCCCGAGGATCTGCAGCTTACCGTTTCGCGCCAAAGGCTACACGAAGAGTATGAGAAAATTCGACGATCTCCTTCACCCGCCCGCGGCGCGTCGGCGCTCGGATCGCTCAACAACTGCCATGGGCGTGCAGGTTTTCGGTCAGCTTCTTGTTCAGGTCCGCAAGAGTCCCATGGCCATTGCTCTTGGCTGATCAGCCGGATTGCCCCACGCGGTTTGCTCGGCGATTGCATGGCAGTTCGAGCGCCAGGAAAGCCTCCTGCCCGAGGAACATTCTGCTCAGCCGGATGTTCGGCCGAACCACTCAGGAGCATCCAATGGACAACGGGAAACTGGCGGTCGTCACCGGCGCCTCGAGCGGCATCGGCAAGGAGCTCGCGAAACTCTGCGCCAAGGACCGCTATGACCTTGTCATCGCCGCCGACGAGCCGGCCATAGAGCAGGCCGCTGATGCGCTCCGGTCGCATGGCGTCTCGGTCGACGCGGTGGAGGCCAATCTTGCAAGCGAGGAAGGCGCAGACAAATTGATCGCCGAGATCGGCGACCGCGACATCGATCTTCTGTTCCTCAATGCGGGGCGCGGCCTGGGCCGGGGCTTTGTCGACCAGGACTGGAGCGAGGCACGCCGCGTCATCGATACCAATATCACCGGCACGGTCTATCTCGCTCATCGGCTCGGCCGCAAAATGGTCCGGCGCGGTCGCGGCAGGATCCTGTTTACCGGCTCGATCGCCGGCTTCATGCCGGGCACTTTCCAGGCGGTCTATACCGGAACCAAGGCATTCATTGATTCCTTCGCCATCGCGCTGCGTCATGAGCTGAAGGATAGCGGCGTGAGCGTGACAGTGCTGATGCCGGGCGCCACGCAGACCCGTTTCTTCGAACGCGCCGACATGATGGATACCGAGATCGGGGTACAAGAAAAGGACAATCCTGTCGATGTGGCCAGGGACGGCTATGACGCCATGCTGGCCGGTGAGGAACAGGTTGTCAGCGGTTGGAAGAACAAGATGCAAGTTGCCGCCGCACACGTCACGCCGGCCGGCACGTTGGCCGAACAGCACCGCAACATGGCCGAACCGGGCACGGCGAAAGATCACTGAGAGCGCGGACGCGATCCGGAACATTCCAGCCCAGCGCCAGTTCGGCCACATCCGCTAGCATCGACACTCATAGAGAACGACCCGATGAAAGCCCTGACCTGGCATGGCAAAGGCGACATTCGTTGTGAACAGGTCGCCGATCCAACGATCGAGGACGACCGCGACATCGTCATCAAGGTGACCTGCTGCGCCATATGCGGCTCGGACCTGCATCTGATGGACGGCTACATGCCCACGATGAAATCGGGCGACGTGCTGGGTCATGAGACCATGGGCGAAGTGGTGGAGGTTGGCCGCAACCATACGAAATTCAAGAAGGGCGATCGAGTGGTTGTTCCCTTTAACATCTCCTGCGGAGAATGCTGGTTCTGCCAGAACGGACTGTTTTCGCTCTGCGACCGGTCGAACCCTAATGCCGAGCAGGCCGCCAAGGTCATGGGCCAGTCGCCCGCGGGCCTGTTTGGCTATTCGCATCTGGTCGGCGGCTATTGGGGCGGACAGGCCGAATATCTGCGAGTGCCGTTTGCGGATGTCGGCCCGATCAAGGTGCCTGACGGCATCGATGACGAGCAGGTGCTGTTCCTCTCCGATATCTTTCCCACCGGCTATATGGCAGCCGAGAACGCCGGTATCCAGGAAGGCGACACCGTCGCCATCTGGGGCTGCGGTCCGGTCGGTCAGTTCGCAATCCAGAGCGCGTGGATGCTCGGCGCCGGGCGCGTCATCGCCATCGACAAAGTGCCGGAGCGGCTCGCCATGGCGCGCGACCACGGCAAGGCAGAGACACTCGATTTCAGCAACTCCGATATCTACGATGCGCTGATGGCCATGACGGACGGGCGCGGCCCGGACAGTTGCATCGACTGTGTCGGCACCGAAGCCGATGCCACCGCCACGCCCGATTCCATGCTCGATAAGGCCAAGACCACCGTTTATCTTGGCACCGACCGGCCGCATGTGCTGCGCGAGGCGATCTATTGCTGCCGCAAGGGCGGCACCATCTCGGTGCCTGGCGTCTATATTGGCCTCGTCGACCACATCCCGTTCGGCGCGGCGATGAACAAGGGGCTGACGTTTCGTATGGGCCAGACCCACACGCAGCGTTATCTCCAGCCGCTCCTTCAGAAGGTGCTGAACGGCGACATCGATCCGACTTTCGTCATCACGCACCGCGCCGGTCTGGACGAAGGACCCGGCCTCTACAAAACGTTCCGCGACAAGCAGGATGGATGCATCAAGGTGGTGATGCGCCCGCACGGCTGATCACGCGGGTCGCCTAGCATATCTCTTGCTGAACCAGAAAGGATTCGAAATGGCTCAAGCGAAAGACCCGTCCAAGCCTGCGGTGAAGACGCCCGGCCCCGAAGGCCTTCCGCATCCGCGTCGCGATGCGCAGGACAGCGATGCGGGCGCGAGACCAACTGTTCCAAAGACTGCTGGCGCCCGGGAGCCGGCGACCTCGCCGCTGGACAGCCGCATTGCCAACCGCAACACTGGCCGCCGGCGCGAGACCGGACCGACGCCGAGGCCGACGGATAAGCCGTTCGATTGAGCGCAGCCTACTAATGCGGCAGCCTGACCGCCTGCCGCGGCGCCGCTGCGGGCCTCCTCCCCCTCAGCGGCGCCATCATCTCGGCCTGCCGACATATTTGGCTGCGCTCTGACGCAGGAAAGACGAGATCGTTCTCGTCGAAAATGCGGAAGAATTCGTCCCATTCGATCAATTCCTGGGTGTCTTCGGACTCACCGAAATCATGCGCAGGGCGACGCCCCTGCCTTTCGTGCGAACGACGACCGGCCGGCCGTCTGCTTCCCGACGGGGCCGAACTGATCGCGGCGTGCTGTCCGCCATAGCTTTGGCGTTCCATCGCAGCGGGCCTGCCGCTCCCTGATCACCGACTGGCGCGATGCATGACGATTCAGAACGGTGCCGTCGTCTGTTCCTGTTACGGACTTCATCACCGCGATTCGGGCTGTGGTGCTTTCGATCCGGCTGATGCCGACGAAAGCCCCGGCGCGGTTCTGATCGGCCACGCCATCGCCGGGGGCCAGCGAGGGCGCGATGGAATTCGATTCCTGTGCGGCCGCGAAGGCCGCAAGTATGGCTGGGGAGCGAAGGACCGCTGGACGGCGAAAAGGTTGGCAGCTTCGACGATGTGCCGGTTCCCTTATCCGCCGCGCCGGCGGAACATAACGTGCGGGCGGCAGTTCGGACCCGGTGTATCTCAGTGAATTCAAGGCCTCTGCTGTTTGAGTGAACGCGATGTCTCGCAGGAGAGAGGGCGATCTTTGCGCCCAGGCGATCCACAGCTTGGATCAGGAGATCGCTTCGCTGTTGACCGCTATCGGGCGGGAACATGTTTCTGACCGGCTCACAAAGCTTGCACTCGAACTGGAGAACGCGCTGATCGAAAAACGCAAGAGCGACATCACCGGCGAGCGCGGTTGAAGACGTCACCGGCGAAGATGCAGCATTGCTTGAGATTGGGCTCCAAGGCTCGTCGTTGCCGCTATCGTTGCGCCAGCGCTGAGCGGTGGAACGCTAAAATAGACGAGTTGTCGTAGCCGATTGCGAGTCGTGCCGATGGCGCAGGATAGCAGAACTCCGGAAGTGGACGAATTCGTTCGGCGGCTGGTCGCAAACACGGGCATCACCGAAGCGCAGGCGCTCGAACTTGTTTCTTTGCTCGGCCTGAATTGGGCCTCGTTGATGAGAGAAGCGAAGGCAATGAAGGCAGCTCAGCGCCGGTAGATTTGGCGGTCTTAGCGTCTTGCGCCTTCAGTGTCCCAATGGTTGCCCGAAAATTGAAGTCGTCGCTCGATCAGCTCTTGCGGCGAGCTTTCCCCGAGGAGCCCTAGAACACCGGCACGGGCACGGTTGAGACGGCTTTTGACGGTGCCGACGGCGCAACCGCATATCTCCGCGGTTTCTTCGTAGCTTACGCCTAGCACACCAATCAGCATCAAAACCTCACCCTGATGGGACGGCAGCTTCTGGATGGCTTGATGCACTTCCCTGCTTTAGACGGACCTATCCTGGGACGGTTCCGAAATTGGCCGGCTGGAGGCGCAGTCGAGCAGCCCTGGGGCCTCCCGCGCCGCGGCCTTGATACGCGTAAAATACGTGTTGCGCATGATCGTGAAGAGCCAGGACTTCAGGCGCGTGCCGGGCTCGAACTTGTCCACGTTGGTAAGTGCCTTGGTCAAGTTCTCCTGCACGAGATCGTCGGCGTCGTCGGCCCCCCGACAGAACGTTCGCGCAAATGCCCGCAAGGCAGGAATGAGATTGACGATCGAGATCTCACCGGCGCGAGGGTTCGACGGATTATGCTCTGTGGCTGGCAATTTTCCGGGCCCGGCAATTAGGAGTGGATGAGATGCAGACCGAGGAAAATGCCTGACAAAAGGGAACGTTCCTATTTTTTGTTGCCCGCCGCGAGCGCCATCGTGCAGGTCAAGCGCTTCGGAGCGAACGACCACGATCCGCAGTGTGGTGGGCCGCAGTCGGAGCGACATTGCAGGACTTATTCACGCGGCCTCCCCCGTGCACGCGTGACCGGCAGAGAGCTGCCGGAAGGACTGGCAGTGCCGTCGAGCCCGGTTCCTCTCGGCGTCAAGCAACTCATGCTCCCCAGTCAAGCCGTTCATAAATAGCTTGAGCAAATGGGAAGCTAAGCGCTCCCCCTGTTCCGAAACGGGTAAAATGCCGCGCTCTTTGCAGACTGTCTGAAGAACGCGAACGAGCATCCCGATTTCGTTCGCCTCCAAAAACCGACCTGGATACAGCATTGCGTCCTCGCCCGAAAAGCTCGTTGACCCAGCAATTACGCAAGGTGAGGCACCGCACGCGATTACATATGATAGCCTTTTTCGATTTTTCGGATTTAAGGCCGCCAAGTTTCGCTGTTCCGGCCGAGAGGCCGTTAGAACAGGATCAAATCCATTTCTGTCGTTCTAACAATCGATGGCGAGCCGATGACGCACTCTCGAGCTCACGACTGAAGACTTCATACGAGCAGGCGGTCGCAGCTCTCGCCAAGACCCGATTTCAGTTTCAGGTGTGCCTAAGCTCAGAAACAGTTTTTTCGTGCCCCGCTAACATGTGTTATTCCACGGGAACACGTCGCGGCCTAGCTTGGACACCAGAAAAGGACAGGGACATGCGGGGACGCACCATGAATTTCGTAAGAAACGGCGTCGGCCCGTTTGAAGCCGCAATGGTCGCGGTCATGACCTTGGCAGCGATCGGAATCATCCTCGTTATTGTCCTGGGGATTTACTGAGGCCAACCTCCGTCCGTCCCTTCATCATCAGATTACGAGTGCCCGCCAGTCACCCGCGGCATCATGAGGCGTCATGGCCAGGTTTTTCTTTGATCTGTCCCACAGCGGCGATGTCTACCACGATGCGCGAGGGACCAACCTTCCGGGCCTCAAGGAAGCCAAGGAGAGGGCCTTCGAGGTAGCGCGCAGGCTGGTAATTGGTGGAAAGGACCGCGATGTGGTGTGCACAATCCGGGATATCACCGGCAGCGAGCTGATGCAGCTCCGGGTTCAGTGCGCAATTCCGGTGAAACCGAAACATCCTTCGCTGACGAGATCAGCACTAGGGGCCGAGCAACGTGGTGCGACTGAATAGTGCGGTATACCTCCATTCTGGAGCAACCAATAACCTTAGCGATGCCAGCCATGCCAAGGCCGTCGGCCTGGAGGACCATAACACGGCTTCTATCCAGCCGCTGTTTACCTCCTTTGTACACGCCATCGCGCTTGGGTGCTCAAATGCCATCGCGTTGCCGCTCTCTGATGAACCGACGCTCCATCGAGCGACATGCCAAGGACAGTAAGCCCGATGTGGCCCAGCTTGCCGCGGGTCGAAACGTGTGGATCGAGTACGATAAGAAAGCGCCTTTTTGCTCACACCGGCCAAGCCGATCAAGCCTCGTCAAACGATGTCTTATCCCTTGTTGCGGTCATGCCTCTTTGAAGCCACGCCTATGCCAATTATCTCGGGCCGCGACCTCGTGCAGAGGCTTTTGGAAGAAACCGGGATTACCGAGGCACAGGCACGACAGTTGATCTCGCTACTCGGCACGAACTGGTCCTCGCTCGTTCGAGACGCGAAAGCCATCACCCATAAGCCGAGGCCGCCGCAACCAGCTCCTAGAACATTTGCAAGCGCTCTTTCTTGGAGGCAAAGCCGCTCGACAGACGCGATCGGGAACATTAGCGCCCGATCCATGTTCGGGAGGCAACCCAAACCGGTCACCCAAATTGGCACATGTCCCTTCTCCGAACCTTCTGATCCGTAAGCTTCAGAACATCTCCGATCTGACCCAGTCAGACGTAGCTATTTTAGAAGCCATCCCTCTTTCAAAAAGGGACTGTGCGGCGAACGAGGACATTGTGCGCGAGGGAGATGGCCCCACTCATTCGTTCGTCGTCCTGGAGGGGTTGGTGGGAACGACCAAGCTTACCGGCGAGGGCAAACGGCAGATCACGTCATTCTTTGTTCCGGGCGATATTCCCGATCTGCACGGAATGCATCTCTCGGTGCTTGACTGCACCTTCTCGTCGCTGACGCGCACCAGTCTCGGCTTCATGCGGCACGATACCTTACGAGCCATCTGTGACCGACATGCCTCCATAGCAACCATTTTTTGGCGCTCGACGCTGATCGATGCAGCAATATACCGAGAATGGGTTACCAACGTTGGAAGGCGCGACGCCTATACTCGTATGGCTCACATATTGTGCGAATTGATCGTCCGCCTTCACTCGATGGGAGTCATCGAGGATCATGTGGCCAATCTTCCGATTACGCGGGCAGTCCTTGCCGACGCGTTGGGCCTATCAACCGTCCACGTGAACCGAGTGCTTCAGGAACTACGACGCAACGGGCTGATATTTACCGAGGGCACCCGGTTTCATGCTGTTGACTGGGCCGGCCTCGTCCGAGCAGGAGATTTTGACGCCACCTACTTGCATCAAAGGACCGCAAACACATTCTGATGGCGAGCTGGTGCGATGGCGAGATACTTCTTTGACAGCGGTGATCGCGACGTTGTCCTCAAGGATGAGGTAGGCATCGAATGCGATGGGATCGCGAGCGCGCGTCATCAGGCCATAGAAGGTCTGATAGACCTGACGAGAGAATTCCTCGAGGACATCGATGGCCAGGAGTTGTTCATCGAAATCCGCGACGAGCATGGAGAGAAGCTGGTAAGGTTGAGCCTCTCGCTGCATGCGCAACCGAGTGGTCAATGAAGGTTAGCCATTTCCGCGACTGATTGCGGTCACGCCGCCTGTGAAGCTCACGTGCAGGCTGTGTCAACTCGCTGCCCTAGCCCTCTAACGCGAATTCGCGTCGGGGGTTGCCTTGCAGCAGGGGCGGCCAGACCGGAGAGTCCTACCTTGGAGGCACCCAAGCTCGCGAGATGAACAACGACGGCTTTCAGGATCAGGTCTGGCGCAAAGCTGCTATTGGCCGTTATGCAACCTGTGCGGATTCCGCAACGGCTCGCCTGCGCGCCGTGCCAGGCACCGGCCGAGCTGAAGTCCAACTGCTTAAATGGCCCTCCCCGCGCGTTCAGCTCTCCTTTTCGAGCTCCTGAAAGGCATCTCGAATGGCTGCGACTAGTGTCGCTATGGAATAGGGTTTCTGCACCCAGCCCAGCGGTCTGGCCGTCTCGGCTCGAAGCCTCAAGTCGCGATCACCGTGCGCCGTCGTAAAGATGCATCGTATCCCGTGATCGCGGTACAACTCCACGGCCGCGTCGATGCCGTCCCGCTCGCCCAACAAGCGGATATCCATGAGGGCAAGCACCGGCTTGGTCGAGAGCGCCATACTGATCGCCTCATCGGCGCTGGTCGCGAGGCCCGCTAGCGAGAAGCCTTCGGCCAGCAGTCCGGCTTCTATATCCAGCGCGATCAGGTAGTCGTCTTCGACGACCAAGATCAACTGGTTCCGGGTGATTTCGCCCTGTTCTCCGCTCACCTCATCTCGGGAAAAGACGACCTGCGGCTTGAAGGACCCATTGATGTCCCCCGCACGGCTCAACTCAGGTATCGCTGCTCTTGGTCGCAAGGCCAATCTCCTGGGGCATCTGGCAAAAGGTCACGATACATCTGGACGGCTGCCGGCCGACTTCGAAAGCCCCGCCGATCTGTCGCACCAAGCCTTCGACGAGTCGCAGGCCTGACGAAGACGAGCGCACAGAATTCAATTCGAAGCCCGGGCCCTCATCCTCGACCGCCAGGCTAATAGCTCGGCCATTTTTTCTGATGGAAACGCGAATGGTTCCATGCCCATTTCCAGGCAAGCCATACTTCACGGCGTTGATCAAAAGCTCGTTGATAGTGAGCGCCAGCGGCATTGCAATGTCGTTTGGCAGTTGGATCGGATCTGCCTCGCAGATCAACTGCACAGCCGGGGGGAACATCTGTCTAGCGGTCTCGCAAACAGCTTCCAAGAAAGGTCCGGCACCGAAGTTGACGGCGTCGGGCGTGTCATAGAGGACCCGCTGAGCGGCAGCCATGGCGGCCACCCGCTTGCTGGCCTCATCCAGAACGGTCCGCGCCTCCGAACTCTTGCTGGTCCTCGCGGCAACCGAAAGCAGGGACTTCAGCATCATCATGTTGTTCTTCACGCGATGATTGAGCTCGTCGAGCAATATCCGTTGCTGGGTTTCGGCCTGCTTACGCTCGCTCACATCGACCAGCATGTTTATGGCGCCGGTGATGTTTCCAGCGGCATCGCGCATCGGGGTCGGATAGGGAATGAATGGAACCCGGGTTCCATCCGGCCGCTCGGCCACCGCTTCATATCCTCGGATGGGCCGGCCCTCGCGCAGTGAGATGGCCATGGGACACTGATCGTGGGGAAGCGGGGTTCCATCCGGCCAGTAGAGCTTCCATGTCACGCACCACTCGTCGGTGCCAATGACGGGCGTGCGGCCGGCGAGTTGCACCGCAGCTTCATTGAAATAGGTGATCTTGCCGTCGCGGTCGGTGGTGTAGATGGCGGCAGGAATGGCAGCGAGCAGGTCTTGAAGGTGGCGCTCGCTGTCTCGTATCTTCGCTTCCGCTATCCTTTTGTCAGTTATGTCTCGGGCGATTTTGGAAGCTCCGACGATACGGCCGGACGCATCCCGCACCGGCGATATTGTGAGAGAGATATCTATCAGCGTTCCGTCTTTGCGGCGGCGAACCGTCTCGAAATGATCTATGAGTTCGCCATTGCGGATGCGACCCAATATCAGCGGCTCCTCATCCAGCCGATCCTCGGGAATGATGGTGGTGATGGGCTTGCCTACCATCTCCGCGGCCGTATAGCCGAAGAGGCGCTCGGCGCCGCGGTTCCAGGTCGAGACGACGCCTCTGAGATCCTTGCTTACGATGGCGTCATGGGACGACTCCACGATTGCCGCCAGTCGCTGGGCCGCATTCTGTGTCTTAACACGCTCAATGCCGAACCCGAGCTGGCGTGCGATTGTCCGGGCGACTTCGATCTCTTCTGCCGAGCATTCATGCGGCTCGTCGAAATAGGCCATGAACTTGCCCAGCAGACGCCCGCCTTCGATTATCGGAATGAAACAGACCGCGCCGATGCCTTCTGTTCGGATTGCGTGTCTTAAGTTGCTGGGGAGCTCGGCCTGTTCCACATCGCGCAAACAAATTGGCTGCGGATCGTGGTCTGCTGCGGACCAGGGCGAATGGCCTTCCACGGCGCTTCGATACGCGTCCGACAAGCCCCGCCAGGCGACAAACTTCATGATCCCGCCTTCCAAAAGCAGAATAGAAGCGCGCTGACATCTTAGCCCGCGCTGGATCGCATCGAGCGCAGCTTCGTAGACGTCTTCGCGGGTATGGGCGTGCTGCAGCATTTCCGTCAATTGATGCAGCGCAGCCTGCTCCTCGGCCCTTTGCGCGAGTGTCGCCTCAATCTCTTTCCGCTCGGTGATATCGTGCTGCACCCGTACTGCGTAGTGAAACCGCCCGGTGCCGTCGTAAACGCTGGAAGAGGTTACGACAGCCCAGAAAAGCGACCCGTCCTTGCGGACGAACCGCTTCTCGATCGTGTAGCTTTTGATCTCGCCGGCGACCTGTTGGCGATATTTCGTGCGATCCGCCTCGACGTCGGAAGGAAAGGTTCGATCGAAAATAGATCGGCCAACAAGGTCCTCCTGCGTACAGCCCAAAAGACGGCACAAATGTCCGTTCACCCGCAGCAGCCGGCCTTCGGCGTCAGCTTCCACGATTCCCACGCCAGCGCTGTGATAGGTCAGGGCAAGTCTGTGCTCCTGTTCGCGCAACAACTCTTCCGCTTCGACCTTTTCCGTCACGTCGATGGTGATGCAGCGGGTGTTGAGGAACCGACCCCCAACTGAACGCGCGTTCGATGATATCTCCACCCAACGCATAGAGCCGTCTTTGGCGCGCAACCTCGCGCGATAGTGTTGAAGCTGCTCATGCCGAGAAAGGCGGTTCAAAATGTCGTCGATTGCGGCGGCATCCGCGTGAAATTCCCGGATGTTGCGGCCGACGTATTCCTCCGCGGCATAGCCGAGCAAGTCCAGTTCGGCTCGATTGGCGCGCAAAATGGTGCCGTCATTGGCCACCAGGTGGAGAGCCACGGCTGCATTCTCGAAGAAATCTTCCAGCTCGCTGCCGGAGTGGAGGGTCGCGATGTTTACTTCACGGCCCTCGCCACCCGACAGGGTTCGCGGGCCAGAAATGCTGGAGGGCAAAGCTCGTTGTTCCATGAGAGGCTAAAGTCCCCTAAACTCGGTTTAACACCCGATTTCGCAAGAGGTTCCAACGAGCTGCACTATTCACACGACCAGTAACGGCAAGTGCTGATGCTGGAACGCGTTCGCCGGCGCTAGGCCAGCAAATCCGGCGACTAAACGATGCGCTATTTCGAGCTGTTCGCCGCAGCTTGCACGGCACCACGCCCAGACCTATGCAGAAAAGCAGCCAGTCAAGGACCAGCGTACGAGTTGATGTCGCTGTCGTACCAGTCGCCTGGGCCTGCGTATCGACGTAGAAGCCGCTGTTGCCGAACCAGGTCAGCGTGCCGCCGACGCCGTAGCCGGTGGCCGAGATCGAGCCGGTGCCGAAGGTCGACGAGACGTCCGACGAGACGGTGCCGTAGTGGACCGCTGGCAGACACCCGAAACCAAGCACACTGAGACTGGCGGGATTGCCCGAACGCCGACCAATGCGGATCGCGGGGTCCGAGTTCGCATCGTCTGCTTCTGGCGCACGGCGACCTCCAGTATTGTCACCTGCGATGTCCGCTTCCGGCCAAAGGCAAAGTTTGCCCCAATGGCCGACATGAGTCGCAAAGCCGCCGTTCATTGTCGGGAGATGCGTGCTGACGCGCGCTATTCTAACAGCGCACACGCCATCAGCCGGGCCTTAGAAGTCGTCCAAAAAGCGTATCTAGTATCCTGCTTTGTCCAGAACAACCGCAATTCGGGCTGAGGCCTGCCCAGAAGTTCGAAAAGCTTCCAAGAACCCCAGGGAAATCGGACGCCCATCGGACTTTAAGGCCGATGGGTATCGCAGCGAACGTACGCGATGGAGCGGCCAACATCGGCGGCAAGAGAGCATCCGATTAGGACTGTCGACGGCTCCGTCGTGAGAACGAAAAAAGAAAAGAAGCAGAACTTTCGTGTGTGATTTTTGCACACGGCTTCTTGCAACTATTTGATATTGCATATCCATCCGTCCAGTCCATCATGGGCGCAACGGCTACTCTATGCTCTTGGTTTTAAGCATTTTTTTAACATCAACTCGTTTAAATCTGCCGAGTGCACACGAATTTACGCCAGAATACCACCCTTTTCGGCCGTTGACCGGGAACTCAGCAACGGAACCCCTTCGCCAATCTGGTTGGATCGGTCGTCGAGAAGCGCCTCGATCGGCCACTTTCGCTCTTCTCCCCGACGTGGACGCAGCCCGACGCGAACACGCCGCGTGACGTGCTGGCCAACGAACTCCAATCGGCGCGCCTTGCCGTTCGCGCCGACGCGGCGGCCGCCGGTTGGGATGGGCGGTCCTGCTGCTACGCGAACGTTGCCTCCAACGGGCAGGCAACCAGTGATCGCCGCTTGACGGTAGCGCCGCGAGGGTTCGGTCACAAGCCCGAAACTGTCTCAGGACGTCGCCTGGCAGAGCGAGCAAGAAATATCAACGAGTTTGCCGCAGAATCCCGAATGAGACAGGTTGACTGTTCAGATAAGTCGCCGAGCTTGTGAAAACCCCGGAGGACGGACGCATCGAGCTTCGTACCGTAACCGGCCCCGGAATGGCCTCGCCCTTCGTCAGAAGATCGAGACCAGTCATGCTGAAGCCATACTGCGCTTATAAAACGCCTGCCACCGGCAATATTTCGGGAAATAAACGTTTGAATCTCGTTCTCAGGCGTCCATTCGCCCAGGCTTCAATTCACGGGGATGGGCAAGCGGGGCTTACTTATCGTGGGGATATTGACGGGCTGCGTGCCTTCGCAATCGTTCCGGTGATGCTGTACCATACCGGCATTCCGGGTTTCGGCGGCGGCTTCGTTGGCGTCGACGTGTTTTTCGTCATCTCTGGCTTTCTCATGGCATCGCTGATTTCGGGGGAAATCACTCGGGGCGGTTTCAGCTTGCTGCGTTTTTACGAGCGTCGCATCCGGCGGATCTTTCCGGCGCTCTTTGCGGTTCTGGCGGCCTCGTCCATTGCCGCATGGTTCCTGCTGATGCCCGCCGAGCTGGAATATTTCGCCCGCAGCCTGAAGGCCGCAGCGTTGTTCACATCGAATATCCAGTTCGAGAAAGAAAGCGGCTATTTCGACATTGGTGCGCAGATGAAGCCGCTGGTGCACACATGGTCGCTTGCGGTCGAGGAGCAGTTCTACATTCTGTTTCCGCTGCTGCTGGTCGCGGTCAACCGGTTCGCGCAGCGACATACGGTGTCCATCCTGATCGGGTTGCTGATCGTCTCGTTTGTGGCGAGCGCATGGACGGTCTTCCATTCGCCGATCGCGGCGTTCTATCTGCTGCAGTTTCGCGCCTGGGAACTGCTGGTTGGCTCGCTGATTGCCTTCGACGCGATACCGAGGCCGAAGCGGTCGATCATGCGGGGAGGCTTGGCAGCCGGCGGCATGTTGCTGATCGCCTTGGCCGTGTTCGGATTTGATGATCGCACTCTCTTTCCCGGCCCGACGGCACTGCTGCCCTGCGTTGGCGCCGCGCTGGTGATCTATGCACACGACGAGCAGGGGCCGGTCGGCCAAATCCTGCGATCGAAGCCAGTTGTATTCATAGGCTTGATCTCCTACTCGCTTTATCTGTGGCATTGGCCCGTCATCGTGTTCAGCCGGGAGATGGCCGGGCGTGAACTGTCCTTGCTTCACGGCAGCCTGATCGCCCTGACGTCGCTCGCCATCGCCGCTTTTTCGTGGTGGTTTATCGAACAGCCCTTCCGCGGTCGCAATGGCTGGATCGGCCGGCGTTCGCTGTTTGCTGGAGCGGTCCTTGTGATTGCGGTAGCCATCAGCTTTGGAAGTCAGATGATCCACGACAAGGGCGACCCATCCCGTCTTCCGGTTGATGCTCGGAATGTCTACGCCGCGACCTACGATGAAAGCCGGTTCAGCGTTCCGCCCTGTTTCGCCGATTCCGACACAACGGGACCGACGCCGGCCGATATACGCATGGGCAAGCTGTGCCCGCTCGGCATCGAAGGTTCGGACAATCCCGCTTTCCTCGTGTGGGGAGACTCCCACTCCGGCGCAATGGCTCCGGCTTTTGATGCAGCCGCCACGCAAATAGGCGTTACTGGTCTCTTTGCCGGACATTCTTCATGTCCGCCTTTGCCAGGTGTTCAGCTCACACCGCGCGGCGAGACCAAACGGTGCGGCGACTTCAACGGAGCAGTGCGCGATCTGATCGCATCCAGGCACATCCCGCTCGTCTTCCTAGTCGCCTACTGGCCCAAATACGTGCACGATGCCGAATTGCCGAACGAGGGTGTTTATTTCGACCCGTCGGTGCCGCCACCGCTTGAAGACAGATCCGCCTCGGTCGTCGAAACGCTCGACCGCCTGATGGGAGAGTTGACGCAACAAGGCAACAAGGTTGTCTTGGTCATGGATGTCCCTGAGATGGGACATTATATGCCGGAGGCGGTCGCCAAGGCGATGATAGCAGGACGTTCCACCGATGTGGCCGCTCCTTGGGATTATGTCGAGAAACGGCAGGCGCTTTCGCGTGCGATCTTGGCGCGCCTGGCTGAAAAATACGGTGCTGCCATTGTCGATCCACTTCAAACGATCTGCAGCAATGGACATTGCGACGCCGTTCGAAACGGCTTGCCGATCTATAAGGATGCCGATCACATTACCGCAACCATGGCGAGGAGCCTGAGCTCTCTGTATGTGCCCTTGCTGTCAACGGCTCGTCAGGCGCCGGCCCAACCCCTGAAGATCCAGGTGCGTTTGGTACCGCCGAGCGCCGCGGCTGGCAGGTTAGATGCGCAGTGAGAGACGATGGGATGGTTCAAATGGCCGTCTCATCCGCCTGTCGTCTCACTGCATCTATCAAGTCTCTTGTCGCTTGAGCGACCTTGGCAACAGGTAGCCGATGAACGCAGTAGACTGCACTCGGGTTGCCGGGTTTGCACAAATCGGGCGCAACACACTGGCAAGGCAACGGCGGCTCAACGGTGCGGTGAAGCACCCCCAAAGGCCCCCAGATGTCGGGCGACGTGAGGCCATACAACCCCACAACTGGGGTTCCGACCGACGCGGCCAGGTGCATTGGGCCACTCTCGTTTCCCAGAAAGATAAATGCGTCCGCAAGCAAAGCAGTGAGTGTCTCAAGCGAGACCTTACCAACAACGCTCACCAAAGGTGACGTTGCCACATTCAAGATTGCTTTGGCGGTCGCACTTTCATCGGGTCCACCAACCAGTAGTGACCGCAGGCCCGTCGTTGCATAAACCTCGTCGATTACTGCAGCGAACCTCTCAGGTTGCCAACGCCGCCCTTCGAACCCTGCTCCAGCGTGTACTGCGACGAAAGCTTTTGTAGCCAGATTGCTTCGCGCCAGAACCTGGGCAGACGCGCTTCGCCCGACTGGTGTGGGTTCGAGCCTCGGTATCACTTCGCGTATTTCTATCCCAAGCGCTTCAAGCGGGGACAGATATCGGTACAAATAGTGTGCGCCTCCATGGCCGCGTGCTTCAGCAAATATGTTAGCAGGCTGAACTTCCCAAAATTTCAGGCGCCTGTCCGGGGGATTGTATCCAACGCGCAGCGGGGCGCCGATTGCCCTCTGCACTATCCTTGATGTCTTTGAGTCAGTCACATCAATGGTAAGATCGAATTTTCGGCGGCGGAGGTCAGCAGCCAAGCTTGAATATTCCTTCACTCGCTGAAGCAGACTTCTACCAGCACTTCGACGGTCGAATCCGATGGCCTCGTCTGCGATATTCTGGGTGGCCACGAAGTCTCGCAGGCCAGCAGCGCAAAGCATGGCTATCGCAGCGTTTGGACAAGCGAGGCGCAGATTTCGCACGAGCACCGAGGTCAAAATGACGTCCCCGATGTACTTCGTCTGAATAACGAGAATGGACCTAATGCTCTGCCGATCAACCATCGAAGTATTCACCGCACCGAACTCCCGAAGGTGGGGGATGCTGGTCGTTGGTCGGCTCGCACTCCGAGAAATCTTTGTCCCATTTTTCAACGTCGGAGCCAGCTCATCTTTGCTATAAAGTTCGGAATGGGCTCATATTGCGGTTTGTCTAAGAAACACTCGTCAGGGCATCTGTCCCTGCCACCAGGGCAATCCGGTTTCTGCCGCGAAGTCTCTATCCTCCGCGTAGATTGGCTCTCCTCTTCTCACGACCAGTCGCAGCAAAGCCGCATCTTCGTCGGCGTGATATCGAAAGGCATTTCGGGTGTCGTATCCATGCCCGGCCTGAGACAGGGAAAACCCGCTGACTACAACAGGAGCGAAACCAGCGAAACGCGCCAGCATGATCGCGAAGACTCCGGTGGAGATTTTCCGGTGCCAACGGCGGGACACATGATATTTGCCGCTAAGCCGCCAGACGATGTTGGCAAGCTGCCATTTGGTAAGCCCTTGCAAGGTGTCATAACGATAATTGAAGGTACGACAACCGGCTTTCAGCTTGTCCTCAACGTCCGTCCAAACCGGGATGATCAGATGCTTTGCCTGTCGTCCTTTTAACAAATCACGCTTGTAACAATCCTGCTCGCCCGCACCGACTAAAATGCCGCGGCGTATCAGGGCGACATCAGGAACGGGAAGACCGAAGGTTTCCGCCAAAAGCTGGGAAGCGTTGACGGTCACAAGTGCCCAATCGGCATCATGTCCCTCGGGGAGGCGAAAATTCGGTGCCGACCCCATCACCAAAGCGGGACCCGTGACCCTGGACAAGCGAAGAATGGGCTTTGAGAAAGTTGGCAAGTGATTCAAAAGCCGAGTTTTCATGGGGGAATCTGAACCGCCTGTTCCTCAAACGCGCGCAGAATGCTTTCTTCTCGGCTCCACAATTCGTCCCATTGCGTGGCGCCAGACCAGCCCGCAAACCAAGGACCGCCGAGCGTGTAGTGCGCCAGCGAGACATCGGCGGGGTCGAGTTCCGAAGCCGAAGCCCCTACGAGGTAATTCCATGCCAAAGGTAATTCCCCGATCTCATGGTCCTCAAGCCATTTGAAGGCGTGGAGGTCACGTCCAGGCCACGTATTGAGCATCTCGTTGGTCAACCGTTTGTTGGACGGATGATCCAGGTTCCACAAAACGACCGACGACCAGTTCTTGCGGCGATAGAACGTCTGCGTTTGTCCGTCCATCTTGACCGCTTCGGATTCGCGTTGCTGGTGCTTAACCGCCATAATCGCGTAGGAAGGATCGACTAGGTCGAGCAGCTTGACTGGATCCTTCAGAAACAGGACGTCACAATCGCAGAACATGGCCCAGCCGCCTTGCCTCATAAACGGAACGGCAAAGCGCGATATGGCAAACTCGGTCGCCATCGGTGCCTCGGAAATCGGGCACCAGAGCTTCCCATCACGAACCACCATCGGTCGCTTCATGATTCCCTGGGCTTCAAGCTCTTTGAGCACGAGTGGCTGTATCTGCAACGGCCTGCTCGTCCGCCGATAGGCGCTCCATCGCGCTACCTCTAGAACTCGGGATTCGCGTGGGTCATACCCAATGTAGATTGGTATCACGTGGCAACTCTATAATTGGTGCGGATTTACTCGAATTAAGCAGGGAACCACTGCAAGCGGAAGACCCGAAGTACAGCGGATCACTTTGACGCGGTGGCGACCGTGCACTGTGAGCGGCATCCATCGCGCTGTCGGGAAAGCTCTCGGCGTAGAAGCGGCTGCGGCCTCCAAATCGCATTCTCTGGCATTGCGTGTTCCTTTCGATCTGAAGCCAGGATTCCGTCTTTGTTCCTACCTAGCGAGTGGGGGGAAAGGCGGTAGCGCTCCTCCGATTCGAACCCCCGATGGCGAGCGCACGGCCCGAGTTTGCCCCAATCCGTGACAGGAAGTCCAATCTCTTTCATAAGCGCACGCAATTCGGCTGGAGGAGCAGACAGAACGTTCGAAAAGCTTCCAAGAACCCGGCCAAATTGGATGCTCTTTGGATACGTGCCTCCACGAGTTTCTTTAGTTGCCGCAGCCGTTGCTGTTCTGCAAGCAAATCAACGGGTTGCCGAGGGCCCCGCGAACTCGCCTAGTGTCATTTGCAGTCGACAGCACCAGATCAAAGCCGTTTTGACCAAGGGTTAATCGCTCATCTGCTGGTCTCCAAACACAGTGACCGTGGCTGACCTCGTTGGACCGGCACTTGGCTGGTGGTGCGATGGTTGAGCGCCTGGGCGGGATGGCTTCAATTGAAGGGAGACGCGCTACCAGTTCTGCAATGTCTGAATGAAGCGGCCATGAACTTTCGCTGAATGGAGCCTTCAGCCTCCATTCGGGCCGAACCTCCTACAAAGGGGCCGTCCAACCCCGCGGTCCCTACCGCATCGAAGGAGAAGTCCCATGACCCGTACATCAGTCGTCGCCGCAGCCCTTGCCGCCGTCGTCGGCTTCACCGCCGTCGCGCCCGCGATGGCCAACAACGTCAACATCGAACAATATGGCTGGCGCAATTCCGCCGGCGGCGCCCAGCACGGCTACCGCAACCGCATACACGTTTATCAGGATGGCCGCTTCAACACCGCCATAGGCCAGCAATATGGTCATCGCAACCGGTCGGTGATCGGGCAGCAGGGCGTCAACAATTACGGAGCGACCTATCAGTACGGCAGCCGGAACGCCGCAGGTATTGCCCAGTTCGGCTCGAACCACACCGCGATCCTGACACAGGACGGCAACGGCAACATCGCCGCCGGCGTCCAGGTCGGCCACGGGTGCAATGCCGACGTCAGCCAAGGTGGCAGCGGCAACGTCGCCGCCTTCGTCCAGGACTGCCCCTGAACCGTGGACGGTCGGCAAGGTCGGCAAGAGTGGTGTCGGCCACCGTCCTGCAATCACAAGGAGATGATCCATGACCAAACTGGATAAGCGAACAGCAGCGGCATCTGCCGCGTTCCTGGCTGTGATCGTCGCCAGCGCGACTGCCGCGACGGCCGGCAAGGATGGCTCGAATTCCGGACCGCTGCGATGCGAGATCCGGGACACGCTCCAAGGCGACGCCATCCTGCTCGAGCCCATGGTTTATGCCGACGAGAGCATTAACGGCACCTACAAGGTCAGCGTCTCCCGTGGTGGCAGATCCGGCTCCGCCAATATCCGGCAGGAGGGCGCCTTTGACGCCCGTCCGGGCAATCCGGTGTCGCTTGGCCAGATGAGTGTCGAGGGGAATGGCGCCTATGAGGTTGAGCTGAAAGTGACCGCAGGCGCGGCGAGTGTCAGTTGCGTCAAACAGGTGTCCGGCGCGACCTGAGCGCCGGCTATCTTCGAGCATCGAAAGGAGGGCTCTGGGCAACCGGAGCCCTTCATTTTCATCAAACCGGAACGACTGCAGTGCGCGGTGGATTTCCACCCGGAGTGATGCAAAACCAAGTATTTAAGGCTTCGGCGGTTCCGTCGAAGGCGGCGCCGCTCCAAGTCTTGAACCGCGGCTGAACGAACCCTTCCACCACGGTTCAGCTTCGCCGTGCGACTGTGGCGCATCAGATGATGAAGCCACAAGGAGAGGCATCATGAACCGCCAGGTCACAAAACTTATCGCCGCCATCGCGCTCGCGAGCGCCGTCGGCCTGCCCCTCTTCTGCGCTCCGGCGAAGGCGGGCGGTTCGATCGGGTTCTACTACTCGCCTCCGACGGCTCGCGATGCGCGGGCGCTGGATCTCGGCCTGCGCGCCTATTCGGTTTACAAAGGGCTGCGTAGCGCTGCCCATATCAGGCAGCGCGGGTGGAACAACCGTGCCGGCATAGGTCAGGACGGAGCCGGCAATCTCGGCATAATTCGACAGGAGGGCAGCGGACACTCCGCTACCCTGCGCCAGAACGGCAACGACAATTCCTACGGTATCTTCCAGTTTGGCCGAAACACCGACGCCGACGTCGTGCAGGCCGGCGACAGGCAGAGCGGCGCGGCTTTCCTGTTCGGGTGGTAGGCAGAAATCGCCTGGTTGCGGATACGTGACGACTGTCCGGCACGCATCCGCCGCCGATGATCGATTGCGCCCGCGAGGCCCGCAACCATTGCCTCGGAGACGCTATCGAGGGCTGCGGTCGGAACGCCCGGCGAGACGAACGTTTCCCGCCAGACACAATCCAGAAACATCCAGGAAAAACTCCAGAAATCATTCAACCGTATTGTGCTCAAGAGGGTCAGTTCATCGGCTGCAGCAGTGCTGCACTTGCTCGGGTTTGCGACAAGCGATGCACAGAATCTCGATCAACTTGATGGGTGCGTTGCTCAGCTTGTCGCTTACCGCGGCAGCGACCGGAATCCCCACCTCAAAGGTGGCACCGCTCACCCGGACCGAGCGCTGCACCAATCTTAGCCGTCAAGTTGACGAAGCCCTCAAAACGCATGCCGCGGCAATGCAGGTCACCGCGGCGAAGGCTCTTCAGAGAAAGGGAAACCGGTACTGCGCCAAGAAGAAAGAGGCGCAGGGGATCCGGATGTTCGCGAAAGCTTTGAAGCTGCTCGGAGTGACACCCATCGATCCAGATGAGTGACGCTCAAACCCGACTTGCCAAACAAGGAACAGGCACATGAAAAAGTCTCTTCTGTCCGTCGTCGGTCTTGCATTCGCGCTCGCCGTCTCGATGCCAGTTCTCGGTCCCAACAACGCCGCTGCGGCTACAAAGCCGGCGCCGGCAGCGACGGCCGCAACTAGCTCAGCGCCCGCTTCGGATGCTATGACCACGAAGAAGCACGTCACGAAGGCCTGCAAGGTGACCAGGAAGCACAAGTGCCCAGTCAGGCACAAGAGGGGCGCCGCCAAGAAGGCAGCCCCCAAGAAGGCCTATTAAGCCTTGCAGTATTGCAAAAGAGGCCATCGATCTCCGCATTTACCTGGATGGCCTTTTTTGGCTTTTCCCGCTGGCGACTGACTGGGCGCAACTATCGCATCTTCGCGCCGGTCCGCTCTTTTGGTCGCGGACAGGAGCAGGCTGGTCAAGCGCCCTTGTGGCGTCCTCGATCAGCCTGACCCCTAAGTTGCGGAATCTCTGGCCAGACTTATCCCTTATATTTCCAACCTCCTCCGCCACCATTCCGGGTGCAGAAGCAGACACCTCTCCACTCAACTAAGCGCTGACCGCGAGTATCTTTTCTGCTACCTTTTCTGATCCCCGGTTCCTGTAGGTTTGGAATCGAACAAGGGGTGTTAATGCTTCCAATTCACCGCGCGGCATGGTTTTCGATGTCAATTTGGAATAAAACGCCGCTGGATGGCGTTTATGCGAAGACCACGGCGCAATCCGTGCGGAGGACGTCCGATGTACGCCGACTTCCCGCGAAACTCGGTCCTGGTCGTATTGGTTATCCTCATGGCTAGCTGCTCCAGCGTTCCGGTGCAGCAAACGCCGGCGGCAGCCGGCTACGGCCCCAACCCCACTCTGCCGAAACCAACACCCTCGCTGATCCCGACTGTTAACATCGCCCAAGCAACAGGCTGGCAGGAAGGTGATATGCCGACCCCGGCGGAGGGGCTGAGAGTGACGGCCTTCGCCACCGGCCTCGACCATCCGCGCTGGCTGCATGTGCTCCCGAACGGCGACGTGCTTGTTGCTGAAACCAATGCCCCTGCCAAGCATGACGATGGCTTCAGCCTCAGAAAGCTCTTCATGACCCAGGCCATGAGGCGGGCCGGCGCGGCGACGACCAGCGCTAACCGCATCACTCTGCTGCGCGACACCAATGGTGACGGCATCGCCGATGTGCGCCGGATTTTCGCAGAAGGCCTTAATTCGCCCTTCGGCATGACGCTTTCCAAGGGCAAGCTCTATGTCGCCGACACCGACGCGCTCGTCGCTTTTCCCTACTCCAACGGCCAGACCCGAGTAACCACGCCACCAGAAAAGATAGTCGACTTGCCGGCCGGAGACATCAACCATCACTGGACCAAGGATGTGATCGCAAGTCCGGACGGAAGCAAACTCTATGTGACCGTCGGCTCGAACAGCAACGCTGGAGAAAACGGCATAGAGGCGGAAAAGAACCGCGCCGCCGTCCTTGAGGTGGATCGGTCCAGCCGCAGCATCCGGGTCTTCGCATCGGGGCTGCGCAACCCGAACGGGCTTTCCTGGAACCCTGAGACCGGCAAGCTTTGGGTCGCCGTGAACGAGCGTGACGAGATTGGCGACGATCTCGTGCCCGATTACATCACCTCAGTTCGCAACGGCGCTTTCTATGGCTGGCCCTACAGTTATTATGGACAGAACGTCGACGAACGCGTCAAGCCGCAACGCCCCGATCTGGTGGCGAAGGCGGTCAAGCCCGACTATGCGGTGGGTTCCCATACCGCCTCGCTGGGACTGGCCTTCTCCGGCCGCGCGTCGCTCGGCCCCGCCTACGGCAACGGCGCTTTTATAGGCCAGCACGGCTCATGGAACAGAAACGTGCACAGCGGTTATAAGGTAATCTTTGTGCCGTTCCGTGGAGGCAGACCGAGCGGGTCCCCGAAGGATGTGCTCACGGGCTTTCTCGGACGTGATGGCAAAGCCATGGGCCGTCCGGTTGGCGTTGCTGTCGACAGGGCCGGAGCGTTGCTCGTCGCCGACGACGTTGGCAATGTCATCTGGCGGGTCAGCCGCGCGAACGGGCGTCGAGCGCCGGTGCTTTCTGGCTGCCTTTATCGGACCTGTTCAAGCGCATCTTTTACCAGTTACGCGCGCTGCGCGTTACTCGCATCGTCTGAAGGAAATAACGCGCCTGGAGTTGCAATTATTCCGTGCTTCGCCCTCTGACGGACCTACGCACGTCCGCGACACGACCGCCGCGCAGGTCAGACGCAGCGTTCTCAATTTGCGAAATGCTGACTCGCCCCTAGCGCCTCAGGGCGTGGACATTGTCCATCGACGCGCCACCCAGCGGCAGCGCCATGTCATCGTCGAGCAGCCGGGTAATGCGAGCAAAGCCGACAAAGGCTTTTCGCGCTTCCTCGGCCGACATCTTGCCCGACAGTGCCGCCGCGCAGCAATTCAGGGCGCACTGATAAACCGGTCCGCGCCGTCCCGTTGGCCATTTCCGCAGGAACACCATCGCCTCGGAGACGCTATCGACTTCCTCCACAGGGTATCCCTGCCCACGCGCAATTCGCACTGGGGTAAAGAAATGCAAGCGATCCATAATTATCCTCCCGGTCGACCGCAATGCAGCCGAACCGCAATAAACGCACGTATCGCGAATCAGTTCCAAACAAATTTGGTTGCCGTCGGAAAAGTTTGGAACCAGTCCGCCCCGGCCCCGAAAGCACCGTCGCGACTCAAGCTCGACGCGCGCCGCAAGGCAGCGGATAAGGGCGATTCTCATTGAATATCTTTAAGGCGAAAGCCGGCAAATGGATTGCTTGCCGGTTCCCCTGCGTCAGGCTTAACCTCCGCGATTAAACGCGTGAGGGCGCGTTTTGCAAAAGGGGAACACATGCAATGACCATTCAAGGCGCATCGCCCGACCTCTACAATGAGGATCTGGCTCCCGCAACCGTCAGGAACTGGGGACCGTTTTCGATCTTCAACGTCTGGACCTCGGACGTCCACAGCCTCTGGGGCTACTATCTGGCGGCCAGCCTGTTTCTGTTCTGCGGCGGCTTCGTCAACTTCGTCATCGCCATCGGCATCGGCTCGCTGATCATCTACGCGCTGATGAACCTGGTCGGCTATGCCGGCGTGAAGACCGGCGTGCCCTACCCCGTGCTTGCCCGCGCCTCATTCGGCATCTGGGGCGCCAACATCCCAGCCCTGGTCCGCGCCATCGTCGCTTGCTTCTGGTACGGCGCTCAGACGGCTGCGGCGTCGGGCGCGATCGTCGCGCTGCTGACGCGCCTGCAATGGTTCGACGAGTTCAACAAGAGCTCGCATATGCTGGGTCATTCCACGCTCGAGGTGATCTGCTTCGTCATCATCTGGGCGCTGCAGTTGCTGATCATCCAGAAGGGCATGGAAACCGTCCGCCGCTTCCAGGATTGGGCCGGCCCGGCCGTCTGGATCATGATGCTGATCCTGGCCATTTTTCTTTGCGTGAAGTCCGGCACTTTCGCCTTCACCAGCGACATCCCGATGGATGTGCTGCTGGACAGGACCAAGGATGCCGGCGTTCCGGGCGAGCCTGGGTCCTGGACCGCCCTGTTCGCGGTGGCAGCGATCTGGGTGACCTATTTCTCGGCGCTCTATCTCAACTTCTGCGACTTCGCCCGCTATGCACCGGACAATGCAGCACTTCGCAAGGGCAACATCTGGGGCCTGCCGGTCAACCTCATCCTGTTCTCGCTGGTCGCCGGCGTCACCACGATCGCCGCCTACGACGTCTACCATGAGGTGCTGCTGCATCCCGACCAGATCTCGGCCAAGTTCGACAGCTGGTTCCTGGCGGCGCTTGCCGCGCTGACCTTCGCCGTGGCGACGCTGGGCATCAACGTCGTGGCGAATTTCGTCTCGCCGGCCTTTGACTTCTCCAACGTGTTCCCGCGCCAGATCGACTTCAAGAAGGGCGGTTACATCGCGGCGCTGATCGCCCTGGTGCTCTATCCCTTCGCGCCATGGGAAGGCAGCGCCGCTTCCTTCGTCAACATCATCGGCGCGACGATGGGACCGATCTTCGGCGTGATGATGGTCGACTACTATTTGATCCGCAAAAGCGAGGTCGACGTCGAGGCGCTCTATCGCGAGGACGGCGAGTTCCGTTTCCAGAGCGGCTGGCATGTCAACGCCTTCATCGCCGCCGGCATCGGCGCCATCTTCTCCTCGATCCTGCCCAACTTCACCAACTGGCTGCCGTCCTGGTGGGGCGTCTATGGCTGGTTCTTTGGCGTGGCGATCGCGGGCGCCGTCTACTACGTCCTGCGCACCATGGCGCTTGGCGCCGGGGCAAGGACCGCCAAGGCCTGAAACAAGGCGGTAGGCAGTAGGGATCTAGGCAACAGAAGATGCCACCCTACTGCCTACTGCCTACTGCCTACTGCCTACTGCCTACTGCCTACTGCTTACTGCCTACTGCCTGCTGCCTGCTGCCTGCTGCCTACTGCCTACTGCCTACTGCCTACTGCCTACTATCTCCGCCAGCCGGCGCACCGTGTTCCAGTTGCGCGACGTGCCGACGCCGAAGCGCTTGTGATTGGCGGCGGCCAGCAGCCGCGAGTTCGGCCGCTCGCGCGAGAAGACAAGCCAGATATCGCCGTCGACCCAAAGCACCTTCTCGTCCCCGGCGGCATAGGCCTGGAGCGCTTCAACGGCATCCGCCGGTGCCGGCTCGCGCATCACGCGTACCGCAACCTGATCGGCCGTAGTCGCGGATTCAGCCGGGAATGGATTGCCGGCCGCAAGCTTCAGCCAGTCCTCGGCGCCGCGCACGATGATGTCGACACGGCGGCCGAAGGTCTTTTCGAAGGCCTTTTCCAGCCGCTGCTCGAGCTTTGAGATTTCACCCGCCCGCGCCTCGAACACCAGATTGCCGGTCGCGACCAGCGTGCGGACGTTCTTCAGCCCCAGCTCCTCGGCCATAGCCTTGAGGTCGGCCATGACCACGCGCCGCCCCTCGCCAAGTATGATGCTGTAGAGCAACGCGACATAAGTTTGCATGGCCAATGTGCCGGCTGGTCGCTCAAACCAGCCGAGACTGATCCACGGCGGCCGAAATGAAGCTGGCAAACAGCGGATGCGGGTCGAGCGGCCGGCTCTTCAGCTCGGGGTGATATTGCACGCCGATGAACCAGGGATGGTCGGGATATTCGACCGTTTCCGGCAGCACGCCGTCGGGCGACATGCCGGCAAACACCAGGCCGCAATCCTCGAGCCGCTGCTTGTAGTCGATGTTGACCTCGTAGCGGTGCCGATGACGCTCGGAAATCTGCGTGTCGCCATAGATCTCCGCAATCTTCGAGCCCTTGGCCAGTTCGGCCTGATAGGCGCCGAGCCGCATCGTGCCGCCGAGATCGCCGGTGGCCCGGCGTTTCTCCAGCATGTTGCCCTTCAGCCATTCGGTCATAAGGCCGACGACCGGCTCATCGGTCGGGCCGAACTCAGTCGACGATGCATGGTCGACGCCAGCCAGCGAGCGGGCCGCCTCGATGCAGGCCATCTGCATGCCGAAGCAGATGCCGAAGTAAGGTACCTTGCGCTCGCGCGCGAACTTTGCCGCCAGGATCTTACCCTCAGAACCGCGCTCGCCGAATCCGCCGGGAACCAGGATGCCGTGCACCTTCTCCAGCCAGGGCGTCGGATCCTCCTTCTCGAAGATCTCGCTTTCGATCCAGTCGAGCTTGACCTTGACGCGATTGGCGAGGCCGCCATGCGAGAGCGCTTCGATCAGCGATTTATAGGCGTCCTTGAGGCCGGTGTACTTGCCGACGATGGCGATGGTCACCTCGCCTTCCGGATTGTGGATATGGCTGGAAAGCTTTTGCCACGGCTCCATGCGTGGTTTCGGCGCCGGGTCGATGCCGAAGGCCGCCAGCACTTCCGAATCGAGGCCCTCCTGGTGATAGGCCAAAGGCACGTCGTAGATATGCGGCACGTCCAGCGCCTGGATAACGGCGCTTTCGCGCACATTGCAGAACAGCGAAAGTTTTCTGCGCTCTTCCTTCGGGATCGGCCGGTCGGCGCGCACCAAAAGGATGTCGGGCGCAATACCGATGCCGCGCAATTCCTTCACCGAATGCTGGGTCGGCTTGGTCTTCAGTTCGCCGGCGGTCGGGATGTAGGGCATCAGCGTCAGATGCACATAGACCGCGTTGTTACGCGGCAGGTCGTTGCCGAGCTGACGGATCGCCTCCAGGAACGGCATCGCCTCGATGTCGCCGACCGTGCCGCCGATTTCGCACAGCACGAAATCGTAATCGTCATTGCCGTCCAGCACGAAATGTTTGATCTCGTCGGTGACGTGCGGGATCACCTGCACCGTCGCGCCGAGATAGTCGCCGCGCCGCTCGCGCTCGATGATGTTCTTGTAGATGCGGCCGGTGGTGATGTTGTCCTGCTGGTTTGCCGATCGGCCGGTGAAGCGCTCGTAATGGCCGAGATCGAGATCGGTCTCGGCGCCGTCATCGGTCACGAACACTTCGCCATGCTGATATGGGGACATCGTTCCGGGATCGACATTCAAGTAAGGATCGAGCTTTTTGATCCGCGCGCGATAGCCTCGCGCCTGCAGAAGAGCCCCGAGAGCTGCTGCGGCGATGCCTTTTCCGAGTGAGGAAACCACGCCGCCTGTGATGAATACATATCGCGCCATGGGAGTCATCGCTTAACGCGGCCTGATTGATTCCGCCAGAGAAAAAACCGCCGCGAAGGCTTTTTCCCAAAATGACGTCGGTGCTCCCGAGGGAGGCTTGGCGAAACATGTTGCCCAAAAGTGCAAAGCAGTTTTTGGGAAACAACATGCGTCAAAACAAAAGGGCCGGCGATGCCGGCCCTTTCGGCAGTTTGATGAAAGTCGTTATATAATCACAACCTTCGTGCCGATCTTGACGCGGCTGTAGAGATCCATGACGTGCTCGTTGATCATGCGGAAGCAGCCATTGGAGGCGCTGGTTCCGATCGACTGCGGCGCGATCGTTCCGTGGATGCGCAGATGCGTGTCCTTCTTGCCGTCATAGAGGTAGATGGCACGCGCGCCCAGCGGGTTCTCGCCACCGCCGGGCATGCCATCCTTGTACTGGCCATAATGCTTCGGCTCGCGCTTCTGCATGTCGAGCGTCGGGATCCAGCGCGGCCATTCCTGCTTGTCGCCGACGGCTACCGTGCCCTTGAACTGCAGGCCTTCGCGGCCGACCGCTATGGCATAGCGGCGGGCAGTGGAGAACGACTCGACGAGGTAGAGGCGGCGCGCGCTGGTATCGATGACGATGGTGCCCGGCTCGTAGCCCGAGAAGGAAACATCCTGCGGCACGAATTCCGGCTTCACCTTGAAGGGTCGCTTGGCCGCCTTCTTGGCCAGCGCCGAATCCAGCGCGCGGGTTTCCGGCAAATAGTTGATGGAAGTCGCCTGGGCGCCACCGAAGAGGCCGGCGAACAGCCCGCCGCTGCTCGTCTGCTTCTGGCCGGGGTTTTCGCTGCGCAGCTCGCCATTGTTGCCCGTGGCCGTGATGTTCATTACCTCGGCCGGGATCGGCTCGGCGGTCTGGATCGGAGCGATCGGGGCAACCGGTGCCAGCGGCTCGATCACTTTGACGGTCTTCCTGGCAGGCTTGGCGTCGGCGACTTCGGCGCCCCCGCTCTTCTTGGCGAGCCACTCCTGGCGCGCGGCGTCCGCCTTGGCCTTGGCCGCCTCGCGCATCGCCATCTTGCGAGCATCGAGCGCCTTCTGCTTGGCGGCTTCCTTGTCGGCCGCGATCTTGGCTTCGAGCTTGCTGATCTGCGCAAGATCGTCCGAGCTCGGGTTTTTCTTCTTCTTGAGAAGCCTCAGCTGCGATGCGTCGCTCTTGGCGGCGACAGGAATTGCGTCGGTCTTCTCAACCGACGGGGAAGTGGCCAGATTTGCCGGTCCGGCAAGGGCCAAGGAACCCATGCCGAGGACGGCACAGAATCCCAGAAGGATTAAGCTGCGAAGCTGCATGGCGAAGATCCGATTTTTAAAGCAAGTTGCCCACGGCGTCGCCCGGCGCCCCCCAAGGACGCCGAATAGTGCCGCGCGCATTCTATAATCGATTAGCCGTCATCGCCTCAAGCTGAGGCAGGCGCTACGCCCGGTTGAATCTTCGTGATCGGGCGCGCATTTGCCGCGACTGTGTTCAAAGAACCACAGATCGCGGCCCGGTGCTTGTCCGGCTACTGGTTCGGAACCTGCGGGGTGACCGGCAAGGCGACGCCATTGTTTGCCGGCGGCGTGGCCGGATTCGCGGGCGCGGGAGCGGCCGGAGCGGGCGTCGTTGCCGGGGCCGGCGCGGTCGTACCATTGGCGAGTGGCGCGGTCGTCGTCGTGCCGCCCGACGGAGCCGCACTGCCGGCCGGAGCCGCAGGCTTGGAAGTGCCCACCGGCCCATTGGAACCCGGCAGCTGGTTGAGCACGCCGTTGCCCTGGCTGGACGTCGCCGGACGGTCGAGGATGTCGATCGGCTTTTCGCCGTAGCGGGCAAGGATCGACAGCGCCAGCGAGGTTACGAAGAAGGCCGCCGCCAGGATTGCGGTGGCGCGGGTCAGCGCGTTGGCGGCGCCGCGCGCGGTCATGAAGCCGGAACCGCCGCCGATGCCCAGGCCGCCGCCTTCGGAGCGCTGCAGCAGCACCACGCCGACAAGGGCGAGCACGACCATGAGGTGTATGACGATCAGTACGGTTTCCATAATTTATCCTGGCGAGGCCAAGCGCTGCCGCGCATACGACCGGTGTTTTGGAGGCGGCTCCTTACAATGCTTTGGCGGCATTTCCAAGCCCGTGGCCGGGAATATGGGAAGCAATGCGGCCAATACAACGATTTATGCCGCGCGAGTCTGGCAGACGGGCTAGGGTGTGTTGAGATTCAGGTCAGGCCGAGCCGAAACGGTGTTTCCGAGAACCGGAGCGGAGCGTACTTGAAGTACGTGAGCACCGGAAGCGCAGGAAACCATCGTTCGCAGGCCGGCATCACCTGAATATCAACGCAGGCTAGGAGATGTTCATATAAGCTTCCGCGATCGCCAGGAAGTCGGCCGCCTTCAGGCTGGCGCCGCCGACCAGCGCGCCGTCGACATTCTCGACCCCGAGCAGTTCCACTGCATTGGAAGGCTTGACCGAGCCGCCGTAAAGAATGCGCATCCTGGCCGCGGCATCACCGAGCAACCCGATCAGCTTGCCGCGGATGTGCGCATGCGCCTCGGCGACGTCGGCCGCGGTCGGGGTCAGGCCGGTGCCGATCGCCCAGACCGGCTCATAGGCGATGATGGTGTTCGCCGCGGTAGCGCTGGTCGGAACCGACCCTTCGAGCTGGCGCGACAGGACATCGAGCGTGGCGCCCGCCTCGCGCTCGGCGCGCGTCTCGCCGATGCAGATGATCGCCACAAGCCCTGCCCGCCAGGCGGCCGATGCCTTGGCATTGACTATCGCATCATTGTCGCCGAACAGCTCGCGGCGTTCGGAATGGCCGACGATCACGTGGCTTGCGCCGGCATCCTTGAGCATCTCGGCCGAAATCTCGCCTGTGAAGGCGCCGCTCTCCTTGGGATGACAATCTTCTCCGCCGGCTCGCACCGGCGTGCGCGACAGGATCTCGGCGGCGCGCTGGAGCAAGGTCGCCGGCACGCACACCAGCGCTTCGGTCTCCGCGTCGAGCCCGCTCATGAAACCGTTGCCGATCGACCGCAACTCGTTGAGCGAGGCGCTAGTGCCGTTCATTTTCCAGTTGCCGGCGACAAGCGGGCGAATTCCAGGGGTCATGGGGCGCGTTCTCCGAGCGACATTAAGCAGCGCCCTCACTACCAAAATCAGGTCACAAAGCAATCGACAGTGGACCGGAAGGGCGCTATTGCGCTTGTTTCAGACTCGGCGCAGGCGAAAATGCGCAAAACTCGGAAGTATGTATGCTTGGTATATTGAGAAGCGCGGCAGGCACTTGGGTCGCGAAGGCGTTGCTGTCCTTGCTGGTGGTGAGTTTCCTCGCCTGGGGCGCGACCACGCGCATGGTGGGAGGCGTGCTGGGCGGCCATCACGCGGTGATCACCGCCGGCGGCACGGAGGTCTCGATCAACGAGTACCGCCTCGCCTATGACCGCCAGCTCAGCCTTCTGTCGCAGCAATATGGCCAGCGGGTCACCCAGGAACAGGCCAAGCTGCTCGGCGTCGACAACCAGGTCCTGGCGCAGCTCGTTTCGGGCGCCGTGCTCGACGAGCAGGCGCGCAAGCTCGGGCTCGGCCTTTCCAAGGATCGGCTGGCCGATCTGACGCGCGAGGATCCGGCTTTCAAGGGACCTAGCGGCCAATTCGATCGCCGGACCTTCGAGTATCTCCTGCGCCAGCTCGGCATGCGGCCTGAGGACTACCTCAAGAACCGCGCGCAGGTGGCTGTGCGCCAGCAGATCGTCGAGGCGATTTCCGACGGCCTCAAGGTGCCGCAGACCTTCCTGAAGGCGGTCTCGCTCTACCGCGGCGAGGATCGCACAATCGACTATCTCGTGCTGCCGAAGACGCTTGTGCAGCCGATCGAGGCGCCGTCCGACAGCGCCCTCAATGCCTATTTCGACGCCAACAAGAAGAACTACGCCGCGCCGGAATACCGCAAATTCTCCTATGTCCGGCTGGAGCCTCAGGACATCGCGGATCCGTCCGCCGTGACCGACCAGCAGGTCAGCGACGACTACAAGAAAAACATCGCGCGCTACACGACGCCCGAGATGCGCACCATCGAGCAGTTGGTGTTCAAGACGCCGGATGCGGCGAAGGCCGCCTACGATTCGCTGAAGGCAGGCGCCACTTTCGACAAGCTCATCACCGCCGAAGGCAAGACACCGGCCGACACGCTGCTTGGCACGCTGTCGAAGGACAAGATCGCCGACAAGGCGGTCGCCGATGCGGCCTTCTCGCTCAATGCCAATGAGGTGAGTCCAGTCGTGCAGGGCGCCTTCGGTCCCGTGCTCTTGCGCGTCACAGAGATCAAGCCGCAGGTGGTGAAGCCGCTTTCGGAAGTGTCCGGCCAGATCCGCAAGGACCTGGCGCTCGGCGAAGCGAGCCGCATCCTCCTCGACGTGCATGACAGCTATGAGGATACCCGCGCCTCGGGCGCCTCGCTTGCACAGGCCGCCGAGAAGCTGAAGCTCAAGGTCGTCACCATCGACGCCATCGACCGGACCGGCCAGCGCCCGGACGGCACGATCGTCAACGACCTGCCGGAATCGGCCGCGCTGATCAAATCGGTGTTCGCGGCCGAGCCCAATACCGAGAATGAGGGCCTGACCACCGCGGACAACGGCTTTGTCTTCTACGAGGTGCAGTCGATCACGCCGGCGCGCGATCGCACGCTGGACGAAGTCCGCAAGAAGGTCGTGGCCGACTGGACCGAGGCCGAGACCGACAAGCGGCTCAACGCGAAGGCTGAGGAACTGGAGAAGCGCCTCAAGGCCGGCACCACGCTCGACGCCATTGCCGGTGAGCTCAAGCTCGAAAAACAGACCAAGCGTGGTCTGAAGCGCGAAGCCGACGATGCCGATTTCGGCAAGGAGGGTGCTGCGGCGATGTTCGGCGTCGGCGAAGGCGGCACCGGTTTGATCCCCTCGCCCACCGGCGACGGCCAGATTCTGTTCAAGGTCGCCGAGGTCTTCGAGCCGGCGGGCGCCGATGGCAGCGCGGTGCCGGAAGACGCGCAGAAGTCCTTCGGCGCCGGCATGTCAGACGACCTGCTCGACCAGTTGGTAGCGCAGTTGCAATCGCAATATGCCGTTCGCATCGATCCGAACGCCGTTTCGCAAGCACAGACACGATGAGCGCGCTGAAGACACACATAGCCAAGGTTGCCACCGGCACCGCGCTTTCCTTCGAGGAAGCCCGCGAGGCGTTCGATATCATCATGTCGGGCGATGCGACGCCCGGCCAGATCGGCGGCTTCCTGATGGCGCTGCGCGTGCGCGGCGAGACCGTGAGCGAGATATCCGGCGCGGTCGCCACGATGCGCGCCAAGATGCTGCGTGTCGAGGCGCCGCACGGCGCCATCGACATCGTCGGCACCGGCGGCGACAATTCGCACTCGGTCAACATCTCGACCGCTTCGGCCTTCGTCATCGCCGCCGCCGGCGTGCCGGTCGCCAAGCATGGCAATCGCGGCCTGTCCTCGCTGACCGGCTCGGCCGATGTGCTGACGGCGCTGGGCGTCAGAATAGACATCTCGCCGGAGCTGATCGGTCGCTGCATCCACGAGGCCGGCGTCGGCTTCATGTTCGCGCCGGCGCACCATCCGGCGATGAAGCATGTCGGACCGACCCGCGTCGAGCTCGGCACGCGCACCATCTTCAACCTGCTCGGGCCTTTGTCGAACCCGGCCGGCGTCAGCCGCCAGATGGTCGGCGTTTTCCTGCCGGAATGGATCATGCCGGTCGCCGAGACGCTCAAGGCGCTGGGCGCCGATCACGCCTGGGTCGTCCATGGCGACGGCTATGACGAGATCACCACGACGGGCGAGACCCAGGTGGCTGAGCTTGCCGGCGGCGAAATCCGCAGCTTCACCCTGACGCCGGAAGCCGTCGGCTTGAAGCGACACACCAAGGAAGAGCTGCGCGGCGGCGACGCGGCCTACAACGCCAAGGAATTGCGCGATATGCTGGGCGGAGCGGCCGGCGCCTATCGCGACACCGTGCTGATGAATGCCGGCGCCGGACTGGTCGTGGCCGGCAAGGCGACGACGCTGGCCGACGGCATCGCGGCGGCGGCGCAAGCGATCGACAGCGGCCGCGCGCTTGGCGTGCTGGACAAGCTCGTCGAGATTTCGAACGGATAAGGCCTTGTCGGACATCCTGCGCAAGATCGAAGCCTATAAGCGCGACGAGATCGCAGCGGCGAAGGCAAAGGTACCGCTGGCCGAGATCAAGGCGCGGGCAAATGATGCCGATGCGACGCGCGGTTTTTTGGCGGCGCTTGAGGCGAAGCGCGGAGCGGGGAGCTTCGGCCTCATCGCCGAAATCAAGAAGGCTAGCCCTTCCAAGGGTTTGATCCGCGCCGATTTCGACCCGCCGTCATTGGCACAGGCCTACCAGAAAGGTGGCGCCGCCTGCCTTTCGGTGCTTACAGACGCCCCGTCCTTCCAGGGCGCTCCGGAATTTCTCACCAATGCGCGCAAGGCGGTTTCCCTGCCCGCGTTGCGCAAGGATTTTCTGTTCGACCCCTACCAGGTCTACGAAGCACGGGCCTGGGGCGCAGACGCCATCCTGATCATCATGGCAAGCGTGGACGATGCCCTGGCGAGCGAATTGGAAGCTACCGCCTTCGAACTCGGGATGGACGCGCTGATCGAGGTGCATGACGAGGCCGAAACGGAGCGCGCGCTAAAATTGTCGTCGCGGCTGATCGGTATCAACAACCGCAATCTGCGGACCTTCGAGACCAGCCTTGAGACTTCCGAGCGACTGGCGCCAATGGTGCCGGACGGCTACCTGCTGGTCAGCGAAAGCGGCATCTTCACCCACGACGACTGCCTCAGGATGCAGAAGACCGGCATTGGCACCTTCCTTGTCGGCGAGAGCCTGATGCGGCAGGCCGACGTAGCCGCGGCGACTGAGCTTCTGCTTGCACGCAAGGCAGCGGCCGAGGCCATCTGAAATGGCCCTCACCCATCTCGGCGCCAAGGGCGAAGCCAACATGGTGGATGTCGGCGACAAGGCCGAGACGACACGCACGGCAGTCGCCGAAGGCCTTGTCACTATGCAGCCCGCAACGCTGGAGATGATTCTCGCCGGCGACGCCAAGAAGGGCGATGTGCTGGGCACAGCGCGCATCGCCGGCATCATGGCGGCGAAGAAGACGCATGAGCTGATCCCGCTTTGCCATCCGCTGCTTCTCGCCAAAGTGGCCGTCGAGATCGAGCCGGACCGCGCGCTGCCCGGCCTCAGGGTCACCGCGCTTGCCCGCGTCACCGGCAAGACCGGCGTGGAGATGGAGGCGCTGACCGCAGCCTCGGTCGCCTGCCTCACCATCTACGACATGGCCAAGGCGGCGGATCGCGGCATGGTGATTTCCGGTATCCGGCTGGTCGAGAAGACCGGCGGCAAGTCCGGCGACTACAAGGTGGATGCCTGATGGCTTTGGTTCCGGTCGCCGAAGCGCTCGATCGCTTGCTCGACGACGCGGCGCCATTGCCGGGCGAGAGCGTTCCGCTGGCGGACGCCGCCGGTCGGGTCCTGGCGGAACCGGTTGTCGCGCTGCGCACGCAGCCGCCCTTTAACGCCTCCGCGATGGACGGCTACGCCGTGCGCTCCGCCGATATTGCCGCGGCGCCGGCGCAGCTCGAGGTCGTAGGCATGGCACCCGCCGGGCGCGGCTTTTCCGGAACCGTCCGCGAAGGCCAGGCCGTGCGCATCTTCACCGGCGCGCCGCTGCCCGAGGGTGCCGACACCATCGTCATCCAGGAAAACGTCCGCGATCTCGGCAATGGCAGGATCGAGGTGACGGAACCGACCGCGGAAGGACGCAATGTGCGCCGCCGCGGGCTCGACTTCGTCCAGGGCGACGTGCTGCTTGAAAAGGGCCGCGTGCTCGACGCGGCGGCCCTTTCGCTGGCGGCCTCGGCCAACCACCCCGCCTTGAACCTCGTGCGCCGGCCGCTGGTCGCGATCGTCGCCACCGGCGATGAATTGCTGCCTCCGGGCAGCACGCTCGGCCCCGACCAGATCATTTCATCGAATGCCTATGGCGTTGCCGCCGTCGCCCAGTCGGTCGGCGCGCGCACGCTCGATCTCGGCATCGCTGCCGACCGCAAGGAGGCAATCGCTGCGCTGGTCCGGAAAGCGGTCGAGGCGAACTGCGATGTCATCGTCACCCTCGGCGGCGCCTCGGTCGGCGATCACGACCTGATCCACGACGTTCTGACCGGCGAAGGCATGCAGCTCGACTTCTGGAAGATCGCCATGCGCCCCGGCAAGCCGCTGATGTTTGGCCGGCTTGGCAATATCCGCTGCATCGGCCTGCCCGGCAATCCGGTAGCCAGCATCGTCTGCTCGCAACTCTTCCTGAAGCCGCTGCTTGCCCGGCTCGGCGGCCGCGACCACCGGCAAGACCTGCGAGCGGCCCGGTTGGGTGCCGCAATGCAGGCCAACGACCTCAGGCAGGACTATGTGCGCGCCTCCGTGCGCGAGGAAGCCGGCGCTCTGGTCGCGACTCCCTTCGGCATCCAGGACTCCTCGATGCTCAGGACGCTCGCCGAGGCCAACGGCCTGATCGTGCGCGAGCCCTTCGCGCCGGCCGCGGAGACCGGCGCCGAATGCAGCGTGCTGATGTTACGCTGAACAAATCGTCAACAAATTCACTAAACTTTAAACGGTTGCGGAACACAACTGGAACAGATAGTGTTTGTTCTGGGTTTGTTTTTCCGATTCTGGTTTCAGAACCCGTGGGGGCCGCCATGCTGACGCGCAAACAACATGAACTTCTGATGTTCATCCACGAAAGGCTGAAGGAAAGCGGGATTCCGCCGTCTTTCGACGAGATGAAGGAAGCGCTCGACCTCGCCTCCAAGTCTGGCATCCACCGGCTGATCACGGCGCTGGAGGAACGCGGCTTCATTCGCCGGCTGCCGAACCGGGCGCGCGCGCTGGAAGTGCTGCGCCTGCCCGACTCGATCGCGCCCGGCCTCAATGCGGCGAAGAAGTTTTCGCCGAGCGTCATCCAGGGCAGCCTGGGTCAGAACAATCTCAGCCGTCAGGTGAAGCCGGCGGCGCCGTCGCGCACCCCGGCACCAAGCAATGACGACGATGCCGGCTCCGCCGTGTCCATTCCGGTGATGGGCCGCATCGCCGCCGGCGTGCCGATCGACGCCATCCAGCACCAGACGCATTCGATCACGGTGCCGCCGGACATGATCGCCGGCGGCGAGCATTATGCGCTGGAGGTCAAGGGCGACTCGATGATCGAGGCCGGCATCTTCGACGGCGATACCGTCATCATCCGCAACGCCAACACGGCAAGCCCGGGCGAGATCGTGGTGGCACTGGTCGACGACCAGGAAGCGACGCTCAAGCGCTTCCGCCGCAAGGGTGCCTCGATCGCGCTGGAGGCGGCCAACCCCGCCTACGAAACCCGCATCTTCGGGCCGGATCGGGTGAAGGTGCAGGGCAAGCTTGTCGGGCTGATCCGCCGCTACTGATCCGATTGCGAAGGTTTCGCATCCGCCCGCTCAGGCTTTTGATAGGGCGGCAGTCCTCTTGCCTCGCGTGCGTATTTCCGCTGCTCGTGCCAGGGTCGGTATGGTTCTTCGACCGCGTAGCGAATAGTCGGCGGCGCGGTTGCCGATTGCAGATCGAAGAAAACAGCGGCGCTGCCGTCGCGCGCCAGTTGCCGCTTGGTGACGACAAGCACGCGCGGATCGCGGCAAGGATTGTAGGCCGTGGCGTCGTTGATGACGATGAGGTCGGCGAAGCCGCAGGCCGGCCGGGCGCTGTCGCGGTTTTCGGCGAGCGCGACGATGGCGCCGGACGGATGCCGGCCGATGCAGAGATCACCTGTGCAGTAGAAGGGCGAGCCGGGCGGCAGGTCGACGGGGTCGGCGATGTCCAGCGCATCTTGGGCGAACGTCTCCGGCGGCACGATGTCCTCGGCTCTCAACGCCCGTTTCCAGTTGTCGGTGGTGAACTCGTTGGAGCGTGCGCGATTGACGGCAAGCTCGCCGCCGCCGATCGGCATCGCCACCAGATGCGCGTCCTCCGAAATGAGCACATCCGGCGTGCGGACATGCGGAATGGCCAGCAGTGAGGCAAGCGCGAAGGGAACAGCGGCAAGCCTTAGCCAGGTGGTGGCCATCGTCGCGATGACCAGCGCGATCGTCGCCAGCAGCACCGACTGGATCGAGATCAGCCCGACGGCGTCGACCGGTGAGCGCTCGGAGATCCATGCCGAGATGGCGATCATTGCCGTCAGGCCTTTGCCCATCACATAGAGGAACGGCCCGTCGAAGCCGAAGGGCATGGCCAGCGCGCTCAACACCGCGAACGGCATGACGATCAGCGAGACGATCGGCATGACCGCCAGATTGGCGAGCAGGCTGAGTGGCGAGACGCGCTGAAAATGCCAGATCGCAAACAGCAATGTCGCGCTCCCCGCGATGAGCGACGTCACGGCGGCGCCGCCCACGCCAACCGCCAGTTTTCGCGACAGGAACCCGAGGAACGAACGCTTTGCCGGCGGCGCGATCGTTTTGCCGGCGCGATAGTCCGCAAAGCCGGCATAGGCGCCGACCAGGGCGGCGGTGGCGGCGAAGGACATCTGGAAGCTCGGGCCGACCACTTCGTGCGGCGAAACAAGGATAACGGCAATGGCCGAGATCGCCAGGTTGCGCATGGTGAGCGCCGCGCGATCGAAGAGCACGGCCGCGAGCATTACGGCGAGCATGATGAAGCTTCGTTCGGCCGCCACCACGATGCCGGAGATGACGAGGTAAGCGGCGATCGAGATCAGCGCGATTCCAGCGGCATATTTCTTCACCGGTCGGCGCGACGAGAAATCCGGAAACAGCGCGAAGGCGCCGCGTAAAAGCACCATGATCGTGCCGGCGACCAGCGCCATGTGAAGGCCGGAGATCGAGATGATGTGATAGATGCCTGTGCGCCGCATCGACTCGTTGATCGCTTCCGGAATGCCGGCGCGCACGCCGACGATGAGCGCCGCTGCGATCTCGCCCTCGGACCCGCCGATGCTGCTCCTGATGTGATCGGCGATCCCTTCGCGCGCGTTTTCGACTGCCGATGCGACGCGCGCTCCAAAGGGTGCCTCCACCGGCGCAATCAGCTTCGGATCGCCCAGGAAAAAGCCGCTGCCGCCGATGCCGGCAAAGTAGCTGTCGAAGGAAAAGTCGTAGCTGTCCGGCCGCACCGGGCCCGTCGGCGGCAGCAGCTTGGCATAGCCGGTCAGCATCGATCCGGCCGTCATGCCGGGCGGGATCCTGCGCGCTGACAGCCTGACGCGGTCCGGCGCGTAGCGCAGCTTCGGACGCTCCGTTGAAATCAGATCGATGGTGAGCCGGACGCGGCCGTTGGCCATCGCCTCGGCGACGACGAGGCGGCCCGTCAGCCGTGTCTGGATTTCGGACCCAAGCATCGGGGTCGCCATCCGCCAGGTCTCCACTTTGGCCGCGAGAAAGCCCAGGGCGCAGAAAAGCGTCGCCATGAAGAGAAGATGCGTTCTCTGCCAGGAGCGCGACACCGCCGCGCAGACAGCCATCAGAGCCACTGCCGCAAGCGGCCTGTAGAGGTCCGGCTCGGTGCTCAGCGAAAAATAGTAGATCACGCCGGCTGCAAGGAACACCGGCACCAGCAGAAAGCCGGCGCCACGGTCGAGTTCGGTCGCGGCAGCGACGGCAACGCTTCGGCGCAGCGCAGGAGGCGAAACGCGGCCAAGCTGTTTGCGGATCCTGTCGGCGATAGCTGTTGGCGAGGCTGGCTGCAGCGCACCGCCACCGGGCGGCGACGGCTCGGCGGGTGGATGGAGTTCCGGAAGCGAAAGCGGCGCGTCTTCGGCGGGCGCAGCATGGGCAAACATCAGGCGCTCGCTGACGCCAGCTGTCGTTCCCCTGCCCTCCTCCGCACCCCGGCCACGTCCAGCCATCGGGTCTGCCCCTTGCGCCCCAGACCGCCTATGCTACATGAACGCCGACCGCGCGAAAGCCCGCGCGAAATATGCCGTTTCAGTGCTTCTTCGAGAGTTCAATGTCCGACAAGGTCGTCACACGTTTTGCCCCCTCGCCTACAGGCTACCTGCATATTGGCGGGGCGCGCACGGCGTTGTTCAACTGGCTTTATGCCAAGCACACCGGCGGCACGATGCTTTTGCGCATCGAGGACACCGATCGCGAGCGTTCCACCGAGGCCGCCACGGCCGCCATTCTCGACGGTCTGACCTGGCTTGGGCTTTCCTGGGACGGCGACGCCGTCTCGCAGTTCGAGCGCGCGCCGCGCCATCGCGAGGTAGCCGAGGAGCTCGTGCGCATGGGCAAGGCCTATTACAGCTATGAGACGCCGGCGGAGCTGGAGGCAATGCGCGAGGCAGCTAGAGCCAAGGGCCTGCCGCCGCGTTACAACGGCCAGTGGCGCGACCGCGATCCGTCCGAGGCGCCGGCAGGCGTCAAGGGCGCAATCCGCATCAAGGCGCCAACCGAGGGCGAGACGGTCGTGCAGGACCGTGTGCAGGGCGAGGTGCGATTTCCCAACAAGGATCTCGACGACTTCATCATCCTGCGTTCGGACGGCAACCCGACCTACATGCATGCCGTCGTCGTCGACGACCACGACATGGGCGTTACGCATATCATCCGCGGCGACGATCACCTGACCAACGCCGCGCGCCAGACGGTGATCTATAACGCCATGGGCTGGGCGGTGCCATCGATGTCGCACATCCCGCTGATCCATGGCGCCGACGGCGCCAAGCTGTCGAAGCGGCATGGCGCGCTGGGCGTCGAGGCCTATCGCGCCATGGGCTATCTGCCGGAGGCCCTGCTCAACTATCTGGCGCGGCTCGGCTGGAGCCATGGCGACGACGAGGTGATGTCGATCAAGGACATGATCGCCTGGTTCGACATCGCCGACGTCAACAAGGGCGCGGCCCGCTTCGACTTCGCCAAGCTCGAGGCGCTGAACGGCGTGCATATGCGCAAGATGGACGATCGCGCGCTGTTCGACATCTTCGTCGCCACTCTGCCCTATCTCGAAGGCGGCCCGGCGCTCGCAGCAAAGCTCGATGAAAGGCGCAAGGCACAGCTGCTTGCCGCCATGCCTGGCCTCAAGGAGCGGGCCAAGACCCTGGTCGAACTGGTCGATGGCGCGGGTTTCCTGTTCGCCGAGCGGCCCTTGCCTCTCGACGAGAAGGCGGCGAGCTTGCTCAACGCGGATGCGCGCGTGATTCTGCGCGGCGCGCATGGCGCGTTGTCCTCCATCCAAGGCGACTGGAGCGCCAGTTCGGCGGAGGCTTCGATCCGCGAGTTTGCGCAGGCCGGCGGACACAAGCTCGGGGCGGTGGCCCAGCCGCTCAGAGCCGCGCTGACTGGGCGCAGCACCTCGCCCGGCGTGTTCGACGTGCTGGCCGTGCTGGGCCCCAAGGAAAGCCTGGCGAGGATTGCAGATCAAATCGATTAGGAGCGAACTGGCCCAAGAAGATTGGCATTGAAAGGTGTGTTTCGCAGTGCAACATTAGGCCTTGGCCCAATCTGGCACGCACCTCCTAAAATGCGGTGGCGAGTTCGCGCATTCCGGTGATTTCGACGTGTCGTTTGCAGGAATTGCCTTGCCGGCATGAGGAAACATAAAGGAGTTTGGGAATGAGCGAAGCTGCGACAAAACTGGGATCTGGCGGCAAAGCGCACGAGTCGACCGCCAGGCTCGAACTCGCCGGCAAGACGCATGAATTCAAGGTGCGAAGCGGGTCGACCGGGCCTGACGTCATCGACATCGGCGCGCTCTACAGCACCACCGGCGCCTTCACCTACGATCCCGGCTTCACGTCGACAGCGAGCTGCGAGTCGGCGATCACCTTCATTGACGGCGATGCCGGCATCCTGCTGCATCGCGGCTATCCGATCGACCAGCTTGCCGAGCATGGAGACTTCCTCGAGGTCTGCTACCTGCTGCTCTACGGTGAATTGCCGACAAAGGCCCAGAAGGAAGATTTCGACTATCGCGTTACGCGCCACACCATGGTGCACGAGCAGATGTCGCGCTTCTTCACCGGCTTCCGCCGCGACGCACATCCGATGGCCGTGATGTGCGGCGTGGTTGGCGCGTTGTCGGCCTTCTATCACGACTCGACCGACATCTCAGATCCGTATCAGCGCATGGTCGCCTCGATGCGCCTGATCGCAAAGATGCCGACCATCGCGGCGATGGCCTACAAATACCATATCGGCCAGCCCTTCATTTACCCGAAGAACGATCTCGGCTTCGCGGCCAATTTCCTGCACATGTGCTTTGCCGTGCCGTGCGAGGAGTACAAGATCAATCCGGTGCTGGCGCGCGCGATGGAGCGCATCTTCATCCTCCATGCCGACCACGAGCAGAACGCCTCGACCTCGACGGTTCGCCTCGCCGGCTCTTCCGGCGCCAACCCCTTCGCCTGTATCGCCGCCGGCATCGCTTGCCTGTGGGGTCCCGCGCATGGCGGCGCCAACGAAGCGGCGCTGAACATGCTGGGCGAGATCGGCCATGTCGATCACATTCCGGAGTTCATTGCCCGCGCCAAGGACAAGAACGACCCGTTCCGGCTGATGGGCTTCGGCCACCGCGTCTACAAGAACTATGATCCGCGCGCCAAGATCATGCAGAAGACCGCGCATGAGGTATTGGGCGAGCTCGGCATCAAGGACGATCCGCTGCTCGACATCGCGATGGAGCTGGAGAAGATCGCGCTGACCGACGAGTACTTCATCGAAAAGAAGCTTTATCCGAATGTCGATTTCTATTCCGGTATAACGCTGAAGGCGCTCGGCTTCCCCACCACCATGTTCACCGTGCTGTTCGCGGTCGCGCGCACCGTCGGCTGGATCGCCCAGTGGAAGGAAATGATCGAGGATCCGCACCAAAAGATCGGCCGCCCGCGCCAGCTCTACACCGGCGCGACAGAACGCGATTACGTGCCGATTGCTAAGAGATAGGGAATAGTGAGTAGGCAATAGGCAGTAGGGGCTCTCTTTCTACTGCCTATTGCCTACTGCCTTCCTGATACACCCCATCACCACTTCGGCGGCGATCTCGCCCGGGGGCCGCTCGGTCGTCATGCGCCGGGCAATCTCGGCAAAGCCCGCCTTTTGCCAGTCGCGCATGCCGGTATCGGCAAAAAGGGCTTCCAACTGCCTGGCGAGATTTTCCGGGCGGACATACTGGTCATAAAATTCCGGAACCAGCGCGCGGTCGGAAATGAGGTTGGGCAGCAGCGCCGACCATGTCGTCACCATATGCTGCAGAAGCTGGCGCGCGATCGGGTCGAGCTTATAACAGGACACCATCGGAAGGCCGGCAAGCGCCAGCTCGAGCGAAACCGTTCCAGACGCGATCAACGCCGCATCGGCCTTGCCGAAGGCCTGCCATTTGCGCTCCGGCTCGGTGATGATCTCCGGCTTGTCGTCCCAGCTGGCGACCGAACCCTTCACCAGTTCGGCGACATGCGGCACTGTCGGCAGGATGAGGCGCAGGCGATGGCCGCGTTGGCGCAGCACCGACATCGCCTTGCCGAAGGGTTCCATCAGCCGGCGGACCTCGCCGCGGCGCGAGCCGGGCAGCACCAGCACCGCCTTGACGCGGTCGTCGGAGAGATCGCGCGGCTGGCTCTGCGCCTTGGCGGCGCCGAGCACGCCCGGATCCTGCGTCAGCCGATGACCGACATAGGTGCCGGGGGGGCCGCCGAGACGGGCAAGCGCCTTCACCTCAAACGGCAGGATGCACAGGATATGGTCGACATACGGCCTCATGGCCACCGCCCTGCCCGGCCGCCAGGCCCATACGCTTGGGCAGACATAGTGGACGATCGGGATGGCGGGTGCTGCCGCGCGGACCTTCTTTGCGACGCGCAGCGAAAAGTCCGGACTGTCGATGGTGACGAGGCAATCGGGCCGCTCGGCCGCGATCATCACCGCCGTCTGGCTGATCCGGCGCATCAGCCGTGGCAGGTCGCGCAGTACCGCGCTGAAGCCCATCAGCGCGATCTCGCTGCCATCGAAAAGCGGCGTCAGCCCCAGCTGCTGCAGATGCCGGCCGCCAATGCCCACAAGTTGCACCTTGCGCCCGGTCGTGCGCTCGAGCGCACGCACGATGTCGGCGCCGAGCAGATCGCCGGATTCCTCCCCGGCGACTATCGCGAGCTTGAGCGGCTTGTCAGCGACCATTAGCCGGCTCCCCATTGGCCAGCTCCGCTGCGGGCAGGCCGACGATGAACAGGCCAAGCGCATTGGCGCGCGCCAGCGTTTCCGGACCTTCGAGAATAAGCGAGCGGCCAGTTTCCAGGGCGATGCCGGCCAGTCCGGCGGCATGCGCGGCCTCGACCGTCTGCGGACCGATCGAGGGCAGGTCCGCACGCAACTCCTGGCCGGGCTTCGCGCATTTGACAAGGACGCCGCGCGTCTTGCCGGCGAGCCTGCCGTGGCCGCGCAATTCCCTTGTCCGCTCGAGTAGCGCGGCGGTGCCCTCCACTCCCTCGAGCGCTATCGCCCGCCCGCCGATCGCGATCGCCGCCTGTCCGATGTCCAGGACGCCGATGGCCTTGGCCGCCGCGCGGCCGGCCTCGATATCGCGCCAATCCGATTGCTTCGGCGCCGTGACCGTCAGCGTCCCCTCGCCGGCGGCGAGTTCCGGCACGACCTCATGCGCGCCGACGACCGTAATGCCGCGCTTCTCCAATCCGCGCGTGATGATCCTCAAAAGCCCGTCATCGCCGCGCGCCAGAGCCATGACCACGGAAGGGATTATCGCCAGCAGGCCAAGGGTCGGGCGGATCTTGGTCAGCCGAGGCCTGCGCCGGATCTCGCCGGCGAGAACCAGATGGCTGATATTGCGGCGTTTCAGCAACGGAACCAGGGAGCCGACATCTTCCAGCGCGAGCGTCGCCTGCTCGTACCTTGCGAAATCCGCCTCGCGATCGACTTCGCCTTCCGCCATGATGATGAAAGGCGAATGTCCCTGCCGCGCAAGGCCCTCCGCCACTTCGACCGGCAAGCTGCCGCCGCCGGCGATGATGCCGACCTTGGAGCCGGGCGGGAGTACAAGCCGTGTTTCGGCGGGCTCAGCCCTCGTCATCGCTGTCATTGTCGTCGCCGTCACCGCCCCTCGACGACGGCATGGCATAGTGCCGCTTGCCGCCGCTGGCGATGAAGTCGATCATCTTCAGGGCGGCAGGAGACGAGGCGGCGAATTCCGCCCTGGCGAGCTCGATGTTGTCGGCGACGCTGCGGGAGCGGTCGAAAATTAACCGATAAACCTTGCGCAGCAGATAAATCTCCGAGCGTGGCAAGCCGGAACGCTTGAGCCCGATGATGTTCAGGCCACGCAGCTTGGCGCGATTGCCGGCGGCGATTGCATAGGGAATGATATCGCCGACCACCGCGGAGCAGCCGCCGATGAAGGCGTTGTCGCCGATGCGCACGAACTGGTGAACGGCGGTCAGTCCGCCGATATAGACGTTGTCGCCGATCTCGCAGTGGCCGCCGAGCGTCGCGCCATTGGCGAAGGTGGCGTTCTTGCCGACGACGCAGTCATGGGCGATGTGGGCATAGGCGAGGAAATTGCCGTTGGCGCCGACACTCGTCTCGCCACGGCTGGAATCCGTGCCGACATGCATCGTGACGCCTTCGCGGATGGTGCAGTTCTCACCGATAACGAGCGTAGTGCGCCCGCCCTTGTGCTTGGTGTTCTGCGGCGGCGCGCCGAGCGTCGCCATCGGATAGACCTTCGTCCCTGCCCCGACGGTCGTGGCGCCCATCACCGACACATGGCTGACCAGTTCGACGCCGTCGGAGAGAATTGCATCGGGCCCGACATGGCAGAACGGTCCGACGCGGACGCCTTTGCCGAGCCGGGCTCCTTCTTCGACGACCGAGGAAGGATGAATGGATGTCTCGACTTTCATGAGCATTTCAAATCGTCAGCCGGTAACCATCATGGCCGAAACCTCGGCTTCGGCGACCTTCGCGCCGTCGACCATCGCCTCGCAGGCGAATTTCAGCAGATTGCCGCGTTTCTTGATCTTTTTGACATGGATCCTGAGTTGATCGCCCGGGACCACCGGTTTGCGGAACTTCGCATTGTCGATGGTCAGGAAATAAACCAGCGAGGGCTTTTCCGTGTTCAGGCTGCGAATGGATATCGCGCCGGCGGTCTGGGCCATGGCCTCGATGATGAGCACGCCGGGCATGACGGGCTGCTGGGGAAAGTGGCCCTGGAAATGCGGCTCGTTGATGGTCACATTCTTGATGCCGACGGCGGAGTCGTCGCCGTCGATCTCGACGATACGGTCGATCAGCAGGAACGGATAGCGGTGCGGCAGGAGCTTCATGAGCCCCATGATGTCGACCGCCTCGAGTGTCGTTGCCACCACGTCAGCCATTTCCGTCGCCTTGCTTGCGCGTCCTGGCCATCTTGCGCAGCATCGCTATCTCGCGCATGGCTTCCGCCATGGGCTGCGCCGGGTAACCTCCCCAGACCTCGCCTGCCGGCACGTTGTTCATGAATCCACTTCTCGCAGCAAGCTTGGCTCCCGGACCGATGGTCAGATGATCGGCGAGGCCGACACCGCCACCCATGGTGACGTTGTCGCCGACGACGACGGAACCGGAAATACCCGAAAGCCCGGCTATTATGCAATTGCGGCCGATGCGAACATTGTGGGCGATCTGCACCAGATTGTCGATCTTGGTGCCTTGGCCGATGATGGTGTCGGACATCGCGCCGCGGTCGACGGTCGAATTGGAGCCGATCTCGACATCGTCCTGGATGATGACGCGGCCGATCTGCGGCACGCGTTCAGGTCCTTTGGCGCCACCGACGAAGCCGAAACCGTCCTGGCCGATCCGGGCGCCGCCATGGATGATGACGCGATTGCCGACAAGCGCATATTGAATGCTGGCGCCGGGGCCGATGAAGCCGTCGCGGCCGATCTGGCAGGACCGGCCGATAACGGCGTGGGGAGCAACGACCGTGCCGCGGCCGATGGACACGCCGGGGCCGATCACGGCGCCGGCCTCCACGATCGCCCCGTCTTCGACATGCGCGGATGGATCGACAAACGCATGCGCCGATATGCCGGTTTCTCCGGTCATTGGCCCCGGTGTCGCGGCTTGCGGAAACAACAGGCGTCCGACCATTGCGAAAGCCTGTTGCGGACGTGGATGCATGAGTACGGCGACGCCCGATGGCGCCTTGCTGGCAAAATCGGCGGGGCACAGAACCGCGGCCGCCCTCAGCGACGGCATGAGCGCGAAATTGCGCTTGCCGTCGACAAAGACGAGCGCGCCGTTGCCACCTTCACTGGCGGGAGCCAGCGCCTCGATGGCAATTTCGGCCTGAGCGGAATCGAGCAGGCTGGCGCCGGTCAGATTCGCGACCTCGCCAGCCGTATACCGGCGTGAAGGCGCGAAGAACACCGGATCGGTCATTCCAGAAGCAATATCCAGCTGGGTCGGATTAGTCCACTCCGGGCCGTCAACCGGCCCGGAACCATCGCGACCACAAAATTAGAAGCGGGTCGCGATACCGAAGTTGAATTCCTGCGTTTTGTCGGTCGGCTCTTTCTTGACCGGGATCGCATAGTCGATGCGGATCGGGCCGAACGGCGAAGCCCACATCAGGCCGACACCGACCGAAGCGCGAAGCTTCATGCCTGTTGAGGACGGATCGACGCCGACAAGGTTGTTGCCATAGAGCGTCGCTGCATCCGCAAAGACGGCGCCACGCAGGCCGAAGCTCTCCGGAATGACGGGCAGTGGGAACTGAGCTTCAGCCGAGGCATTGAAGTAGGTCGTGCCACCGAGATGGTCGCCACTGCCTCCGCTAGCCACGGGACCAATACCGCCATACTCAAAACCGCGGATCATGCGGTCGTTGCTCTGGAAATAGTCAAAGACACGCAGATCGTTGCTGCCATAGGCCGCAAGATAGCCCGCGCCGCCCGAAACGAGGCCGACCAGGTCGAGCTGCTCTGACAAGGTCTGGTAAACACTGGCACGCCCGGTCACCTTCACCCACTTGGCATCGCCGCCGAGGCCGGCAAATTCGGTGGTACCGGTGATGTAGAGACCCTCATGCGGGTTCTTCATGTCGTCGATAGTGTTGTAGACAAGACCCAAGCTGACCGATGACTTCAGCCACGGGCTTTCTGCGATACCAGCTTGAATTGCGTCCGAAACATCACACTTCGCAGGGTCTAGCACACCGTTGGTCAAGCAATGGTCTGGGTAATCATACTTTTCCTGCGAGATGTTGTACGCCAGCTGCGTCGAAATGCTGTCGGTGATCGGCAGGCCGAAGCGAATGGTCGCGCCGGTGACGTCGGTGTCGTAGTGGTCATACTCGCGGGTCGACTTGTAAATGTCGAAGCCCGCCGCGATGCGCCGGCCGAGGAAGTAAGGCTCGGTGAAGGAAACAGCGAAGTCGCGCGAATGCTTGCCGCCGCCGGCCGACAGCTTGATGTATTGGCCGCGTCCGAGGAAGTTGCGCTCCGTGATCGAGCCTTCGATCGACGGGCCGGGCGTGTCGCCGCCGGTCGAATAGCCGGCGCCGACCGAGAATTCGCCGGTCGACTTCTCGACCACGTTGACCACCAGCACGACCTGGTCAGGCGCCGAGCCCGGAACCGTCGAGATATCGACGGACTGGAAATAATCAAGGGCTTCCAGCCGCTTCTTCGCGCGCTGGATGAGAACCTGGTTGAAGGCGTCGCCCTCGCTGACATCGAATTCGCGACGGATGACATAGTCGCGCGTGCGGTCGTTGCCGCGGATTTCGATGCGCTCGATATAGGCCTTGGTGCCCTGGTCGATGGTGTAGACGACCGAAATGGTGTGGTTCTCGAAGTTGCGGTCGCCGCGCGGCGTCACTTGGGCGAAAGCATAGCCCGAGCCCGCGACCTTCTCGGTCAAGGCGACGATCGAATCCTCGACGTCCTTGGCGTTGTAGACGTCGCCCTTATGGGTCTCGACTGCGGATTCCAGCGACTTCGAGTCCACCTCGGGAATGGTGCTTTCCACGCTGACGTCGCCGAACGTGTAGCGGTCGCCTTCCTGCACGGTGATGGTGACCGTGTATTTGTTGGTGGTGTCGTCGAGCTCGCCGACGGCCGAGACGACCTGGAAGTCGGCATAACCGTGATTGTAGTAGAAGCGGCGCAGCAGCTCCTGGTCGGCGCGGAGCTTGTCCTCGTCATAGACGTCGTCGCGCAGCACGAAGGACAGCCAGGACGAGCGCTTGGTGTTGATGACATCCGACAGGCGGCGGCTGGAAAAAGCGTGGTTGCCAACGAAATTGATCGCAGCAATCTGGGTGCGGCCGCCTTCATTGATGTTGAAGACCACGTTCACGCGGTTGTCGCCGAGATCCATGACCTGCGTGGTCACCGCGGCATCGTCACGACCGATGCGCTTGTAGGCCGTCTTGATCGCCTCGACATCGGCGTCCAGCGTCTGCTGCGAGAAGGTTGCACGCGGCTTCAGCTGGATACCCATCTGAAGCGCGTTGTCCTTGATCTTCTTGTTGCCCTGGAACAGGACCTGGTTGACGACCTTGTATTCGGAAACCTTGACGACCAGGCTCGAACCGACTTGGTTGATCCGGACGTCCGAGAACAGCCCGGTGCCGAACAGCGCCTTGACGGCGTCGTCGATATCGGAGCTGGAGAAAGGCTTGCCCGGCTTGATCGCGATATAATTGCGGATCGTCTCGGCATCGACGCGCTGGTTGCCGCTGACCTCTACCCGCGAAATGACCGCGGCTTCGGCCACGGATGTGGCGGCCAACTGCACTGCGAGCGCGCCTGGCATGACCAGAGCGGCGGACAAAGCCGCCGCGGAAGCGGCGCTCAGAAACTTGGATGCTGCCTTCATCGGGCTTTTGTACCTTTTTCTCGTAGTCCCCACGGCGAGAAAACCGGACGTGCGGTATTTTCCCGTACCGTATTAACCGGATTTTCCCTACACGCAAGGCTCCCGGTTAATTTGTATTTACTTAACCGTACCGCGTGGCTTTCGCGTCACGCATATCCCCACGCATGGTAAACGGCATCTCAATACGACCGGCGCTGAAGCCAAATTTCTTCATGATTTCAGCACCCAAACAGATCGTTCCAAAAGACGAAGCCCATGAAGCCGAGCACCAGGAACAGCCCGGTCCGATAGGCCATCTCCATCATTCGCTCCGAAACGGGCCGCCTAATGACGGCCTCCACGCCGTAGAACAACAGGTGGCCGCCGTCGAGAGGGGGAATCGGCAGGAGATTGAGAAATCCTATTCCGACTGACAGAAATGCAACAAGCTGCACCAGCCACTCGAAGCCGAGCTTGGCTGCCTGACCCGACATCTTCGCGATCTTGATCGGGCCGCCCAACTGGCATTTGTCCTCGCGCCCAAGCGCAAAGCGCTGCAGGAATTGGCCGGTGCGCTCGATCACATGCCCGGTTTCTTCGACCGCCGCCACCACGGCGCCGGCCGGCGTATAGGAGATCAGGCGCGGCTGGCCGAGCTCGGCGTTGTTGACGACTCCGATCACCGCGACCTTGACCTTGTTGCCCAGCGCATCCTGCTGCTCCATGGGCTCCGGGGTCGCCGTAACGTCGATTTCCTTGCCGTCGCGCAGCATGGTGAAGGTGATGGCGTCGCCCGCCCGGCCCGAAACCAGCCGCTGCACGTCGGCGAAGGTCTCCACCTTGCTGCCGTCGACTCTAACGAATCGGTCGCCCGGCTGGATTCCGGCTTTCTGCGCCGGGCTGCCGGCGGTCACTTCGGCCACCGTCGGCTCCAAGACCGGGCGGCCATAGAGAGAAAACAGCACCGCAAACACGGCAATCGTCAGCAGGAAATTGAAAAGCGGGCCCGCGACGACAGTGGCGGCGCGCTTCCAGATGGGTTGCGTGTGAAAGGCGACCGCGCGCTCGGCTTCCGTCAGCGATTCGAGCCCTTCCGTGCTCGGCTGGCTCGACGTCGCATTCATGTCGCCGACGAATTTGACGTAGCCGCCAAGCGGAATGGCGCAAAGCTTCCAGCGCGTGCCGCGGCGGTCGTAAAAACCGAAGAGCTCAGGGCCGAAGCCGATGGAAAAAGCCTTTACGCCGATGCCGCACCAGCGGCCGATCAGATAGTGGCCCATCTCGTGGACGAACACGACCACGGTCAGCACGAACAAAAACGGCACGAGCGTGCCAAGGACGAAGCCTTGTGTGCTGAAGACCGCGTGAAAGATGTCGTTCAAGTCATGCCCTCAAATTCGCCCGCACGCGACATTCCACCGCGACTGTGGCATCAATCCGGGCGAATCGGTGGCGCGCGCCATTTTTCGCCTTACTGCTGTGTCGTTCAGTTTGGAAAAAGCCCCAATGCCGGATGCTCGGCGCCCGCCGCGACCCAGCCTATGACGTACAGCGCGAACGCCGCCGCGACAAGCCCGTCCACCCTGTCCATGACGCCGCCATGGCCGGGAATGAGATTGCTGGAATCCTTGGCGCCGTGCCGGCGCTTGACCCATGATTCGAACAGATCGCCGATCTGCGAAACGATCGAGAGAGCGAGCGCGACGAGGCCAAGCTGGACAAGATTGCCGGCGCCGGCCGCGATTGCGAGCAAAACTCCGGCGATAACGCCGCCCACCGCGCCACCCAGCGCGCCGCTCTGGGTCTTGCCGGGCGAGATCGAGGGCGCGAGCTTCGGGCCGCCGACCGCGCGGCCGACGAAATAGGCCGCTATATCGGTCGCCCAGACCACCGCGAACAGGAAGAGAATCGCAATCAGCCCGGAATGATTGTCGTCGCGGAGATAGGCGAGCGAAAGGCCGGAAAGAGCCGCGTAGGCCAGCCCGGAAGCTTCCCAAGGCGCTGCCCCCCTGATCCGGGCGACAATGGCCGCGACCGCCACAAGGATTGCGACAAGGAGGAGCAGCCACAAGGCCGGCAGGCCGACGATCAGCGCGCCGATGAAGATCACAATCAGCGCTTCCGGCAGGAAGCCGAGCGCCGCGCCGTTGCCGGGGCGCGCCATGCGCGTCCATTCATAGAAGATCAGCGCCGCTATTCCTGCGCAGAACAGCCGGAACGGCAATCCGCCGAACCAGGTGAGCGCAAGCGTCAGAGCCGCCATCACGACTGCCGAGATGACGCGCTGCTGGAGGTTGCTCATTCCTGGCCGCGCCTAAAGCGCGACATCGCGGGCGGTGAGCCCGCCGAAGCGTCGTTCACGGCCGGCAAAGTCGCGCAGGGCATCGGCCAGATGCTCGCGGCTGAAGTCCGGCCAATAGCAAGGCAGGAAGACAAGCTCGCTATAGGCGGCCTGCCAGAGAAGGAAGTTCGACAGCCTGAGCTCGCCGCTGGTGCGGATCACCAGTTCGGGATCGGGAATGCCCTGTGTGTCAAGCGACGCCGCGAAGCTTTCGGCCGTGATCGCGTCGCTCGCCATGTCGCCGCGCGCGACGGCATCCGCCAGTGTGCGAGCGGTGCGCACGATCTCGTCGCGGCCGCCATAGTTGAAGGCGATCACCAGCGTCAGCGCCTCGTTGCCGGCGGTCAGCGATTCGGCGTCCTGCAGCAGCCCTCTGATGTCGGGTTGCAGACCTTCCTTGTCGCCGATCACCCTCACCCGCACCCCGTTCTGATGCAGTTCGGCGAGATCGCGGCGGATGAACAGCTTCAAAAGACCCATGAGGTCGCTGACCTCGGATTTCGGCCGCGACCAGTTCTCGGAGGAAAAGGCGTAGACGGTCAGGTAGGAGACGCCGAGTTCTGGTGCGGCGCGGACCGTCTGGCGCAGAGCCTCGACGCCGGCGCGGTGCCCGGCAAGGCGCGGCAGACCGCGCGCCTTGGCCCAGCGTCCGTTTCCATCCATGATGATCGCGACATGCGCAGGCGTTGCCATAGTCTCGCTTTCGAGCCGGAAACCCGACCCTAAACCTGCATGATTTCAGCTTCCTTATCGGAAAGCAGGTGATCGATGGTGCTGATCATCTCGTCGGTCAGCTTCTGGACCTGGTCGGACCGCTTGCGCTGGTCGTCTTCGCTGATGGTGCCGTCCTTCTCAGCCTTCTTGAGGAAATCCATGCCGTCTCGGCGGACATGGCGCACCGCGACGCGCGCGTTCTCGGCATAACCATGCGAAATCTTGACCAGTTCCTTACGGCGCTGCTCGTTGAGCTCGGGCAGCGGGATCCTCAGCGTGGTGCCGTCGACGATCGGGTTGAAGCCCAGATTGGCTTCGCGGATGGCGCGGTCGACCGCGCTGACCATCGACTTGTCCCAGACCGATACCGAAATCATGCGCGGCTCCGGCACCGAGACATTGGCGACCTGGTTGATCGGCATCGCCGTGCCGTAGGCCTGCACCTGGACGGCGTCGAGCAGGTTGCTTGAGGCCCGGCCGGTGCGCAGCGAAGCCAGGTCATGCTTGAAGGCGGCGATCGCCCCGTCCATGCGTCGCTTCAGGTCTTCGTACTCGCCACTCATGATCATCTCCTCGACCCGTTCGCCGGGTTCACTGTTTCTATCGTCGTTCGGTTCGCGGTTCCGTAGTCGCTCAACGAATCCTGGCGCCTGTTACTTGTCCGTGACGACCGTGCAATGGCCGCCGCCTCTCAGAATATCGCCGAAACCACCTTTTTCGTGGATCGAATAGACGATTATCGGAATGTTGTTTTCGCGCGCAAGTGCAATCGCTGCCGTATCCATGATCGCAAGCCCGCGCTTAATGACTTCGGCGTGGCTGATGCGGTCGAAGCGGACAGCGTTCGGGTCTTTCTTGGGATCGGCCGAATAGACCCCGTCGACCTGCGTGCCCTTGAACAGCGCATCGGCGCCGATCTCGGCGGCGCGAAGGGCCGCGGCCGAATCGGTGGTGAAGAACGGATTGCCGGTGCCGCCGGCGAAGATGACCACCTTGCCCTGGTTCATATAGGCCGTCGCCTGGCGCTGGGAAAAGCTCTCGCAAAGTTCCGGCATGGCTATAGCCGAAAGCACGACGGCATCGACGCCGATCTTGTTGAGCGAGGTGCGCAGCGCCAGCGAATTGATGACGGTGGCGAGCATGCCCATGTGGTCGCCGGTGACACGGTCGCCGCCCTTCGAGGCGACGGCCACGCCGCGAAAAATGTTGCCGCCGCCGATGACGACGCCCACTTCGACGCCCAGCGCGCGCGCCTCGGCAATGTCGGCGGCGATGCGGTCGACCACCGAGACGTCGATGCCGAAATGCTGCTCGCCCATCAACGCTTCGCCGGAAGCTTTCAGCACGACACGTCGATAGAGGGGCTTCACCGTCATCTCATTCCTCGAAATATCGGCGCGGCAAATTTGGAGGCAAACCGCCCCCGCTTCATCCGGCGATGCTGTCATGACGGGTTGACCCGATACACGAAGGGCGCGGCGATGTCACGCCGCGCCCTCGTGCAAAATTCGAAGGCTTTTTCGATCAGTTGCCGTCTTTCGATCAGTTGCTTGAGATGCTGACCGCCTCGCCTTCGATGATAACCGCAGGCGAATAACCGGCCGGCTTGTCGCCCGTCACCGCGCCGCCGGTCACCCGGACCTGGATCTCGGGGCCGAAATAGGAATGCGGGAACGGCGCAGGCGTGGCGCTGACCTTTTCCAGCCGAGCGCGAAGCTCTGCGGGAATCGAAAAATCGAGCGCGCCAAGATTATCCTCGAGCTGGTTGAGCTTCGTCGCTCCGAGGATGACGGAGGCGATGCCGGGCTGCGTCGCCACCCAGTTGAGCGCGACCTGGGCCATGCTGCGGCCGAGTTCGGCCGCCACCTTCTCGAGCTCCGCGACGATCGCCCAATTGCGGTCGCTGAACTTCTGGAAGCTGGGATGCGTGGTGTTGCGGAAACCGTCGAGCCTGCCGGCGTTTCCGGCTTGGGTCGGCCTGTATTTGCCGCTGAGCAGGCCGCTGGCCAAAGGGCTCCACACCATGATGCCCGCGCCATGACGGATGGCGAAAGGCACATATTCATGTTCGATGGCGCGCTCGGCGAGCGAATATTCGAGCTGCAGCGCCGAGACCGGCTCATAGCCGCGCAATTCGGCGATCGCCTGGGCGCGGCCGGCATACCAGGCCGGCACGTCGGAGAGGCCGATATGGCGCACCTTTCCGGCGCGAACGAGGTCGTCCAGCGTGCGCAGCACCTCCTCGGCCGGAGTGATCCTGTCCCAGACATGCAGAAGGTAAAGATCGATATAGTCGGTGCCGAGCCGTTTCAGCGAGGCGTCCACGGCCCGCATGATGTTCTTGCGGCCGTTGCCGCCGGCATTCGGATTGCCGGCTTCGGAATTCATGGTGAATTTGGTGGCGATGACCGCCTTGTCCCGCAGGCCGCGCTCGGCGACGAACTCACCGAGCCAGGTCTCGGCAGTGCCGGCGGTATAAAGGTCCGCCGTATCGAAGAAGTTGCCTCCCGCTTCGACATAGGCGTCGAACATCGCGCGGGCTGTGTCCCTGTCCGCGCCCCAGCCCCATTCGGTGCCGAAGGTCATGGTGCCGAGCGCCAGCCGGCTGACGCGCAGGCCGCTGTTGCCAAGCGTGTAATAGCTCATGGTCATGGTGATCTCCGATTCTGAACTGATTTGCTGCCGGTCACTGGCCGGGGGTCGCCTTGACCCAGGGATTGCCGCGCTCATGCGTCATGCGGAAGGTGAAGCCGTCGACCTTCCAGCCGGCAGCCGAGCGTGTCAGGTGGTGCTCATAGGTGCCCCAGACTTCCCAGAGCGGGTTGCCATTGCCTTCCATCCGGTTCCAGGCATAACCGTTGGACCGGACAGTCGCGGCATCGGCTTCGAGCACGACCTGGTGGTTGGTGCGAAGATGCAGGCTGGTCTTGCTGCCTTTGAGGTTGCCCGCCCAGGCGCCGATCAGGTCGTCGGACGCGATATTGGCCGCGGGCTGCCCGGACAGGCTGCTGAAATCGGCGGTGACACGCTCGGCGAAATAGCTGCGCGCCAGCTTCCAATCCTGCGCATCCACCGCGCGGTCGATCGCATCGGCAATGCGGATAACGGTGCGCTCGTCGGCAAGCGCCTGCCAGCCGGCCGGTTCGGCGCCGCCGGCATCGACCGGCGCCAGTGCCATGCCTGCCGCAAAAGTTACATGTCTCAACACGTTCATTTCGCCTCTCCCAGGGCATCAGCCCGCCGCCGATGTGTTGACACCAGTATGAGCTGGCCCAGGAGTATGGATAAGATTGCATTGTTCGCAAAGACTGTGCGATATCATTCATGAATGGATCGCGATCTGCTCACACACCTGCCGGTCATCGTCGCCGTGGCGCGCCGCGGCGGCTTCGCGCTTGCCGCGGCTGAGCTCGGCATGAGCCCATCTGCGGTCAGCCACGCGGTCCGGCTGGTGGAAGAGCGCATCGGCCAACCGCTCTTTGCGCGTACGACGCGCAGCGTCTCGCTGACGGAAGCCGGCAAAGCGCTGGTGGAGACCGCGGCTCCTGCCCTGCAGGACATCGCCGAGCGGATGGATCGCATTCGCGGCGTGAAAGGAAGGCCGGCCGGCCTGCTGAGGATCAACGCCTCCAACATAGCGATCCCCTTGGCGGTGACGCCGGTGGTCGCGGCGATGGCCGAACGCTATCCCGATGTGACGGTCGAAATCGTTGCCGATCAGGGACTTATCGATATCGTCGGCGAAGGTTTTGACGCCGGCATCCGGCTGGGTGAAATGATCGCGCAGGACATGGTCACCGTCAGGATGACGCCGCCGTTCAAAGCCGTGATCGTCGCCTCTCCCGCCTATGTCGGAAAGCACGGCCGTCCGCGCGACGTGGCCGATCTCGCCAATCACAACTGTGTCGGCTACCGGCTGGTTCGGTCCGGCGCGCTTTACCGCTGGGACCTGAACGACAATGGCAAGGATGTCGTCGTCGAAACGCGCGGCACGGCCACTGTCACGGATTCGCTTGGCGCCATCGATCTGGCGCTGGCCGGCGTCGGGCTCGCCTACGCCTTCGAGCCGCTGGTGCGCGCCGACCTTGCCGCCGGCCGCCTCGCCCAGATCCTGCCGCAGACGGCGATCGAGGAGCCCGGGCTCTTCCTCTATTTCCCGCGCCGCGCGTCGATGGCGCCGAAGCTCAGGGCCTTTATCGATACCGCACAAGAAATCGGCCGGGCATCCATGCGGACACCCGGCCGAGTTGCCTGAGCTCGTGAGCTCTTCACCTTAAGGGAAACGCTGCGCGATTCCCTTGGATCAGAGCTATTTCTTGACCGCAGCCGCGACTTCCGCCGCGAAATCGGTCGTTTCCTTCTCGATGCCCTCGCCCAGCGCGTAACGCAGATAAGCGGTGATCTTCGCCGGAGCGCCGATCTCCTTCTCCGCATCCTTCAGCGCCTTCTCGACGGTGACGTCGGGATTGAGCACGAAGGCCTGCTTCAAAAGCACCACCTCTTCATAGAACTTGCGCAGGCGGCCCTCGACCATCTTCTCGATGATGGCTTCCGGCTTGCCCGACTGACGCGCCTGGTCGGAGAAGATCGCCTTCTCGCGCTCGACAAGCGCCGGGTCGACTTCCTCGGCGCTCAGTGCGACCGGGTTGCTGGCGGCGACATGCATCGCGACCTGGCGGGCAAAGGCGTTGGCCGCATGCTCGTTGCCGGTGGTCTCGATCGCCACCAGCACGCCGAGCTTGCCGAGGCCGTCGGCAACCGCGTTGTGGACATAGGTCGCCACCACGCCGTGCGGCACGGTGAGCTTGGCCGAACGGCGGAAGCCCATGTTCTCGCCGATGGTGCCGACCGCGTCTTTGATGGTCTCGGTGACCGACTTGTCGGAGCCCGGATATTTGGCGGCGGCAACGGCTTCGGTCGTGCCGTAGGCGAGCGCGACCTTGGCGACGTTGGCGACGATTTCCTGGAAAGCCGCATTGCGGGCGACGAAGTCGGTCTCGGAATTGACCTCGACAATGGCGGCTTCACGCACGCCGGCATCGACGCCGATCAGGCCCTCGGCGGCAGTGCGGCCAGCCTTCTTGTCGGCCTTGGAAATGCCCTTCTTGCGCAGCCAGTCGACGGCCGCTTCCATGTCGCCGTTGGTCTCGTTCAACGCCGCCTTGCAGTCCATCATGCCCGCGCCGGTCAAGTCGCGGAGTTCTTTGACCTGTGCAGCCGAAATCGTCATTGTCGCCTCTTTGTTTCAAATGCGCCGACGCACCAACCGGACTCGGGTGATGCGCTCGGCAAAAGCGCTTTAGCGCGCCAACTTATTGGAAAGATGAAGGCCGGGGCCCGGCCTTCCTTATCAAGCTTCCGGAGTTTCGGCGGCCGGAGTGTCGAGCGCCGGCTCGACCGGAACCTCGGCCGAAGCGCCGACGTCGACGCCGAGCGCGCCCTGCTGGCGCGCGATGCCGTCGATGGCGGCCTTGGCGATCAGGTCGCAATAGAGCTGGATGGCGCGGGCCGCGTCGTCATTGCCGGGAATCGGGAAGTCGATCTTGTCCGGGTCGCAGTTCGAATCGATGATGGCCACGACCGGGATGCCGAGGCGCTTGGCCTCGAGGATGGCGATCGCTTCCTTGTTGGTGTCGATGACGAACATCAGGTCCGGCGTCGAGCCCATGTCCTTGATGCCGCCGAGAGCCTTGTTGAGCTTCTCGCGCTCGCGGTCGAGGTTCAGGCGCTCCTTCTTGGTGAGGCCCTGCGCCTCGCCGGCGAGCGTCTCGTCGAGCTTGCGCAGGCGCTGGATCGAGTTCGAGATCGTCTTCCAATTGGTGAGCATGCCGCCCAGCCAGCGCGAGTTGACATAGTACTGGGCCGAACGCTGCGCCGCGTCGGCGACGATGTCGGACGCCTGGCGCTTGGTGCCGACGAACAGCACGCGGCCACCCTTGGCGACGGTGTCGGACACCTGCTTCAGCGCCTGGTGCAGCAGCGGCACCGTCTGCGACAGGTCGATGATGTGGATGTTGTTGCGGGCGCCATAGATGTAAGGCGCCATCTTCGGGTTCCAGCGGTGGGTCTGGTGGCCGAAGTGAACACCAGCTTCCAAAAGCTGGCGCATGCTGAAATCTGGCAGAGCCATTCTTTAGTTCCTTTCCGGTTGGCCTCCACGGACACAGGCATTTCGGACAGGATGTCCTGATGCCACCGGAGGTTTCAGCCGGATTTCTCCCGGGCAGACACCAAAGTCCGTGTGTGGAATGAGCGCGCATATAGAGGGGAAGTCCTATAAACGCAAGCCGGGTGTCACTTCGCGCATCAACGTGCGGCAATCAGCGCACCGGTGCCGATCATCGCGCCGCCAGCGAGCCTGTTCATGAGGCGCATGCGCTTCGGGGTTTTGAACCACCCGGCTGCCCGACCCGCCATCGCGGCATAGAGGCCCATGGTGATGATATTGACGCTGACCACGACAAGGACCACGAGTAGGCCATCGGCGAACGTCATGGTGTCAAGGTTGAGGATCAGCGGCATGATGGAGGCGTGGAACAGAATCGCCTTCGGATTGCCGAGCGCAATGGATGCGCCGAGAAAGAAGGACCGCGACAGCCGCGCCTGTATCTGACGAGAGTCGTCCGGTTTCTGAGCGGCGGTCCGCCACATCCTGATGCCGAGAAAGACCAGATAAGCGGCGCCGGCATATTTCAGCAAAAGAAAAACCCACTCGAAGGTCTGGGCCAAGGCCACCAATCCGAGCAACGCCAGGGTGACCAGGACGGCGTCGCCCGCGGCGACCCCCATGCCGGCTATGAAAGCGCGCAAGAACCCACGCGACAGACCGTTGGTGATGACCGCGAACATCGCCGGTCCAGGCGTGGCGGCGGCCAATGAGATCGCGACGCAATAAGCCAGGAACGCCGTCACCGTCATCGTCTTACCTTCCCATTCGGAACCCGCACGCGGCGGAAGATCGCCACGATGTCCTCACGGCTGCATTCGATCGCCCCAAGCCTGACCGCGCGATCACGCTCGAACCCAGTGATATCGTAATGCGGCGCCGATGTCTTGGGCGGCCCCTGATAGGACGAGCGCTTAAGGCCTAGCTCGGCGGCAAAGCGATGGAGTTCGTCGGTATTGTCGGCGAGCAGATGACACCAGCGGTGGCCGGCCCATTTCCAGATCGCCGCATCGACATAGACCGCCATCAGGCCCACCGCATGCGGTGAGCCTCACACATGGCATTCGCAGGCCAAGCCTGCAAGCCGGGCCGGCTGCCGTCAGCAAATGCTATTTCGAAGCAGGGCAAGGCTTGGTCTGGTCGAACAGCGACAGGTTCACAAGCTTGCCGGTCATCGAGAACTCGCCATAGTCCATGACGAGGTCGCGCGTAATGCCGTTCTCATGCAGCTTGAAGCTGATCCGGTATTCCGGCACCTCTTCGCCGCTTTTGTCGGTATCGTCGAAATAGGCGATGTCGACCGGCCAGTATTTGTCGGAGGCGAGCTTGGCCAGCGCCGGCGCTTCCGGGTCCGTCTTTTCGGCTTCGGTCTTCTTGCCGACGATGACCGTGGTGGTCATCACCTTGTTGGCGTCCTCGGAGCCGTCGAACAGGTTCGTCTGGTAGAAATTCTCGCCCTTCTCGGCCTTGCCGATCAGCTCGACCAGATGCTGGGTCGGAAACTGCGTCGCCGCGAGCTCGAGACTGTTCTTCTCCGGCTTGTCGATATCGACCTTGAGGCCCTTCGCTTCCCTGGTGGCCGTGCCTTTGACTTCCTTGTCGAGGTTCTGGTCGACAAAGGATTTGGTCACGAAGGAAAAGGTCTTGCCTTCGGCGTCCTCGAAGGTGGTCGTCTGCTGGTCGGTCAGCCTGGTGTTGTCATTGGTCACGATCTGGGTAACGAAGCGGAACTTGACCGTATAGCCTTCACAGGCGGAGCCGTTGAACTCGTAGACCATGCGGCCCGTGATGCCGGTAATGCCTGAACGGTCGGAGGCCTTGTTGAGCGTCAGATCGTAGACGGCGCGATGCGCCTGCAGCGCTGGCACAGCAAAGGCCGGCGCCATCGGAAACGCGGCCGAAAGGCAGGCGGCGGCGAGAAAAAGGCGCGTTGCGCGCATGCGTTGCTCCGGTCGTCGCGGCTGGGGGCAGGCCGCAGGGAAAGATGGTCCAGCTTAAAAAAAGTCGTGGCGGAAGCGAGGCAAAAATAGCAATTTCGGCCCGGCCAACGCGGCGTCTTCCAGCAATAGGGAAAACCAATGAGCGAAACAATCGAAAAGCGGCTAAGCGATCTTGGCGTCACCCTTCCGGCCGCCGCCGCGCCCGCCGCCAACTACGTGCCCTATTGCCGCACCGGCGACATGCTCTTTACCGCCGGCCAGCTGCCGCTGAAGGACGGCAAGCTGCAGGCAAGCGGGCTGCTTGGCCGCGACATCGACACCGTGGCTGGCAAGGAAGGCGCGAAAATCTGCGCCATCAACATCCTGGCGCAGGCCAAGGCCGCGCTCGGCGATCTCGAAAAGATCCGCCGCCTAGTCAAGATCACCGTCTTCGTCGCCTCCGCGCCTGACTTCGTCGAGCAGCATCTGGTTGCCAACGGCGCCTCCGACTTCCTGGTCGCGGTACTCGGCGAGCGCGGCAAGCACGCCCGCTCCGCCGTCGGCACCGCCTCGCTGCCGCTCAACGCCGCGGTCGAGATCGAAGCGATCTTCGAAGTCGAGTGAGGCTTAACATGACCGATCTGTCCTGGCTGATCGCGCGACCTGTCGCGCATCGCGGCTTCCACGACATGAACAAGACCCGCTGGGAGAACACGCTGTCGGCCTTCGCCGCGGCGGCCGAGCGCGGCTACGCCATCGAATGCGACGTTCATATCTCGTCCGACGGCGTCCCGGTCATCATCCATGACGGCGACCTGAAGCGCCTCACCGGCCAGGACGGGTTTGTCTGGCAATGTACCGCAGCCGAGCTGGCGACACTCAGGATCGGCGGCACCAAAGACCACGTCCCGACGCTCGAGGAAGCGCTCGACCTGATCGACGGCCGCGTGCCGTTGGTGGTCGAGCTGAAAGGCGTTCCCGGTCACGACGCGGGGCTGGTGGCAAGCGTCGGCCGGCTGCTCAAGCGCTACAAGGGCAAGGTGGCGATCATGTCGTTCGATCACTGGCTGATCCGCGACTTCGCCAAGGATGCGCCAGGCATCCCCGGCGGGCTGACCGCCTATGGCAGGGACAACCAGCTGATCGAAGCGCATTTCGCCATGCTCGCGCACGACCTCGCCTTCACCTCCTACGCCGCCGGCGACCTGCCGAACCCCTTCGTCAGCTTCGTGCGCGAAAAGCTGAAAATGCCCGTCATCACCTGGACGGTGCACGACCAGCCGGCGGTCGACCTCACCTTCAAATATGCCGACCAGATGACCTTCGAGGGATTTGAGCCTGATCTGGTCAAGGTCGCCTGAGGAATGCCTGAAACGTGACTTGTAGACGCCTGGGTGACGCTTAAATAAGCCCAATGGATCAAGGTGACGACGACGATGGACGGGCAGCGAACGCGGACTATGCGATCCGCGTCGCGGCGGGTATCGGCGCCTTCACCTGCGAGGAATGGAACGGCTTTGCCGGTACCACGCGTGGTGGCCAAGGAAACGGCTACAATCCGCTGGTTTCATTCGCTTTTCTAAGCGCTCTGGAAGATTCCGGCTGCGCTGTCCGGCGCACCGGCTGGCAGGGCCATCACCTGCGGTTGGAAACCGCGCAGGGCAGGCTTCTCGGCGCCGTCCCTTGTTACCTCAAATCGCACAGCCAGGGCGAATATGTCTTCGACCATGGCTGGTCGGACGCCTTCGAGCGCGCCGGCGGGCGCTACTATCCCAAACTGCAATGCTCGGTGCCCTTCACGCCGGTCACCGGCCCTCGCCTGCTGGTCAGCAAAGGCGAGAATGAAGGCGCCGTGAAGGCCGGATTGGCGGAGGGCCTGAAGCTCGTGACCGACAAGCTCGGCGTCTCTTCCGCGCATGTCACCTTCGCCACCGAGCCGGATGTCGCGACGCTGGAAGCGGCGGGCTTCCTGCATCGCACCGACCAGCAGTTCCATTTCCTCAACGATGGCTTTTCGACCTATGACGACTTCCTCGCCACGCTCGCCTCGCGCAAGCGCAAGGCGATGAAGAAGGAGCGCCGCGAGGCGCTGGTCGACGGCATCTCGATCGACTGGCTGACCGGCAAGGACATCACCGAGCGCGTCTGGGACGATTTCTACGCTTTCTACATGGATACCGGCGGCCGCAAATGGGGCCGGCCCTATCTCAACCGGCAGTTCTTCTCGCTGATCGGCGAGCGTATGGCCGACGACATTCTTCTGGTGATGGCGAAGCGGAACGGCCGCTACATTGCCGGCGCCATCAACTTCATCGGCTCCGACGCGCTCTACGGTCGCAACTGGGGCTGCATCGAGGATCACCCTTTCCTGCATTTCGAGGTCTGCTACCATCAGGCGATCGATTTCGCCATCGAACGCAAGCTCAAGGTGGTGGAGGCGGGCGCGCAGGGCGAGCACAAGCTGGCGCGCGGCTACCGGCCGGTGACCATGCATTCGGCGCACTACATCTCGCATCCCGGTTTGCGCAATGCCGTCGCCGACTATCTCAGGCGCGAGCGGCGCGAGGTCGAACGCATGGGCGAATATCTCGAAGAGCACACACCCTTCCGCAAGGACCTCGAGGAATAGTCGGGCCTCGCCCGCGCGCCATGCCGCTGTGATGAAAAACAGCGCCGACACGTTTGCCGCATCAGGCGACAAATGTCGGCGCTCATGCAATAGCAGGGCGTGCCGTCAAGAACAGCCGATAGTCCTGGCAAAGCGAATGACGCCGGCTTGATGCATGCCTTCCAAAACTACGCAGCGGTTTTGCGAGAACGACATGCATGAAAACAGAGACTTAAAGCGCGTCGCCTGAATCCATTCCGCACGACGCGCTTTAGCGATCTCGCCTGAGCGCCTTGCCGCCCGGTGGCGGCTTCGCTACACCGGACAGCGAATGCAATTGGGAGTGTCACCCCATGGCCGAAGCTTATGATCCCGGCAACATCTTCGCGAAAATCCTGCGCGGCGAGATCCCCTCGCACCGCGTCTACGAGGACGATGCTGTCGTCGCCTTCATGGATGTGATGCCGCAAGGCACAGGCCACACTCTGGTGGTGCCCAAAGCGCCGTCGCGCAACATCCTCGACGCCGATCCGGCAACGTTCGCACCTCTGTTCATGGTCGTCCAGAAGGTGGCCGTGGCGGTGAAAAAGGCCTTCGACGCCGACGGCGTCACCCTCATGCAGTTCAACGAATCTGCCTCCGGGCAGACCGTCTACCATCTCCATGTCCACGTCGTGCCGCGCTTCGAAGGTGTGCCATTGAAGCCGCATTCCGGCCAGATGGAGAAGCCTGAAGTGCTGGCCGAGAACGCCGACAAGATCCGGGCGGCGCTGGCAAGCTGAACGGCTGGCGCCCGGCCGGCAGCGGTTGCGCAAGTGTCCGGAACGACGACGGCTCGGGTCCGACCTCAAGCTTTTCCCGGATCGCCGCGGCGATGCTCGGCTTTCCCGAGCGCGGCGCACCGTTGAGGATGATGATTTGTCCGGCTTCCAAGCGGTGCTCCCTTCAACGAAAAAAGGCCCCGTTGCCGGGGCCTTTTGTATTTCAAGCGAGCGCTTGTCAGCCCTTGCGCGGCAGTTGCGGCACAAGGCTGCGCTTGTTGCCGTCCTTGCCCTTCGGCTCCGGCTTCTGCGCCACTGCCTTCTTGGGCGCAGGCTTCTTGGCCACCGCCTTTTTCGGCTTCGGCGCGTCTTCCGGCTCTTCCTTCTTCGGCTGCACGGGCGACTCGTCGGCGAGCGATTCGAGCTTCAGGCCGGACTCGCCGGTTTCCTTCTTCTCGACGGTCACGCGCACCGTGCCGCCCTTCTTGAGCTTGCCGAAAAGCACTTCGTCGGCCAGGGGCTTCTTGATGTGCTCCTGGATGACGCGGCCGAGCGGACGCGCGCCCATGCGCTCGTCATAGCCCTTGTCGGCCAGCCAGGCGATCGCGTCCGGCGACAGGTCGAAGGTGACTCCGCGCTCGGAGAGCTGGGCTTCGAGCTGCATGACGAACTTCTGCACCACCTGATGGATGACAGGCACCGGCAGCGAGCCGAACGGGATGATTGCGTCCAGACGGTTGCGGAACTCCGGTGTGAACAGCCGGTTGATCGCTTCGACGTCGTCGCCTTCGCGCTTGGTCGAGCCGAAGCCGATCGCCGCGCGCTGCGCGTCCGAGGCGCCCGCATTGGTGGTCATGATCAGGATCACGTTGCGGAAGTCGATCTGCTTGCCGTTGTGGTCGGTCAGCTTGCCGTGGTCCATCACCTGCAACAGGATGTTGAACAGGTCCGGATGCGCCTTCTCGACCTCATCGAGCAACAGCACGCAATGCGGATGCTGGTCGACGCCGTCGGTGAGCAGGCCGCCCTGGTCGAAGCCGACATAGCCGGGAGGCGCGCCGATCAGCCGCGAGACGGTGTGGCGTTCCATGTATTCCGACATGTCGAAGCGGATCAGCTCGACGCCGAGCGAGGCGGCAAGCTGTTTCGCAACTTCGGTTTTGCCGACGCCGGTCGGGCCTGAGAACAGGTAGGAGCCGATCGGCTTCTCCGGTTCGCGCAGGCCGGCACGCGCCAGCTTGATCGCCGAGGTCAGCGCGGTGATGGCCGTATCCTGGCCGTAGACCACGCGCTTCAGCTCGATATCGAGCCCCTGCAGCACCTTCTCATCATCTGCCGAAACCGTCTTCGGCGGGATGCGCGCCATGGTGGCGATCGTCGCCTCGATCTCCTTGATGCCGATCGTCTTCTTGCGCTTGGCCTCGGGCACCAGCATCTGCGAGGCGCCGGTCTCGTCGATCACGTCGATCGCCTTGTCAGGCAGCTTGCGGTCGTTGATGTAGCGCGCCGACAACTCGACCGAGGCCTTGATCGCTTCGCTCGTGTAGCGGACCTTGTGGAACTCCTCGAAATAGGGCTTCAGGCCCTTCATGATCTCGATGGCGTCCTCGATGGTCGGCTCGTTCACGTCGATCTTCTGGAAGCGCCGCACCAGCGCACGGTCCTTCTCGAAGAATTGGCGGAACTCCTTATAGGTGGTCGAGCCGATGCAGCGGATGGCGCCGGACGAAAGCGCCGGCTTCAGAAGGTTCGATGCATCCATGGCGCCGCCCGAAGTGGCGCCCGCTCCGATCACGGTATGGATCTCGTCGATGAACAGCACCGCGCCCGGATAGTCCTCGAGCTCCTTCACGACCTGCTTCAGCCGCTCCTCGAAGTCGCCGCGATAGCGGGTGCCGGCCAACAGCGTGCCCATGTCGAGCGCGAAGATGGTGGCGTCCTGCAGCACTTCCGGCACGTCGCCCTCGACGATGCGCTTGGCCAGTCCCTCGGCGATCGCCGTCTTGCCGACGCCGGGATCGCCGACATAGAGCGGGTTGTTCTTGGAACGGCGGCACAGCACCTGGATGGTGCGGTTGATCTCGCTGTCGCGGCCGATCAGCGGGTCGATCTTGCCGGCCCGCGCCTTGTTGTTGAGGTTGACGCAGTAGGCCGTCAGCGCGTCCTGCTGCTTCTTCTTGCCGCCCTCTTCCTGCGGCTCGGCGCCGTTCTGGCCGCCCTGCTCGTCCTCGGCGCCGCGCGGCGTGCGCGATTCCGAAGCGCCCGGGCGCTTGGCGATGCCATGCGAGATGTAGTTGACCGCATCGTAGCGGGTCATCTGCTGTTCCTGCAGGAAATAGGCGGCGTGGCTCTCGCGCTCGGCGAAGATGGCGACGAGCACATTGGCGCCGGACACTTCCTCGCGGCCGGACGACTGCACATGGATCACGGCGCGCTGGATGACGCGCTGGAAGCCTGCGGTCGGCTTCGAATCCTCGTCATAACCGGTGACGAGGTTGTCGAGCTCGGTGTCGATATAGGTGAGAACGGTCTGCTTGAGCTCGTCGAGATCGACATTGCAAGCGCGCATGACGGCGGCCGCCTCGGTGTCGTCGATCAACGCGAGCAGCAAATGTTCGAGCGTCGCATACTCATGATGCCGCTCGTTGGCGAATGTCAGCGCCTGATGTAGCGCCTTTTCCAGGCCTTGGGAGAAAGCCGGCATGTTACCTCACTTCTTCTCCATCACGCATTGCAGCGGATGCTGATTCTGTCGGGCGAAATCCATGACCTGGGACACTTTGGTCTCGGCCACCTCGAATGTGTAGATGCCGCACTCGCCCACTCCATGATTGTGAACATGAAGCATGATGCGTGTGGCGGCTTCGCGGTCCTTTTGGAAAAACCGTTCCAGGACGTGAACGACGAACTCCATCGGGGTGTAGTCGTCGTTCAGGATGAGGACCCGGTAGAGACTGGGCTTCTTGGTCTTGGTTTTGGTGCGCGTGATAACAGCGGTGCCGCGACCGGGATCGTTGCGGTCACCGTCACTTTGCATTCGCACCACGTCTGCCGTGGCAGTCAAACCGATCGTCACGTAGTCCAGCCTTTTCGAATCCCCATGCGAGTTCAACATGTAGGTTCTCGATGAACGATTTTAAGCCCTTCTGTTTAGCTGACAATATGGCTAGGTGGGCAAACCTCAGCGAATTTCTCAATCGTGAATGCAGCAAGGCGCATCAGGTTGCGATTGCGCATGAAAAAACCCGGCCGCGTTTCCGCGACCGGGTCCTTTTCGCAGGCCGGTTGGCCGTATCGGCCATGATCGGGCGAAATTACTTCGCCTTGGCGACCACCGATTCGAACGGCTTGTAGGCTTCCTTGGCGAGCTCGGCATAGAGATTGCCGATCTTGCTGGCCTCGGCCACGAAGCTCTCATAGCTCTGCTTGGCGTAATCGGTCTGGATCTCGACGGCCTTTTCGATCGACTTGGCCGAGAACAGCTTCTCGAAAGCGGCGCTGCCGGCCTCGAAGCTCTTTTTGGTGTATTCGCCGGCTTCGGTGGCGATCGCCTGCGCGCCCTTGGTGAGCGAGGCAAAGCTCTTCAGCCCGGTGTCGGCAAACTCCTTGCCGTATTTCGTGAAGTCCTCATAGGTCTGGGTCATTTCATGCTTCCCTTGGTTGAAACGCCCTTTTGGCCCCGGGCGCCCTTGTGCAATGCACCTCAATATATTGTGCGATGCACAAAAGTCAAGAATCCCCTTGGTATGCAGGGGGTTCAGCGCCGGCGGCTGGTAAAATTCGATTAAAGAGAAGCTCGATTTGCCGAAAAATGGTGAACGCGGCGGTTACCATAAACGGATTGGTAACGCTGGGCGCGATAGCGTGGCCCGAAGCGAGGCAGGCACTCCCTTTGCCGCCTCCGGGGCAACGAAAATTCAGGGTAAGTAACGGTGCGTCAGGCGTTGTCGGGGCTGGTCTCCAAATCTTTCTCCCTCAAGGCAATCATGATCGCTGCGCTCGCGATGACGGTTGTCGTCGCCGATGTGGCGTCGGCAATGGCAGCGAGATCCTCGGCCATCGTCGTGGACGCCAAGACCGGCAAGGTTCTCTACTCCGCTGACGCCAATGGCCGGCGCTATCCGGCCTCGCTTACCAAGATGATGACGCTCTACCTCACCTTCGAAGCGCTGGCGAAGGGCAGGATCAGCAAGAACACCCCAGTTCCGTTTTCCGCCCATGCCTCCGCCGAGGCGCCGACCAAGCTCGGCGTGCGCGCCGGCGGCTCGGTTCCGGTCGAGACCGCGATTCTGTCGATCGTGACCAAATCTGCCAACGACTCGGCGACCGCGCTTGGCGAGATGCTTGGCGGCAGCGAGGAGAATTTCGCCCGCATGATGACGGCCAAGGCGCGCCAGCTCGGCATGAACGGCACCGTCTTCCGCAACGCCAATGGTCTGCCGGACCCCGGCCAGTTCACCACGGCGCACGATATGGCGATGCTTGGCATCGCGCTGCGCGAGCACTACCCGCAATATTACGGCTATTTCTCGCAGCGCTCGTTCCTGTATGGCCGCCAGCGCATCAACGGCCACAATCGCCTGCTTGGCCGCATCAAGGGCGTCGACGGCATCAAGACCGGCTATACCCGCGCCTCGGGCTACAATCTCGTCTCCTCCGTTGCCGATGGCGACCGCCGCCTCGTCGCGGTGGTGATGGGCGGCGCTTCCGGCCGCAGCCGCGACAACCAGATGGCCGCGCTGATCAACACCTATCTGCCGCGCGCCTCGACGCGCGGCGGCGGCGATCTCATCGCCAAGGGCAATGACAATCCGGTCAAGACGTTGGCCAAGGTTTTGTTGCCCAAGCATGACGCGCCGACGCCGGACGCCAAGCCGGCAGCGGACGACACCGTCGTTGCCTCGGCCGATGACATCCAGGACGACACGCAACAGGTCGCCGAAGAGACCAAGCCCGTCATCAAGGTCAAGAAGGTGAAGACGGTCGCCGTGGCCGCCATGGTGCCGGCTCCCAAGTCACAGGACACCTCGTCCCAGGTCGTCACCGCCTATGCCGAGCCGGCACCTGCCGCGCCCGCGATCGATCCGGTCAAGACGTCGTCGGTGCCATCCGGCTGGGTGGTTCAGGTTGCCTCTTCGCCCACGAAATCGGGGGCCCAGGCGCTGCTCGACCAGACCGCCAAGCAGGCGCCGAAGATCCTGGCTGACGCTTCGGGCTTCACCGTCGCCTTCGACAAGGACGGCACCACCTACTACCGCGCCCGCTTCGGCGGCTTCGGCTCGAAGGATGCCGCGTGGAAGGCCTGCGATGCGCTGAAACGCAAGAAAATCTCATGCTATGCCGTCGAGCAGTAGGCGGCCGTTGAAATCTCCCGGAAGGTACCGGCGTCGAAGGAGACTAATCGTGATTGGAGAGCAAGACGTCCTTGGCCTCATTGATTCGCGCCGCCAGGACAGACGTGCCACCGACATCGGCGTTCAGGCGCTGCATCAGGCGGCGGTGCGCCTTGCGGATATCCGCCGCGGCAGCCCCCGCTTCAAGACCAAGGATCTTGTAGGCCTCCTCCTTAGTCATGGCGCCCGCACCTGGCGCAATACCCAGCCCTTCGCCACCGTGCGGCTGCGCGTCCTTGCGCCAGACGGGAAAACGGCCGTCAAGATACGTCTCTAGGAGCTGACGGCTCTCCAGATCGGGGCTGAGCTCGCCATAAAGCTGGCGCAGGTCCGTCAGCCCCATGGCCCCAAGCATCTTGCCTTCATAACGCCCGGCCAGGACGAGCCCCTCGAGCCTGCCGCTGTCATGATCGAGGTCCATTTCGAGCGCGGCGGTGCGCACGGTCGAGTGTTTGGACGCCGCTGCCCTTGCCGCAGGCCGCCTCGTGCGTATCCAGCCGACCCAGGCCAGCGCCGCGAGCAGAAGCAGTCCGCCGATAAGGCTGCGGCCGAAGATCAGCATGGGCGCGCCGACCAGCCCCAGGAAGGCGGGGCCAAGCGATCTCAGACTTTCGGCTATCCTTGCCGCATCCGCGCGCACAAAGAGCAACGCGGCGCCGAAAAGCACCACGAGCACCGCTGCCAAAGCGAGGATCACGCCCATCGACTAGCACCGCCGTACGGATGACCGAGCATAACAAATAGGATGGGACGAAGGTCCTGCGCTTGCAAGTCCCACATCGGACGAGCCGAAGGGCCAGCGCCGGGGACGATCCGCAAAACCGTGCTTAGAGCAGACCCAGTTCGGCGAGTTCCAGCCTGAGCTTCGGCGGCATCTCGGCGAGTGCCGCCCTGCCCTTGCCGAGATCGGCCGGCGCATCGGCGGGCTTGAGGTAACGCCACCCCTGGAAGGCGCGGCGCGGCTGCCAGTCGGTGCGCACCACCTCAGGATCGAGCACCAGATGACAGCGACCGATCCCTTCATCATCGGTGAAGGGCCTGATCTCGGTGATCAGTTGCCGGCACTGCACGCTGCCCTTGATCACCCAATAGAGCGAACCGCCATCGGTGATCTCATCGCCGCGCGTCGGCACCATGCGGGTGGTGTGCCAGTGCTCGGCCGGCTCGCCCGCGCGGCGCCGCTCATCGAGACGGAAGGCAATCCACTCTTCGAGGTCCTCGACGCTGTCGCAGCCGACGCACAGTTTGATAAGGTTGAGTGACATGCCCCAAGATCTAGCCGCAAGGGTTGACGCGTCAACGCCTTGAGCGACTTCTCCACAGGGCCAGTCTGGGGTCTCGGTAAGACCTCAGCACTCCACCACATTGACCGCCAGGCCGCCGAGGCTGGTTTCCTTGTATTTCTCGTTCATGTCCAGGCCGGTCTGGCGCATGGTCTCGATCGCGGCGTCAAGCGGCACGAAATGCGTGCCGTCGCCCTTGATGGCTAAGGAAGCGGCCGTCACGGCCTTCACCGCGCCCAGCGCATTGCGCTCGATGCATGGCACCTGCACCAGGCCGCCGACCGGATCGCAGGTCATGCCGAGATGATGTTCGAGCGCGATCTCGGCGGCGTTCTCGACCTGCTCGGGCGTGCCGCCCATCACCGCGCAAAGGCCGGCGGCAGCCATCGCCGAAGCGGAACCGACCTCGCCCTGGCAACCGACTTCGGCGCCCGAGATCGAGGCGTTGGACTTGATAATGCCGCCGACGGCGGCGGCCGTCAGCAGGAAGTCGCGGATGCTCGGCTGGTCCGCTTCGGGATGGAAATGCAGCCAATAGCGCAGCACTGCCGGCAACGTGCCGGCCGCGCCATTGGTCGGCGCCGTCACCACGCGACCGCCGGCGGCATTCTCCTCATTGACCGCCATGGCGTAGATCGACAGCCAGTCATTGGCGAGCAAGGGATTGGGCCGGTTCTGCTGCCACTGTTCCTGCAGCTTGTCATGCAGTTGCCGCGCACGGCGGCGCACCTTCAGCCCGCCGGGCATGATGCCGTCCTGCGACAGGCCGCGATCGATGCAGCCCTTCATCGCGCCCCAGATCGCGTCGAGGCCTGCGTCGAGCTCCTCGCGCGACATGTGCCTTTCCTCGTTGGCGCGCTTCATCTCGGCAATCGAAAGCCCGCTCTTTGCCGCCATCGCCAGCATCTCGACGGCATTCTTGAACGGGTACGGCACCGTCTTGCCCTCGGTCGTCACCGAGCCCTTGGCCTTCATGCGCTGCAGCTCTTCCTCGGAAACGACGAAACCGCCGCCGATCGAATAATAGATGCGCTTGAGCAGCAGCCGGTCGGATGCGTCATAGGCATAGAAGGCCATGCCGTTGGCATGGCCGGTCAGCGGCGTCTTGCGGTCGAGCACGAGGTCCTTGGCCGGATCGAAACGGTATGTCGGGTGCCCGGGCGGGAAAATCAGCTTCTCCGCGCCGATGCGAGCGACGATGCCCTCGGCCTCGTCCGGATCGACCGTCTGCGGCGTCTGGCCGGCCAGGCCGAGGATGACGGCGCGATCCGAGCCGTGGCCAATGCCCGTATAGGCGAGCGAACCATGCAGGCTGGCGCCGATGCGGTCGACTCTCACACCCGCCGGCCGCGGCCAGTCGCCGGCAAGTATCTCATCGAGGAAACGGCGCGCGGCCGTCATCGGCCCCATCGTGTGCGAACTCGACGGGCCGATGCCGATCTTGAACAGGTCGAAAACCGAAAGGAACACGGGCCGTAGTCTCCTGGAGGCCGATCAAGACTTACATATAGGAATTCCTGTGATGTTTCCGCTGTTTTGCATGTCGCGGCGCGGCGGCTGCCGACCTTGTTTGCTCCGCCAGCGACATCGTCCTCCCGAGCGCTCTCGCGCCAGTCGAAGCGCCGGCCCGGCCCGTGTTACAAGAAGTCATGGGCGACTCACTCCACCTTTCAATGGCAGATCTGGCGGCGTTGATCTTCTTCCTGGTCGTCTGGGTGCTGCACACGCTCGCTTCCGACGGCCGGCTGATCAGCCGCGTATCGCTGACGACCGCCATGAACGCGCAGCGCGAGGCCTGGATGCGCAACATGGCCGAGCGCGAGATCCGCATCGTCGACACCGCCATCATGGGCGGCCTGCAGCAAGGCACCGCCTTTTTTGCTTCGTCTTCCCTAATCGCGCTCGGCGGCTGCTTTGCCCTGCTCGGCGCCTCCGACCGCGTGCTTCAGGTCTTGGCCGAGCTGCCCTTTGGCGCGGCTTCGTCGCGCGAAGCCTTCCAGACGAAGGTGTTCGGCCTGGTGCTGATTCTCGCCTTCGCCTTCTTCAAATTCGGCTGGGCCTACCGGCTGTTCAATTACTGCTCGATCCTGATCGGCGCAGTGCCCACCCCGCATGGCCCAGCCTCGCGCAATCCGGTCAGCGAAACGGCGGTGTGGCGGGCAACGCGCATGAACGTGCTCGCTGGCAAGCACTTCAACTCCGGCTTGCGCGCCGTCTTCTTCTCGATCGGCTATCTCGGCTGGTTCGTCGACCCAATCGTCTTCGTCATGTCGACGCTGGTGCTTCTGGCGGTGCTGGTGCGCCGTCAGTTCTTCTCGGCGGCGCGGCAGGCGGTGCTCGGTCAGCCGCCCGGTCCGGGAAAAGGCTGATCGATGCGGCCGGCGATCCAATAAGCGATGAGCCCGGTCCATTCACGCAGCGCCTTGGTGGTGATTTCCAGATTGTCACCCGGGCTTGTGCGGTACAGGCGTTCCCTTCCCGTGGTCCAATAGTCAACGGGCCAGGGGACCGTAGGAAAGCCGGCCCTGTCGAACAGCGCCTTGGCGCGCGGCATATGAAAAGCCGACGTGACGAGCAGCCAGGTCTCGCCCGGTTTCGGCATCACCAGCCTCTTGGTGAATACGGCATTCTCGTACGTGGTGCGCGATTTGTTCTCGAGGATTAGGCGATCGGCGCTTACCCCGAGCGCTGTGAGCAGGCGCGGCGCGGCGTCCGCATCGCCCTCGCCGATCATTTCGAGCGGACCGCCGGTAACGACGACCTTTGCCGTCGGAAATCGCCGGGCCAGGACCGCCGCCTCTACGATGCGGTCGCCGCTGGCATTCAATTCATAGCCGCCGCGCACGATATTGACCGCCCCGTCCATGGAGCCGCCCAGCACGACGATACCGTCCACCTTTGCCGGCAGCGGCGGTTTCGGAAAGCGCTCTTCCAGCGGGTTGAGCATCATGACGCCAATCGACGACCATGTCGAAAGCACAAGGATGAGAAAGGCAAGGACGCTGCCGGCGGTAGCCAAACGCCGACGTCCCAACATGCCGGCAACCAGGCCTGCCAGCAGCAGGAAGATCGCCAGGTTGAGCGGCCTGGCGACTAACCAAAAGAGCTTCGACAGGAAGAAGAACATCACTCACCCCGCTGGGTCGGCACTGACCCCGACGGGATTGAACCTACCACCATTTTTCCGGCTGGAACCTGCCCGCCGCCTGCTCGATGATGTTGGCCGTCTGGAACAGCGTTTCCTCGTCGAACGGGCGGCCGATCAGCTGCAGGCCGAGCGGCAGGCCCTTGCCGTCGAGGCCGGCAGGCACGGAAATGCCGGGAAGGCCGGCCATGTTCACCGTCACGGTGAAGATGTCGTTGAGATACATCTTCACCGGATCGGAGGCCATGTCCTCGTCGGCGATGCCGAAGGCGGCCGATGGGGTCGCGGGCGTCAAGATGATGTCGACGCCGGCGGCAAAGACGTTCTCGAAGTCGCGCTTGATCAGGGTGCGCACCTTCTGTGCCTGCAAATAGTAGGCGTCGTAATAGCCGGCCGACAGCACATAGGTGCCGATCATGATGCGCCGCTTGACCTCGCGGCCGAAGCCGGCGGCGCGCGTCTTCTCGTACATGTCGACGATGTCCTTGCCGGGCACGCGCAGGCCGTATCGCACGCCCTCATACCGGGCGAGGTTCGACGAAGCCTCGGCAGGCGCCACGATATAGTAAGCCGGCAAGGCATATTTGGTATGCGGCAGCGAGATGTCGACGATCTCGGCGCCGGCGTCCTTCAGCCAGGCAATGCCTTTCTGCCAGAGCGCCTCGATGTCTTCCGGCATGCCGTCGACGCGATACTCCTTCGGAATGCCGACCTTCATGCCCTTGATCGGCTTGCCGATCGCCGCTTCATAGTCCGGTACCGGGCGGTCGACCGAGGTCGTGTCCTTCGGATCGACGGAGGCCATCGACTTCAGCAGGATCGCGGCGTCGCGGACGTCGCGCGCGATCGGTCCGGCCTGGTCGAGCGAGGAAGCGAAGGCGACGATGCCCCAGCGCGAGCAACGCCCATAAGTCGGCTTGATGCCGACCGTGCCGGTCAAGGCGGCGGGCTGGCGGATCGAGCCGCCCGTATCGGTCGCTGTTGCACCGGCGCAGAGAAACGCGGCTACCGACGATGCCGACCCGCCGGACGAGCCGCCCGGCACCAGCTGGGCGTTGTCCAAGGTCCGCGCCGTCTTCGTGCCGCCGGCGGAAACAAAGCCGCCATCGCCCTGATGCGTCGTCGGCATGACGACCGTATCGACACGCGAGCGCCGCCATGGATTGATCACCGGGCCGTAATAGGAGGTCTCGTTCGACGAGCCCATGGCGAACTCGTCCATGTTGAGCTTGCCGAGCATCACCGCGCCGTCGGCCCAAAGATTGCTGGTTACGGTCGATTCGTAGCGCGGCTTGAAGCCGTCGAGCACGTGGCTGCAGGCCTGGGTGTGGATGCCTTCGGTGGCGAACAGGTCCTTGATGCCGAGCGGAATGCCTTCAAGCGCGCCGCCCTCGCCCTTGGCGAGCCTGGCATCGGAAGCCTTGGCCATGTCGCGCGCCTTGTCGGCGGTGATGGTCACATAGGCATTGAGCACCGGATTGGCGCGATCGATCGCCGCGAGATAAGCCTCGGTGATTTCGGCCGCGGTGATCTCCTTGCCGCGCAGCTTGGCGCGGGCCTCGGAAATGGTGAGATGGGTGAGATCGCTCATCAGGCAAGGCTCTTTTCGTAAAACACCGACCACTCGGAGTCGGGATAATCCAGCACCGGTCCGCAACGCGAGAATCCGGCACGCTCATAGACGGTCCAAGCGGCGGGGTGGCGATCGCCGGTTTCGAGAACCAGGCGGGTCAGCCCTTCCTGCCGGGCGAGCGCTTCAATCCGCCCGACGATCTCGGCGCCGATCTTGCGGCCGCGATGCGAAGGCCGCGTGTACATGCGCTTGACCTCGCCGGTGGCATTGTCGTGGCGCTTGAGCGCGCCGCAACTGACGGCAAGGCCGTTGTCGCGGGCGATGAACACCGTCGTATCCTTGCCCGCCATCTGCTCGACGGTCAGGTGATAGCAGTGCTCGGGCGGCGTCAGTTCGAGCAGCGCGGCATTGAGTTCGGCGACCAGCGCGCGCACGTCGTCCTGCAAAGGCGTCTCGACGGCGATCTCGACAGCCACGGCCTACTCCACCACCTTCGGAACGAGGAAGAAATTCTCTTCCGTTGCCGGCGCGTTGGCGACGATGTCGGCAGGCTTGTTGCCGTCGGTGACGACATCCTGGCGCTTCTTCATTTCCATAGGCGTGACCGAGGTCATCGGCTCGACGCCCGAGACATCGACCTCGTTCAATTGCTCGACGAAGCCGAGGATGGCGTTCAATTCGCCGGTCATGCGCTCGGCGTCCTCCTCGCTCACCGCGATACGGGCAAGGTGCGCAACGCGCTTCACGGTCTGAAGATCAACGGACATGTTCTATCGCCTCGGGAAAACCAGTGCGGGCTATAGCGGCGCGGCGTTCAGCACGCAACATGGATCATGTGGGCCGCGGACAGCCCAGCGTCGCCTCAAGCGTGTCTCGCAACGCGCTTTCGGAGAGCGCGGCTCAGATCGTGATCGCCTTGCCGATTTCCGGCAGCGCCACGTTTACGCCTGAGCCTTCCATGCCGGCGACGAACTTGTCGGCGGTCTGGTCGATCATCGAGAAGGTGCCGAAATGGCAGGGAACGACCGTATCGAAGCCGAAGAAGCGGCGGCAGGCAAGGGCCGCCACGGCGCCGCCCATGGTGAAGCGATCGCCGATCGGCACGATGCCGATCTTCGGTTCGTGCAATTCGTTGATCAGGCCCATGTCGGAAAAGATGTCGGTGTCACCCATGTGGTAGAGCGTCTTGTCTTCGGGGAAGTGCAGGACGAGCCCGCCCGGATTGCCGAGATAGGTGTTCGTGCCGCCTTCGCCGCCGAAGGAGGACGAATGCAGCGCCTGGACGAAGGTCGTGGTGAAAGGGCCGCAATCGACGGTGCCGCCAATATTGCCCGGATTGATCTTGTCGCCGCTGACCTGGCCGACGAGATACATGCAGATCTCGAAATTGGCGACCAGCATGGCGCCGCTTTTCTTCAGCACTTCGACAGCGCCGCTGACATGGTCGCTATGGCCGTGGGTCAGAAGCACGTGGGTCACGCCTTCGGCAGGTCCTTCCCAGCCGCCCGTCCATGACGGGTTGCCGACCAGATAGGGATCGATGAGAATGGTGGCGTCCTTGGTCTCGACGCGGAATGCCGAATGTCCGTACCAGGTCAGTTTCATAGTGCTTCCTCGATTTTTCCGTTGCCGGAAGATAGAACGCTGGCGGCAAATTGAAAGTAGTGCGGCTCTCCCCACCGTCAAAAGGACGTGTGGCGCCCTTGAGCAGTTCCAGGAAAAGTGCGATCGGTTTTCCGTCCGGAACTGCGTAAGAACAAAGAGATAGAGCGGTTCACCGTTTCCGTGAAACGGTGCGATGCTCTAACGTCAGGAAAAGCCGTTGGGCATTATTTCAATCGAGAATCTGCCGGGTCGGCTTGCCGACGGCAAGACGCTCGCCGGGCTCGATCTCGGTGACAAGACGATCGGCGTGGCGGTCTCCGATCGCGGGCTGTCCTTCGCGCATCCGCGCCCGGTGATCCTGCGCAAGAAATTTTCGCTGGATGCCGCCGAACTGCTCGCTCAGCTCGACAAGGACAATGTCGGCGCCGTCGTGCTCGGCCTCCCGGTCAACATGGACGGCTCGGAAGGGCCTCGTGCGCAAAAATCCCGCGCCTTCGTCCGCAACATGGCGCCGCTTTCCGACCTGCCCTTCGTGCTGTGGGACGAGCGGCTGTCGACGGTCGCGGCCGAGCGGACACTGATCGAGATGGATTTCTCGCGCAAGAAGCGCGCCGGCAAGATCGATTCGGCGGCGGCCGCCTTTATTCTGCAGGGAGCGTTGGACCGGCTTCGGTCGCTGGGCCGAGCCGATCGGGGCTGATAGCGCCCCGCCGGCGCTGCCTTATCCATTCGGCGATGTTGCGGCGGCGGCGGAAGGCCCAAAGCCCCATGAGTAGGAAAAAGTCGAAAACGCAGGTTCGCGCCACCATGCCTGGGATGATAGCCGGATCGACGCCGAGCATCTGGCCGTAGAGCTGGAAAGCGAAATCGTGCACCTGTCGGCTCAGCATCGCGTAGCCGAAATTCATGTCGTTGGCCGACAGGAAGAACCATCCCCAGAAGATGGCCATCGGAGCAGCCCAGAGCGTGAATATCGTGCGCATCAGCGCCTGCCTCCAGGGTTGTTTTCCGTGCGGCCGGATATGCGGGACAGGAGCGAACTGTGCGCGGCGCCCATCGCCATGCGCGAGGCGGCGCGAACATCGCCCTCGGGCAAATTCATTGCGGCGAAGGTAGAGCGGCGTTCGGCCAGCACGGCGATGTAGGAAGCAAGCAGCGCCGTCATCTGGATGGCGACGATCATGAACAGGCCATTTACGCCTTGCGCCACGCCGCCGATGAGAATCAGCGAAAGCAGAAACGATGCCGAGATGAAGGCTATCCGCGCCACGCTCTCGCCCGCGTCCGGCCTTGCCGCCGCGTTCAGCAACGTTTCGACGAAGGCCCAGCAGAACAACACTGCGACGGTCAGGAGCGCGATCGAAAGCGGCGCCAGCACGGCAGCATTTTCAAGCTCGGGAAGCCGGTGGGCCTGGACTGAGAGGCCAAGCACGCCAAACGCCGCCGCGATGCCGCGGCTGCCGTCCATGCAGATGTAGGCAAGCAGGGCGAAAACCACCGCCCAATGCAAGGCCAGAACTGAGCTCAATACGTGCCGCATACGTTTCCCGCTGGCGGAGCTCGGGGAGATCATGGTTAACCGTACCCTACTCCAGCATGCGGAGATTGGGCTTTGCATCGGCTCGCCGCAACGGAAACCATTTGTTAAGGTTAACGGCTATCCACAGATCGGCAATCCGCCTCGGAGCATGATGCCGAAAAGTGTGAAGCGGGTTTCGGACGGCATCCTGCCCTGTCTCCTTGATATGGAGCAGGTTCAGGTCACCGGCGGATAGAGCGTGTCGATGATCATGCGCGCGTCGTGGCGCGAATCGAGCATGCCGTAGGTGGTGCGCCACTGGCCGCCCAGCCGCGTTTCGACGAAAGCGTCGGCAATCCGCCCTGCCCCTAACCGGCGCAGCTCCGCCGCCGCGGCCGAAAGCGCCAGCTGTTCGGTGAGCAGGCGCGCCGAGCCCTGGTCGGTCGCGGCGACCTGCATGGCCGCTTTCAGCACGCCGATGGTGCCGCGCCCGCCGGTGCCGAGATCACGGTCGATGCCGGTCAGCACCTCCTCGAACAGGCCCGGCGCGCGGCCGAGCACGCGCAACACGTCGAGCGCCATGACATTGCCCGAGCCCTCCCAGATCGCGTTGACCGGCGCCTCGCGATAATAGCGGGCCAGCGGCGCTTCCTCGACATAGCCGTTGCCGCCAAGGGATTCCATCGCCTCGTAGAGCAGCGCCGGCGCGATCTTGCAGACCCAGTATTTGACCACAGGCGTCATGGCGCGGGCAAAGGCCGCCTCGCCACGGTCGCTTGCCGCCTCGTCGAACGAACGCGCCAGCCGGAACGACAGCGCGGTGGCCGCGGCGACATCGAGCGCCATATCGGCCAGAACCCGCTGCATCAGCGGCTGGTCGATCAGGTTTGAGCCGAACACCTGGCGATGGCGCGTGTGATGGATGGCCTCGGCAAGGCCCGCCCGCATCAGCGCCGATGAAGCGACTGCGCAGTCGAGCCGGGTCAGCGTCACCATGTCCATGATCGTCTTCACGCCGGCGCCCGGGTCGCCGACCATCTCGCCGATCGCGTTGACGAACTCCACCTCCGACGAGGCATTCGAGCGGTTGCCGAGCTTGTCCTTCAGCCGCTGGAAGCGGAATCCGTTGCCGGAGCCGTCACCCAGGATGCGCGGAACGAGGAAGCAGGACAGCCCTTCGGATGCCTGGGCCAGCACCAGGAAGGCATCAGACATTGGCGCCGACATGAACCATTTGTGGCCGGTCAACCGGTAGAAGCCGCTTCCCGTGCGCTCCGCCCTGGTGGTGTTGGCGCGCACATCGGTGCCGCCCTGCTTCTCGGTCATGCCCATGCCGAGCGTCAGCCCGGTCTTTTGCACTGGAGGCTTCTGCGTCTGGTCGTATTTGCGCGTCGTGACGCGCGGCGCCCATTCGCGGAAGAGCTTCGGGCTTGCCATCAGAGCCGCCAGCGAGGCGCTGGTCATGGTGATGGGGCATAGATGCCCGGTCTCGAGTTCCGCCGTCAGGTAGAAGCGTGCGGCCCTCACCTGATGGCGGCGGCCGATCTCGGCATCGCCGTTTTCCCACACCGAAGAATGCAGGCCGCTGGCGATCGAGCGGCGCATCAAGGCGTGATAGGCCGGATGGTATTCGACCAGGTCGAGGCGACGGCCCTGTCGGTCATGGGTCCGCAATTTGGGCGCGTCAGTGTTGGCGAGGCGGGCAAGCTCCTGCGCCTCCTGCGTCATCACGAACCGGCCAAGCCCGTCGAGATCCTTACGCACGGGATCGGAAAAACGCTCGGCAAGCTGGATGAGTAACGGATCGCCCCGCCACGCATTGCCACCGGTCAAAGGCGGCGGCTGGTTGATCACCTCGTCGGTCACGCCCAATCCTTCAGTTGCCCAATCCTTCAGTTGGCCGAGAGGTTCTGACCATTTCCAAGGCCCCGGTCGCGAATCCGAACCCACTGGGCCTTATAGCCCAAGCCACGGAACGAGCGCGACGAAAATACCGGGGAGAACGCCTGCAATCCAAAGCTGGCGCTTGCGGCGGGCCGGACCGCACCCTATAGCAGCGCCTTGAGATGACCGACGCTTCGTCCCTGCCGCTCTTCCCCCACCGCCACCTTCTGGGCATCCGCGATCTTTCCCCGGCCGATATCGAGCTGTTGCTCGATCGCGCCGACCGGGCCGTGTCGATCTCACGACAATCGGAAAAGAAGACCTCGACGCTGCGCGGCCGCACCCAGATCAATCTGTTCTACGAGGCATCGACCCGCACGCAGTCGTCCTTCGAGCTCGCCGGCAAACGTCTCGGCGCCGACGTCATGAACATGTCGGTGGCAAGCTCCTCGGTGAAGAAGGGCGAGACGCTGATCGACACGGCGATGACCCTCAACGCCATGCGGCCCGACATCCTGATCATCCGCCACCAGTCGGCGGGCGCGGCTGCCTTGCTCGCCCAGAAGGTCGGCTGCTCGGTGGTCAATGCCGGCGACGGCGCGCATGAGCATCCGACGCAGGCGCTGCTCGACGCGCTGACCATCCGCCGCGCCAAGGGGCCGCTGTCGAAGCTGACCGTGGCGATCTGCGGCGACATCCTGCATTCGCGCGTAGCCCGCTCCAACATCATGCTTCTGAACGCGCTTGGCGCGCAGGTGCGCGTCGTCGCGCCCTCGACGCTGCTGCCCTCCGGCATCGACAGGATGGGGGTGATCGTCGCGCGCTCGATGGCCGAAGGCCTCAAGGACGCCGACGTGGTCATGATGCTGCGCCTGCAGCGCGAGCGTATGGAAGGCGCTTTTGTGCCGTCGATCCGCGAATATTTCCGCTATTTCGGTCTTGATGCCGAAAAGCTGAAAGCCGCCAAGGACGATGCGCTGGTCATGCATCCCGGACCGATGAACCGCGGCGTCGAGATCGCCTCCGAAATCGCCGACGGACCGCAAAGCGTCATCCAGGAACAGGTGGAGATGGGCGTCGCCGTGCGCATGGCGGTGATGGAAGCGCTGCTTGACCCGCGCCGCAACCACGAGGGGCGCGGCGCATGAGCGTGACCGTCTTCAGCAAGGCGCACATCGTCGACCCCTCGCGCGGCATCGACGAGATCGGCAGCGTCATCGTCGACGGCCGCAAGATCGTCGCGGCAGGGAAAGCGGCATTGAACCAGGGCGTGCCGGAAGGCGCCACCGTCGTCGACTGCGCCGGCAAAACGGTCATTCCAGGCCTTGTCGACGCGCGCGTCTTCATCGGCGAGCCCGGCGGCGAGCATCGCGAGACCATCGCCTCGGCAAGCGTGGCGGCCGCCGCCGGTGGCGTCACCTCCATCGTCATGATGCCGGACACCGATCCGGTGATCGACAATGTGGCGCTGGTTGAGTTCGTGCTGCGCACGGCGCGCGACACCGCAAGTGTCAACATCTTCCCGGCGGCCGCGATCACCAAGGGCCTCGAAGGCCGCGAGATGACCGAATTCGGCCTGCTGCGCGAGGCCGGCGCCGTCGCCTACACCGACGGCCGCCACACGATCGCCAATGCGCTGGTGATGCGCCGCGCGCTGACCTATGCCCGCGATTTCGGCGGCGTGATCGCGCATGAAACGCAAGATGCCGACCTCGCCTCGTCCGGCGTGATGAACGAAGGGCTCTATGCGAGCTGGCTCGGCCTGTCGGGCATTCCGCGCGAGGCGGAACTCATCCCGCTCGAACGCGACCTGGCATTGGCCCGGCTGACCGGCGGAGCCTACCATGCGGCAAAAATCTCGTCCGCGATGGCGGCCGGCGCGGTGAACCGGGCCAAGACCGACGGCGCCAATGTCACGGCCGGCGTCGCCATCCACAATCTGTCGCTCAACGAGATCGATGTCGGCGAATACCGCACCTTCTTCCGGCTGACCCCGCCCTTGCGCGCCGAGGACGACCGGATGGCGATGATCGAGGCGATCAAGGACGGCACGATCGACGTCATCGTCTCCTCGCACGACCCGCAGGACGTCGACACCAAGCGCCTGCCCTTCGCCGATGCCGCCGCCGGCGCTATCGGGCTGGAGACGCTGCTTGGCGCGGCACTTCGGCTCTACCACAATGGCGACGTGCCGCTGTTGAGGCTGATTGAGACGCTGTCCACCGCGCCGGCAAGATTGTTCGGCCTGCCGGGCGGCACGCTGCAGCCCGGGGCGCCGGCCGATCTCGCGGTCGTCGATCTCGACGAACCGTGGATCGTCAGCGAAAGCGGCCTTCGCTCGCGTTCGAAGAACACCTGCTTCGAAGGCGCGCGCCTGCAGGGCAAGGTCACGCAAACGGTGGTGGCGGGCCGCACGGTGTTTACTGCATAGACCACCCGTCGCCTGAACTCTGCCGAGGCTGCCGCACAGAGTTGCTTGGCGAACCCTTCCGACTCTACCATTATGACCAACTGATCCTCGAGCGGGCCAGGCCCTTGCAAACTATGGTTGCATAGACCACATTCAATCAACCTTAGGCTGCGAACCCGGAGACAAAGGAATATGGGGGAGACAATGGGTTACGCGATCGCGCTCGTCTTCGGCTATCTGCTCGGCTCGATCCCGTTCGGGCTCTTGATCACCCGCGCGGCCGGCCTCGGAGATGTCCGAAAGATCGGCTCCGGCAATATCGGCGCGACCAATGTTTTGAGGACAGGCAACAAGGGCCTGGCTGCCGCAACGCTGCTGTTCGACGCGCTGAAGGGCACGGCCGCGGCGCTCATCGCCGGGCATTTTTCGCCGGACTTCGGACTGTTGGCCGGCTTCGGCGCCTTCCTCGGCCATCTCTTCCCGGTCTGGCTCGGCTTCAAGGGCGGCAAGGGTGTCGCCACCTATCTCGGCGTGCTGCTTGGCCTTGCCTGGCAAGGCATGCTTGTCTTCGCCGTCGTCTGGCTCGCAATGGCCTTCCTGTTCCGCTATTCCTCGTTGGCGGCATTGGCAGCCGCGGTGGTCGTGCCGATCGCGCTCTATGTCACAAGCACGCCGCAGATCGCCGGCCTGTTCGCGGCGATGAGCCTTATCGTCATCGTCAAGCATCGAGCAAACATCTCGCGGCTGCTCGCCGGCACCGAAAGCAAGATCGGGGCGAACGGATGAGCGCCCCGGCTGCCGGCCCGCGTCTCAGCGATCGGCAGCGGCTTGCTTGGCTTCGCCTGATCCGTACGCCCAATGTCGGTCCGGCCTCGTTTCGCGAGCTGATCAACCGCTTCGGCTCTGCCGAAGCCGCGCTTGAAATGCTGCCAGAGCTGATGATCTCCGGCGGTGCCAATCGCATCGTCCGCATCCCCTCCGTCGCCGAGGCCGAAGCCGAACTGGAAGCCGCCCGGCGCGCTCGCGCCCGCTTCGTCGGCATCGGCGAGGCCGACTATCCGCCCTTGCTGAAGACCCTCGACAACCCGCCGCCGCTTCTGGCGGTGAAAGGCGAAGGCGCGGTTTTCCGCCTGCCGGCGGTGGCGATTGTCGGCGCCCGTAATGCCTCGCTGGCTGGCATCAAGATGGCGCGCATGCTAGCAGCCGATCTCGGCCGCGAAGGCTACGCCATCGTTTCCGGCCTGGCGCGCGGCATCGATACCGCCGCGCATAAGGGCAGCGTCTCGACCGGCACAGTCGGTGTTCTGGCCGGCGGGCTCGATGTCCCCTACCCGCCCGAGAATGCCGGCCTGTGCGACGAGATCGCCGATCGCGGCGGCGCCATCGTTTCGGAAATGCCGTTCGGCTGGCAGCCGCGCGCGCAGGACTTCCCGCGCCGCAACCGACTGGTCGCCGGTATGGCGCTTGGGTTGGTGGTGGTCGAGGCGGCGCAGCGCTCCGGTTCGCTGATCAGCGCCCGCCTTGCCAACGAAATGGGCCGGTTGGTCTTCGCCGTGCCGGGTTCGCCACTCGATCCGCGCGCCGCCGGCTGCAATGCGCTGCTCAAGGACGGGGTCACGCTCGTCACCGAAGCCGCCGACGTGCTTGGCGCGCTGATGCCGCTTGCCGGCACCCGTCGTCAGCGGACCACGCCGATTGCCGAGGCGCCCGACATGTCGGCCATGCCGCCGCCCCGCGAAAGCGAACGCGCCGATGTGCTTGAAGCGCTCGGGCCAACGCCGACCGCGGTGGATGATATCATCCGCCACACCGGACTGAGCGCCGCGCAGATCGCGATGGTGCTTCTGGAACTTGACCTCGCCGGACGGCTCGAGCGTCACGCCGGCGGAAACGTGTCGCTCATCGCTTGACTTGGCGCGTGCGCCGCAACGCCGATTTCCTCACCCGAACAAGTATTTGGATACTTCGGGATTGCCGCGGCGCCACATCACATTGTCGAGGAAATAGTGGTGCACATTGATGAAGATCAGCACGATGAAGAAGAACAGCGACGAACCGAGCACCTGCTTGTCATAGGGGACCAGTGCGGTCAGCAGGAACGGAATCAGCCAGAAGCCGAGATAGCCGAGTGCGCCACCCCCGATGATGAATCCCAGCACCCGCAGCCTGTAGCGGGGCCCGAGCACGGATAGTATCTTCGGCTCCGGATCCCGCGCGGCATCCAAGACGTCACGCTCGACATTGGTTTGATAGCGCCATACCACGGCCAGATATTGCAGCGAGTGCAGCGCCGGCACCACCAGCAGCCAGAGCGGGTTTATCCTGGCAATCAGGATCCAGAGATAGAGGGACGCGACATAGGCAACGATGCCGTTATACGGCAGGCCGCCGTTCTTTCGCCAACGGTTGGCCAGCATCAGGAGCGTAGCCGCTGTCGATGCGACGGCCGCCGCCAAGGCAATATCGGTGATCCATGAAGGCGCGGCGAAGGTGTAATACTGAAGCCCGTAATACTGTCCCGCGGTCACCGCCGTGTTGGTCTGCAGCCAGGCCAGGATCCACACCGCGTAACTGTTGACGAGCAGCACCTTCTTGTCGCGGTCGTCGAAGAATTTGCGTTTCAAGACGGCGTCGACCATCAACATGCCGTAGCCTTGCTTGACGTAATGCCAGCCGACGAAGAAGAACATCGCGTTAGCCGCGAAGCCCAGCAACGGCGTGTTCGACGTCGCCGCGCCATAGGCGAAGAACAGGACCATGATCACCGGAACGACGACGCCGGCGAAAATGTAGCGGAGCTGCAGGCTTCTGTCGTAGCCGTCGCCACGCGCCTTCCGGCTGAAATTGCGATAGAAAATCTGGTAGGAATGCGCGAAATGCGGATAGTTCACCAGATAGGCCACGACGACCATCGTCGCGGCTAACGGACCTTCATAATCGCGCGGCACAAAGAATAGCACGGGCAGGATCAGAAAGGCGCTGCCGCCGAGCATGAGGAAATCGGCGACCGGGCCGAAGAGATATTTGCCGGGCGGAGTTGCCGCTTTACGGGCGGTGGTCTCTACCGAAAGGTCAAGTGCCATCCTGGAGCCTCCCTCGGGGGGGCCGAGTTTAACCATGACCCTGCCCATGGAACAAGTTTGCCGGGGGCCGACTCTCATTGGTCTTGGGGAAAGTCACGCCGTTAGGTGTTTAGTCCCGGCATTTGCTGGAGCGGATTGAGCCGGAAGTGTTCGGGCTGGGAGGCCCATGCCTTGCAGATGGAT
>NZ_JAIUHG010000010.1 GCF_020164955.1 Mesorhizobium sp. CA8
CCAGCCTCCATTCGCTGGCGATAAAACCGGACAACTCATGTGCTACCTAACCCGGACAACTCATGCGCTTACGACAGACCTCAAGGCGAGGGGTTGCCTAGGCGGATCATTTGCCGTATCGAAAATCTGTAACGTTTCAGATTCTGGGAGGAGCCGAAATGCGATACAAATTCCTGACTGCTGCCCTTGCCGCGACAGTTGCGCTCAATTTCGCCGGCCCGGCGGCCGCGACCGACCTGGAAGTCACCCATTGGTGGACTTCCGGCGGCGAGGCGGCAGCGGTGGCCGAGCTTGCCAAGGCATTCGACGCGACGGGCAACCACTGGGTCGACGGCGCCATTGCAGGCTCCGGCGGCACGGCGCGGCCGATCATGATCAGCCGCATCACCGGCGGCGATCCAATGGGCGCCACCCAGTTCAACCACGGCCGCCAGGCGGAGGAACTGGTGCAGGCCGGGCTGATGCGCGACCTCACCGATATCGCCACCAAGGACAACTGGACGGAGATCGTGCGGCCGAAGAGCCTGCTCGATAGTTGCACCATCGACGGCAAGATCTATTGCGTGCCGGTCAATATCCATTCCTGGCAGTGGCTGTGGCTGTCCAACGAGGCCTTCCAGAAGGCCGGCCTGCCTGTGCCGAAGGACTGGAATGAATTCGTGGCGGATGCGCCGGCGCTGGAAAAGGCGGGCATCATTCCGCTCGCGGTCGGCGGACAGGCCTGGCAAGCCTCGGGCGCCTTCGACGTGCTGATGGCCGCGACCGGGGGCACGGACACGTTCCTCAAGGTCTACAAGGACAAGGACGCCAAGTTTGCCGCCGGCCCCGAGATCGCCAAGGTGTTCAAGGCCGCCGACGACGCCCGCAAGATGGCCAAGAACACCAATGTGCAGGACTGGAATCAGGCCACCAACCTGGTCATCACCGGCAAGGCCGCCGGCCAGATCATGGGCGACTGGGCCCAAGGCGAGTTCCAGGTCGCCGGCAAGACCGCCGGCAAGGACTATACCTGCCTGCCCGGCCTTGGGCTCAACGAAGTCATCGCCACCGGCGGCGACGCCTTCTACTTCCCGCTGCTCAAGGACGAAGCGAAGTCCAAGGCGCAGGTGGTGCTGGCGGAGACGCTGCTCGATCCTAAGACCCAGGTCGCCTTCAATCTCAAGAAGGGCTCGCTGCCGGTGCGCGGCGACGTCGACCTCAACACGGCGAACGACTGCATGAAGAAGGGTCTCGCCATCCTCGCCAAGGGCGCGGTTATGCCGTGGACGGACCAGCTGCTTTCGCAGGACACCCAGAAGCAGAAGGAGGACCTGTTCTCCGAATTCTTCGCCAAGCCCGACATGACGCTCGAAGAGGCGCAGAAGCGCTTCGCCGACATCATCGCCTCGGCGGATTGACGACCGGCGCCCCCGCCGGCTTCCGGCCCCAGCCTATCGGGGGTCGGAAGCTCGATGTCCTCATTGCCCAGCCGGCCGAGATGAGCAGCAGCAAACGCCCCAGTAAGCTTTTCCGCAACCTGAATGCCAAGGTCGCATCGATCCCGATGATCCTGACGGCGCTTGTGGTGTTCGTCGGCGGCACGGCCTGGACGGTGCTCTATTCCTTCACCAATTCGAAGCTTTTGCCGCGGCTCAACTTCGTCGGGCTCGACCAGTATCACCGGCTCTGGTCGACGTCGCGCTGGCTGGTGTCGATCGAGAACCTCTTGATCTATGGCGCGATTTCGCTGGTGTTCTCGCTGGTCATCGGCTTCCTGCTTGCAGCCCTTCTCGACCAGAAGATCCGCTTCGAGGATACCTTTCGCACCATTTTCCTCTATCCCTTCGCGCTGTCCTTCATCGTCACCGGGCTGGTCTGGCAATGGCTGCTCAATCCGGATTTCGGGGTGCAGCGCGTCGTGCGCGACCTCGGCTGGACGAGCTTCAGCTTCGACCCGCTTTATAATTCCAGCCTCGTCATCTACGGCATCTCGATCGCGGCGCTCTGGCAGGGCACGGGCCTGGTCATGTGCCTGATGCTCGCCGGCCTGCGCGGCATCGACGAAGATATCTGGAAGGCGGCAAGGGTGGACGGGATACCTATGTGGAAGACCTATCTCTTCATCGTCATCCCGATGATGCGGCCGGTCTTCATCACCACGCTGGTGATCATCGCGGCCGGCATCGTCAAGGTCTATGACCTGGTCGTGGCGCAGACCAGCGGCGGCCCCGGCATCGCCTCGGAAGTGCCGGCGAAATATGTCTACGACTACATGTTCTTCGCGCAGAATCTCGGCCAGGGTTTCGCCGCCTCGACCATGATGCTGTTGTCGGTGGTGATCGTCATCGTGCCATGGGCCTATCTCGAATTCGGAGGCAAGAAGCGTGGCTGACGGCGCCTCCCTGTCCACCGGTGCGGAAGCGCTCAAGCGCAATGCCGCCGGCCCGAGCGGATCGAAGCCGCGGCATATGCTGTCGCGCCGCAACATCTTCCTCTACGGCACGCTGATCGTCGTGGCGCTCTATTACCTCTTACCGCTCTACGTGATGATCGTCACGTCGCTGAAAGGCATGCCGGAAATCCGGCTTGGCAACATCTTCTCGCCACCGGTGGAGATCACCTTCGAACCCTGGGTGAAAGCCTGGGCGACTGCCTGTACCGGCCTCAACTGCGACGGGCTCTCGCGCGGCTTCTGGAATTCGGTGCGCATCACCGTGCCATCGGTGATCCTGTCGATCGCGATCGCCTCGGTGAACGGCTATGCCTTGGCCAACTGGCGTTTCAAGGGCGCCGATACCTTCTTCATCATCCTGATCGTCGGCGCCTTCATCCCTTATCAGGTGATGATCTATCCGATCGTCATCATCCTGCGCGAGATCGGCATATACGGCACGCTGACCGGGCTGGTGATCGTGCATTCGATCTTCGGCATGCCGATCCTGACGCTCTTGTTCCGCAACTATTTCACCTCGATGCCGGAGGAGCTGTTCCGCGCCGCGCGCGTCGATGGCGCAGGCTTCTGGGGCATCTATCTGCGCATCATGCTGCCGATGTCGCTGCCGATCTTCGTCGTCGCCATCATCCTGCAGGTGACCGGCATCTGGAACGATTTCCTGTTCGGCGTCGTCTACACGCGCCCCGACACCTATCCGATGACGGTGCAGCTCAACAACATCGTCAATTCGGTCCAGGGTGTGAAGGAATACAACGTCAACATGGCGGCGACCATCCTCACCGGCCTCGTTCCGCTCATCGTCTATTTCGTTTCCGGCAAGCTCTTCGTGCGCGGCATCGCCGCCGGCGCGGTGAAAGGATGATGATGGCAGCTGAAATCGCCAATCCCAGCGTTTCGATCCAGGACCTGTCGCTCAATTTCGGCGCCGTCTCGGTGCTGCAGACGCTCAACCTGGATGTCGCCAACGGCGAATTCATCGTGCTGCTCGGCCCCTCCGGCTGCGGCAAGTCGACCTTGCTCAACTGCATCGCCGGACTGCTCGACATTTCGGAAGGCCGCATCTTCATCAAAGGCAAGAACGTCACCTGGGAAGAGCCGAAGGACCGCGGCATCGGCATGGTGTTCCAGTCCTATGCGCTCTATCCGCAGATGACGGTGGAGAGGAACCTCTCTTTCGGCCTGCGCGTCGCAGGCGTGCCGAAGGACGAGATCGCCAAGCGCATCGCACGCGCCGCCGAGATCCTGCAAATCGAGCCGCTGTTGCAGAGGAAGCCCTCGGCGCTGTCCGGCGGCCAGCGCCAGCGCGTGGCGATCGGGCGCGCGCTAGTGCGCGACGTCGACGTCTTCCTGTTCGACGAGCCGCTTTCCAATCTCGATGCCAAGCTGCGTTCGGAGCTGCGCGTGGAGATCAAACTTCTGCACCGCAGGCTTCAGAACACCATGATCTACGTCACCCACGACCAGATCGAGGCGATGACGCTGGCCGACCGCATCGCGGTGATGAAGGGCGGCGTGATCCAGCAGCTGGACGCGCCGCAGACGATCTACAACCGTCCGGTCAATCGCTTCGTCGCCGGCTTCCTCGGCTCGCCGGCGATGAACTTTGTCGACGGCCATTTGGAAAACGCGGATGGCGGCTGGCATTTTCTCGCCCATGGTCTGAAGATTCCACTCAGTACCTATAATTTCGATCGGCAGCCCGAACCCGGACCAGCCGTGTTCGGCATCAGGCCCGAACATGTGAGTCTGAACAGCGGCGCCGGCTGGCCGTTCTCGGCGGCCAGCAAAGTCGAAGTGGTGGAACCGATGGGCTCCGACACGCTGGTCTGGCTGCAGCTCGCCCAACAGAAATTCAGCGTCCGGGTTACCTCGGAGCGTACGCCCGGGAATGATGAGGCGGTGACCGTCGGTTTCGATCCGATGCGCGCCTCGCTCTTCGACGCTCAAACCGGCAACCGCCTTTAACCTCCCAAGCCAATGAACGGACAGGACAGATGAACTGGTCATTCCAACTCTACAGCGCCCGCAATTTCCAGCCATGGAACGGCGTGGTCAAAATGCTTGGGCAACTCGGCTATGCCCAAGTCGAGGGCTTCGGCGGCGTCTATGACGACCCGAAGGCGTTCCGCGCCGAGCTCGACAAGAACGGGCTTGCGATGCCCACCGGGCATTTCTCGATAGATGCGCTGGAGAACGATTTCGACGGTGTGCGCAACATCGCCGACGCGCTCGGCATAACGCTGCTGATCTGCCCCTATCTGATGCCCGATCAGCGCCCGTCCGACGCCGCCGGCTGGCGCGGCTTCGGCGAGCGCTTGGCCAAGGTTGGCGAGGTGGCGAAAAAGGCCGGCTACGGTTTTGCCTGGCACAACCATGATTTCGAGTTCAAGGCGCTTGCCGACGGCTCGCTGCCCCAGGACCACATCCTGTCCGCGGCGCCCGACATCGGCTGGGAAATGGACGTGGCCTGGGTGATCCGCGGCGGCGCCGATCCGCTGCCCTGGATCGAAAAACACGGCAGGCGCATCAGCGCCGTCCACGTCAAGGATATAGCCAAGCCGGGCGAGGGGCTCGACGAGGACGGCTGGTCCGACGTCGGTCACGGCACGATCGACTGGGCGGGCCTGTTCAAGACATTGCGCGCCAAGAGCGCGGCTCAGTACTTCATCATGGAACAGGACAACCCCAATGACATCGAGCGCTATGCCCGCCGCTCGATCGCGGCAGCCAAGAGCTGGCAGGAGTAATCGAAAATGGCAAAGAAGCTTGGCGTCGGCGTCATCGGCTGCGGCAACATCTCGAAGGCGTATTTCTCGCTGGCGCCGCTGTTCCGCGGCATCAAGATGCGCGCCTGCGCGGACATCAACATGGAGGCCGCGAAGGCGCGGGCGAAGGAGTTCAAGCTGCGCGCCGAGACGGTCAACGACCTGCTCAGGGACGAAGAGATCGATATCATCGTCAACCTGACGATCCCCGCGGTGCACTATGAAGTGTCGAAGGCGGTGCTCGACGCCGGCAAGCATGTCTATTCGGAAAAGCCGTTCGTGCTGTCGATCGAGGAAGGGCTGGACCTGAAGAAGCGGGCCGAGAAGAAGGGCCTGCGCATCGGCTCGGCGCCGGATACTTTCCTCGGCGGCGCGCATCAGCTGGTCCGCGATCTCATCGACAGCGGCAAGCTCGGCGCGATCACCAGCGGCACCTGCCATGTGATGGGCCATGGCATGGAGCACTGGCACCCCAATCCGGATTTCTTCTTCCAGCCGGGCGCCGGTCCGGTGCTCGACATCGGACCGTATTATGTCACCAACCTGATCCAACTGATCGGACCGGTAAAACAGGTGGCGGCCTTCGCGACGACGCCGGCCAAAGAGCGGACGATCTCATCGAAGCCGCGCGCGGGCGAAAAGATCCCGGTGAACACGCCGACCACAATCCATGCGCTGCTCGAGTTCGCGAATGGTGCGGTGATCACGCTCAACACCTCCTGGGACGTCTGGAGCCATGGCCACGCGCCGATGGAGCTCTACGGCGAATTGGGCACCGTCTTCGTGCCGGACCCGAATTTCTTCGGCGGCGAGGTGCGCTTCACGGACGGCGCCAAGCCGGTGAAGAAACTGCCGAAATGGAACCATCCGTTCGGCGTGCCGAACGAGATGCATGGCCAAGGCATGATGGCGAACTATCGCACCGCGGGCCTGGCCGACATGGCAATCGCGATCGCCGAAGGGCGGCCGCATCGCTGCTCGATGGAGCTCGCGCTGCACGCCGTCGACGTCATGACCGGCATCCTGCGCTCCGGCGAGAGCGGCAAATATGCCGCCATGCAGACGACCTGCGAACGGCCGGCCGCACTCGGCGTCAAGGACGCGAAGGCGCTGCTGGCCAAGAAAAACTAAAGCATGTCTCCCGAAAGTGGGAACCGGTTTCGGGGCAAAGACATGCGCAAATCAAAAGCCTAAATGTTTGATCCCAGGCTTTGATGGGGCATCCTTATCCTCCGAATCAAAGGATGCGCCGAAAGGCGACGATGACCGCCTCTTCCTCGACGGAAAGAACCGTCGACCTCGGCTCTTTTGGGCCGGTCGGCAGATCAGCGACCGAGGTCCGATTCTTCCATTTGCCGACCGTCTTCTGGTTGATCCCGTAGCGCTTGGCCAGGACCCTCAAGCTCTCTTGACTATGCTGTATCGCTCGACGGACCGCCTCTGTCGTCGTGGCGCTTCCATGAAGAACCTGGCCCATAGCTAAAGCGCAGGGAGCGATCTGAAAGATCGCGACGCGCTTTAGGTGGCAACCCCTCTCCCCGTTTCGGCGGGGAGAGGGTAAAAGGTTAGGGGCAAGCATCGATTCAATTCAGGTTGGCGGTGATCGCCGCGCTGTTTCGATCCCGAGGATTCCCATGCCCTATGTCGCCGCCGAGAACCGCTACGAGAAGATGATCTACAACCGCTGCGGGCGCTCCGGCCTGAAGCTGCCGGCGATCTCGCTCGGGCTGTGGCACAATTTCGGCAACGACACGCCGCACCGGACCAAGCAGGCGATCGTGCGCAAGGCCTTCGACCTCGGCATCACGCATTTCGACCTCGCCAACAATTATGGACCGCCGCCAGGCTCGGCGGAAACCGCGTTCGGCGAGATCCTGCGCAGCGATTTCGCCGCTTACCGCGACGAGCTGATCATCTCGACCAAGGCCGGCTACGAGATGTGGGCTGGCCCGTACGGCGAATGGGGCAGCCGCAAATATGTGCTGGCCAGCCTCGACCAGAGCCTCAAGCGCATGGGGCTCGACTATGTCGATATCTTCTATTCGCATCGTTTCGATCCGGAGACGCCGCTGGAGGAAACCATGGGCGCGCTCGACCATGCGGTGCGCTCGGGCAAGGCGCTCTATGTCGGCATCTCGTCTTACAATTCGCAGCGCACGCGCGAAGCAGTCGACATATTAAGGCAGCTCGGCACGCCCTGCCTGATCCATCAGCCGAGCTATTCCATGCTCAACCGCTGGGTCGAGGAAGACGGGCTGCTCGACACGCTGGAGGGGCTGGGCATCGGCTCGATCGTGTTCTCGCCGCTGGCGCAAGGCATGCTGACCGACAAATATCTGGGCGGCATCCCCGAGGGCAGCCGCGCCAGCCAGGGCAAGTCTTTGCGAGCGGCCTTCATCAACGACAAGTCGATCGCCAACATCAGGGCGCTCAACGCCATTGCCGCACGGCGCGGCCAGACACTGGCGCAGATGGCGCTGGCCTGGGTGCTGCGCAAGGGCCGGGTGACCACGGCGCTGATCGGCGCCAGCCGGCCGGAACAGGTCGAGGATTGCGTCGGCGCGCTCAAGGCGCTCGAGTTCTCCGATGCCGAGCTCGCCGAGATCGACACTTACGCGCGCGAGTCCGACATCAACCTCTGGGCGGCTTCGGCCGAACGCAAGGGACCGCCGCGCAAGTAGCGATTGGCCGGTGAGCCATTTCGGTCCGCCCGTGCCTAAAGGGAGGCGCAGCGGAAACGGTGGCAAAATCGTTCGTTCGTCGCTATCTCAGGGAAATTGAGGTCGTGCGTATGCGAGATCGCGTGCGGACGTCGATTGGGCGAACAAGATGACGGCAAGAGATGCGCTGACCAAGAACCAGCTCTGCGTGCTCGAGAAGCTCGAGGCGTCAAGCGGGCCGCTCAGCGCCTATACGCTGCTCGACCAGCTGCGCGAGCGCGGCTTCCGCGCGCCGCTGCAGGTCTACCGGGCGCTCGATACGCTGGTGAAGTCCGGCTTTGTGCATCGGCTCGAAAGCCTCAACTCCTTTGTCGCCTGCGCCGAGCCGCACGACCACAGCCATTCGATGACGGCCTTCGCCATCTGCGACAATTGCGGCCAGGTGACCGAGATGTCCGACCATGATGTGGACCACCGGCTGGACGAATGGGTGCGCTCGACGGGATTCGCTGCCAAGAAGGCGGTGATCGAGTTTCGCGGTGTTTGCGCAAAGTGTAGGGCCGAAGCGGCGTAAGAACGCTGATATTCAGGTGAGGTCGGCCTGCAAATGGCGGCTCCCTGCGCTTCCGGTGCTCACGTATTTTAGTACGCTCCGCTCCGGTTGTCGGGACCCACCACTTTCGACTCGACCTGACCTGAATCTCGACGCTCTTACAGCGTGGGGTAGCGCCTAATGCGCCTCGTCCCAGTTGTTGGCGGCGCGGGCGTCGACATGCAGCGGTACCGACATCGAGACGGCCGGCATCGGCGCGTTCTCCATCACCTTGCGCACCACGGGGATCGTCGCCTCGACCTCTGCTTCCACCGTTTCGAAGATCAGCTCGTCATGCACCTGCAACAGCATGCGGGCCGACAGCTTCGCCTTCTCCAGCGCTTCTTCCATATGCACCATGGCGCGGCGGATGATGTCGGCGGCGGTGCCCTGGAGCCTGGCGTTGATCGAGGCGCGCTCATTGAAGGCGCGGATCGACGGATTGGAGGATCGTATCTCCGGATAATGGATGCGGCGGCCGAAGATGGTCTCGACGAAGCCGTTCTCCCGCGCATAAGCCTTGGTCTCCTCGATATAGTCGCGGATGCCCGGGAAGCGCTCGAAATAGCGCTTGATATAGGCGCCCGCCTCCTCGCGCGGGATCGACAGCTGGTTGGCGAGACCGAAGGCCGAGATGCCGTAGATGATGCCGAAATTGATCGCCTTGGCGCGCCGGCGCACTTCCGAAGGCATGCCCTCGACTGGCACGTTGAACATTTCCGACGCGGTGATAGCGTGGATGTCGGCGCCGTCGGCGAAGGCCTGCTTGAGCTGCGGGATTTCGGCCACATGGGCAAGCACGCGCAGCTCGATCTGGCTGTAGTCGGCCGAGACCAGCTTGTGGCCCTTTTCGGCGATGAAGGCGGTCCTGATCTTGCGCCCTTCGGCCGTGCGCACCGGGATGTTCTGCAGATTGGGATCGGAGGACGACAGCCGCCCGGTGGTGGTCGCTGCCAGCGCATATGAGGTGTGCACGCGGTTGGTGCCGGGGTTGATGAAGCCGGGCAGCGCGTCGGTATAGGTCGATTTCAGCTTGGTGAGCTGGCGCCAGTCGACGATCTTGCGCGGCAGCTCGTGGCCTTCGGCGGCGAGATCTTCCAGCAGTTGCGCCGAGGTCGACCATTGGCCGGTCTTGGTCTTGGAGCCGCCCGGCAGGCCCATCTTGCCGAACAATATGTCGCCGAGCTGCTTTGGCGAACCGATGTTGATGCGCTCGCCGACAATCCCGTAGATTTCCTCCTCGACGCGGGCAGCACCCTGCGCCAGTTCCCCCGACAATCGCGACAGGATCTGGCGGTCGACGGAGATGCCGCGCTGCTCCATGCGCGCAAGCACGGGCACCAGCGGCCTTTCCAGCCGCTCATAAACGGAAACGAGGCCCTTGGCGGCAAGCCTCGGCTTCAGCACCTGCCAGAGCCGGAGGGCCAGGTCGGCCTGCTCGCCGGCATAGGCGGTCGCGCGCTCGATATCGACCTGATCGAAGCCGATGGCGCTCTTGCCCGAGCCTGCAAGCTCCTTTTTCGTAGCCGGCGCGTGGCCCAGCCATTTTTCCGACAGCGAAGCGAGATCGTGACCGCCGGAGGTGCCTGCATCGAGCACGTAGGAGATCAGCATCGTGTCGTCGAACGGAGTGACCTCGATGCCGTGCCGGCTCATCACGACGATATCGTATTTCATGTCCTGCACGATCTTGAGGACCGATCGGTCCTCAAGCAGCGGCTTGAGCAGCGCCAGCGCCTTGCGGACCGGGATCTGGTTCTCCACAAGGCCACCGCCGAGCAGGTCGCCATTGCCGCTCTTGTGGGCGAGCGGCACATAGGTGGCGCGGCCCGGCGCGAGCGCCATGGACAGGCCGATGAGATCGGCCTGCATCGGGTCGGACGAGGTGGTCTCGGCGTCGAAAGCAAGGATGCCGGCGTCGCGGGCTTCGGCTATCCAGGCCTCGAGCGCGGCCGTGTCGCGGATGGGTGCATAGGCCGACGTGTCGATCTTGCGCGCCGACGCCTGTTCCAGCCGCAGCGCCGAGAGGAGCGACGGGGTATCGCCTTGCGGCGGCGCGTCCTCGCCCCTGACCGGCGCAGCCGGCTTTGCGGCCTCGCTCGACGCGGCGGTCGGCCTTGGCGCCGGCGGCGCGCCGGCGCCGACATCGGGGCCATGCGCGGTATCGGCGCGCTCGATGGTCACGGCTGAGGCCTGGACGTCGCCAATGTCCGTTCCGGTCGCTTCGGCGACGCGTCGGGTCAGCGTGGTGAACTCCATCGTCTTCAGGAACCCGATCAGCTTCGGGCCATCCGGCGCATGCAGGACAAGGTCGTCCAGGCCTTCCTTCAGCGGCACGTCGTTCTTGAGCGTCACCAGTTGGCGCGAGATGCGCGCCTTGTCGGCGTTGGCGATGATGGTCTCGCGCCGTTTCTCCTGCTTGATCTCGGAAGCGCGCGCCAGCAGCCCGTCAAGGTCGCCGAACTGTTCGAGCAATTGCGCCGCGGTCTTCGGGCCGATGCCCGGCACGCCTGGCACGTTGTCAACCGAATCGCCGGTGAGCGCCTGAAGGTCGATCATCTTTTCCGGCGGCACGCCCCATTTCTCGATCACCTCGGGAATGCCGATCTGGCGATCCTTCATCGGGTCGTACATGCCGACGGTCGGACCGACCAGCTGCATCAGATCCTTGTCGGAAGAGATGATGGTGGTGTCGGCGCCGGCTTCGCAAGCCAGCCGGCAATAAGTGGCGATGATGTCGTCGGCTTCAAAACCCTCCGTCTCTATGCAAGGGACATTGAAGGCCGCGGTCGCCTGGCGGATCAGGCCGAATTGCGGGATCAGGTCTTCCGGCGGCGCAGAGCGGTTGGCCTTGTATTCGGGGTAGAGATCGCTGCGGAAGGTTTTCGACGAATAATCGAAGATGACGGCGAAATGCGTCGGCACCACGCCGACATCGGTGTTGCGGGCGTCCTGCATCAGCTTCCATACCATGTTGCAGAAACCGAGCACGGCGCTGGTCGGCAGGCCGTCGGACTTGCGGTTGAGTGGCGGCAGCGCGTGGTAGGCGCGGAAAATGTAGCCCGAGCCGTCGACGAGGAAGAGGTGATCGCCTTTTTTCATGCCGGCAGGGATAGCGCGGCCGGGCTCCGCGGTCCATGCCAAAGGCTGGGGAACCCACCGGTTCGGGCAACACCCCTGACAGATCCTGTCCGGCTGGAAATTTAGCCCGGAAATTTGTCGCTCACGGGCATGTTACAAAAGTGTAATTTTCGTGCCCTTGAATCGCCATGTTCACAGACCCAAATACACGTCATCGGCAGTTTTTCGCCGAAGTCCGGAGTAAGGCCCGTCCCCCGCCTATCCCGGGCAAACTGCGGCAGCCTATCCCCCCTCTCCGGGCTGCCGCAACGTTTCGAGTAGAGACCGCCGTGGTTCCCCCTCCACCACGGCGGTCTTCTTTTATTTGGCGACAGCGATCGCATCCTGGTCTAACGATCGCGGGCTTTTCGTTTTCGGCGCGGCCCATTAGGGTCTGCCGAAAACTTGAAAGGCTCCCGCATGTCCAGAATTGCCCCCGTCCTTGAGCGTCTCGATCAGAATCTCGACCAGAGCCTGGAGCGGCTGTTCGGCCTGCTCGCTATCAAGTCGATTTCCACCGATCCGGCCTTTGCCGCCGACTGCCGCAAGGGTGCCGAATGGCTAGTCGCCGAGCTCAAGCTGATCGGCTTCGACGCGAGTGTGCGCGGGACGCCCGGACACCCGATGGTGGTGGCGCATCACGAGGGACCGGCGGGCGCGCCGCATGTGCTGTTCTACGGCCACTACGATGTACAGCCCGTCGATCCGATCGAATTGTGGGAAACCGATCCGTTCGCGCCTTCGATCAAGGAGATCGAGCCCGGCCGCAAGGTGATCACCGGCCGCGGCTCGGCCGACGACAAGGGCCAGCTGATGACCTTCGTTGAGGCCTGCCGCGCGTGGAAGCAGGTGCATGGCAACCTGCCCTGCCGCGTCACCATCCTGTTCGAAGGCGAGGAGGAATCCGGCTCGCCGTCGCTCAAGCCATTCCTGGAAGCCAACGCGGCCGAGCTGAAGGCGGATTTCGCGCTGGTCTGCGACACCAGCATGTGGAACCGCGAGACGCCGTCGATCTGCGTGTCGCTGCGCGGCATGGTCGGCGAGGAGGTCACCGTCAAGGCGGCCAACCGCGACCTGCATTCGGGCCTCTATGGCGGCCCGGCCGCCAATCCGATCCGCATCCTGGCCAAAGTGCTGGCCGACGTTCACGACAAGGACGGCCGCGTCACCATTCCGGGCTTCTATGACGGCGTCGAGGAGACGCCTTCGCAGGTGCTGAAATCCTGGGAGGGACTTGGCGAGACGGCCGAGACCTTCCTCGGACCGGTCGGCCTCTCCATTCCCGCCGGCGAAAAGGGGCGCTCGGTGCTCGAGCTCACCTGGGCGCGGCCGACCGCGGAATTCAACGGCATCATCGGCGGCTATACCGGCAAGGGCTTCAAGACGGTGATCGCGGCGGAGGCCTCGGCGAAAGTGTCGTTCCGGCTCGTGCACAAGCAGGATCCGAAGAAGATCCGCGCCGCCTTCCAGGCCTTCGTGCGCGAACGCATTCCCGGCGACTGCTCGGTCGAATTCCACCCGCATGGCGGTTCGCCGGCGATCCAGCTTTCCTACGACTCGCCGTTCCTGGCCAAGGCCAAGGATGCGCTGTCCGACGAATGGGAGAAGCAGGCGGTCACCACCGGCGGCGGCGGCTCCATTCCTGTGGTCGGCGATTTCCAGACTTATCTCGGCATGGAATCGTTGCTGGTCGGCTTCGGCCTCGACGACGACCGCATCCATTCGCCGAACGAGAAATATGAGCTGACTTCGTTCCACAAGGGTCAGCGGTCCTGGGCGCGCATCCTCGACGCGCTGACACGTTGAAATCCAACTTTCTGTTGATTTTTCTTCGGATCGCGGCGAGGACGAATGAGCAGCGCAACGCGCCGCCTGCTGGCGCATCCCAGGCGATGCGCGGTATTGCGGCCGCGATCCGGAGAAGAGAATGACCGATATCCGTTTCCACAAAAACGATCTGCCTGACCTGTCGCGCTATAGTGTCGGGGCGGTCGCCATCGACACGGAGACGCTGGGGCTCAACCCGCATCGCGACCGGCTCTGCGTGGTGCAGATTTCGCCCGGCGACGGCAGCGCCGATGTCATCCAGATCGCTCCGGGCCAGAAAGAGGCGCCGAACCTCGCCAGCCTGTTGAGAAACAACACCATTACCAAGCTGTTTCACTACGGCCGCTTCGACATCGCCGTGCTCTACCACACCTTCGGCGTGATGGCCGAGCCGGTGTTCTGCACCAAGATCGCCTCGCGGCTCACCCGCACCTATACCGATCGTCACGGGTTGAAGGATCTCTGCAGCGAACTGCTCGGCATCGGCCTGTCCAAGGCGCAGCAATCCTCCGACTGGGCGGCCGAAACGCTCTCGCCCGAACAGCTCGAATATGCCGCCTCGGACGTGCTCTACCTGCACAGGCTGCACGAGGTGCTGGGCGCGCGCCTGGCGCGCGAGAACCGCACCAAGGAGGCGGACGCCTGCTTCCGTTTCCTGCCGACGCGCGCCAAGCTCGACCTTATGGGCTGGGCGGAGGAAGACATCTTCGCGCATAGCTGACGGAACCCGGCGCATCGAAAGGACGTTGGGGCCGGTTGGTGGAGGGAGTGAGATGGCAGAGCGCAAACCGATAGAAAGCGCGCCGAAGGACGGCTCGAAGGTCACCATCCTGTGGAAAGACGGCGACGGCGTCGTCAATGAATCCATCGGCCAGTATCGCGACGGCGGCTGGTGGGTCTACACCGACAGCGACACGCAAAAGAAGGTCGATCCGACGAGCTGGCGCCCAGCATCAGATGACGGCGACCAGTAGGCTGCCTGCAGGCTTCAAAGCGGGCCTCGACCGAAACAAGGGGACGCAATGAGGCAGAACACGCTCTATCTCATCATCGGGGCCCTGGTTGCGGCGATCATCGCGCTCGGCATCTATGTCTATCGCGAGCAGACCAGGCCGAAAGGCGTCGAGCTCAAGATCGACGACAAGGGCATTTCGATCCAGCAGAATTGACCATGGTGGCCAGCCGGGAGACCGGCGCCGTGAGGGGCTAGACCGGCTTTGCGAGACGACATTGCGCCGGGGGATTTCGGCCGGAGATACAGGGGCTGCGCGGGCTTGCCGTAGCCATCATCTCACGGCAACCTATGCGCTGGCGCTGGCGCCTTATCTGGCAAAAGCCGCGGGAGCAACCGTCCACCCGCGATGATACGGCGTCCCGCAGGCGATCGATTCGACAGCGAAGGATAGTGCGATGCCGTTGGATCTAGAAAATCCTAAGGGTTTTCAAAAGGCTGCATAAACCCTGCTTTAACCCGCCTTTAAACCGCCGCATCTACTCTGCAACCCGAACGCCATCGGCACCGGGGACAGACAAGCAAGAGCGCATGGCGAACCGCAGGGACAGTCGCATCGAACCGAGCTTCGAGGGATCGCCGCGCGCGAAATCTTCCGAGGGCTTTTCGGTCAGCGAGGAGGATCGCGTCGTGCCGCGCACCCGTAAATCCGCTGCGAAGGGAAGTTCCGCAAAGGCGAAATCACGCGGTCGCGGCCGCGATCGCAACCGGCGGGGCTTGCTCGGCATTGCCACCCGGCTGGTCTACTGGTGCTTCGTGCTGTGCATCTGGGGCGGCATCGCGGCGGCGGGCATCGTCATCTATTACGGCGCCAAGATGCCGGCGGCGACGACATGGTCGGTCCCGGACCGCGCGCCCAACATCAAGATCGTGTCGGTCGATGGCGCGCTGATCGCCAATCGCGGCGCGTCGGGCGGCGAGGCCGTCGGCCTGCACGAAACGTCGCCCTATATCCCGGAGGCCGTCGTCGCCATCGAGGACCGCCGCTTCTATTCGCATTTCGGCATCGACCCGATCGGCCTGTCGCGCGCCATGGTCACCAATTTGCTTGGCGGGCATTTTTCGCAAGGCGGCTCGACGCTGACGCAGCAGCTAGCGAAGAACCTGTTCCTGACCCCGGACCGCACGCTGGAGCGCAAGGTGCAGGAAGTGCTGCTCGCGCTCTGGCTCGAGCACAAGCATAGCAAGGACCAGATCCTCGAAATGTACCTCAACCGGGTCTATTTCGGCTCGGGCGCCTATGGCGTCGAGGCGGCCTCGCGGCGCTATTTCGGCAAGAGCGCGCGCGACGTGACGCTTTCGGAGGCCGCGCTCCTTGCGGGTCTGCTCAAGGCGCCGTCCAAGCTGTCGCCGGCGCGCGATCCCAAAGCGGCCGAGGAGCGGGCGCAGCTCGTGCTCGCCGCCATGCGCGAGACAGGCAAGATCAGCGACAAGGAATACAAGACCGCGCTGAGCGCGCCGGCGACGCGTGCGCCGTCCTACTGGACCGGCTCTGAGAACTATGTCGCCGACACGGTGATGGACGAGCTTCCCGACCTCATCGGCGACGTGCGCGGCGACATCGTCATCAACACCACCGTCGACCTCAACCTGCAGAAGATTGCCGAACAGTCGATCCGCCGGCTGATCGATGAGAGCGGCAAGAAGCTCAACGTCACGCAAGGCGCGCTGGTGTCGATCGACGATTCGGGCGCGGTGCGCGCCATGGTCGGCGGCTATGATTATTCGACCAGCCAGTTCGACCGCGCCTCGGAAGCGCGCCGCCAGCCTGGCTCGGCCTTCAAGCCCTTCGTCTACATGGCGGCGCTTGAGGCCGGCCGCACGCCGGACAGCGTCCGCAACGACGCGCCGATCAAAATCGGCAAATGGACACCCGACAATTACGGCGGCAAATATTACGGCAAGGTCACGCTGGCCACGGCACTGGCCAAGTCGCTCAATTCGGTCGCGGCACAGCTCACCATGGAGGTCGGGCCCGACGCGGTGGTCGAAGCCGCGCATCGCATGGGCATCCAGTCGGACCTGCAGGCCAACACCTCGATCGCGCTCGGCACATCGGAAGTGACGCCGCTGGAATTGACGTCGGCCTATGTGCCTTTCGCCAATGGCGGCTACAAGCCGGATATTCATTTCATCCAGCGCATCACGACAGCCAACGGCAAGGTGCTCTACGAGGGCAGCACCGGCAGCGCGCCGCGCGTCATCAAGGCCGATATCGTCGGCATGATGAACTCGATGATGACCGGGACCGTCGAGGTCGGCACCGCCAAGAAGGCGGCGTTCAACTGGCCTTCGGCCGGCAAGACCGGCACCAGCCAGAATTCGCGCGATGCCTGGTTCGTCGGCTACACCGCCAATCTCACCACCGGCGTGTGGTTCGGCAATGACGACGGCAGCCCGATGAAGAAGGTCACCGGCGGCGCCTTGCCGGCGCAGGCCTGGCATGAATTCATGGTGGCCGCGCATAAGGGCGTGCCTGTCAGGCCGCTGCCCGGCACCTGGAAATCGACGCCGTCCGATACGATCGTGCCGGACGAGATCCCGTCGGCGGATGCCACGCAGCCGCCGCCTGCGCCGCCGGCCGCCGTCGGCCAGTCGGCGCCCGTCGCCCAGGCCGCTGCGCCCGCACGGCAGGCGCGTCCGGCCCAGACGGTCGATGCCGACGGCTTCGGCATGCCGAGCGATGGCGGCACCACCGCATCGGTCGGACATCCGGTGCCGCCCGGCGACGTCGGCGGTCCGAAGAAAAGGCGCCAGACCTCGATCCTCGATATTCTGGGCGGCGGTTAGACAATGGCAGGCGAACCGGCCGAGTCGACTGATGGGATAGGATACAAGCGTCTAAGCACGTGGCAGTGGCTCTTGCTGGCCGGGATGACGGTCAGTGTCGTGGCCATTCGACACCTGCCATATCTCTATTACCCCGATCCTCGATACCTCGATCAGGAAAGAGTCGGGGCGATATACGGCTCCGTCATCCTGGGCTTTTATTGCCTTACGGGTTGGCCTGGGGCATTGCGCGCCTAGCCAGACGGTCGCGGGGAACTTTTCTAGTGGTGCTCTGGACGTTGTCGGGTCTGGTTTTTCTTCTCAATCTCGGCCTGCGTGCGGCGTGCCCGACTTGCTATTGAATGGCAATTGCCGGCCGATCTTGCGATCTCCTAGCGGCCTCTCGCCATTGTAACCATATTCGGCTAGATCACGCGCCGGAGACCGCGACATGGCCGAGACCGACAGCAGAAAAACCATAGTGCTCACCGGCGCCAGCCGAGGCATCGGCCATGCAACGGTGAAGCGCTTTTCGCGCGAGGGCTGGCGCGTCATCACCTGCTCGCGCCAGGCCTTTGCCGAGGACTGTCCATGGCCGGCCGGTCCCGAGGACCACATCAAGGTCGACCTCGCCGACCAGGAGGATGTCGGTATCGCCGTTTCGGAAATCCGTCACCGGCTGGAGGCGCATGGCGGACAGCTGCACGCGCTGGTCAACAATGCCGGCATCTCGCCGAAGCTGAAAGACGGCAGCCGCATGAATTCGATCGACACGCCTATGCATGTCTGGCGCGACGTGTTCCAGGTCAATTTCTTCGCGCCGATCATGTTGGCGAGAGGTCTGTTCAAGGAACTCGCCGCCGCCAAGGGCTCGATCGTCAACGTCACCTCGATCGCCGGCACCCGCGTGCATCCCTTCGCCGGCACGGCCTATGCCACATCCAAGGCGGCGCTCGGCTCGCTGACGCGCGAGATGGCGCATGACTTCGGCCCGCACGGCATCCGCGTCAACGCCATCGCGCCGGGCGAGATCGACACGGCGATCCTGTCGCCCGGCACCGATAAGATCGTCGAGACAATCCCGCTCAGACGCCTCGGCGCCACCTCGGAAGTCGCCGACATCATCTTCTTCCTGTGTTCGGGCCAGGCGTCCTACGTGACCGGCTCGGAAATCCACATCAATGGCGGCCAGCACGTGTGATTGGCTGACGTCAAGCCATGGTGACAACAGCCTTGCCGCTGAAGCTGCGTTGCCGCAGAGCGTCCAGGGCCTGGCCGATGTCCGTCCACGGCACGGTCATGGCCACGCGCGTTTCGAGCCTGCCGGCCGCGACGAGATCGAGCAGCGCGGCGATGTCGGCGCCGATGGCTGAACCGGACGCGTAATAGGCGAAGGTCTGAAGCCGCGCGCCTTCGTGGCCTGGAACGAACTGGCGGAATCCGATCGGCGTGAGCTCGCCGCTGCTCGAGCCGAACATAACGATTGTCCCGCCGGGCGCGACGTGTTCGATCGCGTCGGCGAGGCTTTTCCCGCCGACCGACTCGGTGATCAATGAAAACGCTCCCTCGGTGAGTTCGATCGACTCGACGACCTGCTCGGCGCCCAGTTCGCGAAGATCATCGTGGTGCCGGGCCGAAGCGATCGCTGTCACCGAAGCGCCCTGCTCGCGGGCGATTTGAATCTGGAAGCGGCCGACCGCGCCGCTCGCGCCGGTGATCAAAACCCGCTGTCCGGTGAGATCGCCGCCATGGCGCAACGTCCTGAGCGCCGTCGTACCCGCCACGGGAAGCGTGGCTGCGTCGGCGAAGCTGACCGCGTCCGGCACGACGGCGAGACGATCGGTCGGAACGGCCACCCGTTCAGCCCAGCCGGCCTGGTCGACCAAGGCCGCAACGCGCGTGCCCGCGGCCGGGCCTGAACCATCGGCGGCCGCGCGCTCGACAATGCCGACGATGTCCTGGCCAGGTATCCAGCCGTCGGGACGTATGCCGAGCAGGCGCAGCTCACCACGATTCAGCGAAGTTGCATGAACAGCCACCAATGCTTCATTTCCATTGCAGCTTGGCTCCTCGGCTCCGGTGAGCTTCAGCCGGGTAGGGCTGTCGGAAGAAATGGCGAGAGCGAGCACAGGCCCCTCCTTTCGAAATTGGCTTTGGGAGTCGATTGACGAAACGGCTGGAGCCTATCGACTTTCGCGCTTGAAAAATTTAGAGATAAAGCCAGATGATCGCTAAAAGACATCAAGGATGAGACAGCCGCTTCGCTGGCCCAGGCTGGATTTGACGTCGACGACGTGGCCGCGCCGGCGATCGCCGTTGGCGTCGATGTCACAGAGACCAGGGCCGAGGTGCGCGAGCATTGGCATCGCAAGGGGCAGCTCGTCTTCGCGCTCGGCGGCGGCGTCACCTGTCGCGTTCCGAGCGGGCTTTGGATGGTGCCGCCGCATTGCGGCGTGTGGGTGCCGAGCCGCATGGAACACAGCAACATCGCAACGGTCAATGCCCGGATTTTCTTCGTCTATATCGAGCCGGGCGCCGCCGACCTGCCGGATCGGTGCTGCACGCTTTCGATCTCGCCGCTGCTGCGCGAGCTGATCATCGAACTGTCGGACTGCGCGCCGGACGATGCGCGCGGCAACTTCCTGGGAAGCGTGCTGCTCGCCGAACTGCCGCGTATGCCTGTGCAGCAATTGCATTTGCCGATCTCGGCCGAGCCGCGGTTGCGGCGGATCGCCGAAGCGCTGGCCGACGACCCTGCCGATCGCGGCACGCTGGCGGAGTGGGCGGACCGCCTGGCGCTCAGCGAGAGCAGCCTGGCGCGCCTCGTCGTGAAGGAGACGGGCTTAAGTTTCGGGCGCTGGCGCCAGCAGCTGCATCTGATCGTGGCACTCAGGGAGCTGTCTTCCGGCGCCAGCGTGCAGCAGGTGTCGGGCGATCTCGGCTATGAATCGGTCACCGCCTTCATCACCATGTTCAAGAAGGCGCTGGGCAAGCCGCCGGCGAAATATCTCAGCGACATCGCGCAGAATGGCGGTTCCGCGTTCCTGGCCTGACTTCCATCAAGCGGGCTGCGGGTTGATCTCCATGGCAGGCCCGGCCGGATCCGTGGCCGTGCCGGTTACCACCTCGACGATGGCGCGGGCGATCTCGCGCTCGCCCATGATCACGATGTCGGCGCCGAGCCCTTTGAGGTGCTCGACCTCGGCGTCGGAATGGGCGCGAGCAATGACATCGATCGCCGGATTGGCCGCGCGAGCCCTGAGCACAACCTGCCCCGCCTCGAAAGCGTTGGGGATAGCGAGGATCAGCCGCTTGGCGCCCTCCGGATTGGCCGCTGCGAAGACCTCCACATTGGCGGCATTGCCGGCGATGGTCTCGAAGCCGTCGTCACGCAGCTTGGCCAGCGTCTTGTCGGCATCCTCGATGACCAGAAAGGGCAGGGCGGCTTCTTTCAACGCCGCGCCCACCAGGTTGCCGACGCGGCCGTAGCCGATCAGGATGGAATGGCCGGCAAGCGCGGTCTTGGGCGGCGGGCCATCTTCCTTGCCAGGAGCCGCCTGGAGCGACGCGACCTGGCCCGGCTCGGTCGCCGGGCCGACCGGCCTTTGCTCTTCGACCGGCGTGGCCTTGCCGGCGCGCCTTTCCAGGCACGGCTTCATCCAGTCGACAATGAGGAACATCAGCGGATTGAGCAGGATCGAGAGGATCGCGCCGGCGAGGATCAGGTCGCGGCCCTGCTCGGGCAACAGTTTCAGGCCGACGCCAAGCTCGGCCAGGATGAAGGAAAATTCGCCGATCTGGGCAAGGCTCGCCGAAGTCATCAGCGCGGTGGCGATCGGATAGCGGAAGGCGACCACGATGACGAAAGCCGCGATCGACTTGCCGATGATGATGATGGCCAAGGTGGCGAGGATCGGCAGGCCGTTGCTGATCAGGCTGAAAGGGTCGAACAGCATGCCGACCGAGACGAAGAACAGCACCGAGAAGGCGTCGCGCAGCGGCAGCGATTCTTCCGCCGCGCGGTGGCTGAGCTCGGATTCGCTCATGATCATGCCGGCGAAGAAGGCGCCGAGCGCCAGCGAGACGCCGAAAAGCTTCGCCGCGCCGAAGGCGACGCCGAGCGCAATGGCCAGCACCGCGAGCCGGAACAATTCCCGGGAGCCGGTGTGGGCGACGTAATGCAGGATCCACGGAATAACCCTGCGGCCGACCACCAGCATGACGACGACGAAGGCGGCGACCTTGGCAAGCGTGACGCCGACCACGCCCCAAATGCCGTAGCTGGCGGGCAGCGAAAGCAGGCTCGCATGGTCGTCGACCTGCGGCTGCCCGCCAAGCACGCCGGCGAGCGCCGGCAATAGCACCAGCGCCAGCACCATGGCCAGATCCTCGACGATCAGCCAGCCGACGGCAATGCGGCCGCGCTCGGTCTCGATCAGCCGCCGCTCCTGCATGGCGCGCAAAAGCACCACGGTCGATGCGACTGAAAGCGCCAGGCCGAAGACCAGGCCGGCGCCCAGCGACCAGCCGAGCAGCCATGCCAGTCCGACGCCGAGCAAGGTCGCAAAGCCGATCTGCACGATGGCGCCCGGCACGGCGATGGCGCGGACGGACAGAAGGTCCTTCAGCGAAAAATGCAGGCCGACGCCGAACATCAAAAGGATGACGCCGATTTCCGCGAGTTCATTGGCAAGGCTGGCGTCGGCGACGAAGCCGGGCGTGTTCGGACCGACAAGGACGCCGGCGACAAGATAGCCGACGAGCGGCGGGATGCGGAAACGGTTGGCTAACGCCCCGAAGACGAATGCAAGCCCCAGACCGGCGACGATGGTGGCGATAAGGGGCGTGTCATGCGGCATTGTCTATGGAGCGCCTTTCGAAAATTCACGATGTCGGATAGGCGCCCGCCGAGGCCCTCGCCTTCGGCAATATGATGGACGCAGCGGCGATGATGCAACCGCCGCCGCGCAGAATTCGATGCTGAAGCCGGCGCGCACCGGAAACCGGCGCCGCGCCGACAAAGAGACGGCTTCGGGACGCGATCCAGGCTCGAAGCAGCTTTTTTTCGGCGCCTTATGCCGCTTGCAACAGGTTCTCGATGTCGGAAATCGTGTGGTTGGTGAGCGTCTTGGGGATTTCCGCTTGCACCTTCTCGCCCACCTCCTTGTGCAGTTTCTGGCGCATCTCGCCAAGCACCTGCGGCGGCGCGATCAGCACGACCGCATCGAACGCGCCGCGATGCGCAAGCTTGTAGAGCCGGTCGGCAATCTCGACGGCGAAGCGCTCCTTGCCGAGACGGTGCCAATCGGTTTCTTCGACGGCGCTGCGGGGACCCTCGTTGCTCTGGCGGCCCGGCTTGTCGCTGCCTTGCTCGCGCGTCGGGGGGTTCTCCTGCTCCATCTCCTGCACCACCTCCAGGTTCGGGAACTTGCTGTCGCCCTGGTTGCGCAGGAAGAGCGCCTTTTCGCCATCAGCCACGACGACCCACACTCCGTGTTTCAGCTTGACGCTCATGGCGTTCCTCCTTGCTTGCATTGTTGTCGATCGATGGAACTCGGGATCGACAGGATGATCGCTAGGCAAACGAGCCGCGCAGCATGATGGTTCCGATCCGGGATGATGCCCTCGACTGCTCCCGCAAGGCGAAGCTGGGGCGCCGACCGGCAAGGTCGGCTTAATCTACTAAGTTAGTAGAATTTAGAAAAACTGTTTTGCGGCCTTCCGGCAAAGACGCTAAAAATTGCGACGGATCAAAGCGGTTTCCCATGCCGCTCTGGCCGTCTCATTCTTAAAGTAGAATTTTTTTCTCTTGCTCTTCGCGGCTGCGAAAAAGCGATTGCCTGCCGTTCGGCAGTGCGCGAGTGCTTGCCTTCTGGTTTTTGGCCAGCCCGCGTAAAACTGCCAAACTGTTCCAATATTGCTCGTCGCCATGTCGCAAACCAATACCAAGCTCAATGCCTTTCCCGTCTTCATGCGGGTCGACGGCGAAGCCGTAGCCATCGTCGGCAATGGCGAGGAGGCGCTTGCCAAGGCCAGGCTGCTTGCGCAATCGAGCGCGGTGCTGCGTATCGTCGCCGACAATGCCAGTGGCGGGCTGCTGGATTTCATCGCATCGACCGGCGCCGTCCACATCAACGCAGCCTATGAGGCCGCGCATCTCCAAGGCGCCGCCCTGGTGTTCGCTGCGAGCGGCGACGAAGCACTCGATCGCAGCGTAGCCGAGGACGCGCGCCGGCTGGGCATCCCGGTCAACGCGGTCGACCGTCCGGACCTCTGCGATTTCTTCACCCCGGCCTTGGTCAACCGCGCGCCGGTGGCGATTGCCATCGGCACCGAGGGCGGCGGACCGGTTCTGGCGCAAATGCTGCGCGGGCGCATCGACCGCATGCTGTCGCCATCGCTCGGCCGGCTGGTGGCACTTGCCGCGACGTTCCGGGCCGCCGCCGAGAGCCTGCCGAAGGGCAGTCGCCGCCGCCGCTTCTGGAGCGATTTCTTCGCCGGCGCGCCGGCCAAGGCAATCGAGGCAGGCGACCTCGCCGAGGCGCATGGCGCGGCGCTCGACCTCTTGGCCCAGGATGCTCCGGTCGAGGGACATATTGCGCTGGTCGGTGCCGGTCCGGGCGCGGAAGATCTTTTGACTTTGCGCGCGCATCGCCTTCTGATGGAGGCCGATGTCATCGTCTACGACGCGCTGGTGCCGGAGGCGATCGTCGCCATGGGCCGCCGCGACGCCGAGCGCCTGCCGGTCGGCAAGCGCAAGGGCTGTCATTCCAAGAGCCAGGAAGAGATCAACGCGCTGCTCATCGAACTTGGCCGCGCCGGCAAGCGCGTGGTGCGGCTGAAGTCCGGCGACCCGCTGGTGTTCGGACGGGCCGGCGAGGAAATGGCGGCGCTGCGCGAGGCCGGGATCGCCTATGAGGTGGTTCCGGGCGTCACCGCCGCCTTCGCCGCCGCCGCCGATTTCGAACTGCCGCTGACGCTGCGCGGCGTTTCGTCCTCGATGGTGTTCACCACAGGCCACGACCTCAAGGGCAACTCGCTGCCCGACTGGGCAAAGCTTGCCATCTCCGGCGCGACGGTCGCCGTCTATATGGGGCGTTCGGTCGCGGCGGAAGTCGCGGGGCGGCTGATCGAAGCGGGGCTGTCGCCGGACACCGCGGTCGCCGTCGTCGAGAATGCCAGTCTCGCCGGCCGCCGCCGTTTCCACGGCACGCTTGCCGACCTGCCGTCGCTGGAGGCGCGCGCCGATCTCACCGGACCGGTGATGACGATCATCGGCGACGCCGTCGCCGGCGCCAATTTCGAACAATCCGAGCCGCTCGCGGCACATAGGCATGAGTGTGCGGCTTCAGCCGTGGCCGAAGGAGTTGAGCAATGAAGGTTCTCACCGCGAACAGGCTCTCCGACGGCATCGCCGTCTGGTACGCCGCCGGCGGCTGGGCGGAGACGGTCGGCCATGCCGATATCGCGTATGACAAGACGGCGGAGGACCGGCTGGAAGCGATCGGCGCCGCGGCGGCCGCCAACAATGAGGTGGTCGACGTCAACATCATCGACGTTGCGATCGTCGACGGATTGGTCGAACCGGTGCGGCTGCGCGAAAAGATACGCGCCGCGGGCCCGACCATCCGCACCGATCTCGGCAAGCAGGCGAGCCCGCAACCGGCACGGGCGGCTTAAACCCAAGGAAAGCAGCGGGCGGACGCGCCCGGAAAGACGAAGCATGTACCGTTACGATGAGTTCGACCAGGATTTCGTACACGCCCGTGTCGCCGAGTTCAGCGACCAGGTGCAGCGCCGGCTTGCCGGCGAAATCACCGAGGACCAGTTCCGGCCGCTCCGGCTGATGAATGGCGTCTATCTGCAGCTGCACGCCTATATGCTGCGCATCGCGGTGCCTTACGGCACGTTGAACAGCCGGCAATTGCGCATGCTGGCCCATATCGCCCGCAAATATGACAAGGGTTACGGCCATTTCACCACGCGCCAGAACATCCAGTTCAACTGGCCGGCGTTGTCGGACATTCCGGCGATCCTGGCCGATCTGGCGAGCGTCGAGATGCACGCGATCCAGACCAGCGGCAATTGCATCCGCAACGTCACCGCCGACCATTTCGCTGGCGCCGCAGCCGACGAGGTCGCCGATCCGCGGCCCTATGCCGAAATCCTGCGCCAATGGTCGTCCGTGCATCCGGAGTTCTCGTATCTGCCGCGCAAATTCAAGATCGCCGTGACTGGCGCCGAGCGCGACCGCGCCGCTATCCAGACGCACGACATCGGCCTGCATCTGAAGAAGAACGCCGCCGGCGAGCTTGGTTTCGCCGTCTATGTCGGCGGCGGCCAGGGCCGCACGCCTATGGTGGCAAGAAAAATCCGCGACTTCCTGCCGGAGGCCGAGTTGCTGTCCTACTGCACGGCCATCCTGCGCGTTTACAACCTCTATGGCCGCCGCGACAACAAGTTCAAGGCGCGCATCAAGATCCTGGTGCACGAGACCGGCGTGGAGGAGATCACCCGCCAGGTCGAAGCTGAGTGGCAGGCGCTGAAGGATGCCGAGCTCAAGCTGCCGGAAGCCGATATCCAGGCCATCAACGCCTATTTCGCGCCGCCGGCGCTGGTTCCCCGTCCGGAAGGCGATGATGTGGTGAAACAGGCAAGGCTCGATTCCAAGAGTTTTTCGGAATGGCTCGATCAGAATGTCGTGACGCATCGCCACCCCGACTACGCGGCGGTGACGATCTCGCTCAAGGGCATCGGCGAGGTGCCCGGCGACGCCACCGACAGCCAGATGGAAGCGGTGGCCGACATCGCCGAGAGATACGCCTTCGACGAATTGCGCGTCAGCCACGAGCAGAACCTTATCCTGCCGCATGTGGCGCGCGCCGATCTCAAGGCAGTCTATGACGCGCTGGTCGAGATCGGCCTGGCAACCGCCAATTCCAATCTGATCAGCGACATCATCTCCTGCCCGGGCCTCGATTATTGCGCGCTGGCGACGGCGCGCTCGATTCCGGTGGCGCAGGAAATCTCGCGCCGCTTCGCCTCGCTGGAGCGGCAGCGCGAGATCGGCGAGCTGAAGCTGAAGATCTCCGGCTGCATCAATGCCTGCGGCCACCACCATGTCGGCCATATCGGCATTCTTGGCGTCGAGAAGAAAGGCACCGAGCTCTACCAGGTGACGCTTGGCGGTTCGGCCGACGAAAATACGTCCGTCGGCGAGATCATCGGCCGCGGCTTCTCCTCGGAAGAAATCACCGATGCCATCGAGCAGATCGTCGATACCTATCTCGGCCTTCGGCTCAATCCCGACGAACGTTTTATCGACGCCTACCGCCGTGTCGGTCCCGCGCCGTTCAAGGAGGCGCTCTATGCTGGCGAAACCAAGGCCGCTTGACCGCACCGGCAGCGTGGAGACGGGCGTCGCCGCGGAAGCGGCGGGGCTCGACGCGCTGCACGGCCATCTAAAGCCGATCGAGATCATCGAGCGCGCGGCGCGTGATCTGTTTCGCGGCGAGGTCGCTGCCGTGTCGTCCTTCGGCGCGGATTCGGCGGTGCTTCTGCACATGATTTCGGAGATCGACCGTTCGCTCCCTGTCATCTTCCTCGATACCGGCAAGCATTTCGAGGAGACGCTCGGCTATCGTGATGCGCTGGTGGCCGATTTCGGCCTGACCGACATAAGGGTGATCAAGCCTGAGGAGGCTGCGCTCGACCGTGTCGATCCGACCGGCCGGCTGCACGAGACCGACACCGATTCCTGCTGCAATGTGCGCAAGGTCGAGCCGCTGGCGCGCGGCGTCGAGCCGTTCCGCGCCTGGTTGACCGGGCGCAAGCGCTTCCAGGCTTCGACGCGCGCGGCACTGCCCGTCTTCGAGGCCGTTGGCTCGCGCATCCGCATCAATCCGCTGGCGCATTGGACGACATCGGACCAGGCAGACTATATGCGCGCGCATGCGCTGCGCGAAAATCCGCTGGTCGCCTATGGCTATCTCTCGATCGGCTGCTTCCCTTGCACGCAGCCGGTGCAGCCCGGCGAGGACGCGCGCAGCGGCCGCTGGGCGGGGCACGCCAAGACCGAGTGCGGCATTCATTTGTCGGGGTTAGAGAAGTCGCTGACCGACGCCTCACTTTAGGGTATATCGCTATTCACGGTATGCCGGTCCGCAAGCGGCTTCCGGTTGCTGGCGGCCCTGCCGGTTCGCCTCGAAATCTTTGGGACTTTAGGAATTTTGATGACTGGATCGACGACGGCGGGGACCCGCCTCTGGACCCCGGGCGGTTTTCGCGAGGACGAGTGGACGCACGCCGAAAGCGCCGAGGCGCTTGCCGGCAATGGCCGTTTCATCCTGCCGCTGCAGGCTTTTCTCGGGCTGGATGAAGAAGTCCGCAAATCCGCCAAGGAGCGCCTCGGGGTGTTGCTGCAGCCCGGCGACGAACTCGACAAGATAACCGGCCTGCTGGATCAACTGTCGCTGGTGGCGCTCGCCTTCCCGGCCTTCAATGACGGCCGTTCTTTTTCCAAGGGCGAATTGCTGCGGACCCGGCATCATTTCAAGGGCGCGGTTCGCGCCACCGGCCAGGTTCTCGTCGACCAGCTGCCGCACATGCTGCGGCTCGGTTTCGACGAATTCGAGGTCTCCAATCCGGTGCTGTTGAAGCGCCTGGAGGAAGGGCGGACCGGCGGACTGCCGGTGTACTATCAGCCAGCAGTGGAGGCGGAGCCCAAGGGGCCGAAATATTCCTGGCGGCGCAAGCGCCCCGGCTGACCCCCCGCAAGAGTATCGCCTTGGTCCGACCAGCATCGCGTATTTTGCCGGTCAACTCGGCCCAGAATAGGGCTGGAACGCATGCTGCCTCGTTCTGGTCAGACCACTTTGGCGGTTCAAGCTTTCCCTTCTGCCGACCTGCCCTTAGGATGGGGCACGTTATTTCGGGTCATGAATAATCGGCAGCTAAGGGAGGAAAGCATGGCAGGCAAGAAGATATTGATGCTCGTTGGCGAGTTCAGCGAGGAGTACGAGATTTTCGTCTTCGAACAGGCCATGCACGCGGTCGGGCACACCGTCCATGTCGTGTGCCCGGACAAGAAGGCCGGTGACGTCCTCAAGACCCTCATTGCATGACTTCGAGGGCCACCAGACCTATACCGAAAAACTCGGCCACGACTACATCCTCAACAAGACCTTCGCCGAAGTGAACCCTGCCGACTACGATGCGGTCTATGCGGCGGGCGGGCGCGGACCTGAATATATCCGCATCGACAAGCGCGTGCAGGCGCTGGTCAGGCATTTCCATGAGACCGGCAAGCCGATCTTCACGATTTGCCACGGCGTGCAGATCCTGATCGCGGTCGACGGCGTTGTGCGCGGCAGGGAAGTGGCGGCGCTGCATTATTGCGAGCCGGAAGTGACGCTTGCCGGCGGCACCTATATCGATGTCGCCCCGACCGGCGCGCATGTCGACGGCAATCTGGTTTCAGCCAAGGGATGGCCGGGCCTTGCCGCCTTCATGCGGGAATGCCTGAAGGTGCTTGGCACTGAGATCCGCCACGGCGAAGCGCTGATGCGTGACGACCGCAAGGCGGCCTGAAACTCGTCAATTGCGACGTGCGGCTATTGAGGGCTGCCCGCCGCCCGCATTCTCGGCCTCGGCCTCGTCGAGGCGGTCCAGCAAGTCGCTCAGCCGCCGGGGCATCTCCTTTTCCAGGCGAAATGCCGGCAAGGTGCGCAGAAAGCGCTTGGTCGCTTCGCTGCCCGCCTGTCGCCTGATATCGTTGGCCAGTTCAGCGCGCCTTTGGCCGTTGTTGCCGTTCATCGTCCCAAAATCCTGTGTCGGCTTCGAAACTCCTCCAGCCCGCCTATGGTTCCCGCAACCGCATCTGGGGGCAAGCAAAGCCGCGTGATACGGTAAAATTTGAATTAATTTGGAACGATGATGGACGTCCTCGGCCAGCGCTTACCCCTTGATTTTTGCCCTCCAAACCTCGATATCGGGCGCAAATCCACACCAATCCGAATGACGGGAAACGCGATGAGCGACCAGGCAAAAGACGAACGCACGCCCGAAGATATGGAAGCCACCGCCCAGCCTTCCGGCGAGCGTGCGGAAGGTGGCGTCGACGGCGACTACGAAGCGCTCGTGCGGCTGCTGAAGGAAAACGAGGAACTGAAGGACCGTGCGTTGCGCACGGCGGCCGAAATGGAGAATTTGCGGAGGCGCACCGCGCGCGACGTTCAGGACGCCCGCGCCTACGCCGTCGCCAATTTCGCGCGCGACATGCTGTCGGTTTCCGACAATCTGCGCCGCGCGCTCGATGCGATCCCTGACGAGGCGAAAGCCAGCGGCGACGCCGGGTTCAAGGCGCTGATCGAAGGTGTCGATCTTACCGAACGCGCCATGCTTTCGGCGCTGGAGCGCCACGGCGTGAAGAAACTCGCGCCGGAAGGCGAGAAGTTCGATCCGAACTTCCACCAGGCGATGTTTGAGGTACCCAATCCGGAAGTTCCGGCCGGGACCGTCGTCCAGGTGGTGCAGCCGGGTTATTCGATCGGCGAACGCGTGCTGCGGCCGGCGATGGTCGGCGTCGCCAAGGGCGGTCCGAAGGCGGCCGCCGAGGCGAAGGTCGAGCCGGGCCCGGTGAACGAGCAGGCCGAGAAGGATGCGTGAGAGTGAGTAGCGAATAGGGAATAGTGAGTAGGGGCTGATATTTATCTGCGGCTTCGTGCTATTTCCCTACTCATATTCGCTACTCACTACTCGCTCAGCCATGAATCCCATCGCGTTGCTCGACTATGCCGGCGTCGCCGTCTTTGCGGCGACGGGCGCGCTTGCCGCATCGCGTAAGGAGCTCGACATTATCGGGTTCCTGTTCCTGGCCAGCGTCACTGGCATCGGCGGCGGGACGCTGCGCGACGTCATCCTCAACCTGCCGGTGTTCTGGGTCGCCAACAGCGGCTATGTGCTGATCTGCGCCGTGGTCGCGGTGCTGGTGTTCTTCAGCGCCCATCGCTTCGAATCCCGCTACAAGCTGCTGCTTTGGCTCGATGCCATCGGCCTTGCCGCGTTCTCGGTGATGGGCGCGGCGAAGGGGCTGGCGATCACCGGCTCTCCTGTCGTGTCGGTCGTCATGGGCGTGCTCACGGCGACCTTCGGCGGCATCTTGCGCGACCTGCTTGCCGGCGAGCCTTCGGTGCTGCTCAGGCCGGAGATCTATGTCACGGCCGCCCTTGCCGGCGCGACGATCTTCACCCTAGGCGATCTTGCCGGTCTGCCGGCCGTGGCGTCCAGCCTGCTCGGATTTGCGGCTGCGTTCCTGGTGCGGGGCGGCGCGCTCAGGTTCGGCTGGTCGTTTCCGGCCTATAAGAGCCGGCCGGGGCGAAGGCCGGAAGATATTCCCTGAGGGAGCGAGTGGTGAATAGTGAATAGTGAATAGTGAATACATATCGGTGGGTGAACCAGCTTCGCTGGCTACTACCATTCACCATTCACCATTCACTGGAATCACGCCGCGAAGCGCTGCCCTTCACCGCCATAGTAGTTGACGTACCGGGCGCCGATCTCCTTGACCGGCATGACGACGAAGACGTCGACGGTGGAGAATTCGTGGTCGATGACGCAGCCGTCGCCGATGCGGGCGCCGACGCGCAGGTAACCCTTGACCAGCGGCGGCATGGCGGCGATCGCCGCCTTGGTGTTCACCGCCTCGATCGGCATCAGATCCATGGAGCAGTAGCGTCCCGGAACCGCGCGAACATCCCAAGCGGAGTTGGTGCGGCAATGATGAGCGAGATAGGTCAGCGCCTCGGCATGCGCAGCCGGCACGATGCCATGGAAGGAAGCACAGCCGGTCATCACGCCGATGCCGTAGTGATTGATATAGGCCCAGATGCCTTGCCAGAGCGCCTCGATGGTGCGCTTGGAGCGGTATTCCGGCAAAACGCAGGAACGGCCGAGCTCGAGGAAGCGCTGGCCGGGATGCCGCGCGATCAGCTTGGTGAGCTCAAACTCGCCCTCGGAATAGAAGCCGCCGGCGGCGGTGGCGATCTCCTGCCGCAGCAAACGGTAGGTGCCGACGATGCGGCGATGCTCGGGACCGGGAAGGGAGGTATCGAACACAAGAAGGTGATCGCAGAGCGGATCGAAACGGTCGGCGTCGCGCCGGTCCTGGAACAGATCCTTCCTCGCGCCAAGTTCGTCATAGAATACCCGATAGCGGACTTCCTGGGCGGCGGCGATCTCGGCCTCGTTGCGGGCAAGCCGCACTTCGAGATTGCCGATGCGGCCCAGCGGAGCACCGCTTGCGACGGCGTCGGCGCTACGGGCAGCGAGCAAGGCGCCGCCAGCATTCGGCCGAGTGTCACATTCAGGCACGACTGTATGCACGAGTGATTCTCCTTCGAGCCATCCCTCTTGGCACGGGGATACGGTGTAGGTGCAACAGGATTGTGACAGTACCGTGATACGGCGTGGCGGGCAATACTTTGTCGGCTGGGCAATACTCTCAACCGGCTATCTTGTGGCCGCGAAAGCCAGGTAAGCCAAGGCGTTCAAGGGTTAAAAATTTCCTCAGGCGGCAACCTGGCCCTCGACCGCCTGGACGAGCGCGGCCGGGTCGAGCGGCTTGGTCACGAAACCGCTGGCGCCATGGGCGAGGACGGCATGCCGGGTCTTTTCCTGGCTGTCGGCCGAAAGCACCATGATCGGAATAGGCGGCATGGCCAGCGACTCTTCGTGGCGACGGATGGCGGCGATCGCGTCGAGCCCGTCCATGACAGGCATATGCAGGTCCATCAGCACCACATCGAAACGGAACTTGAGGCCGGCGTCGGTAACGGCATCGACCGCGGCCTTGCCGTTGCCGACGATCTTGACGCGATGCCCGGCCTTGAGCAACGTCGCGCGGGCCAGCATGGCGTTGATGTCATTGTCTTCTGCGATCAGCACCGACAGGCCCTGATTGCGCTTGCGCGCCGAGGAAGTCTCGCGCGGCGCCGGCCGTGGCTGGGCGAGCGCGGAGCCATGGCTGGTCAACAGCACCCGCAGCAGGGTCTCGCCGCGCACGGGTCTCGCAAGGAAGGTGGCGTAGCCGCTGGCGCGGAATTCGCCAAGCATGCCGCGGTCGGTCGGCGCAATCAGGGTGATGGCCTCGCAGTCGACAAAGCCCGAGTCACGCAACCGCTTGAGCAGCCTGCCGTCGCTGTTTTCAAGTGCGGCGTCGATCAGGAGCACGTTGCAGCCGGCGGCGAGGGCAGCGGCCTGGCTTGGCGTCGCCGCGATCTCGACAATGCCGCCATGGGCCCTGATCGCGCGGGCGATGGCATCGGCCTCGGTGGTGTTTTTCGACACGATCACCGCCCGCCGGTCGGCAAGGATGTTGTGGCGATGCGGCGGCGGCTCGGTAGCTGCGACCGCCGGAAGCTCGAGGACGAATTCGGATCCTTCGCCGAGCCGGCTCGAGACCGAGATCGTGCCGCCCATCGCCGTCACCAGCCGCTTCGAGATGGCAAGTCCGAGGCCTGCGCCGCCATGCACCCTCGTCGAGGTGCCGTCGGACTGCTCGAACTCCTCGAAAATGCGCTCCATGTCCTCTTCGCGCAGGCCCGGGCCGGTGTCGGCGACGGTGAAGCAAATGCGGTCGGTGGTTTCGGTGCGGGCGCGCGCCACGGTGAGCAGCACGCCGCCTGTGTCGGTGAACTTCACCGCATTGCCGATGAGGTTGAGCAGCACCTGGCGCACGCGGCCGGGGTCGGCGGTGATCATCTGCGGCACGTCCGGCTCGACATGGCAGCCAAGGCCGATGTTCTTGGCGAAGGCTTTTGCGGCCAGAAGTTCGATGATGTTGTCGGCGATTTCGCGCAGCGAGGTCGGCTGCGGCTCGGGCTCGAAGCGGCCGGCCTCAATCTTGGAATAGTCGAGCAGGTCTTCGATGAGCGCGAGCAGCGCGCTGGCCGAGGTGGAAACGGCGCCCACATAGGTGCGCTGCTCGGGCGAAAGGTCGGTATCGGCAAGCAGCTTCGCCATGCCCATGATGCCGTTCATGGGCGTGCGGATCTCATGGCTGACGGTGGCGAGGAAGCGCGACTTGGCCTGGCTGGCATATTCGGCCCGCTCGCGCGCGGTGATCAGCGAGGATTCGGCGCGCTTGCGGGCGGTGATGTCGCGGGCGATCGCCCGATGCGAGACCGCGCCCGTGTCCTTGTCGCGCACCGACAATTCGATCCAGGAGAACCAGCGCGGCCCGTTCGGGGTGCGGATCACGACATCGGTGGAACTCAGGCATTCATGATCGGAGAAGGCGGCGTCGGGAACGACGCCGACATCGATGCCAAGCTCGGCCAAGGTCTTGCCGGCAAGATCGCGCGCATCGAGCTCGACAAGCGAGGCAAAGACGCTGTTGGCATAAACGATATGGCCGTCGCGGTCGCGATGGACGACGAGGTCGCCAAGCGCATCGATGAGGCCGCGGAAGCGCTCCTCGCTCTCCTGCATCTCCCACATGCGGTCGGCGAGGGTTTCGATCTCGGCGCGGCTGCGGGCGGCGGTCTCGTCGAGCAGCGCTGCGGTGCGACGCTCGTCGCGACGGCTGCGCAGATGCGTGGCCAGGCCCGCAAAGGCTATGGCGGCGAGGCCGGCGGTGATGATGAGCGGCGCTCCGGTGAGATGCGCGAGCCCTGCCATGACGGCGATCGCGACGATCATCGGGAACGGCAAGCCTTCGTGGCTGGCCGTGGGCAATTCGGGGGCCAGCGGCGGCGCGACAAGCACCTGCCGCTTCGGCGCATCGGGGATGAGCCTGTCAGCGCCCGCGGCTTTGCTATCCTGTCTGATGTCGGAGTCCGCGACCATGCGCAGACCATGCCAGACAGAAATTATGGAAGACTGGGAGGGATCGTTCGAATTTTAGCGATTGCGCGCATTCCGGCCCCCCTTATGCGGGCGAGACGGCGATCTCCAGCTACATATCGACGACGACGCGGCCCCTGATCTTACCTTCGACGATGTCGCGCGCGGCGGCGACAATGCCGTCGAAACCGATCGTGCGCGACAATGTCGACAGCTTCTTCAAGTCGAGATCGGCGCCGATGCGGCGCCACGCCTCCAGGCGGACTTCCTTCGGCGCCATCACCGAATCGATGCCGAGCAGCGAGACGCCGCGCAGGATGAAGGGCGCGACGCTTCCCGGCAGGTCCATGCCGCCGGCGAGGCCGCAGGCGGCGATCGCGCCGCCATAGGATGTCATCGACAGCACGTTGGCCAAGGTATGGCTGCCGACCGAGTCGACGCCGCCTGCCCAGCGCTCCTTGGCGAGCGGCTTCGCCGGCTGGCCGAGCTCCTCGCGCGAGATCACCTCGGCCGCGCCGAGATCGATCAGATAGGGGCTTTCGGCGCTGCGGCCGGTCGAGGCGATGACATGGTAGCCAAGGCTCGACAGGATCGAGATGGCGACCGAGCCGACGCCGCCGGCAGCGCCCGTCACCACCACCGGACCGCGGTCCGGCACGATGCCGTGACGCTCCAGCGCCATGACCGAGAGCATTGCCGTGTAGCCCGCCGTGCCGACGGCCATCGCATCATGCGCGCTCATGCCCTCGGGCAGCGGCACCAGCCAGTCGCCCTTGACGCGGGCGCGGCCGGCATAAGCACCATAGTGCGTCTCGCCGACGCCCCAGCCGTTGAGGATCACCTTGTCCCCCTTGCGCCAGTCGGCATGCGAGGAGGAGATCACAGTGCCAGCGAAATCGATGCCAGGAACCAGCGGCCAGCGGCGCACGACCGGCGCCTTGCCGGTGATGGCGAGCCCGTCCTTGTAGTTCACCGTCGTCGCCTCGACGGCGACGGTGACGTCGCCTTCCATCAGGTCGGTCTCGGTGAGGTCGACGACATCGACCGACTGCTTCTTGTCCGCATCGCGCGAAACGAGGATGGCTTTGAAGGTGTCGGTCACGTTTTCTCCTCGGTTCTGGCTGTTGAGAAATCTGCGGCTTCAACAGCGTGAGGTCAATTGCCAAGATCCTGGGACTTGGCTTCGCGCCGCCAGCCGATCAGCTCGTCGAAGACGACAAGTGCCGCGCCGACGGAAATGAAGGCGTCGGCCAGATTGAAGACCGCGAAGGACCAGACGGGCGTGTGGAACAGGATATAGTCGATGACGTGGCCGTAGACGGCGCGGTCGATGAGGTTGCCGAGCGCGCCGCCGACGATGAGTGCAAAGCCGATACGGGCGACGACATGGCCGGCCGGCGTGCGCGTGGCGAGATAGAGCACGAAGGCAACGACCAGCACGGCGATGACCACCAGGCCGGTATCGCCGAAGGACTGGAACATCGAGAAAGCGATGCCGGTGTTATAAGTGCGGAACAGCGCCAGGAAGGGCAGGAGGTCGATCTTCTCCTGAAAGGCGAGCCCGTTCTCGACCAGTTGCTTGATCCACTGGTCGAGCGCAATGGCAATGACGACCAGCACGACGTAAGGGGACCAGGATTTCACTTGGCAGTCCTCATCGGGCAGTCCTCATCGCATGTCGGTGGCAGGCTCGAGCTTCAACGCGCCGCGCCTTATCTCGAACAGCATCACGCCGGTGGCGACCGCCAGGTTGAGCGAGTCGGCGCGGCCGGCCTGGGGGATTCGAAGCAGCCGATCGCAGCTTTCGGCCAGGTTGTCGGGCAGTCCCTGCTGCTCATTGCCCATCAGCAGCAGGACCGGTCCCCTGGAGAAATCGACCGAGCGATAATCGACCGCGCCCTTAAGGTGCGTTCCAACGACCAGACCGGAAAAATCACGCCGCCAGGCGAGGAAGGCCTGCTCGGTCGCTTTGGCGACCGGCACGGCGAAGATCGAGCCCATGGTGGCGCGCACCGTCTCCAGCGAGAACGGATCGGTGGTGTCGCCGACCAGGATGACGCCCTTGGCGCCGACGGCATCGACGGTGCGGATCACGGTGCCGAGATTGCCGGGGTCGCGGACCCGGTCGAGCGCGACCCAGACATCGCCGTCCCTGGCGCGGATGTCCTTCAGCGGTACGGTCTGCTGGGCAAAGACACCGACCACCATTTGCGGGTTTTCGCGGCGGGTGATGGCCGCGAGCACCTTTTCCGAAACCTCCAGAACCGTGCCGCCGGCGGCGACGGTTCGCGCAGCGACCTTTTCGATGGCCGCGTTGCCGCGTCCGGCTTTGGCGAAGACCAAGGTCCTGATCGACCAGCCGAGGTCGAGCGCGTCGATGACCAGCTTCAAGCCCTCCGCCATGAAGGCGTTCTGCTGGTCACGGAATTTCTTGAGCGCCAGCGCCTTGATGTCTTTGACCAGCGGATTGGTAAGGCTGGTGACTTCCTTGACCTGCCCGACCAGGCGTACGCCGTCATGTGCAGTCATTCAGGCCACCCAGCGCGAGAACAGCGAGGTCGACAGCGCGCGGCCGGCCGATTTCTCGCGAATGATCAGTTCGCCGGATTCGACCGTGCCGCCCATGCCGGCGAAGGTATCGCGCATCAGCGCATGGATGGCGAAGAAGGAGGCGCGGATCGAATAGGCGGTGAGAACGACGGCGAGCGGTTTTGGCGTCAGGATCGAGCAGCAAAGGTCGGTGAGGCCCGGCAGATCCTCGAACAATTGCCAGACCTCGCCCTTGGGGCCGCGGCCATAGGCCGGCGGGTCGAACAGCACGATGTCGTAGCGGCTGCCGCGTCGCTCCTCGCGTTCCGCGAATTTCACCGCGTCCTCGACGATCCAGCGGATCGGCTTGTCGGCAAGCCCGGCCATCTCCTGGTTCTCGCGCGCCCAGCCGATCGCCTTCTTCGAGGCATCGACATGGGTGACCTCGGCGCCGGCGCGGGCCGCCACCAGCGAGGCGAGACCCGTATAGCCGAAAAGGTTCAGCACCTTGACCGGACGCTTCGCCGCCGCGATCAGGCCGGCCATATGATCCCAATGCGAGGCCTGTTCCGGAAAGACGCCGACATGGCGGAAGGATGTGAAGCGGCCGAGATAGTCGATGCCGTCATGCTTCATCGGCCAGGTTTCGCCGAGCGGCGCCTTCGGAAAGCGCCAGCGGCCGATGCCTTCCTCGTCGGTGTCGCCGGTGAAGATGGCGTCGGCGCGCTCCCACTCCTTCGCCGGAAGGGCCCGCTGCCAGATCGCCTGGCCTTCGGGCCGCACGATGCGGTAGGGGCCGTATTGCTCGAGCTTCTCGCCGGCGCCGCTGTCCAGCAGGGCGTAATCGGCATTGGGCGCGACTTCGAGGATCAATGGCAGGCGCTCGGCGGGCAACGTGCCCTCGCGGCGCGCAAGCACGCGCGGCGCCGGCCTGGCTTCCTGCCGGTCCGCCGGTTTGGTTTCGCGGCGCTCGGCGGGCGCGGCCTGCTGCCGTCCGGCCGCTAACGCCTCACGCGGGCGGGGCTGTTCCGCCCTTGCGGGATGCGGGCGGCCATCGCGGCGTTTGTCCCGAAAAGATTTCAAGAAGGATCATCTCCGGCGGTTCGGCCCGCTTCTGCCACAGCTAAGCCCACCGGCGCAACAAAGCCCGGCTCATTCAATGGTGGGGTCATCAACCATGCCTGACGCCGAGCAGGCCGAAACAAAGCGAAATGAAGCCAAGCGCCTTCGCCGCCGTCACCGCCATGTGGCCGGTTTCCCAACGCAGTCGGACGGCTTCGAAGTTTTCTGGAATTGGCCCCGGCGTCCAGGTCGCGAGGATAGCATTTGCCGGTCTGACGAGGCCGAACCAAAGCGCCAGCGAGACCGCATAAAGCAATGCGGCGACGAGGACGAACCGGACGGCAAACGGGTCCGCACGCAGTATCCAGGCAAGCAGCGCCGGACAGAGGATCGCTGCGATATCGAGCGGCGCTCCGATGACGGCAAAAAGCAGGAACTGACCGTTGAAGACCGTCGCCTCTCGCCACAGCGCCGGCGACCATTTCGTCAGCCTCGGCAGCGATTCCAGCACATGGGCAAAGGAGGGCCCAAGGCTGAGCGCCGCAATGAAAACGGTCAGCACCGACCAGAACAGGGTTCCGCGCATCTCCATTGTGGAGAAAACGGCAATGGTCAGCCGGCGTTCCTGGCATCGGACTGCTTGCCGTGATGTGCAGGCCAGCCCTATTGTCCGGCACGCCGGTTAGCCATTCATGTCCCGTTCAGCCCGCCTGCTTGACCTCGTCCAGATCCTGCGCCGCCATCGCCGGCCGGTGAGCGGCCGCACGCTTGCGGATGCAATCGGCGTGTCGATCCGCACCCTTTATCGCGACATCGCGACGCTGCAGGGGCAGGGCGCGCCGATCGAAGGCGAGGCGGGGCTTGGCTATGTGCTGAAGCCCGGCTTCATGCTGCCGCCGCTGATGTTCACCGACGAGGAGATCGAGGCCATCGTGCTCGGCTCGCGCTGGGTGGCGAAGCAGCCGGACAAAAGGCTGGCGGCCGCCGCGGCTGATGCGCTGGCCAAGATCGCGGCGGTGCTGCCGGATGAGCTGCGCGACGATCTCGACGCCACGACGCTGCTTGTCGGACCGCGCTCGGAAAATGCCGAAGCGATCGACCTCGGCATCGTGCGGCAGGCGATCCGCGACGAGCGCAAGCTTGGCTTCCTCTACCGTGACGCCGGGGGAGCGGCATCGAAGCGCCTGGTTTGGCCGTTCGCGCTCGCCTTCTTCGACAAGGTGCGGGTGATGGTGGCGTGGTGCGAAACGCGCCAGGATTTCCGCCATTTCCGCGCCGACCGGATGTCCGGCCTGGCAACGACCGGCATCCGTTATCCGCGACGCCGACAGGCGATGCTGAAGGAGTGGCGGGCGGGCCTTGACGCGCCCGACCGGAACGGCGCGAAAGACGCTTCCGGCTGATCGCTGCTGCCAGAATCTGACAGCAGGTCCGCGTATGGTCTCCAAGGTCCAGACACTTTGGAGATCAGATATGACCACGCCGAATTTCGTCATCCTCTATGTCGACAGTCCGGAAAAGAGCGGCGCGTTCTACGCTTCGCTGCTCGGACGCGAGCCGGTCGAATCCTCGCCGACGTTCGTCATGTTCGTGCTCGACAAGGGCTTCAAGCTCGGCCTCTGGTCGCGCCACACGGTGGAACCGGCTGCGGCGGCAGCGGGCGGTGGCAGCGAGCTCGTGATCGCGGCCGCGGATGCGGGCGACGTTGATGCGACGCATACGGACTGGGCGGGGCGCGGCCTGAATATCCTGCAGGCGCCGACCGATATGGATTTCGGCCGCACCTTCGTGGCGCTCGATCCGGACAATCATCGCCTGCGCGTCTATTGGCCGGATGGGCAGTAGGCAGTGGGCAGTAGGCAGTAGGCAGTAGGCAGTAGGCAGTAGGCAGTAGGCGGTAGGCAGTAGGCAGTAGGCAGTAGGCAGTAGGTTTACCTTCCCTAATTGCCTACTGCCCAATCCCTACTGCCTATTGGAGCGCCTTGTAGACGGCGATGCCTGCGGCGAGGTCCTCGAGCGCCGCGCCGACCGACTTGAAAAGCGTGATCTCGCTGTCGCTTTGCCGTCCCTGCTTCTCGCCGCGCGCAAGCTCCTGCAGGTCGGCGACGATGGCGTCCGGCTTCAGCACGCCTGAGGCCAGCGGCTGGACGATGTCGCCGGCTTCCTTGGTGGCGCCGGCGCGGGTGTCGACATAGACGCGGGCGCGCTTGATCGCGTCGTCATCGCTTTCGCGCATCGTCGGCGTGAAGCCGCCGACGAGATCGACATGGGCGCCCGGCTTCAGCAGCGCGCCCTTGACCAGCGGCGTGTTCGAGATGGTCGCCGAGGCGACGATGTCGGCCTCGGCAAGCTCCGTATCGAGATCGCCGGCGGCACTTGCCGGAAGGCCTTCTACGCGCAAGGCGGCCGCCACTTTTTCGGCATTGGCCGGCGTGCGGTTCCAGATGCGGATTGAGGTGATCGGCCTGACCGCCGAATGCGCCTTGGCAAGGAACGGCGACAGCGCGCCGGCGCCGATCACCAGAAGCCGCGAGGCATCCTTGCGCGCGAGATAGGAGGCGGCGAGCGCGGAGGCGCAGGTCGTGCGCCACTGCGTCAACCGTTGGCCGTCGATCAGCGCCTGCGGCTCGCCGGTGACGCCGTCGAGCAACAGATAGAGACCCATCACTGCCGGCTTGCCGATGGCGTTGTTGTCCGGCGATACGGTGACGATCTTGACGCCGATATGGCCGCCCGCCGAGGTGCCGGCGGCGTTGAAATCAGTCCAGGCCGGCATCAAAAGCAGGGTCGACGCGGCGCCGTCCGGCCGTTCGACGCCATGATGATGGCGAACCGGCTGCACGGCGCCATCGCGAAAAGCCGTGCGCAATGTCTCGACAAGGCCGGGAAAGGTCAACGCGCGGTCGACATCGGCGGCCGAAATGGTCAGCATCGGAGGCTCCGTAATTGTTGCTCAGAGACAGAGCGTGATGTCGCCCGAAAACCGCTTCACATGTTTCGACATCATTCTCTAGTCCGTAGGCTTGGGCAGCGCCGGACCCTTGGGCGCTGCTGGCGGGCGGCTCACAGCCTGGCGCAGGTTTTCGGCTTCCAGACCGCGCTGGCGCGCGAGCTTGCGGTAGCGCCCCTGCTTCACCCAGGTCGCCATGCTGCCGACGACCATGCCGACGGCCAAGGCAAGGAACAGGAAGATGAAAAGCGGCAGGGTCAGCGTCAGCGCGGGATTGCCGGGATGGAATGGATCGAGCGTGAAGGCTACAGGGCCGCGATTGGCGACGGCGAGCGCGATCAGGATGATAGCCAGCGGCACGAAGACCACGACGAGGATGAAGCGATTGAACATCAGATCTCCATGGAGAGACTTCTTGAAGCGCGCATGTCCTTGTCCCGAAAACCGGTCTTCACTTTCGGAGACATGCTTTTAAGCGCCAAGATGCCGATTCAACCCGCCGGCGCGGCGCCTATTTGCCGCCGTTCAGTCTCTCGCGCAACTCCTTGCCGGTCTTGAAGAACGGCACCCACTTTTCCTCGACCTCGACGGATTCGCCGGTGCGCGGATTGCGGCCGGTGCGGGCAGGACGGTTTTTCACCGAAAAGGCGCCGAAACCGCGCAACTCGACCCGGTTGCCCTCGGCAAGCGCATCGGTGATCTCGTCAAAGATCGCGCCGACGATGTTTTCGACATCGCGCAGGAAAAGGTGCGGGTTGCGCGCGGCAATGATCTGCACAAGCTCGGATTTGATCATAGAACGTTCCCCGTAAACCACTGCAGTCGATTATCAGGATGATTTTACTGCTTTTTTGGCTCGCCCCAGCGAGATGTCAAGGGTGCCAGACCGAAACGAGACCGTCAAGAAACAAGCGGTCGGCGCCGAGCTCGTGAATGACATCGCCGCCGGCATCCGGCAGGCCGAGCGCCTTGGCCGCCAGTTTTGGCATGGACTGGGAAAACAGGAAACCGCCACGCCTGTCCCTGTCCTTCCACTCGACGACCTTGAGCTTGGCGTCCACGCCCTTCGTCGCCAGCCAGTCGATCGCCTCCTGCTCGCCGCCGACGGCGTCGACCAGATGGTTGGCCAAAGCCTGGCGGCCGGTAAAGATCGAACCGTCAGCCAGCGCCAGCGCCTGCTCATGCGTCATTTTGCGGCGCTCCGCGACAGTGCCGACGAACCAGTCGTAACTGTCGAGGATCAGCTTGCGCACCATGGCGCGCTCATCGTCGTTGGTCGGCTTGAAGGGCGAGGGCGAAGCCTTGAGCGGCGAGGATTTCACTTCTTCCAGCTTGATGCCGAGCTTGTCCATGAGGCCGCTGACATCAGGGTATTGGATCAGCACACCGATCGAACCGACGATCGAGGTTTTGCGGGCGACGATGTGGTCGGCAGCGCTGGCGATCATATAGCCGGCCGATGCGGCCAGCGTGCCGACTTCGGCTACCACTGGCTTGTCGCCGGCAAGCTTGCGCACGGCGTCGAACGTCGACTCGCCACCGACCGTGGTGCCTCCGGGCGAATCGATCGACAGGATGACGCCCTTCACCTCCGGCGACTTGCGGATCGAGTCCAGCCTTTTGAGCAGGTCCTCATCCTCGGTGATGGTGCCTTCGATCTTGACCTTGGCGATATGGGGGACCGCCTTGCCGGTAAAGTTGTCGTCATAGACCCACGTCGAGAAGGCGATAATTGCCGCTGCCAGAACCAGAAACGCGACCACGCGCCAGAAGGTCAGCTTGCGGCGCAAGCGTCGGCGGTCGATCAGGTCGTCGGCTCTCATTGCCATCATCAGCCTCATGGATCGGTGGGAAGCACGCTTTTAAAGCAAGCCTCGGCACACGGCTACCGTTTCCTGAAAATGCTCCGCCGTGAAGCGTTGACGCCGACCTCACGAAAAATTAACGCAACCAAGTCCCTATCTGCTATAAAGTATAGGTCGTCGCGCCGGATTCCTCTCGATTTTGCGGGCGGCCAGTTGTCACATTTTTGCAGTTTTCCTCGGCTTGTGCTTGCTTGTAGGTGCCGGCATACCACCTATAGGCGGTGTTTGGGCGGGCAAAGGTCCATTAGAAAGTCATGTTGGCGCGATCTGACGAAACGAGCCATGCCGGCGAGGCATCGGCTCCCGCGGCCCAAGGCGGCACGCGTGGCGATGCTTTCAACCGCGCGCAACGGCACTCGCGCCGCGTGCGCGTGCTAAAATTCGCGGTGCCGCTGCTCGCGGTCGTGATCGCCGTCGCCTTTCCTGTCTATTCCTACCTCAAGGCGCCGCTGTCCGTCTCGGTGCAGGCCGACGGCACGGCGTTTTCCAACGGAAAGCTGGTGATGGCCAATCCGAAGCTCAACGGCTTCACCAAGCAGAAGCTGCCATACTCGCTGACGGCGACCAGGGCGACGCAGGATGTCGGCCAGCAGGCCGTCATTAATCTCGAGGGCATCAACGCCAAACTGCCCGTCGCCAACGACAACATCGTGTCGGTCGATGCCGCGCACGGTATCTACAATCGCGACGCCAACACGATGGACCTGACCAGCGAGGTCAGCGTGACGACGACAGACGGTCTGATGGCGAAGTTCAAATCGATCTTCCTAGACATGAGCAAAGGCTCTATGAAGACGAGCAATCCGGTCGACGTCAGCCGCGGCGGGTCGCGCATCACCGCGGACTCGATGGCGGTCGAGGACAATGGCAGGCTCGTGGTCTTCGAGAACCGGGTTCGCGTCAACATAGATCCAACCGCGCTGAAGGCGGCGGGGGTAAACGGTGGAGAACAGAATGCGTCGCAGTAAATCGGCATGGCTTCCGGGCGCTGCTTCCGCATTGCTGCTTTTGGCAACGGCGCATTCCTTCGCGCAATCGAGCGCGACCAGCCAGATTCCGGGGCTGAAACTGTCGGGCGACCAGCCGATCCAGATCGAAAGCGACAAGCTTGAGGTCCGCCAGGCCGAGAGCATGGCCGTGTTCAGCGGCAACGTCACCGTCAATCAGGGGCCGACCCTGCTCAAGGCCGGCAAGATGACGGTCTACTACGTCAAGGATGCCAATGCCGGCAAAAGCGCCGCGGCCGGCGCGTCGGCGATGACCGGGGCGGCCAATATCGACCACCTGGAGGTCGAGAACAAAGTCTACGTCAAATCGAATGACCAGGTCGCCACGGGCGACAGCGGCACATTCGACATGAAGACCCAGGTGCTGGTGCTTAAGGGCAAGGAAGTGGTGTTGTCACAAGGCGACAATGTGCTCAAGGGCTGCAAGCTTACCGTGCAGATGAAGAGCGGCCTCGCCAATGTCGACGGCTGCGGCGGCCGCGTGATGATGTCGTTCACGCCCCAGAAGCAGGGCGCGCAGCAGGGAGCGTCGGGCAAGTAATGGCCGGCGTAACCTCGCTGCTGGCCCGTCTTCCGGGACTGGCGGCCGCAAAACCGGCTGCGCCGGCGATGGTCGGCACCGACAAAGCGAAGTTCAAGGGCACCCTGATCGCCAAGGGCCTGACCAAGAGCTACAAGGGCCGCAAGGTGGTGAGCGGGGTGACGCTTGGCGTGCGCGCCGGCGAGGCCGTCGGCCTGCTCGGGCCCAATGGCGCCGGCAAGACCACTTGTTTCTACATGGTCACGGGCCTTGTGCCGGTCGACGAAGGCTCGATCGAGATCGACGGCTTCGATGTCACGTCAATGCCGATGTACCGGCGTGCCCGCCTCGGTATCGGCTATCTGCCGCAGGAAGCGTCGATCTTCCGCGGCCTTAACGTCGAACAGAACATCCGCGCCGTGCTGGAAGTGGTCGAAAAGGATCGCAAGGCGCGTGAACGCAATCTCGACGAGCTGCTCGAGGAATTCCACATCAGCCATCTGCGCAAGGCGCCGTCGATGTCGCTGTCGGGCGGTGAACGGCGTCGCCTCGAAATCGCGCGGGCGCTGGCGACGCGGCCGGCCTATATGCTGCTCGACGAGCCCTTCGCCGGTATCGACCCGATCGCCGTCGCCGACATCCAGCAGCTCGTCCGGCACCTCACGGCCCGCGGTATCGGCGTCTTGATCACCGACCACAATGTGCGCGAGACGCTCGGTCTGATCGACCGCGCCTATATCATCCATGCCGGCCAGGTGCTGACGCATGGCCGGGCCGACGAGATCGTCGCCAACGCCGATGTGCGGCGTCTTTATCTCGGCGAGGGCTTCACGCTCTGATCCGCGGTTTTCGGGTCGTGGCGCGATTTTGGAACATCGCGTGGCGGTTTTTCGCTATTTTAGCGCTCGATAACGCTCCGGTAAGCCGCAGCTGCTAGCGTTTTCCTTGACAAGCAAAAGCCGGGCCAGTTTCAATGCCCGACCGAAAAACAACTGTACGACGCGTAGACGAGGCGTTTGAATCCCACCATGGCGCTGGCAGCCAAACTGCAGCTCAGACAGTCCCAGTCGCTGGTGATGACGCCGCAACTGATGCAGTCGATCCGGCTGCTGCAGCTCACTCATGTCGAGCTCGAGCGCTTCATCGACGAGGAGATCGAGCGCAACCCGCTGCTGGAGCGGGCCGAACCGCAAGACGATGCCGCCGGCGACCAAGCCCAGAAAAGCGAGGTGTTGCCGGAGCGGGATCCCGAAGGCGACTGGTTCGAAGGCGAGACGGAATGGAGCGCCGAAGCGATCTCGCAAAAGCTCGATTCCTCGCTGGAGAACCTGTTTCCCGACGATCCCGGTACCCATGAGAGGCTCGGGCCTGATCTCACGGCGCAGTGGAAGTCGGCCGCCGGCAGCGCCGGCACGGCGTCATCGGAAGGTTTCGACGTCGGCGACATGGCGGCGGCCGTCGCCACGCTGCGTGAGCATGTCGGCGAGCAGATCGCGCTTGCGTCCCTCAGCCCTGGCGAACGCCTGATCGCGGGTGAGCTCGCCGACGGGCTCGACGAAGCCGGTTATTTGCGCACCGACCTTGTGGAGATCGCGGCCCGGCTCGGTGCTGACGAAGCGGCGGTGGCGCGCGTGCTTGGCCTCTGCCAGACCTTTGAGCCTTCAGGACTTTTCGCGCGCGACCTTGCGGAGTGCCTGTCGTTGCAACTGGCGGTGCGCGACCGGCTCGATCCGGCGATGAAAGCGCTGGTCGCCAATCTCGAGCTTCTGGCGCGGCGGGATTTCCAGACGCTGAAACGCATCTGCGGCGTCGACGAGGAGGATCTCCTCGACATGCTGGCCGAGATCCGCGCGCTCGATCCGCGTCCCGGCCTGGCGTTTTCAGGCGGCGCGAGCGATGCGATCGTCGCCGATGTCGAGGTGCGCGCGGCCAATGACGGCAGCTGGGCGGTGGAGCTCAACGCCGATACGCTGCCGCGCGTGCTGGTGGACAATGTCTACTTCGCCCGCGTTTCAAGCCACACCAGAGACCAGGCGGAAAAGGATTTTCTCGCCGAATGCCTGCAAAACGCCAACTGGCTGACGCGCAGCCTCGACCAGCGGGCCAAGACCATTCTAAAGGTGGCGTCCGAGATCGTGCGGCAGCAGGATGCCTTCCTCGTCCATGGCGTGCGCCACCTCAAGCCGCTCAACCTGCGCACTGTGGCAGATGCCATCGGCATGCATGAATCGACCGTCAGCCGCGTCACCGCCAACAAATATATGCTGACGCCTCGCGGCGTCTTCGAACTGCGCTATTTCTTCACGGCGTCGATCGCCTCGGCCGGAGGCGGCGAAGCGCATTCGTCCGAGGCCGTGCGCGACCGCATCAAGCAGATGATCGACGAGGAAAAACCCGCCGACGTGCTTTCCGACGACGCCATCGTCGACATGCTTAAGGAAAGCGGGATCGATATCGCCCGCCGCACCGTCGCGAAATACCGCGAAGGCATGAATATCCCATCGTCTGTGCAGCGGCGGCGGGAAAAGCGGGCGCTCGCGAACGTCGGCCGCTAGGCCCGGCCCGGAATCCCGACAAGCCTTGGCCAATGCGGGACAGGCTGCTTTCCCACAATTCCCAAGCTTGATTGACAAGCCGCAATGAAGTGTCTAGAAGCCCGCCCGCATGGAGCAGGGCGTAATGCCCGCTTGCGAATGGGTCTGTCAGACATGGCCATGGACGGCCAAGAAGGCGACTTGTGATCAACCGGAAAGTTCGGGTCTAAAATCGGCGCGCATGCCGCTGCGAAGCTTGTGCGCGCGCGCCACGGGTATAAACTCGGGAACAGTTTGAAGCCTGAGCAAGGAAGGTCAGTTTTCAGATGAATCTACGCATTTCGGGAAAACACATGGACATCGGCGATGCGTTCCGTACGCGCATCAACGACCGGGTCGGCGAGGCGATCGAGAAATATTTCGATCGGGGTTTTTCAGGACATGTCACGGTCATCAAATCGGGATCGCGCTTCTCCGCCGACTGCATGGTCCGGCTCGATTCCGGCGCTTCGCTGCAGGCAACCGGCGACGCCCAGGACCCGACGCTCGCCTTCGAAGCGGCCGCCGACCGCCTGGAAACACGGCTGCGGCGCTACAAGCGCCGGCTGAAATCCCGCAATACCGGCAACGGCAATGGCGAAGCGCCGACCGACGTCGCCTACACCGTGATGGCTCCCCTCACCGACGACGAGGAAGACATTCCGGAGGACTTCGCTCCGGTTATCGTCGCCGAATCAAGCGTGACGCTGCGGACCATGTCGGTGGCTTCGGCGGTCATCGAACTCGACAACAGCGACAGCCCGGTCTTCCTGTTCCGCAACGCCGGAACCGACCATCTCAATATCGTCTACCGCCGGCCGGATGGTAATATCGGCTGGATCGATCCGTCGACGACCAAAGTCGCGCAAGGATAAAAAGCCAGCCGCGCAAGGGGGCGAGGACTGGCGCGGCAGGCGAGCAAGGGATTTTTCAAGCATGGATCTCAGCGATCTCATCAGCGTTCCGGCGATTATGCCGGCGTTGAAGGCGAATTCCAAAAAGCAGCTTCTGCAATTGCTGTCGGAGAGGGCGGCGGCGATTTCGGGGATTCCGGAACGGGAGGTGTTCGATACCATCCTGCAGCGCGAACGGCTGGGCTCGACCGGCGTCGGCAACGGCATCGCCATTCCGCATGGCAAGCTCGCCGGCGTGAAGCGGATCGCCGGCGTCTTCGCCCGGCTGGAAACGCCGGTCGATTTCGAGGCGCTGGACGACCAGCCGGTGGACCTGGTGTTTCTGCTGCTGGCGCCGGAAGGGGCGGGCGCCGACCATCTCAAGGCGCTGTCTCGCATCGCGCGCGTGCTGCGCGATGCCGACACGGTGGCCAAGATCAGAGGTACGCGCGACGCGGTGGCGATCCACGCGCTCTTGTCCGATACGCAGGCCTCGCACGCGGCCTGAAGTTTTTTGGATCAAGACCTGTCTTTGGATTAAAACCTTCAGGGGCCGCCGCGTGGCGGCCCTTTCGATTCAAGACGTCACAATCGCTATTTTAGTCGATCATAATCTTAGTGGATCGCGACGGTGGTCAGATCGTTCTCCAACGCACCCGCCAGCGCCCGGTCACGGGCATCCGAAAGCAGGATCGGCTGGCCGTTGGCGGCAAACAGCGCCCACAGCTCCAGGCCGGGCGCGATTTCCTGAAGGCCGGGGAAGCGGCCGCGCAGGTCGTCGCTCGACACTTTCCTGAGATAGGCGACAGAACCTTCGCCGAGATGGGCGAGTTCGCCGCTGGTCATGGTGATCGTTTCGTCAGTTCTGGTCATTTCAAGCCTCCTTGGCGCGAGGACGCCAGGATCGGCCGCCTCGCATAGAGCCATCGGCAAAGGTCAGTCTTTCACCGATATGTTTATTTTCCGTACCATCCGCTCGGACTCCGGCCGGTCGAGATCGATCGACAGCAGACCGTTCTTCAGTTCCGCCGCGATCACTCGCATGCCGTCGGCCAGCACGAAGCAGCGCTGGAACTGGCGCGCAGCGATGCCGCGGTGCAGGAATTCGCGCTCGGTATCGTCGGTCTGACGGCCGCGCACGATCAGTTGGTTTTCCTCCGTGGTGACATCGAGATCGCTTTCTGCGAAACCGGCAACGGCCAATGTTATGCGCAGCCTCTCGGCCTTGCCGTCGGCGGCGCTGAGGCGCTCGATATTGTATGGAGGATAGCTGTCGCCGGACTTCGCCAGACGTTCGAGCGTCTTTTCCATGGCATCAAAACCCAGGAGAAGCGGGCTGGAGAAGGGCGTCATTCGACTCATTGTTACACTGTCCTCTGAAGAGCGACACAAACTGGAAAAACCCGGATGGCATTTTTCCCGATGGTCTTGATATGGTCCGTTGCGCGATCAAGTTCAAGCCGCCAAATCAGGATGACGTTTCGTCGAACCGTCATCTTCATCCAGCCTTTCATTGGAGCATGAGTTCGTCCGAAACCGGTTCCCACTTTTCGGGAACCATGCTCTAAAAACCCGCCCAAAAAGACTTCCCAAAAGGAATTGAAATGCCCCAGTCCAGAAAGATCATCATCGACACGGATCCCGGCCAGGACGATGCCGTCGCCATATTGCTGGCGCTCGGCAGTTCCGAGCTGGAGATCGTCGGCATCACTGCGGTTGCCGGCAACGTGCCGCTGAAACTGACCCAGAACAACGCCCGCAAGATCTGCGAACTGGCCGGCCGGCCCGACATCAAGGTCTATGCCGGCGCCGTCCGGCCGCTGGCGCGCGAACTCGTCACCGCCGAAGAAGTGCACGGCAAGACCGGCCTGAACGGCCCGCAGTTGCCGGAGCCGACCATGCCGTTGCAGGAACAATACGCCGTCGATTTCATCGTCGAGACGCTGATGCGCGAGGAAAGCGGCACGATCACGCTCTGCCCGCTCGGACCGCTCACCAACATCGCGCTGGCGCTGATCGGCGAGCCCAGGATCGCGCCGCGCATCAAGGAAATCGTCTTGATGGGCGGCGGCTTCTTCGAGGGCGGCAATGTCACGCCGGCCGCCGAATTCAACATCTACGTCGACCCGCAGGCCGCCGATCTGGTGTTCAAATCGGGCATTCCGATTGTGATGATGCCGCTCGACGTCACCCACAAGGCGCTGACCACCTCCAAGCGCATCCAGGCTTTCCGCCAGCTCGGCACCAAGGTCGGCACAGCGACCGCCGAGATGCTGGAATTCTTCGAGCGCTATGACGAGGGAAAATACGGCACCGATGGCGGGCCGCTGCACGACCCGTGCGTGATCGCCTATCTCATCAAGCCGGAGCTGTTCAAGGGCCGCCACTGCAATGTCAGCGTCGAGACCGCGTCCGAGCTCACCATGGGCATGACGGTCATCGACTGGTGGGCGGTCACCAAGCGGGAAAAGAACGCCATGGTGATGCGCGACATCGACCATGACGGCTTCTTCGCGCTGCTGGTAGAGCGGCTCGGGCGGCTATAAGGATGGTTCCCCCTTCCCCCCCTTGTGGGGGAAGGTGGCCGAGCGAAGCTCGGTCGGATGAGGGGTGCTCCAGCTTGGCGATATGCTTGAAATTGCCGCCGCCTCATTCCTTCCAACACCCCTCATCCGTCTCGGCGCTATCGCGCCGATCCACCTTCTCCCACAAGGGGGAGAAGGAGAGGTGCTCATTTCGCCTTCGAGAACGCCAGCCACAGCCCGCCGCCGACCAGGAAGCTGCCGCTAATCTTCGACATCAGCCTGACGCGGCTGGCCGACAGCAGCCGGCCGGCTCGGCCGGCGGCAAAGGCATAGGTCGAGTCCGACATGGCGGCGAAGATCATCGCGGTCAGGCCCATGACGACGATCTGCAGCGTATAATTGCCTTGCGGTGAAATGAACTGCGGGAAGAAGGCGCCGAAGAACACCAAGGTCTTCGGATTGCTGACGGCGACCAGGAACCCTTGCAGGAAGAAGCCGCCGCGCGGCTTCTTCGCCGACCCGTCGGGGTTCAGCGCGCCCTTGGCGCGGAACATCTGCACGCCCATCCAGATCAGGTAAGCGGCGCCGATCAGCCGCACCCATTCGAACCAGTGGCCCATGCCGGCGATCAGCGTGTTGAGGCCGATGCCGACGATGGCGATCATGATGGCAAGGCCGGCCTGGGTGCCGGCGACGTTGGCCAAGCCCGCGCGCGAACCATGGCGGATGCTGTTGGCGATGATCAGCGTGACCGTGGGTCCCGGCACCAGGATAATGACGATGCAGGCGACGACATAGGTGGCGTAGAGTTCCAGCGACATCATTTCCCTCGAACAGGACAGCGCCGACTTGGGCGGACCGCGATCAATGCACGGGATTGACGCCGGCGCAAGCTGGTCGGGCAGGGCGGCCCGTCACGCAGCCCCCGCTGCCCATGGCAGTGTCGCCTCATAGGCTGCGCCGGCCTTGAGCACGGCGAGGTCGCCGCGCGGGCGGCCGATCAATTGCATGCCCATCGGCCGGCCCCTCTCGTCGAAGCCGGCCGGCACGTTGAGCGCCGGGCAGCCGCCCAGCGTGGCGAAAGCGGAGACCTGCATCCAGCGGTGATAGCTGTCCATGGCCCGCCCCGCGACCTCGCGCGGCCAATGGGTGGTCACGTCGAACGGGAAGATCTGCGCGGTGGGCAGCGCGATCAGGTCGAAGCGCTCGAACAGCGACAGCAGCGTGCGGTGCCACGAGGTGCGCCGGACGCTCGCGGCATGGATCTGCGGCGCGGTCAGGCGCATCGCCTGCTCCACTTCCCAGACAGCCTCGGGCTTCAGAAGGCTGCGTTTTGCCGGATCATCGTAATGCGCCTTAAGCCCGCAGCCGCTGCTTGCCTGGCGCAAGGTGACGAAAGCCTGCCACAGCGCCTCGAAATCGACATCCGGAACCAAGGCTTCGCTGTGGAAGGAAGCATCGGCGAAGCGGGCAAGCGCAGCCTCGCAGAGGTCGAGCACGCCCGGCTCCGTCGGCAGGTGGCCGCCGAGATCGCCCAGCCAGGCAATGTGGCCGCCGGACGCTTTCGCCCCTAAACCGTCGAGGAACGACCCCTCCTTGACATATGACAGCGGCGCGTGCGGGTGATAGCCGGCCTGTTCATCGAGCAGCAGCGCGATATCGCGCACGCTGCGGCCCATCGGGCCCTCGACGCCCATCTGCGAATGGAAGGCGTCGACGTCCGGGCCCGCAGGCACCAGCCCCTGCGACGGGCGGAAGCCGTAGACATTGTTGTAGGCCGCCGGATTGCGCAGCGAGCCACCGAAGTCGCTGCCGTCGGCGAGCGGCATCATGTCGAGCGCCAGCGCCACGGCCGCGCCGCCGCTCGAGCCGCCGGCGGTGAGTGCGGGGTCGAAGGCGTTGAGCGTCGGCCCGAAGACCGGATTATAGGTGTTGGAACCCAGCCCGAATTCCGGGGTGTTGCTCTTGCCGATGATGATAGCGCCGGCCTTGCGGATACGCTCGACGAAGAAGTCGTCCGTGTCTGGAATGAAATCGGCAAAGATCGGCGAGCCGAAGGTGGTTCTGAGCCCCTTGGTCAGGGCAAGGTCTTTGATGGCGATAGGCACGCCGAACAGCGATCCGGCCTCGCCGCCGCGGGCGAGATGAGCATCGGCCCTGTCGGCCTCGGCCAGGATGTCGGCGCGCTCGCGCAGCGAGACGATGGCGTTGACCCGGGGGTTCAGGGCCTCGATGCGGTCGAGGAACGCGCCGACCACCTCGCGAACCGAAAAGCGACGCCTTCTGATGCCGTCAGCGAGCTCGACGGCGGAGAGGCGGCAGATATCGCCGGCCGGCGACACGGCATGTTTTGTGACGGGGCGCATCGCTTAACGGGTGCCCGCCAAAGCCGCGTCGACATCCTTGGCCAGCGGGATCGCCGGTTGCGCGCCTGGCTTCAGGCAGGCGAGCGACCCGGCCGCGGCGGCGCGGCTGAGCGCATCCTGAAGCGGGAGACCGGACGAGAGGCCGGCGCCGAAATAGCCGCAGAATGTGTCGCCGGCACCGACCGTGTCGACCGGCGTGATCTTCAGCGCGGGAACGGTGAGGAAATCGTGAGGCGTGGCGGCAAGCACACCGTCCCCGCCGAGCGTGACGACGATGGCGCGGCCGGTCTTTTGGGCATAGTCGCGCATGCGGGCCGGGCGGTCGCGCCCCGAAAGCGCCAGCGCCTCGCCATAGAGATCGAACTCGGTTTCGTTGGCGACCGCATAGTCGGCCTGGCCGATGAAGCCGGCGGCTTCGGCACGGAAGGGGGCGGTGTTGAGCACGCTGACGGCGGCCGCCACGCGCGCCGCGTCGAGCGTGGCCTCGACCGTCTGCAGCGGGATCTCATGCTGCAAGAGCACGACGTCGCCTTTTTTGAGATAAGCCTTGGCGACATCGCCCGGCACCACCGAATCATTGGCGCCCGGCACGACGGCGATGACGTTTTCTCCGTCGGCGCCGACCAGGATCAAGGCCGTGCCGGTGGAGGCGAAGCTCTCCCCGACACCCGACAGATCGACAGTGCCGGCCTTGAGAAGGGCGAGCGCCTCGGCGGCAAAGCTATCCTTGCCGACCGCGCCCACCATGCGCACTTGCGCGCCGGCGCGCGCCGCGGCCAGCGCCTGGTTGGCGCCCTTGCCGCCGGGCGCGGTGACGAAGCCGGAGCCGCGCACCGTCTCGCCGGGTTCCGGCAAGCGGTCGACATTGGCGATGAGGTCGAGGTTGATCGAGCCGACGACGATAATCAAGAAGGGCCTCCTGCTGATGCGCGGGAAGCTACTCCGGAAGGCACGCGGTTACCAGTGTTCCGATGACGGTCTGTACGAGGCCTAAATTCTGGTTACGAACAGTGTTTTGATGGTTACTAATAAGTAAGAGTTATAGCTGTAAACGTTTCCGCTGGGTTCCTGGCTGCAACGCGAGACAAGAATGCCCAGCTCAGAGTCTCCGCTCGACCAACTCGCAAAGTCATTTTCCAGCGATGATGCCGACGCCGTGCGGCTCGTGCTGGACGCGGTTCCGCACCCAATATTCGTGAAGGACAGCCAATCCCGCTTCCTCGTGGTGAACCGAAGCATGTGCGATTTCATGGGCCGATCCTTCGAGGAACTGGCCGGCCGCACCGACTATGATTTCGTCCCCAAGGAACATGCAGATGTGTTCGGCCGGATCGACCAGCTGGTGCTGGACACCGGCGAAGTCAACGAGAATGAGGAGATCATTCGGGGCCCCGACGGCAAAGTCCGCACGTTGATGACACGCAAGGCCCGCGCATTGCTGCCGAACGGCGCTCGCTTCGTCGTCGGTTGCATTTCGGACATCACGCCGCTCAAACAGCACGAGGCCTCGCTTCGGTTGCTGTTCGAGGAGAACCCGGTTCCGATGTGGGTGTTTGACCGGGATAGTCTGCGTTTTTTGGCCGTCAACCATGCCGCCGTCGAGCGCTATGGTTACTCGCGCGAGCAGTTCCTTTCAAAATCGATACTCGACATCAGGCCCCCGGAAGACGTCGAGGCGTTCCGCCGGATCGTGGATGCCGGCGAGGGCTCGGACAGAAGCGGACGCAGCTGGCGTCACATAAAGGCAGACGGCAGCGTGATCCACATCGTCGCCTACTCCAAGCCTATCGAATATGATGGCCGTGCCTCCTTCATGACTGCCATCATAGATGTGACGGAGCGAAAGCTCGCGGAAGACGGCATGCGCCGCGCGAGGGAGTTCCTGGACACGGTGATAGAGAACATTCCGGTCATGCTCTTCGCCAAAGAGGCCGGGCGCTACGTTTTGATGAATCGGGCGGGCGAGGGGCTGCTCGGCATCCCTCGAGAGGAACTGATCGGAAAGACCGATGCCGAGCTGTTTCCGCCAGAGGATGCGGAGTCCTTTCTGGCACGTGATCAGGAGGCCTTGCGTTGCGATACCGTACAGATCGCGGCGGAAGAGAAGATCCCCACGCGGCACAAGGGCGTACGCGATCTCATTACCCGGCGATTGGCCGTAGAGAGCCACGACGGCAAATCGAAATATGTGCTTGCAGTCGCCGAGGACATCACGGACCGCAAGCGAGATGCCGCGCGGATCGCCCACATGGCCACCCATGATGCGTTGACCGATCTTCCTAACCGAACGATGCTTGTCGAGCGCCTCGAATTCACGCTCGAGCGGGCGACGTCCGGGCGTGAGTCTTTCGCCGTCATGCGTGTTGACATCGATGGTTTCAAGGAGGTCAACGACGTCTACGGCCCGGTGGTCGCGGACACTCTGCTTGGCAAGGCAGCGAAGCGCCTTGCAGGAGTTGCTGGCAAGCACTTCCTTGCGCGCACAGGCGGCAGCGGGTTCACCATAATCGTCAGCGAGGGCCCGCATCCAGCAACAGCCATCGAATTGGCAGACCGTCTGCTGGCGACAATCGCCGACGCTTTCGATGTCGAGGGCCGTGCGCTGCGGGTTGGGCTCAGCATCGGCATCACGTTCTTCCCCGATGATGCGACAGACGTTGCGGCGCTCTTGAGCAATGCTCGTGCGGCGCTTGATCGCGCAAGAGCCGACGGCCGCGGCGTTTTCCGGATGTTTGAGGCCGACATGGATCGCAAGCTGCGCGAACGCCGTGTCCTCGAGCAAGACTTGCGCTCGGCACTGGCAAGCGGCGAGTTGCTCCTGCATTACCAACCGCAGGCGAACGTATCCGGCGAGATTGTCGGCTTCGAAGCTTTGGTCCGCTGGTCCCACAAGGAACGAGGAATAATCCCGCCTGCCGAGTTCATTCCGGTGGCCGAAGAGAGCGGACTGATCATATCCTTGGGAGAATGGGTGCTGCGGCAGGCATGCCGCGAGGCAGCGTCATGGCCCAACCCGGTTCAGGTTGGCGTCAACCTGTCTCCGGTACAATTTCGCCAGGGCGATCTTCCGAGTCTGCTGCACCAAATCCTGCTCGAATCGGGACTCGATCCGAAAAGGCTTGAACTTGAAATAACCGAGAGCGTCCTGCTCGACGACCTTTCGCGGGCAAGTTCGATCCTTAGGCGGCTGAAATCGCTCGGCGTGAAGGTCGCCTTGGACGATTTCGGGACCGGCTACTCATCGCTTTCCTATCTCCAGTCTTTTCCTTTCGACAAGATCAAGATCGACAAGTCCTTTGTCGGAATGATCCAGAAGAATCCGCAGACGGCCGCCATAATCCGCGCCATCGTCGGACTGGGCAGGGGCTTGTCGATGGATATCATCGCTGAAGGCGTCGAGACGCTCGAGCAGTTGAGCTTTCTCAGCGACGAGGGCTGTCACGCGCTTCAGGGATATCTGATCGGACGTCCTCATCCGATCGAGGCATATGCGAATGAGGTTGGCAGATTTGCCGCCAAGGCAGGCACCTTGCGCCGTCAGCGCGGGCAATAGCGGCGGTGCAAGCCTGCCTTGGGCAATTCCGGGAAAGGCGTTTTTCGTACGGAAGCTGCGTGACTACAAATAGTTAGAGCAGACTACCGACGCTTGACCGCCCCAAACATTTCAGGAAGCCACCTGTCCCGCTTCCCAGCCGAGGATGGCGCGTTTGCGCGTCAGGCCCCAGTGATAGCCGGTGAGCGCGCCGGACTTGCCCAGCGCCCGATGGCAGGGCACCACGAAGGACATCGGGTTGGCGCCCACCGCCGCGCCAACGGCCCGGCTGGCGCTGGGCGCGCCGATGCTTGCCGCGATCGAGGAATAGGTGCAGGCCCTGCCCATCGGGATGCGCAGCAACGCTTCCCAAACGCGAAGCTGGAAATCGGTGCCGATCATCACCACGCGCAGCGGCTGGTCGGCGCGCCACTTCGTCGGGTCGAAGACCCGCGCGGCGTAAGCCTGGGTGGCGGACATGTCCTCGACATAAGTCGCGTTCGGCCAGCGGCCTGACATGTCGGCGAAGGCAGTCCGCTCGCCGCCGGCGTCACAGAATGCGAGGCCCGCGAGACCGCGGTCCGTGACCATGATGAGCGCGATGCCGAAAGGCGAGATGTGATAGCCGTAGCGGATCGTGAGACCCGCGCCTCGGGTCTTGTAGTCGCCGGGCGACATCGCCTCATGGGTGACGAAGAGGTCGTGCAGCCGGCCGGGGCCGGACATGCCGAGCTCGAACGAGGTCTCCAGGAGCGGCATGCCCGAATCGAGCAGCCTGCGCGCATGGTCGAGCGTCACCGCCTGCAGGAAGGCCTTGGGCGACAGGCCGGCCCAGCGCGTGAACAGCTTCTGCAGGCCGGTCGGCGTCTCGCCGACTTCCTCGGCCAGCACCTCCAGCGAGGGCTGGTCGCGATAGTCGAGGCTGATCTTCTCGATGGCGCGGCGCACGACGTCATAGTCGCTGCCTTCCGGCGTGATGTCGTTCTCAAGGACCGCGGTCGGTTTCATCCGCGTATTCATGGTCATCTGAGCGTTCATAGCAATATCTCCTTGGTCGCGAATATCGGTCTTCCAGAGCTTTGCAACCACCCGAAACTTGCCTTCCTGACGTCGGCACCCAGATAGAGTCAGCTTCGGAACGAAGAGGACAATCATGGCCGGCGAAAAGGTCGATCTGACCGGGGCCAAGGAAACCTTGCTGATGACGCTTTATGGCAAGGCGCTGGAGAGCCGGCTGCCCAATTCGCTGCTCCAGGATCGCTTCGCCGACGAGGCGGTGCGCAAGATCGACTATGATTTCTCAAGGCTCAAGGTCGACGGCAATCTCGGGTTGGGATTTGCGATCAGGGCGAAAACGCTGGACGTCAGCATCCGGGATTTCCTTGCGCGATATCCGGACGCGATCGTGCTGCATTTGGGATGCGGGCTCGACACTCGGATCTTCCGGGTCGACCCACTGCCAGGCGTCGACTGGTTCGATGTCGATTATCCTGACGTCGTCGCGCTCAGGCGCAGGCTCTATCCGCCCAGGGACCAGTATCATCTGATTGCTTCGTCGGTGACCGAACCGGGCTGGCTGGCCGAGGTGCCGCGCAATCGCCCGGCGATGGTCGTGGCCGAGGGGCTGACGCCGTATCTCGCTGCCGACGAGGGACCGCTGCTGCTTGCGCGGCTTGTCGAGCATCTGGCTGGCGGCGAGCTGATGTTCGATGCCTATAGCCGTTTCGGGCTGAAGCTGATGCGCCTCAGTCCGGCCTTGAAGGCGATGGGCGCCGACGTTCATTGGGCCATTGAGGATCCGCGCGAACTGGAGCGAGCCATCCCGAAACTTCGCTTCATCAGCGAGGTTCCGTCCTACAAGCCGGAGCAAGGGGCGCGCCTGGGCTGGTCCGCGCGGTTGTTCGTTGGCCTCTGGAAGCTCATCCCGCCATGCGCAAGGTCGGCAGGCTGCTGCGCTACCGGTTCTGAGGAACTGTGTGTCAGCGTGTCTTGGCGGTCGCCAGCGCGCGCGAAAAGGCGGTGGCGAAACTTTCGCGGTCGTCGGGGTTGAGGAAACCGCCGATCGCCACGCTCCTGTCCTGCGCTTCCACCGCCATTTTGGTGATGCCGATCTCAGCATGGCGGGCGATCGAAAACCGCGTCCAGAACGGATTGAAATGATGCGCTTCGGATCGCCCGGACGGTGCGGTCTTGAGGATGTCGAGGCTGGTGCGCGAGACCGAGATTTCCTCGCGGGCGCGCGCGGCGCGGTAATTGGCGCGGAAGGCGATGTAGACGGCGATCACGTCGAGGCCGAAGAAGCCGAACACCGGCCAGGCGCCATGCGCCAGGAAGAACGCGCCGGTGACCGCCCAGCCGAACAGAAGCGCTCCCATCAGGATCAGGAAGCCGGTGCGGCCGAGCGAGCGGTGCGGCGTCAGCAAGGCCTGGAAAAATGGCTCGTCGGCCCGGAACGAGGCGTTTGTGTCGCTCATGAGGGAATATTATAGGAAGGAAATGGCGCCCCCCAAGTCGAAAAAATCCGCAGCTGTCGAAAGACCTTATCCCGCCCTTGCCGGCAGCGGCCGGGCGGCCGGTGCGCGGCCACGAAAAGCCGCTTCCCGGTCGCTCTACAGCCCCGCCGAGGTGCGCGAGATCTTCAGGCGTTTTTCCGTGCAGCGGCCGGAGCCGGAAGGCGAGCTCGACTATGTCAACGCCTTCACCCTGCTGGTCGCGGTGGTGCTGTCCGCGCAAGCGACGGACGCCGGCGTCAACAAGGCGACGAAGGCGCTGTTCGCGGCGGCCGACACGCCGGCCAAGATGCTGGCATTGGGCGAGGCCAAGCTCGGCGACTATATCCGCACCATCGGTCTGTGGCGCAACAAGGCCAAGAACGTGATCGCGCTGTCGAAGACGCTGATCGACGATTATGCAGGCCAGGTCCCGCAGGATCGCGACGAGCTGGTGAAGCTGCCGGGCGTCGGGCGCAAGACCGCCAACGTCGTGCTCAACGTCGCCTTCGGCCAGCATACCATGGCGGTCGACACGCATATCTTCCGCATCGGCAACCGGATCGGGCTGGCGCCCGGCAAGACGCCGGAACAGGTCGAACAAGGGCTGCTCAAGGTCATTCCGGCCGAATATATGCGCCACGCGCATCACTGGCTGATCCTGCATGGCCGCTATGTCTGTAAGGCGCGCAAGCCCGATTGCCCGGTCTGCGTCATCGCCGATATCTGCAAGTCGAAGGAAAAGACCACCGACGTGCCGGCCGCGCTGGTACCGATCGCGCCGCTGGATGAGACGTTTCCGGTCGAGGCCTAGAGTGGTGTTCTAATAGCCGTAGCCGCGCGCCATCGCCGCGGCAAGAACCGGAATGAGCAGGAAGATGAAGCCCTCGGCGCGGACATAGTTCTTCACCGATGCCAGTTCCGCCGCCGGCACGGCGAAAGACGGATTGCCGCTCGCTTGCCTGTTCCAGGAGAGGAAGCGCATGGTCGGCACGATCGACAGCAGGCCGACGATGATGAAGGCCACCATCTTTGCCCAGAACACCCAATTGTAGACGTAGAATTCCCAGCCCTTCAGCCCGAAGAACACCCGGCAGATGCCGACGATGACGATCAGCGCTGCAATGATGCCATAGTGACGGTCGATGCCGGCAAGGCGCTTCAGGGTCGCCGCGCCCAGATCGCCGCGCACCAGCACGAACTCGGCACCAATGATGGCGGCCAGCGAGAACACCAGAAGGTGATGCGCGATCGCCAGCACAGGTCTGTGGTGTCCATGGTTCTTCCTTCGGTAGACTTGCATTTCCGGGTCGGCTTCGGGCGCAAACTAGCATCGCCAGGCGAAAAGCCCATAGCGATGCAGCCCTGCCATGGCTGTCATGGCTGGAAGAGCCAACGCATTGTCCTGGCCCTTGATCGAGCCCCCTGGTTTGCTAGCACTGACGCGTCAATGGAGGGCAATGCCATGAGCATCAAAACGGAAGCCGGCGTGCCGATCCTCGAAACGGCGCGCACCGTTTTGCGGCCGCACAGGCTGGACGATTTCGAGACCTATGCCGCCATGTGGGCGGAGCCCGCCGTCACCCGTTTCATCGGCGGCAAGCCGCGCACGCGCGAGGAGAGCTGGATGCGCTTCCTGCGCCATGCCGGCCTGTGGTCGCTGATCGGCTATGGGTTCTGGGCGATCGAGGACAAGGCGACGGGGCGCTTCATCGGCGAGGCCGGCTTCCATGACCTGAAGCGTGAGATCGAACCGTCGATCGAAGGCGTGCCGGAAGCCGGCTGGGCCTTGGCCTCGGAGGCGCACGGCCGAGGGCTTGCGAGCGAGGTCGTCGGGCGGATCGTCGCCTGGAGTGACGAGACGTTCGGACAGGCGAGAACCGTCTGCATCATCGATCCGGAAAACGGCGCTTCTCAGAAGGTGGCCGAAAGGAACGGCTATAGAGAGATTTTGCGGACCACCTATCACGAGAAGCCGACGATCCTGTTGGAGCGGCAGGCCGGATCCGGAAAGGGAAACGCTTAACCCGTCTTACGGCGCAAGGGCCCCGCCACGCCTTCCCACGCGTCCGCCCTTGCACCCGGCCGGCTGCGCAGAACCGTCGTCGCGTCGAATGGCTGGGGTCTCGCGATGGCATAGCCCTGCGCATAGTCGACGCCGATCGCCATCAAGGCTTCGACGATGCCGTCGCTTTCGACGAATTCGGCGATGGTGCGTTTTCCCGTCACCTTGCCGATGTGATGGATCATCTCGACCATGGCGCGGTCGATGCGGTCGTCGAGCATGTCCTTGACGAAGCCGCCGTCGATCTTGAGGTAGTCGACCGGCAGATGCTTCAGATAGGCGAAGGACGACATGCCGGAGCCGAAATCGTCGAGCGCGAAGCGGCAGCCCAGCCCGCGCAGGTCGGCGATGAAGCGCATCGCCTCGGTCAGATTGGCGATGGCGCTGGTCTCGGTGATCTCCAGGCAGATTGTTTCGGGCGCGATGGCGTGCTCGGCGAATTGCTCGCGCAGGAAGCCGAGAAATGTCTCGTCGCCGAAAGTTGCACCGGAAAGATTGATCGCGCAGGTGGATATCGGCACAGCGCGCGGATCGGCGAGCCTCGCCGCCAATGTGGCGAAGGTGTTGCGCACTACCCAGCGGTCGATCGCCGGCATCAATCCGTAGCGCTCCGCCGCCGGAATGAAGCTCTGCGGGGTGACGAAGCTGCCGTCCACATCGGTCAGCCTGAGCAGGATTTCGATATGTGCGCCTGCCTCGGCAATATCGTCGCGCAACGGCGCGATCTCCTGCGCGTGCAGTCTGAAGCGGTCCTCATCCAGCGCGGCATGCAGGCGCTGCACCCAGGCCATCTCGCCGAAGCGCTCGCGAAGTGCGGTGTCCCCGTCGCTGTGGAGCTGGACGCGGTTGCGGCCCTTTTCCTTCGCCATGTAACAGGCGACGTCGGCGGCGCGCAGTACCTCTTCCAGCGTCATGCCGGCATTGGCGACCTCGACCATGCCGATGCTGACGCTGATGTTGAAGGGACGTCCATCCCAGGAGAAATGCAGATCCTGGACCGTGGCGCGCAACCGTTCGGCGGTCGCGGCGGCACAGTCGGCATCGCAATCGAAGAGCAGCACGCCGAACTCGTCGCCGCCCAGTCTCGCCAGGATGTCGCCGGGCGGCAGCTCGTTGGCGAGCAGCACCGAGATCTGGCGCAGCAACTGGTCGCCGGCGGCATGGCCACATGTGTCGTTGACCAGCTTGAACTGATCGAGGTCGAGATACATCAGCGCGTGCCGGCGCGGCCTTTCCGGCGCTCCGGAGATCGCGTCCGCCAGCCGGTTCTCGAAGTCGCGACGGTTGACGAGACCGGTCAGCGCATCATGCGATGCCTGCCACGACAGGCGCTCGATATAGTCCTGCTCGCGCGTCATGTCGTGCAGGGCCAGGACGCAACCGAGGACCTTGCCGGAAACGATCAGCGGCGCGCCATTCAGCGCCACCGGCACGACCGAGCCGTCGGAACGCTCCAGAAGCTGCGGGCGCACGTTGGAGCGGCGCGGCTCGCCTGCGAGCAGGCGCGTGATCAGATCGGTCTCCTCGACGCCGCTGTCCTTGTCGACGAGCCGGAACAACGAGGCGACCGGTCTGCCCCTGGCTGCGGCAAGCGGGCAGGCGAGCAGCCTTTCCGCCCCGGCATTCATATAGTCCAGCCGCCCCTCGGCATCGGTGCTGATCACCGCCTGGCCGATCGAGGCCAATGTGATCTGAGCACGCTCGCGCTCGGCATTGAGGGCCGTCTGAAATGCCTGGCGCTGTTTCATCAGCTTGCGCGTGCGCCAAACGGCGAGCAGGATAAGCAGGGCAGCGGTGGCGAGATTGGCCGCCGTTAGCGCCATCTTGATGACGCGCGATCCCTCGCCGAGGCTGTCGGAAAAGGCCTTGGCGAGCGGCCCGATCCGGCGGTCGAGCTGGTGGATTTCCGCTTTCCAGAGACCGGTCTCGGTCGGCGAGGCCGGCCCGTTCTCGAGCCTGCGATGCATGTCGTCGCCAAGTCTTTCGATGGCGAGGATCATCTCGTCGGCATCCGTCCAGTGCCGGATCGCGGTGTCGAGATAGCTGACGCCGCGGAAATTCCGAAACAGCCAGATCAGGCCGGCGACATCGTCTGGGTGGTTGTTGCCGCCAAGAAAGCCAAGCCTGGCCGCGTTCGCGTCGGGCTCGGCCTGTTCGAGCGCAAGCCGCGCCGCGCGATCGGCGAGCGGCACGGCGATGGCCTGACGATATTCGTTGAAATACTCTTCCCGACCGGTGTCGGCATAAAGGCTGAGGAAATAGATGGCGTGCTTCTGCCCCTTCGACCATTGGCTTTCGCCGCCGACATAGGCGCGGACGGCAGACAGCGTGTGGAGGCTGAGCGTCGCAACCAGCGCCTGGGTCAGGACGACCGCGACGAAAGGCCAGACCAGTCCGATGAGACGCGGGGCGGCGTCGGTCGATGAGAGCTTCATCCCATTCCCATCGAGCTAGCGCTGGCTCCCTCAGTGTCTGTCCGACCGGCTCATCCGTCGGTTGAGACGATAGTCTTCCCCGCATGTCGCGCGGTTACTGGCGACATCGATCCAGATAGCGCGCCTGGCTTAACGGCCGATAAATTTGTCCAGTATTTGTTTCGTGACTTATTGCTAAGCAACAGAAGGATGCTTACGTCGCGTGATCGCGACATTTGGCGCATAGTATCGATCCACAGTGCGAGGGCGGGGAAGAAAAGCCGGCAACATCAATCCGATAGAACCCGGGCAGCCGCGCCTCAGCGCTTGGTCTTGGATTTGTTGAGGGCCACGGCCTCGCGGACGAGCGCCTTCAGGGCATCGGCGTCAATCGTGTCGCCGTCCTTGAAATCGATGGCGCGCCTCGTATTACCTTCGAGGCTGGAGTTGAAGAGCTTCTTGGGATCGGGCAGCGCCGCGCCCCTGGCGAAAGTCAGCTTGACGACGGCCTTGTAGGTCTCGCCCGTGCAGATCATGCCGGCATCCTCCCAGACGGGCACGCCGCGCCATTTCCACGTCTCGACGGCTTCGGGGGCAGCCTCCCTGATAAGAGCGCGGAGCCGGGCGAGCGTCTCGCCCCGCCAGTCGCCCAGCTCCTTGATCCGTCCGTCGATCAGCTCGGACGCAGACTTGCCATCCTGTACGTCGCCTTGTTGCATGTCCGGTTCTCCTCGATGCTGGATAAGAGATCGCCACCATGGCCCTTTCGGGAGACGGCGCTTAATTTTTCGTGCGCTTACATCCGTTCGCCGGGCAGCTGGCTCGCCTGCTTCACCCAAGAAACGAATTGCTCCTCGTCGAGCCGGTCGTTCTCATGGATGCGGAAATAGCGTGTGTCCTTGCTCCTGGATTCAACAGGCGGCACGGGCTTCAGCGACAGGCCACGAAAGAACGCCATCTTGATGTATTTGGCGAAGCAATGGATGCCGAGGAACCAGCCCTCGCCTTCCATGCCGTAGAAGGGAGAGTTCCATTTGACGGCCTTTTGCACACCAGGAACGGTCTGCACAATGAGCCGGTCGAGCCGGCGCCCGACTTCGCTCTTCCAGCCCGGCATCGCCGCGATATAAGCCTGCACGGGAGCATCGCCGTAGCCCTTGGCGATCTGCGGGTTGCCGCCGGAAAGCAGGACGGGCTTCGTGTCCGGAGACGCGGCGGCCTTCGATTTCGCCTGCGCCATCAGACCGATCCCGTGCGCTCGCCCGCCGGCTACCCGCGCCATTTGACGGCATAGGGCAGCACGAACATATAGAGGCCGCTGAACAGCAGCAGGAAAAGCGGGATCAACGGCGAATAGACGATCCAGGCGGGCGGCGGGCCCATGGCCATGGCGGCGAAATTGGCAATGACGGTGACGGTGAAGATGATCGAAAGCCAGCGGTGAAGCTGCCTGATCCATTTGCTCCAGTTCAATTCCAACCTCCCTTGCAAATGACGAGACGGATCGAGCGGCCTACCAGCGCGCCAACTGCGAAAGCTGAATGAGGTTGCCGCAGGTGTCGTTGAGCTGTGCGATGGTCGCGCCGGTCACTGCTGTCGGCGCCATGGCAAAGCTGCCGCCATTGGCCTTGATGCGCTCATGATCTGCCTTGATGTCGTCGGTGAACAGCATCAGCGCCGGCTGCCCCTGCTTGAAGATGGCCTGCTGATAGGTCTTTGCCGCCGGATTGTCGTTCAGGGCCAGCTGCAGCTCGGTGCCGTCAGGATCGTCCGGCGAGACGACAGTCAGCCAGCGAAACGGGCCGTTGGTGAAGTCGGCCTTCTTGGTGAAGCCCAGCACGTCGGTATAGAAGCCGAGGGCCTTTTCCTGGTCGTCGACATAGATGCTGGTCAGCTTGATCTTCATTTTGGTGCCTCCACTGCTTACGCCTGCGGTTTGCCGCCCCGCCAGGGCCGTGTCTGTCTTTTGAAGCTTCGGCGGACGTCAATCGATCCGCGAAAGCAGCTGCTCCAGGGCCGTGAAGTTGCGCTTCCAGCCCACCGTGGCGCCGCGGTAGTACGGCTCCTGGTCGGTGCGGAAACCGACCTGCTCCATGCGCAGACGCGTGCCCCTGCCCGTCGGGGTGAGCGTCCAGGTGACGACGCTCTCGAGATCCTTGGTGTCCCAGCTGTAGGACAGCGTCCTGTTTGGCTCGACCGTCCGCACCTGGCAGTCGACGCCTCCCCATTCCGCGCTCAGGCTGAAGCGATGGTCCACGACCGGCTTGAAGCTGTTCTTCATCAACCACTCCTCGATGAGATGCGGTTGGGTGAGCGCACGCCAGATCTTTTCCGGCGGAAAAGGTATCTCGCGCTCGACGATGACGGAGCGCGTTGCGGCTTCATTCATTGATCCATCCTTTTGAGCAGGTCTTCCAGATCGTCGAACCGGCTTTCCCAAAACCCCGCCATGTCGCGCGTCCAGTCCATCAAGGGCGCAAGCGCCTTGAGTTGCGCGCTGTAATGGGTCTGGCGCCCTTCATGACGGTCACGCACCAGACCCGCCTCCTTGAGCACGCCCAGATGCTTCGACACCGCCGGCTGCGATACGCCGGCCTGCGCGGTGAGGGCTCCGACCGTCTGCTCGCCCTGACGGCACAGACGTTCGAAGATGGCGCGCCGCGTCGGATCGGCAAGCGTCCTGAACAGCATGTCATGCGCGGTCGTCATTCTGATCGATAACCCGTTGGCTATTGATTAACGTATAACCACTGGGATATGTATGAGTCAAGCAGCGAATGGGGGGCCACTCGAATCGCAACGCCTAAGGTGCGTCCGCCTCGGAACAATCGGGGGAAGCGAATGAAACAGGAGCCGCTGGCCGGGGAGTGGCTCCGGGCGCTGGCCGGCACGCCGCGAACTCTTCCGAACGACACTGAACAGGGGATGGCTTATGCCGCCGCCGGTACCGTCAGATCCCTCAGCAGCGTCGAAAGCTCCGGCTCGTCGATGAGCAATGCGGCGTCTGCCGCCGGCAGCCACGCGCGCTGCCGGTTCGCGGCTTCCTGCCAGTCGGCAAGCTCCTCGGTTACCTCGAGCAGATAGACCACAACGTCGACGGGAATGAATCCGTCGGTCATGCGTTTCCAATAGGAATAGGTGCCGGCAGGCTGCTTCAGCGCCTTGCCCAGAACGCCGGCTTCTTCCTGGGCTTCGATCGTTGCCGCCTTGCGCCCGCTCTTGCCCTTCATCGGCCAACCCTTCGGCACGATGAAGCGCCGCGTGGTGCGTGAGGTGACCAGCAACACTTCGGGGCTGCCGTCCTCTCGCAGCCGATACGGAATGGCCGCCACCTGGCGAATCCGTTGGCCTTTCCTGGCTTTGCGAACTGCTTTCTTCTTGATCGTTGTCATCCCAAGTTTCGATGAGAGCAGCGTCTTGCCGCACGCTATCCGCGTCGCAAAAAACCTGTCCTCCTGCAAACCCTAGAGCGTTTCGCCGTTTCACGGAAACGGCGAACCGCTCTATCTCTTTAGTTTTGACGCAGTTCCTGACGGAGAACCGTGTCACACTTTTCCTGGAATTGCTCTAGAACCACCGCCCTTGCAATCCGGCATTTCGCCAGCAAGTAAGTCGGCTAATAAACTGAAAAAACAAAAATGTCAGCGGCAAACCCTGGAAATCGTGTTGCCGACCGCTTCCATCCGGCACGTCTTGTCAAATACCGGCACATCGGGCTGGCTCCTGGGCGGGGCTGGCCGGTCGAGTTCGCGATAGATTTGCTGCTGCTGCTGGTATTGCTGCCGCTGCAACCGGTTCTGCAACTGCTGCAGCTCATTCTGCTGCACCAATGCGTTGCGGTTCGTCGGGATGACGATTTGCGCATAAGACGGCGCAATCACAGAAACCGAGGCCGCCAGCACGGCGCCTGCTAGAACAGCCAGACGAAGCATTCGCAAGGCTCCCATACGAAAAACCATGCGTCTCATATAGTGCGGACGGCCAATAACGCTATGGGCAACTGCGAAACGTGATCGGCTCACGCAAGCCGCTCGATCGACTATGCCGTGACGCCGGCGCTGGAGGTCGGGGCCGACATCCCGCCGCCGCCGAGAATCTGCCCGGCAATCCGGCATTGCACTTGACGGAAGCCATCGATTCGCCGCTCTATCCGGTCGGCGCCGGGCTGGAGCTCAATGGCGTTAACGGCGTCCGGGTTGGCTGTCAGGTACAACGGCGCTTTCGGACAAACGATCAAGCAGAACGCGGTCAGCGCGCCTCTGAAGGTCAGCTTCCAGCTGACGCGGGGGCGACGGCCAAGAAGGGATCTCATGAGGACGAAGTACGCGTATCTCGCAGCGATGCTGGCAGCCGCCTGCATTGCCGGTGTGCCGGCGGCGGGACTTGCCGCGCAGAACAAGACCGACAAAATGGCTCCAGCGGCCCAGCCCACCGACGCGGCGGCCAAGCCGCAACTGCCGGGCGGCGCCTCGGCGCTGTCGGAGACGCATGGCGACTGGACGGTCAACTGCCAGGTCACCGGCACCAACAAGGTCTGCAGCCTGTCGCATCAGCAGTTCAACAAGCAGAGCGGCCAGCGGCTGCTAGCGATCGAATTGACGACCAAGACCGGCCAGGACGCCGCCGGCACGCTGGCGCTGCCCTTCGGGCTTGCCTTGGCCAACGGAATCTCGTTCGAAATCGACGACAAGAAGCTGGATGGCACGTTGCAGTTCAACACTTGCCAGGCGGTAGGTTGCCTGGTGCCGGTGACGTTCGATGCCAATATCACGCCGTTGCTGCAGAATGGCACCACGCTGAAGGTCAACGCCACGGCGGCCGACACGACGCAGCCGATCTCCTTCACCATCTCGCTCAACGGCTTCGGCAGCGCCCTGGCGCGGACGGCGGACCTGTCGGCGGACTGACCGGCGAACCAAGCGTATTCGTCTTAGAGCTGTTCTACGCAATTCCGGACGGATAACCGCTACACACTTTTCCTGGAATGGCTCAGGGCGACCGGCGGATGCCTGTCGCCCTCTTCGTTCCAATCGACTTCGCGCAACCGATAGCCGACGCCGGTCTCGGTGATGATGTCAGAAACCTCGCCGCGCTTCACCAGGTCGGCCAGGCCCAGGGCATCGGAGTTGGTGTAGGTATCGAGCAGGCTCTCCGAAATCGCAGCCATGTGTTCCTCCCGTCAGGTTCTTGCCGGAGGCTGAGAATGGCCCGGCGGCTCCCCTCACCCAGCCTCCGCTTCGCTCGGCTGACCTCTCCGGCGGGGACAGGAGATCGTCAGCGTCGGCGCCAACCTCTTCTCCCCACCGGGAGAAGGTGGCCGCGAAGCGGCCGGATGAGAGGGCTGGCGCGGCGTCTTTGTTTTTGGCGGAAAACCGCTACGCACTTTTCCTGGAGTTGCTCTAGGTCAGCTCGACGGTCCGCTTCTCCGCGATGCTCTGCTCGGCCGCCAGCACGATGCGCAGGCTGTTGACCGCGGCATCCATCTGCTCGCTGAGATCAAGGTCCTCGCGGATGGCGCGCAGGAAGAAAGCCTGCTCGCGGTCGCAGAGCTCCTGGTGGCCGGGTTCATCCTCCATGCTGACGATCTCGTCGGGTTTGGTAAAATTCTTGTCGCCGTCGACCTGCGCATAATGGATCTTCAACGCGTCGGTCTTGGTGTGGCGGTCGATGTCGGCGGAGTCCGAGACTTCCTCCGCCTCCTTGGCGCTGCTCCCCGACTGGCCGGCGACGATCGAGACGGCGCCTTTCGGACCGACCACGTCCTTCACGAAATAGGCGGTCTCGCTCATCATCGGACCCCAGCCCGCCTCGTACCAGCCGACCGAGCCGTCATCGAAGGTGACGTGGAGATGGCCGTAATTCTGCTTGTCGGCCTCGGCCCAGAGTTTTGCGCCGATGCCGTGCACACGCACCGGCTTGGCGCCGGTCAGCTGGCACATGACGTCGACATAGTGCACGCCGCAGTCGACGATCGGGATCAGCGAGTCGATCAGGTTCTTGTGCCAGTGCCAGGCACTGCCGCTGCTCTGCTGGTTGAGGTTGAGGCGCATCACCAGCGGCTTGCCGAGCGTCTTGCCGACCTCGATGAATTTGATCCAGGACGGGTGTACTCGCAGGATGTAGCCCAGCACCAGCTTGCGGTTCTTCGAGCGCGCGGCGGCCACAACCTTCTCGGCATCCGCGATGTTGGTGGCGAGAGGCTTTTCCATGAACACATGGCAGTTGGCGGCGATCGCCTTCAGCGCATATTCGGCATGTGTGTTGGGCCAGCTGTTGATGGAGACGGCGTCCGGCTTCGTCTCCTTCAGCGCCAGGTCGAAATCCTCGTAGAGAGGGTAGCCGGCGAGCTCCTTCGGGATCTTCTTGTTGCTCTTGATCGAGCGGCTCATGATGCCGACGATCTCGAAGCCGTCGGAGCGGTGATAGGCGCTGGCATGGGAGGCGCCCATATTGCCCAGACCAACCACCAGGATTCTCACTTTGCCGGCCATCGAAGCCTCCTCGATGCTTGAACGTTAATTCGGGCGGCGCATCACGCCGCCCGTTGGTCGGTCGGTCTGCCCTATTTGACGGCGGAGTCGAACAGGTGCGCCTTGATCTTGTCGACATCGAGCGCAGCAAAGCCTTCCGACAGCTTCACGCCGTCGGCATCGGCCTTCACCTTGGCCTTGTCGAAGTCGTTGGCTGGCTTGATCAGGTCGTTGGTGCAGACGTCTTCCGCCTTCACCGGCGCGGTGATCTGGCCGATTTTGAGGATCTCGTCGAAGAAGCCCTGCCAGCTCGCCATGTCGTGCGAGCCCCAGCCGCCGCGCTTGTCCATGTCGCCGCGGAAGACGTTGATCTGCTGCAGGATCGAGGTGGTGCCGAGTTCCGGCCCAAGGTTCTTGGCCAAGGTCGGGAACTGCTCGAACACGGCTTCGACCGCGGCGCGCGGGTTCTGGTAACCGAATTCGAGGCCCATCGCCCAGCCGCGCAGATATTTCTCCAGGAAGGCCTTCTTGTCGGCGTCTTCGAGGTCGGCGGCGCGCACGACGAAGGTGTTGGCCGGCAGCTTCGAGTTCTGCACACCCAGCCAGTATTCGAAGTCGAGCCCCTTGGCGATCCATTCGGCGCGCAAGCCTTCCCATGACAGCGCCGCGTCGCCCTGGCCGCCGGCGAGCGCGGTGCCCCAGGTCGGCCAGCCGGCCTCGACATATTTCACCTTCTTGATGTCGACGCCTTGCGCGGCAAGCAGCGGATCGACGATCGACTGCCAGGCGGCGGAGCCGAGCAGGATGGTCTTGCCTTCGAGGTCCTTGAGGTTCTTGGTGCCCTGGCCCTTGCGGAAGGCGATGCTGAACGTGTCGCGCGCGCCCATATGGAAGACGGATTTCAGCTTCATGCCGTTCTGGATGGCGAAGGAGAAGACGCCGGGCGAAGGGAAGCCCATGTCGGCCTGGCCGACATCGACGAACTTCACCGTTGCGGTGCCGTCCGACGGGCCCGGCTGCATGTCGGTGTTGAGGTCGCCGAAATAGCCTGCCTTCTTCGCCGACCAGTAGGGATAGTCGTCCAGCACTTCCAGCGTGCCGCGCGGCGAGATCCAGGTGAATTTTTCATAGGCTGCCGCCCTGGCTCTAAGGCCCGATGCGCCGAGCGCGGTGGCGGTCACGACACCGGCCGCCGTCACCTGCAGGAAATAGCGGCGGCTGATGCCTGCTCTTGTGTCGAATGAGCTTTCATTGGTCATGGCATTCCCCTTTTGTTGATTGCCTTCTATCGATCGCTGCCTTGCCTTTGCCCGCCTCCCGGGCGTTCATTTGGTCGTCTTCATGTCTCCCAGCTCGCCCATTTCTTGCCGATCAGGAAGAACAGCGCGTAGATCAGGATGCCGAGCGTCGACAGGATCAGCACCACCGCGAAGAATTGCGGCATCTGGATCATCGAGGAATAGGAGGTAAGCCGGTTGCCGAGACCGAAGCCGCCGCCGACCATCTCGGCGCCGACGGCGGTGAGCAGGCCGAAGATCGCGCCGATCATCAGACCGACCAGAATCATCGGCAGCGCCATCGGCGCGCGGATCTTCCAGAAGATCTGGAGCGTGCTGGCGCCATAGGAGCGGGCTAAAGCGATCTTGGCGCTGTCGACGCGGCGGAAGCCGGTAGCAGCGTTGATCATTACCATCGGGCCGGCTGCCAAAGCCACCGCGATGATGCGCGGCGTGTAGCCGAAACCGAAGCGCAGGATGAGCAACGGTACCAGCGCCAGCATGGGCGTGGTGACGAGGATCAGGATATAGGGCGCGACGATCTTCTCGGCGAAGGGAAACTGGGTGATCACCGCCGCCATCACCAAGCCGACGACGGCGCCGATGGCGAAGCCCGAGACAAGCTCGACCAGCGTGTATCCGAGATGCGGCGCGATCAGCGGAAACTCGTCGAATAAGGCGTAAACGATCGAGCTCGGCGGCGGCATGATATATTGCGGCACATGGAAGATGCGCAGCGCCAGCTCGATGCCGCCGATGATCACCACCGCCACGGCAAGGATCGCCGCCACCTCGGCGCCGGATTTGATGCCGGGACCGCTGGCGAAGGCCGAAAGATTGGTCAGGCTGACGTCCTGCCCATCTCCCGATTTGGCCTTGGAGAATTCCGGAATGGCGTCGCCTCCACTCACGGCCTGATCCTCACGATCTCAGCCGATGGTCGTTCCGGCGTCTTTGGCCGCACGCGCTCGCCGACGATATCCATCTTGATCTTGTTGGTGAGGTCGAAGACCTCTTTTGTCGCCATGATCTCCAGCGAACGCGGCCGCGGAAACGGCACGTCGTAGATCTTGGCGACGCGGCCGGGCCGTGTCGTCAACACCACGACACGGTCCGACAGGAAGATCGCCTCCTCGATGCTGTGGGTGATGAAGACGATGGTGGTCTTGGTGTCGAGCCAGATCTCCTCGACGAGGCGGTTCATCTCTTCGCGAGTGAAGCTGTCGAGCGCGCCGAAGGGCTCGTCCATCAAAAGCACGGACGGCTTCAGCGCCAGCGCGCGCACGATCGCGGCGCGCTGCTGCATGCCGCCGGAAAGCTCGCGCGGGAACTTGCCGCCGAACCCGTCGAGGCCGACCCGGTTGAGCAGATGCGCGATCCATGCGCGATCCGGCTTCTCGCCCTTGATCTCGAAAGGGAAGTTGATGTTGGCGTCGAGATTGCGCCAGGGCAAAAGGTTCGCTTCCTGGAAAACGATGCCGATCTCGGGGCGCGGTCCGGTGATCTCCTTGCCGTCGAGCAGGATCGCGCCCGCGGTCAGCCGATGCAGGCCCGACATCGACCACAATAGCGTGGTCTTGCCGCAGCCGGAGGGACCGACGATCGAAACGATCTCGTTGGATTGAACATCCAGGCTGCAGCGATCCAGCGCCAGAAGATCGCCGGAGCCCATCTGGTAGACCTTCGTCGCTGCCTGTACGCCGAGCTTCGGCGTTTTTGCGCTTGCCGTACTCATGCTCCCCCTCGGAGACTGCGCGATGCGTTGCCGGAGGCCCATCTGTCCGCGAAAATCAGTCTGTAACTATCCTACTTTACTGTCAAGCGGCGACAGATGGCGGAAGCAATCAGGTTCAATCGGATCCTATGTAATCGTCTGATTTCTATCAGTTTTTTGATCGCTTGCGGTGCGTGTTACTTTCCTACATACTCGTCTCGGTTGATTGCCTATGGTCAGCAGGCGGATAATCGCGAGAATGATAGGGCCCGAAGCGGGCGGGGGAGGACTGGCCAATGACCGAAGCTGACAGCCAGGCGTTGCGAACGGCGGACGAGGACGGCGATCGGCACGACCATGTCAGGCGCATTCCCGATATCATCTCGCAGGTGAAGGACAGCTATGCGGAGCTGCGGCCGGCCGAGCGCCGCGTCGCCGATGTCGTGCTGGACGACGTCAAATATGCGGTCGACGCTTCCAACGCCGCGCTCGCCCAGCGCGCCGGGGTCAGCGAGCCGACGGTCACCCGCTTCTGCCGCGCCATCGGCTGCGAGGGCGTGCGCGATTTCAAGCTGAAGCTGGCGCAGAGCCTGGTCGTCGGCGCGCTCTATCTCGCCACCAAGCCGCAACCCGCGAACAGCGACAGCGGCATGCCGTTCTGGAACGCGGTGTTTGGCGAGGCACGGCGCGCGCTGCAGGAGGCGGAGCGGCAGATCGATCCGGGCCAGCTGCAGAAGGCGGCGGAACTGATCGCCAAGGCGCGGCAGGTGACGGTGTTCGGCCTCGGCGGCAGTTCGTCGGCGCTGGCCCAGGAAACGCAATACCGGCTGTTCCGCTACGGCATCACCATCAGCGCGCAATGCGATCCGTATCTGATGCGCATGACCGCCTCGACGCTGAAGCCCGGCGATCTGGTCATCGCGATCTCGGCAACGGGTCGCACGCGCGAGGTGATCGAAGCGGTGGAGCTCGCCAAGCATTACCGCGCCAACGCGATCTGCGTGACGGCGCCCGACACCGAGCTGACGCGGGTCTGCGACGTGCGGCTGACGATGGCGGTTCCCGAATACCCCGACACGCTGAAGCCGACAGCGTCGCGCTACGCTTTCCTGGCCGCCATCGACCTGCTGGCGGTGGCGACCGCTTACAGGATCGACGGCCCGGCGCGCGAGACGGTGCGCCGCATCAAGTACAACGCCCAGATCCATCGGACAGGCAAGGAGATGGAGCCATTGGGAGATTAGCAGAGTCCCTTCTCCCCCTGGGGGAGAAGGTGGATCGGCGCGCAGCGCCGAGACGGATGAGGGGTGTTCCAGCGGAGTGAGACGCTGGCTTTCCCTGGAGCACCCCTCATCCGTCGCCTTCGGCGACACCTTCTCCCACAAGGGGAGAAGGGGGAGGCGCCGCCGCCAAGGAATTCGAACTGAAGAAGGGAACGAAGAAGAATGCTCGACATCGCACCATCGCAACAGGCGGCAACCTGGCTCGGCTCATTCGGCCGGGCGCTGGAGGCCGGCGATATCGAGTCGGCGACCGGCCTTTTCGTCGAGGATTGCTACTGGCGTGATCTTTTGACCTTCACATGGAACATCAAGACCATGGAAGGACAGGCCGCCATCCGCGACATGCTGAAGGCCACGCTGCCATCGGCGCAGCCATCGCACTGGCGGATGTCTGGGGAGCCCAGTGTCGATGACGGCACAGTCGAAGCCTGGTTCACATTCGAGACGGCGGTGGCGCGCGGCGAGGGCATCATGCGGCTCAAAGACGGCCGCTGCCGCACGCTGTTCACGGCGATGAGCGAGCTCAAGGGGTTCGAGGAGCGGAAAGGCCCGGCGCGGCCGCTCGGCATCCGCCACAAGGCCGACCCGAAGCGCGAGACCTGGGCGGAAGCACGGGCGCGCGAGGCGCGCGATGTCGGCGTCCACGAGCAGCCCTACTGCTTGGTGATCGGCGGCGGTCAGGGCGGCATCATGCTCGGCGCCCGGCTGCGGCAGCTCGGCGTGCCGGCGCTCGTCATCGAGAAGAATGCGCGCGCCGGCGATTCCTGGCGCAACCGCTACCGCTCGCTCGTGCTGCACGATCCGGTCTGGTACGATCATCTGCCCTACATTCCGTTCCCGGAAAACTGGCCGGTCTTCACGCCCAAGGACAAGATGGGCGATTGGCTGGAGATGTATACCCGCGTCATGGAGCTGAACTATTGGGTCGCCACCAAATGCGTCAGCGCCGCCTATGATGAGGCCGAAAAAGTCTGGACCGTGGTGGTCGACCGCGTCGGCCAGCGTGTCACGCTGAAGCCGAAGCACATCGTCTTCGCTACCGGGGCTTATGGGCCGCCGCGGCAGATCGAGTTGCCGGGGGCCGATAACTTCAAGGGCGAGCTGCTGCATTCCAGCCAATATTCCACCGGCGAGAAATTCCGCGGCAAGCGCGTCGCGGTGATCGGCGCTGCAAGCTCAGGCCACGATGTCAGCGTCGATCTGTGGGAAGCGGGCGCGAAGGTCACCATGGTGCAGCGCTCGCCGACGACGGTTGTGAAATCCGATACGCTGATGGATGTCGGCTTCGAGATCTTCTCGGAGAAGGCGCTGGCGCGCGGCATCACCACCGACAAGGCCGACATGATCGTCGCCTCGACGCCCTTCGCGCTGGTCCCGAAGGGCCAGCGCGCACTCTACGATGTGATCCGGGCGCGCGACGCCGATTTCTACCGGCGTCTCAGCGACAGCGGCTTCGCCATCGACTTCGGCGAGGACGAGACAGGGCTGTTGATGAAGGCCTATCGGACAGGCTCGGGCTATTACATCGATGTCGGCGCCTGCGAGCTGATCCTGAACGGCGAGATCAAGGTCAAAAGCGGCGCCGGCATCAAGTCGCTGAGGCCGGACGGCATCCTGTTCGAAGACGGCAGCGAACTCGCCGTCGACGCAATCGTCTGCTGCACCGGCTACCAGTCGATGAACGAGACGGTTGCGGGAATCGTCTCGCGCGAGGTCGCCGACAAGGTCGGCCCGTGCTGGGGCCTCGGCTCCGGCGTGAAGGGCGATCCCGGTCCCTGGCAGGGCGAATTGCGCAATATGTGGAAGCCGACGGCGCAGGAAGCGCTGTGGTTCCACGGCGGCAATCTGGCGCTGTCGAGGTTCTACTCGAAGTTCGTTGCGCTGCAGCTCAAGGCGCGCATGGAGGGAATAGCGACGCCGGTGTATGGGGAGCCGAGCAACGCAAGGCGGTGAAACTGCAATCTCCCCCCTCGAGGGGGAGATGTCCGGCAGGACAGAGGGGGTCGTCTCACGTAGAACGCCGACTTCCTCTCTTGTCTGTCGCGGACGGCGTTGGCGCTTCACGCGCGGCGACCCCCTCTGTCGCCTTCGGCGACATCTCCCCCTCGAGGGGGGAGATCACCCCCGCCCGAAATGCCTCGCCGCCACATCCACATGCGTGTGATTCGCATGCGCTTCGAAGCGCTCCGTCTCGTTGTGGTCGGGCGCTTCGTTCGGCCACCATTTGCCGCCGATGACGATGCCGTTGGAGACCAGCCGCTGATCCGCGACCAATGACGCCCCGACGGCGTCGACGAAGGTGAAGCGGCCGGGTTGGAGCTTCAGCACCGCGACATCGCCGGTGCCGCCGACCTTCAGCGCGCCTAGTTCCGGTCTGGCGATCGCCTCCGCCGGCCGCTGCGTCGCTGCGCGCAGCACCTCGATCAGCGGCATGCCGAGCGCCATGAGCTTCGACATGCAAACCAGGATGTCGAAGGCCGGGCCGTCGACGCAGTAGAGATGCACGTCGCTGGAGATGACGTCGGGCGCCAGTCCTTCGGCGAGCATCGCCTTCGCCACCTCGAAGTCGAAGGAACCCATGCCGTGGCCGATGTCGAAGATGACGCCGCGCTCGCGCGCCAGCCGCATATCCGGCCGCACCGCGCCGGAGGCGAAGACCGGCGCATTGGGGAACGGCCGGAAGCAATGGGTGAGGACGTCGCCGCCCCGCAGCCTGGGCAGCACTTCCGAGCGGCCGGGCGGCGGCTCGTCGATATGCGCCATCAGCGGCAGGCCGGCCTTGTCGGCGGCTTCCAGCGCGAGGTCGACCGGCGCGATGCCGCTCCAGCCGCCGGCATGCTTGCCGGAGCGGACTTTGACGCCGACGACGACGTCGGCATGCTCGCGCACCGCCGCCACCGTTTCGCGCGGCTCGCAGAGCCTGAGATCGCTGCATTCGCCGACGGATACGGTGTTGGAAAAGCCGAAAATGCCGGCGAAGGAGATGTTGATGTAAGCTAGGATGCGAACCTTCGAATGCTCCATGACATGGCGGCGAAAACCCAAGAAATTGCCCGCGCCGGCGCTGCCGGCGTCGATGAAGGTGGTGGTGCCGCTCTTGGCGGCGAGCCGGTCGGCGTCGACACCGAGCGAGGTACCGCCCCAATAGACGTGGCTGTGCAGGTCGATGAGACCGGGCGCGACGATGCAGTCTCTGGCGTCGACCACCTGCGTGACATGCTCGGCGTCGATCGCGGCGTCGATCGCGGCGATGCGACCATCGGCGATGGCGACGTCGCGTTGCGCGTCCAGGCCCGATGCGGGATCGATGACGCGGCCGCCTTTGATCAGGAGATCGAACTGCATCGGTGCCCTCCCTTTGTTTGTTTCACGCAATTCCGGACGGAAGGCTACGGCGAAGTCGCCGAACCTAACCGCTAGACACTTTTCCTGGAATTGCTGCAAGCGATCCGACCGGGCGATCAGACCGGCCGGTAAGCGACGGCCTCGACCTCGATCTTGATGTCGATCATCAGGCGTGACTCGACCGTCGTTCGCGCCGGCGGATCCTTCGAGAAATGCTTTGCGTAGACGGTGTTGAATGTGCCGAAATCGCGCGCGTCCTCCAGCCACACTGTGGTCTTCACCACATCGTCCATGGTGCAGCCGGCGAGCGCCAGCGCCGCCTTGACGTTCTGCAGCACCTGCTCGGTCTGCTCGGCGATACCGCCCTTCACCACCAGCCCGTCGCTGCCCACCGGCACCTGGCCGGAGACATAGACGAAATCGCCGGCGCGCACGGCCGGCGAGAGTGGGACATGCGATTTTCCAAAACACTGCTTGGGCAACTGAGCCTCCTTTTTGCGATTGAGCGGGACTGCTATAGAGCCGTCTACGCTGGTCGGCATGATCCTCATAGAGCCGATGTCGGAAAGCAACATCTTTTCGAAATCCATGTTGCTTTATTACAGAAGCCTGAGCATGTTGCGCTCGACGCCGTTTCCGGTCGGTTGCGGCATTGTGAGGGGAGATCCAGCATGACCTTCGACAAGAATCCGTTTCCCGAGGGCGATGCCGACCGCCACGCGCTTTGGGAAATGCTGGTGCGGCGCGACATCGATGCCTTCCTTGGACAGGACTGGTCGATGGTCGAGGACGATTTCATCGCCGAAAGTTTCTTCGGCATGCATGCGCATTTCCTCAGCAACGCCGACGCCTGGCGACTTCAATTCCCAAGGCTCGAAGTCTATCGCGACGAATGGCTGCGGCAGGCCAAGGAAACCGCGGCGACGAAATTCGCCGAGCCGTTGCGCGAAGCGCTGTTTCGCGTCACCAACATGCGCGACATCGACGTGGACGGCGACCGCGCGGTGCTGCACAAGAAGTTCGACGGCTCGGTCGCCAAGGCGGATGGCGGCGTCGATCGGCTGAAGTGGCAAACGCTCTACTTCTGCCGTAAGGTCGGCGGCCGCTGGAAGATCGCGGGCTTCGTCGGCTACATGCCGCATCCGCTGGGAAGCTAGGAGAGGTTATCGGACGCCGCCTGTGTTGGCAAAATCGACCATTGTGAGCGTAGCCGAAACGCCCGTTTAGTTCGTCATTGACGATGTCAGCGAGCTTTCAGCCGACGGGGCTCGCTAGGACAGCCGTGGTAACCGCTCATCGGGCGAGCGGTGGTCGAAGACCACGCCCATGGTCTTACCAACGGCGGCCATCACGATCAGCTCGACCAGATGGTCGTCGCTGTCCACGCAGGCGGGGTCGGCGTGGCGTATGGCATCGAGCATGGCGCGTGTGGACACGGTGTCGCCGGCGCGAAAGTTCGAAAGAGCAGACGAAACAAGGTCTTGCACCGTCAGGTCCGGGACCGGCACTTCCGCAGCGATGTTCATTGGCCTCCTCCTGCCATGAACCCTCTCTGAAAGGATGATACGCCAATGGTTGGATTGCGCCAGCAAAATGGTGGTCCGACCAGTGCGATTGCCGACAGCCTGCCGCCAGTTCGGCCCTTAGGGACGGGGTGCGCCCGTAGGGACGGGCTCCGCCCTTAGGGACGGGCTGACCCGCCCTTAGATGTGGACATCGGTTGGCCGACGGCCGGCAAGCTCGACGCACCGCGCTCAGGTTGATAAGCCCGTCGCGCGCAGGGAGACGATCCGAGTCGAAATATGACCGTTGCAATCGAGATGGGGCAGACGACGGCAGGCGCGCCGGCGGCCCTCGACCTTGAGGAATTGCTGGCTACCCGCCTGCTGGTGCAGGGCAATTCGGGCTCCGGCAAGTCGCATCTGCTGCGCCGGCTGCTCGAACAGAGCGCGCCTTGGGTTCAGCAGACCATCATCGACCCCGAAGGCGACTTCGTGTCGCTTGGCGAACGCTTTGGACATCTGGTGATCGACGCCGAGGAGCATACCGAGCGCGGCCTGCAGGCGGCCGGCGAGCGGGCGCGCATCCATCGCGTCTCGACAGTCCTCAACCTCGAAGGGCTCGACGCCGAAAACCAGATGCGGCGCGCCGCGGCCTTCCTCGGCGGGCTGTTCGAGGTCGCGCGCGACCATTGGTACCCGATGCTGGTGGTGGTCGACGAGGCGCAGCTCTTCGCGCCCGCCGCCGCCGGCGAGGTTTCGGACGAGGCGCGCAAGCTTTCGCTGGGGGCCATGACCAATTTGATGTGCCGCGGCCGCAAGCGCGGGCTTGCCGGCATCATCGCCACGCAGCGGCTGGCGAAGCTTGCCAAGAACGTCGCGGCGGAAGCGTCCAACTTCCTGATGGGCCGCACCTTCCTCGACATCGACATGGCGCGCGCGGCCGACCTGCTCGGCATGGAGCGGCGCCAGGCCGAAGCTTTCCGCGACTTGGAGCGCGGGCATTTCATGGCGCTCGGCCCGGCGCTGTCCCGCCGCCCGCTCGGCCTGCGCATCGGCCAGACCGAAACCAGCCCGCGCAACGGCACGCCGCGGCTGATGCCGATGCCGGGAGCCGCGCTCGAAGATGCGCGCGCGATCATTCTTGCCGCGCCGCCGCCGGAGACGGTACGGCCGCAACGCCGGCCTTCGCCCGACCTGCTCGACCAGCTGATGGCGGCCAAGGCCGCGCCGCTGGACATCCGCCCCGAGCCGATGGAGCCGCAGCCAAGCGCCGAGGACCTGGCGGAGCGGCGCGAACGGATGGATCGCATTCTGCGCGCCATCCTGGCCGAGCCCGATGCGGGTTTTCGGGTCATTGGCGTGCTCTACCAGGAATTCGTGGTCCGCTGCCGCATCGAGGGCCTCGCTTCGGTCGTGCCCGACCTATCGGAATTCCGCCGCATGCTGACGCGCGCCCGCGCGGGCGTCGGCTCCGACATGGCCGAGGACGATGCATGGCGGGACGTCTCGGTGCGCGCATCGCTGTTGCCCGAGGACATGCAAGGCGTGTTCATGATGATCGCCCGCGCCGCTAAGGAGGGCTGGCCTTGTCCCAGCGATGCCGCGATTGCCCGCGCCTATGGCTCGCATTCTCTGCGCCGTGCGCGCCGGCTGCTCGACTATATCGAGGAGCAGGGGCTCATCGTCTGCCAGGTCGACGGCGTCGGCCGGCGAACGGTGACGCTTGTCGAGCTCGCCTGGGCGACGGCGCCGGGCGATCCGAATGCTGCGGAGCAGGACAGGCTGGGGGCGTGATCACGGCTGCAGTTCGATTGTGCGATATCGCGAAGCGGCGCACGATGGGACACCTATAGTGTCCCGGCCCATAGCGGCAACGCAGGGTTGGGCGCGGTAGCGTCGCAGCCCCGCCCTGAGAGCGGCCGGAAACCATCCCTGTGGATTACCGCATTGCACAATCTCCATCCGGCTGCACAATAGACGCATGTCCGCCGGTTCGTTGACCATCCTTGTTATCGACGAGAACCGCATCCGCGCCTCGATCATCGAGGCCGGATTGCGGGACGCCGGCCATCGCGAAGTCACGGTGGTCCATGACGTGGCCGGCATCGCCAAGCGCATCGCCGAGATCGAGCCGGACGTCATTGTCATCGATCTCGAAAATCCCAACCGCGATATGCTGGAGAACATGTTCCAGCTGTCGCGCGCGGTAAAACGTCCAATCGCCATGTTCGTCGATCGCTCCGACCAGGCCTCGATCGAGGCGGCCGTGGATGCCGGCGTGTCTGCCTATGTGGTCGACGGGCTGAAGAAGGAACGCATCAAGCCGATCCTCGACATGGCGATCAGCCGCTTCAACGCCTTCTCGCGCATGGCGCGCGAATTGGAGGAGGCGCGCAGCGAGCTCGAGAACCGCAAGGTCATCGACCGGGCCAAGGGCATATTGATGAGGTCGCGCGGCCTGAACGAAGAGGCGGCCTACGTGCTGCTGCGCAAGACCGCCATGAACCAGAACCGCAAGATCGCCGATATCGCCCAGAGCCTGGTGACGGCGGCGGGATTGCTGGGGCCGCAGGAGGGCGAATGAGCATGGCGCACGAAATCACCGCCGGCTTCATGCCGCTCTTCGACAGCGCCGTCATGGTCGCGGCCGGTGAGATGGGCTTTGCCGCGCGTGAGGGCATCGATCTGAAGCTGCAGCGCGAGACCTCCTGGGCCAATATCCGCGACCGCATCGCCATCGGCCACTTCGATGTCGCCCATATGCTTGGGCCGATGCCGCTCGCCTGCAGCCTCGGCCTCACGCCGCTCGCTTCCGAAACCATTGTGCCCTTCTCGCTCGGCCTCGGCGGCAATTGCGTCACCGTCTCCAACGCCGTATGGGAGGGCATGGCGGCGCATGGCGCGTCGCCTGATCTCGACCCGGCGCGTGCCGGGCAGGCGCTCGGCGCTTTGATCCACGAGCGAGCGAGCGCTGGCCGCGAGCCGCTGCGCTTCGCCGTCGTGCATCCGCATTCCGGGCACAATTACGAGCTGCGCTATTGGCTCGCCGCCTGCGGCATCGATCCCGACCGTGACATCGAGATCGTCATTGTGCCGCCGCCCTTCATGGCCGATGCATTGGCGGCCGGCCGCATCGACGGCTATTGCGTAGGCGAGCCTTGGAACAGCGCGGCCGTCGCGGCAGGCATCGGCCGCATCGTCACGGTCAAGGCGCTGCTTTGGCGCAACAGTCCGGAAAAGGTGATCGGCGTGCGCAAAGTCTGGGCGGAAGAAAACCCGGACGCGCTGGCAGCACTGCTGAGGGCACTGCATCACTCCGCACGCTGGTGCCAGGATCCGGCAAACCGCGGCGACCTTGCGGCGCTGATGGCGAGGCCTGAGTTTCTCGGCCAGCCGGAGGCGATCCAGATGCCGGCACTCACCGGACGCCTTCAACTCGGTGGAGGCGTGGAACGGAACGTCGAGGATTTCTTCCTGCCCTTCGACAAGGCGGCGAATTTTCCCTGGAAGAGCCATGCGCTGTGGTTCTACACGCAGATGGTGCGCTGGGGTCAGTTGCCGCATACGCCGCAAAACCTCGCCATCGCGCGCGATTGTTACCGGCCCGACCTCTATCGCTCGGCGCTGAAGCCGCTCGGCGTGGCGCTGCCCGGCGCCAATGCCAAAGTCGAAGGGGCCTTGAAGGCGGCGACGCCGGTCGGCTCGGCCGGCGCGAGTCTTGTCCTTGGCCCGGACGGATTTTTCGACGGCCAGATCTTCGATCCGGACCGGATTGACGCCTACGTCGCCGGCCAGAAACGCGCCTGATCATTTGCGCGCCAATCTTGTGCATTGCACAAAATTTATGCTGCATGTTTATGCCATTGATCAATGTTTGACCGCGCCGCCGCTCGGCCCGGCCGAAGGCCAAAGCTCCCACTGCGTTGATTTTCCTTGAAATTCAGCTTCCGAGCGAAACTGGCACGCTTCGTGCTTTGAAATAATCGAGCCCGTTCGCGGGCAATGGAACAGGCGTCCAATGGCGGGCGCCACAGGCAAAGCTGCCGCTCAGGTCAATACGACGCGATCCCGGATATACGGACGCGCGAGGCCTGGACGGCGGCTTTTTCGTTTTGGACCGGAGACGACGATGACCAAACGGATCGCAACGACATTGCTCAAGGATTTCACCCGTCGCGATTTCCTGGCGAGCAGCGCGCTGACCGCGGCTCTCTTCACTGCCGCGCTCCTGCTCTTTCCCGCCAATCACGAAACCGAAGGCAAAAGCCCGCAGGTGACCGCGCAAGTCCCGGTCTCGCGGCGCTGACCGATGCCGCGCCTCTGATCAAGACAACACGCGGTGCCTCCCACGCCGCAAACCGGAGCCGACCATGACCGCAAACCTCCCAGCCGCGCCCAGCCAGGATAATGCTCCCAGGCAGGCGCTCGTGATGTCCACCATCGCCTTCACCGTCTGCTTCGCGGTGTGGACGATCTTTTCCATCATCGGCGTGCGCATCAAGCAGGAGCTAGGGCTGAACGAGACCGAGTTCGGCCTGCTCGTCGGCACGCCAATCCTCACCGGCTCACTCGTGCGCATGGTGCTTGGCGTCTGGACAGACCGCTATGGGGGACGCCTGGTCTACACCATGACGATGCTCGCGGCGGCGGTCGCGACCTTCCTGCTCGCTTTCGCACATACCTATGAGCAGATGCTGCTGGCCGCACTTGGTGTCGGGCTCGCGGGCGGCTCTTTCGCTGTGGGTGTTGCCTATGTCTCGCGCTTCTTCCCGGCCGGAAAGCAGGGCACGGCACTCGGCATCTTCGGTGTCGGCAATGTCGGCGCCGCCGTCACCAAGTTCCTGGCGCCACTCGTGCTGCTCGCCCGGGGCTGGCAGTCGGTGGCGCTGGTCTGGGCGGCGGCGCTCGTCGTCATGGCGATCATCTTCTGGTTCACCACTGGCGACGATCCGGTCATCCGCGAGCGCCGCGCCGGCAAGGCGATGCCCGTAAGAGGCTTCTGGCAGGAATTCGCCCCGTTGAAGAACCTGCAGGTCTGGCGCTTCGCCTTCTACTATTTCTTCTCCTTCGGGGCGTTCGTCGCGCTGTCGCTCTGGCTGCCGCGCTATCTCATCGGCGTCTATGGCTTCGGCATCGCCACCGCCGGCATGATCGGTGCCGCCTATTCGATCCCCGCCAGCATCTTCCGCGCCTATGGCGGCGTGCTTTCCGACCGCATCGGCGCCCGCACCGTGCTCTACTGGACCTTCAGCGTTTGTGCCGTCGCGACACTCACTCTGTCTCTCCCCTCGGCAGACTATGTCGTGCGCGGCATCAGCGGGCCGATCCCGTTCCATGTCGAGATCGGCCCGCTCGCATTCATCGCCGTCGCTTGCGTGCTCGGCTTCTTCATGAGCCTCGGCAAGGCCGCCGTCTACAAGCACATCCCCGTCTATTATCCGCAGAGCGTCGGCGCGGTCGGCGGCGTCGTCGGCATGATCGGCGGCCTCGGCGGCTTCATTCTGCCGATCGCCTTCGGCGTGCTGAACGATCTCACCGGGGTCTGGTCGAGCTGCTTCATGCTGCTCTTCCTCATCGTCGTCTCCTGCCTGATCTGGATGCACGTCACCGTCCGCTGGATGGAGCGCGCGGCCGAGGTCAAGAGCCCGTCCCTATCCTACGCCGCCGAATAGATCGGAGCAGACCGGACATGACCGAGAAACTCGTCATCATCGGCAACGGCATGGCGCCAGGCAGGATGCTGGAGCACCTGCTGGAAGCCGCGCCCGACCGCTACGCCGTCACCATCTTCAACGCCGAGCCGCGCGTGAACTACGACCGCATCATGCTGTCGCCGGTGCTTTCGGGCGAGAAGGAGTTCGAGGAAATCGTCATCCATGGCGACGGCTGGTACATCAAGCACGGCATCACCCTCTACAAGGGCCACCGGATCGTCGCCATCGACAGGGACGCGAAGACCGTCACCTCGGACCACGGCGTGACCGAGAGTTACGACAGGCTGGTCATCGCCACCGGCTCGGTGCCCTTCATCATTCCGGTGCCGGGCAAGGACTTGCCCGGCGTGCTCAGCTACCGCGACCTCGACGACGTCAACGCCATGCTGCTTGCCGCGCAGTCGCGCGCCAAAGCGGTCGTCATCGGCGGCGGCCTGCTCGGGCTCGAAGCCGCTGCCGGGCTGAAGGAGCGCGGCATGGACGTCACCGTGCTGCACGTCATGCCGACGCTGATGGAGCGCCAGCTCGATCCCGCCGCCGGCTACCTCTTGCAGAAGGCTGTCGAGGCGCGCGGCATCAAGGTCATGACCAAGGCCAACACCAAGGCTATTGTCGGCAACGGCAAGGTCGAGGGCGTCGAGCTGATGGACGGCACGATCATCCCGGCAACGCTGGTGGTGATGGCGGTCGGCATCCGCCCAAACAGCACCTTGGCCAAGGACGCAGGGCTCGAGGTCAATCGCGGCATCGTCGTCGACGACCGCATGCAAACGTCCGACCCCGCGATCATGGCGCTCGGCGAATGCGCCGAGGTCGGCGGCCATGTCTATGGGCTCGTCGCGCCTCTCTACGAGATGGCCCGCGTCGCGGCTGCCAGGCTGACGGATGGCGAGGACAAGCGCTTCGTCCACTCCGACACGCCGACCAAGCTCAAGGTCACCGGCATCGACCTTTATTCGCTGGGCGACTTTGCCGACGGCGACGACCGCGAGGAGATCATCCTGCGCGACGCCTCCGCCGGCATCTACAAGCGCGTCGTGCTGCAGGACAACCGCATCATCGGCACGGTGCTGTTCGGCGAAACCGCCGACGGCGCGTGGTTCAACGACCTCAAGAAGAAGGCGACCGACATATCGGAGATGCGCGACACGCTGATCTTCGGCCAGGCGTTCCAGGGAGGCGTTTCCTCGGACCCTTTGGCGGCCGTTGCGGCACTGGCGGATGATGCGGAAATCTGCGGCTGCAACGGCGTCTGCAAGGGCAAGATCACCGGCGCGATCACGGCGAAGGGGCTGACCGGCCTCGACGATGTGCGCGCCCACACCAAGGCCTCGGCCTCCTGCGGCTCGTGCACGGGTCTCGTCGAGCAGCTGCTGAAGCTCACGCTGGGCGAGGCCTACAATCCGGCGGCGGTACAGCCTATGTGCGGCTGCACGAGCCTCGGCCATGACGATGTGCGGCGTCTGATCAAGGCGAAGGGCCTGAAGACGATCCCTGCCATCATGCAGGAGCTCGAATGGAAGACCTCCTGCGGCTGCGCAAAATGCCGGCCGGCGCTCAACTACTATCTCGTCTGCGATTGGCCGGACCAATATGCCGACGACTATCAGTCGCGGTTCATCAACGAGCGCGTGCACGCCAACATCCAGAAGGACGGCACCTATTCGGTGGTGCCGCGCATGTGGGGCGGGGTGACCAGCGCCGGCGAATTGCGCGCCATCGCCGATGTGGTCGACAAGTTCGATATCCCGATGGTCAAGGTGACGGGCGGCCAGCGCATCGACATGCTTGGCATCCGCAAGGAAGACCTGCCGGCGGTATGGGCCGATCTCGGCAAGGCCGGCTTCGTCTCCGGCCATGCCTATGCCAAGGGCCTGCGCACGGTGAAGACCTGCGTCGGCTCGGACTGGTGCCGTTTCGGCACGCAGGATTCGACCGGGCTCGGCATCCGCATCGAGAAGTTCATGTGGGGTTCGTGGACGCCGGCCAAGGTGAAGATGGCGGTGTCGGGATGCCCGCGCAACTGCGCGGAGGCGACCTGCAAGGATGTCGGCGTGGTGTGCGTCGACTCTGGCTACGAAATTCACTTCGCCGGCGCCGCCGGCCTCGACATCAAGGGCACGGAAGTGCTCGGCTTGGTAAAGACCGAGGACGAGGCGCTGGAGGTGATCGTGGCGCTGGTCCAGATGTATCGCGAGCAGGCCCGCTATCTCGAGCGCATCTACAAATGGGCAAAGCGCGTCGGCACGGCCGAGATCAAGAAGCAGATCCTGGACGACGCCGAGAAGCGCCGCGCCTATTTCGAGCGCTTCGTCTTCAGCCAAAAATTCGCGCAGGTCGATCCGTGGTCGGAGCGCGTCTCCGGCAAGGACAAGCATGAGTTCAGGCCGATGGCGTCGGTCGGGTTCGCGGAGGCGGCGGAGTGACCAACATGACCTGGATCGCCATCGGTTCCGTCACCGACATTCCGCCGCGCGGCGCGCGTTGCGTGGCCACTCCGCAAGGCAAGATCGCGGTCTTCCGCACCGCGGACGATCAGGTTTATGCCATAGACGACCACTGCCCACACAAGGGCGGACCGCTCAGCCAGGGGATCGTCCACGGCGCTGCGGTGACCTGCCCGCTGCACAATTGGGTGATCTCGCTGGAGACAGGCAAGGCGCTTGGCGCCGACGAAGGCTCGGTCCGGACTATACCGGTCAAGGTTGAGGGCGAACGGTTGTTCATCGCGCTCGAAGCGCTGGCCTCGAAAGCGGCCTGAGGCATGCAAGAAGCACGCGAGGTGAGGACCACCTGCCCCTATTGCGGGGTGGGCTGCGGCGTGCTCGCCGAGGTCGCCGCGGACGGTATGACGACCGTCCGCGGCGACCCCGATCATCCGGCCAATTTCGGCCGGCTCTGCTCGAAAGGTTCGGCTCTCGGCGAGACGCTTGGCCTCGAAGGCCGTTTGCTGCGGCCGGAAATTCTAGGCAAGCCGGCGAGCTGGGACGAAGCGCTCGACCTCGTGGCCGCGAAATTCTCGCAGGCTGTCGCCGAACACGGCCCGGACTCTGTCGCCTTCTATGTCTCCGGCCAGTTGCTCACCGAGGACTATTACGTCGCCAATAAGCTGATGAAGGGCTTCATCGGCTCGGCCAATATCGACACTAATTCAAGGCTCTGCATGGCGTCGTCCGTCGCCGGTCATCGCCGCGCTTTCGGCGAGGACATCGTTCCCGGTGTCTATGAGGATTTCGAGTGCGCCGATCTCATCGTGCTCACCGGCTCCAACACCGCATGGTGCCATCCCGTTCTCTACCAGCGCATGCTTGCGGCGCGAAAGGAACGCGGAACCAGGATCGTCGTCGTCGACCCGCGCCGCACCGCAACCGCCGACGAATGCGACCTGCACCTGGCGCTCGATCCGGGCACGGACGTGATGCTGTTCAACGGGCTGCTTGCATATCTCGTCCAGGCCGGAAAAATCGATCCTGATTTCATCCGCGATCATACATCGGGCTTCGATGCGGCAGCTTCGCTCGCCGGCGCCGATGCGCCTTCGATCGCACGCGTGGCAAAGGGCTGCGGGCTGGCGGCAGCCGACGTCCAGGCCTTCTACGATCTCTTTGCCGCGACCGAGCGGACGGTCACCGTCTACAGCCAGGGCGTCAACCAGTCGGCGCATGGAACCGACAAGGTCAACGCCATCATCAACTGCCATCTCGCCACCGGCCGCATCGGCGAACCCGGCACGGGGCCGTTCTCGGTCACCGGGCAGCCGAACGCCATGGGCGGCCGCGAGGTCGGCGGTCTGGCCAACCAGCTTGCCGCGCATATGGATTTTGCCGACGAGGCCAGTATCGACCGGGTCTCCCGCTTCTGGAATGCGCCCAACATCGCCCGGCGCGGCGGCCTGAAGGCCGTAGACATGTTCCAGGCGGTCGCCGACGGCCGCATCAAGGCCTTGTGGGTCATGGGCACCAATCCCGCCGTCTCGATGCCCGACGCTTCGCGTGTGCGCACTGCATTGTCCAAATGCGATTTCGTCGCGGTCTCGGATGTGACCCGCACCGACACCACGCGCTATGCCGACGTGCTGCTGCCGGCCGCCGCCTGGGGCGAGAAGGATGGCACCGTCACCAATTCGGAACGGCGCCTCTCGCGCCAGCGGCCGTTCCTGCCGCCGCCCAGCGACACGAAAGCCGACTGGCGCATCATCTGCGAGGTCGCCGCGCGCATGGGTTTTGGCGAGGCCTTCGCCTACCAGACGCCAGCCGCGATCTTCCGCGAGCATGCAGCGCTGTCCGCCTTCGAGAACGACGGCAAGCGCCTGTTCGACCTTGGCGGCGTGGCTGATCTCAGCGATGAAGATTATTCCGCCTTCGCGCCGCGCCATTGGCCCGCATCGGAACGGTGCGAGCAGCAGACGAGACTTTTCTCCGACGGTCGTTTTGCGACACAGGACGGACGCGCGCGTTTCGTGCCGGTGCGGCAGGAGGCGACGGCCTTCACGGTCGACGCCGACTATCCGCTCGCCCTGAACACCGGCCGGCTGCGCGACCAGTGGCACACCATGACGCGCACCGGAAACGTGCCGCGTTTGATGGCGAACGCGCCGGACCCGGCGGTCGACCTTCACCCGGCGGACGCGGCCGCGCATCAGCTCAAGGATGGCGACCTCGCTCATCTTTCAACCCGCTTCGGCTTCGTCCGCGCCAGAGTGCGCGTGGCCGACGCGCAGCGGCGCGGACATGCCTTCATGCCCATGCATTGGAGCGGCCAGTTCGCAGCCAAGGCAGCAGCCGGCCTCTTATCCTCGCCGGTCACCGATCCGCATTCCGGCCAGCCAGAGCTCAAGCATGTTCCGGTGAGAATCGTGCGGGAAGAGACTGGCTGGGCCGGCGTGCTCATCACGCGACGCGATCTCAGGCCGACCGGTTTCGTGCATTGGAGCCGGCATGCTGTCGAGGGCGGCTGGGTTTACGACCTGACCGGAACCGAGCCGCCGGACCAGGGCATCCTGCTGGCGCGCAAGCTGCTCGGCGTCCAGCGGCGGGATCAACTCCTGGAATACACCGACCGCCGCGGGCTCGCCTATCGCGCCGCCGCCATCGACGAAGGCGGCGCCATGGCCGAAGCCTTGCTGGTCGCCGCCCCGGACCAGTTGCCGGCACGGGACTGGCTGGTGTCGTTGCTCGCCACGCGCCAGCCGCTGTCAACGACCGATCGCAACGTCCTTCTGTCCGGCCGGTCACCCGTGCCGATGCCGGCCATCGGGCGCGTCGTGTGCGCGTGCTTCCATGTCGGCGCCAACCAGCTCGCTTCGGCGGTCGCTTCGGGATGCGACAGCCTCGAAGCGATCGGCTCGACGCTGCGCGCAGGCACCAATTGCGGCTCATGCCGCTCGGAGATCAGGGCGATCATCGACTCGGGCCGAGTGCAAGCGGCTGAGTGAGCTGTGCCCGTCGCGGCCCGTTTTACCGATCCTCGATGATCCTCAAATATGCCGCCGTCACGAACAGCACGATGAAGCCGAAGAGGATGCGGCGGCCGCCTTCGGGCATCTGCAGGATGGTGAGCAGCGTCGTCAGCACGGTCAGGATCAGCGCGCCGATGATGGTGCCCGTGTAGCCGCCGCGGCCGCCGAAAATCGAGGTGCCGCCGATGACGGCAGCAGCCACCGAAGGCAGCACCAGCGGCTCGGCGAGCGAGAGCGAGGGCGCCTTGATCAGGCCGATATAGAGCAGGCCGGTGATGCCGGCGAGCAGGCTGGAGAGGACGTAGAGCGCGGTGATCACCTGCCAGTAGCGGACGCCTGACAGGCGCGCGGCGCGTTCATTGTCGCCGACGGCATAGAGCAGGCGGCCGAAGCCGGTGCGGTTCAGCACGAAGACGATCAGCACCGCCACCGGCACGAACAGGAGAAGCGCGTTGGGAAAGCCATAGGTGAGGCCGGTGCCCAGCCAGTTGAGGAAATCGGGAATCCTGGCGCCGGACGCGATCACGGTGCGCTGGTAGACCTGCAGGAAGCCGGTGCCGATCAGGCTGGTGCCGAGCGTCATGATCAGCGGGTGCACCCGAAACACGCCGACGCCGATGCCGTTGACGAGGCCGATCAGCACCGCGGGCAGCATGGCCAGCAGGAAAGCCACCGCCGGATCCTGGTTGACGATCTGCGTTGCCATGATGAAGGCGCTCATCGTCGCCACGGTGCCGACGGAAAGGTCGATGCCGCCGGTCAGCATCGTCATGGTCTGGCAGCCGGCGAGGATCGCCAGCGGGATGGCGAATTTCGCCGTGTTGGCGATCCAGCGCTCGTTGACGATGCCGGGGCGTAGGATCTGCAGGATCACCACGAGAATGATCAAAAGGACGATCAGAGGGATGAGCGGCCGGTCCGCCATGAAGCGCTTCAGGCGGCGGCCGAACGAGACAGGCTGGGGCATGGTCGCGATGTCGGTCATGGCGTTGCTCCTGCCGGGCGGCTCCGCATGGTGATGAAGGCGCCGAACATCACGACCGCGACCATGATCGCGCCTTCGATGATCGCGGTGACGTTCGGATCGATGGCCAGAAGCGTCAGGTCGGTGCGCACCAGCCGCAGCACGAAGACGGCGATGATCGGCCCGGGCAGGCCGCCCTTGCCGCCGCCGAGCGCGACGCCGCCCAGCACCACGGCGGCTACGCTGGCAAGCAGATAAGGCCCGGGGATGGGCGCGCCGATACCGGTGCTGATGGTAAGCGACAGGCCGCCGAGCGCGGCGAACAGGCCGGAGAGCGCATAGGCGACGATCCTGGTGCGCGCCACCGGCACGCCGCTGCGGAAGGCGGCGAGCTCGTTGCTGCCGATGGCGTAGATGGAAAGGCCAAGTCGCGAGCGCCTGAGCGGAATCCAGACGATGCAGAGGCAAACGGCGAGCAGCACCAGCGCCTTTGGAACCCAGGCGTCGGCCCAATCCGGCAGGCCGGGGATCGGCACGGTGCCGATGACGCTTGCCTTCAGCCACTCGGCGGCGGCGCCGCCGGGAGCACCAAGCACCAGCAGCGCCGCGCCTTGAAGCACGAACAGCATGGCCAAGGTGACGACGATATCAGGCACCCGCGTGACGACGATGAGCACGCCGTTCAGAGCGCCGAGCACCAGCCCCATGGCCAGCACGAAGGGCACGACAAACAAGGCATATTCCTCGCTGGCGCCGTTCATCATCGAGGCCGCGGTCACGCTGGTCAGCGCCATCATAGCGGCGACCGACAGGTCTATGCCGCCGGCGATGACGACGACCGTTTGGGCCGCGACCGCGAAGGCGTAAGGCAGAACCGCCCGCGCAAGCGAGCCGAAGTCGCCGCTGCCATAGCCCGGCTGGATCAGCTTGGTGACGACGAAGAGGAAGATCAGCAGTGCGAAGAGGCCCGCGACCCAGCCCTGATTGCGGAGAAAGCGGCTCATGACGCGGCCTCCGCGCTGGAACCGGGTTTGACCTCGGCAAGGATGCCGACATCCGCCTTGGCGCCGCGCGGCAGGCCGTAGGCGGCCCGCATCAATGCCGCTTCGTCGGCTTCTTCCACCGGGAAAGTATCGACGACGCGGCCGCCGAAGATGACGACGACGCGGTCGCAGACACGCTGCACCTCTTCCATCTCGGATGTGTAGAACAGCACCGACTTGCCCTGGCCGGCGAGCTCGCGCAGCAGCTTGTAGATCTCCTGCTTGGTGCCGACATCGATGCCGCGCGTCGCGTCGAAGCAAAGAATGGTGCGGGCGTTGGCCGCGATCCAGCGGGCAATGGTCACCTTCTGCTGGTTGCCGCCGGACAGGCGCTGCACTTCGCCCTGGGCGCGGGTGTCGATCTGCAATCTGCCGATGGCGCTGGAAACCACCACTTGCTCCCGGCGCATGCGGATCGGCCCCCATTTGCGCGGCGCCGCGCTGAAGGGCAGCGCGATGTTCTCACGCACCGAACGCTGCATCGCCAAAGCCTCGGCGCGGTCGCCCGGCACATAGGCGATGCCGGCCTGGATGGCGTCGCTCGGATGCGAGAATTTTACCGGCGCGCCGTCGACGTCGATGGTGCCGCCTGTCGGGCGGATCGAGCCGGCAAGCGCGGCGAAGAGCTCGTCCTGGCCCTGTCCCTCGAGCGCAAAGACGCCGACGACCTCGCCATTGGCGAGATCGAAGGAGACGTCGTTGAGCTTGGTGCCAAGCTGCAGGTTGCGGACCGACAATCTCGGACGACCGCCGACGGCAACCGCTACCTCATTCGCCGCGCGCGCGGCGACGCGTGTCTTCTCGATGCGGGTGCCGAGCATCATCTCGACTATTCTTTCCTCGATGCCCGGTTCGATGTCGACGACACCGACGGTTGCGCCGTCGCGCAAGACGGTCGCGCGATCGCAGAGCGCGGAAATCTCGACGAAACGGTGCGAGATGAAGATGACGGAGCGGCCGGCGTCGCCCTGGCGGCGCACGACTTCCAGCACCTTCTCGGCAAGGTTAGCCGGCAGAGCCGCGGTCATCTCGTCGAGCAGAAGCACGTCGGGTTCGACGGCGAGCGCGCGGGCGAGATCGAGCACGCGCAGGATGGCCAAAGGGATATGGCGGGCCGTCTCGCGGATATCGAGGTCGGGAATGCCGATCTCGCGCACCCAAGCGCGGAACGGCTCGACCGGCGTGCCGGTGAGCCGCAGGTTGGACAGGACATCGAGATCGGGGATCAACGCCGGTTCCTGGTAGACCGGCAGCAGGCCGGCGCGGCGTGCGTCGGCGGGCGAGCGGACATCGAGCTGCTGGCCGCGGATCAGGATGCGCCCGGCATCCGCCTTGATCGCACCGGTCAGGATCTTCACCAGCGTGGACTTGCCGGCGCCGTTGGCGCCCATCAGCGCATGCACTTCGCCCGGCAGCACGGACAGCGAAGCGTTGCGCAGCGCGGCAACCGCGCCGTAGTTCTTCGTCACGCCGGTGGCGTCGAGGAGGGGATTTTGCGGCGACGGGTTTGTTGTCAAATCGTGTGGTTCTCGTTCCAAAAACTGATGCAGACCGCGGCTCACCTCCCCTTCTCCCCTTGTGGGAGAAGGTGTCGCCGAAGGCGACGAATGACGGGTGCTCCAGCGGAGTGAGACATTGGCGTTCCCTGGAACACCCCTCATCCGTCTCGGCGCTATCGCGCCGATCCACCTTCTCCCACAAGGGGAGAAGGCAGAAGGGCGTCTCGTCTCTTATTCGCCCGGGCCCTTGCAGGCGATGATCTGGTCCTTGGTGTAGGTCGTCCAGTCCGGGATCGAGATCGAGACCGGCCATTCGGGGCTGAGCGAGGGATCGACAACGCTCTTCAGCTTGGCCTTGCCTTCTTCGGTGGCGTTTTCCCAAAGCTGCGGTTCGACCAGAACGGTCTGCTGCGCCGGCTTCTTGCCGTCGAGGATCTGCAGCGCCAGCGTCACGCCGGCGCCGCCGATCGAGCCGGGATTGGTGACGGCCGCACCCACCAGGCCCTTGACCGAGATCAACTGACCGACGAAGCCGGCATTGTCGGCGCCCACGACCGGCACCATCGGCGCCTGCTGCTCGACCAGCGCATCGACGATGACGTTGTCGATGCCGGAGGTCCAGATGCCGTTGATCGGGGTGCCGGTGGCGAGGAAGGAGAGGATCTGCTGCTTGGCCTGATCCTGCTGCCAGCCAGTGAAGACTTCCTGCGCGACCTTTACGTCGGGGAATTCGGCCAGAGCCTTCTTGAAGCCTTTGTCGCGGTCAGAGTCGGCCGAGGCCCCGGCAGCGCCGCGCATATAAAACACGTCGCCCTCGCCGCCCATCTGCTGGAACAGCCACTTGGCGCCGAGATAGGCGTATTGTTCCTGGTTGTTGGAGATGATGTAGGCCGACGGCTCGGTCACCGCCTGGTCAACGGCGACGACGACGATACCGGCCTTGGTGGCTTCCTCGAGGCCGGCCTTGATGCCGGCCGGATCGGCCGGGTTGACGACGATGGCGTCGACCTTGGCGCTGATCAGGTTGCGGATGTCCTCGAGCTGGCCGGCGGCGTCGGTGTTGCGGTGGGCAATGTTGAGCTTCGCCACTTCGCCCGAAGCGAGCGCCTGCGCCTTCATCGCGCAGATCATTTCCTCGCGCCAGCCATTGCCCTGCACGGTGTTGGAAATGCCGATCGTGTACTTGCCGGCGGCGGCCGAGCCGCCCACCGAGGCAAGCAGCGCGGCGCCGGCAAGGAGCGAGGCCACGGTCAGATGTCTTTTCATTTCAGTACTCCTCCACATTGATCTTTTCAGTTCGGTTCCAGGGCTCTGATTCAGTCGGAGCCAAGCTTTCGTCATTTGATGAAGGGGCGCAGCACGTCGCGGGCAAGCAGGAAGCCGCGCTTGACCTTTTCGTCCGTCCCCTCGAAGCGCCGGTCCTCATGCTCGATGATGACCGGCCCGTCATAGCCGGCCCGATACAGGCCCGAAAAAATCCTGCTCCAGTCGATGTCCCCAAGCCCCGGCATGCGCGGCACCTGCCAGCCTATGCCGGCCGAAAGGATTCCGCGCTCGTACAAACCATCATGATCAATCATCAGGTCCTTGGCATGCACATGCAGCATGCTCTTGCCGAATTCGCGGATGAAACGCTCCTTGTCGATCATCTGCCAGACGAGATGCGAGGGGTCGAAGTTCATGCCGACATCGCCGCCCCAGGCTTCGAGAATGCGGCGCCAGACATAGGGCGAATAGGCGATGTTGTGCCCACCCGGCCATTCGTCATAGCTGAAGATCATCGGGCAGTTCTCGAAGGCGAGCTTGACGCCATGCTCGCGGGCATGGGCGATGATCGCCGGCCAGATTTTCTGCGCATCTTCCCAGTTGGCGTCGATAGTCTTCGAAGCATCACCGCCGCAGAAGGTGTTGACGAGCGGCACGCTCATGCGGCTCGCCAGCACGATCACCTTCTTCAGATGGTCGATCACCGCTTCGCGATGCGCCCGGTCGGGATGGAGCGGATTGGGATAGAAGCCGAGACCCGAGATGGCCAGGCCCTTGCCGGCGAGCTCGTCGGCGATGTCCTTGGCCTCAGCGGCCGAGACTCCCACGTCGATATGGCTGGTGCCGGCATAGCGCCGGCTGGCGCCGGAAGTCTTCGGCCAGCAGGCGATTTCCAGCGCCTCGAAGCCGGCCGAGCGCGCCCAATCGGCGACTTCGCCGAGCGGCGTATCCGGAAACGGTGCTGTCAGCAGTCCAAGCTTCATGATCCCTCCCGGTTGCTAACTATGCAGATCGCGTCGGCTGCTTCAACCGCGCATCGGTTGGCCCAGCGCAGACCTGTCCGACAAAGCCCATCGGATCGTTCGAGAGCAAACCACCGAGCCCGGCGATGATATGGGCCCGGAATGTCGCGTTGGCGGCCAAGGCCGGGTCGAAGATAGCGTCGATGGCAAGGATCGAATCGACGAGCGCTTTGCTGTCCGTACCGATGCGGTCGGCAATGGCGGCGATCTTGTCGGCAAACGGATCGGACACCTGCCAGGCGCGGCCGAAGCGGGCGGAAGCCTTGATCAGATAGGCCATCCAGCCGGCAACGGCCACCGAGAGGAGCGCAATGTCCCCGCCCTTCGCCAGGCGATCGCGGATCGGGTTGAGCAGGCGCTGCACGATCTTCTGCGAGCCGTCGGTGGCGATCTGGTGGTTGCGATGGCGGATCGCGGTGTTGGTGAGGCGCGACAGGCTCTGCTCGACATAGGCCGCCGGCTGAATGCCGGGCACGGGCGTCAGCGTCGGCAGCGTTTCCTCGGTCAGCATGCGCCGGACAAAGCGGGCCAGAAGCGGATTGGCCATCGTCTCGAACGTGTGTTCAAAGCCGCCCAACACCCCGAGATAGCTGAGCGTCGTCTGGGCACCGTTCAGCACGCGCATCTTGAGGTGCTCGAATGGCGTGACATCGTCGACGAAGGTCGCGCCGACAAGGTCCCAGCGGGGCACGCGTCCGGCGAAGCGGTTCTCGATCACCCATTGGCGGAAGCGCTCGCCGACCACCACAGCGCCGTCGCGATAGCCGAAGCGCTGCTCGACGGCGTCGATATCGGCCTCGGTCGTCGCCGGCACGATACGGTCGACCATGGCCGCGGGGAAGGCGACATTGGCTTCGATCCAGTCCGCCAGCTTCCCGCCGCGCCGCTCGGCGAATGTGCGTACGACATTGCTGAGGATGATGCCGTTGGCCGGGATGTTGTCGCAGGACAACAGCGTCACCGGCCTGCCCTGTCTGGCCATGCGCAGTTCCAGCGCGCGCGCCAGGATACCGGGCACGCTGCGCGGCGTCTCGGGGTTGGCGAGATCATGGACGATATCGGGATGGTCGAGGTCGAGAGCGCCACTCGAAGGGATGTGGCAATAGCCTTTCTCGGTCACCGTCATGGTGACCATCTGGATGTCGGCCGAGGCGAGCACATCCAGCGCCGGGGCGGCACTGTCCTGGCTGTCGACGACGCGAACGATGCTGCCGATGACGCGCGCTTCGACTTCGTCGTTCTGGCGGATCAGCCGTGTGTAGAGGCCGCTCTGCCGGCCGAGCGTGCCGGCCAGCAGGGGAGGGCGGATATTGATGCCGACCAGTCCCCAGCGGTCGAAATCCTTCGCCAGGAGGTCGTCGGTGTATTCGGCCTGGTGGCAGCGGTGGAAGGCGCCGACGCCGATATGGGCGATGCCCGGCTTCAGCGCGGCGCGATCGTAAGCCGGCTTGCGGACCTCCGACGGCAATCGGCCGAGCAGGGCAGGGCTGAGCTTCTCGGCGCTCACCGATTGGCTCCGATCACCCATTGCTCCTGGTCGATCAGCGCCCCGGTCATAGGGCCCGCCGCGTCGGAAAGCAGGAAGACCGCGAGATTGGCGATATCGCTCACGGAGAAAAGCCGGCCGAAGGGCTGCGTGGCATTGGCCGCATCGAGCCAGCCCGGGCCCTGGCCGAGCGTCTCGGCCTGCATGATCCGTTCGGCCGGCGTATCGGTCCAGCCGACATTGATGCCGTTGACGCGGATGCGGTCAAAGCGATGGGCATTGGCGGCGTTCTTGGTCAGCGTCGCCAGCGCGCCCTTGGTGGCGGAATAGACGGCAAGCTCCGGCGAGCCGCAATGCGCGTTGATCGACAGGATGTTGACGATCGAGCCGCCCTGTCCGCGCTTCCTCATCTCGGCGATTGCCGCCTGCATCAGGAAGAAGGGCGCGCGGGCGTTGACGGCAAACAGCGATTCCCAGTCATCGAGCGTGGCATCGACGAAGGAAGCGCGGTCGGTCAGGCCGGCGGCGTTGACCAGGCCGTCGATGCGACCGAAGTGGTCGATGCAGGCTTGCGCCAGCCGCACCGGGGCCTCGGGATCGCCGAGATCGGTAGCAGCGAAGGCGGCGGAGGTGCCCGTGGCCGAGAGTTCGGCGGCGACAGCATCGCCACGTTTCTGGTCACGGCCAGTGATCAGCAGTCCGGCGGCGCCGGAGCGCGCAAGCGTCTCGGCGATCGCCCGGCCGATGCCTTGCGTCGCGCCGGTGACCAGCACCACCTTACCGTCGAGACGAACCTCCATTCCTCCTCCCGGAACAAAGTTTCCATTTTTTCAAATATGGAACGATGGTTCTCTTTAGTCAATCGCCCCAGAGCGGTTCACCGTTTTCATGGAACCGGTGAACCGCTCTATCTCCTTGTCTTTCGCAATCCCGGACGGAAGGTTACGGCGAAGACGCCGAACTTAACCGCTCACACTTTTCCTGGAATTGCTCTTGTCAGCCTGTCCGCTGCGCGACGACGCCGTGGACCAACGCCATGCCGACCGCGAGCGAGGCGGCAAGCGAGCGGAAACCGCCAAAGTCCTGCTCGACCACTTCAAGCCAGGTGTCGGAGAGTTTTGCCAGCGGCGAAAAGGTGCTGTCGGTGATGGTGAGAATCCGCGCCTTGCGCTCATGCGCGACGGCGACGAGGTCGGGCGTGATCGAGTTGTAGGGGCTGAAGGAGACGGCAAGCACAGCGTCGCGCGGCGTGATGCAGCCGACCTGGTCGAGCGCGGTCGAGCCGACATTGTCGACCAGCACGTTGCGCACGCCCTGCTGCGACAGCGTCAGCGACAGATAGGTGGTGACGGGGAAGGCGCGCTTGCTGCCGATGACATAGATCAGCTCGGCCGCCGCCAGATAATCGACCATTGTCTCGAAAGCGGCGATATTGAAATCATTGCCGATGCGGCCGAGCGAGGCCTGGCAGGCACCGACCATGCCATTGAGGAAATGCAGGTTTGCGTTCGGCTCCTCGGCCTTGTCCGGGCTGCCTTGCGTATCCGGCCAGGAGCCCTTCATGCGGTCCTTGAACAGGAGCTGGAAATCGGAAAAGCCCGAATAGCCGAAGATCTGCGCGAAGCGCACCAGGGTCGAAGGCTGCACGCCGGCCTGGTCCGCCACCTGCGCGATCGTGCCCAACGCCACCTCGCTCGGGTGCTGCCATAGAAAGATCGCCACCTGGCGAAGCCGTTTCGGGAAATGCACGGTTCCCGACGCAAGCACCGCCCGCAGCTCTTCATAGGTTTGCGGCTTGGTGTAGCCAAGTGCTGCCAGTGATCGGCCTTGTTTGCGGGGAGCGCTGTCACCGGCCTGGCCGGGTGAGGTTCGCACGCCGCTCATGGCATGGGCCGGGTTTGAGGTACCGCGCGGGAAGGTGAAGACCGCCAATTGTCGAAGTTAGCGCCCGAAAAAAGGGCAGCCATCCTACGCTTCATCACCCAGACCCTCCGTCTTTCTACAAGCCTAGTGCGGCAGGATCGTTTTACAAAACAAAATCTGGAAAAACTGTTCGAAATTGGTGGGAAGCCTCCGTATAGTCGCGCACTGCCAATGACAGTTATCCGCGAGGAATCGAAACATGGTCTATGCAACCGCTGACGGAACCTCGCGCCAACGCTTGCGGGTCGGCATGGTCGGAGGCGGCCGCAACGCCTTCATCGGCGCCGTGCATCGGCTGGCCATGCGGCTCGACGACCAGATCGCCCTGGTCGCCGGCGCATTGTCCTCGGATCCGGAGAACGCAGCCGCCTCCGCCGCGGAGATCGGCATCGCGCCGGAGCGCAGCTACGCCGACTACCACGCCATGGCGAAGGACGAAGCGGCGCGGGCCGATGGCATCGAGGCGGTCGTCATCGTCACGCCCAACCATCTGCACGCGCCGATCGCCACCGCGTTCCTCGAGGCCGGCATCGACGTCATCTGCGACAAGCCGCTGTCGACGACACTTGAGGAGGCACAAGCGCTGGTGGCGCTGACCAAAGCGAAGAAGCGCCGCTTCGTCGTCACGCTGAACAACACCGGCTACGCCATGGTGCGTCAGGCGCGTGAGATGGTGGCGGCGGGCGAGCTCGGCAGCATCGTGTCGGTGCACGGCGCTTACATCCAGGACTGGCTGACCAAGCCGATCGACGCCGAGGGCCAGAAGCAGGCGGAATGGCGCACCGATCCGGCGCGCGCCGGCCAGTCGGCGGTGCTCGCCGATATCGGCGTGCATGCTTTCAACCTGGCAAGCTTCGTCTCCGGCTTCGAGGCCGAGGCGGTCTCGGCCGACCTCTTCACCGCCGTGCCCGGACGGCGGCTCGACGACAACGCGCATGTGCTCGTGCGCTGGGCGGGCGGGGCGCGGGGTACGATCCTCGCCAGCCAGACCTCGCCCGGCCACTACAACGACCTCTCGATGCGCATCTATGGCGAGAAGGCCGGACTCGAATGGTTTGGGTCGCGGCCGGAGGAATTGCGCTTCTCGCCCTATGGCGAGGAAACCCGCACGCTGGTGCGTGGCGGCCATGGCTCGACGGCGGAAGCCCGGCGCGTCTCGCGCATGCCGGCCGCGCATCCCGAGGGCTATATCGAGGCCTTCGCCAATTTCTACCGCGACGCCGCCGATATCATTCGCGCGCATCGCGCAGGCGGTGCGGTCGATGCCGCGCGGGCGGCGCAAGTGCCCGATGTCGTCGACGGCGCGCGCGGCGTGAAGTTCGTCGCCGCGGCGGTGGAGTCGAATGCGGCAGGCGGGGTGTGGACAACTGCGAGGTTTAGATGAGCGCCTCGCGTTCTGTCCTTGAGATCGATCAATCCTCATCGCGATTTTGCAGCTTGGCTATCGACCGACCGTCGGTCGCCACCGATCAAAGGTGACAGCCCGTCGAGCACCAGGCTCCGGAACATGGCGTCGACCTGGGACGGCGGCAATTTCGGCTTTCGCTCGAACCACCAGTTCAGCGTCGTCAGGAAGGCGCCGACGATGAATTGCACCACGAAGTCGCGCGGGATGGCCTCGTCGTGGAGGGTAGGGGGCAATTCCTGCCGCACCATTTCCGACAGGATCAGGCGAATTTCGTTCTCCGTCACGGCGCCGCCCCGCCCGCCGATCATCGTGCGGTAATGGTCGGCATATCGGGCCGCATGCTCGAAGATGGCCGTGCTGAAACCTAGCGGATCGTCGTGCGATGCTTCGGCTCCGGCGCGTGCCGCCGACTGCGCCTCCTTGAGCTCCTCCCGAAGCATCCGGAAGCCGCTGCGCAGCAAGTCCTCCTTGCCGGTATAATGCGCATAGAATGTCGAACGGCCGACATCGGCTTCGTCGATAATGTCCTGCACCGAAAGGGCCTCGTAGCCCTTGCGCAGCATCAGCGCCAGCAGCGCCTCGTGAAGGGCTTTACGGGTGCGGGCGGCTCTCCGGTCGATTTCCCGAGGCATTGGGCTCGCTCCTTTTGCCGTCACACGGATTGGGCGACTTTTCCGGGACAGCGGGCTCGGATTGTCCGCTAGCGAACGTTCCCTCCGCTTCTTCCGTCGAAAAACCCGAACAAGCTGTCCATCATCATACGAGCTGTTTCGAAACTGCGCCAGCCGCAGCCCTATGCCGGTATCCGGCCCGGACCTCGCGCTGCTGAAGAAAGGACGTGACGAACATGCATCATATGCGAAGCGAAGCACACGCGGGGGCCGCGATCGGCCCTGAGGCCAACAGGGGCATCGGCTTTCCGCGCCTCTATGATCTGCTGGTGCTGATATTGACCCGCGGGCGCGACAGGGCCTATCGCGAGGCCCTGCTCGATCTTGCCGACCTGGCGCCGGGCTTCCACTTGCTGGACGTCGGATGCGGCACCGGCACTCAGGCGATTTCGGCCTGGCGCCGGGTGCAGCCCGGCGGATCGGTGGTTGGCGTGGACGTTTCCGAAAAGATGCTTGCCGCCGCGCGCCGCAAGGCGAGCCGGGCCGGCCTCGATATCCCATTTCATCATGCTGATGCGGCCGAGCTGCCGTTCGAGGAAGGTCGCTTCGATGTCGTCACTTTCACGACGGTGCTGCACATGGTGCCGGAGGCAAGGCGCGGCTTTTGCCTGCGCGAGGCCGCGCGTGTTCTGCCCCCCGGTGGACGGCTGCTGCTGATCGACTATGCCGGACCAGTGGGCGAGCGCAGACACCTGTCGGCAAAGCACGGCCTGCATGGCCAGTTCGACCTGCACCGCCTTCGCGAACCGCTGGCGGCAGCCGGGTTCGAGCGCATAGAAGGCGGCCCGCTCAACTGGCTCGGCCTGCATTACCTGCGGGGCATCAAATCATGAACACTGCGGTCGTGCTGATGGCTACCCCTTGATCGCCGAGCCGACGATCGAATCGACGAAGAAGCGCTGCAGGAAGACGAACAGGATGAGCGGCGGCAGCACAGCGAGCGTGGCGCCGGCCATCACCAGGCCGGTGTTGACGGCGCCGCGGTTGTAGCTGAGCAGCCGGCTCAGACTGATGACGATCGGATAGGCGTCGGCATTGCCCTGCAGCACGGTGAGCGGCCAGAGATAGCTGTTCCAGTGATAGACGAAGGCGAAGAGCGCGAGTGCCGCGATCGCGGGTGCTACGCTCGGCGCCACGATCTTGAACAGGATGAGCAGCTCAGAGGCGCCGTCCATGCGGGCGGCGTCGATCAGGTCGTCCGGCACGCCGGCGATGAACTGGCGCATCAGGAAGATGCCGAAGGCGTTGGCAAGATTGGGCACGATGATGCCGGCAAGGCTTGCGCTCAGGCCCATCGAGCCGACCATGCGATAGAGCGGAATCAGCGTCACGATCGGCGGCAGGAACATGGTGGCGATCAGCAGCGAGAAGAGCAGCGAGCGGCCGGGGAAGGAATATTTGGCGAAGGCGTAACCGGCCATCATGCTGGTGACCAGGATGCCGGCGGTGGTGACCGTGGCGATGACCAAGGAATTCCACATCGAGCGTCCAAGATTGATGACGCCGGCGACCTTGCCATAGGCCTCCAGCGTCGGCGTATGCGGGAGCCAGACCGGCGGCACCTGCATGGTCTCGGCCGGCGTCTTCAGGCTGGACAGCACCATCCAGGCCAGCGGGAAGGCGGATGCGACGGCAACCAGAAGCATTGCGGTCGCAAGCAGCGCGTTGCGGCCCGACAGGCGCTTGCGTGACAGCGATCGGGTTGCCGCGCTCATTCGCTGTCCTTGCGATCGACAAAGGCAAACAGCGCCGAGACGCAGACGATCAGCGACAGCATCAGCATAACCGCCATGGCGGAGCCCAGCCCGCCCTGCGCGCGTTCGATGCCGACGCGGCGGATATGGTAGGTTAGGATGTTGGTCGAGCCCACTGGTCCGCCTTGCGTGATCAGCGCCACCGGCTCGAACACCTGCACGGCGTTGATGATGGCGATTACGGCGCTGAACAGAAGCGTGCGGCGAAGCAAGGGCAGGGTGATGAAGCGGAACTGTTCTCGGCCGTTGGCGCCGTCGAGCGTCGCCGCCTCATAGAGGCTGCCGGGGATCTGTGTCAGCCCGGCGATGGCGAGCACCGTGAAGTAGCCGACCTGCTGCCAGACATTGAGGAAGACGATGGAGAGCAACGCCGAGCGCGGCGAGGAGAGCCAGGGCTGCGGACCGATGCCGACGAGGCCGAGCAACTGGTTGAGCGGTCCCTCGCTCGGCGAATAGAGCTTCGACCAGACGAGCGCCACCGCGATCATCGGCACCATGTAGGTGGAAAACAGCACCGTGCGCAGCGCCGTGCCGCCGGCGACCTCGCGCTGATAGACCATCAGGCCGAAGGCGACCGACAAAGGCAGGATGAGGATGACCGAGAGCGCAGTGTAGATTGCGGTATTGAGCAGCGCCGTCTTGAAATCGCGGCCGACCGAGGTCGGGCCGAAGATTTCTTGGAAATTGTCAAGCCCGGTGAAGCTCGCCTCGGAAAAGGGCGTCTGCGTCGACCAGTCCTGGAACGACAGCCAGATGGTGAGCAGCATCGGCACGAGAACGAACACGCCGATCAATGTCACGGCGGGCGCAAGCATGATGCCCGCCGAGGCACGAAAAGCTCTGGCCATTCACCTGCTTCCGGTCAGGAACCCGAACTTACTTGGCAGCGCGCTCCAGGATCGACGTGGCGTCGGCCTGCGCGTTCGCCTGCGCATCCTTGGCCGAGACCTGTCCATACTGCAACGCCTCGAGCGTCTGCTGCAGCGATTCCGAGAATTCCTGGCCGCCGGGCACGACCGGGAAGGGCCGCGCATCGGCAAGCACCGAGACATAGCCGGACAGGAATTCGGAGCCGAGCTTGTCCTTATGCGCTTCGACGTCGGAAGTGCGTGACGGCAGGATGCCCATAGACATCAATATGTCGGACATGGCCGAGGCGCCGTTCTTGCCCGATTTCGGGTTGTTCAGCCAGGCGAGGAACTCCCAGGCTGCCTTCTGCTCGGCTTCGCCCGCCTTGGCGTTGACGACGGTCATCCAGGAATAGGAGATCGAATGCGGCTTGTCGCCGTGCGGGCCGACGGGGATCGGTGCTGTGGCGACGTTGGCGAACTTGTCGCCCATGCCGGTCTTCAGTGCGCTTTCCCACCAGTTGGCCATGATGATCATGCCGGTCTTGCCGGAGACGAAATTGTCGAGGAACGGACCGGTTGTGTTGGCGTCTGCCGTCGCCATCGCCGGATTGCTCGCGCCGGATTTTATCAAATCTTCATAGAGCGCGAAGGTTTCGGCGGCCTGGGGACTGTCCAGCGCCGGCTTGCCATCCTTGACCAGATTGCCACCATTGGAGACGAGCAGCGAGGCGAAAGGATGGACCACCCCCGCCGCCCATGAATTGATCATGCCGAAGCCCTGTTGGCCCTTGTCCTTATTGGTCAGCTTCGCGGCGGCATCCTTGAATTCGGCCCAGGTCTTGGGCGGAGCGGCGATGCCCGCTTCCTTGAATAGTTCCTTGTTGTAGTTCAGCGCGTAGACGTCGATCTCGTTCGGAATGCCGTAGAGCGTGCCGCCGACCGAGGCGGCGCTGACGACGCCCGCCGGCCAGGCGCTCTTCACCTCGGCTGCCACCGCGTCGGGAGCAGGGGCGACGAGCTTGTCCCGCGCCAGTTCCGGCAGCCACAGATCGTAGATGCCGCCGATCGTCGGACCGTCGGAGGAGCCGCCCTGCGAGCGCAGCGTTGTCAGCAGATCGCCGAACGGAACCGCGCGCACGGTGATGGCGACATCCGGGTGCTCCTTGGAAAAATCCTTGGCTGCCGCTTCGAGCAGGGCCACCGTCTCCGGCGACCAATGCGTCAGATAGGAGATGTTCACCGATTGCGCCCAGCCGCTCGCGGGCAGGGCAACGAGCCCCGCGGCGAGAGCCAGTTTCGAGATCCGGGCCAGCGACATCGGCATCCTCCACTTAACCGTATCAGAGCGGATGACGTTATGACAAGTTTGAGCAAAGGCGCAAGGCCTCTCGCAAATGGACGTGCGGATCCTGTTTGCAGATGAAAGCCTCGATGATCTCGATGCAGTAGATAACATAAACAAATCATCGAGATAAGATGCAGCTTCCTGGCCGATGTCCGATCGATCGATAGCCATCAACGTCTTTGCGGCTCTTGCGGGTGGCATCATGTCGTTATAATGACATTTGAAAAGATGCTGATCGGAGCCACGAGAGATGACACGGGTTCTCGCCATCGATCTCGGCGGCACCAATCTGCGCGCCGCCGTCCATACGGGCGATATCAGCGCCCTTGCGCCGCAAGTCCGCGAGCCGGCGCCGGGCAGTCTCGATGCGTTCGAGACGCGTATCCGCGCGCTTGCGGCCGCGGGCGAGGCCGAAGCGCTCGGGCTTGCTGTCCCGGGCCTTGTCGAAGGGGCGGTCTGCCGCTGGATCCCGAACCTGCCCTGGCTCGACGGCGTCGATATTGCGGCGCTGTTTCCCGACCTTCGCGTGGCGGTCGGCAATGACGCGCAGATCGCGCTGCTCGCGGAAGCGGCGCAAGGCGCGGCCAAGGACGTGTCCGACGCGATCCTGCTGGCAATCGGCACAGGCATTGGCTCGGCGGTGCTGGCCAATGGCCGCATCGTCGCCGGCGCGCATGGCGGCGCCTGCTCCTTCGGCTGGGCCAGCGCCGACGTCAAGGACCACGGCGAGGATCGCAGCGGCTGGCTGGAACGTGTCGCCTCCGGCCGCGCGCTGGACGCCCTTGCCGCACAGATCGGACTGGCCGACAGCCGCCAGCTGATCGCCGCCGCCAAGGCAGGCCAGCTTGCCGCGCAGACCCTGCTCGAGGTGCCGGCGCGCCAGCTCGGCACGGCGCTCGCCGGCGCCGTGGGGCTGCTCGATCCGGGTATCATCCTGGTCTCGGGCGGTCTGGCGGACGCGCTGGATGTGATCGCGCCGCCTTTGCTTGCGGCGCTACGGCGTCAATTGCCGCCGCATCTGCGCGGCATCGAACTTAGGCCTGGAAAATTCGGCTCTCGCGCCGGCCTGGTTGGGGCCGCGCTTGCCGGACAGGCGGGAAGCGGGTGGAGGCAGATCCGATGAACGAAGCGAGCTTTCAGCAGCCGGACCGCAGGCGACCGGAGCCGCTCTGGTACCAGGTCGAGGAGGCGATCCGCGCCATCGTCAAGAGCGGCGAGTGGGCGACCGGCGACCAGATCCCGGCCGAGGACCGGCTCTGCGCCTTGTTCGGCGTCAGCCGCATCACGCTGCGCCACGCGCTGCGCAATCTGGAGGAAAGCGGGCTGCTCAGGCGCGAACACGGACGGGGCACTTTCGTGCGCTCGGCCACGCTGGTCGCCGGCACACGCGAGCTCACCTCCTTCACCCAGGAGATGGGCAATATCGGCGTGGTCGCCGGCTCGCGCCTGCTCGATTGCAGCCTGACGACGGCGAATGCGGCGGCGGCCGGCGCGCTGGAGATCGAGGAGGGCGATCCTATCGTGCGGATCAGGCGACTGCGGCTAGGCAACAACGAGCCCATCGGTATCCAGACGGCGCAATTGGCAGCCGCGCGCGTACCGGGCTTCCTCGACGCCGGGCTGCTCAAGGGGTCGCTCTACGAGGCGCTGGAGCGCCAGTACGGCATCGTGCCGGTCGAGGCGCGCGAGAATTACCGCGTCGGTGCCGTCAGCGCGACGGACGCCGAGCTCCTCGACCTGCCCGCGGGCAGTCCCGCCTTCGTCGTCGAGCGCATCACCATCGACGAGCGCGGCCCGTTCGAATTTACCGTCTCCGTCATGCGCGGCGACCGCTACGAAATACGCTCGACGCTGCGCGCCAGCCGCCTCCCGAACACCAGAAGCTGACACGATCAAAAGGAGTACCGAAGTGTCCGATCTCTACATCCCCCGTCTCGTCGCCCTCATCGAACAGGCATCGAAGGCCAATGAAGAAGCCTTCAGCCAGGCGGCGAGCCGCTTCGCCGACACGCTGCAAAATGGCGGACTGGTCCATCTCTACGGCTCGGGCCATTCGGTGCTGCCGGCGCAGGAGATGTTCCCGCGCTACGGCAGCTTCGTCGGCTTCAACCCGCTCACCGACCCGCGCGTGATGTGGCACAACGTGCTCGGCGCCGGCGGCGTGCGCGAGCTTTTGTGGCTGGAGCGGACCGAGAGATATGCCGAGAAATTCTTGGACCATCAGCCGCTGAACGAGGGAGATTCCATCATCATCTTCGGCCATAGCGGCCGCAATTCGTCGGGGATCGACACCGCGCTCTACGCCAAGAAGCGCGGCATCTTCGTCGTTGCCGTCACCAGCAAGAACAATCTTGACAAGCCGGCCACACACTCCTCCGGCAAAAGGCTGGCGGATGCGGCCGACCTCGTCATCGACACCTGCTCGCCGATCGAGGACGCGGTGGTGCCGATCGAAGGCTGGAGCCGCCCGGTGGCGGGTTCCTCGACGGTGTTGGCGATGATCATGGCGCATGAGCTGCTCGCGCGCACCGCCGAGCAATTGTCGAAGCGCGGCATCGAGCTGCCGGTCTTCGCCTCGCCGACCATTGCGGGCGTCACGCTGCACGACACAGACGTCATCTACGGCGTCTACCGCGAGCGCATGATCGAAGCGCAGAAGAGGCACCTGCCCACCTTCCAGGCGACGATGCGCGGGGAATGATGACGGCGCATGGGAGGAGCATTCGGCGCGCCTCCCGCAAGGCTATCAACGCCGGCGAGGCCTGGTTACGGAATGCTTGGGCGGCGCGTCATTCTCGTCGGGATTGGGGATCGGCTCCTCGTCGGGCAGCCGGTCCGGATCCGGCTCGCGCACCGGCTTCGGCTTCGGGATTGGCGGCGGGGTGGGCACCGGCGTGGGGGATGGGTCCGGATTGGGGAGAATGGCCATCGCGTTTTCCTTCCGCTCTGTGCCCGACAAGCTTTGCTGCGATCCAAAAACCGGGATCTCCTGCCCGACCTTAAACGATGGTGTGATCGCCGCCGCATTCAGACGCTTCGTCGGGAGGGATCGGCAGCGCAGGCTGGCAGAACGGCCACGCCCGCGGATGGTTCCCGCACGATCGCGCGGCGCGATGGCGGCAAGCGGCGATCAAATGATTCTGCGCGCCTGTTCCGGCTCTTGCCGGCGACTGGCCGTGCCTTAGTTCCATTGCCAGCGGGTGGCCAATTTGCCGATACAGGAGACGGCCGTGAAGCACCAAACCCTTGACCAAATCAACGCCGTTGCCGACGTTCATGCCGAAGCACCGGCTCTCATCGCCAATCGTGGCCAGCGCCTCGAGCGCTGGGCGCAACTTCTCGAACAAGACCCCGGCCGCCGCCTCACGGCGCTGACGGGCACCGAATACGCTTCGCCTGATGTGCGTCAAAGAATGCGCACGGACGGATCGGCGATCACCGTCGCTTTCGAGGATCCGATCTTTCGCGCGCAAGGCTTGCGGGACGACACCTACGGTGAAGCCAGGCGCTTCTTCGAAATGAGCGACTGGCAGTTGCATGAGGTCGTCTGCCATTGCCACGTCGGCGCCAACATGCCGGCCCGCTGGGCGGCATCGCGCGTGCGCGCGGCGATCTCTCCGGGAGCGGGCATTTTTGCCTGGCTGAGAGCGGTGTTCATGCATTAGAGCGGTTGCGTCGGCGGGATCGCGTCGGACTCGACGGTTGACGGAAACGAAGGAGAGGCGCCGGGCTCTCCTCCGCGTCAGCGGTCGATCTCGCCGAAGACGATGTCGAGCGAACCGATGATCGCCGCGACATCCGCCACCATGTGCCCGCGCGACAGGAAATCCATCGCTTGGAGATGGGCGAAGGAGGGCGCGCGTATCTTGCAACGATAGGGAATGTTGCTGCCGTTCGAGACCAGATAGACGCCGAACTCGCCCTTCGGCGCCTCGACCGCCGCGTAGACTTCGCCAGGCGGCACGCGGTGGCCTTCGGTATAGAGCTTGAAGTGATGGATGGTCGCCTCCATCGAGCGCTTCATGATGGCGCGCCGCGGCGGCGTGATCTTATGGTTGGGCACCGCGACCGGACCCCGGCCATCGGCCGAGCGGAGCTTTTCCAAGCACTGCCGCATGATCCGCACGGACTGGCGCATCTCCTCCATACGCACCAGATAGCGATCATAGCAGTCGCCATGCTTGCCGATGGGGATGTCGAAATTCATCTCCGAGTAGCATTCATAGGGCTGCGCCTTGCGCAGGTCCCAGGCAGCGCCCGAGCCGCGCACCATGGGGCCGGAGAAGCCCATGCCCCAGGCGTCGTCGAGCGAGATCACGCCGACATCGACATTGCGCTGCTTGAAGATGCGGTTGTCGGTGAGCAGGCCTTCGAGATCGTCGCAAGCCTTCAGGAACGGATCGCAGAAATCCCAGATGTCGTCGAGCAGCTTTTCCGGCAGGTCCTGATGCACGCCGCCGACACGGAAATAATTCGCGTGCATGCGGGCGCCGGATGCGCGTTCATAGAAAACCATCAGCTTCTCGCGTTGGGCGAAGCCCCAGAGCGGCGGCGTCAGCGCGCCGATGTCCATGGCCTGCGTGGTGACATTGAGAAGATGCGACAGGAGCCGGCCGATCTCGCAAAACAGCACGCGGATCAACTGGCCGCGCCGGGGGACGGACAGTTCGAGCAGCTTCTCGGCGGCGAGGCAGAAGGCATGCTCCTGATTCATCGGCGCGACATAATCGAGCCGGTCGAAATAAGGCAGGGCCTGGAGATAGGTCTTGTATTCGATGAGCTTCTCGGTGCCGCGATGCAGGAGCCCGATATGCGGGTCGGCACGGTCGACGATCTCGCCGTCCAGTTCGAGCACCAGCCTGAGCACGCCATGCGCCGAAGGGTGCTGCGGCCCGAAGTTGAGCGTGAAGTTGCGGACCGCGGATTCGGTCATGACGGCCTCCGCAAGAGTGAGGATCGAATGCGGACCGCGGCCCGTCGACCGCCGTCCGCCGCGTCAGGCCGTCGTCTGGATGATCAGCGTCAGCGTGCCGTCACCGTCGATGTTGGCGGCGACGACCTGCGAGGAGTTCAGCCCGTTCGCGTGCAGGACCGACGTCGCCTCGGGCGAGGCGTCGACCGAACTCTGCAGCTTGGCCAGTTCCTTGGCCGTCGTCCTGGTGACTATGGCTTCGGCCTGCGCCTTCACTTCCGAAGGCAAGTCCTCCATCGCCACCACGACGATGTTGGTGACATTCTGGGCAGCAGCGTCCTGGCCGGGCTGCGGCTGGCCGGGGATGGGCTCCTGGGCAGGAGGCAACGCTTGCGGCGGCTGCGGATCGGCGCGTTGAGCCGAAGCGGGCTGCGCCAATGCCATTGCCGACAGCGTCAGGACCATCGTCAACATACGCATCGTCTTTCCTTTCGGTCTCGAAATTCTGACGACACAACCCCGCGGGTCCGGCGATGGTTCCCGGATAGTCGCCGGTGCGGCTTAAAGAGCCCGCATTGTCCGCAACGTAACCGAATAGCGATGGCGTTCGACCGGCGGGATGGAGTGTTCCCACTCGTTCCGCGCCGGGCCGGCCATGAGATAGATGGATCTGGGCTCGACCTCGATCGTTTCACGGTCCCATGCCGCGCCGTTCTTGCGGCGCAGCCGGAAGTTGCAGGGCGCCAGGAGCGAGACGCCCGCAACGAGCTCGAAATGCGGTTTGTCCCGGTGCCAGCCTATGCCGGCGCCGGGACGATACTCGTTGATCAGCACCTGTGCGAATTCGGCTGCCGGGACGCCCGCGAAGGCGGCGACCTTCGCCCGAAGCGGCAGCAGGAAGTCCGGAATCGGTGGCGCTTCGAGCACTTGGCGGCGCTCATAATCATAGCGCAGGCCGAAGCCGACGACCTGTCTGTTGGCAAGATGGCCGTGGAAATCGAACGGCTTGAAAGGCAGGTGCTGGATGTGACCGACGAGTTCATCTTCCTCATCGCGGGTAATCAGGTCCGGCTGGTAAGAGAAGCCTTCAGGCACGCTTGCGGGCGGCAGGCCGGTGGGCGCACCGAAGAGATCGCCCTGGAAAGCGCCCCCGCCGGTTCGGTTCCTGACTGATGACATGGCGCTGAGATAGGCAATGAGAGCGCTTCTGCAAGGCCGGTCAGGCATGGTGGAACCGAGGGGCGCACGAAGGATTAAGAGTTGGAAGAAGGATTAAGAGTTGGAAGCAGGAGGCGGCACATGCCTTCCACCGCGATCCGGAATATCCATTACGATCCGTCGAGGCGGATCCTTTCGGTATGGTTCGTCCCAACCGGCAGGCAATACAACTATGAGGACGTGGGGCCCGAGGTCTATACGGCTTTCAAGGCGGCGTTCTCGAAAGGGCAATTCTTCAACGAATTCGTGCGCGATCGTTTCAGATATCACCTGGTCGAGCACGAAGGTCGTCATTGAGCGCTATGGCCGGTGCACGGAGGGTTGGCTGGGAGTTGCAGCGGCCAGCCGGGCGACGCTATTGGATGGGCGGCCTGTCGGGCGAGGCTAGGTTCAACTCAACGGCCAGAATGGGCATGGGGACTCGGATACGCTCGTTGCTTTGATAGACGACACCGAGGCAATTGCGGTGCCGGTCAAAGCATCGAAGTTCTGGCGCCATATGGGCGCTGCGATGAATCCCAGGCCTTGTCGGGCTCGGTGCGAACGAGTTGCACGCAGCCATGTAGCCCTCCGGAAAGTTGGAGCGGTTCGCGCTGCCTTGCGGACAGGTGGCGGGGCAGCGCCAACCCGGCGAACGGATGCCATTGCCCACCGCTCGCCGAGAATTGGCGCCGCGCCGCTACTTGTTGGCAGTGGTGTCGCCGCCCAGATCCTTCTTGAACTGCTCGAAGTCCACCTGCATGCCGTTGAAGATCGTGCTCCAATGCCGTGTGATGGCCGCCATCGCCACCGCCTCCTTGATTTCGGCGTCGGTGGCGCCCGCCTGCCGGGCCGAGACCGTGTCGGACCAGATGCAGTAGTTGCAAGGGATCTGCGCCGATACGGCGAGGGAGATCAGGGCTTTGGTCTTCACGGTCAGGGCGCCGTCGCTGAACTCGAGAGCCTTGGTTTCCGCCCAGGCTCCGGGCAATCCGCTATCGGGAAACGCCTTGAGGAAATCCGGCACCTTGCCGAAGGTCTGTTCGATATCCTTATGGGTTGTGGCGAGGGCATTGGATGCATCGTCGGCATAAGCGGGCGATGGAACATAGATTAGAAATGCCGCGGTGCCGCCGGCGGCCAGCATCCGCGCGAAGGTGGAAAGCAAAGCGGTCATCATGGAACTCCTCCTGGTCCGGGGGGACCACTGCGGTCCCTATGGGAAAGAGATGCATTCGCAGCCGCAAAAGTTCGCTCGGCGAGAACGAGCGATAGTTCGTTGGCGTCAGTCCATCGGAAACGGAGGACGCGCAGCCATATGAAGGTAGAGACGCTCCACCTGCGCTGCGCCCTCCTTCATGACCATCACGACGCCGGGCGGGCAGAGATAGGGCGTTTCCGGCGGATTGGCGATCGCAGCCTCGAGCACGGTGATGTTGTCGCTTGCCATGATCCGCTTCGGCTGGACCCGCACGCCCGTTTGCAGATCGGAATCCATCTCCGCATCGAAATGTTCCCGGCCGCGGAAGCGGTTGCCGGTGGTTGACCAGATCAGTTGCAAGTCGTCGGAGAAATGCGAGAGGAACTTGTCGCGCTGCCCGCAATAGAGCGTGCGGAAGGCGTCTTCATAAAATGACCGGCGTTCCGCCTGGAGTTGCTCGTGCGTCTCGTCGCGGTCGCCTGCGGCGGACAGGAGCAGCTCGGACAGTCTGATCTTGGCATCGAACAGCCGGCTCCGCACGGTACCGACCGGAACACCGAGGATGGTCGAAACCTCCTCATAGGAATTGTAGAAGCTGAAATAGCGCAGCATGACCGTGGCGCGATGTTCTTCCGGCAGCTTCCGCAATGCCGCCCACACCCAGTCGCGCAGTTCGCGAGTTTCGATGCCGGTCTCGATCCGCTCGTCGTCCGGCATGTCGCGGAAATGCTGCTCCGCCTGCGCGCCGCCGATCTGCGGCCGGCGCTGCCGCCGCTCGATCAGGCAGCAGTTTCTGAGAATCGCGTGAAGCCATCCGCCTACGGCCGCGGGCTCGCGCAATTGGTCGAGCCGCGCGAGAGCGGTCAGGAAAGTGTCGTGAACGGCATCCTCGGCATTGCTCGTGTAGCCGAGCAGCGATACGGCTGCCGCATAGAGCTGCGGCCGGTGGCGTTCGAACAGCAGACCGAGGCTGTGCACCTGGCCATTCCTGGCCTCCATGACCAGCGCCGCATCGCTGGTTCCTTTCCGCTGCGCAAGGCTCACATGCTCCATACGCGCCTCCGGATTTCGACATTATCATCATCCAAGATGCCTCGCGGAAAGGAAAGTTCGCTTGATGGTCGAGATTTCTGCTCGGATGGGCAGCAGTTCGCGTTCGCCCCGCACTGATACCAGCGGTTTCGGCAATTTTTGCCCGGCGGTCTGAATGGGGCGGAGCTTAACAATCGAGCAGCATCGGAGCGACACAGGTGGTACCGGCGTGCAGGCACGGCTGTGGGGCACGCTCACAAAAAACTAATTCAACGCTTAGGAGCCCGATGCAAGGCTGGCGGAGAGAGCGGGATTCGAACCCGCGTTACGGTTTCCCGTAAACACACTTTCCAGGCGTGCGCCTTCAACCACTCGGCCACCTCTCCGTCGTTGACATCTCGCGCCGGCCGGTTTCGCCGCGCGGGTTGGGGAGATGCTCCCATGGGAAGTCCTCAACGGATATGTGGTATGCCCTCAACCGGCAGGCAACCCTTCCCTGCGCCGGTAGCCGTCTAGGCAAACAGGCGCGGGGCTCATCTAGTCGATCCGAAAGCGAATGCCAAGCCATAATGGCGTTGCCGCGGCTTTTGCCGCGGAGCGAGCCGAGGGCGCGGGTCAAGAGGGGCGATCCGTTCGAATGATGTGCACAGGCCCATCGTGCCGCGCCGGTGATGCTTGACTTCACCTCCGCCCGGCTGTCGACTGCGCTAAATCTTTGTTTTCATGCTATCCCGGTGAACGGTTGCGAGCTTTCCCTGGAATTGCCAGTTCGGTTTTTGCAATTTCCGACGAAAAGCCGCCAGGCGGCCTTGCCGGAATTGCTTGGGCGAGGGGCATCGTCCTGGCATGGCGTCGATCGACCAGCAACCCGCGGGGCGACCGGACAGCGGACTTTCCTTCATCCCGGTGGCGTGGCTCGTCATCGTCATGGGCTTGTCGGCCTATGGCCTGATTGCGAACTGGCGGCTGATCGGCGACTTCAGCCTGCCCGAAAATGCATTCCTGCTCGTCTATGGCGGCTTGACCGGCGGCGTGATCACCATCCTGTGGGGATTGTACCTGCTTGGCCTTGCCTTCAACCGCTCGGCCCGCTTCCCGCGCCATTACACGATCTGGCAGATCGCTATCATCATCTGGCTCGTCCTGCGCCAGGCCTATGTGTCCTACGCCTTCGTGTTCTCGGTCGAGGCGCTGGGCTTCACCGTGGCCGAGATCGCGATCGGCCTTCTCTGCATCTATCTCCTGCGCAACGGTTCGGGCTCCGAGACCGTCTATGCCAATCCGGAGACCGAGCGGCCGCCGGTCCTGGTCTCGATCCTTGCCGCGCTGCTCGGCATCCTGCTTGGCGGCGCGATCGGCGCCTGCGGCGGGTTCTTCGCCGGCTCCCTGATCGCGGACCTGACGCATATGAGCTGTTTCGAGGGCGCCTGCGGATTTTTCGCGGCTTTTGTCGGCCTGGGCGGCCTGATCGCCGGCGGCATTTTCGCCATCTGGCGGGTGAACCGGCGCAAGCCGGCGCGGGCTCGCTAATTTCACGGGCCGCGATTGCGCGGGAACCACGCACGCTCTATGTCGATTGGGGGCTAGACGGGAGCGTTCGGGGAGAGCGTCGATGTTGCGTTTCATCTTTCGGCTGGCAGCCATGATTGCGCTGTCGATCTCCGTCATCATGGCGGTGATCGACACGACACGCTCTGTCGCAGCATCGGCGCTGGTGATGACGCCGCTCAACACAAGCTGGCTGGCTGTCTCGCCGGATACCCACGCGGCCTTCGAGACTTTCGTGCGCGCCAAGACAAGCTCGCTGGTCTGGGACAGCGCCGTCGCCTGGGTGCTCGCGCAGCCTGGTTTTGCCGTGTTCGCGGTGCTTGCCTTCCTGCTCTACGCCATCGGCTATCGGCGCAAGCGCCGTGGCGCGGAATTCGCCCCAAGTCCCTGAAGGCCCTAGTTTTGACGCTGCTGCGGACGGGTCGGCCACGGCGAAACGCAGAGTCCAACCGCCGGTAACCGCTTTTTCCAACAGGTCAAAATTCCACGTGAATTTTGTTTCGCGCCGTGCCAGATTGACCGCGAGCGGGAGGGGAAAAACACTTCCTGCCTGGCGCCGCAAGCCCGCCGGAGAACCGGGCGGGCAGGCGGTGCAAAACGGAAAAAAAACCGACAGGGTGTGGATCACATGAAACGTATCGTTCTCGGCCTTCTGGCCGCAACCGCAATGGTTCTTCCGGCTTTCGCCGCGGATGTCCAGCCGGCTATCCTTTATGATCTGGGCGGCAAGTTCGACAAATCCTTCAACGAGGCCGCCTATCATGGCGCGGAGAAGTTCAAGGCCGAGACCGGCATCCCCTATGTCGAATTCGAGGTCTCCAACGCCTCGCAGCGCGAGCAGGCGCTGCGCCGCTTTGCCGAGGACGGCCGCAACCCGATCGTCATGGCCGGCTTTGCCTGGGAGGACGCGCTGAAGAAGGTCGCGGCCGAATATACCGATCTGAACTTCGCCATCATCGATGATGCCGTCGACCTGCCCAATGTCCGCTCGCTGGTGTTCAAGGAGAATGAAGGCTCATACCTCGTCGGCATCCTGGCGGCGATGGCGTCGAAGTCGAAGAAGGTCGGCTTCGTCGGCGGCATGGACATCCCCCTGATCCGCAAGTTCGAATGCGGCTATGTCGGCGGCGCCAAGTCGGCCGGCGCCACCGAGGTGATCCAGAACATGACCGGCGACACGCCGGCTGCTTGGAACGACCCGGCCAAGGGCGGTGAGATCGCCAAGACGCAGATCGACCAGGGCGCCGATGTGGTCTACGCGGCTGCTGGCGGCACCGGCGTCGGCGTGCTGCAGGCGGCAGCCGATGCGGGCAAGCTCGGCATCGGCGTCGATTCCAACCAGAACGGCCTGCAGCCCGGCAAGGTGCTGACTTCGATGCTGAAGCGCGTCGACGTTGCCGTCTACAACGCCTTCATGGACGGCAAGAACGGCACCTTCAAAGGCGGCGTCGAAAATCTCGGCCTGAAGGAGGGCGGCGTCGACTACGCTATGGACGACAACAACAAGGCGCTGGTGACCGATGAGATGAAGGCGGCCGTCGAAAAGGCCAAGGCCGATATCATCGCCGGCAAGGTCCAGGTCCACGACTATACCGCCGACAACAATTGCCCGTATTGACCGGCAGTTGAACCAGAGCGGTTCAGCGATTGAACCGCTCCGACTTTTTGTCTTCCACCGCCGGGCCAACGCCCGGCGGTTTCATTTGGAGACGGTGATGCAGCCTGCAATTGAAGCGATGGCCGAGGACGACGTCGAACCAATGGCGCGGCTTCGGCTCAAAGCTTTCTTCGAGGGCACGGATCGGACACTCGACGAGGACATGGCCGGCCTGCGCGGGCTGATCGCCGGCGATGGCTTCGAGGCCGCCTTTGTGGCCCGCGACCGCGGCCGGCCGGTCGGGAGCTGCCTGCTCGTCCGCGACGAGATCAGTTCGCCGCATAATCTGACGCCATGGCTGGCCGGACTGGTCGTCGAGCAAGCCTATCGAAGCGGCGGTGTCGGCACGGCGCTGGTCAGAACCGTCGAGGCCCACGCAGCGACGGCCGGTGTCGGCACGCTTGGCAGGCGCGCGGCTTTTACGAAGCGCTCGGGTGGTCGGCAGTCGAGACTTTCGAGCAGGACGGCGCGCCGATGCTTCTGATGTCACGCGACCTATAGCGTGCCGGCGAGATAGCCGAGCGCAAAGGCCGCCACCAGGGCAAGCGCGATGACAAAGCCCAGCCTGCCGCCGAGCGAATGCAGGCCGACCCCATAGGGCTTGCGGTCGAGCCGGTGGATCATCGGCGGCGGCGGTTCCATCTCGCGGGCGGCGACGCCAGCCAGCCGCGTCTGCATCTGCGGCAGTTCGGCAAGACGTTGCGTGACCAGCTCCCAGCGGTTGCTGCGCTCGTCAGGCCCCGCGGGATCGAAGACGCGCAAGCGCTCGGCCAGCCGCAGCACCATCTCGCGAAAGGCGGGATCGATCTCGAGGTCGCGCTCGGCGCGGGCGCGTTCCCTGTCGTTCATCAGGCCAAAGACATAATCGCCGGCCCTGGCGACATTGTCGCTTTCACTGGACATGGCCGTTCTTCCCCATGGCTCCTCACCAATGCGGCGGCTTGGTCACCGGCACGTCGGAGGCGGTCTGCTCCTCCAATTCCAGGAAACGGTCGGCGAGGGCTATGAGCTTGCGCTCCATGCGCTCGATCACCTTCCATTGTTCGGCGATCTGGCCGGACAATTCCTCGATGGTCTTTTCCTGCTCGGCGGCGCGGATTTCCAGCGTCGTCAACCGATCGTCAGGCATGGCCATGCAAACCGACCCTTCGAATGTGAAGCCTCCACCCAAGCAGATATTCGTGGGATGCCCACAAGTATCTGCTTATGCTCTGTTGGTTCTCGCAGATTCTGATCGCAAAACCGTGGGACACTTTTGCGGAACCTGCTCAGGTTCGAAATTGACAAGGACGCGGGGATTTGTCGAGAGTGAATGGCGTTCCGGCCAATTGGCACGGGCGGGGCATCATGCTAGGCATTTTGACCAAGCGATAAAAAAATAACGAGTGGGACAGGCTGCATGGCGCAAGCCGCAATCGAGCTCATAGGCATCAACAAGAGTTTTGGCGCCGTACGCGCCAACCGCGACATCAACCTGGAGGTCGCGCGCGGCACCATCCACGGCATCGTCGGCGAAAACGGCGCCGGCAAGTCGACGCTGATGTCGATCCTCTACGGTTTCTACCAGGCCGACAGCGGCGAAATCCGAGTCGGCGGCAAGCCGGTGTCGATCAACACGTCAAACGACGCCATCGCGCTCGGCATCGGCATGGTGCACCAGCATTTCATGCTGGTCGACAATTTCACGGTGCTGGAGAACGTCATCCTCGGCGCCGAGAACGATGTGCTGCTGAAGAGCAGCATCGCCAAAGCGCGCTCGGAACTCGACCGGCTGGAGCGCGAATACGGCCTCGAGGTCGATCCCGACGCCATCATCGAAGAGCTGCCGGTCGGCCTGCAGCAGCGTGTCGAAATCCTCAAGGCGCTCTACCGCGGCGCCGAGATCCTGATCCTCGACGAGCCGACGGGCGTCTTGACGCCGGCCGAGGCCGACCATCTCTTTCGCATTCTCAAGCAATTGAAGGATCAAGGAAAAACCATCGTGCTCATCACGCACAAGCTGCGCGAGATCATGGCGATCACCGACACGGTTTCGGTGATGCGCCAGGGCACGATGGTGGCGACCCGGGTGACGAAGGAGACCACGGTCGGCGAACTGGCCGAGCTGATGGTCGGCCGGCGCGTGCTTCTGCGGGTCGAGAAGGGCCAGTCGGAAGCTGGCGCCGTAAAACTCTCGGTCAAGAACCTGACGGTGAAGGATTCGCGCGGCGTCACCATGGTCGACAACGTCTCCTTCGACGTGCGCGGCGGCGAGATCGTCGGCATCGCCGGCGTTGCCGGCAACGGCCAGTCCGAACTGCTGGAGGCAATCTCCGGCATCCGACATGCGGTTTCCGGCGAGGTGATGCTGGAAGGCAAGCCGATCGATCTCACCGGCAAGGCCGATCCCGGCGAATTGCGCGACCGGGGGCTCGCCCATGTACCGGAGGACCGCCACCATGTCGGACTGGTGCTCGCCTTCGAGGAGAACGAGAATTCCATCCTCGGCTATCATGACGACGAGCGCTATCTGAAGGGGCCGTTCCTCGACGTCGATGCCATCATGGCCGACGCTAAGGACAAGATTGAGAAATACGACATCCGCCCGGGCAATCCGCGGCTGAAGACAGCTAATTTCTCCGGCGGCAATCAGCAGAAGATCGTGCTGGCCAGGGAGATGGAGCAGGATCCGGGCGTGCTGATCGTCGGCCAGCCGACGCGCGGCGTCGATGTCGGCGCCATCGAATTCATCCACAAGCGGCTGATCGCCATGCGCGACCAGGGCAAGGCGGTGCTGGTGGTCTCGGTCGAGCTTGACGAGATCCGTTCGCTGTCCGACCGCATCCTGGTGATGTTCGCCGGCCGTGTCGTCGGCGAGCGCGGCCCTGATGCGACCGAAGGCGAGCTCGGCCTGCTCATGGCCGGCGTCGAGCACCAGGAGGCCGCCGAATGAGCACGCCTTACGCCAAGCTGCCGGCCTGGGCCGATTATGGGTTGATTCCGGTGATCAACCTGGCGGTCGCCTTCATCGTCGCCGGCTTCGTCGTCATGCTGGTCGGGGAAAATCCGTTCCGTGCCGCCGTCATCCTGGTCGAAGGCGCCTTCGGCAAGGGCACAGGCATAGCCTTCACGCTCTTCTACGCCACGACCTTCATCTTCACCGGGCTGTCGGTGGCGGTGGCGGCGCATTGCAGCCTTTTCAACATCGGCACCGAGGGCCAGGCCTATATAGGCGGCCTGGGCATCGCGCTGGTGTGCCTGAGCTTCGACAGCGTGCTGCCCTGGTGGGTGATCTTTCCCATCGCGATCGTTGCCGCGGCGGCGTTCGGCGCGCTGTGGGGCCTGATCCCGGCCTATCTGCAGGCCAAGCGCGGCTCGCACATCGTCATCACCACCATCATGTTCAACTTCATCGCGGCCTCGGTGATGGTCTATCTGCTGGTCGGCCCGCTGAAGCCGGCCGGCTCGCAGGCGCCGCAGACGCGCAATTTCCTCGCCGGCGCCGAACTGCCGAAGCTCAACTGGATCATCGAATTGTTCGGCGCCAAGATACGTTCCGCGCCGCTCAACATCTGCTTCCTGCTGGCGCTGGTCATGGCCTTCCTGGTCTGGCTTTTGATCTGGCGCACCAGGCTGGGCTATGAGATGCGCACCTATGGCCACAGCCCGAAGGCGGCGCGCTACGCCGGTATATCGGAAACCCGCATCATCATAACCGCGATGATGATCTCGGGCGCGCTGGCCGGCATGATGGCGCTCAACCCGGTGATGGGCGACCAGCACAATGTCGCGATCGATTTCGTGTCCGGCGCCGGTTATGTCGGCATCGCGGTGGCGCTGATGGGCCGGCTGCATCCGGTCGGCATCGTCTTGGCGGCGATCCTGTTCGGCATGCTCTACCAGGGCGGCGCCGAGCTTGCCTTCGAGATGCCGGCAATCAGCCGCGACATGATCGTCATCATCCAGGGCCTGGTCATCCTCTTTGCCGGCGCGCTGGAACACATGTTTAGGCCTTACATCCAGGCGCTGTTCGCCTCCGTCAGCCCAAAGTCGGTCGGCATGCAGGCGGTCAAAGGCACGGGGGCCTGAGATGGACATGTTCAACGCAATCGTCCAGGTGCTCGATTCGACGATCCGCCTTTCGGTGCCGCTGCTGCTCGCCTGCCTGGCGGGCCTCTATTCGGAGCGGGCCGGCATCTTCGACATTGGCTTGGAAGGCAAGATGCTGGTCGGCGCCTTTGCCGGAGCTTCCGCCGCCGCCGTCTTCCACTCGGCGCTGATCGGTCTCGGCACGGCGGTGCTGATCTCGGTCGCCTTCGCGCTGGTGCACGGCTTTGCCTCGATCACGCATCGCGGCAACCAGATCGTCTCCGGCGTGGCCATTAATTTCATCGCCGCCGGATCGACCATCATCCTCGGCCAGGCCTGGTTCCAACAGGGCGGGCGCACGCCGGCGCTGCAGCCGGGCGAGCGCTTCGAAGCGATCACCTGGCCCGGCGCCGACGCGGTCAGGGATGTGCCGGTCATCGGTCCGATCTATGGCGAGCTAATCTCCGGCCATTCGATCCTGGTCTATTTCGCCTTCGCCATGGTGCCGTTCACCTGGTGGGTGTTGTTTCGCACCCGCTTTGGGCTGAGGATGCGTGCCGTCGGCGAAAATCCCGCCGCCGTCGATACCGCCGGCATCTCGGTCGCCTGGCTACGCTATCGCGCGCTGATCTGCACCGGCATTCTCACCGGAGTCGCCGGCGCCTATCTCTCGATGGTGCAGAATGGCGGCTTCGTGAAGGACATGACTGCGGGCAAGGGCTATATCGCGCTGGCAGCGCTCATCTTCGCCAAATGGAAGCCGGTCAACGCCATGTTCGCCTGCCTTTTGTTCGGCTTCCTCGATGCCGCAGCAATCCGCCTGCAGGGCTCGCCGCTGCCGATCATCGGCAAGGTGCCGGTGCAGTTCATGCAGGCGCTGCCCTATGTGCTCACCGTCATCCTGCTCGCCGGCTTCATCGGCAAAGCCATCCCGCCGCGCGCCGGCGGCGTGCCTTACGTGAAGGAACGCTAAGGCGCAATTTCGTCCAGCGGCGACCGGCATTTGAACAAGATCGTGGGAGAGAAGAACCGGATGTCGCATGATCTGTTCGAGGCGGCGAAGACGGCGATGGCCAAGGCCTATGCGCCCTATTCGAAGTTCCCGGTGGGCGCAGCGCTGCGCACGGAGGACGGGCGCGTCTTCACCGGCGCCAACATCGAGGTGGCGTCCTATCCGGAAGGCTGGTGCGCGGAGACGACGGCGCTTGGCCACTACATCATGGGCGGCGGCGGCAAGATCATCGAGATCGCGGTGATCGCCGAACGCATGGCCAAATGCTCGCCCTGCGGCGGCTGCCGGCAGCGGCTGGCGGAATTCTGCCGGCCGGAGACGAAGCTCTATCTGTGCGACAATAGCGGCGTGGCCGAGACGGTGACCATGGGCGACATGCTGCCCTACGGCTTCAGGGGCGACATATTGAAATGAAGAGCGGGGCTGAAATGAAGGAAGCGCTGGATCATCTGGTCGAGAAGCTGGACGGGCTGGCGCCCACAGTGGCGCTCGTGCTGGGCTCGGGCCTCGGGGGGCTGGTCGATCAGGTCAAGGATGCCAGGCGCATTTCCTATGCCGAATTGCCGGGATTCCCGCGCAGCGGTGTCTCCGGCCATGCCGGCGAGGTGGTGGCCGGGCATTTCGCCGGCACGCCGGTGCTAATGTTGTCCGGCCGGGCGCATTATTACGAGCATGGCAACGCGGGCGCGATGCGTCCGGCGCTTGAGGTGCTTGCCGGCATCGGCATCTCGCACCTCATCCTCACCAATGCCGCCGGCTCGGTGGACCCAGAAATGGGACCGGGCTCGGTGATGCTGATCACTGACCACATCAATTTCTCCGGCTCCAACCCGCTGATCGGCGAGCCGAGCGACCGCCGCTTCGTCGGCCTCACGGAGGCCTATGATGCGGGCCTGCGCAAGGCGATCGAGAAAGCGGCGAAGGCAACGGGAACCGCGCTGCATCAAGGCGTCTATATGTGGTTCTCGGGACCATGCTTCGAAACGCCGGCCGAGATCCGCATGGCGCGCGTCATGGGGGCCAACGCCGTCGGCATGTCTACCGTGCCGGAGGTCATCCTCGCCCGCTTCCTCGGGCTCAAGGTCGCCGCCTGCTCGGTCGTCACCAACCTGGCGGCCGGCATGACGGGAGCGGAACTCTCACACCAGGAAACCAAGGACATGGCGCCGGTCGGCGGCGCGCGGCTGGCGACGATCCTGCGGCGCGTCTTCCAGGACGGCTTGCCCGACTGATGCTTCCGCAGGAGATCATCCGTCGCAAACGCAACGGCCACAAACTCTCGGCCGACGAGATCGCAGCCTTCATTGCCGGGCTGACGGCCGGCACCATCTCCGAGGGCCAGGTCGGCGCTTTTGCGATGGCGGTTTTCCTCAACGGCATGAGCCGTGAGGAAGCCGTCGCGCTGACGATCGCCATGCGCGATTCCGGCGACGTGCTCGACTGGTCCGACCTGCCGGGCCCGGTCACCGACAAGCATTCGACCGGCGGCGTCGGCGACAATGTCTCGCTGATGCTGGCGCCGATCGTCGCCGCCTGCGGCGCTTATGTGCCGATGATCTCGGGCCGCGGCCTCGGCCACACCGGCGGCACGCTGGACAAGATGGATGCCATCCCCGGCTATGCCAGCCAGCCGGACGTGGCGCTTTTTCGCAAGACGGTGCTCGAGACCGGTTGCGCCATCATCGGCCAGACTGCCAATCTCGCGCCGGCCGACCGCCGGCTCTACGCGATCCGCGACGTCACCGGCACGGTCGAATCGGTCCCGCTGATCACCGCCTCGATCCTGTCGAAGAAGCTGGCCGCGGGCTTGGGCTCGCTGGTGCTCGACGTCAAGGTCGGCAACGGCGCCTTCATGGAAAAGTCGCGCGACGCGGCCGCCCTGGCGAACAGCCTGGTCGAGGTGGCCAATGGCGCCGGCCTGAGCGCCTCGGCGCTGGTAACGGGTATGAACGAGCCGCTGGCCTCGGCCGCCGGCAATGCGGTCGAGGTGAAGAATGCCGTCGATTTTCTCACCGGCCGCTATCGCGACCGCCGGCTGGAGGAGGTGACGCTGGCTCTCGCCGCCGAGATGCTGCAGGCGGCGGGCCTCGTCTCGTCCTACCAGGACGGTACCAGGCGCGCCACCGAAGCGCTCGCCGGCGGCCGTGCCGCAGCCGTGTTCGCGCGGATGGTTTCCGCGCTTGGCGGTCCCGGCGATTTCATCGAGAAGCCGGAGAATTATCTGCCGACGGCGCCGGTCGAACTGGCCGTCAAAGCGGAACAGGAAGGGTTCGTGACCGGCATCGCCACGCGGGACATCGGGCTTGCCGTCGTCACGCTCGGCGGCGGGCGCTCCCATCCGGACGACAAAATCGATCATGCCGTCGGTCTGACCCGGCTGTTGCCGGTCGGCGCCGAGCTGCGCCCGGGCGAGGCGCTGGCGCTGGTGCATGCCCGCACCAATGCGGAAGCCGAGGCGGCGGCGGCGGCCGTGCGGGCGGCTTATACGATCGGCGGTTCCAAACCGCCCGCCGAAAAGACCGTGCTCAGGCGGATACTGCCGCGCTGATCGGACTTACTGGACGAGCAGCAGCGCGCCGTTCTGGACCTGGTATTTCTGCAACCGCTGCAGGAAGCTCATGCCGATCAGGTTGGTCTGCAACGCTTTGTCGTCGAGTACCATCGCCTGGACGCCGTCGACGGAGATCTTGCCGATCTGCAGGCGCTCGACCGTCACCACGGCGGCTTTAATCACCCCGTTGGCGGTGTTCACCTGGCGATTGAAGTCGGACGGGTTGAGCGAGATGCCGATCCTGCGCGCGGTCGAGGCGTTGATGGCGACCAGCGTCGCGCCGGTGTCGATCAAGCCGTCGATCTGGCGGCCGTTGAGCTTGAACTGCGACGTGAAGTGGCCGCGCCCATCGGCGTTGACCAGCACCTGGCGGCCGAGCGGCATCGGCGTCGGCGGTTTGTCCGGGACCGAAGCGAGATTGACCTGCGGCTGAGCTTCCGGTGCTGCCGGCTGCGAGGCGACGGTCGACTTCAGCAGGCCGTCCACCAGATGCGGGTTAGCCTGATAGACGATCGGAATCGAAGCCGAGGTTCCGGCAAAGATGCCGAGGATAAGAAGCTTGCGCAGCATGGATGCCCCCTGGAGCGTTTCATCGTTTCAAGGAAACGTTGAACCGCTCTATCCCTTTGTTTCGGGGCAATTCCGAACGGAAAACCGCTTCACACTTTCCTGGAATTGCTCCCGAAGGCAGCATCCTTAAGCCCGGCATGGTGTGTACGACTTTAACGCGTGCGGGAACCGCAAGCTTGCGTAAACGGCCAGTTAAGAAGGGCGCTCACTTTGTCCCGTACATGCGGTCGCCGGCATCGCCGAGGCCGGGCATGATGTAGCCCTTGTCGTTCAGCTGCCGGTCGATCGAGGCGGTGAAGATCGGCACGTCCGGATGCGCCTTGGTGAAGCGCTCGATGCCTTCCGGCGCGGCCAGAAGGCAGAGGAAGCGGATGTTGGTGGCGCCGCGTCCCTTCAGCTTGTCGATCGCGGCGATCGCCGAATTGGCGGTTGCCAGCATCGGATCGACGACGATCACCAGACGGTCGGCAAGGTCGCTCGGCGCCTTGAAGAAATATTCGACCGCTTCCAGCGTCTCGTGGTCGCGGTAGAGGCCGATATGGGCGACGCGGGCGGCCGGCACTAGGTCGAGCAGGCCCTCGAGCAGGCCGTTGCCGGCGCGCAGCACCGAGGCGAAGACCAGCTTCTTGCCTTCCAGCGTCGGCGCCTCCATCTCCTCGATCGGGGTCTCGATCATGGTCGTGGTCAGCTCGAGATTGCGGGTCACCTCGTAGCCGAGCAGAAGCGAAATCTCACGCAGCAGCCGCCGGAAACCGGCCGTCGAGGTCTCCTTCTTGCGCATGATGCTCAACTTGTGCTGGACAAGGGGGTGGTCGACGACGGTGACGCCCTGCATGATGTGCTCCGACTGGTTCGGGGTAGTAGTCAGTAGTGAGTAGTGAATAGTGAGCCGATTTGCGAGTCCTTGCCTCGGGGAAAGCTCCGGCCTTCAACCGATCTATGCGCGCTCGGCCAAATGCATAACTACTGACTACCGACTACTCCCCTACTCACTCACCGCACCTTCACGTCTAACCGGCCTAGCAGCATCGCCTTGGTCTTCTTATCCACGAAGGCCGCCTCGATGGCCGTCCGAGTGATGCCGGTGAGCGCCTTGTCGTCCATGCGGAAATGCTCGGCGGCGATATCGTATTCGCGCTTCAGCGAAGTCCAGAAATAGGGCGGGTCGTCGGAGTTGAGCGTCACCTTGCAGCCGGCGGCGCGCAGCGCCGGAAAGGGGTGGTCGGCGAAGCTGTCGAAGACTTTCAGCGCGATGTTGGAGCCTGGGCAGCATTCCAGCACCACGCCCTGGTCGGCTATGCGGCGGACAAGGTCGGGGTTCTCGATGGCGCGAACGCCATGGCCGATGCGGGACGGGCGGATGTGGTCGAGAGCCGCCGCCACACTTTCCCAGCCCATCAGCTCGCCGGCATGGATGGTGATGCCGAGGCCCGCTTCGCGCGCGATCTCGAAGGCGCGCACATAATCTTCGAAATCGCCGATGCGCTCGTCGCCGGCGACGCCGAAACCGGTCACCAGCGGATGACCGCAGCGCGCCGCGAAGCGCGCCGCCTGCTCGATCGCCTCGACGCCGACATGGCGCACGCCGGTGACGATCATGCGTCCCTCGATGCCGGTCTTGGCTCTCGCGCGGGCCATGCCTTCGCCCAGCGCATCCGTATAGGCTTTTGGCGACAGCCCGGCCTTTTTGGCATGATCCGGCGAGGTGAAAACCTCGGAATAGATGGCGCCATCGCGGGCGAGGCTGGTCAGATAATAGTCGGCAAGGCGCGCATAATCCTCTTCACTGCGGAACAGGTCGGAAGCGAAATCGTAAGCCGCGAGAAACGAGGTGAAATCGTGCCAGACGAAGGAGCCGTCCTGGATATAGGGCGAAGGATCCTTGCCGTATTTGCGGGCCTGGCTGAGGACAAGCTCGGGCGCTGCCGCCCCTTCGATGTGGCAGTGCAGCTCGGCCTTCAAAATCATGCGGTCATCCCGTCCGGTATGCTGCTCTCGCACAGGTGCTGGCCGGAAAATCATGTAAGACCTTTCCCGGCAGGGTTTTGAAAGCGCGGCCGAAAACCGCGCCTTGGACAATAGCGTCGGCACCATCGATCGGCTATGGTCCCGCCGATTTTATGGCGGATCAAAATAATGTCAGTTGAGAGAACCACGGCCGCGGGCGGCATGGAAACCTCCTATGGTTTCAGAAAGATCGGGGCAGGCGAGAAGCAGCCCCTGGTCAACGACGTCTTCCATAAGGTGGCCAATCGATACGACCTGATGAACGATCTGATGTCGGCCGGGTTGCATCGGCTGTGGAAGGACGCGATGGTCGCCTGGCTCAATCCGCCGAAGCGGCCGGGCTGGAAAGTGCTCGATGTCGCCGGCGGCACCGGCGATATCGCCTTCCGCATCGTCGAGGCCAGCCAGCGCCAGGCCCATGCCACGGTGCTCGACATCAATGGCTCGATGCTGACCGTCGGCCGCGACCGCGCCGAGAAGCTGGGGCTTGCCGCAAACACCGATTTCGTCGAGGCCAATGCCGAGGCGCTGCCGTTCGAGGATGATAGCTTCGACGCCTATACGATCGCGTTCGGCATCCGCAACGTGCCGCGCATCGAGGTCGCGCTTGCCGAAGCCTATCGCGTGCTGAAGCGCGGCGGACGGTTTCTGTGCCTGGAGTTCTCCGAGGTCGACATGCCGCTGCTCGACAAGACCTATGAGGCCTGGTCGTTCAACGCGATCCCCAGAATCGGCAAGGCGGTGACAGGCGACGATGAGCCCTACTCTTATCTGGTCGAATCCATCCGTAAGTTCCCCAACCAGCAGAATTTCGCAGCGATGATCACCCGCGCCGGCTTCGACCGCGTCACCTTCCGCAACTATTCGGGCGGCATCGCCGCCCTTCATTCTGGCTGGAAGCTTTGAGGCGCAGCCCTTTGCAGCAGGCCGCTTTGAAACAGGCCCCTTTGAGGCAGGCAGCGCTATGAGCAGCGTCGCTGCCGCCTTCAGGCTCGCCCGGGCCGGCTGGGTGCTGGTCCGCGAGGGCGTCGTCGCGGCGTTGCCGGGCGAAGAGCTCTCAGGCATGCCGAAATTCGGCTGGCGCGTGGCGCGGCTTTTCACCCGCCGCCGGGCGTTGAGCTATCAGCGCGGCGACAGGCTGGCGCGGGCGGTGGTGCGGCTCGGACCCTCCTACGTCAAGCTCGGCCAGTTCCTGGCGACGCGGCCCGATGTCGTCGGCAACGACATGGCGCTGGATCTCGCATTGCTGCAGGACAAGATGCACACTTTTCCGAGGGTGGAGGCGGTTCATGCAATCGAAGCCTCGCTCGGACGCAGGATAGACGACCTCTATGCCGGCTTCGGCGAGCCGGTGGCGGCGGCTTCGATCGCGCAGGTGCACTGCGCCGAAGTCGTGCGCGAGGGTAGCCCTTCGCGCGTGGCGGTGAAGGTCATCCGGCCCGGCGTGCGGCGCCGCTTCTTTCAGGATCTCGAAAGCTACTTCCTTGCCGCCCGCCTGCAGGAGAAATACATCCCCGCGTCGCGCCGCCTGCGCCCGGTCGAGGTGACCGAAACGCTGGCGCAGACCACCAGAATCGAGATGGATCTGAGGCTCGAGGCGGCCGCGCTTTCGGAACTCGGCGAGAACACCAAGGACGATCCGGGTTTTCGCGTGCCAGCGGTCGACTGGGAGCGGACCGGCCGCGATGTCCTCACCATGGAGTGGATCGACGGCATCAAGATGAACGATCTGGCCGGCCTCGCCGCTGCCGGCCACGACCTCAGGGCGATTGCGGCCAATGTGGTCCAGTCGTTCCTCAGGCACACGTTGCGCGACGGCTTCTTCCATGCTGACATGCATCCGGGCAACCTGTTCGTCGAGGCCAACGGCACCATCGTCGCCGTCGATCTCGGCATTGCAGGCCGGCTCGGCAAGAAGGAGCGGCGCTTCCTCGCCGAGATCCTCTACGGCTTCATCGTGCGCGACTATCAGCGCGTCGCCGAGGTGCATTTCGAGGCGGGCTATGTGCCGCGCCAGCACAATGTCTCGGCCTTCGCTCAGGCGATCCGCGCCATTGGTGAGCCGATCCACGGCCAGTCGGCCGAGACCATTTCGATGGCGAAGTTGCTGACGCTGCTGTTCGAAGTCACCGAGCTGTTCGATATGGCGACGCGGACCGAGCTGGTGCTTTTGCAGAAGACCATGGTGGTGGTCGAAGGCGTCGCCCGCACGCTCGATCCGGCCTTCAACATGTGGAAGACATCCGAGCCTGTGGTCAGCGACTGGATTGCGGGCAATCTCGGCCCGCGCGGCATGCTCACCGACGTGCGCGACGCGGGCAGAGCCTTTGTGTCGCTGGCAAGGCAGGCGCCGGATCTTGTGGCCCGCACCGAGCGGCTGTCGCGTGAGATCGATTTGATGGCGGAAAACGGCCTGCGCTTCGACGAAGCGACCGCGAGCGCGATAGGCAGGGCCGAAGCGCGCCACACCCGCTCCGGTCGCGTTGCGCTGTGGGTGATTGCGCTGACGCTGATCTACATCACCTGGAAATTGCTCTGACCGCCATGCGGCTTGTCACCGATTGATTGCACTGCTATCATTGCAAGCACTAGCTGAAGCGAGTGCAATCACATGGCCAGCATCACGATTCGCAATCTGGATGACGAGGTCAAGGACCTGCTCCGGCAACTCGCGGCCGAAAATGGCCGCTCGATGGAGGAGCAGGCGCGGGCGATGATACGCGCCGCAGTCGAAGGCCGGGCAGGGCAGGCCGACCGTATCGGTCAGATCGAGAAGACGCTGCGCGCGCTGGCGGACTCCAAGGAACAGGCGACGCCGATTGTTGCCACTACCGGCAGGCCAGTTCCGAGGGGCTCGCTCTCCGGCAAGCGCGTCCTGCTCATCATCGGCGGCGGCATTGCCGCCTACAAGACGCTCGACCTGATCCGGCGGTTGCGCGAGCGGGGCGCTTCGGTGCGGGTGGTGATGACGTCGGCGGCGCAGGAATTCGTCACCACGCTGTCGGTCGGCGCGCTTTCGGCCGACCATGTCTTCACCGAGCTGTTCGACCGCAAGGACGAGCACGATGTCGGCCATATCAGGCTGTCGCGCGAGGCCGATCTGCTGGTTGTCGCGCCGGCCACCGCCGACCTGATGGCGAAGCTCGCCAGCGGCCACGCCAACGACCTTGCTTCGACCGTGCTTCTGGCCACCGACAAGAAGGTGCTGATGGCGCCGGCGATGAACCCGAAAATGTGGGCGCATCCGGCAACCCGGCGCAATCGGGCGACTTTGCTGAAGGACGGCATTATCTTTGTCGGTCCCGGCAAGGGCGAAATGGCAGAGAGTAACGAAGCGGGCGAGGGCCGCATGGCCGAACCGCTTGAGATCGTCGCTGCGATTGAGGCCATGCTCGACGAGAAGCCGAAGCCGCTTGCCGGCCGCAGGATCATCGTCACCTCCGGGCCGACGCATGAGCCGATCGACCCGGTGCGCTACATCGCCAACCGGTCTTCCGGCAAGCAGGGCCATGCCATCGCGGCCGCGCTTGCGAAGCTTGGCGCTGATGTCAGGCTTGTCTCCGGCCCGGTCACCATCGCCGATCCGGCCGGTGTCGCGACCATTCACGTCGAAACGGCCGCGCAGATGAAGCAAGCGGTCGAGAGCCTGCTGCCGGCGGATGCCGGCGTGTTCGTTGCCGCCGTCGCCGACTGGCGCACGGAAAACGCCGCCGGCGAGAAGATCAAGAAGGTGGCGGGCAAAGGGCCGCCTTCGCTGCAGATGGTTGAGAACCCGGACATCCTGGCCGGCATCGGCCACCACGCACAGCGACCGGGCCTGGTCGTTGGCTTCGCCGCCGAGACGCAGGATCTGATCGCCAATGCCGAGGCCAAGCTGAAGAAGAAGGGCGCCGACTTCATCGTCGCCAATGACGTTTCGCATGAAAGCGGCATCGGTCCGTCCGGCGTGATGGGCGGCGACCGCAACAAGGTGCGCATCGTCTCCAGGACCGGCGTCGAGGAATGGCCGGAAATGGGCAAGGATGAGGTGGCGGCGCGGCTCGCCGCGCTGATTGCGGAGCGGCTGCAGCAGCAGACTGTCGAGGTCTGACCCGAGCGGCAAGCCGGCGCCTCGGCCGCCTTGACATCCCGTCAACCCGCTGCCAATCGCGGCCGGTTTGCCGCTGAGAATATCCTCAGCGCCGCCAGGCAGCCGAACACGCCGAGGGGCACGAAGGCCAGAAACAGCCAGCCGGCGACGCTTGCGGCCGCTTCACGGTTCAGGCCTTCCGAGAAGCCGCTGGCGTTTGCGACGATGCCGGCAAGCGCCGCGCCCACGGCATAGCCGATGCGCTGCATGGTCGGCACCGCGGCCGAGGCGATCGTCTGCTCGCCATCGCGGGCCGAGGCGACGATGACGCGCGTGAGGAAGGGCCAGCAAACGCCGAAGCCGCCGCCCTGCAAAAGGGCGCAGAGCAGGATCAGCGGGATCGAGCCCGCCGGGATTGTGTAGGCGAAGCCGGCAAGGCCGGAGGCGATCATCAGGGCGCCGGCGACGATGATCAGCCTCTCGCGCTCCAGCGGCGCATTGGCGATGAGGATCGACAGGACCGACCAGGCGATCGATTCTGCGGCGATGATGTAGCCGGTGGTCAGGATCGGAATGCCGTGCAGCGTGGTCAGAAGCAGCGGCCCGTAAATCGTGAAGGTGCAGGTCGCCACGGAGAAAGCCGCAACCATGCTCATGCCGCTGCCGAGCGGCGAACGCCATGAAAACAGAGGCGATGGGAAGAGCCGGGATTGCGGTCTAAGCGCATCCACGCGGAAGAAAAGCGCCAGGCCGATCAGGCCGAGGAAGAGGAGCAGCGACGAGCGCACCAGGGCGATATCGATGCCGGCGGCGGCGATCAGCACGACGCTGAGGGCGAGACAGGCAAGCGCGGGATAGGGGAAAGGCGGTGCCTTGCCGCCGCTCGCCTGCGGCTTCCTCGCCTCGGGCGTGTCGAGCACGATGAAGCTTGCCAGCGCCATCGCCGCGCCGCCCAAGGTGAAGACGCCGAAAGCCAACGCCACGACAGGAACTCGGTCATGAGAGCGCCCAGCATGGGGCCGCTGAAGGCTGCGACGCCCCAGACCGCGGACATGATGCCGAAGAGCTGCGGCCAGATGTTGCGTGGAAACAGGCGCTCGACTGAGACGAAGGCCAGCGAAACGAGCGCGCCGCCGCCAAGCCCTTCGACCAGACGTCCGATGAGGAACAACGGCATGGAAGGCGCCGTGGCGCAGATCAGCGCGCCGATCGCATAGAGCAGGGCCGCGACCATCATGTTGGAGCGCAGGGCGACATAACTGACCAGCCGGCCGGCCGCGGCGCCGGCGACGATCGCGCCGAGCTCATAAATCGCCAGCGACCAGCCGACCAGCTGCACGCCCGCCAGTTCGCCGACCATGGCCGGCATCACCGTTGCCACCGTTTCGTTGGTGGCATGCAGCAGGATACCGAGGCTGACGAAGCAGAAGCGCGCCAGGTCGCCGCTTGCCCACAGCGCCCGCCAATCCATCCTGTTGCTGGCCACCGTGTTGCCGCTCGCTGCCTTCACGCCGATCTCCTGCTTGTTCTGCGCACCTCATCCGCGTTGCGAATGAGGGGCAAGATCCAGTTCGGCAGGGCTTGTAGAACCTAAAGCGCAGTTGAGCTCAACAGGCTTTTTCGCGAATTTCGGGGAGCCACCATTGGCGCCGAAGGAATCCGGCTTTCCAAAGCACTCGGCCCGGAACAGATGTTCCGGGCCGAGTGCTTTGGAGTGAGTTTGAAAAGCCGAAGGCTCACTTATAGGAATGGACGAGATCCAGCGACGCCACGGTGACGGCCAGGTTGAGGCCGGTCTGCGCCTGCACGCTGAGCGGCTCCAGCATGAAGGCGCTGTCCAAGCCGCCGACCAGGACGTTGGCGCCGCCGCCGGTGACTACGCTCGCCTCGGCGTTGACGCCGTAGTAGCTGCCGGCGAGATCGCCCGCATCATGGCTGCGGGTGGCGGCAAGCACCGCCCAGACGAGCTGGCCCTGATGCGTCTTGCCGACGTCGACGCCGAGCTTGGAGATCATCCCGGTATAAATCTCGGCCGGGCCGTGATGGGAGGGGCGGAAGACGCAGGACACGCCCTTGTTCGACGTGATGACGTAGCCGACGCCGCCGTCGATGGTGCAATCGAGCGTACCGAGCCGGAGCGTGCCGGCGCTTACCGGAGATGAGAGGACCGTGGCGGCAAGCGCGGCAGCGACACAGGCAAGTGTTTTGATCATTGGAAACGTCCTTTCGCGAAAATCTTGGCCCCGGCCTAAACGATCGAGGTGCGTCGAGCGTTCCGCGGAAAACTTGGCGCGAACATGACGAAGGTTAACGCCTTGCCTTGGGCGGTTAACGGATCGCTAGCGGCGTCCCCGCGGCGCAACACTATGGCCGCCGGTGACAACGGTGCGTCGTGCAAAACAGCTGTGGACGTCAGCTTCCGATCAGCTGGCGTTGCCGCCGGTGCGCGAAAGGCCGTCCTTGGCCGGCTGGTAGTTGGGGTCGAGGTGGACAGCTTCGCGATAGGACTTGGCCGCCCTTCCCTTGTCGCCGCGCCGCTCGTAGATGAGCGCCTGGTTGGCCCAGGCCTCGGCGTTCTTGCCGTCGAGCTTGATGGCCATGTTGAAGTCGGCGAAGGCGTTGTCCTCATCGCCCGTCGCCAGATAGGAGAGGCCGCGGCCGTTGTAGGGCTCGGCGGCGTCCGGCGCCAGCGAGATCGCGGTCGAGAAATCCTCGATGGCGAATTTGTGCTGACCCTGGCTTTGATAGATCAGGCCGCGATTGTGATAGGCGCGGGCATCGGTGGTGTCGAGCTGGATCGCCTTCTGGAAGTCGTTGAAGGCATCCTGGGTGCGGCCCGCCTTGCGGTAGAGATTGCCACGGCCGATATAGGCGGCGTCGTAGTTGGCGTTGATCTGGATCGCACGGTTGTAGTCGGCCAAAGCTGCTTGCTGATTGCCGAGGAAGCGCTGGATCAGCGCGCGGTTCGAATAAGCCTGGTAGAAGTTCGGATTGAGCTGGATGGCCTGGTTGAAGTCCTTGAGCGCCGCTTGGTACTGGCCGCCGCGGCCATAGGCCGAGCCCCGCACGTTATAGCCCTCGGGATCCTGCGGATTGCGCTGGATGACTGCCGACAGCGACGAGATGTTCTCGCTCGACGCTTGCGCCTTGTCGATCGAATTGAACTCACCTGTCGGGGTCGTCTGGCATGCTGCAAGCACCAGACCCGAAAGCAGGGCCGCCGTCAGGGCGAAGCCGCGAAAAGCGGTTTTGCGCTCTACGGTAATAGCGTTCATCTTTGTCCTCACTGCCGCGGCGCCGTCAGTCCGTTCCCTCTCCGAACCGGCTCGAATCTATAAACAAAAAGGTGGCGGCGATTCCGCATCGCGCCACCCTCGGTATCCTTCGAAAAGGACGAAAAATTGGCGTTATGAACGCGGCGAGCGCGATGCGCCGGCAGCACCAGCCGGAGCCGGGCGCGGGGTCATCGGCAGCAGGCCTTCGCGCTGGGCGCGCTTGCGGGCCAGCTTGCGGGCGCGGCGCACGGCTTCCGCCTTCTCGCGGGCACGCTTCTCGGACGGCTTCTCGTAATGACCGCGCATCTTCATTTCGCGGAAAATACCTTCGCGCTGCATCTTCTTCTTCAGCGCGCGAAGCGCCTGATCAACGTTGTTGTCGCGGACGAGTACCTGCACGGGCAATCCTGTCTTCGGGTTTGAAATCGTTAGGCAAACAGCCATAGCTGACATGCCTCCGCGGCGAGCTGCACCGCGAATTGTGGCGGCTGATAGCAGAATCAGGCTGGGATGTCCACCTCTGATTGCCAGAACAGCGATCAAAAACCCGAGCGCTGCGCCCGGACATTTGTTCGCCCTACGCGGTCGTCAGATGGAGGCGCGCAAAGTCCTCGAAAAACTCGCCATAATCGCAGGTGATTTCCTCGCCGGCGGCGATATCGCGAATGGCGGTGGCGCCGCCATATTGCGAGAAATCCGTGTTCGGCCATTCCGAATGATTCATGAAGCGGCCATTGTCGACCTCATAGACCATGAAGCCGGGCCTGTCCGGGCTCGGATAGGCGTAGCGGTCGAGCAACTCGCGCAGATGCGGCGGCGCGGTCTCATATTTATCCATCGGGATCAGCCGGTCGAAATCCGGGTCGAGGCGCCAGATCGAAGCGCCCTTGCGGATCGGCTCGGCGGCGAAGACGCCGACGCCCTCGATGGCGCTCTGGGCAACATAGGTTCTGATCAGCAGCATCGTTTCCCGTCCGTTTTCGACGGGAAACGAGATCGTCAATTTGCGCCGAAATGCAAGGCCGCACCGCTACATTTCAGCGGATGAGCTGTTTCCAGCCTGCCGGCCGGATCAGGTCCGGTTGATCGAGACGCCGCCATCGGCAAACAAGGCTGTGCCGGTGGTGAAGCTCGAGGCATCCGAGGCAAGGTAAAGGGCCGAGCGTGCGATCTCCTCCGGCTGCGCCATGCGCTTCAAGGCGTGAATGCCTTCGACGAAAGCGCGCGCCTCGGGCGTGGTCGTGGTTGCGCCGGGCGTGTCGGTGCCGCCGGGCAGCAGCGCGTTGACGCGCAGTCCTTGCGGACCGTATTCGGCAGCGAGCACCTGCGTCAGGCCGATCAGTCCGGCCTTGGCCGCGGCATAGGCCGCCATGCCCGGCATGCCGGCGGTGTAGCCGACGAAGCTCGAGGTGAAGATCAGGGAGCCGCCGCCGCGCTCCAGCATGGCCGGAATCTGATGTCTCGCGGCGAGATAGGCGCTGGTCAGATTGGTGTCCATCGTCTCATGCCACGCGGCCGGGGTCATGTCGGGCACCGGCCCCATCACGCCAACGGCGCCGGCATTGTTGAAGGCGATGTCGAGTCCGCCGAAGCGAGCCACAGCGAGCTCCACCAGGGCCTGTGCGTAGGCTTCGTCCCTTACGTCGCCTGCAAGTGCGGCCGCCATGCCGCCGGCATCCTCGATCTCGCCGACAAGCACGTCGAGTTCAGCCTGACGCCGGGCCGCGACGACCAGGCTTGCGCCTTGCTCGGCAAACAGTTTGGCGGTGGCGCGGCCGATGCCGGAGCTCGCGCCTGTGACAATCGCGACCTTGTTTGCAAGGGTGAACATGTCTTTGCATCCTTCCTTTGTGCCGGGCTTGCCGGCGGTTGGATGCTAGGTCGCAGATGGGGATTGCCTCGGCCACCCGAAACCGGCAAAGCCGCCATTGCGTTACTGCCGCAACAGCCAAGCCAGCCGGTCGACCGAGACGGCGTAGCTGAGGGCAATCAGCAGAGCCATGATGATGCCGATGGCCGCGTGACTGGTCAGATAGAATCCCGCGGCGCCGCCGCACAGGATGACAAGTTCCAGCGCCAGCCTGACGGCGCCGGGCACCGGCACCGGAGCTCGACCCGATCGGCTCGGATCGTTGAGCACGGCGAAAGTGCCCCACAGCACCGCCGCGACGAGCGGCAAGGCAATAGCAAGAATCCAGCGGCTGAATCCGACGAGAAAGTTCCAGCCGGCCATGCCAAGCCCAAGCAGCGCTGCAAGTTCCAGCAGGAAGCGCAGGGTCAGATTCCACCAGGCATTACCCATTGTCGTCCTCCGGCATCACACGGCAGGAGTGTCGCCGAACAGAACCACGGAAGCCAGAGCAGATGCTTCGTTTTGACCGTGGCGCAAAACGGCAAGCGCCGTCGCAAACAGCGCAAGGATGACATCGCGGTTTCGCTAGTGATACACCTCGCGTGACGGGAGAGGCCCGAACGACATCCGCGATTTTTGGCGCGAGGCTTAACGTGAAGAAATACTCGGTATTCGCCATTGCCCGCGAGGCGATGCGCGGCCACAGGGGCTGGGAAGAGCAGTGGACGTCGCCCGAGCCGAAGAAGGAATACGACGTCATCATCGTCGGCGCCGGCGGACACGGCCTGGCGACGGCCTATTATCTGGCGAGCGAGCACGGTATCACCAATATCGCCGTGCTGGAGAAGGGCTGGCTCGGCGGCGGCAACACCGGCCGCAACACCACCATCATCCGTTCCAACTACCTCTATGACGAGAGCGCCGGTATCTACGATCATGCGCTGAAGCTGTGGGACGGGCTCAGCCAGGAGCTCAACTACAACGTCATGTATTCGCCGCGCGGCGTCATGATGCTGGCGCACAATGTGCATGACGTCCAGGTGTTCAAGCGCCACATCCATGCCAACCGCCTTAACGGCATCGACAATGAATGGCTGACGCCCGAACAGGCGAAGGAATTCTGCCCGCCGCTCAACATCTCCAAGGATGCGCGCTACCCGGTGATGGGCGCCGCGCTGCAGCGCCGCGGCGGCACGGCGCGCCACGACGCGGTCGCCTGGGGCTATGCGCGCGGCGCTTCGGCGCGCGGCGTGCACATCATCCAGAATTGCGAGGTCACCGGCATCAAGCGCGCGGCCAATGGCGCGGTCAGCGGTGTGGAGACGACGCGCGGCTTCATCGGCGCCAAAAAGGTCGGCGTGGTCGCGGCCGGTCACTCGTCGGTCATCATGAACATGGCCGGCGTGCGCATGCCGCTCGAAAGCTATCCACTGCAGGCGCTGGTCTCGGAGCCGGTCAAACCGGTCGTGCCTTGCGTGGTGATGTCGAACACGGTGCACGCCTATATCTCGCAGTCGGACAAAGGCGAGCTGGTGATCGGCGCCGGCACCGACCAGTATGTCTCGTATTCGCAAACCGGCGGCCTGCACATATTGCAGCACACGCTCGACGCCATCTGCGAGATGTTCCCGATCTTCACCCGCATGAAGATGCTGCGCTCCTGGGGCGGCATCGTCGACGTGACCCCCGACCGTTCGCCCATCCTGGCGAAGACACCGGTCCAGGGCCTCTACGTCAATTGCGGCTGGGGCACCGGCGGCTTCAAGGCGACGCCCGGCTCGGGCAACGTCTTCGCGCATACGATCGCGAGGGACGAGCCGCACCCGATCAACGCGCCCTTCACGCTCGAGCGCTTCCGCACGGGGCGTCTCATCGACGAGGCCGCCGCGGCGGCTGTGGCGCACTGACGATGGGCCAAATGACCCTTAAGCCGCTTTGCGATCAACCGGCCGGCGCCCGCGTCGGCCATGGCGAGTTGTAGGATCCACCGAAAATGCTTCTCATCCGCTGCCCCTATTGCGAGGAAGAGCGCCCGGAACTCGAATTTCGCAATGCCGGCGAGGCGCACATCGCGCGCCCGACCAACATTGCCGCCGAGAGCGACGACGATTTCGAGAAATTCTTCTTCATCCGCGCGAACCCCAAAGGCGTCATCTATGAGCGCTGGCGGCACATCCATGGCTGCGCGCGCTTCTTCAACGCCGTGCGCGACACCGTCACCGACAAGTTCGTCATGACCTACAAGGCCGGCGAGCCGAAGCCCGCGAAGCTGCCCGGAGCCTCGAAATGAACGCCGTCTTCCGCATTTCCGGCGCCGGTCGCCTCAGCCAGGCCAAGACCGCCTCCTTCAGCTTCGACGACAGGCCCTACACCGGCATCGAGGGCGACACGCTGGCCTCGGCGCTGCTCGCCAACGGCGTGCACCTGGTCGGCCGCTCGTTCAAATATCACCGTCCGCGCGGCTTCCTGTCGGCCGGCGCGGAAGAACCCAACGCGCTGGTGCAGATCGTGCGCGACGATGCGCGCAAGACGCCGAATGTGCGGGCGACAGTGCAGGAGCTCTATGACGGGCTGACGGCCAACTCGCAGAACCGCTGGCCGTCGCTTGCCTTCGACGTCGGCGCCGTCAACGACATCGCATCACCGATGTTTTCGGCCGGCTTCTACTACAAGACCTTCATGTGGCCGAAATGGGCCTGGAAGGATCTCTACGAGCCGAAGATCCGCGCTGCCGCGGGCCTCGGTGTTTCGCCGGACAAGCCGGATCCCGACCACTATGCCGCGCGCTACGCGCATTGCGAGGTGCTGGTGCTGGGCGGCGGCGCCGCCGGCATCGCGGCCGCGCTCGCCGCGGCCGAAACGGGCGTGCGGGTGATCCTCGCCGACGAGCAAGCCGAATTCGGCGGCAGCCTGCGCTTCGAGAGCGGCGCCAGGATCGACGGCCAGGACGGCTATGCGTGGGCGCAAGCGGCGATCGCGAAGCTCAAGGCGATGGACAATGTGCGCGTGCTGTCGCGCACGACCGCCTTCGGCTATTACGCGCAGAACTTCGTCGGACTGGTCGAGCGGGTCAGCGACCATCTCAAGAGCCCGGGCCGAGAGCTTGCGCGCGAGCGCCTGTGGCAGGTTCGCGCCAAACGCGTCGTGATCGCCACCGGCGCCATCGAGCGCCACATGGTCTTCGCCAACAACGACCGTCCGGGTGTGATGCTCGCTTCAGCGGCGCGCACCTACCTCAACCATTATGGCGTCGCGGTCGGCAGGAATATCGGCGTCTATACGGCCAACGATTCCGCCTACGCCGCCGCGATCGACCTCAAGAAGGCCGGCATCAACATCGCGGCGATCGTCGACCTGCGCGACAACCCGGCCGGGCCGGTGATCGACGAGGCGAGGGCGCTCGGCATCGAGATCAATTTTGGCCGCGCGGTGGTCAGCGCCGGCGGCAAATTGCGTGTGTCGTCAATGAGCGTGCAGCCGAAGAATGGTGGCGGCGAGCGGACTATCCCGGTTGACGCGATCCTCATGTCGGCCGGCTGGACGCCATCGGTGCATCTGTTCTCGCAATCGCGCGGCAAGGTCGCCTTCAACGACGAGACCAAGCGCTTCGTGCCCGGGACCTATGCGCAGGACTGCGTCTCGGTCGGCGCCTGCAACGGCACCGACGGGCTGGCCGCTTCAGTTGACGAGGCTTTCGCGGCGGGCGCCAAGGCGGCGAAGGAGGCCGGCGGCAAGGTTGGTAAGGGCGCCAAGCCCAAGGTCGACGCCGGCGAGAGCTGGTCGCGTGGCATGCTGGGCGCAGCGCCCGGAGCCGGGCCGGGCACCACGGTCAAGGCCTTCGTCGATTTCCAGAACGATGTCACCGCCAAGGATATCCGCCAGGCGGTGCATGAAGGCATGCACTCGATCGAACATGTCAAGCGCTTCACCACCAACGGCATGGCGACCGACCAGGGTAAGACGTCGAACATGCATGGCCTGGCGATCGCCGCGGAGGAACTCGGCAAGCCGATCCCGCAGGTCGGTCTCACCACGTTCCGCGCGCCCTACACGCCGGTCACCTTCGGGTCGATCGTCGGCCACGCGCGCGGCGCCTTGTTCGACCCGACCCGGCGCACGGCAACGCATGGCTGGGCGGCGTCGCATGGTGCTGTGTTCGAGGATGTCGGCCACTGGAAGCGCGCCTGGTATTTCCCCAAGGCGGGCGAAGACATGCATGCCGCCGTCAACCGCGAATGCGTGACGGTGCGCAAGGTCGGCGGGCTGTTCGACGCCTCCACGCTCGGCAAGATCGAGGTGGTCGGGCCGGATGCGGCAAAGTTCATGGAGCTGCTCTACACCAATCCGTGGGAGAAGCTCGAAACCGGCCGCTGCCGCTATGGCATCATGCTGCGCGAGGACGGCTTCGTCTATGATGACGGCGTCGTCGGCAGGCTGGCGCCGGACCGCTTCCACGTGACGACCACGACCGGCGGCGCGCCGCGCGTCATGAATCACATGGAGGACTACCTCCAGACCGAATTCCCGCATCTCAATGTCTGGCTGACCTCGATCACCGAACAATGGGCGGTGATAGCGGTGCAGGGGCCGAAGTCGCGGGACATCATCGCGCCGCTCGTCGAAGGCATCGACATGTCGGACGAGGCGATGCCGCATATGTCGGTGCGCGAGGGCAGGATCTGCGGCGTACCGACGAGGCTGTTCCGCATGTCCTTCACTGGCGAGCGCGGCTTCGAGATCAACGTGCCGGCCGATTACGGCGAGGCTGTGTGGGAAGCGCTGTGGGCCGAAGGCCAGAAGCATGGCGCGACCGCCTACGGCACCGAGACGATGCACGTGCTGCGCGCCGAGAAGGGCTACATCATCGTCGGCCAGGATACCGACGGCACAGTCACACCGAACGATGCCGGGCTCGACTGGGCGGTCGGCAAGAAGAAGACCGATTTTGTCGGCATTCGCGGCCTGACCCGGCCGGACCTTGTGGCCAAAGGCCGCAAGCAGCTTGTCGGCCTGAAGACCAAGGACCCGAAGGTGGTGCTGGAAGAGGGCGCGCAGATCGTCGCCGATCCGAAGCAACTTATTCCGATGAAGATGATCGGCCACGTCACCTCCAGCTACTGGTCGGAGAATTGCGGCCGTTCGATCGCACTGGCGCTGGTCGCCGGCGGCCGCGACCGCATGGGTGAGACGCTTTATGTGCCGATGCCGAACGGCACGATCGAGGTGGAAGTCACCGGCATGGTGTTCGTCGACGAGAAGGGAGAACGCCTCAATGGCTAAGGCCGCCGCCAAGACAAAAGCCGCTGCTGGTTCCGCTTCCGTCGAGCGTCGGCCCGCGCTTGCCGGCCGCACGCTGTCGGCATCGGGTGTCAAGGTCGAGATGCTGCCGCCGGCCGAACGCATCTCGCTGCGCGCGCCGCAGGCTTCAGTCGCTGCACTTTCCAAGGCGCTCGGCGTGACACTGCCAGTCAAGCCGAAGAGCTCGGCGACGAAGGATGGGCGCATGGCGCTGTGGCTCGGGCCGGACGAATGGATGATCATCGACGAGGCGGGCAACGATCCGCTCGCCGACTGCGCCAAGGTAACGGTGCTGCATTCGGCGGTCGGCATTTCGCACCGCAATGTCGGGATTTCGGTTGTCGGACCGGCGGCCGCGGCGACGGTCAATTCGGGCTGTCCGCAGGACCTGTCGCTCGAGGCTTTCCCGGTGGGTGCTGCCTCGCGCACCATTCTCGGCAAATCCGAGATCGTGCTGCTGCGCAGCGCGGCCGATGCGTTCCGCGTGGAATGCTGGCGTTCCTTCTCGGACTATGTCTTTACCCTGTTGTCGGAAGCGGCAGGCGACGCGGCGAACTGATCTGCGGTAACCCGGCCGAACGACCAGCTTGAGGGAACCTTCACCCATCCCGCATCGTTTCTGCGATCAGAGCGGTTGGGCGTTTCATGAAACGCCCAACCGCTCTAAATGTTTGTTCTGACGCAGTTCCGGACGAAAAACCGCTGCGCACTTTTTCCTGGAACTGCTTAGCGAGGGAGATTGCCGATGCCGTCCAAATCCGCGCCGAAGTCATCCAAGAAGACAGCTGCAGTCCGTTCGCTGGAGCACGAAAGCCGTCGCGAGCTTGAGGAAGAGGAACTCGAGGAAGGCCTCGAGGACACGTTTCCGGCCAGCGATCCGGTATCGGTCACCAGCACTTCCATCCCCGGCGGGCCGGCAAAGCCCGGCAAGGCCAAGACCGTGCCTGGACTGAAGTCGCGCAAGAAGTAGCGCCCTCGCAGCAGGCAATCGGACTTCAGGCGAAACGAAAACGGGCGGCCAAGTGCCGCCCTTTTTCGTTTTTCGCTTTTGCAGTGCTTCGAAGCCGCTGAGCTTTAAGCTGGAATTGCTTTAGAGACCGGGCACGAACCAGGGGTTCACGTCGATACCGAGCCGCGGCCCCTTGGTGGTCTGGGTCTTGGCGGCGTCCCCCTTTTCGACCGAACCGGTCGCGGTGCAATCGAGAACCACATTGGTATTGGCCTGAGGGCAGGCCGCCGCCGCGGGGGCCTGCTTGGCCGGATGGCCCGCGCCGGCGAAGGCGGCGCCCGAGAAGGCCAGCACCGTGGCAAGGGCGAGGATCATCTTCTTCATCTGCCATCTCCAGTTCGTACATGTACGATATGGCGTACAAATACGGTTAACGGAAGCTGATTTCAAGAGGGAATTTGTACGCGTACGAGAACTTTTCTTGAACATAGGAATTCGTCGCGCGAAACCAAGCGATCGGCATCACGGAAAACCGGCGCAAATGCCGGTCAGCAATTGACGGGTGTTTCGGTGAGCGGGGGGATATCCCGGGCTGACAATGAGGCCAGCATGAAGTCGCACATCCGCTTCACATAGGCCTGGGGGTCACCGAACGGATAAAAGGGGAAGGTGATCAAGAGCGAGATCGTACCGTGGCCAACGGTCCACAGCATGGTGGCGATGGCCCGCGGGTCGCCCTTGAGCTTGCCGGCGGCCACGCATGCCTCGACCCGGCTTATCAGCACCTTCATCGCCGGATTGCCCTCTTCCATGTCCTCGTAGCTGCGTCCCTCGGGCAGCCTGGTTTTCTCGGTCATGAAGACGGTACGGTATTCATTGGGGTTGCCGAGCCCGAAGGCGGCATATTCGGTCATCACCGCCCGCAGCGCCTCGACCGGATCGTCCGCGGGGTGCTCCTCGATGCGACGGGCGAGCGTTTCGAAGGCGTCTTCGGCCAGTGCGAACAGAATGTCCTGCTTGTCGGCAAAGTAGGAATAGACCGACATCGGCGCGTAGCCGACCCGCTTGGCCAGCTTGCGGATGGTCAAGCCCTCGTAGCCCTCTTCCTGGACCAGCTTGTGAGCCGCCGCGACCAGTTCCGAGCGAAGCTCTGCCTTCTGTTTCTCGCGGCGTTTCTGAACGCTCAGCGCCAATATACGCCTGCCTTTGTGATTGGTTGCCTGACGAAATTATATACGCTGTACGGAAACGGACAAGAGCGCCTCCGGTTCCCTTGCCGGTCGCGCCGGTGATCAGTACCGTCATCGCATCGAAACGGCCCATCGCTCGGCTCCTCCGCGTTCAGCTGTTCTCGTCGATCAGTTCCACCGCGAGCGCGGCGAGCAGTTTTACCGCCTGGCCGTAGGTCCTTGCCTTTTCCGGATTGGAGGCGTTGCCGTCCAGCGCGCGGCGGTAGACGCCCTGGCAGATCGCCGCCAGCCTGAAGAAGGCAAAGGCGAGGAAGAAGGTCCAGCTGTCGATCCCCTCGATGCCGCGCCTGCGGCAATAAGCGGCGACATAGGCTTCCTCGGAAGGCAGGCCGGCAGCCGCGCGATCGACGCCGTCAAGACCGCGAAAACCCGAGGCATGCGGCAGACGCCACTGCATGCATTGATAGGCGAGGTCGGCGAAGGGATGGCCGAGCGTCGACAGCTCCCAGTCGAGCACCGCGATGACTTTCGGCGCGCCAGGCGCGAACATCATGTTGTCCAGCCGGTAGTCGCCATGGACAAGCGAAACGCGGCCGTCATCGGCCGGCATGTGCGTTTCGAGCCACGCAATCAGCCTGTCGATATCGGTTATGGTTTCGGTTTCGGAGGCCCGGTACTGGCCGGTCCAGCGCGCAAGCTGGCGTTCGAAATAGCTGCCGGGCTTGCCGAAATCGCCAAGGCCGACGGCATCTACATCGACGTCGTGCATGGCGGCAAGCGTCGCGTTCATCGCGTCGTAGATCGCGGCGCGCTCATTGCCGGAAACGTCCGGCAGTGACGGATCCCAGAAGATGCGGCCGTCGAGATATTCCATGACATAGAACATGCGGCCGATCGGGGATTCTTCGCCTGATAGATGCAGCATGCGCGGCACCGGCACCGCCGTGCCGGCAAGCGCCCGCATGACGCGGAACTCGCGGTCGACCTGATGCGCGGATTTCAGCAATTGCCCCGGCGGCTTGGCGCGCAGCACATAGCGGCCGCTGGCGGCGGTCAAAAGATAGGTCGGATTGGACTGGCCGGACTTGAATTTTTCAATCGCGGACAAGCCGGCAAAGGCCGGAATATGCGCCTCGAGATAGGGCGCGAGCGCCGCGTGGTCTATGGCGCCGGCCGCGCCGCTCATGCGTTCTCGGGCTGACGCTCGATCAGTGTCAAGGTCAGCCAGCGCGCCGTCAGCGCCGGTTTCTTCGAACCTTCGATCTCGATGGTCACGTCATGCGCCGTCTGCACCCAGCCCGACGGCCGCACCTTGACGTCCGCCAGCACGAAGCGGGTGCGGATGCGCGAACCCGTCTTCACCGGCGCCAGGAAACGCAACGCGTCGAAGCCGTGGTTGACGCCCATCTTGCTGTTTTCCAGCGGCGGCATGGTCTCGAAGGTCATTGCCGACAAAAGCGACAGCGACAGGAAGCCATGCGCGATGGTGCCGCCAAACGGCGTCTCGCGCGCGGCGCGCTCCGGATCGCAATGGATGAACTGGTGGTCGTCGGTCGCATCGGCGAACTGGTCGATCATGCGCTGCGTGACCGTTCGCCAAGGCGAGACGCCGACCTCCTTGCCGACGCTTGCCAGAAGCGTATCGAGACTGATCGGTTCCACGCTGATGTCCTCCGCATCCCCGCCCGGAGAGCGATTCCTCGAACCGGGCAGCTTATTCCTTGAACAAAGTCATTCCATGCTGCACCGACTGGCCGCCGTCGATAGGCAGGATGGCGCCGGTGACATAGCTTCCGGCACGGCTGCACAAATAAAGCGTTGCGCCGGCAATGTCATCCGCCACGCCGATGCGGCCGAGCGGAACATGGTTACCGACATGTTTCGCCTGCTCTTCGGTCGCGGTGGCAAAGGCCGTCATGCGGCTCTGGAAAGGGCCGGGCGCAAAGGCGTTGACGGTGATGCGGCGGGCGGCGAACTCGATCGCCAGCGTGCGCGTCAAATGATGCACCGCCGCTTTCGAAGCCGCGTAGGAATAGGCGTCGTCTGCCAGCGGCTGAGTGCCCATCACCGAGCCGAGATTGATCACGCGGGCCGGATCCTCGTCGCTCGCCGCGGCGTCGAGCAGCGGCAAGAGCTCTCGTGTCAGGTGGAAGACGGCGGTGACGTTGACGCCGAACACCTTGGCCCAGGCGTGGTAGGGGAAATCCTGCAGCGGCGCGCCCCAGGAAATGCCGGCATTGTTGACCAGGATGTGCAGGCGTTCCGTGCGTGCCTTGACCTCGGCGACGAGTGCCGCGATGCCCCCTTCGCTTGACACGTCGCCGCCAAAGCCCTCGGCACGGCCGGAGCCGCCGAGCGCGTTCAATTCGTTGGCGACTTTCGCGCAATCCTCGCCCTTGCGCGAAGCGATCATCACATGAGCGCCGGCGCGCACCAGACCGGTCGCCACCATACGGCCGATGCCGGTCGCCGCGCCCGTCACCAGCGCGGCCTTGCCGGTGACGGAGAACAGCTTGTCCAGATAGCTCATCGTGTTTCTCCGCATCCTGCCCGGCAGGGGGATTCGCCCAGGACTCGCGTTGACAAGGCTAGCCGAAGTACGGTCATCCTTGCCACGGGTAAAGATTTATCTTCGGGAAAGGCGGAAGCGATGGCGGACATGAATCTCGGCATGACCGAGCGGCTGAAGCCGATCCATCAGCGCGTGGCGGCGATGGTGCGTGACGAGATCGCGCCGCTCGGCGAAGAGTTTCTCGCCGAGGTCGGCAAGAATGGGGACCGCTGGGCCTACACGGCCAGGCAGACGGAAATCCTGGAAGGCTTGAAGAAGACGGCGCGCGAGCGCGGCTTGTGGAATTTCTGGCTCACCGATTCCAAGCGCGGCCACGGCCTTTCCACCGTCGAATACGCCTATCTGGCGGAGGAGATGGGCAAGGCGCACCTCGGCGCCGAAACCTTCAACTGCTCGGCGCCCGACACCGGCAACATGGAGGTGCTGGAGCGCTACGGCTCGGAAGCGCACAAGCGGGACTGGCTGGAGCCGCTGCTCGAAGGGAAAATCCGTTCGGCCTATCTGATGACCGAGCCGGACGTGGCGTCCTCGGACGCCACCAACATTTCGATGCGCTGCCAGCGCCGCGGCGAGGACTATGTGCTCAACGGCGAAAAATGGTGGGCTTCCGGAGCGGGAGATCCGCGCTGCGCCATATACATCGTCATGGTCAGGACCGGATCGGATGAGGAGCCGCAGTATCGCCGGCATTCTATGATCCTGGTGCCCTCGGACAGCAACGGCATCACCAAGCTGCGGCCCATGCAGGTCTATGGCGATGACGACGCGCCGCATGGGCATATGCATCTGAGATTCGACAACGTTCGGGTGCCGGCGGCGAATTTGATCCTCGGCGAGGGCAGGGGGTTCGAGATCGCGCAGGGGCGGCTCGGGCCCGGCCGCATCCATCACTGCATGCGCGCCATCGGCCAGGCAGAGATGGCGCTGGAGATGCTGTGCCAGCGCGCGGTGCGGCGCGAGGCCTTCGGTCAACCGCTGGCAAAGCTCGGCGCCAATGTCGACATCATCGCCGAATGCCGCATGGAGATCGAGATGGCGCGGCTCTTGTGCCTCAAGGCTGCCTGGATGATCGACCAGGGAGACACTCGCGCGGCCGCCCCCTGGATCAGCCAGATCAAGGTGGTGGCACCACGCGTCGCGCTGAAGGTCACCGACGAGGCGGTGCAGATGTTCGGCGCGCAGGGCATCAGCCAGGACACGCCGCTCGCCCGCTCCTGGACGCATTTGAGGACATTGCGGCTGGCCGATGGGCCGGATGCCGTACACCGGCGCCAGGTGGCGCGCACGGAACTGAAGAAATACACGCAGGAAAAGGTCTGACGGCCATGACGCTTCCATCGCAAATGCAGGGTCTGCTGCTTGTCGGCGATGGTTACACCCGGACGCCTTCGGCGGCTGCGCTCGAAGCGATGGAGCCTTACCTCCAGCCCGGCCGCATAGCCGTGCCGGCGCCAGGGCCGGCACAGGCGCTGATCAAGGTCAGCCTTGCCTCGATCAACCCGTCCGACATCGCCTTCATCAAGGGCCAGTACGGCCAGCCGCGGGTCAAGGGCCGTCCCGCGGGTTTCGAGGGCGTCGGCATTGTCGTCGCCACGGGTGATGATCCCTATGCAAGGAGCCTTGCAGGCAAACGCGTCGCCTTTGCCACCGGCGTGTCGAACTGGGGCGCCTGGGCAGATTATGCCGTCGCCGAGGCCGCGTCCTGCATCCCGCTCATCGACACGGTGCGCGACGAGGACGGCGCGGCGATGATTGTCAATCCGCTGACCGCCTTGGCCATGTTCGGCATCGTCAGGGAGGAAGGCGAAAAATCCTTCATCATGACGGCCGGCGCCAGCCAGCTCTGCAAACTGATCATCGGGCTGGCGAAGGAGGAAGGTTTCCGGCCGATCGTCACGGTGCGCCGCGACGAGCAGATCCCGCTTTTGAAGGAACTCGGCGCCGCCCATGTGCTCAACGAGAAGGCGGCGGATTTCGAGGTGGCGTTGCGCGAGGCGATCAAGGCCGAGCAGCCGCGCATTTTCCTCGACGCCGTCACCGGCCCGCTGGCTTCCACCATCTTCAACGCCATGCCGAAACGCGCGCGCTGGATCGTCTATGGCAGGCTCGACGCCGAGCCGACTGTGATCCGCGAGCCCGGCCAACTGATCTTCCAGCACAAGCGCGTCGAGGGCTTCTGGCTGGCCGAATGGATGCGGCAGTTCCGCGACAGGCTGGGCCCGGCGGTGCTGGAAGCGCAGAAGCGCTTTTCCGACGGACGCTGGTCGACCGAGGTCACGGCGGTCGTGCCGCTGGACGAGGCGATGGCGCGGCTGCCGGCCGAGCTCGCCAAGCCCAACGGAAAGGTGTTCATCAAGCCGTAAGCACCCGAGGGTCGATCGCAGCCGTTGACCTCGGGCCAATGCCTCGAACACAAAGCTGTGATCGACAAGATAGCGGCGGAAAAATGCCGCTGTTGCGGCTTCCCTTGCGCCGCGCCGGTAACAGTCACGCTCGGATGTTTTATTGCATTCGATGTGATATCTCGCCGGCGGTGAAGCCAGGCGGCGATGGGAAAGCCGTCCTGGTCGGAGTGCGGGGTCCGCTATGATGGTAACCAAGCCGGTTTTCGACCGTTTGGGATTTTGGCTTTGGGTCGGGTCGTTTCTGATCGTGCTTGGCCTGGCGCTGTGGTCGCCCGATGCGCGTTCGGTGGTCCATATCTACAGACATGGCAGTGAAGCGTTTCTGAGCGGTCAGCCACTGTATCAGGTCGAAGTCGCCATGGGCTATCTTTACGCTCCAGCCTTCGCCGTCCTCTATGTTCCCCTGCTGAAGCTCGGGCCGTATCTGGGCGATAATTTGTGGCACATACTGGGCTTTTCGGTACTCACCTTTGCCGCGATGCGTCAGGTGCGCAAGCTTGGCGGCCAGGAGCAGATATGGCTGCTGTCCTTCGGTCTTTTCCTTGCCTTGCCAGTGGCGCTTGCGGCGCTTCGCAACGGCCAGGCGACGATCCTGCTCACGGGGGCGTGCTGGTTTCTCACGCTGTCGACACTCGAGGGACGCCGGGCCGAAAGCTTCTTCTGGGCCATGCTTGCGATCATCGCCAAGCCGACCGCGATCATCATGCTGCTTCTGGCGGGAGCGCTGCGCCCCAGGCTGATACCGGTGCTGGTGCTGGCGGTGCTCGTCGCGCTCGCCATCCCCTATGGTTTTGCGTCGACCGACTTCGTCAACGCGCAATATCACGATTTCTTCCGGCTGCTGACTTCGATGACGGTCGACCCAACCGGCCCCTTCGTCCCGGCCGACTTCACGGCGCCCTTCGCGCGGTTTGGGATGCCGCTTTCGGAGTTTGACGCGACGATCGTGCGCGTGTTCGCCGGTCTGCTGACGCTTTGGCTGGTGCTCCAGTTCGACCGTAGGCTGGACACCAACATCAGCGGACTCGCCATCTTTCTCGCCGCGGCATTCTACATGTGCGTCTTCAATCCGCGGGTCGAGCAGAACACTTACGCCATGGTGGCGGTGCCTGCCGGTCTCTCCATCGCCTTGCTTTGGCGGGAGAAGGGAGCCGGGGCCATGTGCTGGTTCTTGGCGGCGTTCCTCTTCGTCACCGGACTGACCAGTGCCGACCTGCGAATGCACGATCTTTTCCACCCGTGGTTCCGGCCGATCAGCATCAGCATAATCGCCTGCGTGCTCGTCGGTTGGTTCTGGACGCAAGGCAGACAGAAGGCGCCTGCCGCCGGGGCCGTCGCGCATGGCTGAGATGCTCGACATCATCGCGCCGTTCTTCAACGAGGCCGAATCCGCCATTGCGTTTGTCGGGCTGCTCGACAGGCTCGAGGCGGCCGTAGCGGAGCGCTTCGGTATGGCGGTCCGCAAGATACTCGTCGACGACGGCAGCCGCGACGGCAGTGCCGAGACGTTTGCAGCTGCGCTCTCCGGCTCCTGGGAGATCGTGCGGCTGAGCCGCAATTTCGGCAAGGAAGCGGCGGTGCTCGCCGGCCTCGATCATTCCCGCGGCGACATGGTCCTGATCATGGATTCCGACCTCCAGCATTCCATGGATATCAGCCTGAGGATGATCGCAGAACTGGTCGAGAATCCGCAGATCGATGTCGTTTACGCGCAGAACGACCGGCGCGAGGGGAGCTGGCGGCGCAGCCAGTTGGCGCGGCTCTTCTATAGGCTGATCAACAGCAGTCAGCGCTTCGATATCCCCGAAAATGCCGGAGACTTCCGCGTCATGCGCGGCGCCGTGGCGCGTGCCTTGACCAGCGTGCGCGACAAGCGTCGTTTCAACAAGGGGCTGTTCGCCTGGGCCGGCTTCCGCCAGAAGGCGGTGCTCTACTCGCCGGAAAACCGCGCCAGCGGCACGTCCAAATGGACAAGGTTCAACCTGATCGCGTTCTCGCTTGAAGGGTTCACCTCGTTTTCCGTGATCCCGCTGCGCGTCATCAGCCTTATCGGATTGCTGGCGGCATTCGCAGGTCTCGCCTATGGCGTGAAGGTGCTGTTCGAGGTGCTGTTCTACGGCATCGCCGTGCCTGGCTACCCCAGTATCATGGTCGCCGTCGTGCTTTTTGGAGGCCTCAACCTGGCGCTGCTCGGCCTGATCGGTGAGTATGTCTGGGTGACGCTCAGCGAAAGCAAGGACCGGCCCGTCTACATCGTGCGCGACGTGCTGCATGGCAATGGCGCCGAGCAGGTCGCTCCCGGCAAATGACCCGGCCGATCCGCCTGATCGCCGACGATTACGGCATCGCGCCGGGGGTGTCGGGTGCGATCCTCGACCTTATTGAACGCGGCCGTCTGACCGGGACCAGTTGCATGACCGGCTTTCCCGAATGGGAAGAGGCGGCGGCGCGGATAAGGCCGTTCCGTCGACGGGCGGCCATCGGATTGCACCTGACCCTCACCGATCAGATCGCCGCGACCGGTTCGTCCAGCCTGGCGCCGGAAGGCAAGCTGCCCGGGCTCGCCTCTCTTGCGCTGCCGGTGCGGCGCGGGCGCATCGACGAGCGGGACATTCATGCCGAGCTCGACGCCCAGTACGACCGGTTCACCGAAGCGCTGTCCGGCCCGCCCGACCACATCGACGGACACCAGCATGGGCATTTTCTTCCCGTGGTACGGAATTGGTTGCTCGGCCGGTTTGGGGAGAGCGCACACAAGCCGGCGCTGCGCGGCGCGCCCGGGCTTGCCGGCCTGGACGCGGCGGCCAAGATCGCGGCGATCGCCGCTCTGGCCGCGGGTTTCAACAGAGCGATGCAACGGGCGGGCTTCTGCGTCATGACGCCGCTTTGCGGCATCTATGACTGGCGGCAGCCGCAAAAATTCGCTTCGACGCTGCGCGCCGCGGTCGACACCTTGCCCGAACACGGGCTGTTCATGTGCCATCCGGGCCATGTCGATGACATTTTACGGGCGCGGGACCCGATGCAGGACGTGCGTGAGGTCGAGTTCACGGTTCTGAGTTCCGAGGATTTCGGCGCCAACCTCGAACGGGCCGGAACGCGCGTCATGGACGGCAAAGCATGAGCGCCGGCCAGCCGCAGCAGCGTTCGACCGGCAACAAGGTCGTCCGTTTCGCCTTGGTCGGGCTGGTCAACACCGGGATCGACCTCACCGCATTCTTCCTGCTGCTCAAGCTTGCGGTGCCGGCTTTGGCCGCCAATGTCGGCGCCTGGTTCGTCGCGGTGCTCTTCTCGTTCGTAGCGAACCGCTTCTGGTCGTTCGAGCGGGACCGGGGCATCCGGCTGCACCATTCCTTCCTGCGCTTCGTCTCGCTGGGGGCGCTGATTTCGCTTGGCGTTTCGAGCCTCTCGATCACGGCACTGGCCGGGATCGCAGGCGTCTGGCCGGCCAAGATCATCGGCGTCGTGGTCGCGGCCGTGCTGAACTTCCTGGCGGCGCGCTGGTCGATCGAGGGCCGGCTCGTAAAGTAGTTACTCGGCCGGTATCCGGCCGCTAGCGCAGGCTCTCGAGGTCGCGGATGCGTTTGGCGCCGGCCGCTTCCAGCTGCCTGGTCACGGCGCCGATCAGCGTTTCGGCGACCACGAACAGAGCGGCGGATGAATCCCACGCCGAAGGCACGGCGGTGCGTCCGGCGATCACGTGGCGGGCGAAGCGGGCGATCGGCGAAAGCCACTGGTCGGTGAAGAGAATGATCTGCACGCCACGCTGATGAGCTTTCTCGGCGAAGCGGACAAGACTGTCCTGGTAGCGGCGGATGTCGAAGATCACCAGAACGTCGCGCTTGCCCATGTCGATCAGCCGGTCGCGCCAGATGCTCTCCTGGCCGGCGAGATGATAGACATCCGGCTGGATGATGGCGAGATGCGCTGCCATGTAGCGCGCCAGCGGATCGGTGAAACGGCCGCCGATGAGGAAGGTCTTGCCGCGCCGTTCGGCAAGCCGCGCGGCGATATCGGCGAGTTGCTTGTCGGTGAGGTGGCGGAAGGTCTCGCGCATATTGTCGAGCGTCGCCTCGAGCATCGGCGAAACGGCGCCGCCGGCCGAGCTTGGATTGAGCGTGCGCGAAGCCGGCGACTGCAATTGCGCTGCCAGCTCATCCTGCAGCGCCGATTGGAATTCGGGGTAGTTCTGGAAGCCGAGCCTGGCGACGAAGCGCAGGATCGTCGGCGAGGATACGCCGGCCGCGGCCGAGAATTCCGCGACCGTCTTCAGTCCGGTCAAAGGATAGTTGGCAATCAGCGTCTGGGCGGCGCGTCGCTCGCCGGCCGGCATCGTGCCGATGCGGTCCGAGATCAGTTCGGCAATGCTGGAAATCATGTTTTCCCCCGCCCGTTGACCCGCCGCCGCCATTTTCCCGAATTCGCGTTTGACAAAGCCGACCAAACTGTATGAAATCATTCATAGGGACGCAATGAGACAAAATACGTAACATAAGATACAGCGCCCCGCAGGGGACGATAATGGAGAAAGCTCGGCCCGCTAGCCTTGCACCGTCTGAGACCGTAAGGGTGACCAACCCCGGCGGATCCAGCCCCTTCGTCTTCACCTGCGATCACGCTTCGAATTTTCTGCCCGCCGAGTTCGGAACGCTTGGCCTCCCGGCCGCGGATCTTTCGCGCCATATCGCCTGGGATCCGGGCGCGCTTCCCGTTGCCAGCCGCATGGCGCAGGCGCTCGACGCGACCTTGATCGAGACCCGCGTGTCGCGGCTCGTCATCGATTGCAACCGGCCGCTCGACGCGCCCGACCTTGTTCCGCCGGTCAGCGAGACGACAGTCATTCCCGGCAATTCGAGCCTGTCCGACAAGCAGCGCGCCGCCCGTATCGACCTTGCCTGGCACCCGTTCCACGACACGATCGCCGAGATCGTCGAGCAGCGGCTGGCGCGGGGTCAGGAGACGCGTCTGGTGTCGGTGCACTCCTTCACGCCGGTCTACAAGGGCAAGAGCCGGCCTTGGCATATCGGCATCATCCATGATGACGACCGCCGCCTGGCGACGCCCCTGGTCGCGGCGCTGCAGCGGCTTGCCGGCGTCACCGTTGGCGTCAACGAACCCTATTCGCCGGCCGACCGCGTCTATTTCACGCTGGAGCGGCACGCGCGTTCGCGCGGCCTTGCCTGCGCGATGATCGAAATCCGCAACGACGAAATCTCCGGCGAGACCGGGCAGCGGAAATGGGCGGATCTGCTCACAGGCATATTTTCGAATCTGGAGCCCGAGGAGGCCAGGGGCTCCCGACAAAGCGCAATGGGAAAGTCAGTACAATCGGCCAGCTAAGAACCAATAGGGGACTTCCAATGGCAGCAGACGACTATACCGAAGTCGATAAGGCGGACGACATTCAGGTCCTTCACAGCATGGGCTATGCCCAGGAACTGGAGCGGCGCCTCAGCCGCTTTTCGAATTTCGCGGTTTCCTTCTCCATCATCTGCATTCTGTCCGGCGGCATCAATTCGCTGGCTCAGGCGACCTCGGGCGCAGGCGGCATCGGCATCGGTATCGGCTGGCTCGTCGGCTGCTTTGTCTCGCTCACCTTTGCCGTGGCTATGTCGCAGATCAGTTCGGCCTATCCGACGGCCGGCGGGCTCTATCACTGGGGCTCGATCCTCGGCAATCGCGGCACCGGCTGGGTGACGGCCTGGCTCAACCTGCTCGGCCTGATTACCGTGCTCGGCGCCATCAATGTGGGCACATGGACCTTCTTCGTCGGCGCCTTCGGTCCGGCGCTCGGCATCGAGGGCACGCTGACCAACCAGATGATTTTCCTGGTCATTATCACCGGTGCCCAGGCGCTGATCAACCATCTCGGCATCAAGCTGACGGCGAAACTGACCGACTTCTCCGGCTATCTGATCTTCTTCGGCTCGATCCTGATCGCGGTGGTCTGCCTGCTTTCGGCCGAGACCTGGGATTTCAGCCGCCTCTTCACCTTCCACAACTACTCCGGCGACGCCGGCAATGGTGTGTGGCCGTCGGTGTCGAATGCCTGGGTGTTCGCGCTCGGCCTCCTGCTGCCGATCTACACGATCACCGGCTACGACGCCTCGGCGCATACGTCGGAAGAGACCATCAAGGCGGCTTCTTCCGTGCCGCGCGCGATGGTGATGTCGGTCATCTGGTCGGCGCTGTTCGGCTATCTGTTCCTGGCCGCCTTCGTGCTGATGATCCCGAACATGGACGATGCCGCCAAGCAGGGCTGGAACGTGTTCTTCTGGGCTTTCGACCAGCGCGTCAGTCCGGGCCTCAAGGAGTTCGTCTACCTTGTGGTGTTCATCGCGCAGCTCTTGTGCGGTCTTGCCACCGTCACCTCGGCCTCGCGCATGATCTTCGCCTTCTCGCGTGACGGCGGCCTGCCTGGCTCGTCGGCGCTGGCCAAGGTCAGCCCAACCCACCGTACGCCGGTGGCGGCGATCTGGACGGCCTCGATCCTGTCGGTGCTGTTCGTATGGGGCTCGTCGGTGGTCTCGGTCGCCGGCACCTCGGCCTATACGATCGTGGTGTCCTGCACCGTCATTTTCCTGTTCCTCTCCTTCATCGTGCCGATCGTGCTCGGCATGATGGCCTGGGGAACGCCGAAATGGGACAAGATGGGCCCGTGGAACATGGGGCGCGGCGTCTTCATGCTGTTCGGCGTTCTGTCGATCGTGTCGATGATCCTGATCTTCGTCATCGGCATCCAGCCGCCGAACGACTGGGCGCTCTACATCACCGTCGGTTTCTTCATCCTGACGGCGATCGTCTGGTTTGCCTTCGAGCGTAACCGTTTCCAGGGCCCGCCGCTTGGCGACATCATCGCGGCGCGCCAGGCGGCGATCAAGGCGGCCGAACAGGCGGTCGGCGAGACCGGCCACTGAATCTTCAATCTCTGACCATGGCCGGCGCAATGCCGGCCATGGTTTTGTTTCTCCCTTAAATCGACAAGCACTGGAGCGCCAAAGGAATGGCCGGGAATTTCTCGTTCGATCAGTTGAAGAATGCGGTCTCGAACGGCGAGATCGACACGGTGCTGGCCTGCATCGTCGATATGCAGGGCCGGCTCGCGGGAAAGCGCTTCCTGGCTCAGTATTTCGTCGATTCCGCGCATGGCGAGACGCATGGCTGCAACTATCTGTTGGCCTGCGACATCGATATGGAGCCTGTGCCGGGCTACAAGGCGGCGAGCTGGTCGAAGGGCTATGGCGATTTCGTCATGAAGCCGGACCTGTCGACGCTGCGGCGCATTCCGTGGCTGGAGAAGACGGCGCTGGTCATCTGCGACGTGCTCGACCATCACACGCATGACGACCTCGCGCATTCGCCGCGCGCGATCCTCAAGAAGCAGGTCAAGCGCCTGCAGGAGCGCGGCTATATCGGCTATTTCGCCTCCGAGCTCGAATTCTATCTGTTCAGCGAAACCTACGAGTCCGCGCGCAAGAAGCACTGGCAGGGGCTCGATAGCGCCTCGCCCTATATCGGCGACTACCAGATAGGCATCACCACCAAGGAAGAAGGCGTCATGCGCCGGCTTCGCAACGAGATGGAGGCCGCCGGCATTCCGATCGAGAACTCCAAGGGCGAGTGGGGCCCCGGCCAGGAAGAGATCAACGTGCGCTATGCCGAGGCGCTCGAGATGGCCGACCGCCACGTCATCCTGAAGAACGGCGCCAAGGAGATCGCCGATTCCGAAGGCAAGTCCATCTCCTTCATGGCCAAGTACAATTATGGGCTCGCCGGCAATTCCAGCCACATCCACAATTCGCTGTGGAGCGCCGATGGCAAGACGCCGCTGTTCTTCGACAAGAAGGCCGACTGGACGCTGTCGAGTCTCGGCCAGCAATGGGCGGCCGGCCAGCTCAAATATGCCAAGGAGTTCACCTGGTGCCTGGCGCCCTACATCAACTCCTACAAGCGCTTCCAGGCAGGCACCTTCGCGCCGACCAAGATCATGTGGAGCGAGGACAACCGCACCGCCGGCTTCCGGCTCTGTGGCGAAGGCACCAAGGGCATCCGCATGGAATGCCGCATCGGCGGCGCCGACCTCAATCCTTATCTCGCCTTCGCGGCGCTGATCGCGTCGGGCCTCGCCGGCATCGATGAGAAGCTGGAGCTGCAGAAGCCTTTCGTAGGCGATGCCTATCAGGCCTCGCGCCTGCCCGAGATCCCCAAGACCTTGCGCGACGCCACCGAGACGCTGGCCAAGTCGAAGATGCTGAAGCAGGCCTTCGGCGAGGAGGTGATCGAGCACTATGTGCACACCGCCCGCTGGGAGCAGTTCGAATACGACCGCCGCATCACGGATTGGGAGCTGCACCGGGGCTTTGAGAGGTACTAAAGGGCCGGGTTGGCGTCGGCGCTGCCCTTACCCTGTACCCGTAAAGAACGGGGAGAGGGGGTCGCCAGCGCAGGAGCTTCTCCTTCTCCCCGTCACTATACGGGGAGAAGGTGCTGGCAGGCGGATGAGGGGCGGCGCCAAGCCAAGTGATTTTCGATTGTTGTAAACTGTGAGGAAGAAATGACCGAAATGGTCAAACTCAAATCCCCCATCGACGGCTCGATCTATGCCGAACGGCCCGTCGCCAGCGATCAGGCGATCAACGCCGCGGTCGAGCGCGCCAGGGCCGCGCAGGAGAAGTGGGCCGAGACGCCGGTCGTCGAGCGCGGCAAATACATGCTGGCGATGCTCGAGGCGCTGGTTGCCATGAGCGACGAGATCGTGCCCGAAATCGCCTGGCAGATGGGCCGGCCGGTGCGCTATGGCGGCGAGTTCGGCGGCGTCAAGGAACGCACCAACTATATGGTCGAGATCGCCGAAGCCGCACTGAAACCGGTCCTGGCCTCCAACCCGAAGGACGGCTTCCGCCGCTACGTGAAGAAGGTGCCGCTCGGCGTCGTGCTGGTGATCGCGCCTTGGAACTATCCTTATCTCACCGCGGTCAACACCATCGTGCCGGCGCTGATGGCCGGCAGCGCGGTGATCTTGAAGCACGCCGCGCAGACGTTGCTGGTCGGCGAGCGCTTCCAGCAGGCTTTCGATAAAGCCGGCCTGCCAAAGGGGCTGTTCCAGAACCTGGTCATGAACCATGCCCAGGCCGAGAAGCTGCTCGGCTCCGGCAAGATCGACCACGTCAATTTCACCGGCTCTGTCGGCGGCGGCCGCGCCATCGAGAAGGCCGCGGCCGGCACCTTCATGACGCTCGGCCTAGAGCTCGGTGGCAAGGACCCGGCCTATGTGCTGCCCGAGGCCAAGCTGGACCATGCGGTCGCCAACCTGGTCGACGGCGCCTTCTTCAATTCCGGCCAGTGCTGCTGCGGTATCGAGCGCGTCTATGTGCACGAGAAGGTCTATGACGAATTCGTCGAGGGTTTTGTCGCCGAGACAAGGAACTATGTCGTCGGCAATCCGCTGGAGCAGGCGACCACTCTCGGCCCGATGGCGCAGGCGCGCTTCGCCGACTTGATCCGCGAGCAGAAGGCCGAGGCGCTGCGCAAAGGCGCGACCGCGCATATCAACATGAAGGTCGAGAACGACAAGCCGGGCTCGCCCTATCTGGCGCCGGAAGTGCTGACCGGGGTCGACCACCAGATGAGCGTCATGCGCGAGGAAAGTTTCGGGCCGATCGTCGGCATCATGAAGGTGCGCAACGACGAGGAAGCGATCGCGCTGATGAACGACAGCCCCTACGGGCTGACCGCCTCGATCTGGACGCGCGACACGGAGCGCGCAATCGCCATCGGCGACCGCGTCGAGACCGGCACCGTGTTCATGAACCGCTGCGACTATCTCGACCCGGCGCTGGTCTGGACCGGCGTCAAGGACACCGGCAAGGGCGCAGCCCTTTCGGCCATCGGCTACGACAATCTGACCCGGCCGAAATCCTATCACCTGCGTGAAGCGATCTGACCTTTCGAAAGACAAAAATGTCCAAGCTCATCTCCAAATGGAACTATCCCACGACCGTCCGTTTCGGCGCCGGCCGCATTAAGGAATTGCCGGACGTGCTGGCGGCGGCCGGCATCAAGCGTCCGCTCTTCGTCACCGATCCGGGCCTGGCGAAGCTGCCGGTCGTCGCCTCGACGCTGAAGATCCTCGACGAAGCCAAGGTTCCCTATGGCGTGTTTTCGGATGTGAAGCCGAACCCGGTCGAGTCCAACCTCACCGCCGGCATCGCCGTGTTCAAGAAGGGCAAGCATGACGGCGTCATCGCCTTCGGCGGCGGCTCGGCGCTCGATCTCGGCAAGCTGATCGCCTTCCAGGCCGGACAGACGCGGCCCGTGTGGGATTTCGAGGACATCGGTGACTGGTGGACCAGGGCCAATTCCGATGCGATCGCGCCGATCATCGCGGTGCCGACCACGGCAGGAACCGGCTCCGAGGTCGGCCGCGCCGGCGTCATCACCAATGAGGAGACCCACACCAAGAAGGTCATCTTCCATCCGAAGCTTCTGCCGGCGATCGTCATTGCCGATCCGGAGCTGTCGGTCGGCATGCCAGCCTTCATCACCGCCGGCACCGGCATGGACGCGCTTGCGCATTGCCTGGAGGCCTATTGCGCGCCGGGCTACCACCCGATGGCCGACGGCATCGCGGTGGAAGGCATCCGTCTGGTGTTCGAGAACCTGCCCAAGGCCTTTGCTAACGGCAAGGACCTGGTCGCCCGCGCCCATATGATAAGCGCCGCCGCCATGGGCGCCGCCGCCTTCCAGAAGGGGCTGGGCGCCATCCATTCGCTGTCGCATCCGATCGGCGCGCTCTACGACACCCATCACGGCATGACCAATGCTGTGTTCATGCCCTATGTGCTGGCCTTCAATCGCGAGGCGATCGAGGACCGTATCGCCAGGCTCGCCGCCTTTTGCGGCATCAAGGGCGGCTTCGATGGTTTCGCCAAGGCAGTCATCAAGCTGCGCAAGGACCTCAAGGTGCCGCACGCGCTGCCGGGCCTGATCAAGGGGCTCGACATGGACAAGAAGCGCAAGGCGCTGATCGCCGACATGGCGGTGGTCGATCCGACGGCGGCCGGCAATCCGGTGAAGCTCACCAAGAAAGCGGCGCTGACGCTGCTCGAAAATGCGATCGCCGGCTCCATCTGAGAGCCGGCTTTCAATACCAAAAAGTCAAATAAGGGAACACTCTAGGAAAGGGAGAGGGGGCAAAATCAAGGCAGCTAACCATTAGCCGGAAAATTAAGCGCGGGCTAATTGCTACGGTCCGTTAAAAAGAGTTAACTTTTTTGGCCGCGGGGCTCCGGTTTCAAAAAGCCTTCATCGGGCTGTCACACGAAAACGATACCCGCATCGCAGGCGCTTAAACGCGCCAGTTCAACGGAGAGAACACATGTTCAAGTTCACGGGGAAAGTGCTTTCCCTCTCGGCCGCGGCGCTCTTTGCGTCGACGGTGATTTCGTCCGCGGATTCGCTGGACGATCTCGTCAAGGCCGCGAAGGCTGAAGGCCAGCTCACCACCATCGCGCTTCCGCATGACTGGTGTGGCTACGGGGCAGTGATCGAAGGTTTCAAGGCTAAGTATCCGGGAATCACCATCAACGAACTCAACCCGGACGCTGGTTCCGGCGACGAGGTCGAGGCGATCAAGGCCAACAAGGACAACAAGGGCCCGCAGGCGCCTGACGTTATCGACGTCGGCCTGTCCTTCGGCCCGACCGCCAAGAAAGACGGCCTGCTGATGCCCTACAAGGTGTCGACCTGGGACTCGATCCCGGACAGCGCCAAGGATGCCGATGGCGCCTGGTACGGTGACTATTACGGCGTGCTCGCCTTCGAGGTGAACAAGGATCTGGTCAAGGAATCGCCGACCGACTGGGCTGACCTGCAGAAGCCGGAATTCGCCAACTCGGTCGCCCTTGCCGGCGATCCGCGTGCTTCGAACCAGGCCATTCAGGCCGTTTATGCTGCCGGCCTTTCCAGTGGCGCCGCCGCTGGTGAAGCAGCGGGCACCGCCGGCCTCGAATACTTCAAGAAGCTTAATGCGGCCGGCAATTTCGTGCCGGTCATCGGCAAGACGGCGACACTCGCCCAGGGCCAGACGCCGATTCTCGTCACTTGGGACTACAACGCGCTTTCGGGCCGCGACACGCTGAAGGGCAACCCGCCCGTCGACGTCATTGTGCCGAAGACCGGCGTCGTCGCCGGCGTCTATGTGCAGGCGATCAGCGCCTTTGCGCCGCATCCGAACGCCGCCAAGTTGTGGATGGAATATCTCTATTCCGATGAAGGCCAGATCGGCTGGCTGAAGGGCTACTGCCATCCGATCCGCTTCAACGATCTCGCCAAGAACGGCAAGATTCCGGCGGACGTGCTGGCGAAGCTGCCGCCGGCGGAGTCTTACGCTTCCGCCGTGTTCCCGACGCTCGACGAGCAGGGCAAGGCCAAGGAAACCATCACCAAGAATTGGGACGCCGTCGTCGGCGCCAATGTGAAGTAACAGGGGTGATATCGACCGGGCGGCCCTGGCCGCCCGGCTTATTTTCAGAACGGTAACCGGCGCATGACCGATCTCTCGCTCTCCAACAAGGCCATTGCGGGAAAGACCGCGCCGCCGGCCGAGGCTCGGAGCCTGAGGCTGCCGACGCAGTGGCTTGGCGTCACGCCTTTCTTCATCTTCGCCGTGATGTTCCTGATCCTGCCCACGCTCTATCTGATGCTGGGCGCTTTCCAGAACGAGGCAGGCGAATTCACCTTCGCGAACATCGTCGCGCTCTTTTCGGCCAACATCGTTGCCGCTTATTGGATCTCGATAAAGGTCAGCCTGGCGTCGTCACTGATCGGTGCCTTCGCAGGCCTTGCCGTCGCCATCGCCATCGTGCGTGGCGGGCTGCCCGACTGGATACGTTCAGCGACACTGACCTTCTCGGGCGTCGCATCCAATTTCGCGGGCGTGCCGCTCGCGTTTGCTTTCATCGCGACGCTTGGGCGGCTCGGTCTCGTCACTGTCTTGCTCAACACGCTGGTCGGCCTGAACCTCTACGCGCATGGCTTCAACCTGCTATCGTTCTGGGGTCTGACGATCACCTATGTCTATTTCCAGATTCCGCTGATGGTGGTCATCATCGTGCCGGCGATCGATGGGCTGAAACGGGAATGGGGCGAGGCCGCCGCCACGCTCGGCGCCACCCAGGCGCAATATTGGCGCATGGTGGTCATTCCGGTGCTTTGGCCGAGCTTCCTGGGCACCGTCATCCTGCTCTTCGCCAATGCGTTCGGAGCAATCGCAACCGCCTATGCGCTGACCGGCTCGTCGCTCAACATCGTTCCGATCCTGCTCTATGCGCAGATCCGGGGCGATGTGCTGCACAATGCGCATCTCGGCTATGCGATCGCCTTCGGCATGATCTTCATCACCGGGCTTGCCAACATCTTCTACATCTGGTTCCGGACCCGCTCGGAGAGGTGGCTCAAATGAAGGCCGGCAAGTTCTGGGCCTGGGTCGTCTTCATCCTAGGCGCGGCCTATTTCTTCATACCGCTGATCGCGACAGTCGAGTTCTCGCTGCGCATGCGGCGCGGTGTCTATTCCTTCGATGCGTACAAGGTCGTGCTGGGCGACAGCCAGTTCCAGGCGACCTTCATATTTTCCGTGGTCGTCGCCATCTTCACGATTCTCCTGGGTGTGCTGATCGTGGTGCCAACCGCCTATTGGATCCGGCTGCGCCTGCCCCAACTGCGCCCAGTGGTCGAGTTCATCACCTTGTTGCCGTTGGTTATCCCAGCCATCGTCATCGTTTTCGGCTATATCAGAATGTATGGCTCGAATTCGCCGCTGCCGTTTCTCGGGTCGAATTTGGGAGCGAATGCGCTGCTGGTCATCGGCTACGCGGCGCTCGCGCTGCCCTATATGTACCGGGCCGTGGACACCGGTCTTCGCACCATCGACGTACGCACGCTGACGGAGGCCGCGCAGATTCTGGGGGCAGGCTGGGGTACGATCATCACCCGGGTTATTCTGCCCAATGTGCTGATCGCAGTGTTGTCGGGCGCGTTCCTCACCTTCGCCATCGTCATTGGCGAATTCACCATGGCCAGTCTGCTCAATCGCCCTGCCTTCGGTCCGTACCTGCAGAACCTTGTGGCCAATCGCGCCTACGAACCGGCCGCGCTGTCCATCATCGCCTTCGCGATAACCTGGGGCTGCATGTCCCTGATCCAGATTCTGTCGCGTTTCGCGCCAAGATCGGCGAACCGCCCCAACTGAGCGAAAAGCACCGAAAGAAAAAAAGCCATGGCCGAGCCGTTCCTCTCCATCCAGCATGTACGAAAATCCTTCGGCGCCACTACAGTGGTGGAGGACTTCAATCTCGATGTCGCGCCGGGTGAGTTCGTCTCCTTCCTTGGCCCGTCCGGCTGCGGCAAAACCACGGTGCTGCGCATGGTCGCCGGTTTCGAGGAGCCTTCGGCCGGCAAGATCGTGGTCGGCGGCAAGGACATCACCAAGCTGAAGCCCAACCAGCGCAATGTCGGCATGGTGTTCCAGGCCTATGCCCTGTTCCCGAACCTGACGGTGGGGCAGAACATCGCCTTCGGTCTCAAAGTGGCCGGCATGCCCAAGCCGGATGCCGACAGGCGGGTCGCCGAGATGCTCGACATGATCAAGCTGCCGCAGATGGCCGACCGCTATCCCTATCAGCTTTCCGGCGGCCAGCAGCAGCGCATCGCGCTCGCGCGGGCGATTGCCCCCAAACCCAAACTGCTTTTGCTCGACGAGCCGCTGTCGGCGCTCGACGCCAAAGTGCGCGTGTCGCTGCGCGAGGAAATCCGCTCGATCCAGAAGAAGCTCGGCATCACCACCATCTTCGTCACGCATGACCAGGAAGAGGCGCTGTCGATCTCGGACCGCATCGCGGTGATGTATGGCGGCAAGGCCGAGCAGGTCGGCACGCCGTTCGAGATCTACAACCGGCCGGCAACCAAATTCGTCGCCAATTTCGTCGGCACGCTGAACGTGCTGGAGGGCAAGGTCACCGACGCCGCGTCTGGCAAGGTGCAAGTCAACGCCCAGGAAGTGTCGCTCAAGGGCAAGCTCAACGGCTCGAAGTCCGGCGACACGCTTTCGCTGGCGCTGCGGCCCGAAGCCATCTCGCTGGGGCGCCAGCCCGGCCATGACACCAGCCTGTCGGGCGAGATCGCCGAAGTGCATTTCCTCGGTTCCGTCATCCGCGTGCGCGTCGGCATCGGCGGCAACACGGTATCGCTCGATACGTTCAACAACTCGGCGACACCGCCCCCTGCCGTGGGCGACAAGGCGGACATCTCCTTCTCGTCGGGCGACATGCTGGTTTTGCATTGACGGCTCTGGCCCGTCCTGATGCCGATAAGACATGCCAGACGGTTCTCTGTGATATACGGCCGTCATCGGTATGTCCTGCGAGCACCCCTATGAGGCGGCGCGGGTTTGCCGGATAATCAACAGTATCCGGTCTCAGGGTGCTGACAAGCTTCGCGCTTCGCCGCTACGATGAGCCATGGCGCTGTTCGAACTTACCCTGATTCTGCTGCTGATCGCCGTCGCGCTGACGGCGGTATCGCGATGGCTGGAGGTGCCTTACCCCTCGCTGCTGGCGCTTGCCGGAGTTGGACTTGCCTTCGTGCCGGGCGCGCCGGTGATCGAGATCGATCCGGAACTGGCGCTTGCGCTGTTTATCGCGCCGGTGCTTCTCGACGCCGCCTATGACACCTCGCTGCGCGACCTGAAGCGGTACCGGCTGTCGCTTGCCCTGCTGGCGCTTGGCGCGGTCGTCTTCACCACCGTGGTGGTTGCCTTTGTCGGCTGGAAGATGGCCGGCCTGCCGATCGCGGCGGCGATAGCACTCGGCGCCATCGTCGCGCCGCCGGACGCGGTGGCGGCAAGCGCCGTGCTCAGCCAGTTCAAGGTGCCGCACCGCATTACAGCCATCCTGCAGGGCGAGAGCCTGCTCAACGATGCCACGGCGTTGTTGATCTACCGGATATCGGTTTCGGCAGCGGTCGGCACGCTCATGCTCAAAGACGCGGTGCCCGTTATCCTGCTTGCAACGGTCGGCAGCGTCGTGGGGGGCTACCTGTTCGGCCGGGCGTCGCTGCTCACGCTGACGCGCATCGAGGATGCGGCAAGCAGCACCGTGGTGCAGTTCGCCGGAACCTTTGCTGTCTGGATCATTGCGGACAGGCTCGGCCTTTCCGCCATCATCACCATCGTCGTCTATGCCATCACCATCGCGCGCACCGGGCCACGCCGGATGTCGGCGAGACGCCGCGTCAGCGCCTATTCGGTCTGGGAATCGGCAGTGTTCGTGCTCAACGTGCTGGCGTTCGTGCTGATGGGCTTGCAGGCCCGGTCGATCATCGGCCGGCTTGCCGGCGATGGGCAAGGCGAGGCCTTTCTCTTCGCCGCGACAGTTTTTTCCGTCGTTATCGTGGCACGCCTCGTCTGGGTGGCGGGATACGTCGCAGTCATCCGATGGTTTGCCCGCAACGACAGCGAGGAAAAAAAGCAGGATGCGCCGACGTTCGCCGGCGCCGTGCTTGTCGGCTGGTGCGGCATGCGCGGGCTGGTGACGCTGGTCGCCGCCGTTGCCTTGCCGGCCGGCTTTCCCGGGCGTGACCCGATCGTGCTTGCCGCTTTCGCGGTCGTGCTCGGCACGCTGGTGCTGCAGGGCATGAGCCTGAAGGCTCTGCTGCGCTGGCTCAATTTTCCGCGCGATACTTCGATTGACCGCGAGGTGGCTGAGGCGCGGGTGGCGATCATGCAGGCCGCGCTCGACGTGCTGAGCCGCAAAACCTCGTCCGCCGCCGCGGTCGTGCGCGAACAATATGAGGCGCAACGCCGGATCGCCGAAAATCCCGACGACGCGCAAGCCGCGACGGAATACGACCGGTTGCGCCTTTACGCCATCAAACGGCAGCGCGACACGCTGGAGGAACTGCGCAGCAACGGCACGATCGGCGACGAGGCCTATCACCGGCTGGAAGAGGAGATCGACTGGTCGGAACTGGCGGCGTCGCCTGCCGGAAGCTTCCAGCCTCTGACGACCTATTAGCAATTCCTGGCGGAAAACCGCTCACACTTTTCCTGGAATTGCGCTACTGCGATCATCGGAAGTAAGCCGGTTAATCAATGAAACTGATCAGCTACAACATCCAGTACGGCTACGGCAGCGACGGGCGCTACGATCTCAGCCGCTGCACCAGGCTGGTGGAGGGCGCCGACATCATCGCGTTGCAGGAGGTGGAGCGGCATTGGCGTCGCACCAATGAGGACGACCAGCCCGAGATCCTGTCCAGCTTGCTGCCTGACTATTACTGGGCCTACGGCCCCGCCTTCGACATGGATGCCAGCGAGAAGCGCGGCGGCCGCATCGTCAACCGCAGGCGGCAGTTCGGCACGATGGTGCTGTCGAAGCTGCCGATCGTCTGGTCGCGGCTGCACACGTTGCCGCTGCGGCGAACGCTGAGGCCTCTCAACACCCGCAATGCGGCGCTGGAGTGCATGATCCGGACGCCGGCGGGACCGGTGCGGGTGCTTTCCTTGCATCTGGCGCATATCGCGGCCGAAGAGCGGCTGGAGCAGATCGACTGTCTGCTTGCCGAGCATCGCCGCGCGCCGGCCGACGGCGGGCCCTGGAGCGGTGTCGACGACGAGCCGCAGCGCGACTGGGCGAACGGCCAGCCGGAACCGGAAAACCCGCTGGCGGCGATCTGGCTGGGCGACTTCAACATGGAGCCGGGCAGCGCCGAATACCGGCGCATCGTCGGCAATACGCCCTATCATCGGGGGGCTGCCTATGTCGATGGCTTCGTCGATGCCGCGGCCGTCGCAAGCCAGTCCGGGCCGGACTTCCATACGCACGAAAAGACCATCGATGGCAGGCTGGCGAAACGACGGCTCGATCATTGCTTCGTCGGTGGCATGCTGGCCGGGCGTGTGCGTTCGGTCAGCGCCGCTGTCGGCGAGGTGGCGTCCGACCATTTCCCGCTTAGGGTGGATATCGATCTGGAAACGCCGGGCATCGCCTCAGACCTGGCGGGCAGGTGAGGCGGGGATGACGCTGTTCGTCTTCCTGGCGGTGCTCTCGGCGGCGGCCATGCATGCGATCTGGAATGCGCTGGTCAAGGTGCATCTCGACCGCTTCCTGTCGATCACACTGATGACGCTCGGCATGGGCTTTGCGGCGCTGTTCGCGGTGCCCTTCGTCGAGGTGCCAAAGGCCGAAGTCTGGCCCTACATCATCGCTTCGGTGATCTTCCACATGGGTTACCGGACCTTCCTGATCGGCGCCTACAAGGCGGGCGATTTCGCCCAGACTTATCCGCTGGCGCGCGGCACCGCGCCGCTGCTCTCGGCACTCGGCGGCATCGTCGTGGTCGGCGAGGTCCCGGCGCCGTTCGCCATGCTCGGCATCGTGCTTTTGTCGGCCGGCACGCTGGTCATGTCGTTCCGCGGCGGGGCGCATCTGGAGAAGCTCAACCTGCGCGCGGTCGGCTTCGCGCTCGGCACCTCGATCTTCATCGCCAGCTACACACTCTCCGACGGCAGCGGCGCGCGGCTCGCGGCAACCGCGCAAAGCTACGCCGCCTGGCTGTTCGTCTGCGATGCGACGTGGGCGCTTGTGCTGTGCATCTTCTTTCGCGGGCCGCAGTCGCTTCCGGTGCTGGCGCGCGACTGGAAAGCCGGGTTGTTCACCGGCGTTCTCAGCGGCGCGGCCTATTGGATCGTGATGTGGGCGATGACCAAGGCGCCGATCGCCTCGATCGCGTCGCTGCGCGAGACCTCGATCCTGTTCGCCATGCTGATCTCCGTGCTGGCGCTGGGCGAGAAGATGACCGTCTGGCGCGCAGCCGCGGCGCTCGGCATCGTTGCCGGTGTCGCGGCGCTCAGGATGGGATAGAGCGGAAACGTCAGCCGAGCACGGTCATCACCTGGCCACGCTTTTCCGGACTGAAGCGGATGACGACGATGATGCAGACGGCGACCACGCCGGCAAACAGGGCCAGCGCATAGCCATAGCTGCCTCCCGGCGCTTCGGCGATACCGGCCTGGTATGGGCCGCCATAGGAGGCCGCCAGATTGCCGGCCTGATAGATGAAGCCGGGCAAGGTCGCCCGCACCGAGCCTGGCGACAGCTCGTTGAGATGCACCGGAATGACGCCCCAGGCGCCCTGCACCGCCACCTGCATGATAAAAGCGCCGATCGCCAGCATGAAGGGCGTGGTCGTGTAGGCCCAGAGCGGAATTGCCGGCAGGGCGATCACGCAAGCCAGCGTGATGGCGTTGATGCGGCCGATCCTTTCCGACAGCGCGCCGAAGGCGAGGCCGCCGACGATGGCGCCGATATTGGCGACGATGGTGATCCAACTCACCGTGTGCGTGTCGAAGCCGTGCTGCTTCTTCAGGAAGGTCGGATACAGGTCCTGCGTGCCATGGCTGAAGAAGTTGAAGAACATCATCAGCACCACGGCATAGAGCGCAATGCCCCAGTGCTTCTGCAGCGTTTCGAGGAGGCCCGGCCGCGCCTGGGCGCGGCCTTCGACGAAGGCCGGCGATTCCGGCACATGCGAGCGGATGAAGAGCACGACCAGCGCCGGCACGAAGCTGAGCAGGAACATGGCGCGCCAGCCGAAGGTGAAGTCGCCGATCTTCTGCCCATAGAGCAGCCCGTAGACCACCGCGGCCAGCAGATAGCCGGCCGGATAGCCGCATTGCAGGATGCCCGAGACCGTGCCGCGCGCGCTCGGCGGAATGGATTCCATGGCGAGCGAGCTGCCCAGGCCCCATTCGCCGCCCATGGCGACGCCGAACAGCGCGCGTAGCGCCAGGAATACTCCGAGGTTGGGCGAGAAGGCGGCTAAAGCGCCGATCACCGAATAGCTCACGATGTTGAGCATCAGGATGGGCTTGCGGCCGTATCTGTCGGCAAGCATGCCGAAGAAGAACGCGCCGATGAAACGCGTCGCCAGTGTCAGGAACAGTGCTTTGGAGACCGCCGGAACGTCGGTCTGGAACTCAGCGGCAATATCGGTGAGCAGGAATGTCAGAAGGAAGAAATCAAAAGCGTCGAGCGTCCAGCCGAGGAACGATGCGATTACGGTTTTCTTCTGCTCGGTGGTGAGGTTCAAGGCGGTCCTCCTTTTGCATCCCCCGAAAGCAACGATATGTTCCAGGGCGGGCAAAAGAGAACGGGACGGCTGCCGGATTTGAGCCGGCGAGCGGTCACATTTGCGTCACCTCCAGATCGATGACCATCAGCCCGTCGGTGCCGCCTTCGAGGGTGGCGACCAGACGGGCGCCGGCGCGCTGATGCGCGTTGTGCGCCAGATAGGCATCCCGGGCGGCGGCATCGCGGAAATCGATGGTGAAGCCGTGGCCGAAGCCGCGCCCGAACGGCTCCGGGCTGACATTGGCGCTGAACTGCACCTTGCCCATGCCGTCGACGACCGCGCGCAACGCTTCGAGATCGGCGTGGATTGCCGCGCGTTCGGTCTCAGGAACGTCGTCGCGAAAGTGAACAAAGACGCAATGCCGTATCATCGTTGCCGCCTCATGCCGCTTGGTTGCCCTTGAACACGGCCGGCGGCAGCGGCTCGCGGCCGAGGATCAGGTCGGCGCCTTTTTCACCGACCATGATCGTCGGCGCATTGGTGTTGGAGGAGGGGACGCGCGGCATCACCGAAGCGTCGCAGACGCGCAGGCCTTCGATGCCACGCAGCCTCAAATCCGGCGTCACCACGGCCATCGCATCATGGCCCATGCGGCAGGTGCCGACGGGATGGTGGTCGGTCTTCGAGGAGCGGCAGGCATAGTCGAAGAGATCGGCGTCGCTCTGGAGGTTCGGACCCGGCAGCACCTCGCGCAGCACATAGGGCTGCAGCGCCTTCTGCCGCATGATCTCGCGGGCCAGCCTGAGCCCCTTGATCGACATGTCGCGATCATAAGGGTCCGACCAGTAGTTCGGATCGATCAGCGGATGGTCGGCCGGGTCGGCGCTCTTCAGCCGCACCGTGCCGCGCGAGCGCGGGCGCAGGAAGGCGGAGTTGAGCGTCACGCCCGGGTTCTTCAGCTTCTCGACGCCGGCCTCGATGCCGGAGCCGAGGCCGAGATGGAACTGGATGTCCGGCGAAGCGGCCGTCGGGTCGGCGTACCAAAAGCCGCCGGTCTCGAACAAGCTCGAGGCGACGGGGCCCTTCTTGAGCAGAAGATACTGCAAGCCGGCCCATAGCGTGCGGTGCAGCTTGGCGTAATTGTCATAGGTGTGGTCACCGGTGCATTCGGCGATGACGAACAGGTCGAGATGGTCCTGCATGTTGGAGCCAACGCCGGGCAGGTCATGCAACGGCGTGACGCCGACCGATTTCAGATGGTCGGCCGGGCCGATGCCCGATTGCATGAGGAGCTTGGGCGAGCCGATCGCGCCCGAAGACACGATTACTTCGCGTTCGGCGCGCAGGATAGACTTTTGCCCGCCCGGCCCGTCGACCACCTCGACGCCGACGGCGCGGCCCTTCTCGACGACGACGCGGGTGACGAGCACGTCGGTCCTGACCGTCAGGTTCTTGCGGGCGCCAATCGGCTTCAGATAAGCGACGGAGGCCGATGAGCGCCGCGCATTCTTTTGGGTCAGCTGATAGTAGCCGACGCCCTCCTGGCTCGCGCCATTGAAGTCCGGGTTAAAGGGTATGCCCATTTCCTGGCCGGCGCGGAAATAGGCTTCGCAGATCGGCAGCGGCGAGATCGGGTTCGAAACGCCGAGCGGCCCTTGGTCGCCGTGATAGTCGTTGGCGAAACGCTGGTTGTTTTCGGCGCGCTTGAAATAGGGCAGCACGTTGCGATAGCCCCAGCCGGTCAGCCCCTCTTCCTTCTCCCAGGCGTCGTAGTCGCGGGCATTGCCGCGCGTGTAGATCTGCGCGTTGATCGACGAGCCGCCGCCGACCACCTTGGCCTGCGTGTACCAGAAGACGCGATCCTTCATGTGCTTCTGCGGCACGGTCGACCAGCCCCAGGAGGCGATGCCCTTGGTCATTTTGGCAAAGCCGGCCGGCATGTGGATCAGCGGATGCCAGTCCTTACCGCCGGCCTCCAGAAGCAGGACCGAATTGCCCGGATCCTCGCTCAGCCGGTTGGCGAGAACGCAGCCGGCCGGGCCGGCGCCAACAATGATGTAGTCAGCCATTGTTCCTCACAAGCGTGGCACGGAGAGCGCGCCGTCGACATCGATGACCGATCCTGTCGAAAAGCCGAATTTTCCGGAGGCAAGCGCGGCCACCACGGCGCCGATGTCGCCGGCCTCACCCCAGCGTTTTGCCGGCACCAGGCCTTCCTCGATCAGCGCGTCATATTTGGCGGAAACGCCCGCCGTCATATCAGTGCGGATGATGCCCGGCCGGACCTCGAACACGCCGATATTTTCGGGTGCGAGCCGCAACGCCAAGTTCTTCACCCACATCGAAAGCCCGGCCTTGGAGATGCAGTAGTCGGCGCGTTCCGGCGAAGCCATGGCGGCGCTCACCGAAGTGATGGTGATGATCGATCGGACGGCGTTTGCGGGTGCCGCAAGCATGGCCTTGGCGACGGCCTGGCTGAGGAACACCGTGCCGCGCAGATTGATGTTCAAGGCGCGGTCGAAATTCTGCGGCTTCAGCTCCAACAGATCGCCGCGCACCACGGCGCCGACGCCGGCATTGTTGACCAGGCAGTCGACGCGGCCGAAGGCGTTGATTGCGGCTTCGACCAGCCTCGAATGACCAGCGAGGTCGGCAATGTCACATTGGGCATAGGCGAATTTCGCGCCGCGCGTATTGATGTTTTCGGCAAGTCTAGCCGCAGGCTTCTCAGCGAGATCAGCGATCAGAATGTCGAAACCGGCATCCGCCAGCGCCTCGGCGCAGGCGAGGCCGATGCCGCGTGCGCCGCCGGTGATGATGGCTGCCGGGCGGGTCATGCGGCAAGTTCCGTCTTGCGGATGTGGTCAGCAACGCGCAGCGCCTGCGCCGCGATCGACAGCGCCGGATTGACGGCGGCCGATGTCGGCAGGAAGCCGGCGTCGACAACGAACAGGTTTTGATGGTCCCAGGCGCGGCAGAAAGGATCGAGCGGCGACGTCGCCGGGTCGTTGCCCATCTTCACCGTGCCGCACTGATGCGAGGGGGTGCGCTTGTCGAAGGGCCGCGACAGCACGATCGGATAGCCGCAGGCCCGAAGGTTCTCGCGCATGACCTTGGTCAGGCCATCCAATGACTGCATGTTGGAGCGCCGCCACTGCATGACGATCTCCTTGCCCTCGACCATGATGCGGCTTTCAGGATCGGGCAGGTCCTCGCACATCAGGTACCAGTCGACGGCATGGCCGGCCATGAAGTCGAGCACGAATTTCGGCATCGTCTTCACATTGGCCTTCAGCATGTTGCCGTCGATCTTGCCGAGCAGTTGCACATTGCCGAGCGGCTTGCCGCCTTTGCCGTCGGACAGATAGTAGTCGTTGAGCATCAGCGTCTTCTGGTAGACGCTATCGTTGCGGCGGCGCGGATCGATCGCCAGCATCGCGCTCGAATTGTGGTTCATGAAATTGCGTCCGACCTGGTCGGAGCTGTTGGCGAGGCCTTTGCCCGTCGCGGAGGGCGAGCGCAGCAGGATGGCGGCCGAATTGATCGCGCCGGCCGACAGGATGACGAGCTTCGGCGACAGCGTCTTCTGCGCGCCGTTCTGAGTGTAGTGGATGACCGCGATCGTCTTGCCGTCCGGCGTGGTTTCCAGCCAGTCGACATGCGCGCCGGTCTCAAGCCGGATGTTCTTGTCGGCAAGCGCTGCCGTCAGCGGTCCGGTCTGCGCGTCGATCTTGCCCTGGCCGGTGTTCGGGAAGGCGTCCCAGCCCGTCCTGCCGTCCTTCAGCCAGGCCTCGATGTCGACGCCGAGCGGCAGCGAAGCGGGGTGCAGTCCAAGGCTCTTCAGCTCGGCGCGGGCGCGGGCGATCGCCGGCTCGTCCGGCACCGGCTTGAAGGCATAGGGGATCGAATGGAACGGCTCGGTCGGGTCTTCGCCCAGCGTGCCGCGCACGCGAAAAAGCTGCTCGGCCTTCGAATACCACGGCTCGAATTCGTCATAGGAAAACGGCCAGGCCGGCGACACGCCGCCGAAATGCTCGAGCTCGGAAAAATCCTCCTTGCGATAACGGATCAGGACCGCGCCGAAGAACTTCGAATTGCCGCCGACATAGTAGTAGTTGCCTGGGTTGAAGGCAGCGCCGCCGGCCTCGCGCCACATCTCCTTCGGCCGGTAGTGCTCGTCGATGAAGATGGAGCGCGTCGAGCGCGCATGCGGCGTCGCGGGCAGCGGTTCGCCGCGCTCCAGGATCAGGATCGAGGCGCCGCTGCCGGCCAAGCCGGAGGCGATCGTGGCGCCGCCGATGCCGGAGCCGATGATGACGATATCCGGGTTTGCCATAGCTTTTTAAAGGATGCGCTTCTCGGTCGCCGGGTCGAAGAACACCGCCTTGCTGAGGTTGAAGGCCAAAGGCGTGCTGGTGCCAGGCTGGATATTCGCATCGGCCCTCAGTCGCGCCACCACGCCCTTGCCGCCCAGATTGGTGACGGCGAAAGTGTCCGATCCCGCCGGCTCCACCACCTCGATATGGCAGTCGGCCGTGGCGATGTTCGAAGCGTTGCGTTCCGCACCTTCCGGGTCGGTCAGCGCTTCGGGGCGCACGCCGAAGATCACCGGCTTGTCCTTGAAGGCCGCAAGACCTGAGGGCGCGCCGGACATCGGCAGCACGATCGGCTGGCGCGCCTCGCGGTCCAGCACCACCGACAGCCCGCTGCCATTGGCGTCGATCTTGGCCGGGATCAGGTTCATCGCCGGCGAGCCCATGAAGTCGGCGACGAAGATGTTGGTCGGGTTGTTGTAGATCTCGGCCGGCGTGCCGAACTGCTGCACCTCGCCGTCGCGCATCACGGCGATCTTGGTTGCCAGCGTCATCGCTTCGATCTGGTCATGCGTGACATAGACGATCGTCGTGCCGGTTGTGGCATGCAGGCGCTTGATCTCGATGCGCATGTCGACGCGCAGCTTGGCGTCGAGATTGGAGAGCGGCTCGTCGAAGAGGAAGAGTTTCGGGTCGCGCACCAGCGCCCGGCCCATGGCGACGCGTTGGCGCTGACCGCCGGAAAGCTGACTGGGCTTGCGGTTGAGCAGATGGCCGATCTGCAGGATCTTCGCCACCTTGTCGATCGCCGCCTGGCGTTCCGCCGCCGGCACGCCGCGCATCTCCATGCCGAAGGCGATGTTGCCGGCAACCGTCATGTTGGGGTAGAGCGCGTAGCTCTGAAACACCATGGCGATATCACGCTTCGAAGGATGCAGGTCGTTGATGGCGCGACCGTCGACGCGGATCTCGCCCTCGGTGATCTGCTCCAGCCCGGCGATGGTGTTGAGCAGCGTGGACTTGCCGCAGCCGGAAGGGCCGACAAGCACCAGGAAGCCACCCTTTTCGAGCTCGACATTGATGCCCTTCAGGATCTCGACATTCCCGAAGCGCTTCTTCAGCCCATCAATTTCCAGAAAAGCCATGGTCGTTCCTTCCGAATGTGGTCAGCCCTTGACCGCGCCGGCCATCAGCCCCCGCACGAAATAGCGGCCGGCGACGACATAGACGATCAGGGTGGGGAGCGCGGCAATCATCGCCGCTGCCATGTTGACGTTGTATTCGACCACGCCGGTCGAGGTGTTGACGACATTGTTCAGCGCCACCGTCATCGGCATCACGTCGCCGGAGCCGGCATAGGCGGAGGCGAACAGGAAGTCGTTCCATATGTTGGTGAACTGGTAGATCACCGTCACGACGATGATCGGCAGCGAATTGGGCAGCATGATGCGCCGAAATATCTGGAAGAAGGACGCGCCGTCGACCTGTGCCGCCTTCACCAACTCGGTTGGAAAGGCCTCGTAATAATTGCGGAAGAACAGCGTTGTGAAGCCGAGGCCGTAGACCACATGGACGAAGACCAGGTTCACGGTCGAGTTGCCGAGACCGAAGTTGAACCCGGTTGCGTTCTGCAGGGTGACGCCGAAGCGGCCGAGGCTGCCGAGGATCGTCGCCATCGGCAACAGCACCGACTGGAACGGGATGAAGCAGGCGAACAGCATCATGGCGAAAACCAGCGTGTGGCCGCGGAAGCGCCATTTGGTCAGCACATAGCCGTTGAGCGCGCCGAGCAGCGTCGAGATCAGCACTGCCGGCAGGACCATCTTGATGGAGTTCCAGAAGTAGCCCTTCATGCCGACGCAGGTCAGGCCCGAGCAGACTTCGCTCCACGCCTTTATCCATGGCGCGAAGGTCGGCGCATGCGGCAGCGACAGCATGTTGCCGTTCTGGATCTCGTCCATCGTCTTGAACGAGGTGACCAGCATGACGAAGAGCGGCATCAAATAGAAGATCGCGAACAGCGCGAGCAAGCCGTAGATGACGATGCGGTTGAGCGTCCTGGCGCGGGCGCCGCTTGCGGCCTGGCCGGCGGGTGAAGCGACAGCGCTCATCGCGACTTCTCCCTGAGCTCGGAATAAAGATACGGAACGATGATGGCGGTGATGGTCATCAGCATGATCACCGCGCTGGCCGACCCGACCGCCATCTCGTTGCGCTTGAAGGTGAACTCATACATGAAGTTGGAGGGTAGCCAGGCCGAGCCGCCGGGCCCGCCGCTGGTCAGCGCCACGACCAAGTCATAGGACTTGATGGCGAGGTGCGCGAGCACGATGAAGGCCGACAGGAAGACGGGCCTGAGCAGCGGGATGACGATGCGGCGGTAGAGCTGGAATGTGGAAGCGCCGTCGATCTGCGCCGCCTTCATGATCTCACCGTCGATGCCGCGAAGGCCGGCCAGGAACATCGCCATGATGAAGCCGGAAGCCTGCCAGACGCCGGCGATGACCACCGTGTAGATGACGAAATCCTTATTCTTGATCCAGTCGAAATGGAAGCTCGTCCAGCCCCATTGATGCAGTGTCTGCTCCAGCCCGAGGCCGGGATCCAGGAACCATTTCCAGGCGACGCCGGTGACGATGAAGGAGAGCGCCATCGGGTAGAGATAGATCGGCCGCAGCACGCCTTCGCCGCGGATCTTCTGGTCGAGCAGGATGGCCAGGAACAGGCCGAGCGCCAGACAGATCAGGATATAGAGGAAGCCGAAAATGCCCATATTGGTGATCGAGGTGTACCAGCTCGAAGGCGGGTCGCTCTCGAAGGTCCAGCGCCATAGCCGCTGATAGGCCCGGGCGCCGGTTATGTCGTAGGACGGGAAGGTCTTGGAATTGGTGAAGGACAGGTAGATCGTCCACAGGATGAAGCCATAGACGAAGACGATCGTCGCCGCGAAGCTTGGCGCCAACACGATCTTCGGCAACAGATCCTGCAGCCACGAACGGACCGTCGCGCCGGGACGAGCGTCGTGCTCCGGTGTCAGCTTGATCTGGGTTTCGGCAACTGTGCTCATCGGCTCATCCAGTACTGGTTGGTCGGAACCCACCCGGCGCGAAAAAGCGCCAGGGTCTGTCCCGCACCTTTTGTCGACAGGAGACCTCCCCCGCCGTAGCGGGGGAGAGTTGCTTCGAGCGAACCTTACTTGGCGTCGTCGATCGCCTTGACCAGCTCGGTCACGGCCTCGTCGGAGGTCTTGATCTGGCCATGGACGAATTTCGACACGACATCCTTGTAGGCGTTGGCGACGGCCGGCGGGGCGCCGTAGCCCTGGGCCAGCGAGCCGAACAGCGTGCCGCCCTCATTAGCCTTCTTCAGGTCGGCGATGCCCTTCTTGCCGCAAGCATCGAAGTCGGTGTCCGGCACGTCGGTGCGGGCCGGGACAGAACCCTTCACCACGTTGAAGGCCGACTGGAAGCTCTTCGACAAAGTGGCGGTGGCCAGAGCGATCTGGGCAGCCTTGCGGTCTTCCGGAACGTTGAACATGCCGAACATGTCGGAGTTGTAGATCACCGAGCCGTCTGTGCCCGGGAAGCGATAGCAAAGGAAGTCTGTGCCCGGGGTCTTGTTGGCTGCGTGGAACTCGCCCTTGGCCCAGTCGCCCATGACCTGAACCAGCGCATCGCCCTTGATGACCATGGCGGTGGCGAGGTTCCAGTCGCGGCCCGAGAAGTTCGGGTCGACATATTTGACGAGCTTGGCGAGGTTGTCGAACGACTTCTTCATCGTGTCGGACTTGAGCGACTCCTCATCGAGGTCGTTCATCGCTTTCTTGTAGAACTCCGGCCCGCCGGTCGACAGCACGACAGAGTCGAACATGGTCGCCTCCTGCCAGTTCTGGCCGCCGAGCGCGAGCGGGATGACGCCCGCGGCCTTGGCCTTGTCGAGCAATGCCACGAAGTCGTCGAAGGTCTTCGGCTCGGTGCCGCCGATCTTGTCCATCACCGCCTTGTTGATCCACAGCCAGTTGACGGAGTGGACGTTGACCGGAGCGGCAACCCACTTGCCGTCATAGACGGAGAACTTCTGCAGGGCAGCCGGAACCGACTTGTCCCAACCTTCCTTCTTGGCGGTCTCGGTGAGATCGCCCATGACGCCGGCGGCGGCATAGTCGAGCACGGTGTAGCCCAGCATCTGCGAGGCGGTCGGGTAGTTGCCGGCCGCGACCATCGCCTTCAGCGCGGTCATGGCGGCGTCGCCGCCGCCGCCGGCCACCGGCACGTCCTTCCAGGCATAGCCTTCCTTGGCCAGATCCTGCTTCAGCACGTTCAGAGCAGCCGCTTCGCCGCCCGACGTCCACCAATGCAGCATCTGGACTTCCTTGACGTCCGCGGCATGCGCCGAGAACGCAAAGCTCGTCGCAAGAGCCGTTCCGATAAGCAGTTTGCGCAACATGTACTACCTCCCTTGTTGCATGCACATGACCGGCGGGTGTCCGCCGGAGCCTCCCAACTCAGCCGACCCACCAACCGGTGCGCTGGCCGCGATGAAACTGAATAGTCTTTTCCTCGGTATAATCCTCGACGGCGCGTTTGCCGAGTTCGCGTCCGAGACCGGACTGCTTGTAGCCCCCGAAAGGCAGCTCGGGGTAACCTTCCATGAACGTGTTCACCCAAACCGTCCCCGAACGCACACCGCGCGCCACCGACATGCACGTGTCCATGTCGGCGCTCCATACCCCTGCAGACAGACCATAGGGCGTGTTGTTGGCAATGTGCAATGCCTTTTCAATCGTTTCAAAAGTGAGCACGGACAGCACCGGTCCGAACACTTCCTCGCGTGCAATCGCCATATCCTCCGTGACGTTACGGATGATGGTCGGATCGAGATATTGGCCGGCATTGGATGCAAGCCGTGCACCGCCGGTGAAAACGCTGCCGCCATCGGTTTTCGCCGCCGTTACATAGCCGACTACCTTTTCAATATGGTCGGCCGAGATCATCGCGCCGACCTTGGTGCGGTCGTCGAGCGGATCGCCGACGCGGACCTTCTGGGACAGCGCCTTCACCATATTGAGGAAGTCGTCGGCGATCGCCTCATGCACGATCAGGCGGCTGCCGGCATTGCAGCATTCGCCGGCGTTGAAGAAGCCGCCGAACACCGCGGCATCCGCAGCGGCCTCGAGGTCGGCGTCGGGGAAGACGATCTGGCCGTTCTTGCCGCCGAGTTCCATCGAGACCTTCTTCAAGGAATCGGAAGCGGCTGCCATGGTTGTCTTGCCGACACGGGTCGAGCCGGTGAAGGAGACCATCTCGACCAGCGGATGCACGACCATCGGCGCGCCGACATCGGCGCCGTAGCCTGCGAGAATGTTGACGACGCCGGCCGGCAATCCGGCTTCGAGCAGGATGTCGCCGAGCACGAAAGTGGAAGCGGACGTCATCTCGCTTGGCTTCACCACCGCCGTGCAGCCGGCGGCGAGCGCGAAAGGCAGTTTCTGGCTGACGATCAGGAAGGGAAAATTCCAGGGCGTGATGATCGAGACGACGCCGATCGGCTCGCGCAGCACCACGCCCAGCATGGAATCGCCGAGATTGGCATAGCTTTCGCCATGCAGCGTGCGGGCAAGCGAAGCGGCATAGCGCCAGATGTCGATCGCGCCGCCGATCTCGCCGCGCGCCTGGGCGATCGGCTTGCCGGATTCCAGCGCGTCGAGGCGGGCGATCTCCTCCAGCCGGGCCTCGATCAGGTCGGCAGTCTTCAGCAGAACCGCCGCGCGTTCCGACGCCTTCATGCGCGGCCATGGGCCGGTCTCGAAAGCCCTGTGCGCGGCCTGCACCGCCGTCTCGACTTCCGCTGCGCCCGCTTGCGCATAGCGGGACACGACAAAACCGTGGCCAGGGCTGGCGCGTTCGATGCTGCGGCCGTCGCGGGCATCGATATGCCTGCCGTCGATCAGCAGCTTATAGGCCTTTGGCGCCTCAGACGCCTCGGCCGGCATGGCAATGTTGAGCGGTGCGTTCATCATCTCTTCTCTAGGATCTCGAAAAGGCCGGCTTTTGCTTGGCCTTGAAGGCGTCGACGCCCGCTTTGAGGTCGGCCGTCAGCGCAATGAAGCCGCTGGCCAGCGCCTCGGTCGCGGCGGCATCTTCCTCGCCCTCGGCGATGCCGATCATCAGCTTGGCGGCCTCGGTAGCCAGCGGGCCGCGCTCGGCGATCTTTTTTCCCCAGACTTCCGCTTCGTCGAAAGCCTTGCCGGTCTCGACGACGCGGTCGACGACGCCGTGCGCCAGCGCATCGGTTGCCAGGAAAATCTCGCCGCCAATCGCCATCCGACGCACAATCTGTGCGCCGAAGCGGCGTACCGCGCGCTGCGTGCCCGACCAACCGGGAACGACGCCGATGGACGTTTCGGGAAAGCCGAGCTTCACCTGCGTTTCGGCGACGCGGAAATCGCAGGCCGCGGCCAGTTCCAGCCCGCCTCCCAGCGCATGACCGGAGAGCACAGCGATGGTCGGCTGCCTGAGCCGCGCCAGCCGGTCGAAGACACGGTGGCCGTAACGCACCCATTGCACCTGGAAGTCGGCGGCGCTCATGGCACCCCAGGCCTCGACATCGCCGCCGGCGCAAAAGCCTTTGCCTTCGCCGCGGATCAGCACGGCGCGAACGCCCTCGGCCAGTTCGGCTTCGTCAAGCGCCGCCTCAAGCGCGTGCAGCATCGGGATGTCGAGCGCGTTGAACTTTTCCGGCCGGCGCAGCGTGACGATGCCGATGGCTCCGTCCTTTTCGAAGGTGACGAGACCCTCAGCCATGCGCGCCTCCGAGCGAAACGCCGCCATTGAGCGACAGGCCGATCGGCCGGTCCTGATAGAGCGCCGCAGGCGTGACCTTGAGGTCGTTGGCGACAGCGAGCGGGATCTCGGCCTGCGCCAGCACATCGCGCTCGAGATCGATGCCGGGCGCCAGCTCCGTCACCATCAGCCCGTCCGGCGTCAGCTTCATCACGCAGCGCTCGGTGACATAGGTGATGTCCTGGCCTTGCGCGACGGCGCGTTTTCCCGAGAAGGAGATGTGCTCGACCTCCTGGACCACCTTCTTGACCTTGCCTTCCTGGTCGATGCGGATGGCGCCATCCGCCAGCGAGAGTTTTGCGCCGGCATTGAAGAAGCCGGAAAAGACGATCTTCCTCGCCCGCGCCGTGATGTCGACGAAGCCGCCGGCGCCGGCGGTCACATGCGGTCGCGCCGAGAGCTTCGAGACATTGACCGAGCCATGCCGGTCGATCTGCAGGAAGGAGAGCAGCGAGGCGTCGAAGCCGCCGGCCTGGAAATAGATGAACTGGTGCGGCGACGGCATGATCGCCTCGGCGTTCGAGGCGCAGCCGAACTTGAAATCGAGCAGCGGCACGCCGCCGACCGCGCCCTGCTCGATCACCCAGGTGACCTTGCCGTGCTGGCCTTCCTCGAGAAGGATGCGCGGCACGTTGGCCGAGATGCCGAAGCCGATGTTGACGGCCATGCCGTCGCGCAATTCCATGGCGACGCGGCGCGCGATGACCTTCTGGATGTTCATCTCCGGCGTGCGGAAGGTCGACAGCGGCCGGAAGATCTCGCCGGAGATCGCCGGGTCGTAAGGGGTCTGCGTCGTCTGCAACTGGTCGGGCGCCACCACGATATGGTCGACCAGCACGCCCGGCACACGCACGTCATGCGGCTTCAACGTGCCGTTCTCGACGATGCGCTTGACCTGCGCAATGACGATGCCGCCATTGTTGCGGGCTGCCAGCGCCTGCTCCAGCCCGCCGAGATAGGCGCCTTCATGCTCATAGGTGAGGTTGCCGCGCTCGTCGGCCGTGGTGGCGCGAATGATCGAGATGTTGGGCACGATGGCGCGGAAATAGAGCCACTCCTCGCCGTCGAACTGCTCAACCGAGACGATCGGCTCGCCGGCCGCCGCATTCATGGCGCAGCCCTGGTGACGCGGATCGGCAAAGGTATCGAGGCCGACCTTGGTCAGCACGCCCGGCCGCTTGGCGGCCGCCTCGCGATGCATGTCGAACAGGATGCCCGACGGCACGTTGTAGGCGGCGACCGAATCGTCGCCGATCATCTTCCAGATCTGCGGCGGCTCGGCGGAGGAAGGGCCGGACGGATAGGAGCCGCAGAGCGTGCGCTTCAGCAGGCCGGGCTTGGCGAGATGGTCGATGCCCTTGATGCCGTACATGTCGCCGGCGGCGATCGGGTGCAGCGTGGTGATCGCCTGCGGATGGCCTTCCGCGTCGAAACGCTCGCCGATCGCGGCAAGCACGGCGTCCGGGCAGCCGAGGCCGCTCGACGACGACACCGAGACGACCATGCCGTCGTTGATCAGGCTGGCGGCATAGGCGGCCGAGACGAGCTTGCTCACGCGAGGCCCCCAAGTTGCGGGTCGATAGCGACGGCCTTGCCGGTGTTCGACGACTGCAGTGCTGCTTCGGCCGACGCCAGCGACCAGACGCCGTCCTCGCCGGTGGCGGCAGGCTGGCCTTCGCCGCGGATCGCGGCATGGAAGTGGCGCAGCGAGCGGGTGTAGAGGTCCTCGCGGTCGAAGCTCAGCTCTTCCTCGCCATTCGCGGTGCGCAGCAGCACCGATCCGACCGGCTTCTGCGTCATCACATTCGTGGCGATCAGCGAGCCTTCCGAGCCATGCACCTCGAAGCCGGTGCCGGCGAATTTGGTGGTGAAGCCCTCATGCGACTGCGCGATGACGCCGGACTTGAAGCGCCAGATGCACATGGCGCCGTCCTCCAGGCCGCCGGCTGCCATCCCGGCCGACTGCGTGAAGGCGGAGATCTCGACCGGGTCGTCGCCGAGCACGAAGCGCAGCGTGTCGGCATCGTGCACGGTGATGTCGAGCACCACGCCGCCGCCGGCTTCGAGCTTGGTTATGCGCCAACCCTGCAGGTTTTCCGGCAAATAGACGGAGTGGAAGACGCGCGCCGCGATCGGCTTGCCGATGCTGCCGGCGGCGATCGCCTCCCGCATGGCGCGGTGCGCGCCGGCATTGCGCAAGTGGTGGTTGGTGCCGAACACGATGCCGGCGGCTTTCGCGGCGACAACCATCTCACGCGCATCGGCGCTGGTCAGCGCCAACGGCTTCTCGCACAGCACATGCTTGCCGGCCTTGATGGCGGCCAGGCCCTGCTCGAGGTGCAATTCGTTGGTGGTCGAGATGTAGACGGCGTCGATGTCCGAGTTGAGCAGCGCGTCGAGAGACGAGACGGCGCGTGCGATGCCGTTTTCCCTCGCATAGGTCTCGGCCCGTTCCGGGCTGGAGCTCATCACGGCGGCGACCTCGCCATCGGCCTGCGCGCGGATGGCATCGATCATGAACTGTCTGGCGATCGTGCTGGCGCCGATCAGTCCCCATCGCACGCTCACGCCGCGTCTCCCACTTGGCTGTTGCGGTCCGGGCCGCTGCTTTCCCGCACGACCAGGCTGACGGCACCGATATGGTTCTCGGCGCGCGTGGTGCGCGACTGGATCATCTTCAGCATGACGTGCGCCGCGCGCTCGCCGAGGCCCGCGGTGTCGACGGCGACGCTGGTCAGCGCCGGGCTGTAGTGCTCGGCCTCGGCGACGTCGTCGAAGCCGACGACGGCAAAGTCTGCGCCCGCCTCGAGACCGCGTTTGCGCAATGCCAACATGACGCCGAAGGCTACCGCATCGTTGAAGCACAGCGCTGCGGTCGGCGGCTGCGGCACGACAAGCGCCGTCTCCAGGCAGGCCATGCCGCCCTTGCGGCTGGTCTCGCCCTCGACGATCAGCCGGTCGGAATTCGGGATGCCGAGCGTTTCGCAGGCTTCGAGGAAGCCCCCCAGGCGCTCCTGATAAACAACGAGATCGGATGAACCGCCGAAGAAGGCCAGGCGGCGATGGCCCCTGCGGATCAGATGTTCGGCGGCAAGCACCGAGCCGCGATGATTGTCCGGCGCGATCACCGGAATGCGGCTGTCCGGCAGCCTGCGCATGGTGAAGACGATCGGGACGCCGGCCGTCTCGATGCGGCGGAAGGTACCGGGCGTGGTGCCGCGCGCCGGCGAGACGATCAGGCCGGCGACGCCCTGTTCCATCAGCGACTTCAGCACCTCTTCCTGACGTACCGGGTTTTCCGCCGTATTGGCGATGAAGGGGACGACGCCCGCCGCCTGGAAGACGCGCTCCATGCCGACCGCCAACTCGGCGAAAAAGGGGTTGGTGAGATCGTTGATCACCATGCCGATGACGTTGGAATGGGCCTTGCGCAGATTGGCGGCGCCGCGGTTGTAGACATAGCCGACATCCTCGATCGCCTTGCGCACCTTGACCGCGGTTTCAGGCCGGATCAACCCGCTGCCCTGCAGCACGAGCGACACCGTCGATTTGGACACGCCGGCCTCGCGAGCGATGTCCAGGATCGTCGCCTTGGCCCGGCTGGCCATCCTCGTCATGTCCTCCAAGTTTCGAGAAAATCTATTGGAACGTTCTAATCATCGATCCAAATCCGAGTCAATCACGATTCCGCTGAGATTTGAAAAATCGATTGGAGCGGTTCAAAACGTCAATGAATGTAAGGGCTATTCCAAAGGAGACACAATGTCTTTCGGCTTGGATGCCGTGAATCATAAAGGGTCTTGATCTATTGGAACGTTCCATTTATAGCGACCGCACGGGAGAGTTCATGGACATCATCTTGCCTGCCGCAAATGGCGACCGGGTCAGCTACCGGCTTGTCGGCAAACCGGTCGAACCGATCGAGGGCGCACGCTTTTCGCGCATCGCCTATGCCGCCGCCCATGTCGTTGCCGATCCCATCGCCATGACCAATCCGTGGTCCCGGCCGGCGGTCGACTGGGATAGGACGATGGCGTTCCGCCATCATCTGTGGCGGCTCGGCTTTCGCATCGCCGAGGCCATGGATACCTCCCAGCGCGGGATGGGCTTCGACTGGGCGAACGCCAAGGAATTGATCCGCCGCTCGATCGCCGAGGCTAAAACGGTGCCGGGCGCCGATCTCGCATCCGGGGCGGGGACCGATCACCTGGCGCCGGCGGCAACCAAGACGCTCGATGAGGTCATCCGCGCCTATGAAGAACAATTCGCCTTCATCGAAGGCGAGGGCGGCAAGGCGATCATGATGGCGAGCCGCGCGCTGGCGGCGGTGGCAAAAGGGCCGGACGATTATGCCGGCGTCTATAACCGGATGCTCTCCCAGGCGTCAGGCAAGGTCATCCTGCACTGGCTGGGCGACATGTTCGATCCGGCGCTCAAGAATTATTGGGGCAGCGACGATTTCGATACCGCGCTCGACACGGTCGTCGCCATCATCGAACGGCATGCGGGCAAGGTCGAGGGCATCAAGATATCTTTGCTCGACGCGGAGAAGGAAGTGCTGCTGCGCGACCGGCTGCCAGACGGCGTCGTGATGTTCACCGGCGACGATTTCAATTATCCGGAGCTGATCGCAGGGGACGGCAAGAGGCATTCGCACGCGCTGCTCGGCATCTTCGACGCCATCGCCCCGGTCGCCAACGCCGCGCTGGCGAAATTGGCGGCGGGCGATACGGCCGGTTACGACGCGCTGATGGCGCCGACCGTGCCGCTGTCGCGCAAGATCTTCGAAGCGCCGACAGAATACTACAAGGCGGGCATCGTCTTCATGGCCTGGCTGAACGGGCATCAGGACCATTTCACGATGGTCGGCGGCATGCAGTCGGCGCGCGGCATATGCCACTACGCGGACGTCTTCCGCCTCTCCGACCAGGCCGGTCTGCTGGCCGACCCCGAGCTTGCTACCGCCAGGATGAAGGCACTGCTGGCAACGGCGGGCGTCTGAGCCGATCCCCCGTGAGGGGATTTGCGTTCCGCCGGCAGGTCATATTCGCTTGTCAAATTCAGGATGAGCGCGGCAATGCGGCGATCGCGGCGGCTGCCAAGATCGGCGATCGGTCCGAACGAGACGCGTTCAATCGGCGAGTTCGTGGTGTAGGCCGGCAATCATCAGGGAGAGCGCTTCAGCGTGACGTTGGAACCGAGATTTCGGACCAGGAGGCGCAGGCCGAATATAGCCGCCTCTGGAAGCCGATCGGCGAAAAAATACCAGGCACGAACCAACACGACAAAGCAGTCGCCTCTGCTCGTCGAGGCGCGCGAGGCCAAGCGCATGGTCCTTGTGGAGTTTCGTCGCTGGAGATCGCTAAGGCCTGTTACGCGGACCCGGCTTATGAGCAAGCCATGCGCTTCGCGCTCAAGGCGTCGAATCGCGTGCTCGTGATGTTCGAAGGGGATCTCGGATAGTCAGCGCGCGTAGCGCCGCTCCGGGGAGGCGCTGGCGCCCTTCGTTGCCGACAAGGCGCCCAGGCCGAATTAGCTGGCCGGACATACGATACCCGGCCTGCGGGAAGTCGGGGGACTAGGGCAGACAGGCCGGGTCCTTACCCCGTTTGCTGTGCGGGGCAGGCGAATATTATGCGCCAATTGGCGGGTTTCTGCATCAACGATTTTAGTGACAGCTAATGAAATTAGGCCGCGCAACAAAAATCCCGCCGGCAGAGGCCTACGGGCTGTTCAGTGATGGGTATTCATCGCAGCACGCACGTGCACTTTCACAAATATCAAGACGCCGCCTGCTCACGTCGCCGCTGGGCGCGACCAGTGGCTGACCCTGCGGGTGCAATGTTCCTAAGCCGGTTGCTCGGGGTCCCAGTGGCGGAGATTGGCCAAGTTATTGGAAGGATGGTGGGCGTAACAAGGTAGCGCAATTCGCTTCCCCGGAGGGGCACCACGGCCACCACCCGCCCGTTCACCATCGCCGCGGACGTACCTTGAACCTATCGATCCCGTCTCAACCTACATCGCCGCGATCGACCCCGTGATGTTCACCATCGCAGTCTGGCGCTACCGGCAGCGCGATTATGATCGGGATGGCAGCAAGCGCTCTTATGGCCGTGCTGCTCGTGCCGCGTGAGTTCAGACGAGCCCTGTGAGCAACATTACGCAAGCCGCGTGCCCGGCCACGAAACCAGTGGAAAGGCATAGAAATCTATATCAATGCGTGCATGCTAATTTAGCTTTCTCTTTGGCCGACTCATTCCTGCCGAGTCGGTTAGGCCCGGCAGTTCAACCCACGCAAACCCCAACGCGGAACTGTCGGGCCGCTCTACGGGGAAGGCGTCCAGCCCTTGCGCTGCTCCGGCGTTAGAGCGTGATTAATGAACTGAACGTTCCGGTCCTCCCGGCCGGCGGCTCGGCACTCGTGGCAGTAGATCACTTTGGTCAAGCCCCAGTGCATGCAGGAGTGATCCGGGCCAAGCCGTTTGACCAGTTCGGCGACGTCGAGCAGCGCAGTCCGCCTGCATGTGAGGCAATAGACGGACAGGCCAGTGCCGGCCGCCAGCTTCTTGCCAAGCGTATCTTCAACGAACGGGTATTTATTCGACATTGGCGATCCTCGTGACCGGGGTCGCCGCACCACTCGGAATATATTCCTCTGCGCCGACTGATCGGCAAGAGTGCAGGCCCAAAAAAACCCGCTGTGGAAAACCACAGCGGGCTCTTTGCCGGGCCTCCCAGGGAACCGCATTCCAGTGTGGGCCTGTTTGCGATAACACCCCACCCGACGCGCGACGCGCCGGGAAGGGAGGCAGCCCGAGCGCGCCGTCTGCTTCATCAACTTCACGCCTGATCCGATGTTCCATTAGCAGATGCTTGACTAAGCCGCTTCCCGCTCCAGACTCATCCCGATGGCGAAGGGCTCTTTCAACATTGGCGATGAAGTCGCCATCACAGCCACGGTGCGCAGGCGGGTGACAAAAGATTGGGTAAGCGTCTCTATCCCGTCCTACAATCAGCCGCATTCCATTGTGAACCGGACATCGAAGGTCAAGCATGGCCAGCCGATCGAGCTTCGAGGCGACGTGACCCGGGTCGATGGAGACAAAGTGACGGTCAATCTCGGTGTTCCGGTCACCGTCGACATCGCAACGGTCAAACTCGTGACAGCTTATGTGCCGCCCAAGAGAAAGACGCCGCTGGTCGACAAAGCAACCTAGGCCCCTGGGGACGTTGGTTCGTGACGCCGGAATCGGCGACACGCCGCTGATCTTGCGCGAAGCCTGCGAAGTCTTCTTCACGCTCGGCAAGGTGTACGGGCATCATCACGATTTCCAGAAGAACGCTGCGGAGGTCTAGACGTCATGTTCCGAGGCGGAGATCGGTGGCCCGCCCTTTCGTGCGATTAAAAGACGAGGGTTGCTCGGATG
>NZ_JAIUHG010000011.1 GCF_020164955.1 Mesorhizobium sp. CA8
CCCAGCCTCCATTCGCTGGCGATAAAACCGGACAACTCATGTGCTACCTAACCCGGACAACTCATGCGCTTACGACAAAGACCGCCAAGTGACGTTGACGCGCCGGAAAAGCTGAACTATAAGCCGCACCAACCGAGGCGGCCCGTGGCTGCCCGTTTGTTTTTTGCGCCCTGCGGCACCCCGCTGGCGCCCACCAGATCAGAAGAGAGGCATCATGGCCAACACGTCTTCGGCCAAAAAGGCAACGCGCAAGATCGCCCGCCGCGCGGCGGTCAACAAGAACCGCCGCTCGCGCGTCCGCTCCTATGTCCGCAAGGTCGAAGAGGCGCTGGCCGCCGGCGACAAGGCCGCGGCGGTGGAAGCCTTCAAGGCAGCGGAGCCGGAATTGATGCGCGCCGCCACCAAGGGGGTCGTCCACAAGAACACGGCTTCCCGCAAGGTTTCGCGGCTGGCCCAGCGGGTCAAGACGCTGTCGGCCTGACCGAACTGATCCTCGATTCGTCGACGTGGAACCCGGCCGCGCAGGCCGGGTTTTTTCGTTTGCCGGCAAGTACTTAAAAAAGTTGCTCGCGAGCAACGCTTGTGACGCGATTTCCAATGCCAGTAATGTTTTGCCGGCATATTCAACGCTGTTGATATCGGCACGCCCTCCCCGCGGCAGCTGCCCCAATTTGCCTGGCAAAAAATCCGTAGCTTTTTCAGCGGCTTACGACGGGTCATCCACAGCTTGTTCAACGCACGCCCGAGCGGCGGGGGAGAAGTAGCTGTCAAGAGAATTATTTCAGAATATTTCGTTTCAGGCGGCCTTTTTCATATTCGCCGGAAAAGGGTTTGAATCACAATGGCTTTGTCAAAACATGCCGTGCCGGCACCCGATTTCCGGTAACCAGATTCGTTAAAAAACCGTTAGATGTGGCCTTGCCCTATCCACAGCGATTTCGGTAATGTCCCTCCATCGAAGGGACGGGCTCTAGCCCCTGACCCAGCCTGAATTGGCCAGCACAAAATGGCGGAATTCATGACGTGGAGCAATTCCGCGTGCGGCTTGGTTTGTCTCTTCGGTGCGGGTAGGGGACTGGCGTAATTGTACATGGCAGTCGATGTCTCACCGGCGTTTCCGCCGGAGGGTGATGCATTGCCTTGTCGCTGTCGGAAGCCGGCGTGCGGAGCCGGCAGCTGGTCCCTTGCGCGAGTTGCGACGACATTGCCGCGGCGGCAATGGCATCGCGGCTGAATGAGGTCGCCGGACCAAGGATGCAGGAGGCGCATCCCCGGTGGAAAAGGGTACGAGAAGAACAAGGGACTTGGATCATGCAAAGCGGCATCGAGAGGGAGATAGCGGGCGAGCTCCCATTTCCAGCAACTTTTGTCGGAGGGGGCGACGTGGCGGTATCCAGCGACGCGGAACAGAAGTTCGAACGGGTCAAGGCACAGCTGAAGGCGCGTCTTGGAGCCGAAGTCTATTCGAGCTGGTTCGGTCGCATGAAGGTCGCCGAGGCGTCCCGCGGCGTTGTGCGCATCTCCGTGCCTACAGCCTTCCTGCGGTCCTGGATCAACGGCCATTATCTCGAACTCATCGCGGAGCTGTGGCGGCATGAGGATGCGGGCGTCCTCAAGATCGAGATCGTCGTGCGCACCGCGACGCGCCAGGGGCGCAACCCTGTCGAGCCGGAAGTGGCGCCGGCGCGCAAGATGACAAAGCACACGCATACCGCGCTCGCCAACGGCACCGCGAGCACCGGGCGCGTGGAACAACGGGCGCCGGCGCCGCGCCAGGGCGCGTCCGCGGAACCGGAGTTCCGCCACAATGTGCTGGGGTCGCCGCTCGACCCCCGCTACACCTTCGCCTCCTTCATCGAGGGGCCGTCGAACAGAGTGGCCTTCGCGGCGGCCAGGGCGGTGGCGGAATCGCAGTCGAGCGCGGTCCGTTTCAACCCGCTTTTCCTGCATGCGACCGTCGGGCTCGGCAAGACGCACCTGCTGCAAGCGATCGCGGCGGAATCGCTGCGGCAAAACCCGAAATCGCGCGTCGTCTACCTGACCGCGGAATATTTCATGTGGCGCTTCGCCACCGCGATCCGCGACAACAACGCGCTGACGCTGAAAGAGCAGCTGCGCGACATCGATCTCCTGATCATCGACGATATGCAGTTCCTGCAGGGCAAGTCGATCCAGCACGAATTCTGCCATCTCATCAACATGCTGCTCGACAGCGCCAAACAGGTCGTGGTCGCGGCCGACCGGCCGCCGTCGGAACTGGAATCGCTGGAGCCGCGCGTGCGTTCGCGCCTCAATGGCGGCGTGGCGCTGGAAATGTCGACGCCGGATTTCGCCATGCGGCTCGGCATGCTGAAGCTGCGCCGCGCCACCGCCAAGACCGATGACACCTCGCTCGATATTTCCGACGAAATCCTGGAGCATGTCGCGCGCACGGTGACTGGCAGCGGACGCGAGCTCGAAGGCGCCTTCAACCAGCTTCTGTTCCGCCAGTCCTTCGAGCCGCAGATCACTATCGACCGCATCGACGAGATCCTCGGTCACATCTACCGCTCCGGCGAGCCGAAGCGGGTGCGCATCGAGGATATCCAGCGCATCGTGGCGCGCCACTACAACGTGTCGAAGACGGAGCTTCTGTCCAACCGGCGCACGCGCACGATCGTCAAGCCGCGGCAGGTGGCGATGTATCTGTCGAAGGTGATGACGCCGCGCTCATTGCCGGAGATCGGGCGGCGCTTCGGCGGCCGCGACCACACGACGGTGCTGCATGCCGTGCGCAAGATCGAGGACCTTTCGGGCGGGGACAACACGCTGGCGCAGGAACTGGAACTGCTCAGAAGGCTGATCAACGACCAGGCCTGAAGGAGCGCACAAACAGCCGGCGGCACGCTTCGCCGGCTTTATCCCCAGAAAGCCCGCGCTGCCGGCCGGAACCGGCGTCGCGGGCTTGCCTTTGCAGGCTTTTTACTGTCAGCTTACGGGGATTCTGAAAGTCTTTCAGGGCTTTCGCGGGATACCGCCTGCCGGTGACCCGTTCATTCATTGAAGCGAGCCTGTTCGTCATGCGTGTTATCCTGGAACGGTCAAATCTCCTGAAGTCCCTCAACCACGTCCACCGCGTGGTCGAGCGGCGCAACACCATACCGATCCTGTCCAACGTGCTGCTCAGCGCCGAGGGCGCCAGCCTTGAGATGAAGGCCACCGACCTCGATCTCGAAGTGACGGAGGCGACGCCCGCCAAAGTCGAGCGCGGCGGCGCGACGACGGTGCCGGCGCATCTGCTCTACGATATCGTGCGCAAGCTTTCGGACGGCGCCGAGGTGATGCTGAAGACGGACGAGGACGGCAACGCGATGACCGTCACCTCCGGCCGCTCGAGCTTCCGTCTGCAGTGCCTGCCGCAATCCGACTTCCCGGAGCTTTCAGCCGGTTCGTTCTCGCATATCTTCCGGCTGGAATCGGCGGCGCTCAAGGGGCTGATCGACAAGACCCAGTTCGCCATCTCCACCGAGGAGACGCGCTACTATCTCAACGGCATCTTCCTGCACACGCATGAGGTGGGCGGCAAATTGAAGCTGCGCTCGGTGGCGACCGATGGGCATCGCCTGGCGCGGGCCGAGATCGACGCGCCGGCAGGCTCCGAAGGCATGCCCGGCATCATCATTCCGCGCAAGACGGTGAGCGAGCTGCAGAAGCTGGTCGACGATCCCGATGTGGCGGTGACCACGGAGCTGTCGGACACCAAGATCCGCTTCACCATCGGCAGTGTGGTTTTGACCTCGAAGCTGATCGACGGCACTTTCCCCGACTATCAGCGTGTCATCCCGACCGGCAACGACAAGAAGCTGATCATCGACCGCCAGAGCTTCGCCGCGGCGGTAGACCGCGTTTCGACCATTTCCTCCGAACGCGGCCGGGCGGTGAAACTGTCGATCAATGACGGCCAGCTGACTTTAGCCGTCAACAATCCCGACTCCGGCAGCGCCACCGAGGAACTGGCGGCCGACTACTCGTCGGACCCGATCGAGATCGGCTTCAATGCCAAATACCTGCTCGATGTCGCCGCCCAACTCACCGGTTCCGAGGCCAAGTTCATGCTGGCCGACGCCGGTTCGCCGACGCTGATCCATGACATGGCCGACGAAACCGCGCTGTATGTGCTGATGCCGATGCGGGTCTAGGGTGTCTTTGTCGGCGCAATTCCGGACTGAAAACCGCTGTGCACTTTTCCTGGAATTGCTCTAGCGAACCCGATGTGTCGCCGTGACCGCGGATGCGAAACAGCTTCGGCAGCAAAGCTATTTAAGTAAGCTAACACTTACGAACTTCCGCAACTACGCGGCGCTTTCGCTTGACCTTGCGCCTGGCGCGGTGGTGTTGTCGGGCGACAATGGCGCGGGCAAGACCAATCTCCTGGAAGCGATCTCGTTCCTGACACCCGGCCGGGGCCTGCGTCGCGCGCCCTATGCGGATGTCGCGCGCGAAGGCGGCGACGGCGGCTTCGCCTTGCATGCGCGCATCGAGGGACCGGAAGGAGAGGTCGAGATCGGCACCGGCATGCCCGGCGGCGACGCCGCCGGCGAAGGCGGCAGGAAGGTGCGGATCAACGGCGCGCCGGCGCGATCGGCCGAGGATATGCTGGAATGGCTGCGGGTCGTCTGGCTGACGCCGGCGATGGACGGGCTGTTTCCCGGGCCGGCTGCGGACCGCCGCCGCTTCCTCGATCGGCTGGTGCTGGCGATCGACCCCGGCCATGGCCAGCGCGCGCTCGACTATGAGAAAGCCATGCGCGGCCGTAATCGCCTGCTTACCGAAGGTTCGCGCGACGGCGCCTGGTTCGACGCGATCGAGACGCAGATGGCCGAGACCGGAGTGGCGATCGCCGCGGCGCGGGCCGAGCTGGTGCGGCTGCTTGCCGCCATGGTCGACAGATTGCCCGGCAGCGGGCCGTTTCCGCAGGCCGACATCAGTCTCTCGGGGGACCTGGAGAGCGAGGTCGCCGTCGCGCCGGCCGTCGATATCGAGGAACGCTTCCGCCGCGCGCTTGCCAACGGCCGCGAGCGCGACCGTGCCGCCGGCCGCACGCTGGACGGTCCGCACCGCTCCGATCTCGTGGTGCGGCACCGGCCGAAGTCGATGCCGGCCGAACTGTGCTCGACCGGCGAGCAGAAGGCGTTGCTGGTCGGCATCGTGCTGTCGCATGCCAGGTTGACCGGCGAGATGTCGGGACTGACGCCGATCCTTCTCCTGGACGAGATCGCCGCGCATCTCGACGCGGGCCGGCGCGCGGCGTTGTTCTCGATCCTGGAAGAACTGAACTGCCAGGCCTTCATGACCGGCACGGATGCCGCCTTGTTTTCGAACCTTGCAGGCAGAGCGCAATTCCTGACGGTCGATCACGGCAGCGTCGAGCGGACGACTGGTTTTTGAGGACCAAGTCTCTGCCTTGCATGTGCATGACAAGATTTTCTCGCCGCTATAAGGTCCAGCCATGACCGACGCCGCCCTGACCGACGAAGAGCTCGAACGCTATGCCCGCCACATCGTGCTGCCGGAGATCGGCGGCCCGGGCCAGCAGAAGCTGAAACGGGCGCGGGTGCTGGTGATCGGCGCCGGCGGGCTCGGCGCGCCGGTGCTCGAATATCTTGCCGCCGCCGGCGTCGGCACGCTCGGCATCGTCGATGACGATACAGTTTCGCTATCCAACCTGCAGCGGCAGGTGATCCATGGCAGCGACACGATCGGCATGGCCAAGACCGACAGCGCCGCCGCGGCGATCATGCGTATCAACCCCAACGTCACGGTGGAATCGCATCGCCTGAGGCTGACGGAGGAGAACGCCCCTGCCCTCGTCGCCCGCTACGACGTCGTTGTCGACGGCTCCGACAATTTCGAAACGCGCTACGCGGCCGCCGATGCCTGCGCCAATGAGAAGAAACCCCTCGTCACGGCCGCCGTCGGCCGCTTCGACGGCTCGGTGACGGTGCTAAAGCCGTTCGAGACGGGCGCGGACGGCAAACGCAATCCGAGCTATCGCGACCTGTTTCCGGAAGCGCCGCCCGAAGGGCTGGTGCCGTCCTGCGCCGTTGCCGGCATCCTCGGCGCGCTGACGGGCGTCATCGGCACGCTGGAGGCGATGGAAGCGATCAAGCTGATCACCGGCATAGGCGAGCCGCTGATCGGTCGGCTGCTGCTCTATGACGGGCTGACGGCCCGCTTCGACACCATCCGCTACAGGGCCGTCTGAGCGCATGGACCAGAACGTCGGCATCTCCATAACCGGCCTTCCAGCGGATTTCGATCGGTGGGACGACCTCCTCGCGCTGATCCGGCGCGCCTTTGCCTATATGGATGGCGTCATCGACCCGCCCTCCTCGGCGCATCTTTTGACTGCCGAGGCGCTTGCCGCGAAGGCGAAAAGGGAAATCGGATTTCTGGCCCTCGAAAACGGCCGCATCGTCGGCTGCATCTTCGCGCTGGAACGGGCGCGAGATTTTTATGTCGGCAAGCTCGCGGTCGAGCCGCGGCTCCAGGGCCGAGGCATCGGAACCCGGCTGATGCGGTCGGTCGAGGATCTAGCCCGCGAACGCGGCAAGGATGCGATCGAGCTGCAGACCCGCATCGAACTGACGGCAAACCATGCAGCCTTCGCCCGGCTCGGCTTTCGCGAGGCTGAGCGCACGGCGCATGAGGGCTATGACAGGCCGACCTCCATCACTATGCGCAAGGTGCTGTCTTGAGCCTTTCGCTCAGCCCGCAAGAACAGGCGATCGCCGCCAAGCAGGACGGCGCAGGCATGGCGATGCGCATCGTCGCCGAAAGCGCTCGCCTGCTCGGCGCGCCGCGGCTGATCCCGATCGCCTCCACCCATATCGATGGCGCGCTGTATCACGGCGATTCCGGCACGCTGTTCGCCGAAAAACTGGTCGAAGGCGGCGCGAAGGTTGTGGTGCGCTCGACCCTCAATGTGGGGGCGCTCGACCTTATGGGTTGTTCGCGTATCCGCCTGGAAGAGCCGCAGCGCGGCATGGCACGGCGGATGATGGAGGCCTATCGCAAGCTCGGCTGCGAGCAGAGCTGGACCTGCGCCCCCTACCAGGCCGGACACAGGCCCGCGCTGGGCAGCGACGTGGCCTGGGGCGAGTCCAACGCGGTCGTCTTCTGCAATTCGGTGCTGGGCGCGCGGACCAACCGCTATGGCGATTTCCTGGACATTGCCTGCGCTATCACAGGCCGCGCGCCGGATTACGGCCTGCACCGGCCTGACAATCGCCGCGCGCGTCTCGTTTTCGATGTCTCGGGCCTCTCGCCATCCTTCCTTGCCTCGGAGATCGCCTGGCCAGTGCTGGGCAGCCTCTATGGCCGCGAGGTGGGCAATGCGATCGGCGTCGTCACCGGCGTGACGGCTCATCCCGGCGAAGACGCGCTGAAAGCCTTCGGCGCGGCGGCCGCATCGTCGGGCGCGGTCGGCCTGTTCCACATTGCCGGTATGACGCCCGAGGCTCCAGACGCCGAAGCAATTCTGGCTGGGCCGGAGCCGGAAGCGGTGATCCGCGTGACGTCCGACATGGTCGCCAAAACCCGCGCGGGCTTGTCGACCGCGGCAGCGACCAAGACCATCGACGCGGTGGCGATCGGCAGCCCGCATCTGTCGAACGCCGAGTTCGACAGCCTGGAACGGCTGATCGCCGGGCGGCGGCTCTCTGTCCCGATCTATGCCTGCACCGGCCGTCACGCGCTTGCACTGCTGGAGCGGGACGGCCGGCGAAAACGGCTCGAAGCGAGCGGGGTCTTCATCGTCGCCGATACATGTGTGGTGGTGACGCCGATCATGCCGGAGCTCGGCAACGGCGTGCTGATGACCAATTCGGGCAAGTTCGCGCATTACGCGCCGGGCAACACCGGCTATGCGGTGCTCTATGGCTCGCTCGCCGATTGCGTCGAAAGCGCGGTCCTCGGCAAGCCAGTCTTCACGGATATCGCCGCATGAGCACAGCCGCCGAAATCCTGGTGCCGGGCAAGGCCGGCGAAGGCGAAGCGCTGGTGCTGACGGCGCCGATCAGCTTCTGGGGCGGCGTCGACCCGAAAACAGGCCGCATCGCCGATGTCCGCCATCCGCAGCATGGCGAAATCATCGCCGGCCGGGTGCTGTTCCTGCCGGGCACGATCGGCTCGTCATCCGCTTCGGCGGTGCTGATGGAACTGGTCCATAATGGCCGGCCGCCGGCCGGCCTAGTGCTGCACGAGCCGGACGCCATCCTGCTGCTTGGCCTGATCGTTGCCCGTGAGATGGGCTGGGAAACGCCGATGGCGGTGCGGCTTGGCCGAGAGACGTTCGAAACCTATGGCGGCAGGGTGAGAATAGCCGAGGATGGCGCTCTCGCCGTCTCAGGCGAATAAGCCTCAGGTCCTGAGCGGCAGCACGCGGTCCGGCGGACGGTGGCCGTCGAAGAAGGCGCGGATGTTGATGATCACCTTCTCGCCCATGTCGATGCGGCCCTCGAGCGTGGCCGAGCCCATATGCGGCAAAAGCACCACCTTGCCCTTGGCGGCGAGCTTCAAGAGCTTGCTGTTCAGCGCCGGCTCATGCTCGTAGACGTCGAGGCCGGCTCCGGCGATCTTGCCGTCATGGATGAGCTTGATCAGCGATTCCTCGTCGATGATGTCACCGCGCGCGGTGTTGACGATATAGGCGGAAGGCTGCATCAGCGCGAGGCGACGACCGGACAAAAGGTGGAACGTCGCCGGCGTCGACGGACAGTTGACCGAGATGATGTCCATGCGGGCCAACATCTGGTCGAGGCTTTCCCAATAGGTCGCCTCCAGCTCCTCCTCGACGGCGGGCAGCACGCGGTGCCGGTTGTGGTAGTGGATCGACAGGCCGAAGGCCTTGGCCCGCCTGGCGACCGCCGTGCCGATACGGCCCATGCCGACGATGCCGAGACGTTTGCCCCAGATGCGCCGGCCGAGCATCCAGGTCGGCGACCAGCCGGCCCATTTCTTCTCGCCCGTCAACACATTGGCGCCTTCGGCGAGCCTGCGCGGCACGGCGAGCATCAGCGCCATGGTCATGTCGGCAGTGTCTTCGGTGAGCACGTTGGGCGTGTTGGTGACGGTGATGCCTTTCTTGGCGGCGGCCGCGACATCGATCTTGTCGACGCCGTTGCCGAAATTCGCGATCAGCTTGAGGTTTTCGCCGGCCTGGGCGATCAGCGCGGCGTCGATATGGTCGGTGATGGTGGGGACCAGCACATCGGCTTCCTTGACCGCGGCGACCAGCTCCGGCTGCGTCATCGGCCGGTCCTCGACATTCAGCCTTGCGTCGAACAGCTCGCGCATGCGCGTTTCGACCGGATCGGGCAGCTTGCGCGTGATGACGACGAGGGGCCGTTTTTTGCCTGCCATTTTATCCCCGAAGCTTCTTCGATCAGGATGACGTTTCGTCGAATCGTCATCCTGATCCTACTCTTTGTAGGAGCATGATCTTTTCCGAAAACCGGTTCCCACTTTCGGGATCATGCTCTCGAAACCGATCTCGTTGAGACCTCTTTAACCAAGACCGGCGAAACTTGTAGCCAGTCGCGGCATCAGCCCACTCCTGTAACAAGCGGTGCCGCCGAAGACAAAGAAAAAGGGGCGCTCATCCCGACGGACCGGCGCCGAAAGGAACGAAAGTGTCTGGTTTCGCGTCGCTTCGCCTGGCCTTCAGCGCAGCCATTCTCGGCGCGCTGCTTTGCGCACCGCAGGCTTTGGCGCAAGGCGCGGCCGCGCCGGCCCAAACCATAACGCTTGGGCCGAGCGGCCTGCCGCTGCCGCGCTTCGTCAGCCTGAAGCCGGCCCGCGTCAATTCTCGCGTCGGCCCCGGCGCCAATTATTCCGTCAACTGGATGTATCTGAAGGCCGGGCTGCCGATGGAGGTCATCCAGGAATTCGACACCTGGCGCCGCGTGCGCGATGCCGACGGAGCGGAAGGCTGGATCAACCAGTCGCTGCTCTCCGGCCGCCGTACCGCGATCGTCGCGCCCTGGCAGCGCGGCAAGGGCGGGCGAATCAACCTGCTCGACGAGCCCGACAAGGATGCGGGTGTCGTCGCCATCATCGAGCCGGGCGTGATCGGCTCGATCAAGAAATGCGACGGCCAATGGTGCGAGATGACCTTCGACGGCCACACCGGCTGGATGGCGCAGTCGCAGGTGTGGGGCGCTTATCCCGGCGAGAAGGTCAAGAACTAGGCTGTGTCGATATTCAGGTGAGGCCGGTCTGCGAATGGGCGGCTTTCTGCGCTTCCGGTGCTCACGTACGATAAGTACGCTCCGCTCCGGTTCTCGAAACCGCCATTCTCGACTCGGCCTGACCTAAATCTCAACACAGCCTAACTGGATACACCGTCCTGCTGGCGGCCGATGCGGCCGAGATGCGTATCCTGAAAACCGGTGGGCAGCTTGAGGCCGTAGCCGAGGGCACGGTCGATGGCGATGTGCGCGATCCAGATGAGCGCCACGGCGGTCGTGATCGGGCCGGCGAGCAACGCGCCCGCAAGCAGAAGCACGAGCGGGGCGATCAGGATATGCAAGGCGTTGTAGGTGACGGCGCCGACGCTTGGCCCGGCGAGATAGCCCAGCATCGACAGGTCTGGCGCAAGGATGAGCAGCGCAAACAGCCACCAGGAAAAAACCGGAGATCGCATAGCAAACGATAGCCAATGCAGCGACGATGGCCCATTCAAACCGGACAATCAAATCGACGGGCCGCATCGCCACGGGCTCAATCGCCGCGTTTCGGGCGAAGCCTCACGACGATGTCGACATTGGCGATCTCCATGCCTTCCGGAGGAGCCGGCAGGTTGGAGACAGTCACCGGTCCGCTTTCAATATCGAAAATGCGATTCTCGCCTTCGATGTAGAAGTGGTGGTGATCGGACGTGTTGGTGTCGAAATAGGTTTTCGAGCCTTCGACCGCGAGGATGCGCAGCAGGCCGGCCTGGGTGAACTGGTGGAGCGCGTTGTAGACTGTCGCCAGCGAGACCGGCACGCCGGCGGCGATCGCCTCTTCGTGCAGTTCCTCGGCCGAAAGGTGGCGGTCGCCCTTGGCGAAAAGCAGGTCGGCCAGCGCAATGCGCTGACGCGTCGGCCTCAGGCCGGCTTCGCGAACCCGCTTGTCCACAGCGACATTTTCCTTCCGGTAGCCCGAATCCATCTCTTCGCGTCGAAGCTTGCTGCCCAGCCCATCAACAGGTCCAGAATGGCAAAAAGACGTCAAAAGCCAAAACCGGACATCAGTCGACATATATTCTGTAGTCCGAATGCGATCAATAGCGCGCATTGACCCGGGCAGGCGCACGGGTTAAGCGCAAACGCCGGTTTCCGGCCGCAAACAGAGTGTGTTAGGAAACCAACGAGATGGGCGCCCTGCCGCCCGCGAAAGAACACGGGGACAGAAATTTGATGGCGGATCAAAAGTCCAGCTACGATTACGAGGAACTGCTTGCCTGCGCCCGCGGCGAGCTGTTCGGCCCGGGCAATGCCCAGCTGCCCTACCCACCGATGCTGATGTTCGACCGCATCACCGAGATCAGCGAGACCGGCGGCGCCTTCGACAAGGGCTTCATCCGCGCCGAATTCGACATCAAGCCGGATCTTTGGTTCTTTGCCTGCCACTTCATCGGCAATCCGATCATGCCGGGCTGTCTCGGCCTCGACGCCATGTGGCAGTTGACTGGTTTCTATCTCGGCTGGCTAGGCGAGCCCGGCAAGGGCATGGCGCTTTCGACCGGCGAGGTGAAGTTCAAGGGCATGGTGACGCCGTCGGTGAAGAAGGTCGAATATGGCGTCGACTTCAAGCGCGTGATGCGGGGCCGGCTGGTGCTCGGCATCGCCGATGGCTGGCTCAAGGCGGATGGCGAACCCATATACGCGGCTACGGATCTGAAGGTCGGTCTGTCCAAGCAGCCGGCCGCCTGACCGTTTTCGCCACGGCGTCGCGTAGTCAACGGGCGCCACGCCAGTTTATTTGCGTATGATCAAAAGCGAAAACCGGCTAGGTTTTTCGCCCGAATACGCCGGAAGGAGTTGCGAATGAGACGGGTCGTAGTGACAGGGCTCGGCATTGTGTCGTCGATCGGCAACAATGCCAACGAGGTGCAGAGCTCGCTTTACGATGCCAAATCCGGCATCAGCTTTTCCAATTCCTTCGCCGAACACGGCTTCCGCTGCCAGGTCTGGGGCGCGCCGACGCTCGATCCCACCCCGATGATCGATCGTCGTGCCATGCGTTTCCTGAGCCAGGGCGCGGCCTGGAACCACGTCGCCATGGACCAGGCGATCGCCGATGCCGGCTTAAGCGAAGGCGACATCACCAATGAGCGGACCGGCATCGTGATGGGCTCGGGCGGGCCTTCGACCCGAACCATCGTCGAAGCGGCCGAAACCACGATCAAGAACAACAGCCCCAAGCGCATCGGCCCGTTCGCCGTGCCGAAGGCCATGTCGTCGACGGCGTCGGCCACCTTGGCCACGTGGTTCAAGATCCACGGCGTCAACTATTCGATCTCGTCGGCCTGCTCGACCTCCGCGCATTGCATAGGCAATGCCTGTGAGCTGATCCAATGGGGCAAGCAGGACGTGATGTTTGCCGGCGGCCACGAGGACCTCGACTGGACCATGTCTGACCTGTTCGACGCCATGGGCGCCATGTCGTCGAAGTTCAACGACAATGCGTCGGCCGCTTCGCGCGCCTATGACGTCAACCGCGACGGCTTCGTCATCGCCGGAGGCGCCGGCGTGCTGGTGCTTGAGGAACTGGAACACGCCAAGGCGCGCGGCGCCAAGATCTATGCCGAGATCGTCGGCTATGGCGCGACATCCGACGGCTACGACATGGTCGCTCCTTCGGGCGAAGGGGCTATCCGCTGCATGCGGCAGGCGCTTGCCACGGTGCCATCGCCGGTCGACTATATCAACACCCACGGCACCTCGACGCCGGTCGGCGATTCCAAGGAAATGGGCGCCATTCGCGAGGTGTTCGGCGACAAGATGCCTTACATTACCTCGACCAAGTCGCTCACCGGCCATTCGCTGGGCGCGGCCGGCGTGCAGGAATCGATCTACTCGATCCTGATGATGCAGGGTGGCTTCATCGGCGAGAGCGCCCATATCGAAGAGCTCGATCCGGAATTCGAAGGCATGCCGATCGTGCGCAAGCGTATCGACAACGCCAAGATCGACACCGTCCTGTCCAACTCCTTCGGTTTCGGTGGCACCAACGCAACGCTGATTTTCCAGCGCTATTCCGCATAAAGCCGGCGTTTTTATAAGGATTGCCTTTTATGGACGGGTTGATGAAGGGCAAGCGCGGGCTTGTCATGGGTGTCGCCAACGACCATTCGATTGCCTGGGGCATCGCCAAGAAGCTGTCGGAACATGGGGCGGAGCTCGCCTTCACCTACCAGGGCGACGCCTTCGGGCGCAGGGTCAAGCCGCTGGCCGAGAAGGTGGGCGCCTCGCTGGTCGTGCCCTGCGATGTCGAGGACAGCGCCTCGGTCACCGCGACTTTCGAAACCCTCCGTAAAGCCTGGGGCGGGCTGGATTTCGTGGTGCACGCCATCGGCTTTTCCGACAAGAACGAGCTGAAGGGCCTCTACGCCGACACCAGCCGCGACAATTTCGTGCGCACCATGGTGATCTCCTGCTATTCCTTCACCGAGATCGCCCGCAACGCCGCTGCGCTGATGGGCAATGGCGGCTCGATGATTACGCTCACCTATGCCGGCTCCGTCAGGGTGATGCCGAACTATAACGTCATGGGCGTCGCCAAGGCCGGGCTGGAGGCCAGCGTGCGCTACCTCGCCAACGACTACGGTCCGCGCGGCATCAGGGTGAACGGCATCTCGGCCGGGCCGGTGCGGACACTGGCCGGCTCCGGCGTGTCCGACGCCCGCCACATGTTCTCCTACCAGCAGCGCAATTCGCCTTTGCGGCGCACCGTGACCATCGACGAAGTCGGCGGCTCGGCGCTCTACCTGCTCTCCGACCTCTCGTCGGGCGTTACCGGCGAGATCCACTATGTGGATTCCGGCTATCACATCGTTTCGATGCCGGCACTGGAGGAATTGAAGCAGAACGACGGCATGCGCGAATAGTTTGCGGCCGCGAAAGTAGCCTTCCAGTAAAATTGCATGCATCGGGGGAAACTCATTTTAAGGAGACGTCCGCTATAAGGCCCAGTAATCCGGGGACCATGCATGCCCGCAGTCAGCAATCCCAAACGGACTCCGCTGTTCCGGCTGATCACCATCGCCAGCTCGGGGATGGGCAGTTTCATCCTTGGATTATGGGGGCTGCGGTTCGGCTTCGGCGACGGCATGGCCGGCATGCCGGCCGAAACGATGGCGGGCGTCATTGCCGCTCTCTGCGCACTTGCCGCCGGCGGAGCAGCATTCTCGTTCTTTGCCGGGGTCGACGAATCGGCGGCCTATGTCTTCAAGGAAACCCATTTCGACAAGCTGACCGGCCTTTTGTCGCGCCGGCCATGGTCGGCAAGATAGCCGAGGCCGCCTCTGGGACGATCCGAACCGGCGATCCGGTATTCCTGATCGACATCGATATCGACCGCTTCAAGCAGATCAACGACGCCATCGGCTACAGCCAGGGCGACGAACTGATCTGCGCCTTCACCAGCAGGCTGACGGAGAATATGCCGGAGGATGCGGTGATCGGCCGTATCGGCGCCGGCGAATTTGCGGTGCTTTTGCCGGACCGCCAGATCAGGGGCTCGATCGAGCGGCTGATCGAGAAGCTCATCAACGAGATGATGGAGCCCTATCAGCTGCAGACGCATCTGCAGTCGGTCAGCCTGTCGGTCGGCATCGTGGCGATGCCAAAGGACGGCGTCGACCCGGTCCTGGTCCTGCGCCGCTCGAACCTGGCGCTGCAGAACGCGCGCGCCAGCGGCATCGGCAACTGGTCTGTCTTCAACGCCGACATGGGCCGCGTTGCGGACTATCGGCAATGGATCGAGTCGGAGCTGAAGACCGCTTTCGACCGAGGCGACTTCAGTCTTCACTACCAGCCGCAGCTCGACCTGCCGAGCGGCCGCATCGTCGGTTATGAGGCGCTGATCCGCTGGAAGCACCCGGAGCGCGGCATGATCCCGCCGATGGAATTCATTCCGATCGCCGAGGAAACCGGCATGATCAATCCGATCGGCGAGTGGGTGCTGCGCAAGGCCTGCAGCGACGCCCGGTACCTGCCGGAGGAATGCTTCGTCGCCGTCAATATCTCGCCTGTCCAGTTTATGACCAGGGATTTCGTCGGCATCGTGCGGGAGGCGATGGAATCGACCGGCATCAAGCCCTCGCGGCTTGAGCTTGAGGTCACCGAGACGGCGATGATGCAGGACCGCGACCGCGCCGCAGCCATCCTGGAACAGCTTGCCGAGATGGGTATCTCTGTGGCCGTCGACGATTTCGGCACAGGCTATTCCAATTTGAGCTACCTGATCGATTTCTCCTTCGGCAAGCTGAAGATCGACCGTTCCTTCGTCAGCCGCATCGACACCGATTCCAGCTCCGGCGCGATCGTTTCGACCATTGTCGGCCTGTCGCGGGCGCTGGGCGTGGGCATCATCGCCGAAGGGTCGAGACCGAGAATCAGGCCACCCTGCTCCGAGCGGCCGGCTGCGAGGTGGTGCAGGGCTATCTGTTCGGCCGGCCGGCGCCGCTCAAGGTCGAGCTTGGCGAAGCGCGGTCCGCCTTCGGCACGCACGAGCCGGCCCGCATCGTCAGCCTGCAATAGAACAAGTATTCTTCCCGCCGCGATTGTGGATCCAAGGCTACGGCGAAGGCGCCGAATCCACCCCGCTGCACGCTTTTCCTTGATTGCTTCAGCGGCGCGCCGAAAACACCTTGAACATGCCGTCGCGGGCGATCTCGGCATGGCTGGCGAAGGCCGCCGAGAGCACCTGTTCATAAGGAAGCTGGCGATTGGCGACCATGAACAGGCGGCCGCCCGGTTTCAGGGCCTTCGACGCGGCGCGGATCATGCCGGCGCCGATTCCAGGTTCTGCAGCACGGCCGCTGTGGAAAGGCGGATTCATGACGATCGCGTCGTAGCTCCGTTCGACCGCCTCGGTGAGCAGATCTATCCAGAAGAAGCGCGGCTCGATGCCCCCCCCGTGGACGTTCAGCCTGGCTGCTTCCAGGGCCTCGAAATCCGCTTCATAGAGATCGAGCGCAGTGAGGCCATGCGAGCGCTTCAGGACTTCCGCCGCCAGATAACCCCAGCCGGCGCAGAAATCAGCGACATTGCCTTTGAATTTGTGAGGCAAGTTCACGGCCAGCAGTTTCGAACCGGCATCGATCCGATCGAAGGAGAACATGCCAGGCTGGGTTTTGAAGCCGCCTTCGACGACAAGGTCGGGGTTGCCGGCGCGCAGCGTCGCGGCCGCCTCCGTGCCGGTCCGCCGCAACCAGAAAGCAACGCCGTGATGCTTGGGCAGATGACCGTCGAGCGGCGCCAGCGCGTCGATCCGCTTGCGCAAGCTGTCGACGCCGTCGTCCTTGCCACCGGCCATGATGACCAATCCACCCGGCAGGACGCGCTCGATAGCTTCGGCGATACGCCGCTCATTCTGGCCGCGATGTCGGCCCGCAAGCACCAGTGCCATGTCGAAGCCGGAACCTTCCGCGCGCGGCGTGATCGTGTAACCGGACGCCTGCAAGGCGCGAAAATGCGGCCGGAAGCCTTGCACGAGATGCAGCGCCGCCTCGAAGCCGGCGGGCAAACGGAAGCCGGGCTCCGCGCCGAGAAAAAGGACGCGGGCATCCTTCCTGGGCAGAGGCAGCGCCTCGGCCTCGAACGGGTAGAACAGCGTCTTCAGCGGCTCGGCGACCATTCACCTTGCTCCGTAGAACTCTTTGCAGTGCCCTGAAACAAAACGGGCGCGACCTCGCGGCGCGCCCGTCTTGAATTATCCGGTCAAACCGATCAGGCGGCGTCTTCCTCGCCGTCCGACTTTTTCTTGTCCTGGGCGATTTCCTTGCCGGTCGCCTGGTCGACGACCTTCATCGACAGGCGCACCTTGCCGCGCTCGTCGAAGCCCATCAGCTTGACCCAAACCTTGTCGCCTTCCTTGACGACGTCGGAGGTCTTGGCGACCCGCTCATTGGCAAGTTGCGAGATGTGGACGAGACCGTCGCGCGGGCCGAAGAAGTTGACGAACGCGCCGAAGTCGGCCGTCTTGACGACGGTGCCTTCGTAGATCTCGCCGACTTCCGGCTCGGCGACGATGGTGTGGATCCACTTCTTCGCCGCCTCGATCTCCTTGGCGTTCGCCGAAGCGATCTTGACCGTGCCGTCGTCCTCGATGTTGATCTTGGCGCCGGTCTTCTCGACGATCTCGCGGATCACCTTGCCGCCGGAGCCGATGACGTCGCGGATCTTATCGGTCGGAATATGCATGACCTCGATGCGCGGCGCGAACTCGCCGAGCTCGGCGCGGGCGCCGGAGATCGCATGCGCCATCTCGCCCAGGATATGCAAGCGGCCGTCCTTGGCCTGGGCAAGCGCGATGCCCATGATTTCCTGGGTGATGCCCTCGATCTTGATGTCCATCTGCAGCGAGGTGACACCGTTGGCGGTCCCGGCGACCTTGAAGTCCATATCGCCGAGATGGTCCTCGTCGCCCAGGATGTCGGAGAGCACCGCGAAACGCTCGCCTTCCTTGATCAAGCCCATGGCGATGCCGGCAACCGGCTTGGCCAGCGGCACGCCGGCATCCATCAGAGCCAGCGAGGTGCCGCAGACGGTCGCCATTGACGACGAACCGTTGGACTCGGTGATCTCGGAGACGACACGCAGCGTGTAGGGGAACTGGTCGGCGCTGGGCAGCATCGGGCGGATGGCGCGCCAGGCGAGCTTGCCATGGCCGATCTCGCGACGGCCCGGCGAACCCATGCGGCCGGTTTCGCCGACCGAGTAGGGCGGGAAGTTGTAGTGGAGAAGGAACTTCTCCTTGTACATGCCGGTCAGCGAATCGACATACTGCTCGTCCTCGCCGGTGCCCAGCGTGGCGACGACCAGCGCCTGCGTCTCGCCGCGGGTGAACAGCGCCGAACCATGGGTGCGCGGCAGAACGCCGACCTCGGAGACGATCTTGCGCACGGTCTTCAGATCACGGCCGTCGATGCGCGAGCCGGTGTCGAGGATGTTCCAGCGCACGACTTTGGCCTGGAGCTCCTTGAAGACGCTGCCGATCTGCTCGGAAGTGTACCTGGCTTCCTCGCCCTCGGCCGGAGCGAATGCGGCCTTGACCTTCGCCTTGACGGCGTCGACCGCGGCATAGCGCGACTGCTTGTCGGTGATCTTGTAGGCCTCGCGAAGCTCGTCGCCGACGACCTTCAGCATCTCGGCTTCGAGCGCGGAATAATCCGGCGCGGTGAAGTCGCGCGGCTCCTTGGCGGCGACCTCTGCCAGCTTGATGATCGCCTCGATCACCGGCTGGAAGCTCTTGTGGCCGAACATGACGGCGCCGAGCATCAGATCCTCGGAGAGTTCCTTGGCCTCGGATTCGACCATCAGCACGGCGTCGCCGGTGCCGGCGACGACGAGGTCGAGCTTGGATTCCTGCATCTCGTCGATGTGCGGGTTGAGCACATATTCGCCGTTGATGTAGCCGACGCGGGCGCCGCCGATCGGGCCCATGAAGGGCACGCCCGAAAGCGTGAGCGCGGCGGAAGTGGCGACGATCGACAGGATGTCGGGATCGTTCTCGAGGTCATGCTGGACGACGGTGACGACGATCTGGGTGTCGTTCTTGTAGCCATCGGCGAAAAGCGGGCGGATCGGACGATCGATCAGGCGGGAAACCAGCGTTTCCTTCTCGCTCGGACGGCCCTCGCGCTTGAAGTAGCCGCCCGGGATCTTGCCGGCGGCATAGGTCTTTTCCTGGTAGTTGACGGTAAGCGGGAAGAAATCGAGGCCGGGCTTCGGTTCCTTCATCGAAACGACGGTGGCCAAAACGACGGTCTCGCCATAGGTGGCGAGCACCGCGCCATCAGCCTGGCGCGCGATCTTGCCCGTTTCCAGGATGAGCGGACGGCCGCCCCATTCGATTTCTACTTTGTGATGATTGAACATGTCTTGTCCTTCATATGCGGAAGGGCCGCGCCGTCCTAACGGCTACGGGTTCTCCCTTTCCTGGCTTCCTTCGGGCAGCCACGGGCAAGACAACGGGGTGCTCGATCAAATAGCGAGCAGCCTGCAATCCTGCCCCATGACCGTCCATGGGCGATTCCGAATGGCCCTCTGCGCGTTCGGAACCGGGTTTGGCCGATTGATCGGCCGGCTTTGCGCATGACGCCGGAAACCGCTGTTTCCGGAACGCGCCCTGCGCGAATTCGATTTTCGAGAGCGCATCGCGCCCAGGCATTATCGCACCGGATCATCCGATGCGCTAATGCGCGACCGGCGGGCCCTCCGAGGAAAGCCCGCCGGTCAATTCGTCAGCGACGCAGACCGAGCTTGTCGATCAGCGTCTGATAGCGCGCGTCATCCTTGCGCTTGAGGTAGTCAAGCAGGCTGCGGCGCTGGGAGACCAGAGCAAGCAGACCACGGCGGGAATGGTTATCCTTCTTGTGATCCTTGAAGTGCTCGGTCAGGTTCTTGATGCGCTCGGAAAGGATGGCAACCTGGACTTCCGGAGATCCGGTGTCGCCCTTGGCGGTTGCGAATTCAGTCATCAATTCCTTCTTGCGATCGGCAGTGATCGACATCGTGCTTTTCCTTATCTGTTGGAGGAAACGGGACGCCCACAGCCGGGATGTCGTCCAGCAGAGGCCAGTGCAAGCGACGCGTCAGGGCGCGAAGCTGCGGCGCATATAGTGCAATTCCGGAAAAAACACCAGCCCAATTGTCAAGCCGGCTTGTCGCAGGTTCCGGTCGCGAAAACAGGCGAATTCAAAGGCTAATGCATGTCGCCCAGAAGTGTGCAGCGGCTCTGGAGAAACGACATGCATCAAAACAAAGACCTAAAGCGCGTCGCCTGAATCCGTCTCGGGACGCGCTTTAGAGCCACTTCTTCCATTTGAAGAACGCAATCAGACCGACCGCAACGATCGCCATGAACATGAGCGAGGCGGGATAGCCGTAATAGGCTTTCAGCTCGGGCATATTCCAGGGCGAGCTTTGCGGATCGAAATTCATACCCCAGACGCCGACCAGGAAAGTCAGCGGCATGAAGATCACCGAGACGATGGTCAGGTAGGAAATGACGTCGTTGGTGCGGGCCTGGGTCAGCGAGACATGCATCTCGATCAGGCCGGTGAGCATGTCGCGCTGGTTCTCGACCAGCTCGATCAGGCGCAGCGAATGATCGAGCGTGTCGTTGAAGAAGATCTTGGTCTCGGCCTTCACGAAGGACACGTCGTTGCGGATCAGGGTCGCTAGCGCGTCCCGCATCGGCCACAGAACGCCTTTCAGCACATTGGCGTCGCGCCTCAGTTCATGCAGCTGCCGCATCTGACGCTTGTGCGGCTTGTTCAGCATCTCGTCCTCGATGCCGTCGACCGTTTCGCTCGCCGCCTCGATGGGCGGGAAATAGCTGTCGACGATGGCATCGATCAGCGCATAGGCGAGATAGTCGGCGCCGCGCGAACGCAGACGGTTGGGCATCGCGCCGGCAATGCGCTTGCGTACCGGATCGAACGGATCGCCCTCGCGTTCCTGGAAGGTGACGACGAAATTGCCGCCGAAGAACAGCGCGATCTGCTCGTATCTATGCGAGGTGACGTCGTCGATCATGCGCATGACGACGAAGGCATGATTCTCGTAGAAATCCACCTTGGGCCGCTGTCCGGTGTTGACGACATCCTCCAGCGCCAGCGGGTGCAGGTTGAAGATGCGGCCGATCTCCTCAATGAGCGGGATGTTGGCGAGCCCCGTGCAATCCAGCCACACGACAGGCCATTTCTGGCAATGGGTGTTGAGATCGTCGATCGAGGCATTATCGATGGTTTCGTATTTCTGCGGCGAGATCAGCGTCAGTCGAAGCTCGCTTCGCCGCGCCGCCGGATCGGCGATAAGCGTGCCGGGCGACGCGCCGACAGGTGGTCGACGGGTTTTCAGCGGCGCCCGCTTCTTGCCAGTGTCAGCCTTGGCCATGAGATCCCTGAAGTATCGGCACTCAGCGGAGCTTAGACGACCGGATTCACCCGGCAAAGACCCGCTTGGGCTTGAACATACCCTGCTCGATGGCGCCGATGGCCACGAGCTTGCCGCGCGCTGTGGCGCAAGCCTCCTCGGCCTCGACCGGCGCATCGCGGCCGCGAATGATGACGGGATTGCCGAGGCGGATCTTCATTGCCGCGTCGTCGCTGACGGCGACCTGTGGCAGGCAGTCGAGCGCTACCGCCGTTTCGACCAGCAGCGCGTCGATGGCGCTGAAATCGATCGGTGCCTCGGCTTCGTCCGGGGCCGCTTCCGTCTTGTCGCCAAAGCGGGCTGATTCCAGCTCGGCAACCGTGACGAAATCCTCCGGCGTGAATGGCTCGACCTCGACGCGGCGCAGTTCGGCGATGTGGCCGAAGCAGCCCAGGTCGCGACCCATGTCGCGGGCCAGCGAGCGTACATAGGTGCCTTTGCCGCATTCGACCTCGAAGACGGTTTTGTCGGCGCCATGCTCGACGATGTCGAGGCGGCCGATCTCGATCTCGCGCGCCGGGATCTCGACCGTCTCGCCGTCGCGGGCAAGATCGTAGGCCCGCTCGCCGGCAATTTTGATGGCGGAGAATTGTGGCGGCGTCTGCATGATGACGCCGGTGTAGTTCGGCAGCAGCGCCCTCACTTCAGCCTCGGACGGGCGACGATCGGAGCTTTTGGTCACCGGGCCTTCGAGGTCGTCGGTCGAACGCTCCTCGCCCCAGGCAACGGTGAAGCGGTAGATCTTGGCGCCGTCCTGCACATAAGGAACGGTCTTGGTCGCCTCGCCGAGCGCGATCGGCAGCATGCCGGAGGCGAGCGGATCGAGCGTGCCGGCATGGCCGGCCTTCTCGGCCTGGAACAGCCATTTGATCTTAGAGACGGCCTCGGTCGAGCCCATGCCGACCGGCTTGTCCAGCACCACCCAGCCGGAGACCGGCCGCCCCTTCTTCTTGCCGCGACGCGCCACTATTCCTCGTCCTTGTCGTTGTTCTTGCCATCGTCGAGATCGCGCGCGACTTCGGGCGATTTCAGCAGTTCGTTTATCTTCGCGAAATTGTCGAAGGACGTGTCGAGCCGGAAGCGGAACTCCGGCATGTACTTCATCTGCCTGAGCGCGCCGGAGGCGCGGCCGCGGATGAATTTCGCGTGCTTGTTGAGCGCCTCGACCACTGCGCCCGTATCGGCCGCACCAAGCGGCGAGACGAAGGCGGTGGCGATCTTGAGATCGGGCGACATGCGTACCTCGGAGACCGAGACGACGCTGTTCTCGATCACCGGATCGATGATCTCGCCGCGCTGCAAGGTCTCGGAAAGGGCATGGCGCACCTGCTCGCCGACGCGCAGCATGCGCTGGGAGGGGCCTGACGGTGTCGAACGGGGCATTTTTCCTGGGTCCTGAATCGTGCGCGGGATGGGACCACGCCGCATGTCTCAAATGCATGAGCGGCCTTGGGCGGCAGCCTTGCGGCCGCCGCCCGTTTTTCATTTCGGCAAGTATATCCGAATTTAGAGCGTCCTGCTCACCATCTCGACGCGGAAGCACTCGATGATGTCACCGACGCGCATGTCCTCGTAGTTCTGGAAGGCCATGCCACATTCCTGGCCGCCCGGCACTTCCGAAACCTCGTCCTTGAAGCGCTTGAGCGTCTTCAGCGTGCCTTCGTGGACGACGACGTTGTCGCGGATCAGGCGCACGCCCGCGCCACGCTCGACCTTGCCTTCGGTGACGCGGCAGCCGGCGATCTTGCCGATCTTCGAGATGTCGAAGATCTCAAGGATCTCGGCATTGCCGATGAAGGTCTCGCGCCGCTCCGGCGAAAGCATGCCGGAAAGGGCCGCCTTCACGTCGTCGACGAGATTGTAGATGATCGAGTAGTAGCGGATCTCGATGCCCGCGGCAGCCGCCGCGGTGCGCGCCTGCGCGTTGGCGCGCACGTTGAAGCCGATGATCGCGGCACCGGACGTCTCGGCCAGCGAGACGTCGCTTTCGGTGATGCCGCCGGCGCCCGAATGGACGATCCGCACCCTGACCTCGTCGTTGCCGAGCTTTTCGAGAGCGGCATTGATCGCCTCTATGGAGCCCTGCACGTCGCCCTTGATGACCAGCGGGAATTCCTTCAGCCCGCTCGTCTGCAGCTGCGACATCATCTGCTCAAGCGAGCCGCGCTGGCCGGCATGTCTGGCCACCGCCTTGTCGCGCGCCAGGCGCTGACGGTACTCGGTGATCTCACGGGCGCGCGCCTCGTTGTTGACGACGGCGAAGCGGTCGCCTGCCTGGGGCGTGCCCTGGAGTCCGAGCACCTCGACCGGCATTGCCGGCGGCGCTTCCGGCACATGTTCGCCGCGATCGTTGACGAGCGCACGCACACGGCCCCACTCATTGCCGGCGACGATGATGTCGCCAGGCATCAGCGTGCCGGTCTGCACCAGCACGGTGGCGACCGGGCCACGGCCCTTGTCCAGCTGCGCCTCGATGACCGCGCCTTCGGCGGTGCGGTCCGGGTTGGCCTTGAGGTCGAGGACTTCGGCCTGCAGCAGGATAGCTTCCAAGAGCTTGTCGAGATTGATGCCCTTGGTCGCCGAAACCTCGACGTCCAGCACCTCGCCGCCCATCGATTCCACGAACACTTCGTGGCGCAGCAGCTCGGTCCGCACCTTCTGCGGGTCGGCGTCGCGCTTGTCGATCTTGTTGATCGCCACGATGATCGGCACGCCGGCCGCCTTGGCATGGTTGATCGATTCGATCGTCTGCGGCATCACGCTGTCGTCGGCCGCCACCACCAGCACCGCGATGTCGGTGACCTGGGCGCCGCGGGCGCGCATGGCCGTGAAGGCGGCGTGGCCGGGCGTGTCGATGAAGGTGATCTTTTGACCGTTCTTCTCGATCTGGTAGGCACCGATGTGCTGGGTGATGCCGCCGGCCTCGCCGGAGACGACATTGGCGTTGCGGATGGCGTCGAGCAGCGAGGTCTTGCCGTGGTCGACATGGCCCATAATGGTCACGACCGGAGGACGCGACACAAGGTCTTCCGGGCGGTCGGCGATGTTAAACAGGCCTTCCTCGATGTCGGACTCGGCGACGCGGCGGACGGTGTGGCCGAATTCGGAAGCCACCAGCTCGGCCGTGTCGGCGTCGATGACATCGCCCGGCTTCAGGATTTGGCCCTGCTTCATGAAGTACTTGACCACGTCCACGGCGCGCTCGGACATGCGCTGCGCCAGTTCCTGGATGGTGATGGTTTCGGGCAGGATCACTTCGCGCATGACTTTCTCGCGCGGCTCATTATGAAGCGCGCGTTTGAATTTTTCCTGGCGGCGACGCATCGACGACAGCGAGCGGGCGCGCGCGTCGTCATCCGACAGCGCCGAGTTCAGCGTCAGCTTGCCGCGGCGGCGATCTTCCTCTCCCTTGGTCGGCTTGGCCGGGCGAGCCACTTCCGGCGTCGCAAGACGGCGCGGCGGTGCGCTGGCTGCGCCACCGGTACCGGTGCGCCTGGGCTTCGCCTCTTCCTCGTCATCGGCCGTGGCGACGTCGGCGGCCTGCGGCGCGCGCCGGCGAGCCTCCTCTTCGGCACGACGGCGGGATTCGGCCTCGGCCTGCAGGCGCGCTTCTTCCTCGGCCTGACGGCGCGCGGATTCGTCACGCTCGCGCTTGCGGCGTTCCTCTTCCTCGGCGCGGCGCTTGGCATCTTCCTGAGCGCGCAGGCGATCCTCGGCCTCGCGGGCCTTGGAGCCTTCCAGTGCCTTGCGGCGCGCTTCCATCTCGCCGCGCGAGAGTTCGTTCAGAACCATGCCGGAACGCTCCGGCGGCGGAGTCGGCGCCTTGGGCGCTTCCTGTACGGCAGGCGCTGCTGCGACAGGAGCAGCGGCGGGCTTAGGCGTGAAGACGGACGGCGCCACCGGCTCCGGCTTGTCGCCGGGCAGCGAGAACTTGCGTTTCTTGGTCTCCACGACGACCGACTTGGTGCGGCCATGCGAGAAATTCTGGCGCACGGTGCCCTGCTCGAGGCCGGGGCGCTTCAGCGTCAAGGTCTTCTTCGGCGTAACGCTCAACGTCTTGTCGTCGCCCGATTTCGTATCGCTCATTCCATATCCTCTGCGGCATCATCTTCGTCAGCAACGGCCGCAAGCATTGCCAGATCGTTCGGGGTACCGCCCCGATATCGGTCGAGCGCAACAACGCGCTTCTCAACCGCCAGTCCCGCGTCCTGCGCGAGGACGGCAGCATGTATCACATTTGTACCCCCCAATGCCAAGCTCAACTCGGCCTCGGGGAAAAGTTTGTAGGCAAGGATGGCGGGGCCGCCGAGATGGACAGTTGCCCGCCGCGCCTGACTGATCTTGCGGACGCCATCGTCCGAAGCCTCGGTCGCATGCAGCACAAGCAGCGCCTGGCCGTCGCGCACCGCGCCTTCGACCTTGGCGGCGCCAAGAACGACGGCACCCGCCTTGCGAGCAAGACCGAGCATGCCCAGAGCGGATCTGGAGAGCAGCCCGTCGACCATGGCGCCGATGTCGGCCGGAACGGTCACCTGTGCCTTGAAAGCACGGGCAAACAGGTTCTTCGCCGCTGCCTTCTCGATATGTAGGCGATCGGCGGTGACCCAGCAACCGCGGCCGGGCAGATTTCTCTTAATGTCCGGAACGACGGCCGAATCCGGGCCGACGACGAAGCGGATCAGTTCATCCGCTTCGGCCTGCCTGCGCGTAACGATGCAAGTGCGATCGTTCATCTCGTCCACGGGCTTTGCGATTGGTGGTCACCTCACGCACCGACGGTTTCGTCGGCCGCTGTCTCTTCGGCGGCGAGCTCTTCCTCGGTGATCCATCCGGCCTGCTTGCGGGCGGCAAGCACCATCTGCTCGGCCTCGGCGCGCGAGACGCCGTGGCTGGCGAGCACGCCCGGATAGACCTTGGTCTCGCCGTCCTTGCGCTCTTTCCAGCCGATCAGGTCGTCGGCGGCATAGCCGGCGAAGTCCTCGATGGTCTTCACGCCGTCCTCGCCGAGCGTGACCATCATGGCGGTGGTGACGCCGGGGATCTCGCGCAGCTCGTCCTTGACGCCCAGCGCCTTGCGCTTTTCGTCATGCTCGGCCTCGATCTTTTCCAGATATTCGCGGGCGCGGGCCTGGATTTCCGAAGCGGTGTCCTCGTCGAAGCCGTCGATCGAGGAGATTTCGCCCGGATCGACATAGGCGACTTCCTCGACGCTGGTGAAGCCTTCGGAGGCAAGCACCTGGCCGACCATCTCGTCGACGTCGAGAGCTTCCATGAAGAGCGCCGAACGCTCGACAAATTCCTTCTGGCGGCGCTCGCTCTCTTCCTGCTCGGTCAGGATGTCGATATCCCAGCCGGTGAGCTGCGAGGCCAGGCGCACGTTCTGGCCGCGGCGCCCGATGGCCAGCGACAGCTGGTCGTCGGGCACCACCACCTCGATGCGCTCGGCATCCTCGTCGAGCACCACCTTGGCGACCTCGGCCGGCTGCAGCGCGTTGACGATGAAGGAAGCGGCCGAAGGCGACCACGGAATGATGTCGATCTTCTCGCCCTGCAACTCGCCGACCACCGCCTGGACGCGGCTGCCGCGCATGCCGACGCAGGCGCCGACCGGATCGATCGAGGAATCGCGCGAGATGACGGCGATCTTGGCGCGCGAGCCCGGATCGCGGGCGACCGACTTGATCTCGATGATGCCGTCGTAGATTTCCGGCACTTCCATGGTGAAGAGCTTGGCCATGAACTGCGGATGGGTGCGCGACAGGAAGATCTGCGGGCCGCGCTGCTCGCGGCGAACGTCATAGACATAGGCCCGCACGCGGTCGCCATATTTGTAGTTCTCGCGCGGGATCAGCTCGTCGCGGCGGATGATCGCCTCGCCACGGCCGAGATCGACGATGACGTTGCCGTATTCGACGCGCTTGACGGTGCCGTTGACGATCTCGCCGATGCGATCCTTGTATTCGTCGTATTGGCGGTCGCGCTCGGCCTCGCGCACCTTCTGCACGATGACCTGCTTGGCCGACTGGGCGGCGATGCGGCCGAAATCCATCGGCGGCAGCTGCTCGGCGATGAAGTCGCCGAGCTGGGCGTCGGGATTGCGCTCGCGCGCCGTGGAAAGCGCGATCTGCGTCGCGTAGTCCTCGACCTTCTCGACCACTTCCATCAGCCGCTGCAGCTTCATCTCGCCGGTGTTCGGGTTGATGTCTGCGCGGATGTTGGTCTCCTGGCCATAGCGGGAGCGCGCCGCCTTCTGGATCGCGTCGGCCATGGCGGCGATGACGATCTGCTTGTCGATCGACTTTTCACGCGCGACCGCGTCGGCGATCTGCAGCAGTTCAAGCCTGTTGGCGCTTACAACCATTGTCTTTCTCCCGATTTCGCACCGGGCATACGGCCCGGCTACTCAATCAACTTTCCTGTTCGGTTTCGTTTTCTTCGTCCGCGCCGGCGTCTTGCGCTTCGCCGCGGCGTTTCCTGGCATCCTTGCGCGCCCGGTTGTCCTTCGACAGGGCATCGCGGATGAGATCGTCGGTCAGCACGAGCCGGGCCTCGGCGATCGCGTCATAGGGCACGCGTACCGTCGGCTCCTCGCCATAGGCCGCCTTGTCGCGCTCGACCAGGATGCCGTCGGCGTCAGCCTCGGCGATCTTACCCTTGAAACGCTTGCGGTCGCCGATGAGAACCGATGTTTCCAGCTTGACCAGATGGCCGGTCCAGGCGGTGAAGTCCGATTTGCGCACCAGCGGCCGGTCGATGCCGGGCGAAGACACTTCGAGATGATACGCCTTTTCGATCGGATCATCGACATCGAGCGCCGGCGACACGGCGCGGCTGACCTCTTCGCAATCCTCGACGGTCATGGTGCCATCTTCGCGTTCGGCCATGATCTGCAGCGTCAGCCCGTTCTGGCCGGTCAACTGCACCCGCACGAGACGGAAGCCGATGGCCTTGAGCACCGGCTGCACGATCAGCGCGATGCGTGCATCGATGCCGCTTTCGCGGATGATACGGTCGTCGGCCTCGCTTGCCGCAGCAGTCATCAGATCCCTGTCGTTTTTGGCTTCCGGCCGGTGGGTAATAAAAAAGAGCGGGACCGGGTGGACCCACTCTTCGTCATACCGACCAAGAATTTGAGGCTGATATAGACGATTGCCGCCGGCGTTTCAAGCCTCCAGGCACAGAGGGTGCCCCTCACCTCACCTTCGGGCCTCCACCAGCGACGCGGCGATAGCCGCGATCGAACGAAACAGGACAAGCGGATCGTCCCTCGTCGGAAAAAATCCCCGGCGATGCCAGAATTGCGCCGCTTCCGTATCGACTGCATTGACCATCAGCGCGCGCCCTCCGATCAGTTCCGCCGCCCGAACGCAGCGCTGAAGAGCATGCTTCACCAAGCCCGTGCCGATGCCGAGCCCGGCCCATTCGACGTCGGTCGCAAGCTGGCCGAGGAGAAGACACGGGACCGGATCGGGAGGTTGTCCCGTACGGATCGACCGAGGCAGGATCGACGGCAAGACGGCCGTCGGCGCGAGCCCGTAATATCCGACCACGCGGCCGGCTTCATGAACAACGAGAACGGCCGTAAAACCGTTCTCCTGATTGGAGAGCGCGCGGGTTTTCAGCCAGTGATCAAGTGCAGGCTTCCCGCAGGAAAATCCCGATACGTCGTGAACTGCGGTAAGCGGTTCGGGGGCCGATAACGCCACCGGTCAGCGCTTCCTCGTGCAGCCCGCCTCCCAGGGAGCGGGCCGCTTTGCCAGTTCGACCATATCAGGAACCGGGGCAGCCGGCGCTGACAGAACCTCCATGAACTCCGCGAAACCTTCCGGGCTCATGCGGACAAGACGGTTGTCCATCAGCACATCCTCGGCCGCGCGCACGGCGGCATCGCGGACGAAATCCGTGCGGGACCGGCCGCGCAGACTGGCGGCACGATCGATCATCGCCACGTCCGCTTCCGGCAGGCGCATAGAGATCGGATATTCCTTGCGTTCGACAGTGGCGGCCATAACCGTCTCCTCACCGGCAATGTAACGGTTTGTAGCGCTAAATGCAATACAAGACACGCCGGCCTATTTCCGAATGAAGGTCAGGTAAGCAGGCCAGCGTCCCTCGCGGATGGCCTTGGCCTCATAGCGTGTGCCGGGCCAGCCCGCATAGGGCCGGTGCCAGCCGGCAGCGTCTTCGGCCTGCCACGCGAAGGCGCCGTGATCGCGGCAGGCAAGCAGCGTCCAGTTGACATAGCTGTCGATATCGGAGGCGAAGCGGAACCTGCCGCCGGCTTTCAGCACCCGGGCAAATCGGCCGAGATTGGCGGCGCTGACGAAGCGCCGCTTCCAGTGCTTCTTCTTCGGCCATGGATCGGGATAGAGCAGGTCGATGCCGTCGAGCGAGCCTGATGGCAGCCAGTCGAGCAGGCGCGTGGCATCGTCGTCATAGACCCTGAGATTGGCAAGCGGCGACTTGCCGAGCGCCGTCATCATCTTGGCCATGCCGTTGACGAAGGGCTCGACGCCGATGAAACCGGTCTGCGGCGCTTCCGTGGCGCGATGCAGAAGATGCTCGCCGCCGCCGAAGCCGATTTCCAGCTGAAGTGCCGAAACCTCTGCCTTGAACAAGGTCTTGAGGTCAGCCGGGGCTTCCGCCGTCAGGTCGATCCGGTATTCGCGCAAGCCGCTTTCGAGGGCAATCGCCTGCTGTGGGCGTATAGTTTTGCCATGCCGGCGACCGAAGAATCCTTCGGTCGTCCGGCTCGGCCTGTCCTTTGCGTGCGCTGGCGTCAGGCAGCGACGGCGTCCTTGAGCGCCTTGGCGAGATCGGTCTTCTCCCAGGAGAAGGAGCCGTCGCGGCCGGCCTTGCGGCCGAAATGGCCGTAGGACGAAGTTTTTGCGTAGATCGGCTTGTTCAAATCGAGATGACGGCGGATGCCCGACGGCGATAGATCCATCACCTTGCGCAGCGCCTCTTCGAGCTTCGATTCCTCGACCTTGCCGGTGCCGTGGAGGTCGACATAGACCGACAGCGGCTGGGCGACGCCGATGGCGTAGGAGAGCTGGATAGTGCAGCGGTCGGCAAGCTTGGCCGCCACGACGTTCTTGGCGAGGTAGCGGGCAGCATAGGCCGCCGAACGGTCGACCTTGGTGGTGTCCTTGCCGGAGAAGGCGCCGCCGCCATGCGGTGCCGCGCCGCCATAGGTGTCGACGATGATCTTGCGGCCGGTGAGGCCGGCATCGCCGTCAGGCCCGCCGATGACGAACTTACCGGTCGGGTTGATGTACCAGTTGCAGTCCTCGGCGATCTTCAAGTCGCCAAGCGCCTCGCGGATATAGGGCTCGACCACCTTGCGGACCTTCTTGGAGTCCCAGCTTGCATCGAGATGCTGGGTGGAGAGCACGATCTGCGTGACCTCCGCCGCCTTGCCGTCGGCATAGCGCACGGTGACCTGGCTCTTGGCGTCCGGGCCGAGCTTGCCGGCCTCGCCATCGCCTTCATGGCGCGCCGCGGCCAGCAATTCGAGAATCTTGTGGCTGTAATAGATCGGCGCCGGCATCAAATCGGGCGTCTCGCGGCAGGCGTAGCCGAACATGATGCCCTGATCGCCGGCACCTTCCTCGCCCTGGCGGTCGGCGGCGTTGTCGACGCCTTGGCCGATGTCGGGCGACTGGCCATGCAGCAGCACGTCGATCTTGGCTGTCTTCCAGTGGAAGCCGGACTGCTCGTAGCCGATCTCGCGGATCGCCTTGCGGGCAACAGACTTGAACTTGGTCGGGTTGACCACGGGGTGGCCGGACGCATCCTTGAGGACGTTGCCCGCCTTGTCCTTCTTCAAAAGCGTGTCGGGGACGCGGACCTCGCCGGCGATGACGACGCGGTTGGTGGTGGCCAGCGTCTCGCAGGCGACGCGGACCTTCCACGGATCCATGCCCGTCTTCTTGGCTTCGCGATAGACCAGATCGACGATCTCATCGGAGATACGGTCGCAGACTTTGTCGGGATGACCCTCGGAGACGGATTCCGAGGTGAAGAGATAATTCTGCCGCGTCACGGGTGTCCCCTCTTGAAAAAAGATCGGCAGGGCTGCCGATTTTGGCGCCACGTGTTAGCGGTGCCGGGCGCCGCTCGTCAAGCGGCGCGACGGTTCTGGCATGAATGTAGGCAAGGCCGGCTATGCCACCAGCAGCGGGGCGCCGCCGGCGGCACAGGTAAAAATCAATCGGCGTCTTCGGCGGAGAGCGCCTTCACCAGATCGATGATGCGGCGGCGCACCTTGACGTCGCCGATTTTGACGAAAGCCCGGTTGAGCTGAAGCCCTTCGGGACTGCCGCAGAATTCGATGGCGAAGGCCATCGAGGAGTCTTCGGCAAATCCCCTGGCGCCGCCGGCGGGCTCCTCGCCCGGGGCATCCTCGAAAAAGAAGGCGACGGGAACGCTCAGGATGGAGGCGATCGCCTGCAGTCGACTGGCGCCAACCCTGTTCGTGCCCTTTTCGTACTTCTGTATCTGCTGAAAGGTGATTCCGAGATTTTCGCCCAGCTTTTCCTGGCTCATCCCAAGCATATTGCGACGCAGCCGGATGCGACTCCCGACATGGATGTCGATCGGATTCGGCTTCTTCTTGTTCTCTTCTGTCATTTTTTCCTCGCCGAATTTTTCCGGCTTTTTCTATTATGTTCCGCCCATATGAAGCCGGAGCCACCTGCCCCAACAGAACCCTCCAACCGACTTCGAGAAAATTTTAGGCGTTACAGTATGAGTTTCTAATGTGCCGACTGTCAATTCACCCGTAGCCGCTGCCTTACATTCCATGTGAAGGCCGCCAGCGCAAACACCAACATGATCAGTAATCCGTTAATGCGCCGCTGGTCGGGAGACAGGAAGGCACGCCCAGAGACCGGCACATGCGCGTCGATCGCGCCGCGCGCGTCGACGGCAAGCGCATCGACGATGCGGCCGCGCGAATCGACGACTGCGGAGATGCCGTTGTTGGCCGCGCGCAACAGCGGCATTCCATTCTCCACCGCGCGAATCTGAGTCTGCCTGAAGTGCTGATACGGGCCCGGCGTGTCGCCAAACCAGGCGTCGTTGGTGACGTTCACAATAACGTCAGACGATGCGGAGTCGACGCCGACGAGATCGGGAAAGATCACCTCGTAGCAGATGAACGGAGCAGCGCGCAGGCCGCCCGGCAGGCCGATCGGATGCCGCTCGTTGCCGGCGGCGAAATTCATCGGTCCGGCAACAAGCCGGCCGATGCCGAAGCGTTCGAAAAGGTCGGCGAAGGGCAGATACTCGCCGAAGGGCACCAGATGCACTTTGTCGACGGCATCGACGATCTCGCCCTTATCGTTGATCGCCACCACGGAATTGTAATAGCGGCTGCCGGCACTCGCCGATCCGCCCTCCTCGCGCACGACGCCGGCAATCAGCATCTGGCCGTCGGCCAGCATGTCGCCCAGCGCCGTCAGCGCGTCTGGACGCCCGGTGAAGAGGAACGGCACCGACGTTTCCGGCCACAGGATGAGCTGCGGCTTGGCATGCCCATCCTCCGGCGCTTTCCCGGATATCCCCAGCAAAGTTGCGAAGATGCGGTCGCGCACCGAAGCATCCCATTTCTCGCTGAGATCGACCGCGGGCTGGACGATGCGGACATCGATCGAGCGTGTCGTCTCAACCGGGGTGACGAGCCTGAAATAGCCGAAGCCGACATGGGCGGCGACGAGGATGATAAACAGCGCGATACCCAGCCTCAGATGCCGGCGCGCCGCGACCAGCGCGGGAAGCGAAAACAGGAAGACGGCGAGCGCATTCATGCCGATCATCCCGGTTACCGATACACTCTGCATCAGGAGCGGCACCGGCATCGCCGCGTAGCCGACGGCATTCCAGGGAAAGCCGGTGAAGAGGAAGTCGCGCAGCCATTCGGTGAGGCCGAAGCCGAAGGCAAGGGCGGCGATGCGGCCGATATCGCTGCTCCAGAACAGGCGCGCCACAATGGTGGCAAAGCCATAGAAGAAGGCCAGCGCGAAGGGAATGCCGACAACGGCGAAGGGCAAGGCCCAAGCGAAGTTGTCGGCCTCGACCAGCAATGCCTGGCCGATCCACCACAGGCCGGCGAGGAAATAACCGAAGCCGAACCACCAGCCGGTGGCGAAAGCCGGCCTCAGGCGCTTGAGCCAGCCATCCGATGCCTCGCCGGTGGCGCCATCCAACAGCCAGACCAGGACCGGGAACGAGACGAAGCAGACGGCGAAGAAGTCGTAAGGCGCCTGGGCGAGCACCGCCAGCGCCCCGGCGGCAAAGGCCACCAGCGCCCGCCGCCACCCCCACAGCAGAATTATTCGGCCGGCAAAGCGCTGCATCAAGCTTCCCAAGTCGCGCGAATCAGGAGCTAGAGGTTTAACAGGCTGCGCCACCCGATCCAAACCCGGATAGGCGCAGCCTGATGCACGGTCGCGCTATCTGTGCCAGCCCTCGATCCGCAGCCCGCTCAGCCGCTCGGCCTCGTCCTTCGGGACAACGCGCACGGTCTGGCTGAACGTCCAGACATGACCCTCGGGATCACGGGCGCGGTATTGGCGCTCGCCGTAGAAATGATCCGTCGGTTCTTGAAAAATTTCCGCGCCGGCCACACGTGCCTTTTCGCAATGGGCGTCGATATCTTGCCGCAGACGGACATAGACGGCTTGGGTGTTCTTGCCGCCGACCGAGGTCGGGCTGGCGATATGCTCGGCCCATTCGGAATCGACGATGATGTAGCCTTCGCCAAAACGCATTTCGGCATGGACAAGCCGGCCCTCGGCGTCGCTCACCAGCATGCTCGGCTCGAAGCCGAAGGCCGCCCGCAGCCAGGTCAATGCAGCGCGCGGATCTTTATAGAAAACGCCTGAGCCGAGAACGGCATGCTTGAATGGATCGTCGACGGACATGTCGCGACTGTGTCAGGCCTGCTCGGTGCGAGCCGCGCGGCGGCGCTGCCGCTCGCCCTTCTGGCTCTGCACGATCCGTACGCGCTTGACGCGGCGCGGGTCGGCATCGAGCACATGGAACTCGAAGCCGGGAATGGCCTGCACGACCTCGCCCCTGGCCGGGACACGTCCCAGCGTGTTGAAGATCATGCCGCCGATGGTGTCGACATATTCGCCATGCTCGCCGGCGGCGAAATCCTCGCCGATCATCTTGGCGACCTCGTCGATCTCGGCCTTGCCGTCGACGACGAAGACGCCGTCGCCGGTCTGCGTGATCATCGGCTCGTCGTCGTCATGCTCGTCCTCGATGTCGCCGACCACCATCTCGACGATGTCTTCCAGCGAGGCGAGGCCGTCGGTGCCGCCATATTCGTCGATGACCAGCGCCATCTGCGTGCGCGTCGTCTGCATGCGGCCCATCAGGTCGGAGGCGAGCATCGAGGGCGGCACGAACAGCACCTGGCGGATCAGATTGAGATCGCCGATGGTGCGCGCGAGATCGACCTGCGCGAGGTCGAGCGCCGTCGTCACCGGCGCCTTCGCTCTGGTGCGGCCCTTCTTGACGCGGGCGACCTTGGTGATGTGGGCGAGCACGTCGCGAATGTGGACCATGCCGCGCGGATCGTCCAACGTCTCGGAATAGACCGGCATGCGCGAATGGCCGGATTGCTCGAAAAGGCCGAGCAGGTCGCCAAGTGTCGTGTTGATCTCGACCGCCTCGATATCGGCGCGCGGCACCATGACGTCCTCGACCCGCACTTCGCGCAGGCGCAGGATGTTGTTGAGCATGGCGCGCTCGCCAGGCGAGAAGGATTCGGCATCGGTCGCCGTTTCGGCAAGCGCGCCGGCGATCTCCTCGCGCAGGCTGGTGCCGTTGCGGTGCCGGAACAGGCCAAGCACGCGATCGAAGAGGGAAGGACCGGCATGCGTCGGCTCGGCGGCCGCGCTGCCGGTGGGAATACTCGGACTGGAGCCCTCTTCCGTCTTTTCGGAAGGCTTGGCAGCACTGCCGGCGTCCGGACGGGCGGCAGTTTCTGGGGTGTCGTTCATCGCCATCGGTCAATTGAGCTTTTTTGTTACGCGTAGGGATCGGGAATGGCAAGCCTCGCAAGCGCGGCGCGCTCGATCGCTTCCATCTCCTCCGCCTCGGCGTCGGTCTCGTGATCATAGCCCAAAAGATGCAGCAGGCCATGGATGACGAGATGGCTGATATGGTTCGCAATCGGCTTGTCTTCCAGGGCGGCCTCGCGCGACACCGTCTCGGAGGCGAGCACGATATCGCCCAGCATCGGCGGCAGCCGGCCGCCTTTCGGGAAGGAAAAAGCCGGGAAAGACAAGACGTTGGTGGGCTTGTCCTTGCCGCGCCACTCGGCATTGAGCGTCTGGATATGGGCATCGTCGGAAAAAACGATGCTGAGCTCGGACGCCCCGCCGGCGCCGGTCTCGGCAAAGGCGGCCGCAACGGCGCGATCGACGAGAGGCGTCAGCTCGGCTTCGGCAGGCCAGTCGCCGGCCTCGACGAAAATATCGATATCGACCGGCGTCTCGCCGCCAAATTCCGGACCGTCAGCCATGGATCCTTGATCAGCTTTCGGCGCCGAGGCCTCGCGCCAGCTTGCCGTCGCGGTCATAGGCCTTGACGATTTCGGCGACCAGCGGATGGCGCACCACGTCGCCTTCGTTGAAGCGGACGGTGACGATGCCAGGCACGCCGTCGAGGATACGCAGCGCCTCGACCAGGCCCGACTTGGTGTTGGGCGGCAGGTCGATCTGGGTCGGATCGCCGGTGACGATCATGCGCGAGTTCTCGCCGAGACGGGTCAGAAACATCTTCATCTGCATCGGCGTGGTGTTCTGCGCCTCGTCGAGGATCACCGCCGCATGCGCCAGCGTGCGGCCACGCATGAAGGCCAGCGGAGCGATCTCGATGACCTCGGCGGCGATCGCCCGCTCGACCTTGTCGGCCGGCATCATATCGTAGAGCGCGTCGTAGAGGGGCCGCAGATAGGGGTCGACCTTCTCCTTCATGTCGCCGGGCAGGAAGCCCAGCCGCTCGCCGGCCTCGACGGCGGGGCGCGACAGCACGATGCGCTCGACCATGCCGCGTTCGAGCAGCATCGCCGCATGCGCCACCGCCAGATAGGTCTTGCCGGTGCCGGCAGGGCCGATGCCGAAGACCATTTCCGAGCGCTCCAGCGCCCGCATATAGGCGTCCTGGGTGAGCGAACGGGCGTAGATCGTTTTCTTGCGCGTCGATATCTGGGCGGCCGAAACCTTGCCCTTGCGCTCCAGGGTCGGCAGCGTCAGCTGGTCGTCGGCGGCAATCGCCATGCGTACGGCGCCGTCGACATCCGACTGGCCGATGTCGACGCCCTTCTGCAGGATGCCGTAGAGCGTATCCAGCGCGCGGCGCGCCTGTTCGGCGGCCGAAGCCGAGCCTTTGATCGCAAGCTGGTTGCCGCGCGAGCGGATATCCACGCCGAGCTTCTGCTCGAGCCGGGCCAGATTCTCGTCGAACTGACCATAAAGGGCGCTGGCAAGCTTGTTGTTGTCGAAGGTCAGTACGATGTGCGCCATGTCGGAAGCCCCGGACGCCTGGTTCTGGGGCGGATTCTTCAGTTCGGCAGCGCTCAACCGTCTCTCCTCATCTGCCGAGGCTTGTGGCTATGCGTCTCGCCGTCCCAAACCGCGGGCACTTTCTAGCGACATGCATCAGGCCAACTCGGCGAACAGGCTGTTGGGGCCTGTCTTCGTGATTCGTACGTCAATAATGTCACCGATTCCACCGGCCTTGTCGTCAACAATAACCGGGTTCAGCCATGGCGAGCGGCCGACGATCTGGCCGGCACGGCGGCCGGGCTTCTCGATCAGGGTGCTGACGGTGCGGCCGACCAGGCCGGCGATGAAATTCCGCTGCTGCTCGTTGATCAGCGCCTGAAGACGCTGCAGCCGTTCGTCCTTCACCGCTTCGGCGAGATGCCCGTCCATCTCGGCGCCCGGCGTGCCGGGGCGTGGCGAATATTTGAACGAAAAGGCCGAGGCGTAGTTCACCTCGCCCACCAGCTTCAGCGTCGCCTCGAAATCCTCGTCCGTCTCGCCGGGGAAGCCGACAATGAAGTCGCCGGACATGGCGATGTCGGGGCGCGCAGCGCGGATGCGCTCGATGAGCGCCAGGTAGTCACGTGCCGTGTGCCTGCGGTTCATTGCCTTCAAAATCCGGTCGGATCCCGACTGCACCGGCAAATGCAGATAGGGCATCAAGGCGGGCAGGTCACGATGTGCGGCGATCAATTCGTCGTCCATGTCGCGCGGATGGCTGGTGGTGTAGCGCAGCCGCGCCAGGCCGGGGATTTCCGCAAGCCGGAACAGCAGACGGCCGAGGCCCCATTCCTCGCCGTTTTCGCCGATGCCGTGCCAGGCGTTGACGTTCTGGCCGAGCAGGGTCACCTCGCGCACGCCGGCCTCGGCCAGGCGCTCGGCCTCGGCGACGATCTGCGCCACCGGGCGTGAAACCTCGGAGCCGCGGGTGTAAGGCACCACGCAGAAGGTGCAGAACTTGTCGCAACCTTCCTGCACCGTGAGGAAAGCGGTGACGCCGCGCCTGGCAAGCTCGGCGCGCTTCGGCTGCGGCAGATGCTCGAACTTGTCCTCGATGGCGTATTCGGTCTCGACGACCTTCTCACCGCCACGGACCCTTGCCAGCACGTCGGGCAGCCGGTGATAGGTCTGAGGCCCGATGACCAGATCGACCGCAGGGGCGCGGCGGATGATCTCGGCGCCTTCGGCCTGCGCCACGCAGCCGGCGACGCCGATCAGGAGTTCGCGGCCCGCCTCGGCGCGCTCGGCTTTCATGTCGCGGATGCGGCCAAGCTCGGAATAGACCTTTTCCGCCGCCTTTTCGCGGATATGACAGGTGTTGAGCAGCACCAGATCGGCGTCTTCGACGGCATCGATGGCAACATAGCCATCGGCAGCCAGCGCATCCGTCATGCGCTGGGAATCGTAGACATTCATCTGGCAGCCATAGGTCTTGACGAAGACCTTTTTCGCCGTCCGGTCGGTGCCGGCCGAGTGCTCGGCGGCAGCGCCGATGTCGGGGCTTTCAATCGTGTTCAATTCCATCGGGCGGCTTCTAGCGCCTTTCGATGACAAAAAACAGCCGATTCTGCCTTGCGACGCGTCATGCGGCCCCGGACTCACCGGCTCTTGGCCGGCTCGGCGAGGATAGCCTGCATCATCTGGCGCACCTTGGCTTCCATCAGCCTTGCCGTTTCCTTGCGGTTCGAGCCCTTCGAGAACGGCACCGGCTCGCCGAAATACACCTCGGCATCGATCGCGCCTTCGGCGAGCAGGGTCTTCAGATGCGGCATCAGATCCTGGTCGCCGATCCAGGCGGACATCGGCCGATGACGGCGGCCCATCGGCATGCCGTGCAGGCGCGTATATGCGATCGCCACGGGTTGGATGAAGACCTGGTCCGCGGCGCCTTCCGAAATCGCCATCGAGGCCGCGCCGAAGAGCGTGCTCTTGAACGGCAGCACGAGGTTGCCGTCCCCGGTCGAGCCTTCGGCGAACAGCACCATGGCGTCGCCTTTTGCCATCCTTTTGGCGATCTCGCTTGCCTGGTCGCCGGAGGTGCGCTTGCGCTCGCGCTCGATGTAAACGGTGCGCTGCAGCTTGGACAGCATGCCGATCAGCGGCCAGCCTTCCATGTCGGCCCTGGCGATGAACTTCACGTCGACAAAGGAGCCGAGCACCATGATGTCGGTCCAGGAAATGTGGTTGGCCGCCACCAGCACAGGACGTTCCCTGGCAAGCGCACCTTTCACATGCACCCGCATGCCGAGCGCCCTCAGGATCATGCGGTGCCAGATTTTCAGGATGAAGGTATCGGGCCAGAGCCCCGTCTTCATCGACAGGATCTGCAGTGGCACCAGCACCAGTGAACAGACGACGACATAGCCGAGCGCCAGGAAAATCCGTAATTTCTTGATCATTCGCTCCGGCCCCAACATTACAGCGCCGCGCGCCTTAGGGCGCGCAAAAGGACGCTGTAACACTCTCGCTTGGCGCATGATCCTTTCCGAAAATCGGAGCCGATTTTCGGGGTCATGCGCGACTGTGGCTAGCGAAGATCGCGGCGCATGACAAGCGCGCCGGTCGGGCCGTGCTCGGTCGAACGGTAATAGTTCGGGCGATGGCCGACCTGGACAAAGCCAAGCCTGCGGTAGAGGCCGATCGCCGGCGCATTGGTCTCGTCGACCTCGAGGAAGAGCGCTTCGGCGCGTTGTGCATGCAATTCGCGCAATACCGCGTCCATCAATTGCCAGCCAAGGCCCTGGCGGCGATGGCTACGGGCGACGGCCACGGTCAGGATCTCACCCTCGCCGGCCGCGAGCCGCGCCAGCACGAAGCCGACCGGCGGCTTGGCGCCTTGGCCGGTTTCGCGCGCCGCATAGCCGAACACGGTGTCCTGTTCGAGCAGTGCTGCGAACTCGCCATCGGTCCAGGGCCGCACGAAATCCTCGCGATGCAGCTTCGAGACGGCGGCGCTGTCGGCAACCGTCAGCGGTTCCAAGGCATAATCCCTGCGGCGCGGCTGAAAGAACGGTATGCGCATCAGGAGTCTTTTCTCTTTGGGCCATGATCTTTTCCAAAAACCGGGTCCCCCTTTTTGGGATCATGGTCTGCCTTTGAACCCTTGGGGGCCTGCCTTGGAAGAATAAAGCCTGCCTGCGGCTTGGCGTCGGCGCCGCGCAGATAGAGCGGCTTGGGCTTTTCGCCCGGCCCCCTGATCGAGGCCAGCCTGGCATAGGTCGCGATGTCGGCGGTGGCGGCGACCGGGCCGGTGTCGAAGGCACGGTCCGCCATCTCGGCAATCTGCGGCGCGGCGGTGCCGACCAGCACCGCTTCGGCGTTGACGGCCATGGTTGTCGCCCCGGAAAGCGTGACCACGGAAGGTCCGTAAGCTTCAGCTAACACTTCGTCATAGAGCGCGGCATGGATTTCCTCACGGCCGGCGTCGAGCGCGGCAAGCACCGCGCGTCCGGGAAACGCGCTCGCCCCCTCCACCGCCAGGGCATCCAGCGTCGTCACGCCGATCGCCGGGATTTTCAGCGCCAACGCCAGGCCGCGCGCGGCCGAGACGCCGACACGCAGGCCGGTGAAGGAACCGGGCCCGACCGAGACGGTAAGGGCGTCGAGGTCAGGATAGCCGATGCCGCCGGCTTGCAAGGCAGTTTCGATGACGGCCATCAGATGCTCGGCATGCCCCTTGCCGAGGTCGCGTACCTCGCGGCCAAGCTCCTCCCCTGCGCCTGCGTCATAGACGCAAGCGGCGCAGAGACTGGCAGCGCAATCGATGGCAAGCAGTTTCATTTAGGCAGCTTCATACGGCCGGTTAAAGAACTGGATCGAAACACAATTCCCTCTGCCCGGCATAGGCGGCCGCCGCAAGGGCCAGGGTCGAGAAATGTTAAGCGGCTTTGCTTCCACGCGCGGCGATCACGCCGACGCCGCGATGCGCAGCATGTGGTTGTCCCAGACATAGTCCGGTTCGGTACGGGTAGCTCCGGCGCCGCCGACGATTTCGCCGGCGCCGGTCGTCGCCATGAAGCCGGCGCGGTCGGGCGCGAGGCCGCAAACCTCGACCAGCGCTTTGGTCGCGACCACGCGTCCGCTGGCGGCGTCGAGGACGGCAAGCGAATTGCCCTCCGGCGAGGTGACGGCGACAGTGCCGGTGGCGGCGTTGGCGGCGACCGAGCCGATGTAATTGCGGAAGCCTGAGAGCACGCCCTGCGGCATCTCCAGGAGCTCGAGCTCCTTGCCGCGCGCGGCGCGGCCGACCAGCGCCGGCGGGTCGGTCGCCGGCCCGCGATATTGGCAGCCGAACCAGACGGTGCCCGCCTGGTCGCAATCCATGTGGCGGATCGAAAGCTGATGCAGCGCCGGCGGCAATTCGTGCTTTTCGATGAGGTCGCCGGTGATGCGGTCAATCAGCGTATAAGACGGCTTCATCGTCGCGATGTTGAGTTCGGCGCGGCCATAGTCGGGATGGGTCTCGATGCCGCCATTGGCGATGGCTAAAGTGCGGCCGTCGCCGAGCAGGAGCAGCTCATGCGGGCCCATGCCGTAGGTCGGGAACTCGCCGACGCGATTGAATTTCTCCCGCGCGTCATAGACGCCCACGACACCTGCCGCGTTGTCGAAATCGTTCTCCGTCGCATAGAGCAAGGCGCCGTCGGGCGAGAACACGCCATGGCCGAAGAAATGCCGGCCGGCGATGCTGGCGATGGTCAGCGGCTTGTCGCGGCCGGCATGGTCGAAGACCACGGCAAAGGTGCCGGGCTGGCGGGCAAAGACCACCGAACGCTTCGACACCGGATCGAAAGTGACGTCGTGGCCACGGTCGGGCAGATCGACCGTGTGCAGGATTTTCCCCGCCTCGGAGAGCACGGCGGCACCGAAGCTGCCGTCGCGCTTGACGTAAGCCGTGGCAAACACTGCGTCCGCGGCAAGCGTCTCGGCCCAGGCGCGCGGCGCCATCGCGGCTGCGAAGCTCACGCCCGCGGCTCGCAGGAAATCGCGGCGGTCTATGAGGGCGGTTGTCAATGTATCAATCTCCATCCAGCGACGAAAAGCCCGCGGTCAGGCCGAACTCGGCGGTCATCCTGGTGCCGATCAAGGTCGACAGGCTGGAGGTGATCAGCGCGAAATGCTCGAGCTTGCCGCGCAGCGCAGGGTCGGCGAGCGCCTTGTCGATCGGGCCCGCGACGGATTTCGTTATCATCACGCCGTTGCTGAGCTGGATGTGGATGGACTCGGCCATCCATTGCGCATCGGCGGGCAGAGCGTCGCCGAGCCTGGAGGCCTGAAACAGTTGGTCGATGCCGGAGAGATTTCCGGCCAGCGAAGTCGTCGTGTTCTGCGAGCGCCAGTAGATCGCCTGCTTCGGCTTGTCGGCATCGGGCTTGGCGCCGAGAAAACCCTTGAGCCGCACGTCGCGGATCATTTCCAGCTCGTTGATGAAGACGCCGACCAGTTCCGTGACCGCTTCGTTGCCGTCGCGGTAGAGCGGGTTCTTCGGCCCCGGATTGGCCCAGAGCGAGGCAAAGCCGTCGGGCTTTTGCCAGGCTTCGCGCACCTCGCCCGCTATCGTTTCGACGTTGCCGGCGACCGCCGCGCCATAGGCGCAGCGGTAGGGATCGTCTTTCGCGGCAAGCGTTTCGGCGCCGTCGCCGTAAAGCACATATTCGAGCGCGCCGAGGCCCTGCATGGCGACGCTCTTTTGCGCCAGTTGCGCCGGATCGGTGGCGGATGGGTCCTTGGATGCGAGCGTGGCCTGCACTTGCCTCAGGCCGATGCTCTTGCGGTCCGGCCAATAGAGCATGCGTTCCAGCCGGTTGTTTTCCTTGATCGGTCCGAAGGCGATGATCTCGGCCAGCGACCAGGCCTCGACGGTGCCTGAAAATGCCGCGCGCGCCCCTTCGAGATTTTGCCCAGACGGCGCCTCGCAAAGCCGGTGCATCGCCTTAGTGAGGCGCGCCGCATGTTCGCCGAGGCTGGCATAGGCCGGGCGGACGAAACCGTCGATGGCGCGGCCGATGACATCGGAAGCCTTGGCCGCGGCCGACACCGGCAGCACAGCGGCCAGAAGGAACGGAAGAGCAAGGGCAAGGCGCTTCGACATCAGAGCGACGCGTTTCGGCATCATAAGGACTCCAGGAATTTGACCAGCGCCTCACGATCAGCCGCGGCGGCGCCGGCGAAACGGTCGCGCGCCTTCTGGCTCTCGCCGCCATGCCACAGGATCGCCTCGGCAAGCGTGCGGGCGCGGCCGTCATGCAGATAGAAAGCATTGCCGTTGACCGTCGCGGTAAGGCCGATGCCCCAGAGCGGCGGGGTGCGCCACTCGCTGCCGCTTGCTTCACCCACCCGCTGCCCATCGGCAAGCCCCTCGCCCATGTCGTGCAGCAGGAAGTCGGAATAGGGCCAGATCAGCTGGAAGGCCTGCACCTTGTCGGGCGTGCCGCGCATGGTCACGAATTTCGGCGTGTGACAGGAGATGCAGCCCATCTCGTAGAACTGCTTTTTGCCAGCGAGCACGTCAGGCTTGCCAATATCGCGCCGCGCCGGCACGGCCAGATTCTGCGAATAGAAGGTGACGAGGTCCATCACCGGCGGTGGCGCCTCGGCCGTGCCGAGGCGTTGCTGCACCCCGTCCGGCATGACGAGGCAATCCGTTTGCGCCTTGGTGCAATCGCCCCAATGCTTCGGCATTTCCGGCGTGGAGATGCCGATATCGCCGGCAAAGGCGTCGGCCGCTTGCTGGCGGATCGACGCGGTCTGTGCCTTCCAGCCGAAGCGGCCCAAGGTCACCGCGCCACTCAACGCATCGCGCACAATGTTGGGCCGGCCCGAAATGCCGTCACTGTTGCGATCGTCCGGATCGGCATTGGCGAGGATATCGGCCGGCGCGATCTGCTCGATCAGGCCCAGCCCGATCATCGGCGGCGTCAGGCGTGGCGACAGCGTGGTGCGCGGATCGAGCGGACCGTAGCCGAGATTTTCGATCGTATAGCTCGGCTTGCGCAGTGAAACGACGGCGCCGTCGCCGAGCGTCACCTTTTGCTCCTGGTAATCGACGCGCATCCGGCCTTCGCCCTTGAGTCCGGGAACCGCAAGGTCCTGCAATTGCGCGCCATAGACCGGGTCCGGAAAATTCAGCAGCTTATGGTCGGCAAGCGCTGCCTTTTCCTCGGCGCTGCCGGCGTCGCGCGCCAGCCGCAGGAACATCGATGTCGATCCGGCATCGCTTTCCGGAGGACGCCCGCGGCCATCCTTCAGATGGCAGTTCTGGCAGGCGCGTTCGTTGAAGAGCGGGCCAAGACCATCCGAAGCCTGGGTCGAGGACGGCGACGACACCCAGGTCTTGCGAAACAGCGCGTTGCCGAGCTTGAAGGTTGCCTCTTCCTCGAAGGTGATATTGGCGGAGGATTGCGAGAAGGCATCGCGGTTGGCGTCCTTGCGCGACGTGCCGGCGCCACCCTGCATCAGCTCGAACGGCTCCGGCCTGGTGAAATTGGTCGTTGGCCTGGTGACGGCCAGAACCCGCGCCTGGTCCTTCGGCGTCAGATCGGCGCGGCTTGTCGGCAGGGCGGCGGGCTCACCGGCTACGGCCGATGCGGAAAGCGTGATCGCCAGCAAAAGCCATGCCCCGCGACCAATCCGGTATCGCGGGGTCGTCTGGGACGGCAAGCCGTGAATCCCGGCCCGCCACGCGCGGCGCGAAAAATCTACGGGGCGCCGCATTCCCGCATGTCCTTACTCCGCCTCGTTGGCCGAGTCGGCATTGAGCTGGCCGTATTTTTCCTCGCCGATCGAGGCAAGCAGATCGAGCTGCGTTTCCAGGAAGTCGATATGTCCTTCCTCGTCGGTCAAAAGATCCTCGAACAGCTTCATCGAAACGAAATCGCCTTCGTCTTGGCAGATCTCGCGCGAGCGCTTGTAGGCGGTGCGCGCGTCATATTCGCCGGCGAGATCGGATTCGAGCACTTCCTTGACGTTCTGGCCGATGCGCAACGGCGCGACGGAATGCAGGTTGGGATGGCCTTCGAGGAAGATGATGCGCGCGATCAGCCGGTCGGCGTGATGCATCTCCTCGATCGATTCCGCCCGCTCCTTCTTTGCCAGCTTGGTGTAGCCCCAATCCTCGAGCAGACGATAATGCACCCAGTACTGGTTGACGGCTCCAAGCTCGAGAAACAGAGCTTCATTAAGCCGCTCGATGACCTGCGGTTCGCCTTTCATGGGTTCTGCTCCCGTATTGGCCGCGCAAGCCTCGCACGCGATCCAGGTGTGAAACGATGTCCACGCCCCCCACCTCTGAGCGGGCGTGGTAGTGCTCGGTGACCCGAATGATCGTTTCCACCACATTTGGGAAACAGCCGCAACAGCGACCGCGCTTGGCCATCGCGTGGTAGACCTTCGCGGGCACGATCAGTTGCCAGGGATCCTGATCTAGCAGGCCGACGATCGTCTGCTCGATCTCCTTTTCGGTGATGATGTTGCAATGGCAGATCAGCATCTACTTGCTCTGGCTGACGGAGCCGTTCCGGCGCCGCTTGGCTGGTTTCTCAGTTGCATGATCTTGTCCAAAAAACCGGTTTTGGGATCATGCCCGATCTTACTTGAATACCTTGTCGGGCGCGTCGAGGCTGTCGGAACCCTCGAAAGCGATCTGGTTCAGCTTGAGCGAGCCGACGGCGCGCTCGATCGATTTGGTCTGGTCGATCAGGGCGTCGATCGCCGCCTGCACGGTGGCGTTGCCTTCGGTATTGCCCTCGGCGATCTGCTGGTCATAGGCCTCGCCGGCAAGAGCACGCGCCTGGATGGCCTCCATCTTGGCGACGGTGGTGTCGAGCTTGCCCGACAGCTCCTTGTCGATCGCCGGATCGGCCGCCTTCACCATGTCGGACACCGATGGACCCGAAACCACGGAACCGTCGAGCCGCTTGTAGCTGGCATGGTAGGCGTCGCGGATGCCGACCGCGTCATAGAGATGCGAGATGTAGGTGTTGTCGGAGAAGCAGTCGTGCTCCTCTTCCGGATCGTGCAGCAACAGGCCGAGCTTCATGCGCTCGCCGGCCAGTTCGCCATAGGAGAGCGAGCCCATGCCGGTGAAGATGGTGGAGATGGCGGCATTCGCATCGCCGTCGGTGAGGTTCTTGCGCGCCGCGCCGTCCGCCCTCCAGTTGTCGACCATTTCCTGCAGGTCTGACACCAGAAGGTCGCTTGCCGACTTCAGATATTCGGCGCGGCGGTCGCAATTGCCGCCCGTGCAGTTCTTGAGGTCGTAATCCGTATAGGGCCGCTCGCCCGCGCCAGGGCCGGTGCCATGCAGATCCTGGCCCCAGAGCAGGAATTCGATGGCGTGATAGCCGGTCGCGACATTGGCTTCAACGCCGCCGGCCTCCTGCAGCGTGCCGGACAGGAACTCGGGCGTCAGCTTCGAGGCACCGACCTTCTTGCCGTTGATCTCGATTTCCTTGTTGGCGATGACGTTGGCCGTATAGAGCGCGTTTTCGTCCGACTCGGTGCCGTAACTCTTGGCGACATAGTCGATCAGGCCCTCATCCAGCGGCCAGGAATTCACCTTGCCTTCCCAGTCGTCGACGATCTTGTTGCCGAAGCGGTACACTTCGGTCTGCTGGTAAGGAATGCGCGCCGCCTTCCAGGCTTCGCGCGCGGCGTTCAACGTGTCGGCCGAGGGGCTGGCGACCAGCGCATCCACCGCCTTATCCAGCGCCTGCGCAGTGGTCAGCGAATCTTCGTATTTGGCCAAAGCGATGTCGGCATAGGTCTTGATCACCGCCTTGGCGTCGGTCTCGGCTTTCGCCGGCAACACGAACACCGCCGCGGTCAGTGCAGCCGTGGCGCAGATCGCAGCCAGCCTGCCGCCATTACGTGCCGTCATCATCCGTCTCCAGTTCCTTGGAAATTCAATAAAAGGCGTCCATCCCCGCCGAGGCATGAGCATGCCGGGAAAAACGGTGGCCGCACCGATGCGCGGTTCGCGATAAAAAGACACCCAGTTGCCTCCAATCGAAAGGGTTCAAGGCCCAGACATCAAAGGAATGCGCTTTGCGCGCAGCTCGTCATAAAGCGATGGAGAGGCTTGGAGTCAACTGGCAGACAGAAAAAATCAATTGAAACAACACTTTAGAATTATTCTAAACTACCACTATCAACTTTTAGGCCCGGGACTGCCTCGCTGGACCGATTGACAGATAGCCATTCTGGGTGCGACCCGATCCGCGGCTCTTGCGGCGGCGGCAGACAATCGCCACCTGGCGCAAGAGCCTAGATTTGCTGACCAAAAGGATTGCGATGACGAACGGGGTAGTGATTGTCGGTGCGGGCCATGCCGGCGTGCAGGCCGCCGCCAGCCTGCGCGAAGAGGGCTATGAAGGGCCGGTCATCCTGGTCGGCGACGAGCAGGAATTGCCCTATCACAAGCCGCCGCTATCCAAGACCTTCATCAAGGACGCCGGGGCCAAGCCGCAGCCCTTGCGCGGCGAAGCCTTCTACACTGGCAACAACATCGACTACCGGCCGGGCGTGCGCATCGACAGCATCGATGCCCGCGCGAGCCGGTTGAATGTCGCAGGCGGTGGAACGCTCGCCTTCGACCGGGTGATCCTGGCGACCGGCTCGCGGCCGCGCCTGCTCAAGCTCGACGGCGCCGGCCTTGCCGGCGTGGTCTCGCTGCGTTCGCTGGCCGATGCGCGCCTGATCCGCGAGCTCAGCGCACAAAGCGAGGACGTGGTCATTCTCGGCGGCGGCTTCATCGGCCTGGAGATCGCGGCAACGCTGAGGGCCGCCGGCCGCAACGTCACCGTGGTCGAGGCGGTCGACCGGCTGCTCGGCCGCGCCGTGGCGCCCATCATCGCCGCGCATGTGCGCCAGCGCCTGGAAGTGATCGGCGTGCGCATCCTGACCGGCACCACCATTGCCCGCCTGGAGGGCGAAGGAGACCGCGTCTCAGCCGCGATCACGTCAGGCGGCGAGCGCCTGCCGGCGAAAATGGTGATCATCGGCATCGGCGTGGTGCCCAATGTCGAATTGGCTGAAGCCGCCGGCCTGGCCATCGGCAACGGCATTCGCGTCGACCAGCATATGCAAAGCTCTGTTCCCGAAATCCTCGCCGTCGGCGACGCGGCTTCCTACCGGCACTGGTTCACCGGCGGCGACGTGCGGCTGGAATCGGTGCAGAACGCCACCGACCAGGCCAGGCTTGCCGCACGCACCGTCCTCGGCCATGCGGAGCCCTTCTCGGCCGTGCCGTGGTTCTGGTCGGATATCGGCGACATGAAGCTGCAGATGGTGGGCCTGACCCAAGGCGGCGATCACCATGTCGTACTGGGCGATCTCGCCGAGAACAAGTTCTCGATCTACCACTATGCGGGCGACCGGCTGCTCGGCATCGAATCCGTCAACCGCCCGGCCGACCATATGCTTGGCCGCAAGATGCTCGGCGCCGGCTTCTCGCCGACCCCGCAGACGGTGGCAGGCGGGCCGGATGCGCTGAAGGCCGCGCTTGCGGCCTTCAGTCAGGACGAACCGGCGAGGGCGACGGGCTAGGACGCGCCCTTCAGGCCGCCCGCGCCTCGCGGATCGAGGTCTCCAGAATATCCATCGCCTCGGTCATGACGCCGTCCTGGATGGTGATCGGCGACAGGAAGCGGATGACGTTGCCGTAGACACCGCAGGTGAGCAGGATGAGGCCCTTGTCCAGCGCCTTCAGCCTGACCGTGTTGGCGAACTCGGCCGAGGGCAGCCCCTTCTTCACGTCGTTGAACTCGACGGCGTTCATGAAGCCCGGGCCGCGGATGTCGACGATCTCCGGTACGTCCTCGCGGATCGATACCAGCCGCTGCTTCAGCCGCGCGCCCAGCGCATTGGCGCGGTCGCAGAGCTTTTCCTCCTCGATGACGTCGAGCACGGCGTGCGCGGCGGCAACGCCGATCGGGCTGCCGCCATAGGTGCCGCCGAGCCCGCCGGGGCCGGGCGCGTCCATGATCTCGGCGCGGCCGGTGACGGCCGACAGCGGGAAGCCGCCGGCGAGGCTCTTGGCCATGGTGGTGAGATCGGGCGCTACGTCATGATGATCCATGGCGAACATCTTCCCGGTGCGGGCAAAGCCGGTCTGCACCTCGTCGGCGACGAGCAGGATGCCGTGCTGGTCGCAGATCTTGCGAAGCGCTGCCATGAAATCGCGCGGCGCTTCGTAGAAACCCCCCTCGCCCTGAACCGGCTCGACGATGATGGCGGCAACGCGGCCCGGATCGACGTCGGCCTTGAACAGCTTGTCGAGCGCGGCAAGCGAATCGGCGACCGACACGCCATGCAGCGCGACCGGGAACGGCGCGTGGAAGACATCGCCCGGCATGGCGCCGAAGCCAACCTTGTAAGGCACGACCTTGCCGGTCAGCGCCATGCCCATGAAGGTGCGGCCATGGAAGCCGCCCGAAAAGGCGATGACCGCCTGACGGCCGGTGGCGTTGCGGGCGATCTTGATGGCGTTCTCGACCGCCTCGGCGCCGGTGGTGACGAACACGGTCTTCTTATCGAACTTGCCGGGCAGCATGCCGTTGAGGCGCTCGGCGAGATGCACGTAGCTCTCATAGGGTACGACCTGATGGCAGGTGTGGGTGAAGCGGTCGAGCTGCTGCTTGACGGCCTCGATCACCTTCGGATGGCGATGGCCGGTGTTGACGACGGCGATGCCGGACGAGAAGTCGATGTAGCGGCGGCCTTCGACATCCCAGATTTCCGAATTCTCGGCGCGATCGGCGTAAATCTGCGTCGTCATGCCGACGCCGCGCGAGATCGACTGGTTCTTGCGTTCGGAAATGGCTGAATTCTTCATATCGTCCCTCATCGGGCATCCCTGTTCGGGATCGCGCCCGTTCCGTTGATCGAAATCCTTCTGACCTTATTTCACGTTTTCCTCAAGTTGGCACGTTGGCCCAGTCGATTGGGCCTGGCGGCGAGCGAGGTCCTCCTCAGTCGGCGTGCACCGTTCGGGCGGAATATTACGCCCTCACAAATCCCTCGCTCGCCCTCAGCAGGTTGCGCGTATAATCCTCGCTCACCCGATGCCCGATCAGCTGGCTCGCGGTCAGCGTCTCCACCGCCTCGCCGTTCTGCATCACCATCAGCCGCTCGCACATATGGGTGATGATGGCGAGGTCGTGGCTGACCATCAGGAAGGTGAGCTTGCGGCGCCGCCGCACCTCCTCGAGTAGGTTCAGCACCTCCGCCTGCACCGAGGCGTCGAGCGCCGAGGTCGGCTCGTCGAGCAGCAGGATCGAAGGTTCCAGGATCAGCGCACGAGCGATCGCCACGCGCTGGCGCTGGCCGCCGGAGAGCTGGTGCGCGTAACGGAAGCGGAAGCCCTTGCCAAGCCCAACCTCGTCCAGCGCGCGCTCGATGCGCTTCTCGCCGTCGGCGATGCCGTGGATGGCCAATGGCTCCTGCAGCAGGCGGTCGACCGTCTGTCGCGGATGCAGCGAGCCGTAAGGATCCTGAAAGACCATCTGCACCTCGCGATAGAACGCCTTGTCGCGGGTTTTGCCGAGCGTCTTGCCGTTGACGGTAATGGTGCCTGCGGAAACCGGCGCGAGGCCGGTGATGGCTCTCAGCAGCGTCGACTTGCCGGAACCGCTTTCGCCGACGAGGCCGTAGGATTCGCCTTCCCTGACCTCGAGGCTGACGCCCTTCAGCGCGCGAAAACGGTCGAAGACCACTTCCAGCCCTTCGACAGTGATGGAAGCCGTCATGCCGCCCACTCCGGCTTGCGGTCGAGGACCGGCAGCGGATGGCGCTCGAAGCCGATCCTCGGCATGCAATTGAGCAGGCCGCGCGTGTAAGGGTGCTGAGCGTCGCGCAGCTCCGAAGCCTTGATCTGCTCGACGACCTTGCCGGCATACATGACGACGACGCGGTCGCAGAAGGACGAAACCAGGCGCAGATCGTGCGAGATGAAGATCAGCCCCATGCCGCGCTCGGCGACGAGCTTGTCGAGGATCTTGAGCACGTCGAGCTGCACGGTGACGTCGAGTGCCGAGGTCGGTTCGTCGGCGATCATCAGCTCCGGCCCGGTGACCAGCATCATGGCAATCATGGCGCGCTGGCCCATGCCGCCCGAGACCTCGTGCGGGTAAAGGTCGAAGACGCGGGCCGGATCGCGGATCTGCACCGCCTGCAGCATGGCTAAAGCGCGCTCGCGCGCCTCGGCCTTGGAGACTTTTTCGTGCGTGCGCAGCGTCTCGACAATCTGGCGGCCGATGGTCATCACCGGGTCGAGCGAATATTTCGGATCCTGCAGGATCATGGCGATGCGGCTTCCCCGCAGCGCCCGGCGTTCACGCGGCGACATGGAGAGCAAGTCCATACCGTCGAAGGCGAGCTTCTTCGCCGACACCTCGGCCTGCGGCGGGGTGACGCCCATGATGGCGCGGCCAGTCTGCGATTTGCCGGAGCCGCTCTCGCCGACAATGCCGAGACGCTCGCGTCTGAGCGAGAAGGAGACGCCGCGCACGGCCTGAACGAGGCCGGTACGGGTCGGGAAGGTGACGCGCAGATCGTCGACTTCGAGGAGGGTGTCGCTCATTGATCGCCACTCATTGGTCGCCGCTCCGGGGGTCGAGTGCGTCGCGCAGGCCGTCGCCGAGCAGGTTAAAGCCGAGGCTGACGATGAGGATGGCCGCACCTGGCGCTGCGGCAACCCACCATTGGTCGAGGATGAAGCGGCGGCCGGACGCGATCATCGCGCCCCATTCGGGCAGCGGCGGCTGCGCGCCGAGACCGAGGAAGCCAAGGCCGGCGGCGGTCAGGATGATGCCCGCCATATCGAGCGTGACGCGGATGATCAGCGAGGAGATGCAGAGCGGCATGATGTGGCGCAGCACGATGCGAAAGGGCGAGGCGCCCATCAATTGCACCGCCTTGATATAGTCGGAGTTGCGCACCGTCAGCGTTTCGGCGCGAGCAATGCGCGCGTAAGGCGGCCAGGAGGTGATGGCGATCGCCAGCACGGCGTTCTCGATGCCGGGTCCGAGCGCCGCGACGAAAGCCAGCGCCAGCACCAGCTTCGGAAAGGCGAGGAAGATATCGGTGATGCGCATCAGGATCGTGTCGGTCCAGCCGCCGGCATAACCGGCGATCGTGCCGACCAGCAGGCCGATGGGCGCGGCGATGATGGCGACGAGGATCACCACATAAAGCGTCCAGCGCGCGCCGTAGACGACGCGCGAATAGATGTCGCGGCCGAGGTCGTCGGTGCCGAACCAGTGCGCGGCGCCGGGCGGCAGCAGGCGGGCGTTCTTGAGATCACCAACGGTCGGCGAATAAGGCGCCAGCACGTCGGCAAACGCGGCGACCACCAGCAGCGCGACAATAATCAGCATGCCGACCAGCGCCAGCCGGTTGGCGGAGAAGCGGCGCCAGGCGACATAGGCGCGGCCGAGCCTTGCCTGCAGGCGCGAGGCCGGCCGGTCACTGAGCAACCATTCGCGACGGGAGAGGACAACGGAGGCGGTCATGAGGGTGACTCGTGAAGCTGTCGATCCCCACTCCGGTCTGCTTCGCAGACCACCTCTTCCCCGTTCGACGGTGGAGAGGAAAGGCGCCATGCGTGCGGCCAGCCGTTCCTCTCCCCCGGGCACGAGGAGAGGTGGCCCGAACGACCGGAGTGGGGATGGTTGGCCGCTGCCAAGCCTAGAAGTGCGACACCTCCGCTCATCCGGTCTTCGTCCTTGGATCGAGCAGCCGGTAGAGCAGATCGGAGAAAAGATTAATGGCGATGAAGACCGAGCCGATGGCAATGGTGCCGCCGAGCACGGCGTTCATGTCGGCATTCTGCAGCGAATTGGTGATGTAGAGGCCGATGCCCGGCCAGGAAAAGACGGTCTCGGTCAGCACCGAGCCTTCGAGCAGGTTGGCGTATGAAAGCGCGATCACCGTCACCATCGGCACGGCGGCGTTGCGCAGCGCGTGACCCCAGATGATGCGACGCTCCGACAGGCCCTTGGCGCGCGCCGCGACGATGTATTCCTGCGCCAGCTCGTTCAGCATGAACGAGCGGATCATGCGGCTGATATAGGCGAGCGACAGATAGCCAAGCAGCGCGGCCGGCAGGACAATGTGGCGCCAGGCATCGTAGAAGACATCCCACTGCCCCTGGATCGCAGCATCGAGCAGGTAGAAGCCGGTGATCGGCGTGAAGGTGTATTCGTAGACGACATCGAGCCGCGCCGGGAAGGCGATCCATTGCAGCTTGGCGTAGAACAGCACCAGCCCGAGCAGCCCCAGCCAGAAGATCGGCACGGAATAGCCGATGAGACCGACGATGCGGGCGACCTGATCGATCAGGCTGCCGCGCTTGACGGCGGCCAACACGCCGAGCGGCACGCCGATTACTGCGCCGATGATCGTGCCCAGCGTCGCCAGTTCGATGGTCGCCGGGAAAACGCGGCGGATATCGGACATCACCGGATTGGTGGTCAGCACCGACGTGCCGAAGTCGCCCCTCAGCGCAGCTTTGACATAGAGGTAGAACTGCTCGATCCAGGGCAGATCGAGGCCCATCTCCCGGCGCGTGCGCTCGACTACGGCGGTGGGCGCGCGATCGCCGAGAACGGCCAGCACCGGATCGATCGGGATGACCCGGCCGATAAAGAAGGTCACCGCGAGCAGACCGAGATAGGTCGTGACCGCGATGACCAGAAAGCGGCCGAGCGACGATAGGATGGCGACGGCGCGGGCGCTGCCGCGCCCGGCCGCCGCCTGGTTTTCAGCTACGCTCACGCGTGGCGCCCGGGGTTACTGCTTCGAGACCGCCCAGACGAAATTGGTATCGAAGCTCGGGCCGAGCTTGAAGCCCTGGAGGTTCTTGCGCAGCCCCGCCACTTCCAGCTGCTGGTGGATGATGACGAAGGGGCTGGTGTCCATGATCTTCTGCTGCAGGTCCTTGTACATATCGGCGCGCTTAGCCGCATCCTTCTCCAGCAATGCCGCCTCGGTTTCCTTGGTCAGGTCCGGAATGTCCCAGGCATTGCGCCAGGCCAGCGTCTTGATCTTGGCGTTGTCGGAATTGTCCGGGTTGGAGGCAAAAGTCTGGGCGTTGGAGTTCGGATCGAAATAGTCCTGACCCCAGTTGCCGATATAGATGTCGTGGTTCCGGGCACGGTATTTGGTCAGCGTCTGCTTACCATCGCCCGGAATGATCTCCAGCTTGATGCCGGCCTGGCCGAGCGTCTGCTGGATCGATTCCGCCATGCCGGTGGTCGGCTGACCGGTGCGCACGTCCATCGTTACTTTGAAGCCATCGGGCACCCCGGCCTTGGCCAGAAGCTCCTTGGCCTTGGCGACGTCGAACTTGAAAGGATTGTCATCGATGGCGCCGAGGTCGCCCTTGGGCAGGAAAGACTGATGGATCTCGCCGATGCCCTTGAGGATGGTGGTGCTCAACGCGTCGTAATCGACCAGATATTTGAACGCCTGCCGAACCTCGGGTTTGGCGAGCGTTGGGTTCTTCTGGTTGAGGCTGATGTAGTAGACCGTGCCCTTCGGCGCGCTGGTGGTGGTGAGATCGGCATTCTTGGCAATGGCGTCGAGATCGTTCGGCTCGAGATTGCGGGCAACATCGATATCGCCGGCTTCAAGCGCCAGGCGCTGTGCCGAGCTTTCCTTCATGTTGCGGTAGATGACGCGGGCGAGCTTGGCCTTCTCGCCATTGTAATTGTCGTTGCGCTCCAGCACGACGGCCTCGTTGGCGCGCCATTCGCGCAGCTTGTACGGTCCCGAGCCGGCATAGCCGGTCTTCAGCCAGGCATTGCCGAAATCGTTGTCCCATTTGTAGTCGGCGCTCGGCGCGACGGCGGCGACATGCTCCTTGACCAGCTTCGCATCGACGACCGAAGCAACGGTGGCCGACAGGCAGTTGAGCACGAAGCTCGGCGCATAGGCCTTGTCGACGACGAACTGGAAGGTGGTGTCGTCGACGGCCTTGGCCTTTTCGGTAACGTTGTCGCCGGTGATACCGAATTGGTTGATGATGAAAGCCGGGCTCTTGTCGAGCTTGATGGCGCGTTCGACGGAATAGGCGACGTCCGCTGCGGTGATCGGATTGCCGGATGCGAATTTCATGCCGGGCTTCAGCTTGAAAGTGTAGGTCAGGCCGTCATCGGAAACGGTCCAGCTCTCGGCAAGGTCGCCCTTGACCTTCGAGGTGTCGCTGAGGTCGAGCCGGACCAGCAGATCATAGGTGTTGCCGGTGACTTCGGCCGTCGACAGCTCGAACGCTTCGCCAGGGTCCATCGAGATGATGTCGTCGATGGCAAAGCCCTCGACCAGCGTGTCGGCGGGCGTGACCGCGAAGGCGGGCGCGACGAGCAGCGCGGACAGCGCGGCGCCCGCCAGCAAGGCGCGAGAGCGGAGAGCAAACTTTTCCAGCATCATGGTGATCGTTCCCTGTTTTGTTTGACCTGAGTTCCCGGCTCAGGGCTGTATTATTCTTGCAAGCCGGCTGCGGCTTTGACCGCTTACCGTCGTGTTTTTTGTCCAGTTGGTCAACACCCTATTCAGCGGTTTTCGAACCGGCAACGCGCATTTTGCGAGACACTGTATCGAACCAAACGGATCGCGATGAGTCGGCCCATGCGCCGGCTAATTGAACCGCCGATCCGCAAAAATCTACCAGGATCGGTCTCTAGGAGGCAGCTATTTTAGCTGGGCGACCAGCGCGGCATCGGGAAAGCAGGTGGCGGGCTTGCCTTTCTTTGCCTGCCAGATGCCGATCGAGCGGCGGGTCTTGAAGCCGGGCAGGCCGTCGGCGCTGCCGACATCGTAGCCCTTGTCCTCCAGTGCCCGCTGCAGAGCGGCGATATCGGAGCGGTGGAGATCGCCGACCGCGCCCCAGGCACCGACGAAGTTGGCGTCGCCTTTGGCGATGCGGTCGGCGGCATGGCCGATGAACAAGCCGTAGAGATCGCTGTTGTTGTATTGCTTCAGCACATAGAAGTTCGGCGTGACGATGAAGGCCGGGCCGCTGCGCCCGGCCGGCATCAGCAGGAAACCCTCGGCCTTCAATTCGCTCGCTGCAAACGCCTTACCATCGACGCGCCGGATGCCCATCGCCACCCAATCGGCGATCTTCTTGCCCTGGTCGGGTCCTTCGAGAGAGCAGGAGACATTGGTCGGCACCGTCACCTCGGTCCCCCAGCCGCGCCCCCGCACCCAGCCGTAATGGACGAGGTAGTTGGCGATCGAAGCGAGCACGTCGGGCGTCGAATTCCAGATGTCGGGCCGGCCGTCGCCGTCGAAGTCGACGGCGTGCATCAAGAAGGAGGTCGGCATGAATTGCGGCTGGCCGAGCGCGCCGGCCCAGGACGATTTCATCGCGTTGACCGGCGCCAGCCGGCGCTCGACGATTTCGAGCGCCGCCAACACCTCGGTGCGGAAGAAATCCTTCTTGGTCGACATGAACGCCTTGGTGCCCAGCACCTCGAAGGCGTCGTAGGGCATCTTGGCCGCGCCGAAGCCGGTCTCGCGACCCCAGACCGCCAGCACGATCTCGCCCGGCACGCCGTAACGCTTCTCGATCAGCCCGAGCACCCGGGCGTTGGCGCCCTCGCGTGTGCGCCCGCCCAAGGTGACGGCACGGATGATCTTCTCGGCGAAATAGTCGGCAGGCGGGCCGAACTCGGCCTGGTGCTGCTTCTGCGGCGTCGTCGGTTTCTCGCCGGGCAGGACGAGATCGGGCAGTTTCAGGTTCGGCTTCACGCCGAGGAAGGCTTCGTCGAAGGTCTTTTTCGAGATGCCTTTGGACTTGGCTTCGGGCCAGAGGTCGTTTTGAAGCCAGGCCTGGAACTGGTCGTCGATGGGGGCGGCGTGGGAGGGGAGGGTGAACAAAAAAGCCAACGCTGCCAGAAAGAACACAACGGCGAATACGCGGAGGTAGCGTTCCTTCACACCCCCCGGCTTCAAAGGATGCATTCCGGTCACAGCCGTCCCTCTCCCCGATCCCGTCAAAACGCCGTCCTCGACCGCAGCGCTGCGGCCAGCGTGCCTTCGTCGAGGTAATCGAGCTCGCCGCCGACCGGCACGCCATGCGCCAGCCTAGTCACCTTCACCTCGAAACCCGACAACTGATCGGTCAGATAATGCGCCGTCGTCTGCCCCTCGACCGTGGCGTTGACGGCAAGGATGACTTCCTTCACCTCGCCGCCGGCGATCCGGTCGACCAGCGAACGGATGTTGAGCTGATCGGGACCGATGCCGTCGAGCGGCGACAGCGTGCCGCCGAGCACGTGGTAGCGCACGTTCATCGCCGCCGCGCGCTCGAGCGCCCAAAGGTCCGAGACGTCCTCGACGACGATCAGCGTGCCGGCGTCGCGGCGCGGGTCGGTGCAGATCATGCAAGGATCGGAGGTGTCGACGTTGCCGCAGGTCGAGCAGATGCGCACCTTGTCGACCGCTTCGCCCATGGCGGCGGCCAAAGGCTCGAGCAGTTGCTCCTTCTTCTTGATGAGATGAAGCGCGGCGCGCCGCGCCGAACGCGGCCCTAGCCCCGGCACCTTGGCCAGGAGCTGGATCAGGCGTTCGATTTCCGGACCGGCGATTCTCTTCGACATCGCCCTGATCTAGGATTTTTCAGAGCGGTTTGGAACAGCCAGCAAGGGCACAGGGCCTGCCATGCTGCCATGGCAGGCCCTGTATTGGATGAAATCGGGTTCAGTTGGTTTCGAGCGGCCGATCCTGGCTGGCGATCATCGCGCCGATGGCGTCGGTATTCTCAGGCGTCGACTGGAAGCCCATCGACGCTTCCTGCGGCGCGCTGGGCACCGAAGAGATGTAGCGGCCCTTGAGCGTGCCGCCGAAACGCGAGGCGTCCGGCTCGGCCATCGGCTCCTGCATCGCCACGACCATCGGCTTCTGCGCGAGGCGGCCGGATTTCTGCGGGGGGGCAGCAGCGGCCGTCACATAGGTCGCTTCGACCGGAACGATCGCCTTGGCCGGAAGCGTCGGTTCGGCCGCATTCATCGCGGCCTGCTTGGCCGGATCCGGGCGTACGATCGTCTTGACCACCGGCTCGGCGGAAGCCACCAGCACGGGGGCGGCAAGGTTGATTTTCTGCTGTTTGTCGGAGGCCATAGCGACTATCGGCTCGTCCGGCAGCGGCTGCCAGTTGCGGCCGCGCTTCTCATAAAAGGCGTTGCCGCCGGCCACCATGGTGTAATGCATGTTCTTGTAAGGGAAGCGCAGGCCGGCGGTGTGGAAATACATCGTGTTCTTGAGCTTGGCCTTGCGCTCGCCTTTCAGCACCGCGTTCGCGGCTTCCTCGACGTCGGGCAGCGCCCTGGAGTTCATCGGCCGCGTCAGCACGCCGGGCGCGAACTGGCCCCTCTCGCCGACGACCTCGCAGATGGTGTTGCCATGCTGGCCCGAGCGCAGCCGGTTCATCACGACCGTGCCGACGGCGATCATGCCGTCACGGCTCGACCGGTTGGACTCGAAGAACATCGCCCTTTGCAGGCATTCCTTGTCCTTCATCGTATAGGAGCGCGAGCTGAGGAAGCTCGGCGTGAGGGCGTCGGTCAGACCCGACACCGACATGCCATGGGAGGAAGTGGTCTGGCTGCAACCGGCCAGGAGCAAGGGGGAAGTGACGATGCTGATAAGCAGCAGCGGCGTCTTCCATCGCGTCGCGATCACCAAAAAAGCCTCATGTCCAGATGCCAGCCCGCCCCGAGATGTGGCAAGAATGAGACTCTTTCAGGCAAAAAGATGGCTAGAAGGTTAGCAACTTCTGGACTTGGGTAAAACTTTATGAATGCCGCGAAATGAGCCCGTGAACATTGCCGGCAAATGGTTAATATTGCAGCCCGGACTCAATTTCCGTTCATAATCAATTAACTGGCGGACACTGCCTCAGAACGGCAATTTCATTCCGGGCGGGATCGGCAAGCCTGCCGTGAGTGCCTTGGTCTTCTCCTGCATCACCTGCTCGACCTTATTTTTGGCGTCATTGTGGGCGGCAAGGATCAGGTCCTCGAGGATCTCGGCTTCGTCCGCCTTGATCAAAGACGGATCGATCTTCAGCGCCTTCATTTCGAACTTGCCGGTCAGCGTGATGCTGACCAGACCGCCGCCGGCCTGGCCGGTGGCTTCAAGCGTGGCGATCTCGTCCTGCATGGCCTGGAACTTGGCCTGCATTTCCTTCGCCTTGCCCATCAGGCCGAGAAGATCTTTCATCGGGTGGTCCTCTAAATTGTTTCAGATTTCGTCGTCGTCGGCCGCAGGCTCGACCGGCACTTCGGCCTCGGCCTCTTCCACGTCCGGCACGTCCGGAATGCGCACGTCGATAATCTTGGCGCCGGGGAAGCGGGCGAGGATGGCCGCGACTGTCGGGTCGCTCTTGGCATCGGAGAAAGCGTTCTCGCGCTTCGTCGTCTCCATCTCGGCCAGTGTCTGGCCGCCCTCCTCCTTCGACAGCGACACCAGCCAGTTGCGGCCGGTCCAGGCGCGCAGCTTGGAGGTCAGCTCGTTGAGCAGCATCTTGGGCGCGTCGTCGGTCAGCGCCACGTCGAGACGGCCGGGCTCGACGCGCACCGGCCGGACGCAACGTTTCAGGAGCACCTTGAAGGCCATGTCGCGATTGGCGTCCGCAAGCGCGACGATATCGGCCAGCGATTTGACCGGAACGACAGGGGTTTCGACAACCGGCTCCGGTGCTGGGACAAACGCAGCCGGCGCGGGCTGCGCTTCGACCAGGCGCATGGTCTGCGCACCGCCATTTGAACCGGGCATCCGGGTCTGCGCGACAGCACTTGCGCCGCCGCCATTGCCGACCGGTGCGCCATTGGCGCGCGGCGCGCCATTCGGCAGCGGTCCCGCGCCTTCCAGCGATTTCAGCGCCTCGTCCAGCGTCGGCAGGTCGGCGGCATGCGCCAGCCTGATCAGCACCATTTCGCCGGCGCTGACGGGGCGGTTGGACGACTGCACCTCGGGAATGCCCTTGAGCAGCATCTGCCAGGTCCGCGACAGCACGCGCACCGAAAGCGTGCTGGCGAATTCGGCGCCGCGCCGGCGCTCGTCTTCGGAAAGCGAAGCATCGTCGGCTGCCGCCGGCACGAAGCGCAGCCGGGTGACGAGGTGATTGAACTCGGCAAGGTCGGTGAGCACCGCAGCCGGATCGGCGCCGGTGTCGTATTGCGCGCGGAACTCTGCCAAAGCCGCCGCCACGTCGCCCTTCATGACATGCTCGAACAGGTCGATGATGCGGGCGCGGTCGGCGAGGCCTAGCATGGCGCGCACCGCGTCGGCGCTGACAGTGCCGCTGCCATGGGCGATCGCCTGGTCGAGGATGGAGAGCGAATCACGGGCCGAGCCTTCGGCGGCCCGCGCGATCATCGCCAGGGCCTCGTCATCGACGGAAATGCCTTCCTTGGCGGCGATCGAGGCCAGATGCCCGACCAGCGCACCGGCATCGATGCGCCTCAGGTCGAAACGCTGGCAGCGCGACAGGACCGTAATCGGCACTTTACGGATTTCGGTGGTGGCGAAGATGAATTTGACGTGCGGCGGCGGCTCTTCCAGCGTCTTCAGCAGGCCGTTGAAAGCCTGGGTGGAGAGCATGTGCACTTCGTCGATGATGTAGACCTTGTAACGGGCGGAGACCGGCGCGTAGCGCACGCGGTCGATGATGTCCCTGATGTCGTCGATGCCGGTGTGCGAGGCGGCGTCCATCTCGATGACGTCGACATGGCGGCCTTCCATGATCGCCTGGCAATGCTCGCCGGGGATCGAAAGGTCGACGGAGGGTTGGTCGACGGTCGCGGTCTTGTAGTTCAGGGCCCGCGCGAGGATGCGTGCTGTCGTCGTCTTGCCGACACCGCGCACGCCGGTCAGCATCCAGGCCTGGGCGATGCGGCCGGTGGCGAACGCGTTGGTCAACGTGCGGACCATCGGCTCCTGGCCGATCAGCTCGGAGAAATTCGAAGGGCGGTATTTGCGCGCCAGGACGCGATAGGCGCCGGCCTTGCCGGTCTCCAGGCTTTCCGTCCCCAAGTTTCCGACTTCGCTCATTCGCCGTCAAAAGCTCCCAGACCGCGACGGAAGGCGGCCGATTCCTGCGCATAGTCTCGCCCGCACGGCTTGGCGCCGTCAATGTCGCGGGAGAAAGGCGAAGAGGTGGGAGGCTGGAACAATGACCCGTTCCGGGCTCGTTAGGGCTGCTTCCTTCCGGACCTGACCCGGTTGGCGAGTGGATCGTCCACCACCAACCTCCCGGGCTCCATATCGGCAATTCGGCAGCGAAATGCAAGGGCCGAGCCGGAACCCGCAACCGCATCGAGGCGGAAAGTCCTTCAAATCGATAATAGCGGTCAATGAATCGCTTGCAGCCACCTTGCCGCCGCTCTAGCGTTCCGGGTTTGGAAAATGCTTACAACAAAAGTGAAGGAAATGCCCATGCTGCCTGGCCTTGAGGCCGGATTCACGCTGGACGCCCGGCTGGAGGCGGACAGCGAGCAGCTTATGTGGCTTGGCCTTTGCGAGCTCAGGCTGATGAACGACCGCCGCTGGCCATGGCTGGTGCTGGTGCCGCAGCGGCCCGGCGTGGAAGAAATCCACGAAATGACGCCGCTCGACCAGACGATGCTGACCTTCGAGACCAATATGGTGGCGCAGGCGCTGAAGCGGGTGACCGGCTGCACCAAGATCAACACCGGCGCGCTCGGCAACGTCGTGCGCCAGCTGCATGTCCACGTTGTCGCCCGCTCAGAGGGCGACCCCGGCTGGCCGGGACCGGTCTGGGGCCACGGCATACGCGAGCCCTACCAGCGCTCCGACATCAGGCGGTTTGCCGAAACGATCAAGGCGGCGCTATAAGCTGAGCATTGTCCATTCAGCGCCCCTTGTGTCCCTCACCTGCCCGAGTCCCCATGAGCTTTCGCCTGTTTGACGCGCCCTTGCGCGAGCCGAGCCAATTCGTCGGTTTCGCCGGCAACCGGATCGACCGTCAGTCCGAGAACCGGGCCGACGATGCGGTCGAGAAGGCGCTGGCCGACCGGACCGCGCGGCTGATGCTGATGCATGCCGGCCGGCTCTACCTCAAACTCGACGGCGGCAAGTTCGACCCGTGGTTCAAGCCGGATGAAAGCCAGGCCTTCGAGGCTTCGCTCGGCCAAGCAGTGCTGCTCGGCCTTTCAGAGGAAGGCCCTGTGCTTGCGGTGCCCGCCAGCGTCGAGCCGGAAAAGCTGCCCGAAACGATCAAGGCGATCGACTACCGGTCGGTCTATATGCAGGGGCTGATCGACGAGGCCGCCGCCGGCGCGCTGGCGCAAGGGGCGGCGCTTCTTGCCTGGCACGCCAGCCACGCCTTCTGCTCGAAATGCGGCAACCGCTCGGAGATGCGCGCCGGCGGCTACCGGCGCCATTGCCCTTCCTGCAGCACCGACCACTTTCCGCGCACCGATCCGGTGGCGATCATGCTGACGGTGACGCGCGAAAAATGCCTGCTGGGGCGCGGCAGGCATTTCGCGCCGGGCATGTATTCGGCGCTTGCCGGGTTTATCGAACCGGGCGAGACGATCGAGGCGGCGGTGCGGCGCGAGACGCTGGAAGAGGCCGGCATCCGGCTCGGCCGCGTCGTCTACCATGCCAGCCAGCCCTGGCCCTTCCCTTATTCGCTGATGATCGGCTGCTTCGGCGAGCCGCTCAACGAGAATATCCAGGCCGACCCCAACGAGCTCGAGGATTGCCGCTGGTTCTTCCGGGACGAGGTGCGCACCATGCTGGACAGGCAGCATGCCGACGGCCTGATTACACCGCCGAAAGGGGCAATCGCCCATCATCTCATCCGCGCCTGGGTCGACAGCGAATAGGAGCAGAAGAATGATCCGCCACACCGTCGTGTTCACCTTGAAACATCCGCTGCAGTCGCTGGAGACAAAGCGCTTCCTGCATGACGCGAAGAAGATCCTGACCGGGATCAAGGGCGTCACGCATTTCGAGCAGCTGCGGCAGGTGAGCCCGAAAAACGACTACCAGTTCGGCTTCTCGATGGAGTTCGCCGACCAGGCGGCCTACACGCGCTACAACGAACATCCCGACCATGTCGCCTTCGTGCGCGACCGCTGGGTGCCCGAGGTCGAGAAGTTTTTGGAGATCGACTACGTGCCGCTGAGCGCGGCAATCTAAGCGCAGCCGTGGTAAATAAGGTGAGCCGCCTGGCACACTCCTAGCACGGGGCACAACCAATCACGCGCTTGCGATGGGTTGCCATCCGCTCGTCGAACCTTGCAATTTCTGCTCAAACGCATTACATGTGGCTACGTAACCACATTTGGTGAAATTGATATGATCACCACGCTTTCGGGTCGCGAACTCAATCAGGATCTTGGCCGCGCAAAACGCGCTGCCAAGAACGGTCCCGTGATCATCACCGACAGAGGGCGGCCAGCGCATGTCCTCATGTCGTTCGATGAATATAAACGGCTCACCGGTAAAACGCGGTCGCTCGGTGACATGCTGGCTGCGCCGGAGGCAGGTGACTTTGACCTGCCGCTGCCGCCTCGCACGGAACGCGCCCAGCCGGTAGACCTTTCCTAATGCTGTTGCTCGATACCAATGTCGTATCCGAATTGCGAAAGGTATCGAGCGGTAGGGCGCATCCCAATGTCGTGCTCTGGAACGAAACCGTCGATCCTGCCGAAACCTTCATTTCGGCCGTGGTTCTGCACGAGCTGGAGATTGGCGTAAGACTGGTAGAACGCCATGATGCCGTTGCTGGCAAAGCATTGCGCAATTGGTTGGAAAATGCGGTTCTCACAACATTCTCCGGTCGAATCCTGCCGCTGGACGAGGCAGCCGCCGTTCAGACGGCGCAATGGCATGTGCCCAATCCCAAACCGATTAATGACGCCTATATCGCGGCCACGGCCTTCACCCGGCGGATGACGCTGGTGACGCGCAACATTGGCGATTTCGAGGGAATGGGAGTAGCGCTGGTAAATCCATGGGACGACCAAGCGTAGGCCTCAACTCATCGTTTCGTGCATGTCTTTGCCCCGACAGGGGGACACGCCTTTAATCCGCTACCTTCCACTGCTCGCGCGAGGCGCTCGCCGGATAGACGCCGAGAATGCGCATTTCGCGCGAGAAGAAGCGCAGCTCGTCCAGCGCCAGCTTGACCAGGGGGTCGTCCGGGTGACCTTCGATGTCGGCGTAGAACAGCGTCGCAGTGAAGGCGCCAAGCTGGTAGCTCTCCAACTTGGTCATGTTGATGCCGTTGGTGGCGAAGCCGCCCATCGCCTTATAGAGCGCAGCCGGCACGTTGCGGACACGGAAGATGAAGGTGGTCATCATCTTGGCGTCCGGCGCGGGGCGCTCCGCCCATTGCTTGTTCTTGGTCAGCACGACGAAACGGGTGACGTTGGAGTCGGTGTCCTCGACATTCTTCTCGATGATGTCGAGCCCATAGAGCTCGGCGGCTAAAGCCGGCGCCAACGCGGCCATGGTGCGGTCCCTGACCTCCGACACCATCTTGGCCGAACCCGCCGTGTCGCCGGCGACCACAGGCTTCCAGCCGTTCTTGCGGATATATTTGCGGCACTGGCCGAGCGCGTGGATGTGGCTGTGGACGGTCCTGATCTCTTCGCGCTTCACGCCCGGCAGCACCATGAGCTGAAAGTGGATCGGCAGGAAATATTCGCCAACGATGTGCAGCTTCGATTCCGGCAACAGGTGGTGGATGTCGGCGACGCGGCCGGCGATGGTGTTCTCGATCGGAATCATGGCGAGATCGGCCTTGCCGGTCTCGACCGCGTTGAAGGCATCCTCGAAGGTCGGGCACGGCAACGGCTCCATCATGGGGAACATGTTGCGGCAGGCCGTGTCGGAATTGGCGCCGGGCTCGCCCTGGAAGGAAATTCTGTTGGTCTTTTCAGGCATGCTCATGTCTCATTTTGAAAGGATTTGCCTGGCGCGTTCGAGATCGTGCGGCGTGTCGACGCCGAGCGGCAGCGATTTGACGATCTCGGCGTCGATGCGCATACCGGCTTCCAGCGCGCGCAGCTGCTCCAGCCGCTCGCGCCGCTCGAGCGGCGACGGCTTGAGCGCCACGAAGCGTTCGAGCGCCGCACGGCGATAGGCATAGAGGCCGATATGATGGTAGAGCGGCCCCTCGCCCCAGGGCGCGGTGGCGCGGGTGAAATAAAGCGCTCTCAGCCGTGTCGACGACAGCGACGAGCCGACGATCTTGACGACATTGGGATTGGTCTTCTCCTCCTCGCGCACGATCTCGACGCCGAGCGTGGCGATATCGACCGACTTGTCCTCAAACGGCCGCAGCGACGCGCCGATGATCTCGGGGTCGATAGTCGGCAGATCGCCCTGAACGTTGACGATCGTTTCCACCCGCTTTTCGGGGTCGAGGGCCGTCAGCGCCTCGAAGATGCGGTCGGAGCCCGATTCGTGATCCGCGCGGGTCATGGCAGCCTCGAAGCCATGCGCCCGCACGGCCTGCGCGACGGCTTCGGTGTCGGTCGCCACCACCACGCGGCCAAGCCCGGCCTCGGCGGCGCGGCGGGCGACATGGACGATCATCGGCGCGCCCGCAATGTCGGCCAGCGGCTTGCCCGGCAGACGCGTCGAGGCCATGCGGGCGGGGATCAGGATCAAGGTGGACATCGGATTTTTGGGCGGCCGAAAAAAGCGGATGGAAAGTGGCAAAAGGTCTCACTGGAAGCGCCCTTATAGGTGTTGCAACGCCAGAGCAAAAGACCTAGTTTCCGCCCGGTTTGACTGGCCTTTCAGGGCAGTTCGCGATACCGACGGACGGAGTGGACGGGACGGTCCGCCGGAAAAGGGAGCAAGGGGCATATGGATTCCAACGAAGTCAACAAGCTGCTCGGCGGATTTCTGGGAACCTGCTTCATCGTCTTTTCAATAGGCCTCGTCTCGGACGGGCTGTTCGCCTCGCCGGCGCCCGAAAAGCCCGGCTTCGCCATCGAAGCTCAGGAGCCGACCGAAGGCGGTCCGGCCGCGCCTGCCGCGGCTGAAAAGCCGATCGCCGACCTGCTTGCCACCGCCAATGCCGAAGCGGGCGCCGCCATCTTCAAAAAGTGCCAGGCCTGCCATTCGGGCGAAAAGGGCGGCCCGAACAAGGTCGGTCCGGACCTTTGGGACATCGTCGACCGCCCCGTCGCCGAGCATGAGGGCTTCGCCTATTCGGCCGGCATGAAGGATTTCTCCCAGGGCGGCCAGGAGCACTGGACCTATGAGAACCTCAACCACTTCATCACCGCGCCCAAGAAGTTCGTGAAGGGCACGGCGATGGGCTTTGCCGGCCTGCCGAAGGAGGAAGACCGCGCCAACGTGATCGCCTATCTGCGCACGCTGTCGGACAATCCGAAGCCGCTGCCGCAGCCGGGCGCTTCGGCCGAAGCCAAGCCCGCCGAAGGCGCCAAGCCGGCGGAAGGTGCCGCACCCGCGAAGCCCGCGGAAGGCGCCGCGCCGGCCAAGCCGGCCGAGGGAACCGCTCCGGCCAAACCCGCCGCGCCCGCCCAATAAACAATTTGTCATAAAGACTTCCTTGGAAAAGCCGGGTTCGTCCCGGCTTTTCTGTTAGAAAGCTGCATGGACGGCGACAAAGGCGGCACTTGCGGTTTTCACCGGCGTCAAATGATCTAGATTGCGGGTGGCAGAGCAATTCCAGGAAAGCGGAACCGGGTTTTCCGTCCGGAATTGCGTCGAAACAAGCGATAGAGCGGCCGTCGTTCCCATGAAACGATGAATGCTCCAGGGCTCGCGACGAGGAGAACGCATGACGGTTGGCCGTTTCCGCACGCTTTTCGCATCGGCATTGGTGTTCGCCTTCGCCGCCAGCCTGCAGGCCGGCTTCGCCGATGAGTGGCGCACGACGTCGTCGCTGATCGGACCTTCAAAATACGGCGATAATTTTCAGCGCTACGACTACGTCAATCCGGATGCGCCGAAGGGCGGAACGTTGAACCGCGTGGTTGTCGGTACTTTTGACAGCTTCAATCCCTACATCGTGCAGGGTTCCGCAGCCGCCGGCTTTGCGCAGTTCGGCGGCGGGCTGCTTTACGACACGCTGATGGACCAGGCTACCGACGAAGGCAGTGTCAGCCACCCGTTGGTCGCCGAGGCCTACAAATATCCGGCCGACTATTCGTCCGCGACCTACCGGCTCGATCCGCGAGCAAAATGGCATGACGGCCAGCCGATCACCGTCGACGACGTGGTCTGGTCGTTCAATGTGCTGAAAGCGAACGCCCCGCAATATAACCGTTATTTCGAGAACGTCACCGACGCTGTGGCGATCTCCGACCGAGAGGTCGAATTCCATTTCAACCAGAAGGGCAACCGCGAGCTGCCCAAGATCATCGGCGATCTGGTCGTTTTGCCCAAGCACTGGTGGGAAGGGACGGATGCCAGCGGCAAGAAGCGCGACATCACCAGGCCGACGCTGGAGCCGCCGCTGGGCTCCGCCGCCTACAAGATTGCCAGCTTCAAGCCGGGCTCGGAGATCGTCTGGCAGCGCGTTCCCGACTATTGGGGTGCGAAGCTGCCGGTGAAGATCGGTCGCGAGAATTTCGATACCCAGCGCTTCACCTACATTCTCGACGACAACGCCGCCTGGCAGGCCTTCACCAAGGGTGGGCTGGACGACATCAAGCCGGAAAACAGCTCTCGGCGATGGAATACGGCGTATAATTTTCCGGCGGTGAGCGCCGGCGACGTGGTCAAGCAGGTGTTCAAGACCACCTCGCCGGAACCCATGCAGGCCTTCATACTCAACCAGAGACGGCCGTTGTTTCAAGACCGCCTCGTGCGCGAGGCTCTGACGCTTCCGTTCGATTTCGAAACGATGAACCGCACGCTCTTCTACAATTCGAACACACGCACCCGTAGCTATTTCCAGGCCACGGAGCTGGCGTCGAGTGGACTGCCGCAAGGCAAGGAGCTGGAAATCCTCGAGAAATACCGCGACAAACTGCCGGCCGAGTTGTTCACGCAGGAGTTTAAGCTACCTGTCTACGACTCGCCGCAGGCGGAGCGGAAATACCTGAAGCGGGCGGTCGACCTCTTTGCCCAGGCGGGCTGGGTGATCAAGGGCGGCAAGATGGTGAACGCCAACACCGGCGAACCGTTCAAATTTGAGATCCTCGGCTGGAACGACACCGATCAAGTGATCTCCAGTCCCTGGATCGCCAATCTGCGCAAGATCGGCGTCGACGCCAATCTGCGCATGATCGACCAGACGCAATACATCAACCGCGTCAATAATTTCGATTATGACGTCATCACTAGCCAGCTACAGCAGTCGGAATCACCCGGCAACGAGCAACGCGATTTCTGGAGTTCGAAGGCCGCCGACACGCCCGGATCGCGCAACTACTCCGGGATAAAGAATCCGGTCGTCGATGCTCTCGTGGACCGGATCATCTTCGCCACCGATCGAGACGACCTCGTCGCCGCGACCCATGCGCTCGACCGTGTCCTTCTGTGGAACTACTATGTCGTTCCGCAATACTATCGCGCGGTGATTTGGCTGGCCTATTGGAACAAGTTCGGCATGCCGGAGAAACAGCCCGCTTACCGGGGCGCCGATATCGATTCCTGGTGGATCGATCCTGCGAGGGAAAAGGCGCTGGCCGCCAAGTACAAAGGCGTCAATTGATGGGGCGGCGGACCTTGCTTCCTCGCCGCGACTTCCTGGCGCTCGGCGCCGCAGCCACTGCCGCCGTTTTGCTGCCCGGCCAGGCCTTTGCCGACACCCCGACCGGCGTCAAATTGCATGGCCTGTCGGCCTTCGGCGATCTCAAATACAAGGCCGATTTCACGCACTTCGACTATGTCAATGTCGACGCGCCGCAAGGCGGCATCTTCAACTTCTCGCCGCCCAATTGGGGCGCGAACCAGAGCCCGCAGACCTTCAACACACTGAATTCATTCGTCCCCAAAGGCGATTCCCCGCAACGCATGGAGATGTGTTTCGATTCCCTGATGGTGCGAGCGCTCGACGAGCCCGACGCGGTCTATGGATTGATCGCCGACGGTGTCACAATCTCAGACGACCGCAACGGCTTCACCTTCTCGCTGCGCCCGCAGGCGCGCTTCCATGACGGCACGCCGCTCACCGCCAAAGACGTCGCCTTCACCTTCAAGCTGCTGAAAGACAAAGGGCATCCGGACTACGCGCTGTCGCTGACGCATCTGGATGACGCGGTGGCGAAGGACACCCACACGGTAGAGCTCAAATTCTCCGGCAAGCAGTCGGCCCGCACCATCCTCAACGTGGTCGGATTTCCTATCCTTTCGAAGGCCTTCTTTACGGCCAACCCGTTCGATTCCTCGCAGCTCAACCCCCCGCTCGGCTCGAGCGCCTACAAGGTCGGGCGCTGGTCGGCCGGCGCCTGGATTGAATATGAGCGGGTAACCGACTATTGGGGCAACGACCTGCCGGTGAATCGCGGCCAGAACAATTTCGACCGTATCCGCATCGAGTTCTACCAGGACCGCACGGCCGCCTTCGAGGCTTTCAAGAAGGGCGAAATCCTCTACCGGGAGGAGTTCACCTCGCGTGTTTGGGCGACGGCCTACGACTTTCCTGCCTTTACCGCCGGCAAGGTGATCAAGCGTGAGTTCCCAGCCGAGACAACGCCGTCCATGCAGGCCACCGCGGTCAACCAGCGGCGTGAGCAGTTCAAGGATCCGCGCGTGCGGCAGGCGATCGCGCTCTGCTTCGACTTCGAATGGACACGGCGCAACTTTTTCTATGGTTCCTATGAGCGTTCGCAATCCTGCTTCGAAAAATCCGACTTCCGTGCCGCGGGCATGCCGACGCCGCAGGAGTTGAAGTTGCTGGAACCTCTGCGCGAGCAGCTGCCGCCGGAGACCTTCGGCGAAGCGGTGACGCAGCCGGCCTCGGACGGGTCCGGGCGGGACCGCAAGCAACTGAGCGCGGCATTGAAGCTGCTCGCTCAGGCCGGCTGGAAACGCTCCGGTGACTTCGTGGTCAATGACAAGGGCGGGCGGCTGACGGCCGAATTCCTGGTCGACGACGAGACCTTCGTGCAGGTCTATTCGCCCTGGGTCGCCAACATGAAGGCCATCGGCATCGATGCCTCGATCCGCCTGGTGGATTCAGCGCAGTACCAGCTCAGGCAATCGACATTCGATTTCGACCTGCTCTCGGCGGCCTTCAATTTCAGCGCCACGCCGACCCGCGACGATCTGGAAATTTTCTTCCATTCGCGCAGCGCCTCAGTATCGGGTTCGCGCAACCTGCCGGGCGTTGCAAGCCCGGCAGTCGATGCGTTAATCGATGCCGTGGGCGCTGCCAGGGATCGGGAAAGCCTGACCACCGCCATGCGCGCGTTGGACCGGGCCTTGCGCGCGCGGCGCGATTGGATTCCAAGTTGGTATCTGGCGAATCATCGAAGCGCCTATTGGGACATGTTCGGCTTCCCCGATCAGAAACCCGATTTCGGCTTTCCGGTCGAGGCGCTGTGGTGGTTCGATAAGGGCAAGGCGGCAAAGATTGGCAAAGCCTGACATGATCGTTCGCGCGGGGCCCGTCGCCTGATGGGCGCCTATATCCTGCGCCGCATTCTTCTGATGATCCCGACGCTGTTCGGCATCATGGCGATCTCCTTCGCGGTCATCCAGTTCGCGCCGGGCGGCCCGGTCGAGCAGGTGATCGCCCGGCTGACCAATCAGGGCGGCAACGATCGCCTCGGCAGCGGCGGTGGCGATGCAGGCGCGACCAATTTCGACGTTGCCGGCGACGTCGGCTCGAAATATCGCGGCGCGCAGGGACTCGATCCCGAATTCATCAAGAAGCTGGAAAAGCAGTTCGGCTTCGACAAGCCGCCGCTCGAGCGGTTTGGCATGATGCTGTGGAACTATATCCGCTTCGATTTCGGCGACAGCTATTTCCGCGATATCTCGGTGCTGAATCTGATCCTGGAGAAGATGCCCGTCTCCATCTCCATCGGCCTGTGGATCACGCTTCTGTCCTACCTGATCTCGATCCCGCTCGGCATCCGCAAGGCGGTGAAGGACGGCTCGACCTTCGACGTATGGACGAGCGGCGTCGTCATCGTCGGCTATGCCATTCCCGGCTTCCTGTTTGGCATCCTGCTCATGGTGCTGTTCGCGGGCGGTTCGTTCTGGGACTGGTTTCCGCTGCGTGGCATCGTTTCGGACAATTGGGATCAGTTGTCCTGGCCGGGCAAGATCGCCGACTATTTCTGGCATATGACGCTGCCGCTGACGGCGCTCGTGCTCTCGGCTTTCGCGACAACCACCCTGCTCACCAAGAACTCCTTCCTCGAGGAAATCCGCAAGCAATATGTCGTGACGGCGCGTGCCAAGGGACTGTCGGAGCGCAAAGTGCTCTACGGCCACGTCTTCCGCAACGCCATGCTGATCGTCATCGCCGGCTTTCCGGGCGCCTTCATCTCGGCCTTCTTCACCGGGTCGCTGCTGATCGAGAACATCTTCTCGCTCGACGGCCTCGGCCTGCTCGGCTTCAAGTCGGTGATCGACCGCGACTATCCGGTGGTGTTCGCCACCCTTTACATCTTCTCGCTGCTTGGCCTGTTCGTCGGCCTTTTGTCCGACCTGATCTACACCTGGGTCGATCCGCGCATCGACTTCGAGCGGAGAGACATCTGATGGCCGAGGCGGCGATCGAAAGCGCGCCGGCGCGGCCTCGCAGGCCATTTCTGTCGCCGCTCAACCAGCGGCGATTGCAGAATTTCAAGGCCAACCGGCGCGGCTACTGGTCGCTCTGGATCTTCCTGTTCCTGTTCGTGCTGTCGCTGTTCTCAGAGCTGATCGCCAACGACAAGCCGATCATCGCCTCCTACAAGGGCGAGATCCTGTTTCCGGTCCTGGTTGCCTATCCGGAGGAGAAGTTCGGCGGTTTCTATGCGGTCACCGATTATCGCGATCCGGTGATCCAGGACGAGATCAATTCCAATGGCTGGATGATCTGGCCGCCGGTCCGTTACTCCTATCAGACGGTCAACAACGCCATTCCGGAACCGGCACCGGCAAAGCCGTCCTGGCTTTACGACAAGAAGACCCGCTGCAGCCAGTATCCGCAAGGCGAGGCCGATGCCAACTGCACCGTCGGCAACTGGAACTGGCTGGGCACGGACGACCAGGCCCGCGACGTGCTGGCGCGGGTGCTCTACGGCTTCCGCATCTCGGTTCTGTTCGGCCTGATCCTGACGCTCGGTTCGTCGCTGATCGGCGTCGCGGCCGGCGCGGTGCAAGGCTATTTCGGCGGTTGGACCGACCTTCTCTTCCAGCGCTTCATCGAGATCTGGTCGGCGATCCCGGTGCTCTATCTGCTGCTCATCATTTCCGCCATCCTGCCGCCCGGCTTCTTCATCCTGCTCGGCCTGATGCTGCTGTTTTCATGGGTGGCGCTGGTCGGCGTGGTGCGGGCCGAATTCCTGCGCGCCCGCAACTTCGAATATGTCAACGCGGCGCGCGCGCTCGGCGTACCAAACCTCACCATCATGTTCCGCCACCTGTTGCCGAACGCCATGGTGGCGACGCTGACCTTCCTGCCCTTCCTTCTCAGTGGCTCGATTTCGACGCTGACCTCGCTCGACTATCTCGGCTTCGGCCTGCCGCCCGGCTCGGCCTCGCTCGGCGAGTTGCTGAAACAGGCGCAGCGCAACCTCAACGCCCCCTGGCTCGGCATCTCCGGCTTCATCGTGATTTCGCTGATGCTGTCGCTGCTGGTCTTCATCGGCGAGGCGACGCGCGACGCCTTCGATCCGCGCAAGACGTTCAAATGACTACAATGCGGACCGGCACCCGGCATGTTATATTCTCAGTGTGGCGATACGAATTAAAGTGCGCGTAGGTGAATTGGCAAAACTACTGGCGACCATGATTGGTGAATATCTGCACGTTCTCCGCGCCGCGATCCACGAGAAGACGGAATTATGAATAAGGTCATCCTCGAGCATTATCCCGCATCGAAACTTCCGGACGAGTTGCGAGAGGGCATAGCCTTGAATGCCTCGGTCACAGTGACTGTGGAAGAGGAGGCCAAACGGCCCCTTGACCGCAAGCAACTGCTTGAACTTATGCGGAACGCCCAGGCCAGCGCTCCAGGGACAAGCCTCGAAGAGGCCGTGGCGCGTGTTCGTGCCCTCCGTGACGAGTGGGAGGACTGATGGCCGCCTTCCGGCTTTACGTCGATACGAACATTTTCATCTACGCTTTCGAAAATAATGACGCTCTTGCAAGAAAACTGCTTCAGCTCGTCTCTTTGAACGAGGGCAGAAAGCAACCTTTCATCGCGACAAGCGAGATCGTGTTGGCTGAGTTGATGGTGGACCCTCTGAAAAAGGGCAATGAGTCGCTTATCGAGCTTTATGACAATATCTCGACTGGTAATGCCTTTGTTTCGATTGGGATGGTAACCCGTGAAGTCCTGTGGCACGCGGCACAGCTTCGTTCAAAATTCGTTTCTCTCAGGCTACCCGATGCGATTCACCTCTCCACGGCAATGCACTTCGGCTGCGCACAATTCCTGACTGCCGATACCAGATTGAAGGGCGCTTATTCTGTCGCACCGGACAGACTCGTTCCTCCGCAATTGACGGCCGAGATTTCGATTATCCGACCGGAAATTTCCGTTCTCGATAAAATCATTACGGAAATCGAAGGATGACCGCTCCCCTGCTTTCCGTCCAAGATCTGAGCGTCGCCTTCACGCAGGGCGGCAAGCAGGAGATCGCTGTCGACCATATCTCATTCGACATCGCCAAGGGGGAGACGCTTGCCCTGGTCGGCGAATCCGGCTCGGGCAAATCGGTCTCGGCGCTTTCGGTGCTGAAGCTCTTGCCCTATCCCGCCGCCAGCCACCCCTCCGGCAAAATCCTGTTCGGCGGCGCCGACCTGCTCGCCATGAACGAGAAGGCGTTGCGCGGCGTGCGCGGCAACAAGATCACCATGATTTTTCAGGAGCCGATGACCTCGCTCAACCCGCTGCACACGATCGAGCAGCAGATCGTCGAGGTGCTGCAACTGCATCAGGGCCTGCGCGACGCCCCGGCCCGCGCGCGCACGCTGGAGCTGCTGACCGAGGTCGGCATCCGCGATCCGCAGAAACGCCTCGACGCCTATCCGCACCAGCTCTCCGGGGGCCAGCGCCAGCGCGTCATGATCGCCATGGCCTTGGCAAACGAGCCGGAGCTTCTGATCGCCGACGAGCCGACGACCGCGCTCGACGTCACCGTGCAGGCGCAGATCCTGGAGCTGCTGGCCAAGTTGAAAGCCCGCAAGGGCATGTCGCTCCTGTTCATCACGCATGATCTCGGCATCGTGCGCAGGATCGCCGACCGCGTCTGCGTCATGACCAAGGGCAAGATCGTCGAGAGCGGCCCGACCAAGGATATCTTCACCAACCCGCAGCACGACTACACCAAGCATCTGCTCGCCGCCGAGCCGAAGGGCAAGCCGCCCGCAGCCAACCCGGGCGCCAAAGCCGTCATGACGGGCAAGGACATCAAGGTCTGGTTCCCCATCAAGAAGGGCTTCTTCCGCAAGACCGTCGACCATGTGAAGGCCGTGGACGGCATCGACGTCACGGTGCGGGCCGGCCAAACACTGGGCGTGGTCGGCGAGTCCGGTTCGGGCAAGACGACACTGGGCCTGGCGCTCGCCAGGATGATCTCCTCGAGCGGCAGGATCAATTTCAACGGACGTGACATCAACCAGCTCTCCTTCAGCGCCATGCGGCCGCTGCGGCGCGAATTACAGATCGTCTTCCAGGATCCGTTCGGCTCGCTCAGCCCACGCCTCTCGGTCTCCGAGATCATCGAGGAAGGGCTGAAGATCCACGAGCCGAAACTCTCGGCCGACCAGCGCGACGACAAGGTGGTCGCCGTGCTGAAGGAGGTCGGCCTCGATCCCGAAACGCGCCACCGCTACCCGCACGAGTTCTCCGGCGGCCAGCGCCAGCGCGTCGCCATCGCCCGCGCCATGGTGCTCAACCCGCGTTTCGTCATGCTCGACGAGCCGACCTCCGCGCTCGACATGAGCGTGCAGGCGCAGGTGGTCGACCTTTTGCGCAGCCTGCAGGCCAAGCACAATCTCGCCTATCTCTTCATCAGCCACGACCTCAAGGTCGTCCGCGCCCTTGCCAACGACGTCATCGTCATGCGCAATGGCCAGATCGTCGAGGCGGGACCTTCCGAGCAGATTTTCAGCAGCCCGCAAACCGACTATACGCGGGCGCTGATGGCGGCGGCCTTCAAGATCGAGACCGCACCGACCGGTGTGGTCAGCGAGTAACCCGACCCGCACTGGCGAAACAGGGAAGAAAAATCCGAGAATGGAAAAAGGGAAAATCCTGCTTGCCCTTACGGGCATCCACCCGCAGCGCTGGCACGAGTTGCTCTCGGCCGAGCGGGAGGTCGTGCTGGAGCCGAACGGCGCCGACGATCCGTCGATCACCTATGCGGTGGTCTGGAAGCAGAAGCCCAACCTTCTCAAGTCGCTGCCCAATCTGCGCGCCATCTTCTCGATCGGCGCCGGCGTCGACCATGTCTTTGCCGATCCCGGTCTGCCCGACGTGCCGATCGTCAAGATCGTCGCCGACAATCTGACCCAGCACATGGTCGAATATGTCGTCTGGCGCGTGCTCGACCACCATCGCCAGGCCTCGCTTTACCGGGCTCAGCAGCAAAAGAAGATCTGGCACGATCCGCCGCAACGGGTGGCCGGCGACATCTCCGTCGGCATCATGGGACTTGGCAGTCTTGGTCGCGCCGCGGCTTCGGCGTTGCTGTCGCTCGGCTTCGCCGTCAATGGCTGGTCGCGCAGCGACCGGCCGATGCAGGGCGTTTCGACCTATTCCGGCGAGGCGGGGCTGATCCCGTTCCTCAACGCCACCGATATCCTCGTCGTGCTCTTGCCGCTGACCCCGCAAACGCAAGGCATCGTCAATTACGGGCTGCTCAAGGAACTGCGCCGGCGCAACGGCCTCGGCGGCGCCGTGCTGATCAATGCCGGGCGCGGCCGCCTGCAGAAGGATGCCGACATTATGCGCGCGCTGGACGACGGCACGCTGAAGGAAGCGAGCCTCGACGTGTTCGAGGTCGAGCCGCTGCCGAAGACCAGCCCGCTGTGGAGCCATCCGAAAGTGTTCGTCACGCCTCATGCGGCGGCGACGTCGGATCCGGCGCATCTGGTGCCGATCATGCTGCGCCAGATGGCAGCTTACGAGCGCGGCGAGAAGCTCGAGAACCTGGTCGACAGAGAGGCGGGGTATTAATCGAGCGACAAACTCCAGTCGCGGAAGCATTGCTTGATCGACCGCAGCGAAGACAGCCGCAGCTTCGGCAGCTCGAGCTCTTCGAACATCGCTTGGTATCGCTTGCGGTTTCGCGGCGTCACCACGGCAATGTGGCGGATCATGTCCCACTTGATGCTGTCGCGCCCGCCTTCCAGCGCGCCATGCCGCTTGGTCTCAAACAGCGTTCGCCGAAAATAACGCAACAGACTTGCGGGCGTGGAGATATCCAGCAGGATCAGACCTGTCGCCCGTCGAAAGCGCTGCGTCATGCAAACCGAATAGTTTCCGTCCATCACCCAGTGTTCGCTGGCGATGGCTGCATCGTGCAGGGTGATGAATTCGTCCTTTGGACGCTGCTGCCAATCCGTATTGGGCAGGTGAAAGAGCTGATCGAGGTGAACGGCTTCCAGACCGCGCTTGCGCGCGATCGCGTTGGCAAGGGTGGACTTGCCGCTGTTGGACGGTCCCAGGATGCAGATGCGGTCGCCAAAGTCTGAGAGGTTCATGGAGTGACGGCCTTGGACCCGTTCCGGAGAAAGTGCTCGGCGGCCGGATTTGACTACTCCGCAACGAACCCCGTCCGCAATCGCGTCAAGGGAAAGCGCGGCGAAGAAGCCCGGCGATCGGTAGATCGCTGGCGGAGCATCGGACGATCAGGAAGGTTTCGAGCCGGGCAGCCCGAGTGTCTCCTTCTTCTTCGGCTTGCCGCAGTCGCGGCGTTCGATCGAGCGGTTCATGGCGTCGATCTCGCCGCTCGCCTTGTTGCTGGCGCGCTGCGCCTTGGAGCGCGTGTCGGGTATGAAGGGGCCGAAGCCCATGGCCGGATTGGAAAAGCTCGGCTTGGCAGTGACGGGCAGATTGTTCTGCCGCGCCAGTTGATTGCGCTGCGCCAGCAATTGGTCGCAAGGCACATCGTCATATTGCAATGAGGATTGGACATCCTCGTCCTGACGCTCGGCCATCGACGTGCCGCCGACACAGCCAGCGACCGTCAGGCAAGATGCCAATGCAACCATGGTCCAGCGCATGGATATCTCCTCATGGTGTCCGCCCCGCGCAACCCGGACCATGCCATTCAGGCTTTTTCGCAGCAAGGCCGACCTCATGCCGTTGCCGGATTCCCCACCTCGGCGGCTGCCGCGGGGACGCCGGCCAGGATGGCCAGGCCTTCGACCGGATCGTGCCGGTCATGCCTGATAACCATGCTTTCCAGCGACAGGACCGCAAGCCCGTTGGCGCAAAGCACGCGCCGCGCATAGGCCTCGGAATGGGCGTAACGCCGTGATGGCAGCAGGGCGAAGTCCTCGCCGCCGGCAAGCGTCTCGAGCGAAAATGCGAACAGGCCATCCTCAGCAAGCATGTTCGCGACCGCGCCGACGATGCGTTCAAGCGCGCCCAGATAGATAAACACGTCGGCCGCGACAACGAGGTCGGCCCTGTCGCCTGTGTAAGAGAAATGCTGGAGGTCGGCCTTGGCCAGCCGGTCATAGATGCCCTTGGCTTTCGCCTTCCTCAGCATGCCGGCCGAGATGTCGTAACCCTCCAGCCGGTCGGCGAGCGGCCGCAACCTTTCGCCCATCAGGCCGGTGCCGCAGCCGAGGTCGAGGGCTAGCCTGAACCGGCCGGGCCTTGCCTTGCGGATGGCGCGCTCGAGAAAATCCGGCAGCCCGTAGGCGAGCTTCTGGACAAGCGACTCCTCGAAACTGTCGGCATAGTGATCGAACAAGGTCTCGACGAAGGCGCTGGGCGGTGCCGCCGCGGCCGGCGCCTTGCCGATCAGTTGAAGCTTGAGCGCGGCGCCAAGGCGATCCGCGAGGTCCAGCTTCAGCGCCATGGCCCAGGCCTGCGCGGCCTGGTCGAGCAGGCCAGCCGCCTCCTGCATCTCGCCGAGGCGAAACCAGCCGGCAGCCCATTGCGGCGCCAGTTCCATCGCGTCGAGCAGAAGCTCGGCCGCCTGCGCGGGCTCGCCCGAGGCGAGCAGCATCTCGGCGAAATCGGCGCGGCGATCGGCGTTCAAGTCACCCGACGAGGCCTGGAGCGGTTTCATCTTTTGAAGAATCCCACCGGCGAGGCGGGGCCGGCAAGGGGCTGTAGGACGAGTCAGCAGTCTCTTGCAACAGGCTTCCCGCGCGGAATTTAGCCACTATGTTCAAAGCCATGCGCGCCAGCGACCTGCTCAAGCCCCGGCCGGAGGGCCTCTACTGCCCGCCCGGCGATTTCTTCATCGATCCGGTGCGGCCCGTTGGGCGGGCGCTGATCACGCATGGCCATTCCGACCATGCGCGCTCCGGCCACCGCTCGGTGCTGGCCACGCAAGAGACGCTCGACATCATGGGGCTGCGTTATGGCGAGGATTTCGCCGGAACGACGCAGGCGGCTGCGCTCGGCGAAACCCTTGACATCGACGGCGTCGCCGTCACCTTCCGTCCGGCCGGACATGTGCTTGGCTCGGCGCAGATCTGCGTCGAGCATGGAGGCATGCGCATCGTCGCCTCCGGCGACTACAAGCGGCAGAAGGACGCCACCTGCCTGCCGTTCGAGCCTATCCCGTGCGATGTCTTCATCACCGAAGCGACCTTCGGCCTGCCGGTGTTCCGCCACCCGCCGGACCATGAGGAGATCGCGCGCGTGCTCAAATCGGCGGCGCAGTTTCCCGAGCGCTCGCATCTGATCGGCGCCTACGCGCTAGGCAAGGCGCAGCGCGTAATGCGGCTTTTGCGCGACGCCGGCTACGACCGGCCGATCTATATCCATGGCGCGCTGGCCAAGCTCAGCGAATATTATCAAAGCCAGGGCATCGATCTTGGGCGGCTCGAGCCGGCGACGGTGGAAAGCCGCGGCAAGGCCGATTTCGCCGGCGCGATCGTCGTCGGCCCGCCATCTGCCTTCGCCGATCGCTGGGCGCGGCGTTTTCCCGACCCGATCTCCTGCTTCGCCTCGGGATGGATGCGCATCCGCCAGCGCGCCAAGCAGGGCGGCGTAGAGCTGCCGCTGATCATTTCCGACCACGCCGATTGGGACGAGCTGATCATCACGATCAAGGAAACCGGCGCGGAGGAAATCTGGGTCACCCATGGCCGCGAGGAGGCACTGGTGCGCTGGTGCGAGCTGGAGGGCATCGCGGCGCGGCCGCTGCATCTCGTAGGGTATGAGGACGAGGGCGATTAATGGCCGAAGTGGTTTCGACAATCGCTGGCGTCGCGCTCTACGGCGCCCCCCTCTGTCCTGCCGGACATCTCCCCCTCAAGGGGGGAGATTGGCAGCTTGAACGCCGGCGCATCTCTACCGGCGCCGAAGATTCGCGGAAGCGGACGCGACGTCCAATCTCCCCCCTTGAGGGGGAGATGGCCGGCAGGCCAGAGAGGGGGGCCTCGCGCCAGCTTTCGCAATTGGCGCAGCGCAAACGGCCATGAACCGCTTCGCCGAGCTCCTCGACCGCCTCGTGCTGACGCCGTCGCGCAACGGCAAGCTGACGCTGCTGACCGACTATTTCCGCAGCGTCGAGGATCCCGATCGCGGGCTGGCGCTGGCGGCGATCACCGGCGATCTCAACATAGCGGCGGTGAAGCCGGCGATGCTGCGCGCGCTGGTGGTCGAGCGCATGGACCCGGTGCTGTTCGGCTATTCTTACGACTATGTCGGCGACCTCGCCGAGACCGTGTCGCTGGTCTGGCCGCAACCACAAGGGCACATCCCCAATCATGTGCCGACGCTCGCGGAGGTGGTCGCCAGACTGCAGGCGGCAAGCCGCTCCGACGGGCCCAGGGTGCTGGCGCGGCTGCTCGACGACGCCAGCATCTCGGCGCGCTTCGCCATCATCAAGCTGGTCACCGGGGGCTTGCGCATCGGCGTGTCGGCGCGGCTCGCCAAGCAGGCGCTGGCCGACCTTGGCCAAGTCGATGTCGCCGAGATCGAGGAGCTCTGGCACGGGCTGGCGCCGCCTTACACCGACCTGTTCGCCTGGCTGGAGGGCCGGGCGGAAAAGCCGAGGAGCGCAGCGCTCGCACTGTTCCGGCCGGTGATGCTTTCCAACGCCGTCGACGACAACGACCTCGAAAAGCTCGATCCGACCGATTATGCGGCGGAATGGAAGTGGGACGGCATCCGCGTGCAGGCGGTGTGCGAAGGCGGTGTGCGCCGGCTCTATTCGCGCACCGGCGACGACGTGTCGGGCGCCTTCCCGGACCTTGCCGCCGCCATGAATTTCGAGGCGGCGCTGGACGGCGAGCTGCTGGTCGGGGACCCGCGCGAGGCGACCGGAACCTTTTCCGACCTGCAGCAGCGACTGAACCGCAAGAGCGTGTCGCCAAAGATCCAGCAGCAATATCCGGCCTTCATGCGCTGCTACGACGCGCTGCAGATCGACGGCGAGGACCTGCGCGCGCTGCCCTTCGCCGAGCGCCGCAAGCGGCTCGAGGCTTTCGTCGGGACGCTTGATCCCAGCCGCTTCGATCTCTCGCCGCTGGTCGCGTTTTCCGACTGGGAGACGCTGGAGCGGCTGCGCCAGGCGCCGCCGCATCCGATCATCGAAGGGGTGATGCTGAAGCGCTGGGATTCGCCCTATCTGGCCGGCCGGCCGAAGGGCCCGTGGTTCAAGTGGAAGCGCGATCCGCACACCATCGACGCGGTGCTGATGTATGCGCAACGCGGCCACGGCAAGCGCTCGAGCTTTTATTCCGACTACACGTTCGGCGTCTGGTCCGGCCCCGAGGGATCGGAAGAGCTGGTGCCGGTCGGCAAGGCCTATTTCGGCTTTACCGACGAGGAGCTGAGAGAGATCGACAAATACGTGCGCGACAACACGATCGAGCGCTTCGGACCGGTACGCTCGGTGCGCGCCGACCGCAGGAACGGCCTGGTGCTGGAGGTGGCGTTCGAGGGCCTCAACCGCTCGACCCGCCACAAATCGGGCGTGGCGATGCGCTTTCCCCGCATCTCACGGCTGCGCTGGGATAAGCCGGCGGCTGAAGCCGACCGCATCGAAACGCTGCAGGCGTTGCTGGATAGTTAGGAAATCGGCGCCGGCGCTTCACCCCACCCGCGCCTGCGGCGCGACCTCCCCATCAAGGGGAGGTACGGGTTGGCGCCATGTCCTACCTCCCCTCGATGGGGAGGTCGGCGCGAAACGCCGGGTGGGGTGCTGCGCTTGCGTGGACAGGTACAACGACGCGATCACTGCGCGATCGAGACGCGGATCTCGTAAATATCCACCGACTTGCCCTTCTGGTCGAAGTCGGAATTGACGGCGATGGTGCCGGCGGCGCCCGGATGCTTGTTCGGGAACTGCACGTCGAACAGATATTCGTTGCGCTCGTGGCCGACGGCGTAGCGCTTGCGGCCGCAATCGCCGAGATCGCCGAAATTGCAGTCAATCGAGATCTGCGTCTCCTTGCCTTCTTCCGAACGGGCGACGATGTCGAACATGGCGTGCTTGCCGGCAAGCTTCTCCAGCACGCCCTGGCCGACATCGAAGGCAATGGCCGAACCGGACGCGCCCGAGCGGATGCGCAGGAACTGGCCGGTGTCGTCCTTCATCACCTCGGCGGCGGCGTCGGACGGCGCGCTGACATGGGTCGGGTCGGCGGGCGAGAAGACGTTGATCCAGTTCTTCGACTGGTCCGCCTCGCCCGGCTTCTGCGGCGAACCTGGCTCAGCCGGCTGCGAGGAATCCTCGTCGTCCAGCGTCGGCGTCGGCTCCGGCGGGCCAGTGTTGAGCTCGGCCGCGGTCTTGAAGACACCCGTCTGCTTGGCGAAATAGAGGCCGATGCCGGCGGCCGCGAGCAATGTCGCGACGACGAAGATCGCGGTCAGCGGCAGGCGCCGGCCCCTGATCCGCCGCTCGTCGCGGTCAGGCGCGACCTGGGCGCCGTTGCCGACCGGGGCGCCCGGCGAATCATCGAGCGAGGGCGCATCGGGAAGCGCTGTCTCATCCGGCATGATGTCGGGGACGCGCGGCAGCACGCGCGAACGCGGCCGGTCCGAAGCATCGGGCTGCACCGGGCCGTCGACGGTGATCGATGGCGACGGCGCGGTTTGCGACGGCGGCAGCGGCGCGTCGACCGCCGGCGCGGCCGATTCGGCCGGCGCTTCGACGTGGGGATCCGGCGCGCCATTGCCGGCGGGCGCGACGTTTTCCGGCGGCAGCGTCACCTCTGGCACGGCCGGCAGGAACTCCGATTCGATCTCAGTGATCTTGGCCTGGACTGCCTTGCGGCGGCTGATGGCGGCCTCGACCGTGACGTTCGGATTGGCCTGCAGGACGCGGTCGAGCGCGGCAAAGGCCGATCGATAGACCTTTTCTCGGAACGCACGGTCCTCGGCATTGCCTTTCTCGAAGGCATTCCGGATCGCTTTCTCGATGGGGTCCAAGCGAGCTCCCTCTGCGCGTTCGCTCCCGGTTGTCTGATCGTTAGCCGCGGACGACCAATCGATCAACGGCGAGCGGCTGCCTTGCCGGCCAAAGCCATTTCGGCATTTTTTGTTGAAGAATCAACATTTTTTCGTCACCGCCGGCACGGCCGCGCCTGCTGGCCTGGTGCAAAGGACGGCAGGCCCGCACGCCACCACGGGCCGCGCCTAGCGCCCGTCGCGCGGTAACCGTAGATCGGAATTGCCGCCGCCGAGGCCGGAATTCACCGCTGCCCATCTTGAATTAGCGAGCAGTTGAGTCTATCACCCAGCCCATTCTGGAAGCCTGACGCTTCCCGGGCCGCTTTAGCTCAGTTGGTAGAGCACATCATTCGTAATGATGGGGTCGCGTGTTCGAGTCACGCAAGCGGCACCAAATTTCTCCACGAGAACCAAATAGTTACCGGAGGCCGGGCGGTGAGCCGTCTGCCCGTGAACCATAGGCAATGGGGCAGGCGATAAAAGATCACCGGCGGGGGAATCTGCCCTAACGGAATAAGGGGCTATATCTTTGGTCCTTTCGGACCATTGCGCTCGTCAGGATGGACCTCGGTCGATTGTGGGCTAGCGGGCAAATCAGACAGTCTCGCGATCGCACCGGCTGATAACCCCCAAGCCCCCCCGCCCTATCGGTCGGTGCATGCCCGGCTTGCGGACCTCAAAATCCTAACCACAAAAGCGAGCCGGGCTTCCATCCGCGTGCCTGTGTCAAGACGTACTTTGTCGGTAATGCCATGAGGAGTTGGACGGTCTATCACGTCGATTTCGGAGCAGGGGGCAGCAGCCCGCTTCTAACTGAAATCGGAAGCGTTGAAGCCGACAACCTTTTGGCAGCGGTGATGAAGGCCCAAGCTTTGTGGCCCGATGAAAGGTCGATGACCGTCCGCCCGGCCGGAGAAGACAGCCAATCGGTACAGCCGCCGGCCCCAGAGCGCGACACCGATTGAACCCAAGGAGCGATTGGGCCGCTCGCTTCAGCTCCAAAGCCCCGACATGATCCGGCCACGCCTTCCGTCCCGCCCGGCGTGTCACACAAGCGGCATCATTTTCACGCCTTCCCAGCCCTGCACCACGTCATCGGCGCATCTCGGCCATTGTCGGGAGTAGCTGTTGGTGGGAAACTCCCTTTGTCAGCATGGGAGGTCAAAATGCCCAATAGTTTCAAGACCGGAGACGTCGTCAGGCTGAAATCCGGAGGCCCGGAAATGACTGTCAGCGACGGGGCGGCTTCCGGCACGTATCTGTGCCACTGGTTCAACCGCGAGGGCGACGTCTGGACGCCGCAGCATGCAGGCTTCAAGCAGGACCAGCTGGTGGCGGTCGACCAGCCGAGATAGTCGTCGCCTTCTGCCCTTAGGAATCTTCGATCCGGCTGCGTCGGATCCGGTAGCTTGTCGTCCGGTCGAAAAAGCACCGACGGATTTTGCTCTGCCTCGCGTTCAATGGCTGAAGCGCGGCCGCCAATGGCCACGTCCAACCGGAGACGAGAGCATGATCCGCCCCACCCTATTCGTCGTTGCCCTTGGCCTGCAGACCGCTGCCGCGGTCGCCCAGGCAACGACGCCTGCCCCTGCCCCGGCCCAGACGGCGCCGAGCACCTCGGCTCCGGCCACCAAGTCTGACCAAACCAAGCCCGGCCTGACGCTGGAAAAATTCGAGGCGCGCCGGGAGAAGGCGTTCATGCGGGCCGACACCGACAATGACGGCAAGGTCAGCCTCGCCGAATGGACTGCTTTCCAGGCCGCGCGCAAAGCCAAGGCCGATCCGGCCAAATCCTTCGCGCGCATGGACACCAACAAAGACGGCTTCGTTGACAAGGGCGAGCTCGACGCCTTCCTCGCCAAGCGCTTCGCCAGGCTCGACAAGAATAGCGACGGCATGCTCAGCGCCGACGAGAGGCCGAGCCACAAATCCGCTTCCAAGCAGGAGCAATGACCAAGAGGTTATGCCGCACAATGACAGTCGCGAGCGCTCCGATTGATGGGCGCCGATCCGGACGAGGAACTGGTACGCCGCATCGGCGCCGGCGACCCCGCCGCCGTGCAGGCGATGGTGGCGCGCAAGCTGCCGCGCATCCTGGCCCTGGCCACAAGGATGCTCGGCGACCCGGCGGAGGCCGAGGACGTCGCCCAGGAGACTTTCGTGCGCATCTGGCGCCACGCCTCGGGCTGGCGCCGGGGGCACGCACGCTTCGACACCTGGATCCACCGGGTGGCGCTCAACCTCTGTTACGACCGGCTGCGGCGCCGGCGCGAATGGACGACGGACGACCTGCCGGAGGTGGCGGACGAGGCGCCGCTTCCCGACGCCATGCCGGGCGACGAAGAGTGCAAGGTCAACCAAGCGCTGCAGCGCATCGCGCCGCGCCAGCGCGAGGCGATCGTCTTGGTGTATTATCAGGAGCTGTCCAACATCGAAGCCGCCGGCGCCATGCAAGTCAGCGTCGATGCGCTGGAAAGCCTGCTCGCGCGCGGCCGGCGCGCTTTGCAGGCCATGCTCATTGGAGACGATGGCAATGACTGAGACAGCAAAGGCATTGCCGGCTTCGCGACCCAGGACGTGGGGGGCCACGTCGGAACGGCGGAAGGGGGAACGGGATGGCTGAGAAGAGAACGGAAGGGCCGATGGATGCCCGGCGTTTCGCCGCGCTGGCGGATGCCTATGGCAGCGCCTTGCACCGCTGGCCGCCGGCCGATCAGGCCGCAGCGATGCTGTTTGCCGAGACCGAGCAAGGCTTCGCCATCCTGGCGCGCGCCGGCAAGCTCGACGCCATGCTCGACCGGCATCGGTTCGAAGCACCCAGCCCGGCGCTGCATCGCACGATCGTCGCCCGCGCCGCGACCGAGGTCAGGCAGGAGCGCCGCCGACGGTTCTGGTGGCTGGGCTTCGGGCTTGCGGGCGCCGGGCTGGCCGGTGCCGTGGCGGGGCTGGCGCTGGTGACCGTCGTCAGCCCGGATATCCAGCCCGATCATTATGTGATGGACGCCAATGCGACGTCTTTCGGCGACGCCGGCCCCGATGCCGACCAAACCGAGGAGGATCTATGAACCCCCGTCTTGTCGCGGCATCCCTGGTGCTCAACGTCTTTCTGATCGGCGCGCTCGCGGGCGGAGCGGGCTGGCTGATCGGCAAGTCCAATCCGGGTTATTCGCTGGAATCGGCCGGCGGCAGGTTGCCGGCCGCCGACCGCAAGGTGTTCCGCCAGGCGTTGCGCGAGGTGCGCCGGGACTCGCGTGACGTGATCCTCGACGGACAGGCCGCGCGGCGCGAGGCGGCGAACCTTCTGCAACAGCCGACTCTCGACACCAATGCGCTTGCCACCGCCCTGGAGCGCGCGCGCAATGCCGATCTTGCCGTTCGCACCAGGCTGGAACAGCGCATCATCGAATTTGCCGCATCAGGCTCGCCGGAGGACCGCCGGCTGCTGGCGGATGCCTTGTTGCGACGCGCCGGCCGGCAGCCGCCGCCTGCAAAAAAATTGCCATAGGCGGCGACGGAAGGGGCGACCGCGCTCCGTTCAAGGGAAAGAGGGACAGGCCTGTGACCGCCTTCGGCGGCGGGCAGGTTCTCTTCAACCTCGAAACTGTCGGGAGTATCCGATGAACAGTCTGACGAAATATTCGCTCGCAGCCGCGCTCGCCATCGGCGGAACGGCCGCCGCAAGCGCCGCCTCGGCGATGCCGATCGCAGCGGTTGCACCCTCGCCGGCGCTTATCGAGCATGTCGCCTGGGGCTGCGGTCCGAGCTGGCATCCCAATTATTGGGGCCGCTGCGTGCCCAACCGCCGCGTGATCTATCCCGGTTATTATTACTGGGGCGGGCCGCGCATCTATATCGGCCCGGCCTGGCATCCTTACCACCGCTGGCACCACTGGCGCCGCTGGTGATGACCTGCTCACGACGCCGGTGCTGCGGCCGGCGTCGTGAGCGCTCTTGCGATCGAGGAACATGTCGCCCGGCGCGATCTGCGTCGGGCTCGGACGGAGGCTTCCTTGGCCACACCGGTTTCAAAGTCCGTGTCGCCTGATCCGGCGCTAGTGGCGCTCCACCGCTTCGGCCTCGGCGCAAAACCCGGCGACGATTTCGGAAAGATCGCCGCCGATCCGCGCGACTACCTCAAGGCCGAGCTCACGCAGCAGGACATCGCGCTCATTTCCCCCGATGACCCACGGAATGCCGGGCTGCTGGACAGCACCGCGGCGATTCAGGCCAGCATGGCGGCAGCCATGGAGCGCAAGGCGGCGCGGGCCGAGAGGGCGGCGGCCGTCATGCAGCCGATGGCGGCGGATGATCCAGCCGACCCGGCCGTGACAAAAGCCAAACCCGCGGTGCCGCGTGTCGAGGCCGATATCTATCGCGACGAGGCGCAGGCCCGGTTCGACAAGGCGCTCAGTGCGGCGCCCGGCTTCGTGGAGCGCCTGGTCGGCTTCTGGTCAAACCATTTCTGCGTCTCCGTCGCCAAGGCGCCGGTCGTGCGAGCCTGCGCTGGGGCCTTCGAACGCGAGGCGATCCGCCCCTTCGTGCTCGGCCGCTTCGCCGACATGCTTTTGGCCGTCGAGCACCATCCGGCCATGCTGTTTTATCTCGACAACCGGCAGTCCATCGGCCCCGATTCCCGCGCCGGCAAGCGGCGCGGACGCGGCCTCAACGAGAATCTCGCCCGCGAGATCCTGGAGCTGCACACGCTGGGCGTCGGCAGCGGCTATACCCAGGCCGACGTCACCAGTTTCGCGGCCATGCTGACCGGCTGGACGATGGCCGGACGGGAGGGGCGGTTGGGCGAGCCGGGGAGCTTCGTCTTCAACGCCGATGCGCATCAGCCGGGCCAGGCGGTGCTGCTCGGCAAGACCTATCCCGACGGCGGCATGGGCCAGGCGGAAGCCGCGCTCAACGACATTGCCCGCCACCCGGCCACCGCGCGGCACATCGCCACCAAGCTTGCCCGCCATTTCATCGCGGACGATCCGTCCCCGGCGGCGGTCGCCCGTCTGGCCACGGTCTTCAGCAAGACCGATGGCGACCTGCGCTCGACCGCGTTGACGCTGATCGACATGCCCGAAACCTGGTCGACGCCGCTCACGAAGCTGCGCTCGCCCTTGGACTATGTCGTGGCGCTGCGCCGGGCGGTGGGCGCCACCGCCGGCAACGAATCGCAACGGTCGCTTCGCTGGCTGAGCGTGCTCGGTGAACCGCTGTGGCGGCCGCCCGGGCCGAACGGCTTTTCCGACCAGAGGGATGCATGGACCTCGGCCGAGGGCCTCAAGACGCGGCTGGACATCGCCTGGCAGGCGGCGAAGCAGGCGGACGATATCGGCGATCCAGACGAGATGCTGGCCTCGCTGATCGGCACATCCGTCTCGGCCGAGACACGGCAGGCGATTTCGCGCGCGGAGTCCAAGCAGCAAGGCCTGGCGCTGCTGTTGATGGCGCCGGAATTCCAACGCCGGTAATTCCAGCGCCGGTAACAGTGATGGAGATGCGGCCATGAGCCTTCTTTGCGAAACCCCTAGCCTGTCCCGCCGCGCGGTGCTGATGAGCGGCGGCGCGCTGTTTGCCTGGGCCCATCTGCCGCGCTTCGCGCGCGCTGCCGACAACCGCGACCCACGCCTGATCGTCATCGTGCTGCGCGGCGCGCTGGACGGGTTGTCGACCGTCGGCCCGGTCGGCGATCCAGATTATGCCGGCCTGCACGGCGATATCGCGCTTTCGCTCTCGGGCGCCAACCCGGCATTGCCGCTCGACGGCTTGTTCGCCGTCAACCCGGCGATGCCAGTGTTTGCGCGCCTGTTCAAGGCGGGCCAGGCAGCGGTCGTGCATGCGGCGGCGACCGGCTATCGCGACCGCTCGCATTTCGACGGCCAGGACGTGCTGGAAAGCGGCCTGCCGGGCCCGGCAACGCCACGACCGGCTGGCTCAACCGGGCGTTGGCCAGCCTGCCGGCGGGCGAGCGCGTGGCGAAGCTCGGCGGACTGGCGGTCGGGCCTTCGACGCCGCTGGTGATCCGCGGTGGCGCCCCGGTGCTCGGTTGGGCGCCGCAGGCGCTGCCGACGCCCGGCGACGCCTTGGCCGAGCGCGTGCTCGACCTCTACAACCATCGCGATCCTGTGCTGGCGGCCGCACTTCAGAAAGGGCTCGACGCCGACCGCATGGCGCTGGGCGACCAACTCGACGGCAAGACGATGAAGGGCGGCCTCGGCAATGCTGCCGGCATGCTGCAGTCGGCGCAAGGAGCGGCGCGGCTGATGGCGGCCGATGACGGGCCGCGCATCGCAGCGCTCGCCTTCGACGGCTGGGACACGCATGTCAACGAAGGCGGCGCCACCGGCCGGCTCGCCAATCTGCTCGGCGGCCTGGACGGCGCCTTCGAGGAGTTCGAGAAAGGGCTCGGCGAGCGTTGGCGCGACACGGCGGTCGTCGCCGTCACCGAGTTCGGCCGCACGGCGCGCATCAACGGCACCGTCGGCACCGATCACGGCACCGGTACGGTGGTGCTGCTCGCTGGCGGCGCGATCATGGGCGGCCGCGTCATCGCCGACTGGCCGGGGCTTAAGCCGGCGCAGCTCTACGAAGGCCGCGACCTTGCACCGACCAGCGATGTGCGCGCGGTGCTGAAGGGGCTGCTTGCCGACCAATTCGGGCTGTCGCCGGCGGTGCTTGGCGACAAGGTGTTTCCGGAGTCGGCGGCGGTGGAGCCGATGCGGGATCTGGTGGCGTGAGTCCGAGTTTGCCGGTCAGCGATAGGCTCCGCGCCAGTCAGTTCGTCATCCACGGGCGGAGCGGGAGCGAAGCGGACGCGGAGACCCGAGGATCCATTCCGTGACTTTGATCGTGGTGCTGCGGAGCAGAATTCTGAACCGTGGCAACGCCTGAACGTCACGGAATGGATCCTCGGGTCTGCGCTGCGTCGCTTCGCTCCTTGCTCCGCCCGTGGATGACGAGGCTGAGGGGCCTCGGCCAATCACCAACGCTGGCGCGGAGGTTTCGAACCTGTGCGTGGGACCTTAGCCAAACCGCCCGCGCGGTTGCCAGCGCGGGCATCGACGGCGATCCGAGAGCGATCACCAGGTCCAATAGCCGGGGTGCCAGCGGTGATGCGCCCAGAAGCCGGGATGCCAATGGCGCACGGGCCGGATAAACCGGCGGCCGTTGGGCACGCAATTGCCCCAGCGGTTCACGTGCCGGCCGGGACCGGTTTCGATGGGCAGCGGCGCAGCATCGGGCTTGGCCATCGGCATGGCCTGCGAGCCGACACTGGACAGCATCAACGTGCCGGCAGCCATGGCGAGAGGCAGAAAGTATTTTGCGAACATGCGTTGTCTCCGTAAATTTGTCCCTACCTCCGTGAAACGAAGGACAGGGCCGAATTCCGTCGGAGCGCGATGGATCACGTCTTCGTTAGCGGGCGGCGCCTTCGTTGAGCGTCGCCACCGTCTTCAGCGCGCCGTCCAGCATGTCGCCGTTCTCGTCCTTCAGCGCCGCCTCGCGCAGGCGGCGGATCCAGTCGGCGGCGTCTTCGCGGCCTTTGAGCATGGGGAGCGCCGAGAGCACGCGGTCGAATTTCGACTGGGCGCGGGCATAGGTGTCGCTATAGCCCTTGATCAGGCGGCGGCAGTTCAAGATTTCGACTCCGAGCGCATAGTCTTCACGTGCCTTGCCTAGCGCCAGATCGTACCAGCGCTCCAGATGCTCGACCTCGACCCTGTGGCGCAGCAGGCGGCGGCGCCAGCGGCGCAGGCCGCCGATGAACCACAGCATAGCGAAGCCGGTGAGACTGTCGGTGCGGATGTGGCGGCCGCGATTAATGCGGCGGTCGAGGAAGGCGGCGAGCTTTGGGCGGTTCTCGATGTAGCTGCCGAGCCCCGCCGGCAGCGTGCCGCAGAACTCCTCGATGCGCGGATGGAAATATTCGGTGACCTGCAGGACCGAACCTTCCTTGACGCCGACCTCCTTGCGCACCCGCTTGTCTCGGGTCGAGCGTGTCTTCAAATCCGCGACGCGGATCATGTCGTCATAGCACATGGCGTTGGCGAGATGCTTTGCCGCGGCGATCGACAGCGCGTAGCCACGCTCCGCATTGTCCAGCGCGATGGCCGTATCCAGGCGATCGAGATATTCGCCGCCATAGGCGATGTCCTGGTAGTCGACAACCTTCTTCAGGCCGCGCTCGGCCATATCGCGCGACGGTTCCGGGAGCGACGCGACGCGGGCGGCAAGCTCCTGCCAGCCTTTCAGCAAGGTTTCCGGTCCGCTGACCCTCCCCGTTGGCCTGGGCTGGGCAACGGCGGGTTCCGCCGCCGCCTTTTCCCCGGCCGGCGCTGCCGCGACCCCGCGCGCGCGGTCGTAAGCCGCGCCAAAGGCGGCGAGGCTTGGCCCGACGCCACGGCCGCCGGCGCCGATCGCCTGCTCGTAGCTTTCGCGCGTGAAGGGCAGCGCGTCCGAGCCGGCCAGCGCGCCGAGCAGGCTGGCCGAGATCATAGTGCCGTTGTCGGCGGCAATCTTTTCCATGTCGAAGGCGATGAAGCGCCTGGCCGCCGCTTGTGCCGTCGCGTGCACCTTTTCCGACGAGGCGCGGCCGTCGCCTGGCTCGATCTTTTCCGAGACGGCGGCGATGCGGTGCGAGGACGTGATCAGCGTCGTGCGCTCAGGCGTGACGAAACCGCGGATGATGGCGCGGCCAGCCTCCATCAGTTCGGCGGCGATCAATATGTCGACGTCACCCTGCGAGGGCGACAGCGCGAAAACCGGCAGCCGGCCGGTGTCGCGGGCCATCTCGATATAATAGATCGTGGCGCCGGTGCGCTGCGCGACGCCGGCCACGGAGGTCGATTGCGCGATATAGCCGTTGCGCTCGGCAACGTCCGTGATCCAGTCGGCAAGCACGCCGCCGCCCTGGCCGCCGACTGCGAGCACGGCGAGTTTTATCACCCGCTCGTCGTCAGAGGCGCCCGGTTTCGGGCGCAGGGGAGAAGCCTGGTCAAGCATCGGCGAACATCAAGCGGCGGCTTTCACGGCGGCGCTGCAACAGGCCGATCACGGCCCGCCGCGCGCTTTCCAGGAAACGATCCCAGCGGCCGGGATTGTGGACGACATCGGCGCGGTAGAAGGACGGGCAGAGCACGGCCGCATCCGCCACCTCGCCACAATTGCCGCAGCCGACGCAATTCTGGTCGATCGCGGCGACCGGATCGTCGCGGAGCGGATCATCGAGCGACTTCACCGACAGCGACGGACAGCCGGAGAGCCGCATGCAGGCGTGGTCGCCCGTGCAGATGTCCTCGTCGACGCCGAATTTCGGTTTCACCACGCGTTCGCCGCCCTTGATCGCCTTGTCGACCAGCGGCTTCTCGCGGCGCTGGCGGTTGAGCATGCATTCGGACGAGGCGACGATGACCTTCGGCCCCTTCTCCTCAGTGGTCAGCGCGTCGCGCAGCGCGGCTCGCACCTTGCCGACATCGTAGGTGCGATCAATGTGGCGCAGCCATTTGACGCCCATGCCCTTCACCGCTTCGTCGATCGGATGCCTGGTCGACTTGGTGCGGTTCGAGGCGCGCGAGGACAGGATGTCCTGGCCGCCGGTGGCGGCCGAGTAGAAATTGTCGACGATGACAATGACGCTGTCATTCTTGTTGAAGACGGCGTTGCCGATCGAGGAGGTCAGGCCGTTGTGCCAGAAGCCGCCATCGCCGACGAAGGAGATCGAGCGGCGTTTGGCGTCGGGCGAATTGAAGGCGGAGGCCGAGGCCGGCCCCAGCCCATAGCCCATGGTGGTGGCGCCGAGCTCGAAGGGCGGCATGATCGAGAACAGATGGCAGCCGATATCGGAGGCGATGTGGTGCTTGCCGAGTTCCTGCTCGACCAGCTTGGTCGCGGCGAAGATCGGCCGCTCGGGACAGCCGATGCAGAAGCCCGGCGGACGGCCGGGAACGACATTGATGAGATCGGCGGTGTCGACCCCTTCGCCCAGCTTGTTCGGCGCGCGGACTTCGCCCGGCAGCAGATGCGGAGCGTTGGCGCGCAGGAAGGAGCCGATGCCGTCGAGCATGACCTGCCCGGTATATTCGCCGGCCATCGGCAGATGCTCCTTGCCGACCAGCCTGGTGCCGCGGCCCGCCTTGTGCAGCATCGCGGCGAAGGCCTGCTCGATATAATTGGGCTGGCCTTCCTCGACGACCAGCACCGCCTGCTTGCCCTCGCAAAAGGCGAGGAACTCGTCGTCGACCAGCGGGTAGACGGCGTTCAGCACGTAAAGCGGCACGTCGGTGTCGCCATAGGTGTCGGCAAGGCCGAGCCGCTGCAGCGCGCGGATGACGGAATTATACATGCCGCCCTGCATGACGATGCCGACCGAGCCGTGATCCGGCCCGAACATCTCGTTGATCTTGCGGCTCTTGATGAAATCGACCGCGGCTGGCCAGCGCTTGGCGACCTTCTCCTTCTCATGCAGGAAGGAAGCGGGCGGCAGCACGATGCGGCCGGTGTCGCGGCGCGGCGCGGACAGCGCATCGGCGACAGACATTGGCGGGCGCTTGTTGTCCTTGGCGATGAAGTGGCCGTGGACGTGGCAGCAGCGGATACGCACCTGCAGCATCACCGGCGTGTTGGATACCTCCGACAGCTCGAAGCCGTCCTCGACCGCCTTGACGATCGACGGCAGGTTCGGGCGCGGGTCGAGCAGCCAGACCTGGCTCTTCATGGCGAAGGCGTGGCTGCGCTCCTGCATGATGGAGGAGCCCTCGCCATAGTCCTCGCCGACGATGATCAGCGCGCCGCCGGTGACGCCGCCGGACGCCAGGTTGGCCAGCGCATCGGAAGCGACGTTGGTGCCGACCGTCGACTTGAAGGTGGCGGCACCGCGGATCGGATAATGCACGGAGGCGGCGAGCATGGCGGTGGCTGTCGCTTCCGAGGCGCTTGCCTCGAAATGCACGCCTAGCTCGCCCAGGATATCCTGCGCGTCGGCCAGCACGTCCATCAGATGGCTGATCGGCGCGCCCTGATAGCCGCCGACATAGCCGACGCCGCATTGCAAGAGCGCCTTGGTGATGGCGAGGATGCCCTCGCCGGCGAATTCTTCGCCGGCGCCAAGCCTCAGCTTTTCGACTTCCTTGGCAAAAGACCGTTCGGCCATCTCTGCCTCCTTCCGTTGCCGCAAATCAGGCGGCGCGTATCAACTCAGATGTCGTGCTTGCGGATGTTCTTCAGCATCTTCTGCAGGATCGCGATCAGCGCGGCATATTCGGCATCGTCGACACCGTCGAACATCGCCTCGAACGCATCATGCATGGCCGGCCAGGCGCGGGTGAACAGCGCGCGGCCCTCATCGGTCAGGAATACATGGCGGATGCGGCTGTCGGTGACGCCTTGCTCGCGCCGCACCAGGCCCTGCCCTTCCAGCGTGTCGAGCGTGCGGCTCAAGGTCGACTGTTCGATCACCGTGTAGACCGAGAGGTCGTTGACGGTGACGCCGTCGGTGACCGACAGCACGGCGAGCGTCCGCACCTGCTGAATGGTCAGGCCCTGCTTGCGGAAGTCGTCACGTAAAGTAGCGTTGTAGCGGCCCATGATGCGGTTCATCAGATAGGGCGCGAATTGCTGCAGGCCGATCTGGCCGAGGGTGGAGATGCGCTGGCGCTTTTCCGGAAGCTTCTGTTCCATCACAGCCTCCCCGCCAGAAGGAACCCGGAGCCGCCGCCGAGGCCGGCGCCTGGGTGCGTGGAAGCGCCGATATGATAGAGGCCTTTGATGCCGGTCTCGTGGTTGCGGCTCGCCTTGAACGGCCGCCACAGGAAGGACTGGTCGATGGTCGACGAGCCGCCATAGGGATCGCCGCCGACAAAGTTGATGTTCATCGCTTCGAGGTCCGCCGGCGAATAGGCGCGGCGCGCGATCACGCTCTCGCGGAAACCGTCGATGTGGTTGGCGAGGATCGCCTCGACGCGGTCGGCATAGGCTTCGCGCAGCGCTTCGGTCCAGCCGCCGTCGGCGGGCGCTTCGAGCTTGCCGGCGGCATCACCCCTGACGTGGCGCGGCGCCTCCGGAAGCTGAAGCCAGAGGATCGCCCTGCCCTCGGGGCAGCGCGATGGGTCGAGCGCATGCGGCTGGCCGACGCAGATGGTCGGCACTTCGGGCAGCAGGCCGCGCACCGCCTCGTTGCAGGCCTTCGACACGCCATCCAAACCCGGCGTCAGATGCAGCAGCGCCACCTTGTCCAGGCCCTCGCCGCGCCAGGCCGGCGGCTTGTCCAGCGCGTAATGGATCTGGAAATTGCCCTTGCCATAGCGATAAATGCGCGTCGCTTCGACGTCACGCTTTGGAGCCGCGTCGCCGAGCAGGCGGCCATAGAGCTGCGTTGGCGTGACCGAGCAGATGACGCTCTTTTCGGCGTTCAACGTCTCGCCGGAAGCGAGCCGCACGCCGGAGACGCGGCCACCGCTCTGGATGATCGAGGCGACGTCGGCGTTGACGCGTATCTCGCCGCCGCGCTCCTTGATCAGCGCCTCGAAAGCGGCGAGCAGGTTTTTCGCGCCGCCCTTGACGATCGGCGCGCCGGCCGCCTCCAGCGCGAAGGCGATGACCTTGGCGATCTGGCCGGAGAAGGCGTCTTCCGGTCCAAGCCCGGCATGCAGCACCCAGGGCGCCCAGAGCGCACGGATAAGGTCGGAAGTGTAGGTCGTTTCCAGCCAGCCGCGCGCGGGCACCAGCGCCTCGCCCATGAACGCGGCAAGGTTGCGCGGGCCTCGCCGCCAGGCCTCGCCGGCGATGAGCTTGGTCGTCGGATAGGACCACAGTGCGCCGCCGAGCAGGCCGAACAGCAGCCCGGCATTGCGCTCGATACCGCTGACATCGCCGCCATGGCGGTCGCCGTCGCCGGAGGCGATCCGGTTCAGCGTCCCGATGTTGGCGGCACGGTCGGTGGTGAGCACGGCATGGCTGCCGTCGGGCGTGAGCACGCCTGTCGGGGTGGCGGTGTGGCAGAACTCCAGTCCATGCCGCGCAAGGTCCTTGCCGAGCGCGGCGAACGCCGGCGAGGTGATGAACAGCACGAAGGTCGTGGCCATCACGTCATGGACGAAGCCCGGCGCCGTGATCTCCTCGCTGCGCACGCAGCCGCCGATACGGTCGTTGCGCTCGAGCACGAGCACCTTGGCGCCCTTGGCGCCAAGCATCGCCGCGCAGACCAGGGCGTTGATGCCGCTGCCGACGATGATGTGGTCGGGGGCGGTCATTGGGCGCCCCCGGATGACGGGAGGCCAATCAGGCTAAGCCGAGTTCCTTCGCGCCCCCCTCTGTCCTGCCGGACATCTCCCCCTCTAGGGGGGAGATTGGCAGTTTTGACGCCCCACATCGTCCTGCGACGTGCGAAATTGGCGAAAGCGGAGGTGACATCCAATCTCCCCCCTAGAGGGGGAGATGTCCGGCAGGACAGAGGGGGGCGCCGTAGAGTGCTGACGCTACAGAACGGCCGCCTTGACTGCATCACTCCATTGCCCTCGAGCATGATCTTCTCCCGAAGACCGCCACCTCGCCTTACTTGCCCGGCACCAGCGCCAATGCGCGGATCGGGCTGCCGGTACCGTGCTCGATCTTGAGCGGGGCGGCGATCAGGATCGCGCCCTTCGGCGGCAGCTGGTCGAGGTTGCAGAGGCTCGCCAGGCCATAACGGTTGGCCTTGTGCATCAGCGTGTGCGCCGGGAATGGCGGCTCCATGCCGCCGGCCTTGCCGGCATCGGTGCCGATCGTCTCCGAGCCCCAGCCCTTGATGTCCTTGGCTATCAGGAACTGGATGGCCTCCGCCGTCGGGCCGGGCGTATGCGGGCCGGTCTCATTGGCGTTGAGGAACTCGGCTTCCGAGCCGTTGCGCTTGTACCAGTCGGTGCGCATCACCACCCACTCGCCGGGATTGATGGCGCCGTGCTTGGCTTCCCAGGCCTTGATGTGATCGACGGTGAGCAGGAAGTCGTGGTCCGCGGCCGCCTCTTTCGAACAGTCGATGACGTTGACCGGGCCGATGAAATTCTGTGCCGGAATGGTGTCGGTGGCGCCGTCCGGATAATCCTTGCCGGTGATCCAGTGCTGCGGCGCGTCGAAATGCGTGCCCGAATGCTCGCCGAGTTTCAGCCAGTTCCAGGCCCACCACGGACCGTTCTTGTCATATTTGGAGATCGCGTGGATCTCGACCTTCGGCGTGTCGACGGCGAGTTCCGGCGGCAGCTTGATCAGGGGCGTGTTCGGCCCGAGCGGCGCCGTCAGGTCGACCACCTTGATTGCTCCCGAAAGCAGCTGGCTGGCGACCTCGCCGAGGAGTTTCTGCGTGTCCATGGTCTTTCGTTCCCTCTTGTATCGTGATCATCAAGGCTCGTTGCGGCCCTTAATATACCTACTAGACGAAAACATATGCATCTGCAATTATCTTTAAGCATAAAGCATTTTGGGGCGGGGCGTGAGCGAGTTCGACGCCATCTTTGTCGGGGCGGGCCATAACAGTCTGGCATGCGCCGCGCATCTGGCGCTCAAAGGCTGGAAAATAGCGGTTTTCGAACGCGGCGAGACGATCGGCGGCGCAGTACGGACCGCCGAGTACACGCTTCCCGGCTTCCGGCACGATTTCGGCGCGATGAATTTGAGCCTCTTCGCCGGCTCCGCCTTCCACCGGAAATATGCAAATGAATTGAAAAGCCACGGGCTGGAGTTCGCGCCCGTGGCCGACTGCTTCGCCAGCGCCTTCCCGGACGGGACATGGTTCGGCGTCAGCAACGACCTGGAAAAGACGGCGTCGCGGCTGGCTGCCTTCTCGGCGGCGGATGCAGCCACATGGCGCCGCCTGGTCGGCGCCTTTCCGGGCGAGGCCGAACATCTCTTCCGGCTGCTGGGATCGCCGATGAGCGCAAGGGCGCTGGCCGGCAGCGCATGGAACATCTGGCGCAAGAAGGGCCTGGCCGGCGCGCTCGACACGGGACGATTGCTGCTGTCATCGCCGCGCGCGTGGCTCGAGGAAAATTTCGAGACGCCGCATGTGCGCACGACACTCGCGGCCTGGGGCATGCATCTCGATTTCGCGCCCGACATCGCCGGCGGCGCCGTGTTCCCTTACCTGGAATCGATGGCCAACCAGAGTTTCGGCATGGTGCTCGGCAAAGGCGGCGCCGATACCATCATTCGCGCGCTTGCCGGCATGCTCAAGGTGGCCGGCGGCAAGATCACAACAGGCGCGGAGGTGTCGGAGATCACGGTGGCCGGCGGCCGGGCGACGGGGGTGCGGCTGGCATCCGGCGAAACCCATGCCGCAAGCAAGGCGGTCATTGCCGGGGTCGCGCCGAAAGCGTTGCCGGGCAAGCTTCTGCCCAATGGTTCGGGTGACGCCGGCTTCGATGCGGCGATGAAGACATACCGCCACGCGCCGGGTACGATGATGATCCACCTGGCGCTGGACGACCTGCCCGACTGGAGCGCAGGCGCCGAGCTTCGCCAGTTCGCCTATGTGCATCTAGCGCCGTCGCTCGACGCGATGTCGCGCGTCTACCTGCAGGCGATCGCCGGCGTCCTTCCCGATCAACCTGTCCTCGTCGTCGGCCAGCCGACGGCGGTCGATCCATCGCGAGCGCCGCAAGGCAAGCATGTGCTGTGGGTGCAGGTGCGCATGCTGCCGGCGGAGATCCTTGGCGATGCCGCGGGCAAGATCGCGCCCGCGCACTGGGATGCGGTCAAGGACGCCTATGCTGAGCGCGTGCTCGACATCATCGAGAGCTATGCGCCGGGATTGCGCAAAAAGATCCTCGGCCGCGCGATCTCCTCGCCGCTCGACCTCGAACGCGAGAATCCGAACCTCGTCGGCGGCGATCAGATCTGCGGCAGCCATCATCTGGCGCAGAATTTCCTGTTCCGTCCGGCGCGCGGTTTCGCGCGCTGGAGCACGCCGGTCGCAAACCTCTACCTCACCGGCGCCGCGACATGGCCCGGCGCCGGCACGGGCGCAGGCTCGGGCTACATGCTCGCCCAACAGCTGGGAGGGAACTAGAGCATGATCCCGAAAGTGGGAACCGGTTTTCGGAGAAAGATCATGCTCCAATAAAGAGCTAGAATTCCGGGATGGACAAGGCGCGGTTGCCCACCACCGAATGAAAACGCCGCGCGGACAAATGACAACCAACAAGGGGAACGACCATGACCATTAACAGACGTGACTTGCTTGGGTATGGCGCAGCGGCGATCGGTGCTGCGACGCTCGGCCTGCCGAGGGCGGCAAAGGCGGCGGACGAACTCACCATCGCCTACAACGTCAACCTGCCTTCATGGGACCCGACGACCGGACCCTCGGCCGTCAACCCGACCATCCAGGGCCTTTACCAGTCGGTGTTCGACCAGATCATCGGACAGAAGCCCGATCTTTCCTTCACGCCGGGCCTGCTCACCGAATGGGGCTGGAACGACGACCGCACCAAGGTGACGATGACGGTGCGCGACGGCGTGAAATGGCATGACGGCTCGCCCTTCACACCGGAAGACGTGGTGTGGTCGCTGCAGCGGGCCGGTGACGAGAAGACCGGCAATCCGATCCAGTTCGTCTGGAAGAACGTGAACAACTTCAAGATCGACGGCAACAAGATCACCGGCGACGTCGTGCAGTTCGACCCGGTCTATTTCAAGTGGATGTCGTTCCTCACCGGCTACATCATGCCGAAGGCCTATTACGAGAAGGTCGGCGTGGAAGGCTTCGAGAAGGCGCCGATCGGCACCGGTCCCTATATGGTCGACAAGTTCGAGCGCAATGCCTTCCTGCGGCTGAAGGCCAACCCGCACTATTGGGGCACCAAGCCCGCCTTCGAGAATGTGACGATCAAATTCGTCACAGACGCTGCAAGCCGCGTCGCCGAGATCGAATCCGGCTCCGCGCAGGTGACGCTTGAAATCCCCTATGAGGAATATGACCGGCTGATCGCCAAGGACGGACTGGCCGGCTCGATCAAGAATGTTTCCGACATCGGCATGATCTTCTTCAACGACATCGAGGCGATGCTGGACAAGAACGTCCGCCAGGCCGCCGTGATGGCAGTCGACAAGGAGCTTCTGGTCAAGCGGCTGCTGCGCGGCTACGGCCAGCCGATCGCGACGCTGGAGACGCCGGAATACACGGCCTTCGATCCATCGATCAAAGTCGAGCACAATCCGGAGAAGGCCAAGGAGTTGCTCGCCGCCTCCGGCTATTCGCCCAAGAAGCCGGTCAAGTTCACCATCCAGACGACCAAGGGCTTCAAGCCCAAGGATTATGAGATGATCCAGGCGATCGTCGGCATGTGGCGCAAGGTCGGCATCGAGGCCAATATCGAGGTCTACGAGATCGCCAAGCATTACGAGCTGCGCGCCGCCGACAAGCTGGCGCCGGCCGCCTTCTACAACTGGGGCAACTCGATCGGCGATCCGACCACCTCGACCGGCTTTGCCATGTATGGCCCAAGCCCGCATTCGGTGTGGGACAGCCAGGATCTGATCGATATGATCACCCCGTTGTGGGGCGAAAAGGACGAGGCCAAGCGCATCGCGGGCTGGAAGGCCGTCGACAAATACATCGCCGAGCAGGCCTATGTGCTGCCGCTGATCCAATATGCGCAACCGATCGTGCATTCGAAAAAGGTCAATGTCGTGCAGCATGTGTCCGGCGCGCTGCTGCCGGCGCTGATGACCCCGGCCGCCTGATCGTCGGTTCTGGATTGCCGTGCGCCGTCCGCAAGACGGCGCGCATTTTCATCCGGACATATGGGCGCATGCTGCTGCAAAGATTCCTCGTTCGTCTTTTGACGATGCTGGTGACGCTGTTCGGCGTCGCCGTCGTCGTTTTCGTCGTCATCCGCGTCGCCCCCGGCGATCCGATCGCGATGATGCTGCCGCCCGGCGCCAGCGACGACGACATTGCGCGGCTGCGCGCGCTCTACGGGCTCGACAAGAGCATCGTGCAGCAATTCTTCATCTGGCTCGGCGGCGTGCTGCATGGGAATTTCGGCACGTCGATCTCGCTGCGCCAGGACGTGCTCGGCCTGGTGTTCAACCGGCTGCCGGCGACGCTGGAGCTGGCGACGGTCGCACTGCTGATGGCGACCGCGATCGGCACCACCGCCGCGATCCTCGGCGCGCGCTCGCGCGGCACGGCGATAGAGGCCGGCATTGACGTCGCCAGCGGCGCGACGCTCTCTATCCCCGATTTCCTCTGGGGCCTGGTGCTCATCCTGCTGTTCGGGGTGCTGGTGCCCGTCTTCGACATTTCCGGCCGCGTGTCGCCGCAGCTCGATTTGCCCTTCGCCACCCAGTTCTATCTGGCCGAGAGCATTCTCAGGCTGCGTTTCGACCTCACCTGGGACCTGCTCAAGCACATGCTGATGCCGGCGGTCGCGCTGGCGCTGCCGCTGGCGGCGATCATCGCGCAGCTCTTGAAACAGTCGCTGAAGGAAGTGCTCGATCTCGATTATGTGGTGCTGGCGCGGGTCAAAGGTTTTTCCGAGACACAGGTCATTCTGCGCGAGGCGCTGAAGAATGCGGCGCTGCCGACGCTGACGCTGGTCGGCGTGCAGTTCACCTTCCTCATCGGCGGCACCGTCATCGTCGAGCGGCTGTTCTCCTACGAAGGCCTCGGCAACATGGCGATCGACGCCGTCATCAACCGCGACCTGCCTCTGATCCAGGGCATCGTGCTGGTGTTCGCGCTGCTCTTCGTGCTGATCAACCTCGCCGTCGACATGATGTATGCGCTGCTCAATCCGAGGCTGCGCCATGGATGAGGCAAATGTCGCCAGGCGAGGTTTGAGCCCGAGGCTGTGGCTAGCCGGCGGCTGGCTTCTGCTGGCACTGCTCGCGGCCATCTTCGCGCCATTGATCGCGCCGCAGGACCCGCTGGCGCAGGATTTGATGCTGGAACGCCTGCCGCCCTTCTGGCTGGACGGGGCCGAACCCGGCTACTGGCTCGGCACCGACAGCCTTGGACGCGATCTGTTGTCGCGGCTGATCTTCGGCGGCCGCATCGCCTTCATCGTCGCCTTCGCGGCGGCGACGTCCGCGTGCCTGCTCGGCTCCGCGCTCGGCCTGATCGCCGGCTATTTCGGCGGCTGGCCCGACCGCATCATCTCGCGCATCGTCGATGTCTGGATGGCGTTTCCGCCGGTGCTGTTCGCGATCCTGCTGGTCGCGGTGCTGGGCACCGGCCTGAGCTCCGTCATCCTCGCCATTGCAATCATCGACTGGACGCGCTTCTGCCGGGTGATCCGGGCCGAGGCGATGAGCCAGGCGCGCATGGATTATGTCGAAAGCGCGCGCATCGCCGGCTATGGCCGCGTCGGCATCATGCTGCGCGAAGTGCTGCCCAATGTGCTGCCATCGGTGGTGGCGCTGCTGTCCCTGGAGATGGGCATCGCTGTCATCGTCGAGGCGATCCTCTCCTTCGTCAATCTGTCGATCTCGACCGACGACCCGACCTGGGGCAGCATCATCGCCGAGGGACGGCTGTCGATCCATCAGGCCTGGTGGGTCCTGGTGTTCCCGCTCATCACGCTGATCCTCACCGTGCTTTCCTTCACCCAATTCGGCGAAGCGCTGAAGGCGCGCTTCGATCCGGTGCTGCGATGAGCGCCTGCCTCGACATTCGCGGCTTGAGCGCCGTGCTTCCCAACGGCCAGCGCGTGCTGCGCTCCGTGTCGCTCAGCGTGCAGCCGGGCGAGGTGCGCGCGCTGGTCGGCGAGAGCGGCGCCGGCAAGACGATGATCGGCAAGGCGGTGCTTGGCGTGCTGCCGAAAAGCGTGCGCATCGTCGAAGGCGAGATGCTGATCGAGGGCGAGGACCTCGGCCGCCTCGATCCGAAGGCGCGGCGGACCTTAATCGGCGCGCGCACGGCGCTGATCCCGCAGGATCCGCTCACCGCACTCAACCCGTCGCGCCGCATCGGCCCACAAATGACCGACCGGCTGGTGCGCATCCTCGGCTGGAGCACAGAGACGGCGGACCAGCGCATCCGGCAGTTGCTCGACGAGGTGCAGATCCGCGATCCCGAGCGCGTGCTGAAGAGCTATCCGCATGAATTGTCCGGCGGCATGCGCCAGCGTGTGCTGATCGCGGCGGCTTTCGCGGCGGAGCCCCGATTGATTGTCGCCGACGAGCCGACCACGGCGCTGGACGTAACGGTGCAGAAACAGATCCTGCGGCTCATCGCGCAACTGCAGCGCGATCATGGCACGGCGATCCTGTTCGTCACCCACGACCTCGGCGTGGTTGCCAAGATCAGCCAGAAAGTGTCGGTGCTCTATGCCGGCAAGGTGGTCGAGGAAGCTGATTCGAGCGCCCTTTTCGCTAACCCGCAGCACCCCTATACGCGCGCGCTGATGGCGGCGACACCGCGCTACACCGACCCGTTTGCTTCGCTAAAGCCGGTGGACGAAAGCGTGCTTGCCGGATTGGCCGCAGAGATCGCCGCCGCCGACCAGGCCTGGAGGCCCGGCCATGGCTGAGCCGCTGTTTTCCGTGCGCGGGCTGAAGGTGGCGCTGCCCGACATGACGCGCAAGCCGCTGGTCGGCCGCGCGCCGCTGGCCGAGATCCTGAAAGGGCTCGACTTCGACCTGCCCAAGGGATCGGTGACCGGCATTGTCGGCGAATCCGGTTCGGGCAAATCGACGCTCGGGCGCGCGCTGGTCCGGCTGCTCGAACCTAGCGCGGGTTCCATCGGCTTCGAGGGGCGCGAGATCAGCCGTCTTTCGGAAACCGAGCTCAGGCCGCTGCGCCGCGACCTGCAGATGATCTTCCAGGACCCGATGTCGTCGCTCAATCCGCGGCACACGATCTTCAACATCATCGCCGCACCCTTGAGGCAGAACGGGCTTGGCGACCGGCTGAAGGAACTAGTCGCGGAAGCGCTGCAGCGCGTCGGCCTGCCGCAGAATTTTGCCAGCCGCTACCGCCACGAATTGTCAGGCGGCCAGCGGCAGCGCGTCGGCATCGCGCGGGCCCTAGCGCTCTCGCCAAAATTCGTGGTGGCCGACGAGATCGTCTCCGGCCTCGACGTCTCGACGCAGGCGCAGATCCTGACGCTGCTGGAGAAGCTTGCCGCCGAGATGGGGCTGACGGTCGCCTTCATCAGCCATGACCTATCGGTGATCCGGCGGCTCTGCCAGCAGGTCATCGTCATGCGCGAGGGCAGGATCGTCGAGGCCAGCGCCACCGACGCTTTATTCGACAATCCGAAGGAGACTTACACGCGCGATCTGCTCGCCGCCATTCCGCTGCCGGAAATCGATCCGGACTGGCTGCGGCCCAAGGCATCGGCATGACGTGAGTTTTGATCCGCACGCCGACCAGCGGGCCTCGGATGTGCGCAAGGACAAGTCAGCCCGCCAACGGAGGGTGACATGAAATACGCAATCCAGGCGGCGATCCTCGCGGCCTCTTTGTTCAGCGCAATGGGAATGGCTTCCGCGGATTCGATCCCCGGCATGCGCGGACATGACCACACCGGCATCACCGTGCCGGACATGAAGCAGGCCGTCGATTTCTTCACCAATGTCGTCGGCTGCAAGAAGGCGATGTCCTTCGGGCCGTTCGCGGACGACAAGGGCACCTTCATGCAGGATCTGCTCGGCGTCGATCCGAAGGCGGTGATCGAGGAGATCACCTTGGTGCGCTGCGGCTATGGATCGAACATCGAGCTGTTCAAATACACGGCGCCCGACCAGAAGGATTTGACGCCGAAGAACAGCGATATCGGCGGCTTCCACATCGCCTTTTATGTCGACGATGTTGCCGCGGCGAAAACCTATCTCGAGGCCAAGGGTGTTAAAACCCGGATGGGACCGCTGCCGGTGAAGGAAGGGCCGGCTGCAGGCCAGACCATCCTCTATTTCCAGGCGCCGTGGGGGCTGCAGCTCGAGGCGATCAGCTACCCCGAAGGGATGGCCTACGAGAAGGGCGCCGAAACCGTTCTGTGGAGCCCGAAGGATCCTACCAAGTGAGCTGTTGCTCGCGAACGGGCGATCGTTCAATTGTGAAACTTTAAGCTTGAAATAATTGCCCGGCAGCGCGATAGTGCTTTTGGGATCGCCGGCGTTGCCGGCGGTTCTCTAAGCCTTAGAGCGTTTCATGCAATTCCGGACGGAAAACCGCTACGCACTTTTCCTGGAATTGCTCTAGAGGAGATCGCAAGACATGAAGGTTGCGGTTCTCGGCGGCGGTCCGGCCGGACTCTATTTTGCCATTTCGCTCAAGCTGCGCGATGCCGCGCATGAGGTGACGGTCTATGAGCGCAATCGCCCGGACGACACGTTCGGCTGGGGCGTGGTGCTGTCGGCGGAGACGCTGGAGAACCTGACCAGAAACGATCCGGTCAGCGCCGTCTGGATCAAGAAGCATTTCGCCTACTGGGATGACATCGCTGTCATCCATGACGGCGTGCGCACGGTGTCTTCAGGTCATGGCTTTTGCGGCATCGGCCGCAAGCGGCTCCTGGTCCTGCTGCAGCGCCGAGCGCGCGAGCTTGGCATCAAGATGATGTTCGAGACCGAGATATCCGATCCCAAACCGTTCATGGAAACGCATGACCTGGTGGTCGCGGCGGATGGGCTGAACTCGAAATCCAGAGCCGCCTTCGCCGATGTCTTCAAGCCCGATATCGACACCCGCAAATGCAAGTTCGTGTGGCTCGGCACCACGCAGAAATTCGACGATGCCTTCACCTTCATCTTCGAAAAGACGGAGCATGGCTGGGTGTGGGCGCATGCCTACCAGTTCGACAGCGAGACCGCGACCTTCATCGTCGAATGCAGCGAGCAGACCTGGGCTGCGTTCGGCTTCGGCCAGATGACGCAACAGGAATCGATCGCGGTCTGCGAGCGCATTTTTGCAAAGCATCTCGGCGGTCATCCGCTGATGACCAACGCCAACCACATCCGCGGTTCGGCCTGGATCAATTTTCCGCGGGTGCTGTGCGAGCGCTGGTCGTACAAGAACCTGGCGCTGATGGGCGACGCTGCGGCTTCAGCCCATTTCTCGATCGGCTCCGGCACGAAGCTGGCGCTGGAGAGCGCGGCGGCGCTTGCCGACTATGTCGAGTCAGAGCCCGACCTCGAGGCGGCCTTCCGCAAATATGAGGATGCGCGGCGCACCGAGGTGCTGAAGCTGCAGTCGGCGGCGCGCAATTCGCTGGAATGGTTCGAAGAAGTCGAACGATATCTCGGTTTGGATCCAGTTCAGTTCAATTATTCGCTGCTCACCCGCTCTCAGCGCATCAGCCACGAGAACCTTCGCCTGCGCGACGCCGAATGGCTGGCGGCGGCCGAGGAGTGGTTCCAGCGAAAGGCCGGCGCCGGCGGCAACAGCTTACGCCGCGCGCCGATGTTCGCGCCGTTCAAGCTGCGCGATATGGCGCTCAGCAACCGCATCGTCGTCTCGCCGATGGCGCAGTACAAGGCGATCGACGGCTGCCCGACCGATTGGCATTTCGCCCACTATGCCGAGCGCGCCAAGGGCGGCGCGGGGCTGGTCTATATCGAGATGACCTGCGTCAGCCCGGAAGGGCGCATCACGCCCGGATGCCCCGGTTTCTACAGGCCTGAACACGAGGTTGCCTGGAAGCGCCTGGTCGATTTCGTCCATGCCGAGACCGAGGCAAAGATCTGCGCCCAGATCGGCCATTCCGGCGCCAAGGGTTCGACCCGCCTCGGCTGGGAAGGAACGGACGAGCCGCTGCCTTCCGGCAACTGGCCTGTGATGGCGCCGTCGGCCGTGCCATGGTCGCCGCAAAACCAGGTGCCGAAGGCGATGGACCGCGCCGACATGGACGCTGTACGCGACCAGTTCGTCGCCTCGGCGGAGATGGCCGAGCGCTGCGGCTTCGACATGCTGGAGATCCATGCCGCGCATGGCTACCTGCTGTCGGCCTTCATCACGCCGCTGACCAACCGGCGCACCGACGAGTATGGCGGCTCGCTGCAAAACCGCATGCGCTATCCGCTGGAGATCTTCCATGCGGTGCGCGCGGTCTGGCCGGCCGAGAAGCCGATCTCGATGCGCATCTCGGCCAATGACTGGGTCGGCATCGAAGGGGTGACGCCGGCCGACGCGGTCGAGATCGCCAGGCTGCTGCATCAGGCCGGCGTCGATCTCTGCGACGTGTCGGCTGGGCAGACCACCATCGCCGCTAAACCGGTCTATGGCCGCATGTTCCAGACGCCGTTTTCCGACCGCATCCGCAACGAGGTCGGCATGGCGACCATGGCGGTCGGCAACATCTATGAGCCCGACCATGCCAACTCGATCCTGATGGCGGGCCGCGCCGATCTGGTGGCGCTGGCAAGGCCGCATCTCACCGATCCCTACTGGACCCTGCATGCGGCGGTGACGCTCGGCGACCGTGGCGTCAAATGGCCGGATCCCTATCTGCGCGGACGCGACCAGGCCTACCGGCTGGCGGAGCGCGAAGCAGCGGCGGGGCTGAAAGTATGAGCGCCGCGCGCGAAATTGCCGGCAAGCATGCGCTGGTCACCGGCGGCGGTACAGGCGTAGGCCGTGCGATCGCGCTGGCGCTGGCCGAAGCCGGCGTGAACGTCACCATCTGCGGGCGACGGGAAGCAGCACTCGCGGAGGTCGTAAAGGAAAGCGACCGGATCTTCCCCGTCGCTGCGGATGTTACGAATGAAGTCGAGATAACTGCCCTCCACGATACGGCGGAGGCGGCGCGCGGACCGTTCGACATCGTCGTCGCCAATGCCGGCATGGCCGGCAGTGCACCGGCGCATAAGACATCGCTGGCCGACTGGCAGCGTACGCTCGACGTCAACCTTACGGGAGCCTTCCTGACGGTGAAGCCGGCGCTGGCCGGTATGCTGGCGCGGAAGGCAGGTCGCATCGTCTTCGTCGCCTCGACCGCCGGGCTGAAAGGCTACGCCTATGTCGCGCCTTACGTCGCCGCCAAGCACGGCCTCGTCGGACTGATGCGGGCCTTGGCCGTCGAGACCGCCAAGTCGGGCGTGACGGTCAACGCCGTCTGCCCCGGCTTCGTCGAAACCGACATGCTGGAGGAGTCCGTCCAGCGCATCGTCGAGAAGACGGGACGTTCCGCCGATGAGGCGCGTGCAGGCCTCGCGGCGACGAACCCGCAGGGGCGGTTCATCCAACCCGAAGAGGTCGCCTCGACGGTGCTGTGGCTGTGCAGCGATGCCGCGCGGTCGATCACCGGGCAGGCGATCTCGGTCTCTGGAGGCGAGACATGGTAGCGGGGCCGACCTCCACCGGGCCGGGCAAGGAGAGGCTGCGGCTGTGGATCCGCCTGCTGCGCGCCTCGCGCACCATCGAGGCCGAGTTGCGCGAGCGGCTGAAGAAGGAGTTCGACACCACGCTGCCGCGCTTCGACGTGATGGCAGCGCTTTACCGCTCGCCCGAAGGCATGCTGATGAGCGACCTGTCCCGTTTCCTGCTTGTCTCGAACGGCAATGTGACGGGCATCGTTGACCGGCTGGTTTCGGAAGGATTGGTGACACGCGCGCGCCGCAATGGCGACCGCCGCACCTCGATGGTGCGTCTGACCGAAGAAGGCTCGAAATCCTTCGCCGCGATCGCCGCCGCCCATGAGAATTGGGTCGGCGAGCTTCTCGGCACCGTCAGCGAGGACGAGGCGCGTCGGCTGACCGGCATGCTGAAATCCTTCCGCAGCAATTGGGAGGGACGCGAATGAGCGCCATGGCCAAGCTCAAGCCGAAGCACTTCCTCTGGGAGGCCGAAGGCCGGATCGCGAAAATCCGGCTCGACCGGCCGGAGCGCAAGAACCCGCTGACCTTCGACAGCTATGCGGAGCTGCGCGACACGTTTCGCGAGCTCGTCTATGCCGAGGATGTCGATGCCGTCGTGTTCCTGCCCAATGGCGGCAATTTCTGCTCGGGCGGCGATGTCCACGACATTATCGGGCCGCTGGTCAAAATGGACATGAAGCAATTGCTTGCCTTCACACGCATGACCGGCGACTTCGTCAAGGCGATGCTGAATTGCGGCAAGCCGATCATTTCCGCCGTCGACGGCGTGGCGGTCGGCGCCGGCGCGATCATCGCCATGGCCTCCGATATCCGCATCGCCACGCCCGAGGCAAAGACCGCCTTCCTGTTCACCCGCGTCGGGCTTGCCGGCTGCGACATGGGCGCTTGCGCGATCCTGCCGCGCATCATCGGCCAGGGCCGCGCGGCCGAGCTGCTCTACACCGGCCGCACCATGAGCGCTGCCGAAGGCGAGCGCTGGGGGTTCTACAACCGGCTTGTCGAGCCGGCCGCGCTCGAGGGCGACGCGCTCGACATGGCGGCGCGCATCGTTTCCGGCCCGACCTTTGCGCATGGCATCACCAAGACACAACTCAACCAGGAATGGTCGATGGGCCTCGACCAGGCGATCGAGGCGGAAGCGCAGGCGCAGGCGATCTGCATGCAGACCGGCGATTTCGAACGGGCATACAAGGCGTTCGTGGCAAAGGAAAAGCCGGTGTTCGAGGGAGATTAGGGATGGGTGTGTTGTTGGAGACGCTGGCGGGACAGCGCCCCCCTCTGGCCTGCCGGCCATCTCCCCCTCTAGGGGGGAGATTGGATGTCGCCCCCGCTTTCGCCAACCACCAACGCCGCAGGATTGAGTGGGGCGCCAAAACTGCCAATCTCCCCCCTAGAGGGGGAGATGTCCGGCAGGACAGAGGGGGGCGCCGTAGAGCGCTGCGCTCGCAGAACTGCGGAGGTGCAAATGCCTGACCGCACCTTCCTCTCGTGGCCCTTCTTTGAAGACCGCCACCGCGCGCTCGCCGAGCAGCTCGACGCCTGGTGCGCGAAAAATCTCCCCGTCGACCACCACGACGTCGACGCCGCCTGCCGCGGACTCGTGGCGATGCTTGGCCGGGACGGCTGGCTGAAGCCGACGGCGCTCGACCCCGCCAATCCCGGACCACTGGACGTGCGCACGCTCTGCATCACGCGCGAGACGCTGGCGCTCCATGACGGGTTGGCCGACTTCGCCTTCGCCATGCAGGGGCTGGGCACCGGCGCGATCTCGCTGTTCGGCACGGCGGACCAGCAGCGCTGGTTGGAGAAGACGCGGGCTGGCCAGGCAATCTCGGCCTTCGCGCTGTCGGAGCCGCGCTCGGGATCGGACGTCGCCAACATGGAGATGACGGCAGTCCGCGACGGCGGCGACTATGTGCTTTCCGGCGAAAAGACCTGGATTTCCAATGGCGGCATCGCCGATCTTTATGTCGTCTTTGCCCGCACCGGCGAGGCGCCGGGCGCGAAAGGGATTTCCGCTTTCGTCGTGCCGGCGGAGACCAAGGGTCTCGATGTCGCCGAGCGGCTCGAGGTGATCGCGCCGCATCCGCTGGCGCGGCTTTCTTTTGACAGTGTGCGCGTTCCGGCTTCCGGCCTGATCGGCAAGCCGGGCGATGGTTTCCGTATCGCCATGTCGGTGCTCGACGTGTTCCGCTCGACCGTTGGCGCGGCCGCCCTCGGCTTTGCGCGGCGCGCGCTGGACGAGAGCGTCAAGCGCGCGGCCGAGCGAAAACTGTTCGGCGCGCCGATGGCCGAGCTGCAGATGGTGCAGGGCCATATCGCCGACATGGCGCTGGATGTCGATGCCGCGGCGCTCCTCATCTACCGCGCCGCCTGGACCAAGGACATGGGCGCGGCGCGGGTCACACGCGAGGCGGCGATGGCGAAGCTCTTCGCCACCGACAAGGCGCAGAAGGTGATCGATAAGGCCGTGCAGCTGCATGGCGGCGACGGTGTGCGCAAGGGCCATATCGTCGAGAGCCTCTATCGCGAGATCCGGGCGCTGCGCATCTATGAGGGCGCCTCGGACGTGCAGAAGGTGGTGATCGCCAGGCAGGTCATGGGAGCGGCGTAAGACCTTGCGGACCGTATTTGAAACCGGGGGAGGCTAGACATGCACACCATTTTGCAGCCGGAAGGCTGGGCCAAACCGATCGGCTACGCCAATGGCGTCGCGGCGCATGGGCGACTGGTGTTCGTCGGCGGCCAGGTCGGCTGGAACGCCGAATGCAAGTTCGAGACCGACGATTTCGTCGGCCAGGTGCGGCAGGCGCTCGCCAATGTGGTCGCGGTGCTGGCCGAAGCCGGCGGCGAACCGCAGCACATCACCTCGATGACCTGGTATTTCACCGACAAGGCCGAATATCTTGCCAATCTGAAAGGGATCGGCGAGGCCTACCGGGCCGTCATCGGCAGGCATTTTCCGGCGATGGCCGCCATGCAGGTGGTGGCGCTGGTCGAAGACCGCGCCAAAGTGGAAATACAGGCGATGGCGGTTATTCCGGAATGAGGGGCGGCCGGCTTGGGCCAGGGTTGATTCTCGATAGCAGGTTGCTGGCGCGCTCACCCTTAAGCCACCAATTCTCAACGTCGGCGCTGCCCCTCATCTGGCTGCCGCCATCTTCTCCCGTGAAACGGGGAGAAGGGTGCTGTCATCACTCGTCTTCGCCAATCGCCAGCGCTGCAAAAGGCGCCGAGATTGCGGTGGGGAGAAATGCCCGGCAGGACGATGAAAGGGCAGCGCCAACGTCCCAAGCAGATGCTAATTTGGGCTCAGCGACCGCATCGCGCGAGGCATTTCCCAGTCGCTTGGCTATCGCCACGATTTGTGATCAGATGATCACACCCGCTTTGGCGGGTAGGAATTCGCAGATAGACTTTGCCGGCACCCAAGGAAAGCAAAAGCGTGGCTCTGGGCTTCGAACCCGTATCGGGACGCATCACTGTCCAGGATGGCGTCTACCAGCAGCTTCGCCATGCCTTGATGGTCGGCAGCTTCGATCCCGGGCAGGTACTGACCATTGCTTCGCTGGCCGAAGCTTTCGGCACCTCGAATATGCCGGTGCGCGAGGCCTTGCGCCGGCTCGCGGCAGAGAATGCGGTGGAGATCTCGCAGAACGGCTCGGCCTGCGTGCCGGTGGTGACGCGGGCGCGGCTCGACGACCTCTGCCGGGCCCGGCTCGCGGTCGAAGGGCTGGCCGCCGAGCTTGGCGGGCCGCGCCTGACCGCGACCGACGTCGCCTCCCTGCAAAAGGTCACCGACGACCAGCAGGCGATCGGCCGCGACGGCAGCATCTATGAGCTGATCGCCAAGAACCAGCAGTTCCATTTCACCATCTACCGCGCCTCCGGCTCCGACGTGCTGTTCCAGTTGATCGAGACGCTGTGGCTGCGCTTCGGCCCTTATATGCGGCTCTTGTCCAACCACGTCGCGCCGCTGATGCGCGCCGGCACCATGGAGCCCTCGGGCAGGCATGCCGCGATCATCGCCGCGCTCAAGGACAAGGATTTCATTCGCGCGCGCGACGAGGTGGTGGCCGACATTACAGCGACGCAGGAAACCTTGCGCGCGATCTGCCCTGACGTGCCCGAGCCTCGCGCTGTGGATTTCGCCGCCTTCGGCAAGGCGCCCTGAATTGGCAGGCGCTTCGGCCACCTCCACCGCGAGTCAGCGGCGGCTTCTGGACCAAAATTAACGCTTACCTCCTGGCCGCCTGTCGGCATTTCTTCTGTGCTGCCAATTGATCCCCGCCCGGTTTTGTGATCACATGATCACAAGGGAGCGAGAGACAGCAAATGTCCGGCTATTTTCTCTGTCATTCGATCGGCACTTTCCCCGGCAAGGCCGAGCGCATGGCCGCCGCTCTGGCGGAATTTTCCGGCGTCTGGTCGGCAGAGGATGACGGCCAGTGGCCGGCCGCGCTTGCCGCACGCCAGCGCTTCATCGACGCCTGGACGCGATTGATCGAAGCACCGCAGGGCACGTTGACCACGGCTGAGAATGTCACGGCCGCGCTCTACAGCCTGATCGGCGGCCTGCCGGCCGAGCGCCTGGCGGGAAAGCGGCTGCTGGTTGCCGGCGATTGCTTCCCAAGCCTGCATTTCCTGCTTGCGGGATTGGCCGAGCGCTTCAGCTTCACGCTCGATACCGTGCCGCTTCGGTCCGGCGAGAGCTGGGTGCGCGACGAGGATTTCATCGCCCGCTGGCAGGAAGATGTCGGGCTCGCGCTCATCACCTTCGTCACCTCGACGGCCTCGCATCGCTGCGATGTCGGGCGGCTTGCCGCGCATGGCCGCGCCATGGGCAGCATTGTCGGCGTCGACGTCACGCAAGGCATCGGCGTGGCGCCGTTTTCGGTTGCCGCGACGCCGGTCGATTTCGTCGTCTCGACTTCGCTGAAATGGCTGTGCGGTTCCTCCGGCGCCGGCATATTGCAGGTCGCGCCGGAATTGCTTGCGGCGTGCCGGCCGGAGCTGCGCGGCTGGTTCAGCCAGCCCAACCCGTTCTCCTGGGATCTCGACGCCTTTACCTATGCCGACGATGCGCGCCGCTTCGACCATGGCACGCCGGCGATCCTGGCCAGCGTCGCCTCGCTGCCCGGGCTGGAATGGGTGGAGAAGACCGGCATCGACGCCATCCGCGCGCAGAATACTGCGCTCGTCGAGCGCATCATCGGCGCGGCGCTCGACAATGGCTGGATGCTGCGTTCGCCGCTCGATGCCGGTGAGCGCGGCGGCAGCGTCATGCTCGGCCTTCCGCAAGGCGAGGAACCGGCGAAAATCATCGCGGCGTTGCGCAACGAGCGGCTCTACTGCGACGCCCGCGGCACGACGCTCAGGCTGTCGCCCGGCATGGTGACCACGGAAGCGGCGGTCGATGCGCTGATTGCGGGGCTTGAGGAGCATATCGGCTCGCGGCATCGCCGCGCATCCTGATTTCAGGCACCGCCTCGCCTGCGACGCCCTGGGAGTTGGGCGCCCGAAGAAGCGGAAGAGGAAATGAGTCACTTTCGACGTGGCCGAACCAGAGGGAAGCACAATGTTGAAATGTCTAGGACTGATTGGGGTGATCGTCGCCGCGGGCGTGGCCTTCGCGGCGCCCGCCTTTGCAGACAAGATTATGGTAGGCGCCTACCCGGCCAACCCACCATGGGAATACAAGACCGATTCCGGCGGCTTCGAGGGGTTTGAGATCGACGTTGCCAACGACGTCGCCAAGCGTATCGGCGCCGATGTCGAGTTCCAGGACCTCGGCTTCCAGGCGCTGTTCGCGGCGACCGCTTCGGGCCGCATCGACTTTGCCGTATCCTCGATCTCCGTCACCAAGGAGCGGCTGCAGAACCAGGGCTTCACCCAGCCCTATTACGACAGCGACGGCACGATCGTCGGCAAGGCGGATTCCGCCATCAAGTCGCTCGACGACCTCAAGGGCAAGACCATCGGCGTCATCGCCGGATCGACCGGCGAGGCCTATATGAAGGAAAACGCCGCCAAGCTCGGCGTCGCCGAGACCAAGAGCTACAACGCCCAGCAGGATCTTTTGCTCGACGTGCAGAACGGCCGAATCGACGGCGGCGCCGGCGAGCTCGCCGGCTTCCTGTTCGCCATCAAGCAGATGCCGGCGCTGAAAATCCTGGTGCGCATCCCGACCGGCGAACGCTTCGCTATGATGACCAAGAAGGGCCACCCGCTGCTTGAGAAGGTGAATGACGCGATCACTGCGATGAAGAAGGACGGCACCATGGCCGCGATCCACAAGAAGTGGTTCGGCGTCGATCCGGAGGCCGGCACCAGCACCGTGACGCCCGGTCCGATCCCGCAATAAGCCAGCGAACTACCGCCGCGGGGGCGCGGGCCCGGCGGGCGCCCCCGCTTCCACCCTTCAGGCCCGCGAAGGCGGTGGGCTTGGCATTGCCTTCATGGTGAGCCGATGGAACTGATCGATACCTTCTTCAACTGGGGCATCCTGGTCCGATCCTTTCCGATCCTGATCCGCGGACTGGGCAACACCATACTGCTTGGCTGCGCGGCCATCGTGTTAGGCACCATTGCAGGCCTCGCGATCTGTTTGGTGCGGCTCTACGCGCCGAAGCCGTTGAGACGGCTGGCGACGCTCTATATCGATATGTTCCGCGCGCTGCCGATCCTGGTGGTGTTGATCCTGATCTATTACGCCCTGCCCTTCGTCGGCATCCGCCTGTCGTCCTTCGTGTCAGCCGCGCTCGCGCTGTCGCTGGTGCTCGCGGCCTTCACGGCGGAGGTCTGCCGCGCCGGCATCCAGAACATCCCGAAAGGCCAGTTCGAGGCGGCGGCAGCACTCGGCCTGCCCTTCTGGGTCGCCATGCGCAAGGTGGTGCTGCCGCAGGCGATCCGCGTCGTCATCCCGCCGCTGACCAGCAATTGCGTCTCGGTTTTCAAGGACACTGCGCTCGCCTCGGTGGTGGCGATGCCGGACCTCTTGAAGCAGGCGACCGACGCGCAGGCGCTGATGGCCAACCCGACGCCGCTGATCGGCGCTGCGATCATCTATCTCGCCTTCCTGTGGCCGCTGGTGCGGCTGGTCGGCTACCTCGAAGAGCGCGGCAAAGCCCGATCCGCGCACTGATCCCCACTTGAAATCGATGACCTGAAGGAGACGCCTCGTGAACCAGCACCATGTTTCGAAAGCGCAGGAGGGCGCCGCCTCGTTCCCGGTCGAAAAAATCCGCGCCATGTTCCCTGCGCTTCAGCGGGCCGGCGACTTCATCTTCATGGACAACGCCGCCGGCGCGCAGATCCCGCAAGGCGTGCTCGACGCTGTGACCAACCATCTGGTGGGACACAATGTGCAGCGCGGCGGCCGCTATGGCCGCAGCGTCACGGTCGACCAGTCGGTCGCCGACGCACGGACCAGCGTCGCGCTGCTGATCAACGCCTACAGCCCGTCCGAAATCTGCTTCGGCATGAACGCCACCTCGTTCATCCGCCTGGTCAGCCTCGGCATCGGCCAGATGCTTGCCAAAGACGAAGATGGGGGACGCGACGAGATCGTCGTCACCGACATGGACCATGACGCCAACATCGCCACCTGGCTGGCGCTGGAATCCGCCGGCGCCAAGTTCAAATGGTGGCGCATGCGCGAGGACGGCAATCTGCATGTCGACGACCTCAAGCCGCTGATGTCGGAGCGCACTCGGCTCGTCGCCTGCACGGTGACGGCGCATTCCATCGGCTCGATCGTCGATGTCGCTTCGGTGGCGAAGATCGCGCATGCGGCCGGCGCGGAAGTGTTCCTCGACTGCGTGCATTACGGGCCGCACGGGCTGATTGACGTGCAGGCCTGGGATTGCGACTATCTCGTCTGCTCCGGCTACAAGAATTTCTCGCCGCATATGGGTTTTCTCTGGGGCCGCTTCGAAACGCTGAAGCGGCTGCCGACCTTCCGCGAGGATTTCATTCCCGACGAGCCGCCCTACAAGGTCGAAGCCGGCACCTTCATCTACGAGAATGTCTCCGGCATGGACGCGGCGGTGCGCTACCTGGAATCGGTCGGCCGGAACTTCCTGCCCGAGAACAACCGCTCGCGCCGCGACAACATCGTCACCGGCATGAACGCCATCCGCGACTACGAGGTGATGCTGGCGCGCGAGATGCTGAAGGTGCTGAAGGATTGCAATGCCACGATCTACGGCGTCGCCGACGAGGCGCGCATCCATGAGCGCGTGCCGACCTTCTGCTTCAACATCGGCACGCTGTCGCCGCAGCGGATCGTCGAGGAGATGGCCGCCATGCAGATCGGCATCCGCGACGGCCATATGTATGCGCCAAGGCTGATGAAGCGGTTAAACCTGTCGATGGATAGCGGCGCGATACGCGCCTCGCTGGTGCACTACAACACGGTCGAGGAAGTGCGCCGGTTTGGCGAAGCGCTGCGGGCGATTATTGCGAAGCTGTCGTGAAACAACCGAGCCTTCTTAGGGGAATTGGTGCGTAGCAAGTTCCGCTTCGTCACCCACAGGCGAAGCAAGGAGCGAAGCGACGCGGCGCAGACCCGAAGATCCATTCCGTGACTTCAACGCGTTGCAGCGGTGCAGAATTCTGCTCCGCTGTGCCTGCCCTGTAGGGAACGGAATGGATCCTCGGGTCTGCGCGACGCTTCGCGTCGCTCCGCCCGTGGATGACGAATTCCGGACTTAAGCAGCCTTCTTCTTCGCCAGCCTCGCCTTGATGCTGGCGATGTCGGCGCGCGGCGTCGCTGCGAAGAGCGTCTTAGTGTAAGCGTGCTTGGGGTCGGAGAAGACCTCGTCGCGCGGGCCGTATTCGACCGCTTCGCCGAAATACATGACCATCACGTCGTCAGCGATGTAGCGCACCACCGACAGGTCGTGGCTGATGAAGACGTAGGTCAGCTGAAACTCGTCCTGCAGGTCGGCAAGCAGATTCAGCACCTGCGCCTGCACGGAGAGGTCGAGCGCCGAGACCGGCTCGTCCAGCACCAAGAGGCTCGGGTTCAGCATCAGCGCGCGGGCGATGGCGATGCGCTGCCGCTGTCCGCCCGAGAACATATGCGGGTAGCGGTTGTAATGCTCTGGTCCGAGGCCGACCTTCTTCAGCATCTTCATCGCGAGGTCGCGCCGTTCCTCGGCCGGCTTGTCGGTGTTGATGAGCAGCGGCTCGCCGAGCACGTCGCCGATCTTCTGGCGCGGATTGAGGGAGCCATAAGGGTTCTGGAAGACGATCTGCACCTTGCGGCGCATTTCCTTGGTGAGCCCGTCCCTGGCAATATCCACCTTGTTGCCGTCAATGAAGAGCTCTCCGGAGGTGGCCGGATCGATCAGCGTGATGATGCGGGCGAGCGTGGACTTGCCGCAGCCGCTCTCGCCGACGATCGCCAGCGTCTTGCCCTTCTCGACGCTGAAGGAGACGCCCTTCACCGCATGCACGGTGCGCGCACCGCGGAACAGGCCGCCGCCGACATGGTAGTCGCGCTTGATGTCCTTACCTTCGACGACCTTGGTCATGCGCCGGCTCCCGAGGGTGCCGCCTCGAACAGCATGTCCGTGACGGTCGGCAGCCGGTCGCCTACGGCATTTTCCGGCAGGGCGGAAAGCAGCGCGCGCGTGTAGTTGCTCTTCGGCGATTCAAAGAGCGACAGCACGTCGGCCTCTTCCATCTTGCGGCCCTTGTACTGGACGATGACGCGGTCGGCGGTCTCGGCCACCACGCCCATATTGTGGGTGATCATGATCAGGCCCATGCCGTATTTGGCCTGCAGCGAGACCAGAAGATCGAGAATCTGCTTCTGGATCGTCACGTCGAGCGCGGTGGTCGGCTCGTCGGCGATCAGGAGCTTCGGATTGCAGGCGATCGCCATGGCGATCATGACGCGCTGGCACTGACCGCCCGACATCTGGTGCGGGAAGGAATTGAGCCGCTCCGCCGGTTCCGGAATGCCGACCTGCTTGAAAAGCTCGATAGCGCGGGCCCGGCGCTGGGCCTTGTCCATGCCCATGTGGAAGCGCAGCACTTCCTCGATCTGGAAGCCGACGGTGAAGCACGGGTTGAGGCTGGCGATCGGCTCCTGGAAGATCATGGCAATGTCCTTGCCGATGATCTTGCGGCGGTCGGCCGGGCTGATCTTCAAAAGGTCGCGGCCGTTGAAGGTCATGCGATCGGCAGTGACGGTGGCCGTCCATGGCAAGAGACCCATCACGGCCAGCATCGACACCGACTTGCCGGAGCCGGATTCGCCGACAATGGCGAGCACCTCGCGCTCGTCGACATGAAGCGAGACGCCGTCGACGGCGCGGAACGGGCCGGACGCTGTCTGGAACTCGACGACGAGGTTCTGGATGTCGAGCAGCGCCATCACGACCTCCTGAGCTTGGGATCGAGGGCGTCGCGCAGACCGTCGCCGATCAGGTTGATGGCAAGCACGGTGATGAGGATGGCAAGCCCCGGGAAGGTCACCACCCACCAGGCGCGCAGGATGAATTCACGCGCCGAGGCAAGCATCGTGCCCCATTCCGGCGTCGGCGGCTGCGCGCCAAGGCCGAGGAAGCCGAGAGCTGCGGCTTCCAGGATGGCATTGGAGAAGGAAAGTGTGCCCTGCACGATGAGCGGCGCCAGGCAGTTGGGCAAAATGGTGGCGAGCATCAGCCGCAGATGGCCGGCGCCGGCGACTTTCGCCGCCACGACATATTCACGGCTCTTCTCGGCCATCACGGCGGCGCGCACCAGACGGGCGAAATGCGGCTGCAAGACCAGCGCGATCGCCAGCATGGCGTTGAACAGGCCAGGGCCGAGGATGGTGACAAGCACCAGCGCCAGCAGCAGCGACGGGAAGGCCAGGATTAGGTCCATGACGCGCATGATCGCGACGTCGACCCAGCCGCGGAAATACCCAGCCAAAAGGCCGAGCGTGATGCCGCCGGTGAGCGCGAGCGTGACCACCACCGCGCCGATCAGCAGCGAGAAGCGGGCGCCGTAGAGCAGGCGCGAAAGGATGTCGCGGCCGACCGGATCGGTGCCGAGCAGATACTGCGTGCTGCCACCGGCCTGCCAGGCCGGTGGCCTGAGAAACGCGGTCTTATCCTGGACGTCTGGCGCATAAGGCGCGAGCAGCGGCGCGAAAAGCGCGGCGAGCACCAAAAGGATGAACACGAACAGGCCGATGACGGCGCCGCGGTTCACCGAAAAGTAGTGCCAGAAGGTCTTGAGGCCGGTGAGACGATCCGGGCTGCCGGCGGCCATCGGGGCGATTTCGGTCTGGGTCATCTATGCCGCCCTGATGCGTGGGTTGATGACGGCGTAGAGCACATCGACGATGAGGTTCACCGCCATGACGATGAGCGCGATCAAAAGCAGACCCGACTGCACGACGACATAGTCGCGCTTGAAGATGGAATCGACCATCCATTTGCCGATGCCAGGCCAGGCGAAGATGGTCTCGGTGAGGATGGCGCCGGCGAGCAGCGTGCCGACCTGCAGGCCTATGGTGGTGACGACCGGGATCAGCGCGTTGCGCAGCGCGTGCACGCCGATGACGCGCGCCGCCGAAAGACCCTTGGCGCGCGCGGTGCGGACATAGTCCTCGCCCAGCACTTCGAGCATGGCCGATCGCGTCTGGCGCGCGATCACCGCCAGCGGGATGGTGCCGAGCACGATCGAAGGCAGCACAAGGTGGCTGAGCGCGGAGCGGAACGCATCCCATTTGCCATGGAGGAGACTGTCGATGGTCATGAAGCCGGTGATCGGTTTGAAGAAGAACTGCAGGCCGATGCGGCCGGACACCGGCGTCCAGCCAAGATAGCCGGAAAAGAAGATGATGAGCAGCAGGCCCCACCAGAAGATCGGCATCGAATAGCCGACAAGCGCGGTACCCATCAGCGACTGGTCGAACCATGAGCCGCGCTTGACGGCGGCGAAGATGCCGGCGGGAATGCCGATCACCATTGCGAAGATCATGGCGAAGAAGGACAGTTCCAGCGTCGCCGGGAAGAGCGTCTTGAACTCCTCGAGGACCGGGCGCTTGGACGAGATGGAAACGCCGAAATCGCCGGTGGCGACCTCACCGACATAGCGTGCATACTGCTCCCAGATCGGCAGATTGTAGCCGAACTGTTCCTTGAGCTCTTCGTAGCGGGCGGGGGCGACGCCATGCTCGCCGGCCATGGCGAGGATCGGATCGCCCGGCAGCAGCCGGACAAAGGCGAAGGCGCAGATGGTGATGCCGACCAGGGTCGGAATCAGGAGGGCGATTTTGTTGAGAAGGTATCGGAGCATCATCAAATGGAACGGGGCGGCGCTGGAAGTTGCGCCGCCCCGTTCGCAATATTACTCGGACTTGTCAACGCCGTCGAAACGGTGAATGCCGAGCGGGTCCATCTTGAAACCGGTGACATTGTTGCGAACGACCGCGTAGACCTGGCTGTGAGCCAGGAGGAATGCGGGCGCTTGCTTGGCGAAGATCACCTGCGCCTGCTCATAGAGCTTGGTGCGCTCGGCCTGGTCGCTGGTCTTCTTGGCCTTCTGGATCAGGTCCTCGAAGTCCTTGTCGCACCAGCTGGAGTAGTTCGACACGCCGATGGCCGAGCAGGCGAAGAGGGTGGCGAAGAAATTGTCCGGATCGCCATTGTCGCCGGTCCAGCCAATCTGGAAGGCGCCTGGCCGGTCCTTCTTCTTGCCTTCCTCACGGTACTTCGTCCACTCGTAGTTTACGATGTTAGCCTTGACGCCGACCTTGGCCCAGTCGGCCTGGATCAGCTCGGCGGCGCGCTGGAAGTTCGGGTTGTAAGGACGGACGCGATCGGAAGCCCAAAGCTGGATCTCCTTCAGCCCGGCATCGGCCAGCACCTTCTTGGCCGCTTCCGGATTGTAGGTATCGGTCTTCACGTCCTTGTTCCACGACCACATGGTCGGCGGGATCAGGTTTTCGGCGGGCGTGGCACCGGCGTCCTGGAACAGCGACTTGATCAGGGCCTCCCGGTCGATCGCCTGGTTGAGCGCATGGCGCACTTCCGGTTTGTCGAGCGGCGGGATGGTGGTGTTGTAGCTCATATAGCCGATGTTGAGGCCGGCCTGGTCGAGCAGGGTAACGTCTTTGTTGGCCTTGATGGTGGCGATGTCGGCCGGATTCGGGTAGGGAGCCACATCGCATTCACCGGCCAGCACCTTCTGGATGCGGGCGGTCGCGTCAGGCGTGATGGCGAAGACCAGATCGTCGATCTTTTCCTTGCCCTTGAAGTAGTCGGGATTGGCCGCATAACGGATAACCGAATCCAGCTGATAGTCGACGAACTGGAACGGACCGGTGCCGACCGGCTTGGTCGAGAAGTCGGCCATCTTGCCGTCCTTCTGGAGCTGGTCGGCATATTCCTTCGACACGATCGAAGCGAAGTCCATGCCGAGATTGGCCAGCATCGGCGCGTTCGGCTCGGTCAGCGTCAGCTTGACGGTTAGGTCGTCGACCTTCTCCCACTTGGCGACATATTTCGGCATGTCCATGCCGGTGTAATAGTCCCAGGTGAGGTTCGGCAGATACTTGTCGCCGTTCCATGGATTCTGCTTGTTGAACTGGCGATCGAAAGAGAAGACGACGTCATCGGCGTTGAGGTCGCGCGTCGGCTTGAAATAGTCGGTGGTCTGGAACTTCACGCCCGGATGCAGATGGAAAGTATAGACCAGGCCATCGTCGGAAATTTCCCACTTGTCGGCAAGACCGGGCTCGATCTCGGTGCCACCGTGCTTGAATTCGACCAGTCGCGAATAGACGGTGCGCGAAGACGCGTCGAAGTCGTTACCGCCGGTCGTCGTACCGGGATCGAAATTGGCCGGCGATGCTTCCGAGCAATAAACGAGCGTCTTGGCACTGGCCATGCCGCTGAGGACGCTTGCAGCCAGCAACGCGGCTGCAAAAGTCATTGTCTTTTTCATTGAGCACTCCCTGATGTTCTCTCAAGCCCCTCTATCAGGCTCGCGAAGGGCGCATATAAGCACCGTTTCTTCGCCTTTGGAACACCTCGTTTGCGTACCCTATGGGAAGCAGGAAAAGAATCTATTCTTTGCTCTTATTGCAGAAAAAACGAGTAGTTTTTTCTCCTCACGACATTGTTAACGGTGGCAATTTTTTATTGATCGACCGCCTTTCGAAATGGCGGCGCGAGGCATGCCTGCCCGGGATCGCCCCGCGGCCAGGCACGATGCGGGAGGCGAGCAAAGCACAGGATTTCGACGGCAAATCTTTCCCCCCATTGCCGCAGGGGCAAGGCTTGCACGGTCGCCGATAGAGGCAATACATAGATGATGGGTGGGATTTCCCGGAAAATCCGCGACGGCGTGGAGGACGCTTCCCTGGAAGCGGGCGCCGAGATCGAAGGCGACAGGGAGAGACAGGTGGCAAAAGCAGCCAAGACGACAGCCCCGGCGAAAGCAAAGGCCAAGGCCGCCGCCGAAAGCGACGCGCCCAAAACTGTGAAAGCGGCTGCCGCGCCGAAAAGGAAGACGGCTGCTAGGGCAGCGCCCGCGAAGGCAGCCGCAAAGCCGGCCAGTGCGAAACCCGCAGCGGCAAAGACCAAGACCGCAGCCGCGAAAGTGGACAGGCCGGCCGGCGCCAGGCCTGCCTCGAAGGACTTGCCGAAGGCGATCACCGAGCTCACCGTCGGCCTCCCGCAAAAGCCGTGGCTGAAAAGCTATCCGAAGAACATGCCGGCCGAGATCGGCGCCCTGCCCTACAAGTCCATCGGCGAGTTCCTCGTCGGCGCCTGCAAGCAATTCGCCGGGCGGCCGGCCTTCGTGTGCATGGGCAAGTCGATCACCTATGCCGAGGTCGAACGGCTGTCGGCCGCGTTCGGCGCCTACCTGCAGGCGAGAGGGCTCGAGAAGGGCGCGCGCGTGGCGCTGATGATGCCGAACGTGCTGCAATATCCGGTGGCGATGATGGGCATATTGCGCGCCGGCTATACGGTGGTGAACGTCAACCCGCTCTACACGCCGCGCGAACTGGAACACCAGCTGAAGGATTCCGGCGCGCAGGCGATCGTCATCCTCGAAAACTTCGCCGGCACGCTGCAGACGGTGATCGCCAGGACGCCGGTGAAGCACGTCATCGTCGCCGCCATGGGCGACATGCTGGGCGGCCTCAAGGGCGCCATCGTCAACCTTGTGGTGCGGCGGGTGAAGAAGATGGTTCCGGCCTGGTCGCTGCCCGGCCATGTCAAGTTCAACGCCGTGCTCAAGACCGGATCGAGCATCGCCTTCAAGCCGCCCACGGTCTCCGGCGACGACATCGCGTTCCTGCAATATACGGGCGGCACCACCGGCGTCTCGAAGGGCGCTGTGCTGCTGCATCGCAACGTGCTTTCGAACGTCGCGCAGAATTCGCTGTGGGTGGAGGACGCCTATACGGTGAAGCCCAAGCCGGCGCATCTCAACTTCATCTGCGCGCTGCCGCTCTATCACATCTTCGCGCTGACGGTGAACGCGCTCATGGGCATGCAGCAGGGCGCGCAGAACGTGCTGATCCCCAACCCGCGCGACATCCCGGGCTTCGTCAAGGAATTGGCGAAATACCCGATGCATATCTTCCCCGGCCTCAACACGCTGTTCAACGCGCTGCTCAACAATGAGGATTTCCGCAAGCTGGATTTCAAGCCGCTGATCCTGACGCTGGGCGGCGGCATGGCGGTGCAGAAGGGCGTCGCCGAACGCTGGAAGGCGCTGACCGGCTGCCCGGTGAGCGAAGGCTACGGACTGTCCGAAACCTCGCCGGTGGCGACCGCCAACAAATTCAGCTCGGCCGATTTCACCGGCACGATCGGCCTGCCGCTGCCTTCAACCGAGATCGCCATCCGCGACGATGATGGTAACAACGTGCCGCTCGGCGAAATCGGCGAAATCTGCATCCGCGGCCCGCAGGTGATGGCCGGCTACTGGAACCGGCCCGACGAGACCGCCAAGGTGATGACCAAGGACGGCTTCTTCAAATCCGGCGACATGGGCCTCATGGACGAGCGCGGCTACACCAAGATCGTCGACCGCAAGAAGGACATGATCCTCGTCTCCGGCTTCAACGTCTACCCGAACGAATTGGAAGAGGTGGTGGCGCATCATCCCGGCGTGCTGGAAGTGGCGGTGATCGGCGTGCCGGACGAGCATTCCGGCGAGGTGCCTAAATTGTTCGTGGTCAAGAAGGACCCGGCGCTTACCGTCGAGACGCTGATGGTCTACTGCCGCGAGAACCTGACCGGCTACAAGCGGCCGAGATTCATCGAGTTCCGCACCGAGCTGCCGAAGACGCCGGTCGGCAAGATCCTGCGGCGCGCGCTGCGGGACCAGGCTTGAGCGATTATTCCGCCGATAAGGCACGGGTGCGAGACAAGCGGCTCGATCCGGCAGGCTTCATCAAGGCGAACATGCGGCTGGCGCCGGTGCCGTCAGTGCCGGAGGTCCGGCTTTATCAGGCGCATCCCGGCAGCGGCTTGCGGCGGCTGCTCGAACCGGACGACGACCGCGACGAGATCGCGGCCGAGCCGCAGCCGCCCTACTGGGCCTATGCCTGGGCCGGCGGCGCCGTGCTGGCGCGCTATGTCCTTGACAGGCCATCGATCGTTGCCGGCAAACGCGTGCTCGACCTCGGCGCCGGCTCGGGGCTGGTCGGCATCGCGGCGGCAAAAGCCGGAGCGCGCGCAGTGATCGCAGCCGAGATCGACCGCAACGGCGTGGTGGCGCTCCGCCTCAATGCGGAGGCCAACGGCGTCGCCATCGAGATACGCGACGAGGACGTCACCGACGGCCCGCCGCCAGCGGTCGACCTGGTGCTCGCTGGCGACGTCTTTTACGCGCAGGGTGTCGGGCAGCGGATGATGCCGTTCTTCGATCGCTGCCTCGCTGCCGGCATCGATGTGCTGGTCGGCGATCCCGGCCGCGCCTGGCTGCCGAGACCGCGGCTTTGCCTGCTCGGCGAATATCATGTGCCGGATGTCGGCGGAAATGCCGGCAGCGAGCCCAAGCCCAGCGCGGTGTTCGCCTTTGTCCCGATAAAGGGCGACTAAGGAGTCCAGCAATCGCCCCTCGCCTCACATTGGGCGGCACCGGTCATACAGCACTTTCTTATTCATGGTTCCGAGAGCAAAGCTCGGAACAGCAACCAGCTAAACCCGTTTTACCAGTTCTAACAGATAGAACGAAAAACGGAGAAGTCATGGAAATCCACGACATAAGTCACCGTCGATCGAAAATCGGCGGCCACACGATATTTCTGCGGGAAGCAGGGCCGCCCGATGCTCCCGTCCTTCTTTTGCCACATGGCTACCCGTGCTCGTCTTACCAGTTCAGACGCCTGATGCCGGGCCTGGCCGATCGCTGGCGGACGGTAGCATTTGACTGGCCTGGATTCGGTTACAGCGACACACCGGATCTCGCCGAGTTCGACTATGATTTCAATGCTTATGCGAGGGTTCTCACTGACGTTGCCGATGCGCTGCATTTGGAGCGTTATGCGCTCTGGCTCCACGATTACGGTTCTCAGATCGGCCTCCGTCACGCGATAGCGCATCCAGACAGGATCGCGGGCCTGGTCATCCAGAACGGCGACATCTACGAGGACGTGCTCGGGCCGAAATACGACACGATCAAAGCCTGGTGGGCGGACAAATCGGCAGAGAGGCACCGTCCGCTCGAGGAGGCGGTCAGCGAGGAGGGATTCCGCAAGGAGTTCATCGGCGAGGTCTCCGAGGAAGTCGCCAGCCACGTCCCTCCCGATCTGTGGAAGCTGCATTGGCCGCTCATGAACACACCGATCCGGAAGGCGGTGTCGGTCCGGCTGATGGAAAAGCTCGAGCAGAACATCGAATGGTTCCCGCGATACCAATCCTATCTGCGCGAGCACCGACCGCCGACGCTGATCGTCTGGGGACCGCAGGACGGTTACATGCCCGAGCAGTCGGCGCTCGCCTATCGGCGCGATCTCCCGGATGCGGAACTCCACATCCTCGACGATGCCGGGCATTGGCTGTTGGAAACACATTTCGAGGAAGCCCTGCGGCTGGTGCGCGACTTCCTCTCGCGAACGCTGACGTAAGCACAGCTCTCTCCGCCAAATCCAGAACCCAAGGAGACAAACATGGCGACGAAACCAACCATCGCACGCATCTGGCGCGGCCGCACCCGTCGCGACGTCGCGAACAGCTACGAACCCTATTTGAAGGCAGAAGGCATTCCCCGCTTCAGCAGGTTGCGCTCGGCGTCCAGCTCTTTCGCGAGGACCGGGAAGAGGAGACCTGGTTCACGACCATCTCCTACTGGCGCGACATTGAGGCGATGACCGCTTTCACCAAGGGCGACCCGTTCAAAGTCCATCATCTCGACCGCGACGCCGAATTTCTGATCGAACTGCCCGAGCGCATCGAGATCCACCGCATCCTCGTCGACGATCAGCATCTGCGCTGAGTCGCCATGAGCAATCTCGCCCTGTTCGGCCTCATGGCGCTGATCTGGGGGCTGACCTGGGCAGCCGTCAAGATCGGCCTGGATGCCGGCGTTCCCCCGATTCTTCTGGCGGGGCTGCGCTATCTGCTGACTGCGGGAATCCTGGCATTTTGGACGCATGGAACCTTATCGGCCTTCGCGGAAGGTCGGTCGATGCGAGTCATCATATCGGCCCTGCTGACGAATGCCGGAACCTACGGACTGCTGTTCTGGGGCATGCAAACGGTCCCGTCCGGCCTATCCGGCTTGGTCAATCTCGCGCTGGTTCCGGTGCTTCTGTTTGGCTTGGCGGTCCTGCTCGGAGAGGAGCGACCCACCTGGCGCCACGGCCTGGCGCTGGCGCTCGGCTGCACGGGTCTCCTTGCCCTCTTCTGGACACGTCTTGTCGAGCAGGAATCCGGAAACGGATTGGGGCTTGCCGCTATCGTGGCCGGCACTGCATGCTACTGCGTTGGGAGCGTCGTTGCGCGGCCGCTGATCGGCCCGATCAGGCCCCTGACGCTCACCGCGATCCACGCCGTTCTCGGCGGCGCGGCGCTGATCGTCGTCTCGTTCCTTTTGGGCGAGGTTTCGGCGACGCTGCCAGGAAAGATCGACGTCGCTTCGGCTGCGGCCAGCCTGTTGTTCCTTTCCCTCCTCGGAACCATCGTAGCCTACACCATCTATCTGCGCCTGCTTGAACGATGGGGCACCGCCCGCGCCGGGCTCTATGCCTTCATCTCGCCCATCGTTGCATTGGCCGTGGGTGTTTGGCTCTTCGGCGAAAAGATCGGAGCGGCCGAGATTGGCGGCGCCGCGCTTTTGTTGATAGCGGCAGGATTGGCGTTGTTTGGACGCGATGGCGCCGATCCAGCGAGGAAATGAGGCCGTCACCAATGTCATTTCCCCATCGCATCGCCGGCAACCTGGCTCTTGACCTCGCCAACACGATCAGTCGGCGGGGCACCGACCGGGAGGTCGACCATCTCGCGACGGCGGCAGACATTCTGGCATGGTCGAGGCAAACCGGCCTGATCGACAATGATTTCGCCCTTCCTTCGGCCGACCACAAGGCTCTGGTCAAAGACGTTCTCGCCCTTCGCCGCGCTGTAAGCGACGCCGGCTCGGCAATCGCTCACGGCGGCGAACCTCCCGCTGCCGCGCTCGACACCATTCGAAAATATGCAGCCGAGGCACTCAGAACCGCCGCGCTCGTTGGATTGCCGGTGTCGTTGCATTTTCGAGGTGCCAACCGCATCACCGGGGCAATCGCGTGGTCGGCTCTCGACCTGCTTCGCGGCGACGAACTATCGCGTCTCAAACAATGCCCGCCGCACGACTGCCGCTGGCTTTTCATAGATCGCACGAAAAACGGTTCGCGACGATGGTGCGAGATGAACAGCTGCGGCAATCGGGCCAAGAAGCAGTCGCATCGGAGAATGCCGGATTGAGGCGTTTTCCTGAGACCGCGACCGATCTAACCAGCCGGCACGTTCACCCGCGCGGCGAGGAAATCCGGCAGGTCGGCGACCGAGTCCAGAACGACGTCTGCCATCGGCGCCAGTGAGTCGCGCGTGCCGGTTCCGGAGAGCACGCCCACTGCCAAGCCACAGCCGCCGGCGCGCGCCATCTCCAGGTCATGGCGGTTGTCGCCGACCATGGCGATCTCACTCGCCTTCAATCCGGTCAGGTCGCAGAAAGCGACGACCGTGTCGGGCGCCGGCTTGGAGTTGGCCACGGCGTCGTATCCGAAGGCGGCATCGAAGAGTTGCGCGATGCCGAGCGTGGCGAGCGTCTTTTCGGCGCCGCTGGTGGAATCGTTGGTGGCGACGCCCATCCGATAGGATCGTTTGTGCAAGGTCCGCAACGAATCGACGATGCCGGGCAGCGCCACGGCCATGGCCGACCCTTGCGCCGAAGTGATCTCGTTGAAGCGGGAAACGGCGTGCAGTTGATCCTCGTCGGACAGACGCGGGAACCAGAGCTCGACGACGTCCATGTTCGAACCGGAGGCGAAGATCGAATCCGGCTTGAAGCGTTTCGTGACGAAGTCGAAGCCGGCGGCGGCAAGCAGCCGGTCGGCTTTCCAGCGGTCGCCTTCGGCGGCGTCCATCGCCATGAAGTCGGCTATGCCGAGCCAGGTTGCGTTGAAGTCGACAAGCGTGCCGTCCTTGTCGAACAATATTCCCTTGATATCCGCCAATCCTTTTACTCCACGCCACGCAATTGGTGGATATGAGCCACCAATCCGGCAGTCGAGGCGTCGCGTTTTGCGGCAGTCTCCTTGCCTTCAACGACAGGCAGCAGACCCGTTGCCAATTCCTTGCCGAGTTCGACGCCCCATTGATCGAAGGAATTGATGTTGAACAGCGTGCCTTCGACGAAGACGCGATGCTCATAGAGCGCAATGATTCGGCCCAATGTGTGCGGATCGAGCTTGCGGTAGAGGATGGTGAGCGACGGGCGGTTGCCGGAGAAGACCCGATGCGGCGCGATCCTGTCGACATCGGCCGGCTTCATGCCCTTGGCCAGCATCTGCGCGCGGGCCTCTTCCAGCGTACGGCCCTTCATGAAGGCCTCCGACTGCGCCAGGCAGTTGGCGAGCAAGAGATCATGCTGGTGTTTCAGCTCGGGCTCGTGACCGACGGCGGCGGCGAGGAACTCGACTGGGATGAAGTCGGTGCCCTGATGCAACAGCTGGAAGAAGGCATGCTGGCCGTTGGTGCCGGGCTCGCCCCAGACCAGCGGGCCGGTGGGTATGGCGACCGCGGCGCCGTCCAGCGTGACGCTCTTGCCGTTCGATTCCATATCAAGCTGCTGCAGATAGGCCGGCAGGCGCGACAGGCGCTGGTCGTAAGGGATGACGGCGCGGGCCGGATATTTGCAGACGACGCGATGCCACCAGCCGATCAGCCCCAGAAGCACCGGAAGGTTCTTTTGCATCGGCGCCGAGCGGAAATGCTCGTCCATCTCATGCGCGCCGTCGAGGAAGGCACGGAAATTGTGCGGCCCGACGGAAATCATCACCGGCAGGCCGATAGCGCTCCAGACCGAATAGCGGCCGCCGACCCAGTCCCAGAAGCCGAAGACACGGTCCTGTTCGATGCCGAACTTCGCCACAAGGTCGAGGGCGGTCGAGACGGCGGCGAAATGCTTGCCGACCGCTTCCTTGCCCAACTCCTTCTGAACCCAATCGCGCGCCGTCTGCGCATTCGTCATCGTCTCAACGGTTGTGAAGGTCTTGGAGGCAATGATGAACAGGGTCGTCTCGGCAGACAGACCCTTCAGCGTGTCGTGGATATGCGCGCCGTCGACATTGGAGACGTAATGCGCGCGCGGCCCGTCATGATAGGGCGCGAGCGCCAGCGTCACCATCGCCGGGCCGAGATCGGAGCCGCCGATGCCGATGTTGACGATGTCGGTGATCTTCTTGCCGGTGGCGCCGGCCGCCTTACCGGAGCGGATGGCGTCGGCGAAGGCGCCCATGGCGTCGAGCACGGCGATCACATCGGCCTTCGTGTCCTGGCCGTCGACGATCACGCTCTTGCCGGTCAGATTGCGCAGCGCGGTGTGCAGCACGGCGCGGTTCTCGGTGATGTTGATCTTCTTGCCTTCGAACATGGCGACGCGGCGTCCCGCGAGATCGGCCGCACCCGCGAGCTTTTCCAGCATCGTCATCGTATCTGCGTCGACGGCACATTTCGACCAGTCGAGCAAAAGATCGCCATCGGTCGCTGAGAATGTCTCGAAGCGCTTGGGATCGGCGGCGAAAGCCTCGCGCATCGAGCCCTTGGCCGCCGCGCGTTGATCGCGCAAGGCGGCAAGTTGCTTGTCGAAGGATGACTGGTCCACTGGCAGGCTCCTGGCGGGTTTTTAGACCATTTTAACAGGCCGGATGTTTCCGGCGCGTGTCGGCGCGTCATTCTATTGAGCCGATTTCCGTTTCGTTCAAGCGCGGCTTTGCCGCACTGCATCACGCTTTGATGAAGGGGGTGGACGGTGAGTGCGGGAATTTCGCTGCGGGGCGCTGGGCGGAGGCGACGATGCTGCGCATCGCGCTTTGGGACAGTGCCGCGACGATGCTGCGCATCGCGCTTTGAACGCGCCGCGACGACGCTTCGCGTCGCGCTTGATAGATCACTGGCATAAATCCCAGCGATCAGAAAAATTGATTGGCGCAACCCCTTATGCCACCCCTACACTCCACTGGTCCAGCCAAGTGAAAACAGCTGGCCGTCCGAGGAAGATTTCCCATGCCACAGCGCAATGACACGGCCATATGGTCCGGCCTGTTCCGGATTTCGGCTGAATCCGGCCAAACCCTCCAGGCGCAGATCCGCCAGGCGATCGTCGCGGCCATTCTGGACCGACAGATCGCCGCCTCGATGCCGCTGCCGTCCTGCCGAATTCTCGCGGAAAAACTTGGGGTTGCCCGCGGCACGGTGGTGCTCGCCTTCCAGCAGCTGGTCGACCAGGGTTTTCTGGTGGCGCGCGAGCGGCGCGGCCATTTTGTCAATCCGGACGTGCTGGCCACCCCCGCCAAGCCGCACCAGAAGGCGCCCGACCAGCAGAACGAGATCGACTGGAAGGCGCGCCGGCAGATCGCCGCAAGCGACATGCCGCCGCCGGCCAAGCACGACAACTGGATCAAGTCCTCCTACCCTTTCGTCTACGGCCAGTTCGATCCGGCGCTGTTTCCGACAGCCGAATGGCGCGAGTGCAACCGCATGGCGCTGGCAGTGCTGGAGATCCGCAACTGGGCGTCCGACATGGTGGACCGCGACGATCCGCTGCTGATAGAGCAGATCCAGGCCAGGCTCCTGCCGCGGCGCGGCATCTTCGCCAATCCGGACGAGATCATAGTGACGCTGGGCGCGCAGAACGCGCTTTATATGCTCGCCACGCTGCTGATGACCAAGGGCTCGAAAGTGGCGATGGAAGATCCCGGCTATCCCGATGCCCGCTCGATCTTCCGGCTGGCCGGCGCGGATATCCAGCCGGTCCCGGTCGATCAGTCGGGCATCGTGACCTCGTCGATCCCCAGCGATTCCGGCTTCGTCTTCGTCACGCCGAGCCACCACTGCCCGACCATGGTACCGTTGTCGGCGGAGCGGCGGCAGGATCTTCTGGCGCGCGCCAACCGCAACAACCAGATCATCATCGAGGACGGCTATGACAGCCAGCTGCTCGACGAGGCGCCACAGCAGGCGCTGAAGAGCCTCGATCGCTCCGGCCGCGTCATCTATGTCGGCTCGATGTCGAAGACGCTGGCGCCGGGTCTAAGGCTTGGCTACATCGTCGCCTCGGCCGGACTGATCGCCGAGCTTCGCGCGCTGCGCCGCTTCATGCTGAGGCACCCGCCGGCGAACAACCAGCGCGCCGTTGCGCTGTTCCTGTCGCTCGGTCACCACGAGGCACTGGTGCGCAGGCTCTCCGCCGCATTCGATGAGCGGCGCAAGCGTCTGGTCCATGCGATTTCCGCTTTCTTGCCAGAGTGGCGCTCGACCGACTCGGCGGGCGGCACATCGCTCTGGCTGGAAGGGCCGCGGGGTACCGATTCACGCGGCCTGGCGGAAGCCGCCGCGTCGCGCAGCGTCATCATCGAACCCGGCGACCGGTTCTTCGATCGCAGCGAAAAGCCCTCTCGTTTCATGCGTTTGGGCATCTCCTCGATCTCGCTGCAGCATATCGAGCCGGGCATCCGCGAACTTGCCACTGCTGCCGGCCGCAGGCCCGCGGCCGCCTGATCGCCACAGACCTCCTGAAAAAGAGCCGGCACCGCCGGCTCTTTTTGTTTGGGCGCATGTTTGCCGCTTTAGCATTCTGGCATATTCGACGGGATTGCTTGGCCCATAGGCTGTGCCAATGCCGGCGGCATAGTCGGTGCCAGAAGGGGACGAGGCAGGCCGATGGTGGACCAACCGCCGCGCTCGCCTCGCAGATAAAGACAAAAGGTGGAGTGCTTCCATGTCAGTGGCTCTCGAGAAGCAGGAATCGTCGTCGGACCAGCGTTCGCGGCGTTCCGGCGGGCGCGAAGCGCGCCGCGCGATGCGGGCGGCGCCCTTGGCCGACGACATCCGTCCGGTACGGCCGGGGCTTGAAGGCGGCAGTTATGGCCCATTGAGCCAGAACGACCGGGAGCGCATCCACGAAGCGGTGCTGACGCTCCTGGAGACAGTCGGCTTCGCCAATGCCATCCCGTCCTGCATCGAAGCGCTGACCCGGATCGGCGGCACCTATGGCGACGACGGCCGCATCCGGCTGCCGCGCGCCTTGGTGCTGGACACCATCAGACAAGCCGCGCGCAATTTCACCCTCTACGGCCAGGATCCGAAGCACGACATGCTGATCCAGGGCAAACGCGTGCACTACGGCACGGCGGGCGCGGCGGTGCATCTGGTCGATGTCGAGAAGCGCGAATATCGCGAATCGCTGCTGCAGGACCTCTACGATGCCGCCCGCCTCGTCGACGGGCTGGACAACATCCATTTCTTCCAGCGCACCATGGTGCCGCGCGACATTCCAGACCCGCTCGATATGGACTTCAATACGCTCTATGCCTGCGTGATGGGGACGTCCAAGCATGTCGGCACCTCGTTCACCGTGCGCGAGAACGTCAAGCCGGCGCTGGAAATGCTCTATGCGATCGCCGGCGGGGAGGAGAATTTCCGGGCGCGGCCGTTCGTGTCGAACTCGAACTGCTTCGTCGTGCCGCCGATGAAGTTCGCCGAGGACGCCTGCGGCGTGCTGGAGGCCTGCGTAGAAGGCGGTATTCCGATCCTGCTTCTGTCGGCCGGCCAGGCCGGCGCCACGGCTCCCGCCGCCATCGCCGGCGCGGTTGTCCAGGCGGTGGCGGAAGTGCTGATGGGCCTGGTCTATGTCAATGCCATCAAGCCTGGACATCCGGCGATCTTCGGCACCTGGCCATTCGTTTCCGACCTCAGGACCGGCGCCATGTCCGGCGGATCGGCGGAGCAAGCAGTGTTGACCGCGGCCTGCGCGCAGATGGCGCAATATTACGACCTGCCCGGCGGCTCGGCAGCCGGCATGTCGGACTCGAAGCTGCCCGATATCCAGGCGGGCTACGAGAAGGGCATCACCAATGTGATGGCGGGTCTCTCCGGCCTCAATCTCGTTTATGAATCGGCCGGCATGCATGCCTCGCTGCTCGGCTTCTGCCTTGAAAGCCTGATCATCGACAACGACATGCTCGGCCACTGCCTGCGCTGCGTGCGCGGCATCGAGGTGACCGACGACGCGCTGTCGATCGACACGATCGCCGATGTCTGCCTCAAGGGTCCCGGCCATTATCTCGGCAATGATCAGACGCTGAAGCTGATGCAGACCGAGTATTTCTATCCCGCCGTCGGCGACCGTTTCTCGCCCAAGGAATGGAACGAGAAGGGCCGGCCCGACATCCTGTCGCGCGCGATCGCGGAGAAGAAGCGCGTGCTTGCCGAGCGTTTCCCGCGCCACGTCTCGCGCCTGCTCGACGACAAATTGCGCGCCCGCTTCGGCGAGATGATCAAGTTGCCGCGCAACAAGATGGGCGGCTAGCGACATGTTGAAATTTTGGTGAGGCCTGCCTGACCGAGTATCGACGCGTCCTGCCCAGTCACTCCGCGCTCAGTCCGTATCGCTCAACCACTTCTGGGTTGATCAGCTTGGCGTGCAGCGTCATCAGCACGATTTGGGCGTCGAAGCTGTCGCCGGCCTCGAGCGCCGCCTCGATGCGGCGCTCGACCTCCAAGGTCGCCTCGCGGCCGTTGGCCTGCTCGAACACCTGCGGCCCGGCGACGCAATAGCCGCAGAGCTGCGCCACGGATTGATGGGCGCCGGCCGGCAGCTCATCCGGCCAGCGGTCGTTCATCAGATTGACGACGGTGAGTTTCACCCCCTCGGGTACCAGGGCCGGGTGCAGGTCGGCCGCGCGCAACGCGTCGTCGAGCTGCCGCAGATCGCCGGAGCGGCCGAACATGCCGAGAAAGCCGAGGGAAGAGCGCCGCTTGGCCACGATAATCTGTCCCTTCGTGAAGCTGCCGAGGTCGACCTTATCTGTGGGTTCCTCGGAGATGAAACAAGGGCAACAGAAAAGGGCGGCCCGCCGTCGGCAAGCCGCCCTTTTTGATTGGCCGAATATATATATGGATTCAGTGATTGTCGCGCGGCACGCCGCTGGTATGGGCGACGTCTTGATACTTTACCGCCGGCTTCAGCACCATGCCGGCCGAGAACTGGTCGACCATGCCGCGCTGGATCTCCTGCCACGGCGTCTGGTGCTGGGGATAGTGATAGCCACCATTGGCCTGCAGCGCCGCCCGCCGTTTGGCAATCTCCTCATCGCTGACGAGGATATTGGCCGTGCCCTTCCTCAGGTCGATGCGGACGCGGTCGCCGCTCTTGAGCAGCGCAAGGCCGCCGCCGATCGCGGCTTCCGGCGAGGCATTGAGGATCGACGGAGAACCCGACGTGCCGGACTGGCGGCCGTCACCGATGCAGGCAAGGGCGTGGATGCCCTTCTTGATGAGGTAGGCCGGCGGCTGCATGTTGACCACCTCGGCGCCGCCCGGATAGCCGACCGGACCGGCGCCGCGCATGAACAGGATCGTGTGCTCATCGATGCCCTGAGCCGGATCGTCGATGCGGGCGTGGTAATCCTCCGGCCCGTCGAAGACCATGGCGTTGCCCTCGAAGGCCTCGGGATCGTTCGGGTTTGAGAGGTAGCGCTCACGGAACTCGGGCGAGATGCCGCTGGTCTTCATGATGGCGGAATCGAACAGATTGCCCTTGAGATTGATGAAGCCGGCATTGGCCTTGAGCGGCTTGTCGGCGCTGCGGATGACATCGTAGTTCTCGTTGACGGCATCCTTGCAATTGTCGCCCATCGTCCTGCCGTTGGCGGTGACGGCGCCAGGATGCGGCAGCAGTCCGGCCTTCATCAATTCGGCGACGACCGCCGGCACGCCGCCAGCATGGTGATAGTCCTCGCCGAGATACTCGCCCGTCGGCTGCAGGTTGACCAGCAGCGGGATGTCGAGGCCGATCTTCTGCCAGTCGTCGTTGTCGAGCGGCACGCCGAGATGGCGGGCGATGGCGTTGAGGTGGATCGGCGCGTTGGTGGAGCCGCCGATGGCCGAATTGACGACGACGGCGTTCTCGAAGGCCTCGCGCGTCATGATGTCGGAGGGCTTCAGGTCCTCATGCACCATCTCGACGATGCGCTTGCCGGTCTCGTAGGCGATCTGGCCGCGCTCGCGGTACGGCGCGGGAATGGCGGCAGAGCCCGGCAGTTGCATGCCGAGCGCCTCGGCCAGCGAGTTCATCGTGGTGGCGGTGCCCATGGTGTTGCAATAGCCGGTCGACGGCGCCGAGGAGGCCACGATGTCCATGAACTCGTCATAGTTGATCTCGCCGGCCGAGAGCCTTTGCCGGGATTCCCAGACGATGGTGCCGGAGCCGGTGCGCTTGCCCTTGTGCCAGCCATTGAGCATCGGGCCGACCGAAAGCGCGATCGCCGGAATATTGACGGTGGCCGCCGCCATCAGCAGCGCCGGCGTGGTCTTGTCGCAACCGATGGTCAGCACCACACCGTCGAGCGGATAGCCGTAGAGCACCTCGACAAGGCTGAGATATGCAAGGTTGCGGTCGAGCGCGGCGGTGGGGCGCTTGCCGGTCTCCTGGATCGGATGGCACGGGAACTCGAACGGGATGCCGCCCATCGAAACGATGCCTTCGCGCACGCGTTTGGCGAGCTCGAGGTGATGCCGGTTGCAGGGCGAAAGGTCGGAACCGGTCTGCGCGATGCCGATCAGCGGCTTGCCCGACATCAGCTCGGCGCGCGTCAGGCCGTAATTGAGGTAACGCTCGAGATAGAGCGCCGTCATGCCCGGATTGTCGGGATTGTCGAACCACTCCTGCGAGCGAAATTTCTTCTTCTTGGTGGGGGCGCCTGCCATGGTGGTCTCCGTATTTGTATGACAAATCGATAGGACAATGCGTCCATGCAGGCAAGAGGCAGGCGCAGCCGGAACCCGGACTTTGGTGCGATAGACTTGTTTCGGGCCGCGCGCTACGACCAACCGGCATAGCAATCCGGGAGGTCTTGATGGCTTTGGTGATCGAAGGCGAGGAGCGGATCGCCGCACCCATCGGGAAAGTGTGGGAAGCCCTCAACGACCCGGAGATCCTGAAAGAAGCCATTCCCGGCTGCCAGAGCCTCGAGAAGAATTCGGACACCGCGATGGCGGCGACCGTGGTGCTGAAGATCGGGCCGATCAAGGCGACCTTCAACGGCGAAGTCACGCTGAAAAACATCAAGCCACCGCATTCCTACACCATCCAGGGCGAAGGCAAGGGCGGCGTTGCCGGTTTCGCCAAGGGCGGCGCCGACGTCACGCTGACCGCCGACGGGGCGGACTCGACGGTGCTCAAATACGCCGCCAAGGCCGAGGTCGGGGGCAAGATCGCGCAACTCGGCAGCAGGCTGATCGAGTCGACATCGAAGAAATTGGCGGGGCAGTTCTTCTCGACATTCGGTGAGAAGGTCGGCGCGTGACCCCAAAGAAAAGGGGAGTTATTCGAAAACGATGCTCGGCACTGCGGCTTCGGCTGCGCCGCGCTCTTCCTGGACCCGATCCCAGACCTTGCTTGCTATGTCGCGATAGATCTTCGCCTCGGCGCCCTCCGGCTTGGAGGCGACGACCGGGGCGCCGGCGTCCGAGCTTTCGCGGATGCCCATCTCCAGCGGCACCTCGCCGAGGAAGGTGACGCCGAGGCGCTCGGCCTCGCGGCGCGCGCCGCCATGGCCGAAAATGTCGTAGCGCTTGCCGGTGTCGGGAGCGAGGAAGTAGCTCATATTCTCGACGATGCCGAGCAGCGGCACATCGACCTTCTTGAACATGTTGAGGCCCTTGCGGGCGTCGATCAGCGCCAAGTCCTGGGGCGTCGAGACGATGACGGCGCCGGCGAGCGGCACCTGTTGGGCCATGGTGAGCTGGGCATCGCCGGTGCCGGGGGGCATGTCGACCACCAGCACGTCGAGCGGGCCCCATTCGACCTCGCGCAGCATCTGCGTCAGCGCCGACATCACCATCGGGCCGCGCCAGATCATCGGCGTCTCCTCATCGACGAGGAAGCCCATCGACATCACCTTGAGGCCGTAATTCTGCATCGGCTTCAGCACCTTGCCGTCGACGGTCTGCGGCCGGCCGCGGATGTTGAGCAGCCGGGGCATAGACGGGCCGTAGATATCGGCATCGAGCACGCCGACTTTCAGCCCGTTGGCGGCAAGACCGAGCGCCAGGTTGACCGCGGTGGTCGACTTGCCGACGCCGCCCTTGCCGGAGGCGACGGCGATGATGGCATCGATGCCGGGCACGCCCCGCTTGCCATGGCTCTGCGAGGCAGGCGCGTGCGGCGCGGGGCGCTGCGGCGCAGGCTGCGGAGCGGCGGGCCGCGGAGGAGCCGGGCGCGGCGGAACCGGCGCTTCCATGCCGCCGCCCTTCTTCTCCGCCGTCAGCGCGACGACGGCGCTGGCGACGCCGGGTATGGCCTTCACCGCGCGCTCGGCGGCGGCGCGCAGCGGCTCCAGCTCCTGGGCGCGCGCGGCGGGAACGGTGATCGAGAAGAAGACCTTGGAATCGGCGATGAAAATCTCGGAGACCATGCCGAGATCGACGATGTTGCCGGTGAAGTCCGGCCCGTTCACCGTCTTCAGGCGCTCGATGACGGATTCCTTGGTAACGGTCATGATCTTTCCTCGGCGTTTGGCGTTCCAAATAGTGCAGTTTCCCGGCAGAACCAAGCCGTGGCGCAACGGCTCGGCCGGCGTGCCCCGGAAAGCGACGGATGGTGTCGGGTTAGCCAACCGGTATCGAGCTTCGAGCCTGAGCCGTGGCCAAACGACCCGGCCGCGCTATCTCCATTGCCATCACGACAATCTGTGAAGGAGACCGTCATGCTCCAAAACAGCAATGCGATAGCCAATCTCGCGGTCAAGGACCTGGACAAGGCCAAGGCGTTCTACGAAGGAACGCTCGGCCTCAAACAAGTAGACGACATGGGCGGCGAGTTGGTCGTCTACAAGAGCGGCGACACATTTATCAACGTCTACCATTCGCAATTCGCCGGCACCAACAAGGCGACGGCGGTAACCTGGGCGGTCGGCGACCGGATCGATGCAATCGTCAAATCGTTGAAGTCGAAGGGCGTCACTTTCGAGCATTACGACATGCCGGGGCTGTCGCTCGAGGGCGACATCCATGTCGGCCAAGGCATGAAGGTCGCCTGGTTCAAGGATCCCGACGGCAATATCCTCAACCTCGCGGGCGGATAGTGACGCGGCCGCGATCCGGCCGTCTCATGCGGCCAGTCGGGTCGCGAAATAGGTCAATGCCGAGATCGCCGCCGTCGCCGGCAAGGTGATCACCCAGGCGACGACGATATTGCCGGCGATGCCCCAGCGTACGGCGGAGACGCGGCGGGCGGCGCCCACGCCGATGATGGCGCCGGTGATGGTGTGCGTCGTCGAGACCGGGACACCGAGCCAGGTGGCGGCGAAAAGCGTTATGGCGCCGCCGGTCTCGGCGCAAAAACCCTGCATGGGATTGAGCCGCGTGATCTTCGATCCCATCGTGTGGACGATGCGCCAGCCACCGAACAGCGTGCCCAGCGCCAGCGCCGACTGGCAGGTGAGGACCACCCACAGCGGCACATAGAAAGTCGGGCCGAGCGCGCCTTGCGAAAAGAGCAGCACGGCGATGATGCCCATGGTCTTCTGCGCGTCGTTGCCGCCATGCCCTAGCGAATAGAGCGAGGCGGAAAAGAACTGCAGCACGCGAAAGCTGTTGTCGACCGCGAACGGCGTCTGCCGCACGAACAGCCAGGAGACGATGAGAACGAGGACAAGCGCCAGCACGAATCCCGTCGCCGGCGAGAGCACGATGGCCGCGACCGTCTTGCCGAGCCCGGACCAGACGATGGCGCCGGTTCCGGCCTTGGCGACGCCGGCGCCGACCAGCCCGCCGATCAGCGCATGCGAGCTGCTCGACGGAATGCCGGCGACCCAGGTGACGATGTTCCAGACGATCGCCCCGATAAGCGCCGAGAAGATCACTGCCGGCGTGACGATGCTGGCGTCGATGATGCCTTTTCCCACGGTCTCGGCGACATGCAGGCCGAAGAACAGGAAGGCGATGAAATTGAAGAACGCGGCCCAGAACACGGCGTAATGCGGCCTGAGCACCCGGGTGGAGACGATCGTCGCGATCGAGTTGGCGGCATCGTGCAGGCCGTTGAGGAAATCGAAGAACAGCGCCACGGCAACGAGGCCGATCAGCAGGGGAAAAGCGATCGTGGCTTCCATCGCCTAAACGTTCTCGATGACGATGCCGCTGATCTCATTGGCGACATCCTCGAACCGGTCGACCACCTTTTCCAGCTGGCCATAGATCTCCGAGCCGATCAGATAGGCCATGGCGTCGCCGCGGCCGTGACGCTTGAACAGATCCTTCAAGCCCTGCTCGTGCAGGTCGTCGGCGCGGCCCTCGACGCGCATGACCTCCTCGGCGATGGCGTTGAGGCGCGCTGCGTTGGCGCCCACTTTGCTGAGCAGCGGGATCGCTTCCGCGACCAATCGGGCGGCCTGGACGATGACTTCGCCCATTTCCCGCATCAGCGGATCGAACTCCCTCACCTCGAACAATTTCACCGTCTTGACGGTCTTGTGCATCATGTCGATGGCATCATCCATCGACTGGATCAGGTCCTTGATGTCGCCGCGGTCGAAGGGGGTGATGAAGGAGCGCCTGACGGCAAGCAGGACCTCGGCGGTGATGCCGTCAGCTTCGTTTTCGAGATCGATGATCTTCTGGCACCAGCGGTCGATGTCCTTGCCCTGCAGAAGCTGCTCGAGGGCCTCGGCGCCGCCGACCACGGTGCGCGAATGCCGCTCGAACATATCGAAGAAACGATCCTCGCGCGGCAACAGCTTGCGAAACCAGCTCAGCATCTTGTCCCTCCTTGCCTCCGCCCTACCCCACATAGCGCCATGCGCGGCGCGGGAAAACAGATAGCCGGCTCAAAAATGTGGACGAGACCCGATTGCGCGTGTCTTGCGAAGCGAGGCGATTTCCTCGACCTTGGACCGAACACTGCGGATCGGATGGCATGATCGACAAGCTGGAATTCTTCATCGCTCTCGCCAAGGAGGAGCATTTCGGCCGGGCCGCGGAGGTGTGCGGCGTCACCCAACCGACCTTGTCGGCCGGCATCAAGCAGCTCGAGGAGCAGTTGGGCGTCATGCTGGTGCTGCGCGGCTCGCGCTTCCAGGGCCTGACGCCGGAAGGCAAGCAGGTGCTGGGCTGGGCGCGCCGCATCGTCGGCGACTCACGCACGATGCGCGAGGAGATGCGGGCGGCGCGCCACGGGCTGTCCGGGCGTATCCGCATCGCCGCGATACCGACGGCGCTCGCCATGGTGGCGCGGCTGACGACGCCATTCCGCGAAAAGCATCCGGGCGTCACGTTCTCGGTGCTGTCGCGCACATCAATCGAAGTGCTGTCGCTGCTCGGCAATTTCGACGTCGATGCCGGCATCACCTATCTCGACAACGAGCCGCTCGGGCGCGTGACCAGCGTGCCGCTCTATGACGAGCGCTATCAGCTGATCACCGCGATCGGAAACCCCTATTCCGACCGCGACAAAGTGACATGGTCGGAGATCAGCCAATTGCCGCTCTGCCTGCTGACGCCGGATATGCAAAACCGCCGCATCATCGACCAGCATCTGGCGGAAGCCGGCGTGCAGGTGCGGCCGACGCTGGAATCGAATTCGATGATCGTGCTGTTCTCGCATATCCGTACCGGCAAATGGTCGTCGATCATGCCGCTCAACCTTGCGGAAACGTTCGGCTTTTCCGAGCCGATCCGGGCGATCCCGATCGTCGAGCCGGACGCCAGCCATACAGTCGGGCTGGTGGCGGCGCCGCGCGAGCCGCACACGCCGCTGGTGCAGGCGCTTCTGGGAGAGGCGATGGCGCTGGCGGACGATTTCCGTGCCCACCGCTAGGTTAGACAATGCAAGCCGCCGGATCTTGATAGGAAATTTCTATCAAGCGACGAGAGCGCTTTATTGATTTCGGAGGTTTCCTCTGATTTCGTAAGGACTTAGCGATATTGCGCCCTATGCATGTCGTTGCCCCGAAACCGCTCTATATGCTGGGGTGACATACATTGGCCGCCACGACCAGGGAGGGCGCTGCGTGAGCATGCAGGCCGCAAGTACCGAGATCGCGTCGCGCACGGCGGCGATCATTGACGAGATGAAGGGCCTCGAAGGCCCGTTGCTGCCGATCCTGCACAGCATACAGGAAGAGTTCGGGCACGTTCCGAAGGACGCGCTGCCGGTGATCGCCGATGGGCTGAACCTATCGCGGGCCGAGGTGCACGGCGTGGTCAGCTTCTATCACGATTTCCGCGCCAAGCCTGCCGGCCGGCACGTGCTGAAGCTCTGCCAGGCCGAGGCCTGCCAGTCGATGGGCTCGGATGCGGTCGCGGGCAAGGTCAAGCAGTTGCTCGGCATCGATTTCCACGAAACCACGCGCGACGGATCGGTTACACTGGAGCCGGTCTATTGCCTCGGGCTGTGCGCCTGCTCGCCGTCGGCGATGCTCGACGGCGAAGTCATCGGCCGGCTCGATGACGAAAAGATCGAAGAGATCGTCGCGGAGGTATGTTCATGATCCCGCGCATCTATATCCCGGCAGATTCCGGCGCGCTGGCGCTTGGCGCAGAAAAGGTCGCCAGGGCGATCGAGAAGGAACTCAAGGAGCGCGGCGTCGAAGCCAAGATCGTGCGCAACGGCTCGCGCGGCGCCTATTTCCTGGAGCCGATGGTCGAGGTGGCCACGGCAGAGGGCCGCGTCGCCTACGGGCCGGTCAAGCCATCCGACGTCAAGAGCCTGTTCGACAGCGGCTTTCTTAAGGGCGGCCACCACAAACGCTGGCTGGGCGCGCCCGACAAGATCTCCTTCTTCGCCAAGCAGACCCGGCTGACCTTCGCGCGCTGTGGCGTCATCGATCCGCTGTCACTCGACAGCTACAAATCGCATGGCGGCCTGAACGGCCTGCAGAATGCAGTGGCGATGGCGCCGGCGGACGTCGTGAAACAGGTGACCGAATCCGGCCTGCGCGGCCGCGGCGGCGCCGGCTTCCCGACCGGCATCAAGTGGAAGACGGTGCTGGATACGGCAGGCGCGCAGAAATACATTGTCTGCAACGCCGACGAGGGCGACAGCGCCACTTTCGCCGACCGCATGATCATGGAAGGCGATCCCTTCGTGCTGATCGAAGGCATGGCGATCGCCGGCATCGCCACGGGCGCGACCAAGGGTTTCGTCTATATCCGCTCGGAATATCCGCACGCGGTGGCGACGATGAACAAGGCCGTCGCGATCGCCCGCAAGGCGGGCGTGCTCGGCGTCAATGTGCTGGGTTCGCCCAACGCCTTCGACATGGAAATCCGCGTCGGCGCCGGCGCCTATGTCTGCGGCGAGGAAACCTCGCTCTTGAACAGCCTCGAAGGCAAGCGCGGCGTGGTGCGTGCCAAGCCGCCGTTGCCCGCGATCCAAGGCTTGTTCGGCAAGCCGACGGTGATCAACAACGTGATCAGCCTGGCCTCGGTGCCTGTCATCATGGACAAGGGCGCCGCCTACTACAAGGATTTCGGCATGGGCCGCTCGCGCGGCACGATCCCGATCCAGATCGCCGGCAACGTTAAGCATGGCGGCCTGTTCGAGACGGCCTTCGGCCTGACGCTCGGCGAAATCGTCGACGAGATCGGCGGCGGCACGGCTTCCGGGCGGCCGGTGAAGGCGGTGCAGGTCGGCGGGCCGCTCGGCGCCTATTTCCCGCGCGCCTTGTTCGACACGCCGTTCGACTACGAGGAATTCGCCAAGCGCGACGGGCTGATCGGCCATGCCGGCATCACCGTCTTCGACGACAGCGCCGACATGCTGAAGCAGGCGCGCTTCGCCATGGAGTTCTGCGCCATCGAAAGCTGCGGCAAGTGCACGCCCTGCCGCATCGGCTCGACGCGCGGCGTGGAGGTCCTGGACAAGGTTGCCGCGGGCATCGAGGCGGAGAAGAACCTCGCTCTGGTCACCGACCTCTGCAACACGATGAAGTTTGGATCGCTCTGCGCGCTGGGCGGCTTCACGCCATACCCGGTGATGAGCTCGATCACGCATTTCCCCGAGGATTTCAAGCCCGCGCCGGCGCGCGTGGCTGCTGAATAGGAGCTGGCAAATGAACATTAAGGCCGACTTCCCGACGCTCATCGAAGAGATCGACTACGGCACGCCGGAGTCGAAAGCGACGAAGCAGGTGACCCTGACCGTCGACGGGCAAAGCATCACCGTGCCGGAAGGCACCTCGATCATGCGCGCGGCCATGGAGGGCGGCGTCGAGATCCCGAAGCTGTGCGCCACCGACATGCTGGACTCCTTCGGCTCCTGCCGCGTCTGCCTGGTCGAGATCGAAGGGCGCGGCGGCACGCCGGCCTCCTGCACGACGCCGGTGGGCGAAGGTATGGTAGTGCGCACGCAGTCCGAGCGGCTCGACGCCATCCGCCGCGGCGTCATGGAGCTCTATGTCTCCGACCATCCGATGGGCTGGAACGAGAAGGCCGGAACCGGCGCCAGCGAGTTCGATGCGGTGGCGAAGTCAGTGGGCCTCACGGAGAACCGTTACAGCGTCGAAGGCCGCAACCATGTCAAGCAAGAGGGCGGCATCGCGCCCGGCCATGGCTCATTGGCCGTCGAGTATATCGCCCGCGACGAATCCAATCCCTATTTCACCTACGATCCGGCGCAGTGCATCGTCTGCTCGCGTTGCGTGCGCGCCTGCGAAGAGGTGCAGGGCACCTTCGCGCTGACCATCGAGGGCCGCGGCTTCGAATCGCGCATGGTCGCCGGCATGCATGAGGACTTCATCGCTTCCGAATGCGTCTCCTGCGGCGCCTGCGTGCAGGCCTGCCCGACCGACGCGCTGCGCGAGAAGACCGTGCTCGAGAAGGGCATGCCGGAGCGCTCTGCCGTCACCACCTGCGCCTATTGCGGCGTCGGCTGCTCGTTCAAGGCCGAGGTCAAGGGCGACGAGGTCATTCGCATGATGCCCTACAAGGATGGCAAGGCGAACCACGGCCATAGCTGCGTCAAGGGCCGTTTCGCCTATGGCTATGCCACCCACAAGGACCGCATCCTGTCGCCGATGATCCGCGAGAAGATTTCCGATCCGTGGCGCGAAGTGACCTGGGAAGAGGCGATCGCCCACACGGCGAAGGAATTCCGCCGCATCCAGTATCAGTATGGACGCACCGCTATCGGCGGGATCACCTCCTCGCGCTGCACGAATGAGGAAACCTACCTCGTCCAGAAGCTGGTTCGCCAAGGTTTCCGCAACAACAATGTCGACACCTGCGCCCGCGTCTGCCATTCGCCGACCGGCTACGGGCTCGGTCAGACCTACGGCACCTCGGCCGGCACGCAGGATTTCGATTCGGTCGAGTTCACCGATGTCGCCGTCATCATCGGCGCCAATCCGGCTTCCGCGCATCCGGTGTTCGCCTCGCGGCTGAAGAAGCGGCTGCGCCAGGGCGCCAAGCTGATCGTGATCGATCCGCGCCGCACCGAGATGGTGAAATCGGCGCATATCGAGGCGGACTACCACCTGCCCTTGAAGCCCGGCACCAATGTGGCGGTGCTGACGGCGCTGGCGCATGTGATCGTCACCGAAGGCCTGTTTGACGAAGCGTTCATCCGCGAGCGCTGCGACTGGGCCGAATTCCAGGATTGGGCGTCCTTCGTCGCCCTGCCGGAGAACAGCCCGGAAACCGTCGGCAAGCTGTCCGGGGTCGACCCGGAAGCTATCCGGGGCGCTGCGCGCCTCTACGCCAAGGGCGGCAATGGCGCGATCTATTACGGCCTCGGCGTGACCGAGCACAGCCAGGGCTCGACCACGGTGATCGCCATCGCCAATCTTGCCATGGCAACCGGCAATATCGGCCGGCAGGGCGTCGGCGTGAACCCGCTGCGCGGGCAGAACAATGTGCAGGGCTCCTGCGACATGGGCTCCTTCCCGCATGAACTGCCGGGCTACCGACACATCTCCGGCGACGCGGTGCGCGACATTTATGAGAGCCTGTGGGGCGTTAAGCTGGACGACGAGCCGGGCCTTCGCATCCCCAACATGCTGGACGCCGCCGTCGACGGCTCGTTCAAGGGCATCTACATCCAGGGCGAGGACATCCTGCAGTCCGACCCCGACACCAAGCATGTCGCCGGCGGCCTCGCCGCGATGGAATGCGTGGTCGTCCACGACCTCTTCCTCAACGAGACGGCGAACTACGCGCATGTCTTCCTGCCGGGCTCGACGTTTCTCGAGAAGGACGGCACCTTCACCAATGCCGAGCGCCGCATCAACATGGTGCGCAAGGTGTTGGAGCCGAAGGCCCGCCACGCCGACTGGGAAGCGACGCAGGAGCTTGCCCGCGCCATCGGGCTCGACTGGAACTATACCCATCCGTCGCAGATCATGGACGAGATCGCCCAGACGACGCCGAGCTTCGCCGGTGTCTCGTTCGAGCTGCTCGACCGCGTCGGCTCGGTGCAGTGGCCGTGCAACGAGAAGGCGCCGCTCGGCACGCCGATCATGCATGTCGACGGCTTCGTGCGCGGCAGGGGCAAGTTCATCCGCACCGAATATGTGGCGACGGACGAGCGGACCGGTCCGCGCTATCCGCTGCTGCTGACCACCGGCCGTATCCTTTCCCAGTACAATGTCGGCGCGCAGACAAGGCGCACCGAAAACGTCGTTTGGCATGCCGAGGACCGGCTGGAGATCCATCCGCACGACGCCGAAGTCCGCGGCGTGCGCGATGGCGACTGGGTGCGGCTGGCGAGCCGCTCCGGTGAAACGACGCTGCGCGCGCTGATCACCGACCGCGTCTCGCCCGGCGTCGTCTACACGACCTTCCACCATCCGGACACGCAGGCCAACGTGATCACCACCGACTTCTCGGACTGGGCGACCAACTGTCCGGAATACAAGGTCACCGCCGTGCAGGTGGCGCCATCCAACGGCCCGACCGACTGGCAGAAGGACTACAACGAGCAGGCCAGGCAGAGCCGGCGCATCGCACCGCTGGAAGCGGCGGAGTAGTTCTTGACCGCGCGGCGCAAAGCCACGACGCAAATTTCGCGGCTGGCGCATCGCGCCAGCGGCACCGCGGCCGCGAACCGCATGGTGCCGGAAGAGACGCCGGTGGCGTTCTCCTTTGCCGGCACCACGCATGCGGTGATGATGGCGAGTCCCGCCGATTTCGAGGATTTCGCGCTCGGATTCTCGCTGACCGAAGGCATCATCGCCGATCCAAAAGAGATCGAGGCGATCGAGGTCGAGGATCTCGGCGCCGGCATCGATATCCAGATCAGGCTCAAGGACCAGGCCAACACGCGTTTCCAGGCGCGGCGGCGCAGGCTGGCCGGGCCGGTCGGCTGCGGCTTGTGCGGCATCGAATCCATCGAGGAGGCGATGCGCTCGGTCGACGCCGTTGGTGCGTCGCGACTTACGCTTCAATCGGAAGATATAGCAAGCGCCGTCCGCCTGCTGTCGAAGCAGCAGCCGCTGCACACTGAAACCGGCGCGGTGCACGCTGCCGGTTTCTACGTTCCCGGCAAGGGCATCGTGATGGCGCGCGAGGATGTTGGCCGCCACAATGCGCTGGACAAGCTCGCCGGCGCGCTGGCCAAGGCCGGCATCGACGGCTCGAGCGGCGCGGTCGTGGTAACCTCTCGCGTCTCGGTCGAGATGGTGCAGAAGACCGCCGCCATAGGCGCCTCGATCATCATGGCGGTTTCGGCGCCGACCGCGCTCGCCATCCGCACGGCCGACGCCGCCGGTATGACGCTGGTGGGGCTGGTGCGCGGGGACGATTTCGATATTTTCACCCACCCCGAACGGGTGACTTCTGGAGTTGCCAAGCATGTCGCATGATGAAGAACACGTCACCAGCACCGCGGAAAAGCTGGTGCGCATGGCCAACCAGATCGCCGCCTTCTTCCATTCGAAGCCGCGCGAGGAAGGCATTGCCGGCGTTGCCGAGCACATCAACAAGTTCTGGGAGCCCCGGATGCGGCGCCAGCTCTTCGAGATGCTCGACGCCGGCACCGAGAATTTCGATGAACTCGTGATCGCCGCCTCGGCCAAGATCAAGCGGCCACCGACGCCGGAGCAGGCCGACAAGAGCCTAGGCTACGCCAGGCCGGCATAGGCTGGAGGCCGTTTCGCGCTGGTGGTGCAAACGCGGCCCAGGCGGCGCCAAGGATCTTACATTCCAACTCTCTAAAGTTTGTCTGCCGTAAGCGGCCTGCCTCTGCTATGCTTGACGCCAGGAAATCGTCTGGCCGGCGGGGTAGTTTGCGTGAGGCCGATCGAGACCAGATACGCCCGGAGCGGGGATGTGCGGATCGCCTATCAGGTGGTCGGCCAGGGATCGTTCGATCTGGTCTTCGTACCGGGCTTCATCTCCAATCTCGACCTGCACTGGGAAGACGAAGGCTACAGCAGGCTGCTGAAGCGGCTCTCGGCCTCCTCGCGGCTGATCCTGTTCGACAAACGCGGCACCGGGCTTTCCGACCGTGTCGACACTCGCCACCTGCCCAGCCTCGAGACCCGCATGGACGACGTGCGGGCGGTGATGGATGCCGCCGGCAGCGGCCGCGCGGCGATCCTCGGCGCCTCGGAAGGCGCGCCGATGGCGATGCTGTTTGCCGCCACCTATCCGCAGCGGACGCGGGCACTGGTGCTTTATGGCGGCTATGCGCATTTCCACAGATGGGTGATGCCGCCGGAGCGTCTCGAAGCTTTCATCGAGACGGCGGAAACGTCCTGGGGAACCGGCGCGACCTTGCCGAATTTCGCGCCCGGCCGGGTGGACGACAGCCACTTCACCCAGTGGTGGGCCCGGTTCGAGCGGCTGTCGGCCAGCCCGACCGCCGCGGCAGCCCTTGCCCGCATGAACGCCGATATCGACGTGCGCGACATGCTCGGGACGATCAGGGTGCCGACATTCCTGATCCATCGCCGCAACGACGCCCGCGTCGACCCTGACGCCAGCCGCTTCCTGGCCAGGAAGATTCCCGGCGCCCGACTGGTCGAGATCTCCGGGCGTGACCACCCGATCTGGACCGGCGACGTCGACCGCGTGGCCGACCTGATTGAGGAATTCCTGACCGGGGAACCGGCAGTGGCCGATGTCGAACGTGTGCTTGCGGCGCTGCTGGTGACGCGTATTTACGACACGGCCAAGCTCGGCGATCGTATGTGGAGCGAGCGCAGCCTGCACTTCCAGGAAACCTGGCGGCTTTTGGTCGGGCGCCATGGCGGACGCGCGGCCGGAACGCATGCCGAATTGATGATCTCGCGCTTCGATGGGCCGGCGCGCGCGATACGCTGCGCGGCGGCATTGCGCGAGGCGGCACAGCAGATCGGCGTGGCGAGCGCGCAGGGGGTGCATGTCGGAGAGATCGAAATGCGCGGCCAACCGGTCGGGCTGACAGCGCGAGTGACTATGCAGCTCGCTGCCCATGCCGGGCGCGGCGACATCCTGGCCTCGCGGTTGGTCGCCGATCTCGCGGTGGGCTCCGGCCTGCATTTCGTCGATGCCGGCCGCGTCAGCCTCGATGAGCTAGATGAGCCTGTACCGGTGGTTCTGGCGACGTCGGAGCAGCATCTGGAGCCGGCCTGCCGGCCCAAAGCAAAATCTGCCGATCCGGCCGCGCTGACAGCTCGCGAAAGCGAGGTGGTGAGCCTGATCGCCGACGGCAAGAGCAACGCCGCGATCGCCGCCGAACTCAGCCTCAGCGAGCACACGGTCAAGCGCCATGTCGCCAACATACTGCTCAAGCTCGATCTGCCGTCGCGTGCGGCGGCAGCGGCGTTCTCGGCCAGACATGCTGGCCCGGACGGGCCATGAGAGCCATGGCGCTTTCGGGCGAAGCGGTCGAGGCGCCCTAAGAGATATCAATTCTCCCCATGCGGGCCGGGCGATGTCGCCGAAAAAGCCCTGCGAAATGGAGGATGAAATGCTGAAACTCAGTCGCAAGATCGGATTGCTGGCATTTGCCGCGGGCGCATTGCTGGCCATCACCCCCGCGATGGCCGAAGACGCTTCAGCCACCGCCGCCTACAAGGACATCCAGGCCACGCTCGGCACAGTGCCGGACATGTTCAAGATTTTACCCGATGTGGCGGTCGCCGGCGCCTGGGCCGAAATCAAGGGCGTGCAGCTCAATCCGAACACCGCCCTCAACGGCAAGACCAAGGAGCTGATGGGTCTCGCGGTCGCCTCACAGATTCCCTGCCAGTACTGCATCTATTTCCACACGCTGGCGGCCAAGGCGAACGGCGCGAGCGACGAGGAGATCAAGGAGGCCATCGCGATGGCGGCGATCGTGCGCCACTGGTCGACGATGCTCAACGGCAGCCAGGTCGATCTGGCGACCTTCAAGAAGCAGACCGACGACCTGTTCGCTGCGGTCAAAGCCAAGTCGCAATGAGAAAATCCCTGCCCGGCACCAAGCGCCGGGCGGCAGTTTCGCACATTAACCGCCCAAGACGATGGGCACATGGAGGATGACATGCTGACCAAGACAGGAAACGTGGACGGCGCCGCGATCAAGAAGGCGATCGAGGGCCGTGACGGCAAGCTGCTGTCGAGCTTCTACACCGACGATGCGCTGGTGCGCGTGATCGATCGCAACAATCCGCCGAGCAAGCCGCGCGAGATCCGCGGCCGCGCGGCGATCAGCACCTTCTGGGACGACATCTGCAGCCGGGCGATGACCCACAAGGTGGATACCACCGTCACCGAGGGGAACAACCTCGCCTTTATGCAAGCCTGCGCCTATCCGGACGGCACGAAGGTGTACTGCGCGGCGATGGTGGAGCTGAAGAACGGGCGGATCGCGCGGCAGACCGTCGTGCAGGCCTGGGACGAATAGTCAACAGCGGGCTCAACCCGCAAATTAGGGAGGAGAACCAAAATGTTCAGTGCCAGATGGCAGATCGACGCCAAGTTCGGTCACAAGCAGACCGCGCTCGAGCTGATGCGGAAATGGGAGCGTGAGATCGGCTCGCAGGTCGGGCTCGCCGACATGAAGTTCCAGCTCATGACCGGTTCCGTAGGTGCGCGCGAAGCGACGATCGAGGCGCACCACCAGGTCGAAAGCCTGGCCCAGTTGGAGGAATTCTTCGCCAAGATCGCCAAGATCGACGCACATGCCAAATGGGGCAAGGAGCTGGAGCCCTATGTGGTGTCGGGCACCAGCAAATGGACGATCTTCCGGATCGTGGAGTAGCTGCATCGAAGAGATGGGGCTGAGAGGCCGCCGGCGAGCACGAAGGCGCGAGCGGCTGCGACGCGGGCGGCCGCTCGTTATCACCAGATCGACAAGGCCAGGGGCCGAGCATCCCGGCACGGCCAATCCGTAGCCTTGGCTGCCTTGTTCATGGCTCACCCGGGCCATGCTCCGCTGGTCCTTTCGGGCGAAGCGGCGCGCACCGGATTGATGCAATGTGCTGTTCCTGCACCATCCAATGCAGCCGCCCGTCGAGGCGGCACAACGAAGCAACAAATGCGTCGCGCCGACGCCGCATGGCGGTGGGCGCAATCAAGGGAGCAAATCGATGACCGACGAAACCCATGCAAAACTGCGTGAAAGCCTGCGCGGGAAGGTGATCCTGCGTGACGATGCCGAGTATGACGAGGCGCGCAAGGTCTATAACGGCATGATTGAAAAGCGACCGCTGCTGATTGCGCGCTGCGCCGATGTCGCCGACGTGATCACCGCCGTAAAATACGCGCGCGACAACGACCTGCTGATCGCCGTGCGCAGCGGTGGGCACAACGGCGCCGGGTTGGGGATATGCGACAACGGGCTCGTCATCGACCTGGCTACAATGAAGGGCGTCCATGTCGATCCGAAAACGCGCACCGTGAGGGTCGCGGCCGGCTGCACTTCGGGCGACGCGGACCATGCCACCCATCCTTTCGGGTTGGCTGTACCGTCCGGGATCGTCTCGACCACGGGCGTTGCCGGGCTAACACTCGGCGGAGGGACGGGCTATCTCACGCGCAGATACGGTCTCACCATCGACAATCTGGTCGAAGCCGATCTGGTGCTGGCCGACGGCAGCGTGGTGACAGCCAGCAAAACCGAGAACCCCGACCTGTTCTGGGCGCTGCGGGGCGGCGGCGGGAATTTCGGCGTCGTGACCAGCTTCCTGTTCCAGGCCCATCCTGCGAACATGATCTTCGGCGGCCCGGTGTTCTGGGAGGCCAAGGATGCCCTGGCCGTCATGCGGACCTATCGCGACTACCTGCCGGAGGCCCCGGAAGATCTTGGCGCCTTTGTCGGCCTGAAAACCGTTCCCTCGACCGATCCCTTCCCGCGCGAATATTGGGGCAAGCGCGCCTGCGCCATCATTTCCTGCTACAACGGCACCGAGGAGGATGGCCGCAAGGCCATGGCACCGCTGCTGGACAATTTGCCGCCGCCGATCTTCAACTGGATGGGCGTGATGCCGTTCCCGGCCTTGCAGGCGCTGTTCGACCCGCTGTTTCCGAAAGGCCTGCAATGGTATTGGAAGGGCGATTTCGTCAGGTCGCTTCCCGACGAAGCCATCGCGACCCATATCGCGCAGGCCGCCGCGGCGCCGAGCGAATTGTCGCTCATGCATCTTTACCCGATCGACGGCGCCGTTCGCCGCGTCGGCAAGAACGAGACCGCATGGAACGCGCGCGACGCAACCTGGTCGATGGTCATCGCCGCCATCGATCCCGATCCGGCCAAGGCCGCCGACCTCACCAAGTGGGCCAAGACGTATTGGGCGAGCATCCATCCCCATAATGGCGAAGGCGGATACGTGAATTTCATGATGGACGACGAAGGTGAAGCACGCGTGCGGGCGAGCTATGGCGCAAACTACGAGCGGCTGAGCCAGGTGAAGCGCATCTATGACCCCCTAAACGTCTTCCGGGTCAACCAGAACATCAAGCCGGCGACATCGGAGATGGGCAGGACGGCTGCTTAGTTTTTACGCTGCCTCCGCCGACATAGCGACCGTCGCATCCGAGGTCGGATTGCCTCCGGAGCCAGCTTCTCCACGCGGGAGAAGCTGGCGCGGCGTCACCCTACATCAGGCCAAGCTGTTTATAGAAGCCGAGTGCGTCGTAATAGTCGCTCTGGGTCGCGATCTTTCCGTCCTTGATGGAAAACATCGAGGCGCCGGTGAAGGAGAATTTCTTGCCGGTCGCCGCGGTGCCGTCGCCCCAGGCGCCGGTGTTGGTGCCGGAGAACTCCCATTCGAAGGAGACACGGTCGCCATCGACGAGCGGCTTGCCCTTCATCGTCCAGACCGCATCGGGAACAGCCTTCAGGAAATTGTCGATGACGCCGGTCTTGGCGGCCTGCTTGCCCGTGACGGGCTTGCCGACGGACGCGTCGTAATAGGTGACGTCATCGGCGAAGTAGCCGGCGGCCTTGGCCGAGTCGTGCGCATTCCAGGCCGCGACATAGGCCTCGACCACCGATTGCGCGGCATCGGCGGCGAAGGATGGAGCCACGGCAAAAAACGTGGCGGCGATGGCTGCTGATGCAAGAAACTGGCGGCGTTGCATTGTCTTCCTCCCTCTTGGTTGAATGCCTGTCTCCGTCTCCTTCTTCCTGTATGGGAGAAGGTCCGACCTCTCCCACAAGGGAAGGTAAAAGCGCCTAGCCGTGCGCCACCATCACGTGGCGGACGGCGGTGTAGTCTTCCAGCGCGTAAAGCGACATGTCCTTGCCGTAGCCGGACTGTTTCAGGCCGCCATGCGGCATCTCGTTGGTCAGCATGAAGTGGGTGTTGATCCAGGTGCAGCCATATTGCAGGCGGGCAGCGGTCGACATGGCGCGCGAGACATCCTTGGTCCACACCGACGAGGCCAGGCCGTAATCGCTGTCGTTCGCCCAGCTCACCGCTTCGTCGACATCCGTGAAGCGGGTGACCGAAACGACCGGGCCGAACACCTCGCGGCGCACGATCTCGTCCTCTTGCAGCGCGCCGGCGACGACGGTCGGCTGGTAATAGAAGCCGGAGCCCTCGCCCGGCTTGCCGCCGGTGGTTATCTCGATGTGCTTCAGTTCGGATGCGCGCTCGACGAAGCTCGACACGCGGTCGCGCTGGCGGCGCGAGATCAGTGGCCCGATCTCGTTTTCGGTGTCGTCCGGTTGGTTGTATTTTATGGTCGAGACGGCGGAAGAGAGGTCGGCGACGAGCCTGTCGTAGATCTTCTTGCCGGCATAGATGCGGCAGGCCGCGGTGCAATCCTGGCCGGCATTGTAGTAGCCGAAGGCGCGCAGGCCATTGACCACGGCGCCGAGGTCGGCGTCGTCGAAGACGATGACCGGCGCCTTGCCGCCCAGCTCCAGATGCGTGCGCTTGACCGACTTGGCGGCCGCCTGCAGCACCTTCTTGCCGGTCGCGACATCGCCGGTGATCGAGATCATGTTGACCTTGGCATGGTTGATCAGCGTGTTGCCGACGCTGTCGCCACGGCCCAGCACGACATTGACGACGCCCTCGGGCAGGATCTCGGAAAGGATCCTCGCCAGCTTCAGCGTCGTCAGCGGCGTCTGCTCCGACGGCTTGAAGACCACCGTGTTGCCGCCGCCGATCGCTGGCGCCAGCTTCCAGGCCATCATCATCAGCGGATAATTCCAGGGCGCGATGGAGGCGACGATGCCGATCGGGTCGCGCCGCACCATGGAGGTGTGGCCAGGGAGGTATTCGCCCGCGACCTGGCCGGGCATCGAGCGCACCGCGCCGGCAAAGAAGCGGTAGCAGTCGACGATCGCCGGAATCTCGTCATTGAGCACGGCATTGATCGGCTTGCCGCAGTTCAGCGCCTCGAGCGCCGCGAATTCCTTCGCCTCGGCCTCGATGCGGTCGGCGATCTTGAGCAGGTAGCCTGAGCGCTGCGCCGGCGTCGTGCGCGACCAGCTGACGAACGCTTGTTCGGCGGCACTGACAGCGGCTTCGATCTGAGCCGGACTAGCCTCCGGCAGATTGAGGATTGTCGCGCCGGTCTTCGGATTGAGAATAGGCTCCTCGGTTTCGGTGCCCTTCTCGAATTTCGAGCCGATCAGCATTTGGGTGTCCATCGGGGTTCTCCCTTAACAGGAGCGAATAGGGAGTAGCGAATAGCGAGTAGGTTTGATCATCGATTTCCCTACTCGCCACTCCCTATTCGCTGTTTTTCATTTTCCACTCCCGGCGATCTGGTCGCCGTCGCGGGTCAGGTAATAGGCAAGAAGGATCGGCAGCAGCGTCACCAGCACGACGACCATCGCCACGACATTTGTGACTGGGCGCTGGCGCGGGCGGATCAGTTCCTCCAGCATCCAGATCGGCACGGTCTGCTGCTGGCCGGCGGTGAAGGTGGTGACGATGACCTCGTCGAAGGACAGCGCGAAGGCGAGCATCCCGCCGGCGAGCAATGCGGTTGCGATGTTCGGCAGCACGACATGGCGGAAGGTCTGAAAACCGTCGGCGCCAAGATCCATCGAGGCCTCGATCATCGAGCCCGAGGTGCGGCGGAAGCGGGCGACGGCGTTGTTGTAGACGACGACCACGCAGAAGGTCGCGTGACCGAGCACGATCGTCCAGAACGAGAACGGGATGTCGGCGAGCGCGAAAGCGGAGCGCAGGGCGATGCCGGTGATGATGCCGGGCAGCGCGATCGGCAGGATGACCAGCAGAGAGATGGCCTCGCGGCCGAAGAAGCGCGTCTGCGAGACGGCCGCGGCGCAAAGCGTGCCGAGCACCAGCGCGATCGCCGTCGAGATGGCGGCGACGCGGACCGACAGCGACAGCGCATCCCATACGTCCGGCCGGTTCCAGGTGACGGCGAACCATTGCGTGGTCAGTCCCGGCGGCGGCCAGACGAAACTCTTCTCCTCCGTCGTGAAGGCGTAGACGAAGATCAGCAGGATCGGCAGGTGCAGGAAGAGCAAGCCGCAGGCGGCGGCGATCTTCAGGCCGAGCGGAGCGGATTGACCACGGTCAGAGCGCATCGAAAGCCCCCATGCGCTTGGCGCCCCAGAGGTAGAAGCCCATGATGACGATGGGCACCACGGTGAAGGCGGCGGCCAAAGGAATGTTGCCGGCGGTGCCCTGCTGCGAATAGACGGCCTGGCCGATGAAGAGGCGCGAGGTGCCGATGATCTGCGGGATGATGTAGTCGCCGAGCGTCAGTGAGAAGGTGAAGATCGACCCGGCGACGATGCCGGGCAGCGCCAGCGGGAACAGCACATTGCGGAAGGTCTGTGCCGGCGAGGCGCCGAGATCGGACGAGGCCTCGACCAGATTGCCGGGCACGCGTTCCAGCGCCGCCTGCACCGGCAGGATCATGAAAGGCAGCCAGACATAGACGAAGACGATGAAGGTGCCGGTGAAAGAGACCGACAGCGAATTGCCACCGACGATGGGCAGCGACAGCCAGGCGTCGAGCAGCCACAGAAGGTTCAGCTTGGCGAGCAGCCAGGTGAGGATGCCTTCCTTGGCCAGGATCAGCTTCCAGGCGTAGATCTTGACCAGGTAGCTCGACCACAGCGGCAGCATGACGCCGAGATAGAACAGCGCCTTCCAGCGGCCGCGCGCATAGCGCGCAGCATAATAGGCAATGGGGAAAGCGATGATCGCCGAAGCAAGCGTGACCAGCGCCGCCATCGTCACCGTGCGCAGGATGATGTCGAGATTGGCGGCCTGAAACAGGTCGCCATAGGTCTTCAGCGTGAACTTACGGTTGATGAGGCCGGAGAACTCGTCGATCGAGAAGAAGCTCTGCAGGAGCAGCGCGAAGAGCGAGCCGATATAGACAATGCCCAACCACAGAAGCGGCGGCGACAGCATGAGCAGCAGCAGGAGTTTCGGGCGGCGCCAGAAGAGGTCGGAGAACGCGCCGCGCATGCCGCCGCTGCCGGGCAGTATGGCGGGCGTGGGGTTGGATTGAACAGCGGCGATGGTCATGGCGCCGCCGCGTGTTGAACGGGATCAGGGGAGAGGCCGCGATCCTTCGCGCAAACCGTTCTCATGCCGGCTCGTCCATCAGATGCAGACTGTCGCGGTTGAAGGTCAGCACCACCGCTTCACCCTCCGCCGGCAGCGCCGCTCCCGCCGGCACCATGGCGTGCAGCCTCAGCCCGTCGGCATCGAGCGCGAGCCTGGTCGTGGCGCCGAGATAATTCGTGCCGACAAGGCGGGCAGCAACGCCGTCGCCGCTTGCCGCGCCTGAAATGCGGATCGACTCCGGGCGCAAGCTCCCCCAGCGGTGCTGGCCGGAATAGCGCTGGACGAAATCCGGCGGCAGCACGTTGGACGAGCCGACGAAATCGGCGACGAAGCGCGTGTTCGGGCGCCGGTAGATATCCTCTGGCGTGCCGACCTGCATGATCCTGCCGTCGTTGAAGACGGCGACGCGGTCGGCCATGGACAGCGCCTCGCCCTGGTCGTGGGTGACGAAGACGAAGGTGATGCCGAGCACTTTCTGCAGCGACTTCAATTCCTCCTGCATGTTCTCGCGCAGCTTGAGGTCGAGCGCGCCGAGCGGCTCGTCGAGCAAAAGCACCTTGGGCTGGTTGACCAGCGCGCGGGCGAGCGCGACGCGCTGGCGCTGGCCGCCGGAGAGCTGTCCGGGACGGCGCGCGCCATAGCCCGGCAGGCGCACCAGCGACAGCGCCTCCTCCGCAGCTTTCAGCCGCTCGGTCCTGCCGACGCCCCTGACCATCAGCCCGTAAGCGACGTTGTCGAGCACGTTGAGATGCGGGAACAGCGCGTAGTCCTGGAAGACGGTGTTGACGTTGCGGCGATAGGGCGGAACGCCTTCGGCGCGCTCGCCGAAGATCGAGATCGAGCCTGCCGTCGGCTGCTCGAAGCCGGCAATCAGCCTGAGGCACGTCGTTTTGCCGGAACCGGATGGTCCTAGCATGGCGAAGAATTCGCCAGGCGCGATGTCGAGATCGACCGCGTCGACCGCGCGCACGCTGCCGAAATGGCGCGAGACTTGTTTGAAGGAAACGGCAGAGGTCATGGGCTCAGTCAGTTCAGTTGCCGGTTAAACGAAGGCGAGTTCGCACGGCGCCCTACCTCCCCCTCGCTGGGGGAGGTCGCGGCGAAGCCGCGGGTGGGGGTGGTTGGCGCCAACGTCCATGCTGACCCCACCCCGACGCTACGCGTCGACCCTCCCCACAAGGAGGAGGGTAAGGGAGCTCACCGTCCGCCGATGACGCCGATATAATCCGACACCCAGCGGTAATAGGGCACGCACTGGTCGTTCTGGCTGGCGCATTTCGACACCGGCGTTTTCCAGAACTTGATCTTGTCGAAATTCTCGTAGCCGTTGGTCTTGCAGCCTTCGTCGCCGAGCAGCTCGTTGCCCTTGCAGGCGGCGGGCACGACCGGCAGCGAGCCGAACCAGGCCGAGACGTCGCCCTGCACTTTCGGCGACAGGGAATGCTCGAGCCACATATAGGCGCAGTTCGGATGGGCGGCGTCGGCTTCCATCATGGTGGTGTCGGCCCAGCCGGTGACGCCCTCTTGCGGCACGGTCGAGGCGACCGGTTTCTTGGCGGCGACCAGGGTGTTCACCTGATAAGGCCACGAGCCGGAAGCGACCACGCCCTCGTTCTGGAAGTCGTCGACCTGGATCGCGGCATCGTGCCAGTAGCGGCCGACCAGCGTCCGCTGCGTGCGCAACAGATCGAGCGCCGCCTTGTACTGGTCCTCGTTGAGCTCGTAAGGATCCTTGATGCCGAGCTCCGGCTTGTGGAACATCAGATAGTTGGCGGCGTCGGCGATGTGGATCGGGCCGTCATAGGCCTGGACGCGGCCCTTGTTCGACTTGCCGTCGGGCAGCTTCATCTCCTCGAAGACGACATTCCAGCTCTTGGGCGCTTCCTTGAAGACGTCGGTGTTGTACATCAGGATGTTCGGGCCCCACTGATAGGGTACGCCGTAATGCACCTTGTCGACGGTGAACCAGGGCGCGTCCTTCAGGCGGTCGTCGACGGTCTTCCAGCTCGGGATGAGATCGGTGTTGATCGGCTGCACGCGCTTGCCGGCGACGAGGCGCAGCGAAGCATCACCCGAAGCGGTGACGAGGTCGAAGCCGCCCTCGTTCATCAGCGAGACCATCTCGTCCGAGGTGTTGGCGGTCTTGACGTTGACCTTGCAGCCGCTTTCCTTCTCGAAAGCCGTCACCCAGTCGTAGTTCTTGTCGGTCTCGCCGCGCTCGATATAGCCGGGCCAGGCAACGATGTTGACCTCGCCCTCGCCCTTGCCGAGCTCCTTGACCTGGGCGATGGCCTGACCCGAGAAGGTCAGCGCAACCGTCAACGCCGTGCATGACTTCAGGAATGCATTCATCATCGATCTCCCATGCTAGGGGCAGCAGCGCTCTCAGGGCGCGGCTTTGTTCCCTGAGCGAAAGGTGCTTTGAAAAATCCGGTTTCGCAAATTCATTTATCAGAAGGCCGATATCGGTTTTTCCGATAGATATCAAAGCCGCTGCCGCGCCATTCGCTGCGATTGCGCAAGGCCGATGAAATCGCGCGCGGCCTGCGGCAGGCCGGAGCCGCGGCGCCAGACGGTGCCGACCTGGACGACCGGCAGCGAACCGGAAATGTCGCGCGATTCGATGCGGTCGCCTTCCAGAGACCAGGGCCGGTAGACAAGGTCGGGCAGCAGCGCCACACCGGCGCCGGTGGCGACCAGGCTGCGCACCGCTTCCACCGAACGCGTACGGAAGGCGACATGCGGCCGGGCGCCGATCGCCGACAGCAGCTTGCCGGTGTTCTCCTCGATCTCGTCGACGGTGAGCATGATCAGCGGTTCGGAGGCGATATCGCCGATCGAGATAATGTCGGCGCTGACGAGCCGGTGGCTGAGCGGGATCCACAGCCTGTAGGCCGAGACTTCCAGGATCTCCGACTGCAGTGCGGTGCGGTCGCGCAAGTTGGACGTGACCATGACGGCGATGTCCAGCTTGCCGCCGACCAGAAGGTGCTCGAGATAGTCGCCATTGTCCTCGATGGCGGAGACCTCGACGCCGGGATAGGCGCGGCGGTAGCGGGCGAGCAGATCGGACAGAACATAGCCGGCGACCAGCGAGGTGACGCCGAGCTGCAGCCGCCCGCCGGCGGCGGCCTGCTCGCTGGAGAAAGACCGGCGCGCATCCGACACATCGGCCAGGATCTTGGTCGCGTGGCGCAGGAACTGGTGGCCCTTGTGGGTGATGTTGAGGCCGCGTGGGTGGCGCTCGAAGAGCTCGACGCCGAGGTCGCTCTCCAATTCCTTGATCGCCTCGGTGACCGAGGACTGGGAAATCGACAGGTTCTGCGCGGCGCCCGAGACAGTGCCCTGCTCGGCGACGGCGACGAAAAACTGCAATTGGCGGATGGTGAAGGCCATGGCCGGACTAAACACCGGCCAATGCGGTGCTGTGAAGTGAGCAAGTGCAAACTTGACGACTTCCGATTCGTAACTAACTAAGTTACATGAGACGCAACAGCCGATTGTCCTCGACTCTGCATATCCTGGTCCACATGGCCGACGCGCCGGACCGGGCGCTGACCTCCGAAGAGCTTGCCGGCTTCATCCACACCAATCCGGTGGTGGTGCGCCGCACCATCGCCGGGCTGCGCGAGGCCGGCATCGTCACCTCGTCGCGCGGCCATGGCGGGGGATGGCAGCTCGGCCGCGCGCCGGACAGGATTTCGCTGGCCGAGATCAGCGCCGCGCTCGGCGAGACGCTTTTGCCCTTCAGCACCGAGCCGGAAAGCCCCGGATGCCTGGTCGAGCAGGCGGTGATCGCTGTGCTCGACGATTTTCGCCTGGAGGCGGAAAGGCTGCTCGCCGAAAGGCTAAGCCATATCACGCTGGCCGACCTGACGGCCGATTTCCGCCGCCGTTATGACCTGATTGGAGTATCCAGCCATGCAGTATGATGTCATCGTCGTCGGCTGCAGCTTTGCCGGCCTCTCCGCCGCCATGTATGCGGCGCGGGGCCGACGCAAGGTGCTGGTGATCGATGCCGGGCAGCCGCGGAACCGCTTCGCTGAACGTTCGCATGGATTCTTCGGCCATGACGGACGGGCGCCGGCGGAAATTCTCGGCGAGGCCAAGGCACAGCTGCTCGCCTATCCCGCCGTCACGGTGATCGAGGGCCGCGCCGAGCGAGCCGCAATCGCCGGCGCCGGCTTCGAGGTTGAGATAGACAATGGCGAGGGTTTCGGCGCGACGCGGCTGGTGCTCGCCACCGGCGTCCGGGACATCCTCTCGGACGTGCCCGGGCTGGCCGCGCACTGGGGCAAGACGGTGCTGCATTGCCCCTATTGCCACGGCTACGAGGTGGCCGGCGGGCCGCTCGGCGTGCTGGCGACCGGACCGATGTCGCTGCACCAGGCAGAACTGAACTCTGACTGGGGCGATGTCACGCTGTTCGCCGACGGGCTGTTCGAACCGGACGCTGACCAGGCGCGGATATTGGAGAAGCGCAACATCCGGTTCGAGCTCACCAAGGTGAGCGAAGTGCAGGACGACAGGTCCGGCGGTCTGGTCGTCAGGCTGGACGGGAATCGCAGTGCAAGCGTGCGGGCGCTGTTCACCGCGCCGCGCAACGTGATGGCAAGCCCGCTCGCCGAGCAGCTTGGCTGCGCCTTCAACGAAGGTCCGCTCGGCCGGGCGATCGTCGTGAACGACAAGCAGCAGACGTCGGTGCCCGGCATCTTCGCGGCCGGAGACGCCGCGCGCCTGATGCACAATATCGCCTTCGCGGTATCCGGCGGCGCGATGGCCGGGGTTGCGGCGCACCAGTCGCTGGTGTTCGGGTAGTTGCTTCCCGTCCCCCGGCAGGGTCAGGCCGTCGCAATGGTCAAGCGCGCGCCGGCATGGCTCAGCGCGGCGGCTATGTCGGGCGGCGGCGGCTGGTCGGTGACGAGCTCGGAAAAGCCGTCGAAGCCGCAGACCCGGACCAGGCCCTGGCGGCCGAACTTGGTATGGTCGGTGACGACCAGCGAGCGCTGGCCGCGCGACAGCACCATGCGGGCGAACTCCGCCTCCTCCAGCTCGTAGTCGGTCAGGCCGGCGGCGGCATCGACCGCGCCGATCGAGATCACCGCGTGATCGACCGAAAAGCGGCTGACGAACTCAATCGCCGAAATGCCGAAAGCCGCGCCCGAATCGCTACGCAGCTCGCCGCCGGCCATATAGACCTTGTTGCCGTTCACCGTCGCCAGCGTGCGGGCAATGTCGGAGGAATTGGTGACCACCGTCAGCCGGCGATGGCCGAGCAGCTCTCGCGCCAGGAAGGAGGTGGTCGTGCCGGTATCGAGCATGATCGCCTCGCCATCGCGGATCGTGGCCGCGACCATCCTGGCGATCAGGCGCTTGGCTTCGGCATTCTCGCGCATGCGCCGCTCGAACGGCGCCTCGGCAACGATCGAGGAAAGGCCAACGGCGCCATGCATCTTCAGCACCGACCCGTCATCGGCGAGCGGCTTGACGTCGCGCCGCACGGTTTCCAGCGAGACGCCGAGCCGCTCGGCAAGGCTGGCTATGGTGATCGTGCCCTCCTCGCTGAGGAGCCGCAGGATTTCGCCGTGCCGTTTCGAATGGATCATCGGGGCGTCCGGGAATTTTGACCGAATTTAAGGCTTTGGCAACGCTTTGAAAGGAGTCGCTTATGTTTTCGGGCAAAACACCCAAAAAAGGTCACAGCTTTTGGATTGACAGCGCTGCCACGCTGGCATGACATTGACCTTGTGACAGGCTCGGAACTGCCGCGGGAGGGTGATGGCAGAGCCGCAACCTAGTGACCAGATCGCCTGGAACCAGCCGGGCGCGAGCTTTTATCGAATCCGCGGGGGCGGATGCCGGGATATCATACCTGGCCAAGGGGCTCGTCGGTGCGGTGCGGGATACCGATCCTGGCGTCTCGCACCGACGAGGCTTTTTTATTTCGTTCCATCGTCGTTGTCAGCGGGGCCAGTTGAGGCCGGAGCGAAGCTGTGAGTGCCGAAGACCGCATCCGCGCCTTGCCGTGCTGGAAAGGCGGCATCGAGATCGAGCCGCTGCCGGGCGGCCTCAGCAACGCCAATTATGTCGTCACGGATGCGGCCGGGCGGCATGTCGTGCGCTTCGGCCAGGACTTCCCGTTCCACCATGTCTTTCGCGAGCGCGAGGTGATGACGGCGCGGGCGGCGCATGCGGCGGGCTTCGCGCCGGCCGTGCACTATGCCGAGCCCGGCATCCTGGTGACGGAATTCCTCGGCGCCAGGACCTTCCTTGCTGAAGACGTGCGGACCAATCTCGGCCGCGTGGCGGCGCTGCTGCGCGGCTTTCATCGCGAGATGCCGAAGCATGTCTCCGGCGCCGGCTTCATGTTCTGGGTGTTCCACGTCATTCGCGACTATGCACGCACGCTGGAGGAGGGCGGCAGCCGCAAGAAGAGTGAGCTGCCACACTATCTGGCCTTGGCCGACGAGCTCGAGCGGGCGCAGAAGCTGCTGCCGATCGTCTTCGGCCACAACGATCTTTTGCCGGCCAATATCCTCGACGACGGCAAGCGGCTGTGGCTGATCGATTTCGAATATGCCGGCTTCAACACCGCGATGTTCGATCTTGCCGGCGCCGCCTCCAATGCCGGCCTGAGCGATGATGAATCCTTCGCCTTCATGACAGCCTATTTCATGAAGGAGCCGGACGGCGAAATCCGCCGCTCGCATGCCGCCATGCAATGCGCCTCGCTGCTGCGCGAAGCGATGTGGAGCATGGTTTCCGAGCTTTATCTCGACGCGCCCGGCATCGACTATGTCGCCTATACCGAGGAAAACCTCGTCCGGCTCGACGCGGCGCTGGAGAACTACCGGACGAAATACGGGACCAAGTCATGACCTTGCCCAGCCATGCCGAAATCGTCGTCATCGGCGGCGGCATCATCGGCTGTTCCACAGCCTATCATCTGGCGCGCGACCACAAGGCCGATGTGGTGCTGCTCGAGCAGGGCAAGCTGACTTCCGGCTCGACCTGGCACGCCGCCGGGCTTGTCGGGCAGTTGCGCTCGTCGGCCTCGATCACGCGCGTGCTCAAATATTCGGTCGAGCTCTACAAGGGTCTTGAGGCCGAGACAGGCCTGGCGACCGGGTGGAAGATGACCGGCTGCCTGCGGCTGGCGACGAACGCCGACCGCTGGACCGAGTTCAAGCGGCTGGCGACCACGGCCAAAAGCTTCGGCATGGACATGCAGCTTCTGTCGCCGGCGGAGGTGAAGCGAATGTGGCCGCTAATGGAGACCAGCGACCTGGTCGGCGCCTCGTGGCTGCCGACCGACGGGCAGGCAAGCCCCTCAGACATTGCCCAGTCGCTCGCCAAGGGCGCGCGCCTGCATGGCGCAAAACTGTTCGAGGACGTGCGCGTCACCGGCTTCACGATGAAGGACGGCCGCATCACGGTGGTGAAGACTTCGAAAGGCGACATCGCCTGCGAGAAGGTGGTGAACTGCGCCGGGCAATGGGCGCGGCAGGTCGGCGCGATGGCAGGCATCAACGTGCCGCTGCAGCCGGTCAAGCACCAATACATCATCACCGAGAAGATCGAAGGGCTTGCCAACGACGCGCCGACGATCCGCGACCCCGACCGCCGCACCTATTTCAAGGAGGAGGTCGGCGGGCTGGTGATGGGCGGCTATGAGCCGAACCCGCAGGCCTGGGCAACCGGACTTCCCGGCGGCGACGTCCCGAACGACTGGGAGTTCCGCCTGTTCGACGACGACTACGATCATTTCGAGCAGCACATGACGCAGGCGATCGCGCGAGTTCCAGCTCTGCAAACCGCCGGCGTCAAGCAGATGATCAATGGACCGGAAAGTTTCACGCCAGACGGCAATTTCATCCTCGGCGTGGCGCCGGAATGTTCCAACATGTTCGTCGGCGCAGGCTTCAACGCCTTCGGCATCGCGTCTGGCGGCGGCGCCGGCTGGGTGCTCGCGCAATGGGTGGTCGACGGCGAGGCCCCGCTCGACCTCTGGGTTGTCGACATAAGGCGTTTTTCTAGCCTGCATCGCGACCGCGACTGGGTCCGCGACCGCACGCTCGAAGCCTATGGCAAGCATTACACGATCGGCTTCCCGCATGAGGAATATCTGTCCGGGCGGCCGCGCATCGTCTCGCCGCTCTATGAGCGGCTGAAGGCGCATCGCGCCGTGTTCGGTTCCAAGCTCGGCTGGGAACGGCCGAACTGGTTCGCACCGGATGGCGCAGCCGCCGAGGACGTTTATTCGATGGGCCGCCAGAACTGGTTCGGCCCGGTCGGCGACGAGCACCGTCATGTGCGCGAGAAGGTGGGCATTTTTGACCAGTCCTCCTTCGCCAAATACGAGCTGACCGGCAGCGATGCGCTGAAGGCGCTCGATTGGGTCTGCGCCAACGACGTCAACAAGCCGGTCGGCCGGCTGACCTACACGCAGCTTCTCAACACGCGCGGCGGCATCGAGGCGGACCTCACCGTGTCGCGGCTTGGCGAGGACCGCTTCTACATCGTGACCGGCACCGGCTTCCGCACGCATGACCTGTCCTGGATCCGCGACCATATCGGCTCCGGCCTCGACGCCAGGCTGACCGACGTCACCGAGGATTTCGGCACGCTGTCGCTGATGGGACCGCGCGCCCGCGGCGTGCTCTCGGCGGTGACGGAGGCCGACGTCTCGAATGCCGCCTTCCCCTTCGGCCATGCGCGCGAAATCCAGATTGCCGGCCATAGCGTGAAGGCGCTGCGCGTCACCTATGTCGGCGAGCTCGGCTGGGAGCTGCATGTGCCGATCGCGGCTACCGGTGAGGTTTTCGATGCGCTGATGGCGGGAGGTAAGGCGCATGGCATCCGCCCGGTCGGCTACCGGGCGCTGGAGTCGCTCAGGCTGGAAAAGGGCTATCGCGCCTGGGGTTCCGACATCACGCCGAACGACACGCCCCTTGAAGCGGGGCTTGGCTGGGCGGTAAAGCTTCGCAGGAACACCGACTTTGTCGGGCGGAGCGCGCTGGAGAAAGCGGCCGGCAAGGCGCCGGCGAAACGCTTTGCCGGCTTCACGGTGGACGAGCCGGGGATCGTGCTGGTCGGGCGCGAGACGATCCTGCGCAATGGCGAGCCCGTCGGCTATCTGACTAGCGGCGGCTACGGCTACACGGTGGAGAAGAACATCGGCTACGGCTATGTGCGCAATGCCGACGGCGTCAGCGACGAGTTCCTCGCCTCAGGCGACTATGAGCTGGTGGTGGCGATGGAACGCACGCCGGCAAAAATCCATCTCGAGCCGCTGTACGATCCGGCCGGGACGAAGATAAAGGCCTGATCCGCGCAGCGCAGGTCAGCCGACGCGTAGCGCCAGACAACGGCTCGGCACGGGGTCACCCTCGCCGGGCATCGAGGCATAAGGCCGTGTCTCTTCGAGGCGGCTTATCGTGCCACGCGCTTCCAGCTCGGCGATCCGCCCGGCGAAACCGGCATCCCATAGCGTGTTCTTCACCGTCAGCACGATGACGCCGCCTCGGCGGCAGATGCGGATCAACTCGTCCAGGCCCTCGACCCCGACATGGCCAGAGGTGAAGACACCGGCCGAGACGATGCCGCCATAGGCGTCGTCGGCGAAGGGCAGAGCATCGCCCATCGCCAGGCGATGCAGCGCCGTATAGACGCCCTTGGCGCCGGCCTTGTCCAGCATGCCTTGCGAGATGTCGAGTGCCTCGACCCTCGGATAGCCGGTGATGGCCAGCCATTCGCCGATCAGGCCGGTGCCGGCGCCGGCATCGAGCAAGGGTTCGGCGCCGCGCGGCAAATGGCGGGTAAGCAGCGCCAGGCAGATCGTCGGGTGGCGATAGCCGGCGGACGACATGTCGGCGTCATAGGTCGCGGCCCAACTGTCATAGACCGCGGCCACTTCCTCCGGCCGCTTGGCGGCGTAGGCCGCGCTTAGCGCGTTGTTTTGCTTGCCGTCCGCCATTTCTGCTCCCGCCGCCGAATCGTACCAGCAATGGTAGCCAAGCGGCAAAAACTGTGGAACCGTTCCGCTATAAAACATCGTGTGATGGTAAAGGGGATGACGATGGACGAGGCGCGCGCCGCGTTGGCCACCATTCCGGCGCTGGCAGGCTATGACGGGCCGCTGGAGCGTTTGGCCGGCCTGACCAACATGGTCTACAGGGCCGGCGAAGTGTGTCTGCGCATTCCCGGCAAGGGTACGGAAGAATATATCAACCGCGCCAACGAGGCGGTGGCAGCACGCGAAGCGGCCAGGGCCGGAGTCAGCCCCGAAGTGCTTTATGCCGATCCCGCGTCCGGCCTGATGGCGACGCGCTTTATCGCCGGCGCCGAGACGATGTCGCCGGAGAAATTCAAGGCGCGGCCGGGCAGCCCGACGCGTGCGGGCAAGGCCTTCCGGAAGCTGCATTCATCGGGCGCCGTGTTTCCCTTCCGCTTCGAGCTCTTCGCGATGATTGACGACTATCTCAAGGTCTTGTCTACCAAGGACGTGGCGCTGCCTTCCGGCTACCACGATGTGGTGCGCGAGGCAGGCGCGGTGCGCGCGGCGCTTGCCGCGCACCCTATCCCGCTCGCCGCCTGCCATTGCGACCCGCTGTGCGAAAACTTCCTCGATACCGGGGAGCGAATGTGGATCGTCGACTGGGAATATTCCGGGATGAACGATCCGCTGTGGGACCTCGGCGACCTCTCGGTCGAGGGCAAGTTCGATGCGGACCAGGATGAGGAACTGATGAGCGCCTATTTCGCCGGCGAGGCGAGGCCGGCGGAGCGCGGCCGCGTCGTCATCTACAAGGCGATGTGCGACCTGCTCTGGACGCTCTGGGGCCTGATCCAGCTCGCCAACGACAATCCGGTCGACGATTTCCGCGCCTATGCCGACGGCCGCTTCGCCCGCTGCAAGGCGCTGATGGAAACGGCGGAGTTTGCGCGGCATCTCGCCGCCGTGCGAGAGGGCTGAACACAGGCCTGAATCCTAGTTCACGCCCTTCGGCACGTTCTCCGGCGGCACCTCGGTCTCCACCACCTTCTGGCGGTGGAAGATGAACATGCCGGCAAGCACGACGATGGCCGCACCGACCAGGATGCGCGGGCTGGGCACGTCACCGAAGAAGACCAGGCCGAAGACCACCGCCCACAGAAGCAGGCTGTAGTGCAGCGGCGCCAGCGTCGAGGCCGGCGCCAGCTTCAGTGCCCTTGTGATCATCAGATGCGCGGCGCAGGAGACGACGCCGAGCAGAAGCATGGCGCCGAAATCGAGCGCCGAGGGCGTGTTCCAGGCGCCGATGGTGAGCAGGCCGCCGACAATCAGCGTGCCGATCGTCTGCCAGGCGACCAAAGTCGTGTCGCTGGTGCCGCGCAGGAGGCGGCCGAGGATGATGGCGAAGCCGAAGGCGATGCTGCCCACCAGCGCGAAGGCCGACGACAGCGAGAAGGCGGCCGAAGACGGCTTCAAAATGATCAGCACGCCGCAGAAGCCGACCAGGATAGCCAGCCAACGGCGCCAGCCGACCTTTTCGCCGAGCAGGAGGTGCGACAGCGCCGCTACGTAGATCGGCCCCGCCATGTAGAAGCTCATCACGTCGGCGAGCGGCAGGTAGACGACCGCGGCATAGAAAAGCCCGGTATCGGTGGTGGTGGCCACGACGCGCAGGAACTGCAAAAGCGGCCGGTCCATGTGAAACAGCCTGGCCGTGCCCTGGTTGGCGATCATAGGGCCGAGCACGATGAAGGCGCCGATCGAGCGGATCAGCACCACCTGTCCGACGGAGAACGAAGCGACCAGCCATTTGCCCATCGCGTCGTTCAGCGCGAACATGAAGTCGCCAGCCAGCATCAACAGGATGCCGGCGAGCAACATGTTCCTGATCGTGAAATTGCGGGCGAGCGAAGCCATGCCGCTCCCTAGCCGCAAGCGGCCGGTTTGACGAGGGAAAATCGGCTAGCCGGTAAGACCAGCGACGGAAATCGGCTGGTTCTAGCCCGCCCTGTGCCGCCGGTTCACCTGCGCCGGCCGGCCGGCGATCGACAGCCGCGTTTCCTGCTTGGTGCGTTCGGCCACCACCTTGCCCCGGGCGATGACGCAGAGACGTTCGGGACGCAGACGCACGGCTTCGATCGCATTGCCGGCATCGAGCACGACGAGGCTCGCCCGCTTGCCGACGGCAAGGCCCAGATGGTCGAGCCCCATGATGGCGGCATTGACGTTGGTCACCATGTCGAAGCAGCGCGCCATGTCGGCCGGGCTCGACATCTGGGCGACATGGAGGCCCATGAAGGCGACGTCGAGCATGTCGGCGGTGCCCAGCGAATACCAGGGGTCGAGCACGCAATCCTGGCCCCAGCCGACGCGAATGCCGAGCGCCTGCATCTCCTTCACCCGGGTCAGCCCGCGCCGCTTCGGGAAAGTATCGTGGCGCCCCTGCAGCATGATGTTGATCAGCGGGTTGGGGATTGCCGAAACGCCGGCCTCGGCGATGAGCGGCAAAAGCTTCGAGACGTAGTAGTTGTCCATCGAATGCATGGAGGTGAGGTGCGAGCCGGCCACCCTGCCCTGCAGCCCGAGCCGTTGCGTCTCGAAGGCCAGTTGCTCGATATGGCGCGACAGCGGATCGTCGGTCTCGTCGCAATGCATGTCGACCATCAGCCCGCGTTTGGCGGCGATCTCGCAAAGCTCCGTCACCGAGCGGGCGCCGTCGGCCATGGTGCGCTCGAAATGCGGGATGCCGCCGACGATGTCGACGCCCATGTCGAGCGCACGGATGGTGTTCTTCAGCGCAGTCGGCGCGCGATAGAGGCCGTCCTGCGGAAAGGCGACCAACTGCAGGTCGATATAGGGCGCGACGGTTTTCTTCACGTCGAGCAGGGCTTCCACCGCGAGCAGCCGGTCGTCGCAGACGTCGACATGGCTGCGGATGGCGAGCAGGCCCATCGAGACGGCCCAGTCGCAATAGGCGAGAGCGCGCTCGCGCACGGCTTCATGCGTCAAAAGCGGCTTCAGCTCGCCCCATAGCGCGATGCCTTCGAGCAACGTGCCGGAAGCGTTGATGCGCGGAATGCCGTAGGAGAGCGTCGCATCCATGTGGAAATGCGGGTCGACGAACGGCGGCGAGACCAGGTTGCCGCGCGCGTCGATCTCGGTCGGCGCAGAGCCCGGCAGTTTCTGCTCGATCGCACGGATGGTTTCCCCTGCAACGCCGATATCGGCAATCCTGCCGTCCGGCAGCGTGCCGCCGCGCACGATGAGGTCGAAATCCATCTGTCGTCACCCTTTCCCAAGAATCGGCACTCATCGTGTCTGAAAAGACAGTCTGACGCAGCCTTTTCTTTCCCCGGCACCCGAAAGGTTCCATCGCGCCGCAACTCGCTCTATAAGCCGCCTCTCGTCCTCGTGGCGAATCCGAAATTCTTGGCAAGCCAGAGACAGGATCGGCCGTTGTTTCGCTTCTTCCGCTCCACGGAAAACCAGCGCCTCATCGCGAGGCTGGTGAGGGAATCGTTCCACGAGCACAAGTTCGGCTATGGCGCCGCCATAGTGTCGATGCTGGTTGTAGCCGCCATGACCGGGGCCAGCGCCTGGATCCTGCGCGAGATCACCAATGAATTCGTCGTCTTCAAGAGGTTAGACCGCGTCAACCTGATCGCGGCGGGCGTCGCGGCGATTTTCCTGCTCAAGGGCTTTGCCAGCTTCGTCCAGGCCTATTTCATGAGCCGCGTCGGCAATGCCATCATCGCCGACCGGCAGCGCAAGATCTACGATCGCATCCTGGCGCAAGGCATCGAATTCTACCATTCGACCTCGTCGGCCGAGCTGATCGCCCGCATGACCAACAACGCGCAGGCCGCGCGGAGCGTGCTCGACCTCGTCGTCACCTCCTATGTGCGCGACCTGGTAACGTTGATCGTCCTGGTCGGGGTCATGGTCTGGCAACAGCCGGCGCTGTCGCTGATCTGCTTCGTCGCCGGGCCGATTGCCATCTACGGCGTCAACCGCATCCTGAAGCGCGTGCGCAAGATCGCGGCGATGGAATTCATCTCGCTCGGCCAGATCGTGCATGTGATGCAGGAGACGGCGATCGGCGTGCGGGTCGTCAAATCCTTCAATCTGGAAGCCGCGATGCGCAAGCGCATGCACAAGGCGGTTTCGGATGTCGAAACCCGCGCCAACAACATCGCGACGCTGGAAGCCGCCACCAGCCCGGTTATGGAAACGCTTGCCGGTCTGGCGATCGCCGGCGCGGTGCTGGTCAGCGGCCTGCTGGTGCTGCAGGGCGGCCAGATGCCGGGCAACATCATGGCCTTCATCGCGGCACTTCTGCTGGCCTATGAGCCGGCAAAGCGTCTGGCCCGCGTGCGCATCTCGCTCGAGACGGGCATCGTCGGCGTGCGCATGATGTTTCAGCTCGCCGACCGGCCGCTGACGCTCGCCGAGAAACCCGGCGCCACGCCGCTGCAACCCGGTCCCGGCGAAATCCGCTTCGATAATGTCAGCTTCGCCTATCCGGAGAGCCCGCCGGTGTTCGAAGGTTTTGACCTGACGCTCGCGGCCGGCAAGATGACGGCGCTGGTCGGGCCGTCGGGCAGCGGCAAGTCGACGATCCTCAACCTGATCATGCGCATGTACGACCCGCAGACGGGCAGAGTGCTGTTCGACGGCCAGGACATCTCCTTCGCGACGCTCGATTCGCTCAGGCGCAAGATCGCTTATGTCAGCCAGGACACGTTCCTGTTTGCCGGCACGGTCATGCACAATATCCGTCTCGGCCGCGAGGGCGCGACCGACGAGGAGGTGATCGCCGCCGCCAAGGCCGCCAACGCGCATGACTTCATCAGCGCCATGGCCAAAGGCTACGACACGGAGGTCGGCGAGAACGGCTCGCTGCTCTCCGGCGGCCAGCGCCAGCGCATCTCGATCGCGCGCGCCATGCTGCGCAACGCCGAGATCCTGCTGCTCGACGAGGCGACCAGCGCGCTCGACGCCGAGTCGGAAGCGCTGTTCCGCGACGCGCTGCAGCAGCTCACCGTCGGGCGCACGACGATCGTCATCGCGCACCGGTTGTCGACCGTGCACCAGGCCGACACGATCGTGGTGCTGGAAAAGGGCAAAGTGCTGGAAAGCGGCCCGCACAAGACCCTGCTCAAGCAGGGCGGGCTTTACCAGAAGCTTTATGAATATCAGCTGATGCCGTGACGCCAGCTTCCCCTTCTCCCCTTGCGGGCCTGTTGCGTAATTGGCTGGTTGTGATTCTCTGAGAAGGAAGCTCGGAGGGAATCGCAATGGCGGTGAAGCAGACGGGGCAGTTGAGCCTGGCGGAAGCATTTCTGGGCCAGAAGCTTGCAGGTGGATCCTCACC
>NZ_JAIUHG010000012.1 GCF_020164955.1 Mesorhizobium sp. CA8
CCAGCCTCCATTCGCTGGCGATAAAACCGGACAACTCATGTGCTACCTAACCCGGACAACTCATGCGCTTACGACACGCCGTCGCGTCCCGCTTGCCTCCGGCGGGCAGCTCCTGTAAGAGAGCCGCCATGACCACGCGCGTCCGCTCCGTCGCCTCCTCTCGCACCGGCTTTGCCGGCGAGACCGCGCGCGCGCTCGCCTCGACCCTGCTTCTTCTCGGCCTTATCGGCGATCGCCGGGTTCGCTGAAGGAGCGCCCGGCGGTCGATACCGCCGCCTAAGGCGCATGCTCCTTGGCCAGACTTTGGCAAAGTCACATCAAGCGAACGAATTTTTGGTAAAGGCGACGCTCGCCACCCATCCGCCTGAAGCGGGCATGCGGGCCGCCGGGAGAAACGACGATGAACGCACGAGAAGAAATCCGCGCCGGCGAGGCTGAAAGCCGGAAGCGCGCGGCCGGCCACATGCCGGATGCAGCACGTAAATACCAATCCTACCCGACGGTCGGCCTGACCGACCGCACCTGGCCGAACAAGATCATCGACAAGGCGCCGATCTGGTGCTCGGTCGACCTGCGCGACGGCAACCAGGCGCTGATCGACCCGATGGGCCATGAGCGCAAGGCGCGCATGTTCGCGCTGCTCCTCGACATGGGCTTCAAGGAAATCGAGATCGGCTTCCCCTCGGCCTCGCAGACGGATTTCGATTTTGCCCGCTGGTGCATCGAGGAAGGCGGCGTGCCCGCCGACGTGTCGCTCCAGGTGCTGGTGCAGTGCCGGCCCGAGCTGATCACGCGGACCTTCGAGGCGCTCAAGGGCGCGCACCGCCCGATCGTGCATTTCTATAATTCCACCAGCGAACTGCAGCGCCGCGTCGTGTTCGAGAAGGACGTCGCCGGGATCAAGCGCATCGCCACCGACGCCGCCAAGATGATCACCGACATGGCCGCCAAGGCCGGCGGCGGCTACCGCTTCGAGTATTCGCCGGAGAGCTTCACCGGCACCGAGCTCGAAGTCGCGCTGGAGATCTGCAACGCGGTCACCGAGATCGTGAAGCCGACGGCCGACAACAAGCTGATCATCAATCTGCCGTCGACGGTCGAAATGTCGACGCCCAACGTCTATGCCGACCGCATCGAGTGGATGTGCCGCAATCTCGACGCCAGAGAGAACCTGATCGTCTCGCTGCATCCGCACAACGATCGCGGCACCGGCATCGCCACCACCGAGCTCGGCCTGATGGCCGGCGCCGACCGCGTCGAAGGCACGCTGTTCGGCAATGGCGAGCGCACCGGCAATGTCGATATTGTCACGCTGGCGCTCAACATGTTCACCCAAGGCGTCGATCCGGAACTCGACTGCTCCGACATCAACCGGATGAAGGACGTCTACGAATATTCGAACCAGCTGAAGATCTCGGAACGCCATCCCTATGTCGGCGAACTGGTCTACACGGCCTTCTCCGGCTCGCATCAGGATGCCATCAACAAGGGCATGAAAGCCCTGAAGAAGGCCAATACCCCCATCTGGGAAGTGCCTTATCTGCCGATCGATCCTGCCGATGTCGGCCGCACCTACGAAGCGATCATCCGCATCAATTCGCAATCGGGCAAGGGCGGCATCGCCTATGTGCTGCAGGCGGATTACGGCCTCAATTTGCCGCGCAATCTGCAAATCGAGTTCAGCCAGGCGATCCAGGCGATCACCGATGCGGAAGGCAAGGAAGTGCCTGCCAAGCGCATCCACGAACGCTTCCTTGAAACCTATGTCGACCAGCCCGGCGCGCGGCTGAAATTCCTCGACCATCGCACTTTCCCCGATACCGAGGTGAAGGGCCGGCGCATCGTGGAGGCGGAGATCCTCGACAACGGCAAGGAAGTCACCATCACCGGCTCGGGCACCGGCCCGATCGACGGCTTTGTCGATGCGCTCTCGCGCCATGTCGGTATCGACATGTCGGTACTGGACTATTCCGAGCATTCCCTGCAGCGCGGCTCCAATGCCTCGGCGATCTCCTATGTCGAAATGGAGTATCCGGGCGGCAAGCTGTTCGGCGCCGGCATCAACACCAACATCGTCGCCGCCTCGCTGGAGGCCGTTGTTTCGGCGGCCAACCGTATCGTCGGCCGCCGGGGCAGCTGATGTGAAACGACCCGGTTCGGCGACAGGCTGACCGGATGGACCTGTCTGCAGCGTGGCGCATTCCAGCTTGCGTCACGCTGCAGAAGCGGACGCGAACCTGCCATTCGTTAACCGCCGGAGGAATTTCCGGTGGCTTACGCGATCGCATAATAGAAGCATCCTTGTGCGCCGGCGCGAGCGCTATATTATCGCGCCCTAACCTGTGCCGACTTCGAAAGGTTCGACACTTGGAGCATGCCCCGCCTGCCGCCCCCGCAGTGCGCGAGACATTGGAGCGACTGCTTGCCAGCGAAACGTTCGGACGATCCGAGCGTGCCCGCAGGCTGTTACGCTATCTGGTCGAACGTGAGCAGGCCGGCGAGGCCGACAGGCTGAAAGGCGTTTCCATCGCCATGGACGTCTTCGGCAAGGACGGCGATTTCGATGCCTCCACCGATGCCGTGGTCAGGGTCCAGGCCGGACGTCTGCGCGAACTTCTGGAGCAGTATTTCGCCAATGAAGGCGTTGCCGAGCCAGTGCGCATCGCGATCCCGCGCGGCGGCTATGTCCCTTCCTATGAGCTGAACGCGATCCGGATGCCTGGCGACGCCAGGTCCGCCTCCGGCAACACCGCGCAGCGGCCCGACGCTTTGGCCGAAGCCGCTCCGGCCGCGACCGGGCACCTGGACACCTCTGCGCCGAGCGAACCTGTAGCGCTGATGGCGCCGGCACCTGCGCAGTCGCTCACCCGCCAACTGCGCTTCTTCTGGGCTGCCATGGTCCTCGTCATTGTCATGCTCGGCGTGCTTATCGTGCGTCAAAGCAATGCCTTCCTTGAGGGCGGCGACACGGTCGAAACGGCGGGCACGGCGAGCATCGCTGCCCAGCCGACATTCGACTCCCTGCCGCTGATCTACATTGCGGTGAAAGCCGATGGAGCGGAAGCGGCTCGCGTCGCGTCGTCGCTGCGCGCCGGGCTTGCTGGTTTCGACACCATCGATTTTATTGGGCGCGATGCGGATTCGACGCGCGATCGGTCCGCCGATCCGATCAGTTTCGTTTTCGAAATTGTTCCCGGGCCCGCTGCCGGCGACGTCACGGTGGAATTGCAGAGCGTCGCGACCGGGCGGGTTCTCCTGTCGCGCAACCTGACATCGGCCGAAAGCGCCCCTGGCGCGGTTGAAAGCAACATTGCCAGCCTTCTCACCTCGACAGTTCCCGCTTCGGGCGCGATCTACAGCTACATCGACCAGAGCGACATCCGGACGAGCCAGATCGGGTGTCTGGTGCTCGACGACCGCTATTATCTCGACATGAGCGCCCAGACGCACGAAATTGCGTATCGCTGCCTGGAGAAGCTGGTCAGCGAAGGCACCAAATCGTCGCTTGTCTACGCGGAGCTGGCCGCCCTTCATGTGGAAGCCGTCACCGCGCACTACGCCTATCCACCGCAAGCGACGCTCGAAAAGGCCATGTCGCTTGCCCATCGCGCCGTCCAGATGGGGCCGATGAGCCCGCACGCGCATCGCGCTTTCGGCTACCTCAACTCGCGCCTCGGCAACACGGACGAAGCGATCCGCTTGATGCGCAAGGCTTACGAACTCAACCCGTATGATCTCGGCATGGCCGCCGCCTATGGCTACGGGCTGATCTTCGCCGGCAAATATGATGAGGGAACGCCGATCCTGGGCCATGCGGTCGAGGCCTTCAGCGGCCATCCGACATGGTGGGATTATGGCCTGTTCATCGGAGCCTTCATGCAGGGTGATATGAAGAAGGCCGCGATCGCCAGCGAGTCACTGCGCACGACGTCGTCCAAGTCGCATTATCTGGCCGCGCGCCTGATCGGCGCGAGGATTTCCGGGCGCGAGAAGCTGGCGCGCGAGCTTGCCAACGAACTCACCGCCGAATTCCCGAACTTTGTCGCCAACCCGCGCGCAACATTCGTCGACCGCAAATACCCCGCCGATCTCACCGACCGGCTGGTCCAGTCTTTGCGCGCCGCCGGGATCGGCAACCCGAGCTAATCCAGCTCTTCGTGGGTATTTGGACCGGAATTATGATGCTGTGATCCGCCAAATATTAATTCATGCTTGCGCGTCGGGCGCTGACGGGATGCTGCGGTCGCGAAAATTTTACTGGCCATAGGTCTGGTTCGGGAGCAATTCAGCCACAAGTTGAAGTAGCTCCTGTCTTGTTTACCGCTCCATTTTTCATGCTTCCATTCCCTTATGCCGTCGAACGTGGCGCTGGTCCGAGGACGATCGTGCTTCTGCACGGCTTCGGAGCCTGTGGTGAGATCTGGCGTGATGTCGCGACCTCGCTGGCGGCGGAGGCGAGGGTCCTGGCCTATGATCTGCCGGGCCATGGGGAGTCCCTGGAGTGCGAAGGCATGGGCGGCGCCAAGCCGGCAGCGCAAGCCATCCTCGCCGATCTGGCCGGGCGCCAGTTGGGCAAAGTCCATCTCGTTGGTCACTCCATGGGCGGCGCGATCGCGACATTGATGGCGCTTGCCGACCCCGAAAGGGTTGCCTCGCTCACTCTGTTGGCGCCCGGCGGCTTCGGCCCGGAAATCAATGCAGACTTGCTGCGCCGCTATGCCGCCGCGGCCGGCAGGAGAGAAGTCCGCGCCAGCCTTGCCGCCATGTCGGGCCCGCGCAGCGTGCCGCCCGACCATGTGGTGGATGCACTGTTCCGGATGCGCAAACGGCCGGGCCAGTTGCAGACCCTGATCGATATGGCGGCGTCGATGACAAGGGATGACCGGCAAGGGGTCGTCCCCCGCGCGCAGTTGGATATGCTCGACATGCCGGTGATGGTCGTCTTGGGAGCGGAGGATCCGGTGCTGCCGGCCGAGCAGGCCGAGGCGCTGCCGTCGCATTTCCATCTGCACCATGTCCTTGACGCAGGTCATATGCTGATCGAGGAAGCTCCGGACCTCGTTGCCGAAATCGTGCGTCGCAACACGCGACGGCGCGGCAGACGGTTGCGCCCGCCGCTGGGCGCCGCGGCGAGTTGATTGCTGAGTACCCTGCCGGGATCGGCTCTCCCGACCGACCTCGAAGCATCCTTGACGCGCTTTATGCGGACTGGGGCGGCCGCGCCGCTCATCGTCGGCAGTGCATTTTTCCGGCGACTGTGTTAATTCGCTGTTAACCAACAGCGAGACAGCCGCCATGAAGGATGCAGGCGACAAAATCAACCCGATGGAGCCGTCGCGAAAGCTCTCGGACGCCATACGCGATGTCAAGAACGCCTTCGCCGACCGCGATGACGTGGTCGTCGACATGCGCGAGGCGCATCGCATGCGGCTTGATCTGCTGGCAACCGAGCTTGCACCGGTCTTTGCCGATGTCCCGGCCGACATGGACAGCTTCGACTTCGCCGTCTCGTCCGGCCTGCAGCCCCGGCTATGGATCGATGCGGTGAGTCACGTCGCCATGGGGCGCGACCGCCGCACCTACCGCTTCCTCAAGGATACGCGCGTCGGCCGTGTGGTGCTGGCCGAGACGACCGAGATGAAAGCCGTCGCCGATGCGGTGACGCGCTACGTGGCCGAACGGGTCGTCGAGCGGCAGCACATGATGGAGGGCGGCGTGGAGAGTGCCGTTCCCGGCCTGCATCGTCCCGTGGTCCGGGAGGCGGAGACGCCCATTCAATCCGAAAGCCGCCTCAATGGCTGGACGACCTTCTTCGCCGGCCTCGGCCTGATAGCCGCCGGTGCGCTTGTCGGCCTGGCGGTTTCGCTGGCGATGTTCTGGGACCGCATCGTGCACATGAAGATCAGCTTCTGACGAGTTCGCGGTCCTTCACGCCCGGCACATCGAGATCCGTCGTTTGCAGATCCGAAGGCGGCAGTGCCGGCCCGGTCAGGCCGCGCCGCGTCAAGCGCACGCGCCAAGCGCCCTTTTCGCCATCGATCTCGAACAGATTGTACTGAGCGGCCGGATGCTTGCCGCCCGGCGCCTGGCCCGCGGCGGCAACCCCGACCACTGGCACTTTGGCGCCACGTGCGCCGATGGCGAACAAGGACGGCAGATGCGAATGCCCGTGCAGGACGAGCTCCGCGCCATGCCGACGAATGACCTTGTGAAAACGAGCGATGCCAAACAGCCGCTTATGTTGCTGGACGGCGCCGCGCACCGGCGGATGGTGGATCATGATGGCGCGGAACAGCCCTTGTTTCGCCGCATCGTCGAGAATCCTGCCGAGCCGCTCGGCCTGCCCTTCCATGAAGAAGCCATTGGCCATGAAGGGCGCGGTGGCGCGCGCCGTGGTGACGCCGATCAGCGCGACATTGCCGCGCACGCGCAGATACGGAAAGGAATTGCGGTCGACCGGACTGTTGACGCCGTCACCCGTCATCCACGGAGCCCACGACCGGCAGACCTTGTCGAAAGCGCCCGGCACATAGGCGTCGTGATTGCCGGGGACCACGGAAACATCATGCGGCGATCCAAGCGTCTCCAGCCAGTGCTTGGCCATCTCGATCTCGCCGTCGAGCGCCAGGTTGACGAGGTCGCCGGTGACGGCGAGATGGTCCGGCGCGCCAGCCTTGATGTCGGCGACGATAGTGTCGATCACCGCGTCGTGCATATGGCGGCGGCGGTTGCGCTGCCAGTTGACATAGCCCAGCACGCGCTTGGACGCGAGATCGCGATAGGTTACATCGGGCAGCGGTCCCAGATGAGCATCGGAAATATGCGCGAGCCTGAACATGGCCCATTCTTAAGCGACGCCGGCGAGGCTTTCCACTCACCCTTTGCTGTTCGCCCAAGCAGGTTCCGCAAAAGCGCCTCACGGTTTTGCGGCCAGAACCTGCGAAAAACAAGGAAAGCCAAGCAGATGTCCGTGGGGCAACCCATGGACATCTGCTTGGGGATTGTCGGATGAATCGCCGAGCCGATCCGGAAGATGCATTCCGCCAGACCGGCTGGCCGGGGTTGCGAGCAAAGCTGTTCCATTTTTACTTCCTGCTGCGCCGCCCGATGACGCTTGGCGTGCGCGGGCTGGTTTATGACCGCGCCTCCAACTCCGTCTTCCTGATCCGCCACACCTATGTTCCCGGCTGGCAGCTCCCCGGCGGCGGCGTCGAGGTCGGCGAGACCCTTGAGGAAGCGCTGGCGCGCGAATTGGCCGAGGAAGGCAACATCACTTTGACCGCTCCGCCAGTGTTGAAGTCGATGCATTTCAACCGCCGCCCCAGCAAGCGCGACCATGTCGCTCTCTATCTGATCGAAGCCTTCAGCCAGACGGCGCCGAAACTGCCGGACCACGAGATCGCCGAAGCGGGTTTCTTCCCGCTCGACCGGTTGCCGGAAGACGCGACCCCGGCGACGCTGCGGCGGATAGCGGAGATTTTTGAGAGTCAGCCTGTGTCAGAATTTTGGTAGGCTTGCTTTCTTGTTGCAAAAAACTTTATGCTCTACTTCCGTCAATTTGGGGATTGGGGAAGCAGTGAGCAACAGCGATGACACTTCCATAAGCGTCTGGCCCTATGTTGGATACTATGCTTTAACGATGGTGGCCTTGACGATCGCACTTGGTATATTGGTGATCGCCGTCCCAGCGTTTTCAGAGGTAATCGGCAAGGCCGCTGGATTTGCGATAAGCTTCGGATCGGCCAACATCGCGCTCTCTAAGTTCATAAGAAGAAACGGCCGATTGTTCATTCACAGGGAATATTGGACGATAGTTCTGCTCTCAACCCTGGCAGCCTTTTTGATTTCGGCGCCGCTGGGTTGGCTAGCCATTTTAGGAGAAGCGAAACGGCACGACCTGAGCGGCGTTCCCTTGGCCGTGTGGGTTGGAAGTGTTCTGTTCGCTTTCCTGTTGACGTTTGGCTTGAATGCCGCCTGGTATTCAAGCCGATTTGGCAAAACTCTGCTGAAAGTCGAACTTGCCAGGCGAGCCCGCAGCGATACCGAGGCCTTCCGTTAGATCGGGTCACGCCGCCTTCCTGAACCTGTTGCGGTCATGCGGCGCGGCATAATCGAGTTCCGGCCCTGCCGGAACGATCCCCGTCGGGTTGATCGATCTGTGGCTGCCGTAATAATGCGCCTTGATGTGATGCAGGTTGACTGTGCCAGAGACGCCGGGCACCTGATAGAGATCGCGCAGGTAGTTCGACAGGTTCGGATAGTCGGCGATGCGGCGCAGATTGCACTTGAAGTGGCCGACATAGACCGGATCGAAGCGCACCAGCGTCGTGAACAGCCGCCAGTCCGCCTCGGTGATGTGCTCGCCAGCCAGATAGCGCTGCTTCGAAAGCCGCTCCTCGATCGTATCGAGCGCCGCGAACAATTCGCCGAACGCTTCCTCATAGGCTTTCTGCGTCGTGGCGAAGCCGGCGCGATAGACGCCGTTGTTGATCGCCGGATAAACCAGCGCATTGATCTTGTCGATCTCCGCGCGCCGCCCTGCCGGGTAGAAGTCGAGACGCGCATCGCCCCATTCGTCGAAGGCGGAATTGAGCATGCGGATGATCTCGGAGGACTCGTTGTTGACGATCGTCTTTTCTTGCTTGTCCCACAGAATCGGCACCGTCACGCGGCCTGAATAGGCCGGATCGGCCTTGGCATAGATCTGGTGCAGGAAATCGAGGCCGTAAAGCGTGTCCCCGGTGGCGCCGTCCTCGGCTTTGAAGGTCCAGCCGTTTTCGCCCATGAAATGGTGCACAACGGAAATGGAGATGATGCCCTCCAGCTTCTTCAGAGCGCGGAAGATCAGCGTGCGATGCGCCCAGGGACAGGCGAGCGACACGTAGAGATGATAGCGGCCGGGTTCCGCCTTGAAGCCGCCCCTTCGCCCCTCTGCCGGCCTGCCGTCGCGCGTGATCCAGTCGCGCCATTGCGACTCCGTCCGCACGAACCGCCCACCGCTGTCGGTGTTGGGCGCGCTATCCCGCCATTTGCCTTCGATCAGCAATCCCATCGAAAATCTCCCTGTGCTCACACATATCTAGACCGATAACCGGACTGGCGAAGCCTTCGGGCACTGAACAGTTCGTCAAACGACGAACCAGTTCGTCAAGCGACGAACCGGCTCGTCTGGAGCAAAGAAAGGCAAAAGGCACCGATTGCAGCGACACAAAATTGGTGCTAGCGGAGGCGCCCATGTTCGACTTTGCCTCGATCCGGTTCGACCGACGACGAAAGGGCGCCCGCGCTTAAGAAGCGCTGACTGGCGAACGCTGCCGCTTGCAGCAAACCTTCCTCGCATACCGGAACGCAAAGACCATGAGCCTTGCCGACGTGAAATACCTGCCGGAAACCCCGGCGCATGATGCCGAAATCGAAGCCATCAATGACGAGGCCTTCGGCCCCGGCCGTTTCGTTCTTGCCGCCTACAAGATCCGCGAGGCCGGTGGGCACGACCGCTCGATGTCCTTTGTCGCCGTCAAGGACGATAAGGTTATCGCTTCGGTGCGCATGACGCGCGTGGCCGCAGGCGCAGGTCGCGCCATGATGCTCGGCCCGCTTGCGGTGCGCCCGGCCTTCAAGAATCTCGGCATCGGCCGCAAGCTGGTCGCGATCGCGCTGGAGGCGGCCAGGAAGGCCGGTGCGCCTGCCGTCATTCTGGTTGGTGACGAACCATATTATGGACCGCTTGGCTTCAAGCGCTTCCCGCGCGGACAGATCACCATGCCGCGCCCGGTCGATCTCGACCGGCTGCTGTATCACGAGATCAAGCCAGGCGCCGTCGCCCGCTTTGCCGGCGATGTCTGTCACGCCAACACGGCAAAGGTTGCGGAATTCGCCCCGGCCATGTCGCGTTCGACTGCGAGTGTGCAGCCGTCGATCGACCCGCCTATTGCGGTTGCGCCTCCTTTGCGCGCTTCGTAGCATAATCGCGAATCCTGGGAGGCCTGCATGAACCCGAACGGCCAGATCGCGATCGTCACCGGCGGCGGGTCGGGCCTTGGCGAGGCAACGGCGCGCGCCTTGGCGGCCAAGGGCGCCCGCGTCGCCATCCTCGACGTGGGCATCGAGCGCGCGGCGAAAGTTGCAGCCGAGATCGGCGGCGTTGCCGTCCAATGCGATGTCGGCAGCGGCGACAGCGCTACGGCCGCGATCGCCGAAGTGGCTGAAAAGCTTGGGCAGCCGCGCATCCTGGTCAATTGCGCCGGCATCGCCATCGGCATGAAGACGATCGGCAAGGACGGACCGCATTCGCTCGACCAGTATCGCAAGGTGATCGAGATCAACCTGATCGGCACCTTCAACATGATCCGCCTCGTTGCCGACCGGGCAGCGAAACTCGAACCGCTTGCCGGCGGCGAGCGCGGCGTCATCGTCAACACCGCATCCGTCGCCGCCTATGACGGCCAGATCGGCCAGGCGGCCTACGCGGCGTCCAAGGGCGGCGTCGTCGGCATGACGCTGCCCGTGGCGCGCGACCTGGCGCGGTCCGGCATCCGCGTCTGCACCATCGCGCCCGGCCTCTTCAAGACGCCGATGATGGCCGGCATGCCGCAGGAAGTGCAGGATTCGCTCGGCGCCTCCGTCCCCTTCCCGCCCCGGCTCGGCGAGCCGTCGGAATATGCGGCACTTGCCCTCCACATCGTCGAGAACCAAATGCTGAACGGCGAGACCATCCGCCTCGACGGCGCCATCCGCATGGCGCCGAAATAAGCGGGATGGCTGGCTCGCCGACAGGCGCCGGTGCCTCTGCCGAAAAGACCGGGCCGCTCGCCGGCCTGAAAGTGATCGAGATGGCCGGGCTTGGTCCGGTGCCGTTTGCCGCCCTGATGCTTTCCGAGATGGGCGCCGGGGTGCTGCGCATCGAACGCGCCGATGCCAGCCAGCCGCTTCTGAGCCTGCCGGAAGAATACGATCTCGACCGCTACGGCCGTTCCATACTCAAGCTCGACCTGAAGCGTCCGGCGGGCGCGGAACTGCTGCTGCGCCTTGCGGCAAAGGCCGACATCCTCGTCGAAGGCTTCCGCCCCGGCGTGATGGAACGGCTCGGGCTTGGGCCGGATGTCGTTCTGCTGCGCAATCCGGCGCTGATCTATGGCCGCCTGACCGGTTTCGGCCAGGACGGGCCGCTGTCCGGGCGAGCCGGGCACGACATCAACTATCTCGCCTATGCGGGCCTCTTGCATGCGGTCGGCAGGCAGGACGCGCCGCCGGTGCCGCCGCTCAACCTCGTCGCCGATCAAGGCGGCGGCGCCATGATGCTGGTCGCAGGCCTGCTCGCCGCCCTTTTCCAGCGTTCCCTGACCGGCAAGGGCCAGGTGATCGATGCCTCGATGATCGAGGGAGCCTCGATGCTCGCCGCGCCGATCCACGCCTACATGGCGGCGGGTCTCTGGAGCGACAGGCGCGGCGAGAACCTGCTCGATTCCGGTGCGCCGTTCTACGATACTTATGAGACGGCTGACGCAAGGCACATTGCCGTCGGCGGCCTCGAACCGCGCTTCTTCGCCGAATTCGCCAGGCTGCTGCCGCTCGACAATCATTTTGTCCGCAGCCAGTACGACAGGTCGTCGTGGCCCGCGATGCGCGCCGCCATTGCTGGCCGGGTCATGGAAAGGACGCGCGACGAGTGGGCCGGGCTTTTCGCCGCGACCGATGCCTGCGTGGCGCCCGTGCTGTCACTGGTCGAAGCCAGGAACCACCCGCACAATCGCGCCAGGCAAAGCTTCGTGACGTTGGGTGGTCTCCAGCGTCCGGCGCCCGCGCCGCGTTTCTCGCAAAACCCGCAGACTCTTGCCGCGGCGCCGGCCGCCGCCGATCGCCAGCCCGCGGGCATATTGACCCGTTTCGGCTTGAGCGAAGAGGAAGTCGGACCCCTTGCAAAGGCGGATGTAATAGGCCGATAACCGGAGAACAGAAATCAACTTATCTCGGGTGAGCTTGTGACCGAACCGAAGAAGGATGTCGTCCGCGAGACCGACGCCGAGGCGATCAGGCTGGCGAAAACCCTGATCCGCTCGGCGCGTTTCGGCGCGCTCGCGGCGATCGAGCCCGGCACCGGCGCGCCGCTGGCGAGCCGGGTTGGCGTCGCTACCGACATCGATGGCGCGCCGCTGATCCTGATCTCGATGCTGTCCGCGCACACCGGGGCGTTGCTCGCCGATCCGCGCTGTTCGCTGCTGCTTGGCGAGCCCGGCAAGGGCGATCCGCTGGCGCATCCGCGCATCAGCCTAGCGTGCCGCGCCCTGCGGCTGGAACGGGGATCGGCCGATCAGATCCGAGCCGAACGGCGCTACCTCAACCGCAATCCGAAAGCGAAGCTCTACGCCGGGCTAAGCGACTTCTCATTCTTCCGGCTCGAGCCCGAGCGCGCCAGCCTGAACGGCGGCTTCGGCAAGGCCTTTCTTCTTGACCGCGACGATTTCATGACCGGTCCCGCCCTTGTCGAAGAGTTCGCCGGCAGCGAGCAGGCGGCGCTCGATCACATGAATGCCGATCATCGCGACGCGCTTGCCCTTTATGCCCGCCATTTCGGTCGTGCCGAAGGTGATGGCTGGATCGCCACCGGCTTCGACCCCGACGGCATGGATCTCGCCACCGCGGATGCGGCCTGTCGGATCTTCTTTCCCCAGCCTTTGCAAACCGCGCGCGAATTGCGTTCCGTGCTGGTCGAGATGGCCAAGGCGGGACGCGCAGCAGAGCAAGAGCGATAGTTGATCGCGCGCCGGCGAAAGCAACGCTTGAGATTTAAACGAAATGATCTACCTTTGTTACGGCGCTGATTCAGAAGCGCCCATCGACATCTGAACATTGTGGATTCAGGCGCCATTGCCCCCTGGCGCCAGGATGAGCCAGGACCCTTGGGGGATCTATGATCTCAAATAAGCTTATCGCCAATGCGGAATCGGCAGCCGCGTTTCTCACTCTCATGGGCAACGAAAAGCGCCTCCTGATCGTGGCCTATCTGATGGATGGCGAAATGTCGGTCGGCGCCATCGCCGAAAAGGTGCAGCTCAGCCAGTCGGCTCTGTCGCAGCATCTCGCCAAGCTGAGGGGACTCGATCTCGTCGAGACCCGGCGCGACCGCCAGATGATCTATTATTCCTGCAAATCCGAAGCGGTGCGCGAATTGCTGCGCATGCTGGAAGGCATTTTCGGCGAAGGCGATCTTTCCCAGATGGCCTACCGGTTGCGCCGCGCCGGGGCTTGACCCGCGGTTCCAGTCGCTCATACCTCGCCGACAACTCTCGGCGAGGCATGCATGAACCTCATCCCTATCGACGATCCCCAGGACCCGCGCGTCGCCGCTTATCTCGACATTCGCGAGCGCGACCTCGTCGGCCGGCACGGCCGCTTCGTCGCCGAGGGCAAGGTGGTGCTCGACCTCCTGTTGTCGACGGGGCGCTTCGCCGCCGCGTCTGCCCTCATCCTCGAAAACAGACTGGCTGGCGTGCAGGGGATCTTGCGTAAGGCGCCGCCGGATTTTCCGGTCTATGTCGCCGCCGGTGAGGTCATGGACCGGATCGCCGGCTTCCACATGCACCGCGGCATCCTGGCGGTCGGCATACGGGGCGCGCCGGCACCCGCCGAAATTCTGGTGGAAACCTTGCCTCGGCGGGCGTTGGCCGTCGTCCTGGTCAGCATATCCAATCACGACAATATGGGGGCGATCTTCCGCAACGCCGCGGCCTTCGGCGCGGACGCGGTGCTGCTCGACCGGACCTGCTGCGATCCGCTCTACCGCAAGGCAATCCGTGTTTCGGTCGGCGCGGCGCTGAAGGTTCCCTTCGCCTTCTTCGGCGATACCGCAGCCCTCACCGCGACGCTCGATCGGCTTGGCTTCAGCCAGTTCGCGCTATCGCCGGGCGGCACCACAGACATCCGGACTGCGCAAAATTCGGCCAGGCTGGCGCTCTATCTCGGCGCCGAAGGCGAAGGCCTGTCCCAAGACCTGCTTGCCCGGTTGCGCACGGTACGGATCAACATGGCGGAAGGCTTCGAAAGCCTGAACGTCGCGGCCGCGTCGGCGATCGCCCTGCATCATTTTTCAAACCGCTAGCGGTCCCGACCTGGACCGCACAGCTGCAACGCTTTGAGGTGTCGAGATTCGGTCAGGCCGAGTCGAAAATGGCGGTTTGCGAGAACCGGCCTACGCCGGCCGTAGCCTTCATAGGGCAAAGACACTTGTGAGGGCTTCGGCCAGCGCAGGCCGGAAGCGCAGGAAGCCGGCATTTGCAGGCCGGCCTCACCTGAATATCAACACACCTCAGTTGGACGAGCCGGCTTTCTGCAAAGCCCTCACGCGGTCGGCAAGGCTGAGGCCGCGCCCAGTTTGCTGCCCCTCGCCCGCCAGTGCCTTGGCGATGGGCGAGTCCGGCCCATCGAGCTTCATCGTCAGATTGACGACCTCGGCCGCCAGTTCGTTCATCTGTTCGCGAAGACCGGCGCCGGAGCGTGCGTCGCCCGCCGATTCGGGCATTGCCGTCCCCGAAGCGGCAAGATCGATTTTCAGCCGCTTATTCTCACGCGCCAGCGCCGTCAGCCTTGCCTCCAGCCGTTCCCGGTCGCCGTCGAGCTTGGCGATTGCCTTGTCGACATCGTCACTTTTCACATCCGAGCCGGCAGCCAGTCGCGCGACGCCGTTTGGCACAGCGGTCTCCTTCGAACGTTCGCGCATTCGAGCGAGTTCCTTCTCGCGCCGGTCGAGCTTTTCCTCGCGGTCGGCAAGCGTGGCGAGCAGCCGCTCCACCTTCTTCTCGAGCTCGGCCGTTTTCTTCTTCTCGACTTTCAACGCTTCGCGCGCGGCCTTGCTTTCGGATGCGATTTCCTGGTTGCGCCGGTCCGCCTCCTTGCGCTGGCCTTTGAGCAACGCGATATCGCTGGCGAGCTTTTCCAGCTCGGATTCGCGCGCGACCAGCTCGATCTGGCGGTTGGAGGACGAGAAGCTGGCGTCGTCATACATCTGCTCGAGCTTTTGCAGGTCCAGCGTGCGCTTCTCCAAAGCCCGCTCCGTCTGTGCGAGCTTTTCCGACAGGCGGTGCAGATCCTCCTCGCGCTGCCTGAGCTCCGCATTTTTGGCCTGCAGATCGGAGAGCGCCTGGTTCTTATCCTTCTTTTCAACCGCGAGCCCCTTCAAGGCCTCGCGCCCGCGACCGATCTCGACGAGTTGTTCGGCTACCTTCTCCTGCAGATTCTTGACGGTAATCTCCAGCCGGCGCGTAGTCATGGCATATTCCGCACGGACCCGGTCCTTGTCCGCCTGGATCTCGGCTTGTGTCAGCGGTAACGAAGCCTCGATGCGCCTGCGCGTCAGGACAACGGCCCGTCGCCAGACCGCCGGCGCGACTAGCGTCACGAGAAAAACGGCGCAAAGGAAGCCGAGTACGAAGAACAGGACCGACTGGACCAAGGCGTGCTATCCACTTTAAGGAGCGGCAATCGCAGGATTGTGCCGCCTTGGCATGGCGGAAATTCAACGCGGCGGCAAGAGCTTGCCGCGGCGCGATCAGCACAGCCCGAGCGGTTGTCGCGAGCGCAATCCGATCAGAACGGGTTCCAGGTCGGCCTTTCGGTGAGCTTCAGATAGCCGAGATTGACCCCGAGACGGGCACCGACGCCGGTGCGGATCGGCACGAGCAGCACCCGGTTGCTCTGCAGCACGTTGAAGCCGACGCCGGCGATGACATAGGCGGAGCCGGCAACGCCGCCGAAGCGGTTATAGAGGCTGCTGATGTCGTCGAGGTTGTAGACCAGCATCATCACCCGGGAGCCCTCGCCGCCGAAATCCCAGCCGAGCGAAGGACCTTGCCAGAACACCTTATGGTCGCCGGCGTTCTTGGTGTAGAGCGTCCCCTCGCCATAGGTCAGGCCGCCGATCAGGGCGCCAGATCCTTCCTCGCCGAGCAGGTAGCCATTGGGCAGGCCATAGGAGGCAAAGATCTTCTCGACGACGGTGGCCAGGCCGCCGGACGTCTCGCCGAAGAATTTATGACCGGAATCGACGATTTCCTGAGCGGTGTACTGCTGAGCCCGCGACGCTGAGGTCGAAAGGACCAGAGCCGCCAGGAGTGTGATGGTCATGGTGAGGACACGGACGAACGTCCGGTCGTAGTATCGGGAAAACATGCTTCCAATCTCCGTCAGGGAGCACTTTCGCCGACGCCTCGCACCCCTGCGGCTCTTGCCGGCCGTTCAGGGTGGCTATCCCGTGCAAATTATGCCGTAATCCTTTTTCAACCATTAAGCTCCCACACGAAGATGGCGGTTCGAAGGCTGCACTTGCGTCTCGGCGGCGGGTTTCCCCCGCGAACACACCATTTTCGCCGTCGACAATTTTGGATTTGTTGATGCGCGCGCGGGCCCTGTGTATTCAGAAAGCGTTGGAAAGAGCGTGATTCGTGTTGGCAGGCGCGAAACTGTCGCTCGGCCATGAACAAGTGACTTAAGCAGGGATTTCGCCGATGGCCGAGCTTTTCACCCTTTCCGCGCCTGATCTCGCGGCGCTGCTTTGCAGCCGCGTCTGCCACGACATCATTTCGCCGGTGGGCGCAATCAACAACGGCCTCGAACTGCTCGACGAGGGCGGCGCCGACGAAGACGCCATGAAGCTCATTCGCCAGAGCGCCAAGAACGCCTCGGCCCGGCTGCAGTTTGCCCGCATCGCCTTCGGCGCCGCGGGCTCCGCCGGCATGATGATCGACACCGGCGATGCCGAGGCCGTGGCCATTGCCTTCTTGAAGAACGAAAAGCCGGAACTGGTTTGGAACGGCCCCCGGGCACTCCTGCCCAAGAACAAGGTCAAGCTGCTGCTCAACCTCATTCTCGTCGCCAACGCGGCCATACCGCGCGGCGGCAAGCTAGTGATCACGCTGGAGAGTCTCGAAACCGAGCCGCGTTTTTCGCTGTCGGCCCGCGGCCCGATGCTGCGCGTGCCGCCGAAGTTCCTCGAACTGCATTCCGGCCACAAGCCGGAGGAGCCGATCGACGCCCATTCGGTCCAGCCTTACTACACGCTGCTTCTGGCGCGTGAGGCCAATATGACGATCTCGATCCACGCGACAGCCGACGAGATCGTGCTGACGGCTGCATAAGAAAAGCCGAAATATCCTTTACCGCTGATGTTTTGTGCTGGCAGTGCAGGTCGAGCAATGCCAGCCGCAATCCATGTAACGGCGCCACGAGCCGCGCGATGTGCCTGTTTGGAAAAACTTTACCTAACGGCTTTTCGGCTTCTTTACCGGATTGGGCTATGGTGCTTTCCGGTTACCCGGAGGTTGCCGGTTCTGCAGATGGCGAAGAGGACCCAGACATGAAGCGCTGCCTGTTCGTCGATAATTCGAGCGTCATCAGGAAGGTCGCAAAACGCATTCTTGGCGGCTCGGATCTGATTGTCATCGAGGCGTCGACCGGGGTCGAGGCTGCCGAAATCTGCGCCGGCGACATGCCGGACGTGATTGTCATCGACGGTGGGCTTGCCGATATCCAGGCGGTCGATCTCATTCGCCGCATCCGCGCCATCGAAACTCCCGTCAAGCCGCAGATCCTGGTCTCGCTTGTCGAGGTCGACGTCGCGGCGATCATGCGCGCCAAGCGGGCCGGCGCTCAAGGCTATCTGCTGAAGCCCTTCAACCGCGCGCAACTGCTCGAAAGCTTCCGTTTCCTCAAGATCGCCGCCTGATTCGCGGCAACCGATTCGAACAAAAAACCCGGCCGGAGCCGGGTTTTCGTTCGAATCACTTGGATCGCCTACGCGCTGACGCGGATATCTTCCGGCTCGCGCAGCACATAGCCGCGGCCCCACACCGTCTCGATGTAGTTCTGGCCGCCGGACGCCGCGTCGAGCTTCTTGCGCAGCTTGCAGATGAAGACGTCGATGATCTTCAGCTCCGGCTCGTCCATTCCGCCGTAGAGATGGTTGAGGAACATTTCCTTGGTGAGCGTGGTGCCCTTGCGCAGCGAAAGCAGCTCCAGCATCTGATATTCCTTGCCGGTCAGGTGCACGCGCTGGCCGCCGACCTCGACCGTCTTGGCGTCGAGATTGACCACCAGGTCGCCGGTGGTGATGACCGACTGGGCATGGCCCTTGGAACGGCGCACGATCGCATGGATGCGCGCCACCAGTTCGTCCTTGTGGAAGGGCTTGGTCATATAGTCGTCGGCGCCGAAGCCGAGGCCGCGCACCTTGTCCTCGATGCCGGCCATGCCGGAAAGGATCAGGATCGGCGTCTTGACCTTGGAGAGGCGCAGCGTGCGCAGGACTTCATAGCCCGACATGTCGGGCAGATTGAGGTCCAGAAGGATGATGTCGTAGTCGTAGAGCTTGCCGAGATCGACCCCCTCTTCGCCGAGATCGGTCGTATAGACGTTGAAGCTCTCCGATTTCAGCATCAATTCGATGCTCTGTGCGGTTGCACTGTCATCTTCAATCAGCAGAACACGCATTTCATTCCCCTTTTCTGCTGCCGGACCATCTCACGACCCGTCCGGGACCCGGAGCAGTGATTGCCTGAACAGAAGGTGACACTGAATGGTTAACAAATCCTAATTTCGTGTCGTTCACGATATCAGATTTTTTAACCCCTTTCTACACCCACTTGAATCTAATAACGAATCACAGACCAAAACCGCTAATGCACTACATTAATAAGCCAGCCTAAGTGACTCCAGAGACTCGCTGGCCAGGGCTTCCCGCCGCAGCCGGAATTTTTACCCGGCCTTAAGTCCTCGCCCGTATGATTAACAATGCCCGTAAACGAATGGTTACCGCCGGCAAAAATCTTTAGGGCTTTGTTTCCCATAGCCCAGGGAAAGCCGGGGGAAACGGGCGGCGCTTGGATCGTTCCGGGCGTACTGGGCGGTATGCAGGTGTGCGTTTGCGGAGTATCGAGTCATGAAGTCACGTGAAAACCTCGTTCGACTGAAGCAGTTTCAGGTGAATGAGAAGCGGCGGCAGCTCTTGCAGCTGGACATGATGATCGCCGAGTTCGAGCGCATGGCCGTCGAGCTGGAAGCGCAGATCATCGCCGAAGAGAAAAAAGCCGGCATCACCGACATCAACCATTTCGCCTATCCGACCTTCGCCAAGGCGGCTCGCCTGCGCCGCGACAACCTCAGGAACTCACAAAGCGACCTCGCCCAGCAGCGAAGCACCGCCGAATCATTACTCGGCGAAGCTGAAGCGGAGCTGTCCAAGGCGGAGATGCTGGAATCGCGGGACACCAAGATCCGCGAGGCCGAAATAGGCGGCCGCAGCGCCATGATCGGCTGATCGCCGGGAATATTCTCAGTCCTGCCGGAGACCTCCCGGCATCTTCAGAACCGGCAATCGGCAGAAACCGGCCTCGCCGTCTTCACGGCATAGCAGCCTTCTCGCCGTGATCGGCCGATGCCCGGGCTCGGGCATCCTTGATTTCGGATGCATGCTCTTCCGCCCAGGAGCGGATCTGGCTGAGCAGGCCCGCGAGGTTCTGGCCAAGCTCCGTCAGCTCATATTCGACGCGCGGCGGAATGACCGCAAACACCTCGCGCCGCACAAGGCCGTCACGCTCCAGCACGCGCAGCGTCTGCGTCAGCATTTTGGGCGTGATGCCCTCCAGCTTGCGCGCCAGTTCGCCATTGCGCAGCCGGCCGCGCCGCAGCGCGCAGACGGTGAGATAAACCCATTTGCTCGCAAGCATCTCGAGCACGGTATGCGATGGGCAGGAGCGCCGGAACGCATCGTAGCCGAAGGGGGATATGTCCTCGCTATCCATGAGGTATCTATATATATAAAAAGTACATACTCGACAATCGAATATTACTATCCAAATGATAGCGGCACATCTACTCGAGCAGGAGGCGTTCATGCGTGCCGTTATCCAGACTTCCGTCGGCGGACCCGAGGTCCTTTTCGCCGCCGAGCAGCCCGACCCCGCGCCAAAGCCCGGTGAAGTGCTCGTCCGCGTCAAGGCGGCGGGCATCAACCCGGTCGATGGCGCCGTGCGCGGCGGTTTCGTTCCGCTGCTCGGCGAACCGCCTTTCATCCTTGGCTGGGATATTTCGGGGACCGTCGCGGCGCTCGGTTCTGGCGTGACCGCCTTCAAGCTCGGCGACGAGGTATTCGGCATGCCGCGCTTCCCCAAACAGGCCGGCGCCTATGCCGAGCTTGCCGCGGCGCCGGCGAATGAGATCGCCACGAAACCAGCCGCCATCGACCACACGCATGCCGCAGCCTTGCCACTGGCCGGTCTGACGGCCTGGCAAGGCCTCGTCCGCCATGGCGGCCTGCAAGCGGGGCAACGCGTGCTGGTTCATGCCGGAGCCGGTGGCGTCGGCCATCTGGCGGTGCAGATCGCCAAGGCGCTCGGCGCCTGGGTGGCCTCGACCGCCAGTCCGGACAAAACCGACTATGTCCGTTCGATCGGAGCGGACGAGGTGATCGACTACACCAGCGACGATTTCACCGTGAAGGTCGGCAATGTCGATCTGGTGCTGGATCCGATCGGCGGCGATCATGCCGATAAGTCGCTGGAAGCGTTGCGTGATGGCGGCGTTCTGGTGTCGCTGCTCGACGTTCACGACGCTACGAAGGCGAAGGCCAGCGCACGCGGTGTTCGCGTGGAGCGCATGTCTGTAGTGCCTGATCGCGAGGGCCTTGTCGAACTCGCCAGGCTGGTCGATGCCAAAAAGCTGATGCCGCATGTGGCCAAAGCTTTCCCGCTCGACCAGGCAGCAGCCGCCCATGCCTTCCTTGCGACCCGCCCCATCGGCAAGGTCGTGCTGACTGTCTGATGGAAGGCCGCTTCAAGGCGAAGGGCGCGGAGTTCCGCGCCCTTCGCTCGTTTTCGGCCGGCAGCTTAATGCCGGTATTGCTGGATCCGCGTGGTGCGGAGCCCGGCAAGGCCGTACTCGTCGATCGATGCCTGCCAGGAGAGAAATTCTTCGGTGGTGAGCTTGTAGCGCTGGCAGGCTTCTTCAAGGCTGAGCAGGCCGCCGCGTACCGCGGCGACCACTTCTGCCTTGCGCCGAATAACCCAGCGCCGCGTGTTCGTCGGCGGCAGATCGGCGATCGTAAGAGGGCTGCCGTCGGGCCCGATAACATACTTGACTCTAGGTCTAACCAGATCGGTCATCGTACTCTCTACTAAAAACTCAAAGACCCAATCCCCGCCACAGTACCGCCACAGCTTTAAAAATTGCCTAAGCGAACCCTAATCACTAGGTAAGGATCGTGAACGCCCGGTTAGGATATCGTTTAGAATTTGAAACACGGGCCTCCAGGCGCTGAAATTGCCGGTAATCTCGTCCTGGGCCGCAAGCTGGCGCAGACGTGGCGCTTGACCTATATTCCGGCCATTGGCATTGAGCGCCGCACAGTGAAAGCATCATGAACAGCCTCGATCTCCCTCGCCGCCCAGAAGAAACCCGTGTCGTCGTCGCGATGTCGGGCGGTGTCGATTCGTCTGTGGTCGCAGGCATCCTGAAGCGCGAAGGCTATGACGTCGTCGGCGTAACGCTGCAGCTTTACGATCACGGCGCGGCCACTCATCGCGCCGGTTCATGCTGCGCCGGGCAGGACATTGACGACGCTCGCCGCGTTTCCGAGACGATCGGCATCCCGCACTACGTGCTCGACTATGAGGAGCGCTTCCGCAAGGCGGTCATCGATCCTTTTGCCGAGAGCTATGTCGCCGGCGAGACGCCGATCCCGTGCGTGTCCTGCAATCAGACGGTGAAGTTCGCCGATCTTCTGGCGACCGCTCAGGATCTCGGCGCCGACGCTTTGGCCACTGGGCACTATATTCGTTCGAGCGCCAATGGCGCGCATCGCGCGCTCTACCGGCCGGTCGACGCCGACCGCGACCAGAGCTATTTCCTGTTCGCTACCACGCAGGCGCAGATCGACTATCTGCGCTTCCCGCTCGGCGGCCTGTCGAAGCCGCAGGTCCGCGCCATCGCCGAGGAAATGGGGCTCACCGTCGCCGCCAAGCAGGATAGCCAGGACATCTGCTTCGTGCCGCAGGGCAAGTATTCCGACATCATCGCCAAGCTGAAGCCAGCTGCGGCCAATCCCGGCGACATCGTCCATATCGACGGCCGCGTGCTCGGCCGCCATGAAGGCATCCTGCGCTACACGATCGGCCAGCGCCGCGGTATCGGTATCGCTTCCGGCGAGCCGCTCTACGTCGTTCACCTCGACGCCGACCGCGCGCGCGTCATCGTCGGCCCGCGCGAGGCGCTGGAGACACACAAGATTTATCTGCGCAACATGAACTGGCTGGGCGACGGGCCTCTGTCGGATGTTCCGGCCGGCGGTATAGAGCTCTTCGCGAAAGTCCGCTCGACCAGGCCGCCCCGTCCGGCCGTGCTGCACTACCGCAACGGCGTGACCTCCGTCGAGCTGGCCGACGGCGAATCGGGCATCGCGCCGGGGCAGGCCTGCGTGCTCTATTCCGACGACGGCAACGAGGCGCGTGTCTTCGGCGGCGGCTTCATCGAGCGTTCCGAGCGCGGCGCGGAAGCCGAGGCAATGCTGTCCAGGCTGGCGGCCAGGCCGGCGCAGATTCCCGCTGAGTAAATTCTCGATCTGATCGCTTTATGCAGACGAGCCGGTGTGGATCACCGTGCCGGCGGTCAGGATGCGAAGCACCCGGATTGCTTCCTCGCCATCGGTGCGGGGCTCGGCGCGCGTCTCGATGCATTGCATGAAATGGGCAAGCTCGCGCGTCAGCGGCATCCCCTCACCGACGGCCACATAGGCAGGCTCATTGGCGGTGAAGGCCCACTGGCCGCTGTCCTGCCAGACTGCGTGGCGGTAGACGGCAAGCTTGCGCTCCCAGGGCTCGACGTCGTCGAACACCGCCATTGCCTTGGTGCCGACCACCGTCAGCCGCCGCTCGCGATAAGGGTTGAGGCGCGAGGCGAAGAGATGGCTGCGCAGGCCGTTCGGGAAACGCATATGCAGATGCGCGAAGTCACTGAGATTGTCGAGGAGTGCTGCCCCCTCGCCCCTGACCTCGATCGGCTCGGTGCCGGTGATGGCCAGGATCATCGACAAATCGTGCGGGGCAAGGTCCCAAAGCGCGTCGTTCTCGGTGTGGAACTTGCCGAGGCCGAGCCGGTGCGAGTGGATGTAGCGCACCTCGCCGAGCTCGCCATTGTCGATCAGAGCCTTCAGCGTCTCGAAAGCGGGATGGAAGCGCAGCACATGGCCGACCATGAAGATCCGGCCATTGTCCTTTGCCGCCTTCACCGCGCGCTCGGCGTCGTCGACCGTCAGCGCGATCGGCTTTTCCACCAGCACGTCCTTGCCGCTTTCGACGGCGCGCACCGCGGTGTCGGCATGGAATTGCGGCGGCAGCGCCATGACGATGGCGTCGATGTCCGTCCGCTCGAACAGTCTGTCCGGCTCGATCGCCAGGCAGTCCTGCTCGCTGGCGAAACCTTCGGCGCGGGCGCGGTTGGCGTCGGAAACGGCATGCAGCGCGCCAAGCGCCTTGAGGGTGCGGATATGGTTGCTGCCCCAGTATCCGCAACCGAGGACGGCGATGCGCGGCTTCATTCGTTCGAACTCTAGAATTTCTTGGCCGAGACATAGCGACGTGCCCCGCCGAACTCAACCCCGCGACATAAGCTGAGTGCCTGCCCGGCAAAGCTTTCCGGGATGAGATTATGCCGGCCGGATTACGCCCGCATGTCGGCCTCTTCCAAGCTTGACAGGCTCACCCTCGCAACCTTATATCCGCGCGACCTCGGCGAAACGCCTCGAGATGCCTGTCCATCAAGGACGGTTTTCCGGGCCATTTGCCACCCTGGCGGGGTAGCTCAGTTGGTTAGAGCACGGGAATCATAATCCTGGGGTCGGGGGTTCAAGTCCCTCCCCCGCTACCAGCCCCTTGAGGGCATCCAAAATTCAATGAAGTCATGGACGCCCCTAGGCGTTGTGCCCTGACACGTCACAATGCATCCCTTCCGGGACCAAAATCGAGCTTAATTGAATTCGCTTTGGCGGCGGCCTATACGTCGGCCATGGAAACCATAGCAAGCGCCCAGAAAAATGTAGTTCCTCTGTCCGGCGGCAAGCCTCATACGGGATCGGCGGCGCCGTTCCTGCCGATGAGCCGCGCCGAGATGACGGCGCTCGGCTGGGATGAATGCGACATCGTGCTTGTCACAGGCGACGCCTATGTGGATCATCCGAGCTTCGGCATGGCGATCATCGGCCGTCTGCTCGAATCCCAGGGCTTCCGGGTCGGCATCATCTCGCAGCCCGACTGGCAGTCGGCAGAGCCGTTCAAGGCGCTGGGCAGGCCGAGGCTGTTCTTCGGCGTCACCGGGGGCAACCTCGATTCCATGGTCAACCGCTATACCTCGGACCGCAAGCTCCGCCATGACGACGCCTATACGGCGGGTGGTGAGGGCGGTAAGCGGCCGGACCGCTGCACGATCGTCTATACGCAGCGCTGCCGTGAGGCCTATAAGGACGTGCCGGTGGTGCTGGGCGGCATCGAAGCCTCGCTGCGTCGCATCTCCCATTACGACTACTGGTCCGACAAGGTGCGCCGCTCGATCCTGGCCGATGCCAAGGCCGATCTTTTGATCTACGGCAATGCCGAGCGCGCCGTCGTCGAGGTGGCGAACCGGCTTGCCGCCGGCGAAACGCCGCGCCAGCTCGACTCCATCAGGGGCGTCGCCCTGTTCCGCCGCGTGCCCGAGCACTTCACGGAACTCAATGCCGACGATCTCGATTCCGCCGACGAGGGCGCGAGCCGCAAACCTGGCGACATAGTGATCCGGTTGCCATCCTTCGAACAGGTCGAGGACGATCGCGATGCCTATGCCCGCGCCTCGCGCGTGCTGCATCGCGAGGCCAATCCCGGCAATGCCCGCCCGCTCGTCCAGCGCCATGGCGACCGCGACCTGTGGCTCAATCCGCCGCCGATCCCGCTGACCTCCGAAGAGATGGACGCCGTTTACGACCTGCCCTACGCGCGCGCCCCGCACCCGTCCTATGGCAATGCCAAAATCCCCGCCTGGGACATGATCAAGTTCTCGGTGACGGTCATGCGCGGCTGCTTCGGCGGCTGCACTTTCTGCTCGATCACCGAGCACGAAGGTCGCATCATCCAGAACCGCTCCGAGGGCTCGATCCTGCGCGAGATCGAGAAGATCCGCGACAAGACCCCGGGCTTTACCGGCGTGATCTCCGATATCGGCGGGCCGACCGCCAATATGTACCGGATGGCATGCAAGGACCCCAAGATCGAGGCGGCCTGCCGTCTGCCGTCCTGTGTATTTCCCGACATCTGCCCCAACCTCAATACCTCGCATGACGACCTGATCCGGCTCTACCGCAAGGTCCGCGAGGTCAAGGGCGTCAAGAAGGTGATGGTCGCCTCCGGCGTGCGTTATGACCTGGCCGTCAAGAGCCCCGAATATGTCAAGGAACTGGTGACCCACCACGTCGGCGGCTATCTCAAGATCGCGCCCGAGCACACCGAGCGCGGGCCGCTCGACAAGATGATGAAGCCCGGCATCGGAACCTATGACCGCTTCAAGGAGATGTTCGACGCCGCGGCCAAGGAGGCCGGCAAAAAATACTATCTCATTCCGTATTTCATCGCCGCCCATCCCGGCACGACCGACGAGGACATGATGAACCTGGCGCTCTGGCTAAAGAAGAACCGCTACCGTGCCGACCAGGTGCAGACGTTCCTGCCTTCGCCTATGGCCACGGCGACGGCCATGTACCATACCGGCGTCAACACGCTGAAGGGCGTCCGGCGCGGCGCGACGGACAAGGTCGAGACTGTTCGCGGCGGGCGGCAGCGCCGATTGCACAAGGCATTCCTGCGCTACCACGACCCTGACAATTGGCCCTTGCTGCGCGATGCCTTGAAGGAGATGGGGCGCGCCGAGCTTATCGGTCCCCGCCCCGACCAGCTCGTGCCCGCCCACCAGCCGCCCGGAACGGGCAAGGCTGCCGGCACGAAGCGCCCCTTGCGTCCCATCGGCAGAGGACAGAAATTCACCACCAAGGGCGTGCCCTTGCCAAAGAAGTGAGCCGCCTGCGAGGACGAGCGGTCTCCTCTATTGTGCTTTGTCGCACGCGTTTGGAGGAGGCGAAGCCTCACGCTGCATGACGGCCGCGAAGAAGCCGTCGGTATCATTGCGGGCGGGCGTCAGCGACAGGTAGTCCGAATGGGCTGAATTCGTCAGCTGCGGCGCGGCCTCGTGCAGCGGCACTGCACGAAAGGTCGGATTCCTCGCCAGGAAAGCGGCCACCTGCTCCTCATTCTCCGCGGGCAGCATGGAGCATGTCGCGTAGACCAGCCGTCCGCCGGGCTTCACCAGACGCGCCGCGCTCGCCAGAATTCTGGCCTGCAACGACACGAGGTTGTCCAGACCCTGTTCCTCCGGCGCGCGCCAGCGTGCATCGGGATTGCGTCGCCAAGTGCCGGTGCCGCTGCATGGCGCGTCCACCAGAACGCGATCGAAACCACCCTTGTGGCGCTTGATCCAGCGATCCGTCTCGCTGGCCAGAAGCCTGGTCTCGATATTGTGCAATCCTGCGCGCCGGAAGCGCTCGGCACTGCGCTTTAAGCGGCCGTCCATGACGTCGCAGGCGACAACGTGGCCCTTGTTGTTCATCTGCGTGGCGATGGCCAGGGTCTTGCCGCCAGCTCCGGCGCAGAAATCGACCACGCGCTCACCCGGCCGGGCATCGACCAGCAGAGCGACAAGCTGCGAGCCCTCGTCCTGAATCTCGACCTCGCCTGTTTTCAGCATCGGCAGGCTCGTCAGCGAGGGGCGTTCATTCACACGAATGCCGTACGGAGCCATGGCCGACGCCTCCGCCCGCAAGCCAAGATCCTTCAAGGCGCCAAGCATGGCCTCGCGCGTCGACTTGATCGGATTGACGCGCAGGTCAAGCGGCGCCGACGTCAGAAGTGCGGCCATCTCGTTTCCAAACGCTTCCTTGAAACGGCGCCGCAGGGGATCGGCCGCCCAGGACGGGCATTCAAGCTTGACCTCTTCCGGCATGCCGGGATGGTCGATTGTGCATCCCTGCAATTTGACCAGCAGCGCGTGCTCGTGATCCATCAGGCTGGCAGGCGCGAATTTCGCGCCATTGAACAAGCGTTTGATCTGATCGAGGGCCTTGCCTTCCTTCAGCGTCAGCCATGCAAGCAGCCGGTTGCGGGGCATGTCCTCGCGCCCATGCTTGGCCAGCCACCAGCCAAGCCGTGCATGGTGCCTCAGAAGCGCATAGAGCAACTCCAAAATCTGACCACGGTCCTTGTCGTGGATATAGCGCCGGGCTCGAAACCAAGCCGAGACGACAGCATCCGCGGGACGCGCAATGCTGTCGACTTCGTACATAAGTTCGATTGTGGCTTGCAGGCAGGCGGCAGGAGTCACGGAACAATGATCAGGCTGAAAAAACGCCTGTATAGTCGACAGAGCTGCTCCTGACTATTGGTCGCGCATCCCCGCTCTCATCCTTTGCGTTCCTGCAGGATATTGCCGCCGTCCACGACCAGAACGGCGCCATTGACATAGCTCGCCGCGTCGGATGCCAGGAACAGCACGGCGGCCGCGACTTCCGCGGGGCTGCCGGCGCGGCCGAGCGGCGTGTTTCGGGCAGCGACGAGCTCCTCCGGCGTCGAAGCGCCCGTTGCGATCCACCCGGGCGCCACGGCGTTGACCGTGACGCCGCTGCGGCCGACCTCCAGGGCGAGCGCGTGCGTCAGCCCGATCATGCCTGCCTTGGCTGCCGAATAGGCGGCCTCGCCTTCATTGGACACGTAAGGTCCCGTCACCGAAGCCATGTTGACGACGCGCCCATGGCCGCGCTGCACCATGCCGGCCAGAAATCCGCGCGTGCTCAAAAAGGCGGTTTTCAGGCTGACGTCGATGCCGCGGTCCCAGTCGCTTTCGCTGAGGTCGAGAAACCGCCGCTGCAATGCCGGCTGGGCAATTGTGCCCATCCCGGCATTGTTGACGAGGATGTCGATTTCGCCGGCCTCGGAGCGTAAACGCTCGACATCACCGGAGAGCGTCAGGTCGGCCATCAAAGCGCTTATATCGAGCCCTTCCGCCCGCAGTTCCTCCGCGCGCTGCTCGACGCGTGCGGACGAAGCGGTGATGATGACAGAAAGACCGGCCTCGCCCAGCGCCCGCGCGGTCGCGATTCCGATGCCGTCGGCGGCGCCCGCGCCGGTCACCAGCGCCTTGCGGGATTTGCCAAACACGATCATTTCCTCTCCACGGTTGGAATGCCGGCATGCCGGCGCGGTCCGTCATACCCGCAATGAAACCGACTAGGGCCCGGTTCAATAACCGGCGCTGACGCCGAAATCGATCGAAAGCGCGGCTCCGGTGATCGGCGCCGCGCCCGGCTGGCAAAGATAGTGGATGAAGGAAGCGATCTCCTCCACCCGGATGAACCTTGCTTTGTCGCCCTGCGGATAGTGCCCGAGAAGCCGGCGCTTGTAGCCGTCGGGGTCGTCTCCGCCATAAGTCTTGGCCTGATATTCGATCATCGGCGTTGCCGTGTCGCCGGGACAGACGGCGTTGACCCTGATGCCCTGCGATGCGAGTTCCAGGGCAAGAGCCTTCGTCAAGAGCACCAGCCCGCCCTTCGAGGCGCAATAAACGGCCGCCCCGTTGTTGCCGACGATGCCGGCGTCGGAGGCAATGTTGACGATCACGCCTTGCGCCGCCGACAGATGCGAGATGGCCGCCGAGATCAGAAAGAAGGCTCCCTTGAGATTGACGTCGAGCACCAGGTCCCACTGCTCTTCTGCGACCTCGCTCGCCGGTCCTTCGAGCCAGACGCCGGCGGCGTTGACGAGGATGTCGATCGCGCCGCCCCAATCCCTGGCCTTGCCCACCACGTCGCGGCAGGCGACGACGGAGCGGATATCGAGCGGCAAACCGATCGCGTCCGCCCCGGTCGCGGCAATCGTCGCAACGGCGGCGTCGAGCTTGGGGCCGGCAAGATCGGCGAGCGCGATCCGCTCGCCGTCGGCGGCGAAACGCAATCCGGTCGCGAGACCCATCCCCCCGGCGCCGCCGGCGATCAGGACAGTCCTGCCAGCCATTCGATAAGCTCCACGCAACGCAGTTCGGCAAAGGCAACCACGTCATTAGGCCATGTCGCATGGACCAGCCAGGCAAAACAATGATCTCAGCGTGCCGTGACGCCTGCGATCATCCCACTCGAGCGTCGTGATGCCGAAACCGTCGACGGAGCATTGCCGGGCTTGCCGTGCATGCGTGTCGTCGTGAAGCCCGAAACCACGCCGGCTGCCTGAAGCAGGGCGGTGAATTGAACCTGGCTGGCCGGCACATCGATATGGGACGGGTTTCCCGAACCTATGCGACGGGTTTCCCGAACCTATGCAAAGAGTTAGCAATGAATTCACCGCCTAATCGTTGTTCCAATGGGCAACTGGACACGACCGGTCAAGATTGGGAATCTTCATTTCGTCATTGCTTGGAATCGCATGGAGTACCGCAGGAAATGCCGCTGAGTGCCGCAGAAATCGTCCGTCATCCGGCGACGCTTCGCAGTGTCCAGGAACAGGCCAAGGCGCTCATCCATATCTACGAAACGAGCCCGCGGCTGGCGGCCGTGTTTGCCACCCAGCAGCGCTGGCTGCTCGGCCATGTCGGCCTCGCCCTGCACTTCCGGCGCGATCCCAATGACCGCCGCACCGAAATGACGATGGCGCGTTTCATCGAGGTCGTGCGCCGCAATTCGGTGGCCAGCCGCAACACCGCCGAGGCTTTCGTCAAGGAGATGCTGCACTACAACATCGCCGAATACATCTCGGCCAGCGGCGATGGCCGCACACGCCCAATGCGGGCCACGGCGGGCACCATCGAGACCTTCACCGGCTGGATCCACGCGCATCTGAGAACACTCGACCGCATAGATGGCGGAATGCGGCTGGCAGCCTTCCTCGACCGGCCGGAAATGCTGCCCATCCTGCAGCCGCTGATCGCCGACGGGTTGCTCACCAGCGACGGCGTGCGGGAGCCCGGACCGACCTTCTCGTTATTTATCTGGCTGAACAACGGCGGCATCGTCATGGACTGGCTGATGTCCGGAGTCGATCCGGAGGACGCCCATCTCGACAGGATACCGACCAGCGTCATTTCGGTCAGCGAATTTGCGCACTGGCTGAAACTCTCACGCACGCATCTGGCGCGCAAACTCCATGATGCCGAGGCGCTCGGCAGCATCGGCTGGGTCGGCCAGCGCGGCCATTCCGTGATGTGGGTTTCGCGGCAATTCTTCGATGAATACATGGCCGTCCAGGCGTCCAAGCTCGCCGTCGTCGACGCGGCTTTCGCCACCACCGCGAAACAAGCAACGGACTGACAGTGTTCGGCTTTCTATCCGGCTTTCAGGATGGCGGAAAAGCGCGGATCGAAGGCCCGGCTGATCGGCTCCGCCGCGGCACCTACCGCGATCGCCCATGGATCAGTGGTGCCGAGTTGCAGCCGTGGCAGGCGCCGGGCGGGCCGGTCCGCGATCGACGGCAGCAGCGGGTGCATGGCCTGAAGCAGCAACCGGGCCAGCGCCTCGGGCGCGCTGCTGGTGAGGATGACGGTTTGCGGGTCGAAGATCGTTTCGATCAGATGCACGCTCCAGCGCAGGTCGGACGCGGCTATTTCGACCCAGCCCATGACCCGCGGGTCTTGCGCGAGCCCCAGCGCGCCGAGCGTCTCGTAAAGCCCCTTGTCGGTGGGGTCGAGGCCGAGATGCTGGTAGAGCGAGGCGAGTGAGGCGCGGTGTTCCAATGGCGCCGAGCCAGGGCCGCTTGGCGAAAGCAGGGCCATGCCGACCTCGCCCGCATTGCCGTTGCCGCCGCTGTAGAGTTCACCGTTGAGGATCAGCCCGGCGGCTATGCCGTAACCGACATAAAGGCAGACGGCGTGATCGACGCCATGCGCTGCGCCGACGATCCGCTCCGCCGTCGCGCAGGCCGCCGCATCGTTCTGCAGGCCGACATCGAGCCCGGTACCGGCGGCAAGCGCCTCCAGCAGCGGAAATTGCTGCCAGGCCGGCATCATCCATTTGTTGTCGGAGTTCTTCACCCCGAACGGGCCCGGCATGGCGACGCCAAGCCCGACCAGCCTTCGTTCGGATTGGGACAACATCCCGGCCAGCTCGCCTCTGACACGGTCGACCAAGCCGAGGATTATTTCCACACCCTCTGAAGGCTCGTCGAACGGCAGCCCCGCCTCGGCGCGTGCGATCACCTTACCGACGAGATCGACCACCACCACGCGTGTCAAATGCCGGTCGATCTGCAGCCCGATGGCGAAAGCCCCTTCGGGAACCAGCCGGTAGGGCGTGAAGGGCTGTCCCCTACCCTTGCGCACCGCATCCAGCGCCACGACCAGGCCGTCCCGCTCGAGGTCTTCGATAATGTTGGAAACCGCCTGCTTGGTAAGCTGCGTCGCCCGCGCAAGGTCCGCGCGCGAAAGCGCGCCGTTGAGCCGCAGCGCCTCGATCATGACGCGGCGGTTATGCGCGCTGGTACCCTCCTGGTTGGTGCCGCTCTTGGCACGGATCGGGCTAATGTCGTGCACGGTCGCTTCCCCTCTTGACTCCATTAAAGGATTGATCGACTAATTAAGTCAAGCGAATTGACTTAATAGTGCGACCCGCACGGTTCCACAAAAAGACAGCAAGGCTTTCGAGCTCCGCTGCAAGCCGTGGGGGACGAATCCGGTCATACGCGACGCAAATTCGAGGAAGCGGCATGGTCCTGGCCGCCCACTCGCAGCTGTCGAAATGGGAGAAGACAAATGCTGAAATCGATCGGTAAGACACTTCTGGGCGCGGTGTTCGTCGGCGGACTGTTCATCCCCCACGCCTTCGCCGAAACCACCCTAAACGCGCTCTTCATGGCGCAGGCCGCCTATAGCGAGGCCGACGTGCGCTCGATGACGGAGGCCTTCACCAAGGCCAATCCGGATATCAAGGTCAATCTCGAATTCGTCCCTTATGAAGGCCTGCACGACAAGACGGTGCTCGCCCAAGGATCCGGCGGCGGCTATGACGTGGTGCTGTTCGACGTCATCTGGCCTGCCGAATACGCGACCAACAAGGTGCTGGTCGACGTATCGTCGAAGATCACCGACGACATGAAAAAGGGTGTGCTGCCCGGCGCCTGGACCACTGTCCAGTATGACGGCAAGTATTACGGCATGCCGTGGATCCTCGACACCAAATACCTGTTCTACAACAAGGAGATCCTGGAAAAGGCCGGCATCAAGGCGCCGCCGAAGACCTGGGAAGAGCTCGGCCAGCAGGCCAAGATCATCCAGGACAAAGGCTTGCTGAAGACGCCGATCGCCTGGAGCTGGGCACAGGCCGAAGCCGCAATCTGCGACTACACCACACTGGTCAGCGCCTATGGCGGCGACTTCCTCAAGGACGGCAAGCCCGACTTCCAGAATGGCGGCGGCCTCTCGGCGCTGAAATACATGGTCGACAGCTACAAATCGGGCCTGACCAATCCGAATTCCAAGGAATTCCTCGAGGAAGACGTCCGCAAGGTCTTCGAGAACGGCGATGCCGCTTTCGCGCTGAACTGGACCTACATGTACAACATGGCCAACGATCCGAAGGACTCCAAGGTCGCAGGCAAGGTCGGCGTCGAGCCGGCGCCGGGCGTTGCCGGCACCAGCGAGGTCTCGGCCGTCAACGGTTCGATGGGCCTCGGCATCACGGCGGTGTCGAAGCATCAGGACGAAGCGTGGAAATACATCGAGTTCATGACCTCGCAGGCGACCCAGAACAAGTATGCCAAGCTCTCGCTGCCGATCTGGGCCTCGTCCTATGACGATCCCGCCGTCACCAAGGGCCAGGAAGAGCTGATTGCCGCCGCCAAGCTCGGTCTCGCCGCGATGTATCCGCGCCCGACCACGCCGAAATACCAGCAACTGTCGACGGCGCTGCAGCAGGCGATCCAGGAATCGCTGCTCGGCCAGGCGACGCCGGAAGACGCGCTCAAGACCGCCGCCGAAAACAGCGGCCTCTGATCTGGCGTTCCTCGACGCGGGCGGCCTCATCCAGGAGCGCCGCCCGTGCTATTTTCTGACCGGATGACAGGAGAGAGGCGCCTCTGATGTCGGGCACCTGGATGACGACGCGCGCGTGGCTGTTGATGCTGCCGCTTCTGGTGATCATGGTGGCCGTCATCGGCTGGCCATTGGTCGATACCGTCAGGCTTTCCTTCACCGACGCCCAACTGGTCGGCACGGCGGGCAACTACGTCGGCTTCGACAATTATACCAAGATGCTGACCAGCTCGAACTTCACCCGCACGCTCTCGACCACCACCTGGTTCGCGGTCATCTCGGTCGCCGCCGAGATGGTGCTCGGCGTGCTTGCGGCTCTCCTGCTCAATCAGGAATTCCGTGGCCGCGCCGTCTTGCGCGGGCTGATGATCCTGCCCTGGGCGCTGCCCACCGTCGTCAACGCAACGCTCTGGCGGCTGATCTACAATCCCGAATATGGCGCGCTGAACGCGGCGCTGACGCAACTCCATCTCATTGATGACTATCGCTCCTGGCTGGGTGAGCCGGGCACGGCGCTCGCGGCGCTGATCGTCGCCGACTGCTGGAAGAATTTTCCGCTCGTGGCGCTGATCGCGCTCGCCGCCCTGCAGGCGGTGCCGCGCGACATCACCGCCGCGGCGCTTGTCGATGGCGCCGGGCCGTTCAACCGCTTCCGTTTCGTCATCCTGCCCTATTTGGCAGGCCCGCTGATGGTGGCGCTGGTGCTGCGCACCATCGAGGCGTTCAAGGTCTTCGACATCATCTGGGTGATGACACGCGGCGGCCCCGCCAACAGCACACGCTCGCTGTCGATCCTCGTCTACCAGGAAGCCTTCTCCTTCCAGCGCGCCGGCTCCGGCGCCTCGCTGGCGCTGATCGTCACCCTGCTCGTCACCGTGTTGGCCGTCGCTTATGCGACGCTGGTCAAGAAGACCGCCGGGAGTGCAGCCTGATGGAACGCAAAAGCCCGGTCTTCACCGCCTTCGTCTATGTCTGCGCCATCCTGCTTGGCGCCGTGATCCTGGCGCCGCTCGCCTGGCTCTTCGTCATGAGCATATCGCCGGCAGCCGACCTCGCCGCCAAGCCGCTGCGCTGGTGGCCGCAGGCGGCCGACTTCTCCCGTTACGCCCAGCTTCTGTCGAGGGCTGAGAACAGTGCCGGCGCCGCCTTCACGTCATCGCTGCGCAACAGCCTGGAAGTCGCCGGCATGGCGACGCTCGCCGCTGTTGTCCTTGCCGTGCCGGCCGGCTGGGCCGTTTCGCGCACGCCTTCGGTCGGCTGGTCGCTGTCGATGGTGATCGCCACCTATATGCTGCCGCCGGTGGCGCTCTCCGTGCCGCTTTACATGGGCCTGTCCTATCTCGGCCTGCTCAACAACGTCTTCGGCCTGGCGTTGATCTATCTGACCATCCTCGCGCCCTTCACCACCTGGCTGATGAAATCGGGTTTCGATTCCATCCCGCGCGAGATCGAGGCAGCGGCCATGATCGACGGAGCGGGACTGCTCCAGACCTGGCGCATCATCACCTTGCCGCTGGCCGCGCCCGTGGTGGCAACGTCGGCGCTGTTTGCGGTGCTGCTTGCCTGGGACGAGTTCTTCTACGCCCTGCTCTTCACCTCGGATCAGCGGGCAAAGACGCTGACGGTCGCCATCGCCGATCTCGCCGGCGGGCGCGTCTCCGACTACGGACTGATTGCCACTGCCGGCGTGCTCGCGGCCTTGCCGCCCGTGCTGATCGGCCTCTTCATGCAACGCGCTCTGATCTCAGGTCTGACCAGCGGCGGAGTGAAAGGATAATCATGACTGCAAAGAAAGAACGGCCGACAGGCCTCCTCGCCATCGACCGCGAGATGGCGCGCCAGCATCAGGACGCGCTTGCTTCCTTCGAGAATAACACGGATGCCGCCGCTAAGGTCGCAGCCTCGATCAGGAAGACCGGCCGGCTCGTCCTGCTCGGCATGGGCGCCTCGCACGCCGTCGCTCGCGCAGTCGAGCCGCTCTATCGCGCACATGGGATCGACGCCATCGCGCTGCCGCTGTCGGAACAGCTTGGACAGCCGCTGCCGCTTGAAGGCAGGACAGTGATCGTGACTTCGCAGTCGGGCGAAAGCGCCGAGGTGCTGCGCTGGTTTGCCGAGACCCGCGATCGCGCCGAAACCTTCGGCCTGACGCTGGAGGCCGGCTCGCTCCTTGGCCGTACGGTGCCTTGCCTTGTCGGCGCCGGCGGTACCGAGCTCGCCTTTGCCGCGACCCGCAGCCTGACCGTGACCTTCGCCTTGCATCTCGCCATCCTGACTGCGCTTGGCGACGATCCCGCCGGCGCCCTTGCCGTGCTCAAGGCGCCTCAGGCGGTCGAGATCGATACCGCGCTCGCGGCGCTGAGGACGGTCACGACCATCGTCACTTCCGGCCGCAAGCTTCAAGGCGTGGCTGAAGCCCTTGCGCTCGGCTTCACCGAACTGTCGCGCCTGCCTTGTTTCTCGCTCGAAGGCGGTCAGCTGCGCCACGGGCCAATGGAGATGCTGGGTCCAAGCATTGGCGTCGTTCTTTTCCGCGGCGACGATCCGACCGCCGACCTTGTCACCGCGATGGCCCTGTCCGTTGTCGAGACCGGTGCGCCGCTGATCGTGTTCGACGCTTCCGGCAAACCGCCAGTCGCAGGCGCCGTGACACTCGCCTTCAAACCCGCCACGGGCCTGGCGGCGGTCTTTGCCATGCTGCCGGTGGCGCAGCGCCTGATGATCGCCTTCGCCGATTCCCGCGTCGAGAATGCCGGAACGCCGGTGCGTACCACCAAGATCACCAGGAGCGAGTGATGCAGCCGCTTGCGGTGATCGGCAACGTCAATGTCGATCTGATCGTCGGGCCGGTCGCACCCTGGCCGAAGGCCGGCACGGAGACCGTCGTCGATCATGACGACCTGCGGGTCGGTGGCCAGGCCGGCAATACGGCGCTTGCGTGGCAAGCGCTGGGTATCGATTTCGACATTGCAGCCAATCTCGGCGACGACCAGTTCGGGCGCTGGCTGCGCGAAGCCTTCGGGGGCCGGGCGCAGAAATGGCCGGTTCGTCCCGAAGGCACGACATTGTCGGTCGGCATGACCCACCCGGACGGCGAGCGCACCTTCTTCACCACGCGCGGCCACCTGCCCCGGTTCAGCCTGGACGACGCGCTCTCCGCGCTGGACGGCAATCGGCTTTCCGGTGGTTATGCGCTGCTCTGCGGCTCTTTCCTCACCGACGACCTGACGCGCGATTACGGCGCTTTTTTCGACTGGGCCGAGGCGCACCGCATCGCCGTCGCGCTCGACACAGGCTGGCCGATCGACGGCTGGACGGAAGCGAACTGCACCGCTGCGCGCGGCTGGCTGTCGCGCTGCGAACTGGCGCTCTTCAACGAGGTCGAGACGACCACACTGGCCGGGCTGGCAAGCCCGGGGGAAGCGGCGCGAAAGATCCGTGACGGTATGAGGGACGGCGCGACGGTGGTCGTCAAGCGCGGACCGGACGGCGCGATCGCCATCGGCGCCGACCGCAAACTCATTGAAGCGGCCGCGCCCCGCGTCACCGTCATCGACACAATCGGCGCCGGCGATGTCTTCAACGCCGCGTTCCTGGCGGCGCTGGCGCAGGGGCGATCGCTGGAAAAGTGCCTGTCCGCCGCCATTCAAGTGGCCTCGCGCGCCATCTCAACCCTGCCCCGCGACTATGGCGGGCCGATTCAATTCGAGGATGCCGCCCATGAGCGCGCTTGAAATCCGCGATGTCCGCAAGAACTACGGCAGCGTCGAGACGCTGAAAGGCATCGACATCGCACTCGAAAACGGCGAGTTCCTGGTGCTGCTCGGCTCCTCGGGCTGCGGCAAGTCCACCTTGCTCAACATCATCGCCGGTCTCGCCGAAGCAACCAGCGGCGACGTGCTGATCGGCGGCCGGTCGGTGCTTGGCGTGCATCCGAAGAACCGCGACATCGCCATGGTCTTCCAGTCCTACGCGCTCTATCCGAACCTGACGGTGAGCCGCAACATCGGCTTCGGCCTGGAGATGCGCAAGGTTCCCGCCGCCGAGCGCGACAAGGCGGTGCGCGAGACGGCGAAGCTCCTGCAAATCGAGAACCTGCTCGACCGCAAGCCCGGCCAGTTGTCCGGCGGTCAGCGCCAGCGCGTCGCGATCGGAAGGGCTCTGGTGCGCAAGCCACAGGTCTTCCTGTTCGATGAGCCGCTCTCCAACCTCGACGCCAAGCTGCGCCTGGAAATGCGCACCGAATTGAAGCGCCTGCACGAGATGCTGCGCACCACGGTCGTCTACGTCACCCATGACCAGATCGAGGCGATGACGCTGGCGACCCGCATCGCCGTCATGCGCGACGGCCGCATCGAACAGCTGGGCACGCCGGAAGAAATCTACAACCATCCCGCGACGCTCTATGTCGCGGGCTTCGTCGGCGCGCCTTCGATGAACATGCTGGAAGCGGTTGTCGAGGACGGCAAGCTCGCGATCGTCGGCACGGATGTGCGGCTGGCGTTGCCCGCGCGCTACGCTGACACCGCCCGCGAAGGCGCTTCGGTTGTCGCCGGCATCAGGCCCGAGGCGCTTCGCCTTAGTCCGGGCGGCGCCGAATTGTCGCTGCCGGTCGAGATCGACGTCGTTGAACTGACGGGACCGGAACAGGTCACCACCGCCCGGATTGGCGCGCAGAAATTGACGGCAACCTTGCCGCCGCAGGCCCGTGTCGCCAAGGGCCAGCCATGCGCCTTTGTCTTTGATGCGGCCGCGCTTCGTCTCTTCGATCCGGCTACCGGCAAGGCTTTTTGAGCAAATCGCCCGCCGTCCACCCTCATGGCCTGATCGATAGTCGAGCGGGTCAGCTCGCGGACGAGGCTGACCCGTCGCTTCGTCCTCAATCGATGTCGAACGACACGCCCTGCGCCAACGGCAGCGCTTTCGAATAGTTCACCGTGTTGGTGGCGCGGCGCATATAGGCCTTCCAGGCGTCCGAGCCGCTCTCGCGGCCGCCGCCCGTCTCCTTCTCGCCGCCGAACGCCCCGCCGATCTCGGCGCCCGAGGTGCCGATATTAACGTTGGCGATACCGCAGTCCGAGCCGTCGACGCCGAGGAACCGCTCCGATTCCTGCAGGTCGCGTGTGAAGATCGACGACGACAGGCCGGCGCCCACCGCATTGTGCTGCTCGAGCGCCTCGTCGAAATCGCTGTATCTCATGACATAGAGGATCGGCGCAAAGGTCTCTTCCGTCACCGGCGAGACCTGCTCCGGCATTTCGACCAGCGCCGGATGCACATAATAGGCGTCCGGATGGCCGTTTTCGACGCGCGTGCCGCCGGTCACCTTGCCGCCATGCGCTTGGGCTTCCTTTAGCGCCTTCTGCATATTGTCGAAGGCCGCCTTGTCGATCAGCGGACCGACCAGCGCCTTGCCCTCCAGCGGATTGCCGACCGAAACCGTCTCATAAGCCTTCTTCAGCCGCGGCAAGAGCGCGTCATAGACGCTGTCATGCACGAACAGGCGCCTGAGCGTCGTGCAGCGCTGGCCGGCCGTGCCCATGGCGCCAAAGGCTATTGCTCTCAGCGCCATGTCGAGATCAGCGGTCGGACAGACGATGCCGGCATTGTTGCCGCCGAGCTCCAGCACCGCGCGCGCAAAGCGCTTGGCGAGCCTGGGACCGACCTCGCGGCCCATGCGGGTCGAGCCGGTGGCGGAGACCAGCGGCACCTTCGGATGGTCGACCAGCACTTCGCCGGCGGCGCGGTCGCCGATCAGCACCTGGAGCAGCCCTGCCGGCGCGTCCGCGCCGAAACGCTTTGCGGCGCGGTTGAAGATCGCCTCGCAGGCAAGGGCGGTCAGCGGCGTCTTTTCCGACGGCTTCCACACCACCGCATCGCCGCAGACGAAGGCAAGCGCCGCATTCCACGACCATACCGCGACCGGGAAATTGAAGGCCGAGATGACGCCGACGACGCCGAGCGGATGCCAGGTCTCCATCATGCGGTGTCCGGGACGTTCGGTGGCGATGGTGAGGCCGTACAATTGCCGCGACAGGCCGACGGCGAAATCGCAGATGTCGATCATCTCCTGGACCTCGCCCAGGCCCTCGGACGGGATCTTGCCGACCTCGATCGACACCAGCCGGCCGAGCTCGTCCTTATGCGCGCGCAGTTCTTCGCCGAGCAGGCGAACCAGTTCGCCGCGCTTCGGCCCCGGCACCAGCCGCCAGCTCTGGAAGGCCTTGTGCGCGGCATCGATGGCCTTGCCGGCGTCAGCCGCCGAGATCGACTTCAGCGCTGCGATCTGTTCGCCCGTCACCGGGCTGCGCACAATGAGGTCGCCTCCGACAAGTGCATCTGTAGCCACGCCCAGTTTCTCGAGAAGCGAGGCCGTTTCCTTGGCTAATGTCATTTTTTTTATCCCTTTTCAGATTCCCGCCTCTCACAGGGCGGTGGAGCCATGCGCCATGCGCTGTCCGTGCCATCAAACACGTCCAGGCGCCTTTCATGGCGTGGCATTACTCGTTTCGGGGAAAAACCGCCACCCCGGCATGGTCCAAGGCCGGATCGCAAAATTGGGCCAGGCGGGCGAAGCCGGATCAGCGGGCCTTCTGGATCGAGGACTTCTCTGCGCTTTCCTTGATCAGCCGGTCGATATGCATCCGGATATGCGCCGCCTCGGCCGCGGTGTTGGCCAAAGCGATGGCGCGGTCGAAGGCGACACGTGCCTCCTCGTTGCGGCCAAGCTGCATCAGCAGCCCGCCTCTCAGTCCGAAGAAGTGAAAATAGCCCGACAGCCGCTCTTCCAGCGGCTCGATCATGGCAAGCGCGGCTTCCGGGCCGCGTACCTTGCTGACCGCGACGGCGCGATTGAGCGTCACCACGGGCGAAGGCTGCATCTGCTCAAGCAGACCGTAGAGCAGGTCGATCTCGGTCCAGTCGGTATCCTCGGCCGTCGCCGCCCGCGCATGCAGCGCTGCGATCGCCGCCTGCACCTGGTAGGGACCGGGCTTGCGGTGGCGCAGCGCCTTGTCGACCAGCGCCAAGCCCTCGTCGATCATCTTGCGGCTCCAGAGCGAGCGGTCCTGGTCCTCGAGCAGCACGACCTCGCCATTCTCGTCGAAGCGCGCCGGCGCGCGCGCATGCTGGAGAAGCAGCAGCGCCGTCAGCCCCATGATTTCCGGTTCCTGCTGGAACAGCCTGAGCAGCAGCCGGGCGAGCCGGATCGCCTCCTCGCATAGCGGCGCGCGGGCCGGCGCCTCGCCGCCATTGCTCGAATATCCCTCGTTGAAGATCAGATAGACCATCGCGGCCACTGCGGCGAGCCGCTCCGAGCGCTCGACCGCGCCCGGCGTTTCGAACGGCACGCCGGCATCGGCAATGCGCGCCTTGGCGCGGGTGATGCGCTGTTCCATGGCGCTCTCGCCGACCAGGAAGGCGCGCGCGATCTGCTTGACGGTGAGGCCGGAGACGATGCGCAGCGCCACCGCGATCTGCTGCGTTGGCGGCAGATCCGGATGGCAGCAGATGAACAGAAGCCGCAAGATGTCGTCGCGGTAATGCGCGCCGTCCAGCCGCTCGGCCATGTCGCTCTCGGCGTCCTCCAGATCGGATACCTGGTCTTCCTCCGGCATCGGCGCCTGCTTGGCGCGCTTGCGCACCGCGTCGATGCCGCTGTTGCGGCCGACGAAGATCAGCCAGGCGGCGGGATCGCGCGGCGGCCCGTTCTTCGGCCAGTTCTTGAGCGCCCTCAGGCACGCATCCTGGAAAGCCTCTTCCGCGGCGTCGAGGTCACGGAAGTAGCGCAGCAGCGCGCCCATCGCCTGCGGACGGGCGTTGCTGATTGCGGTGCTTATCCAGGCGAACTCTGTCATACCGCGACCTTTGTCGGATTGAAGACCGAAACCGGTCGGATCTCATACGAGCCGCCGCTCGGATTGACCTCGGAGAGCTCGCGCGCGAATTCGACGGCTTCGTCGAGATCGTTGCATTCGAGCGTGTAGAAGCCGAGGAATTGTTCCTTGGTCTCGGCGAACGGACCGTCGAGCACGATCGACTCCCCTTTGACCTTTCGCAGTGTCGTGGCCGCCGTCGTCGGCAAAAGGCGCGCCACCGGCCCCAGTCGGCCGGCCTTGGCATATTTGTCCTGCACGTTGAGGAGCTTTGCCATGACCTCGTCGTCCTGTTCCTTGCTCCAGGAGCAGACGACGTCTTCGGAGGCGTAGCAGAGGATGGCGTAGAGCATGGTGCGTCCTTTCCGTATCAAAGGACGCGACACTAGGACCCTTCCCGACACGAGGTCGATAAAAAAATTTATCGAGAGATCACGGATTTGGCGATCTTTGCGCCCGCCTATCAGGCGCCGTGCGCCTGCAGCCATCTGAGCACCAGCGTTTCTTCCTCGTCCAGGCCGGATATCAGGCGTTTGCGCTTGTTGGCCTCCGCCATTTCGTCAAGCAGGCGCCCTTTGCTCCACGCCTCGAACACCAGCGGATGGATGTAGCACTTGCGGCAGACCGCCCGGGTATTGCCCAACCGCTCGGCGACCTTGTCGACGACGCTGTTGATCACCCGGTTTTGCTGCGTTTTGCTTTCCGGCAGCTCGGTCCCGGCAAACAGCGACGCCGCATGGATCGTGCCGCCCCAGGTGCGGAAATGCTTTGAGCTGAATTCGGCGCCGGATGCCTCGCGAATATAGCGGTTGACGTCCTCCGAGCGCACCGGCCGCCGCTCGCCGTCCTCGTCGAGATATTGGAACAGCTTCTGTCCGGGCAGATCCTGGGCGCCGCGCACGACCTTGGCGATGCGGCGATCGACCAGCTTCAGCTTCCATTCCTTGCCCGACTTGCCCTTGAAGGCGAAGCGCAGGCTGGAGCCGGTAATCTCGACATGGCGGTCGCGCAGCGTGGTCAGTCCGAAGCTCTTGTTGTCGCGTGCATAGGCCGCGTTGCCGATGCGGATCATAGTGTTGTCGAGCAACCAGACCACCGAGGCGACGACGCGCTCCATCGGCAGCCCGTGCCGGCGCAGATCGGCATCGATCTGCCGCCTGAGAGCAGGCAGGCTATCCGCGAAAGCAACCAGGCTGGAATATTTGACGCCGTCGCGTTCCTCGGTCCATTGCGGGTGATAACGGTACTGCTTGCGGCCGCGCTGATCCCGGCCTGTCGCCTGGATATGGCCGTCCGGATCGGGTGATATCCACACATCCGTCCAGGCCGGCGGTATGACGATCGCCTTGATGCGGGCAAGCGTCGTTTCGTCGACGGTTCCGCCATCGGCCGCCAGATAGGTAAATCCCGTGCCTTTCCGCAATCTGCGTATGCCGGGGTCGGCATCGCTTACATAGTTGAGCGACGTGCTCTCGGCCGAACTGCGAGCGCCGTTCCCTCGTGTTTCCTCGGCCCGCGTCGAACGGTCCGAAGGCGATCCTGAATGCTGCAACATGCCGGCTCCGCGAAATGGCCCGTAGATAAAGCCGCGCGCCGATGACTGGTTCCGAAAGAGGTTTCAGTCCCGCCGGTTGGCGGATGGATCGAAGACGGCGACGGTCTTGCGCCGCGACCAAAGCCATCGGCCGCGCCGCCAGCGCGGCGGCTTCATTTCGATGGTGATCATCGCCGGCTCGCCGTCGTGTCGCCATACCGGGCGCCCACCCATGTCCCCAGCGACTTAGCGAACAACGCCAGCCACACGATCGGCACCGACAGCCTTGCGAAGGTTCTGTCCTTGCCGGACAACCCCTCCTCGACCAGCTTGCCGACATTGCGCCGGTCGCGGAACACCTTCCGGAACGGACGCACGGGTTTTTCGGCCTGGATAGACCGGAGATAGGCGCCATAGCGGCGCCCGCGGCGATACTGGTCGGCAAGCAAGCCGAATAGGCTCGTCTCATTGCGGTGAACGGTCAGCACCCTCGGTTCCCAAACCGGCCGCAAAACCTCGGGCAGCCTGGCCATGAACTCGGTGTCTTCCCCAGACCTCATTCGCTCGTCGAACATCCCGTATCGCTCGAACAGCTTCCGGTCGAACGAAACGCCGTAGCGCTGTGCCTTCCCGGCCGAAAGACCGGGCAGGCGTCGCATATAGGTGACGAGATGCGCCGCGCATGCGACCAGATTGCGCGGGTGGCTGTTGAGGACGGCGCTCGCCACAGCCGCAGCACCCTCCCGGTGACGCTGCAGCCGGATTTCGGCCCATTGCGGGCAGGCCAGGCAATCATCGGCGAGAAAGGCGACGAACGGAGCTTGCGTTGCGGCAATGCCGCGATTTCGCGCAGCGCCGGCAAACAATCGCTCCTCGACCTCGATCGCTGTTACGTCGATGCCGCAATCGGCAAGCAGCGCCTTGGCGTTACCGCCGCCGGAATTCACCACCACGATCTCGAGCGGAATATTTTGGTCGAGAACGGACCTTACCGCGGCCGCCAGCGCGGTCGGTGCCCGCAAACCAATCACCACGACCGCGAGATCCGGCCTCTCGGCCATCAGGCGCGTTGCAGTTGGGCGGCCGGCGCCGAAAACCGGCGCCGCAGCGCGATCTTCAGCCGATAGCGCATGCAGCGCCAGACATCCGCGCCCGCCCTTGGCGCGGCTTCGGCCACGCCGAGGAATCTTGTCGCCATTTCGAAATCGCCGCGCGCATAATGAACGCGTGCGATCTTCAAAGCGACGAGGCCCTCCCTGGTCTTGAGCGACCGCGCCCCGATGCCGCAGGACCGGAGCCGGCGCAGCGCCAGACGCCATTCGAGAAAGCGCGCGGCAGGCCTGACCGTGAAACGATCGTCGGAACGCTCCGCCGACACGAAATAGACGAAGACGGGCTGTGTCACGATCGCGAGCGAGGCCTTGGCCATCAGACGCGCCCAAAACAGCGTGTCCTCGTCATAGGCAAGGCCGGTCGCGAATCTTGTTTCGCCGACAGCCCGCCGCGACACCAGCGCGCTGCCGACGGCGATCGACCGTATCCGCCCTTCGAGATAGGCGCAGGCATTGGCCGGTCCGCTTGCCGTGTAGCCGCCCGGCAGCTTGGTCGGCCGCTCCTCGCCATCGACTCTCCGGCGGTAGGCGCCGACCGCCATGTCCGCCCCTGGTTCCGCTACGGCCTTCGCCAGCAGTGCGCGCAGGCCACCTTCAAGATGGAGGTCGTCGGCATCGATCAGATAGATCCAGGGAAAGCGGGCCTGCTCCAGCGCCAGATTCCTGGAGCCGCCGGCGTCGCGGCAGCTCGATTTGATGACCCGCAGCGGCAAGGCAAACCGCAACGCCGCTTCCGAGGCGACGGCGGCGGTGGCGTCGGATGACGAATCGTCGACCAGCAGCACCTCGCCGATGATTTCTTTCTCCGATGCCAGCGAAGCGAGCGTCCGGGCAATCGTCCGAGCCGCATCATGTGCCGGAATGATGACGCTTACCGCTTCCAATCCGCCTCCGCGCGCCATAGCCACGCAGGCGCCCCCCCGTCAATCCCGTGCCCAGGATACCGACGGGCAGGCGCATTTGAGAAGCGCCCACAATCAATCGCGTTGTCGTCACACCTTTTCGACGGAGACCGGGATGACGTCGACCGCTTGCTCGCCGACCTGGCCGCCGGTGGTCTTCAGCACGCCGACGATCGGCGCTACGTCGGAATAGTCGCGGCCATAGCCCACAATGATGTGATCGTTGCTCGCCCGCATGCCGTTGGTCGGGTCGAATTCCTGCCAGCCGGCATCGCGCCCACACCAGGCCTTGACCCAGGCATGCATGGCATCCGCGCCTTCGAGCCGCGGCTTGCCCTTGGGCGGGATCGTGCGCAGGAAGCCGCTGACATAACCGGCCGGAATGCCAAGCCCACGCAAGCCCGCGATCATGATATGGGAGAAATCCTGGCAGACCCCGCGCTTCAGGGCAAAGGCGTCGCTGGCCCGCGTCTGAACCGTCGTCGCCTTGCCGTCATAGGCGAAATCGCGATGGATGCGGTTGCAGAGATCGGTCGCCGTGGCGACCACCGAGGAGGCCGGGCTTTCCCGCGCATAGGCGGTGATCGCCGGATCAATTCCGACATGGTCGCTGGCGGCGAGGAAATGATGCGGCGCGGAGGGCGATAACGACCGCACCATGTCCAGTTCCGACCTGAGCCCGCGGATATCGGGCGAGACATCGAGGCCCGGTTCCGGCCGCGAGACCGAAACGCGAGCGCTCATGCGGATGTCGAGCGTTTCATGCGCCTCGCGAAAAGCGATCGATGTGACGTTGTTGCCGAAGAAATCGGAAAAATCGGCACGTTCGGCCGGCGGCGGCTGGAAGGACAGCGAGGCCGCGATGACGCGCTGCACCCCCGCAATCGTCTGCGGCATCACGCGCACCTGATGCCGTCCGCCGCCCGCAGCAGCGGCATAGTCGTAATGCAGATTGAGTTTGATGTCGTAGAGCATCTAAGCGAAATAGGCTCGGGCGAGACTGTTGTAGAGATCGCCGATCTGGCCGGCGAGGTCGTCGAGCACTTTGGCGCTCATGTCGGACGGCTCCATGACGGCGATTGCCGTGTTCAGCTGCAGGATTTCCTTGGCGGCGGGCGACATATGTCCCTCGCCGCTGATCGAAGGCAGCATGCCGATCTCGGCCTTCAGCCGTTCGAGCTGGAACAGGATGGAGCGCGGATTGAGCGGATCGAGCGCGAGCAGGTCGATCACCGTGCGCCGCCCCGCCTGCACCGGATATTGCCGGCGATGGGTCATGACGCTGTCGCCGATCTCCAGCATCATGTCGAGCGCGCCTTCCGGCGCCCCGTTCCTGGTCAGCCGGCTGAGCGTGCGGGCGATCTGGATGCCGCGTTCCAGCCTGCGGCCGATTTCCAGGAAACGCCAGCCGGTGAAGCGATACATGTTCTCATGCAGCAGGCCGGAAAAGCCGGCGAGCTTGCGCAGCATCACCGTCATTGCCCGTGTCGCGTCGTCGCCCGGCGCCACGGTCTGCGCGAACCTATGGATGGTCTTGGACAAATCCTTCAGCGCCAGCCAGCCATCGGGCGAGAAACGGTCGCGGATCTGGCCGGCGCTGTAGACCGCGCTGTCCAAAGTGCCGATCAGCCCCGGTGGTATCGCCATTTCGACCTCGATACCGAAGGGCTCCAGATAGTCCCTGACATCGGCAAGCAGCGGCATATCCTGATCGGATGTCTCGGCAAGCCGCACGTGATAGGCACGCAGCACGCGCACCGTGTCTTCCGAGCGCTCGATATAGCGCCCGAGCCAGGTCAGGTTCTCCGCGGCGCGGCTGGGCAAGCTGCCCGGCATGGTGCGGGTGAAGCCGTCATGCTCCTGCGGCAGCAGCGTCTCGCGCTCGACCGGCGTGTCGCTGACAACCCAGACATCCGCCGCCTGGCCGCCGCGCTGCATGGCGATCGCCGTCGGGTCGAGCGAAAAGCCGACGCGGGCGAAGCCGCCGGGCATCACGGTCCAGCCTTCCGGCGTCCGCGCCAGATAGACGCGCAGGCTGGCGGGCCGTGGCTCCAGCCGGCCATCGACAAAGACAGGGGTGGTCGACAGCGTCACCGCTTCCTGGCCGACGAAACCGGCGCCGTCCGCCTCGATGCGCGCGACAAGATCGGCCCGCTCGCCGGCCGAAAGGGACAATCCCAGCCGGGTCGCGCCATCGTCCTCGAACGCAAGCCGGGTCGACAGCGCTGGACCGACCACCATACGGTCGATATTGGCAAGTACATGCGCGCGCTCGGTCTCCTGGCCGCACCACCAGGTGGCGATGCTCGGCAGCTTGAGATCCTCGCCCTGCAGCTCTCGTGCGATCCTGGGCAGGAACGACAGCAGCGCCCGCGTCTCCATCAGGCCCGAGCCCAGCGCATTGACCGCCGAAACGGAGCCGCGCCTTATTGCCTCGACGAGGCCCGGCGTGCCGATTTGCGACTCCGGCCTCAACTCCAGCGGATCGGCGAAGGCGGCATCGAGCCGCCGCCACAAGACACCGATCGGCATCAGGCCGGAAACGGTTCGCACCATCAGCCTGCCACCGGAAACGGTCAGGTCCTCGCCCTCGAGCAGCATGATGCCGAGATACCGGGCGATATAGGCGTGCTCGTAATAGGTCTCGTTGAGCGGCCCTGGCGTCAGGATGGCGACACGGCCGCCGGATTCCTTGGCCATGGCGTTCAGCGTGTCGCGGAGGCGGCGGAAAAAGCCGGCGAGCCGATGCACATGCATCTCGCCATAGATGTCCGACAGCGCACGCGTTGTGGCGACCCGGTTCTCCAACGCAAAGCCCGCGCCCGACGGCGCCTGGGTGCGATCGCCAAGCACCCACCAGCTACCGTCCGGGCCACGGCCGAGCTCGAAGGCGACCATGTGTAGAAAATGCCCGTTGGCCGGCCGAACGCCAGCTATCGGGCGCAGATATTCCGGACTGGCTGCAATCAGACCGGCTGGCAGAATGCCCTGCTCAACCAACCGGTTCGGCCCGTAAATGTCGGACAGGATCGCCTCGAACAGGTCGGCGCGCTGGACGAGGCCGGCGCTGATCTCGGCCCATTCCTTTTCGTCGATCAGCAGCGGGACATGCGCGAGCGGCCATTCGCGTTCATTGGCCCCGGCCTGTTCGTAGACGCGATAATAAACGCCGGCGTCGCGCAGATACTGGTCGGCGCGGGCAAAGCGCTGCCCGAGCCGCTCCGCCCCCAGATCGTCGAGCGCGTCGATGAAGAAGCGCCAGGCCGGGCGCGGGCTGCCGGACGCGTCGACCATCTCGTCGACGACGCCTTCGATTGGCCGGTAGCGTTCCAGCAGGCTCTGCGCCCGCGGCCTGCCGCCCGCCCGTCTCTGATTCCCCTTGGCCATCGTCGATCAGAATCTCGCCGGCCGCCTGAGGTCAAGGGTCATGGGAAACTCTTCAGAGGCTTCTTCGTCACGCAGCACGTAGCCACCCGGCGTGTGGCCGCGCGGTTCGAACCGGGCAAGCCGTCGCGCTTCGGCCTCGTTGCCGTTGACCGGGAAGGTGTCGTAGTTGCGGCCGCCCGGATGCGCGACATGGTAGACGCAGCCGCCGACCGAGCGACCCGACCAGCGGTCGTAGATGTCGAAGACCAGCGGCGTGTTGACCGGCAACGCCGGATGCAGGCCGGACGCCGGCTGCCAGGCCTTGAAGCGAACGCCGGCCACCGCGACCTCGCGATTGTCGGTGATTTTCATCGGCACGAGGCGCCCGTTGCAGACGATGGCGTGGCGTTCCGGATTGAGGCCTTCCGTATTCACCTGCAGCCTCTCGACCGAGGAATCGACGAAGCGGACCGTGCCGCCGATCGCGCCCTGCTCGCCCATCACATGCCAGGGCTCCAGCGCCTGCCTCAACTCCAGCTTGACGCCGGCATGTTGCACCTCGCCGCAGAACGGGAAGCGGAATTCCAGCTGGGCTGCGAACCATTCGGGGCGGAAGTCGAAGCCGTTGAGCTTTAGATCCTCCAGTACGTCGAGGAAATCTGCCCAGACGTAGTGCGGCAGCATGAAACGATCATGCAGCGAGGTCCCCCAGCGCGTGAAACGGCCGTCCAGCGGGTTCTTCCAGGCGCGCGCAATGATGGCGCGGACCAGCAATTGCTGCGCGAGCGACATACGCGCATTGGGCGGCATCTCGAAACCGCGGAACTCGACCAGGCCGAGCCGGCCGGTCGGGCCATCCGGCGAGAACAATTTGTCGATGCAGATCTCCGAACGATGCGTGTTGCCGGTCACGTCGGTCAAGAGATTGCGGAACAGCCGGTCGACCAGCCACGGCAAGGGCGCCTCTCCCTTGTCGGGATGCGGCACCTGTGCCAGCGCGATCTCAAGTTCATAGAGCGAATCGTGCCGCGCTTCGTCGATGCGCGGCGCCTGGCTGGTCGGGCCGATGAACAACCCTGAGAACAGGTAGGACAGCGACGGATGCCGCTGCCATTGCAGCACCAGGCTCTTCAGAAGGTCAGGCCGGCGCAGGAACGGGCTGTCGTTCGGCGTTGCGCCGCCCACCACGACGTGGTTGCCGCCGCCGGTGCCGGTGTGGCGGCCGTCGATCATGAACTTGTCGGTGCCGAGCCGCGATTGCCGCGCCTCCTCATAGATCGCGCTGGTCGTCGCGACGCATTCCCGCCAGTTGGCGGCCGGATGGACGTTGACCTCGATGACGCCTGGATCCGGCGCCACGCGGATGACGTTGAGGCGCGGGTCGTGCGGCGGGGCATAACCTTCGATATGCACCAGCAGGCCGATAGTCTTCGCCGCGTTCTCCGCCGCCGCCACCAGTTCGAGATAGTCCTCCAGCGCCTCGACCGGAGGCATGAACACGCAGAGCCGGCCGTCGCGCGGTTCGACGGTGAGCGCGGTCCGCACCGCGCCGCCGATCTCGGTCAGTCGCTGCTCGACGCGGTCCTGCTTGGCGGTGGCGGCGGTGAACGAGGCCTCAGCCTGCTGGCGCGCCATTTCGTCCGCGACGCCGACCGGACCTTCCGGCAGGATTTCGGCGCGCGCCGGCAGCGGGCCACGCGGCACTGAGGGGTCGACCGGCACGATGTAAGGGAACTGCGCCGGCGGAACATAGGGCAACGTGCCGAGCGGCAGGCGGTAGCCGACCGGAGAATCGCCGGGCACCAGGAACAGGCGCCCGCGCCTGGTCTTCCATTTCTCCGAGCGCCAGCGCTGTCCCGCGGCCTGGCTGTTCCAGCGCTGCACGGGCAGCACATAGCCGGACGGCTTGGTCAGGCCGCGCTCGAAGACGCGGGCCATGCGGCTGCGCTCCTCCGGGTCTTCCAGCTTCGAATTGGACGGATCGACATTGTCCGGCAGCTTGCCTTCCTTGAGCAGCCACTCGCCCGGATCCTCATAGGCCTCGCTCACCATCGCCTTGTCGATGCCGAGCTCGCCGGCGATTGCCTTGAGCAGGCTCTCGGCCTGCTCCGGTCCCACGGCAGCGCCACTCTTTTCTCGCGCGATCAGCGATGGATCGCGCCACACCGGCTCGCCATCGGCGCGCCAGTAGAGCGAGAAGGTCCAGCGCGGCAGGCTCTCGCCCGGATACCACTTGCCCTGGCCGTAATGCAGGAAACCACCCGGCGCGAAGCGCTCGCGCAGCCGGCGGATCAACTCATCCGCCTTGTCGCGCTTGGTCGGGCCGACGGCTGCAGTATTCCATTCGGCGGACTCGAAATCGTCGATCGACACGAAGGTCGGCTCACCACCCATGGTGAGCCGCACGTCCCCATCCCTCAGCGCCGCGTCGACTTTTTCGCCCAGTCGATCGAGTGCCTCCCAGCTTTCGTCCGAGAACGGCTTGGTGATGCGCGGATGCTCGGCAATCCGGTCGACCTGCATGTCGAAGTTGAAATCGACATTGGCGAAGCTCGCCATGCCCGAGATCGGCGCGGCATTCCGGAAATGCGGCGTCGCGGTAAGCGGGACATGGCTTTCGCCGGTGAGCAGTCCGGAGGTCGGATCGAAGCCGATCCAGCCGGCGCCCGGAATATAGACTTCGCACCAGGCATGCAGGTCGGTGAAGTCGACAGCTGTTCCGGGCGGTCCGTCGAGCGAGACGAGATCCGGCTTGAGCTGGATCAGGTAGCCGGAGACGAAGCGCGCGGCGATGCCGAGATTGCGCAGGATCTGCACCAAGAGCCAGCTGGAATCCCGGCACGAGCCTTTGCCGGCGGCCAATGTCTCCTCGGGCGAATAAACACCCGTCTCCATGCGCACGATGTAGGCGATCTCGCGCTGCAGCCTCGCATTGAGGTCGACGAGGAAATTGACGGTGTTTCTCGGGCTGCGGTCGATGCTTGCCAGGAATTTCGACAGCAGCGGTCCGGCGCGCTCCGGCGCGCGGTAGATGGCGAGGTCTTCCCTGATCTCTTCGGGATAGTCGAACGGGAAGGTCTCGGCGATCTCCTCGACGAAGAAGTCGAACGGATTGTAGACCGTCATGTCGGCGACGAGGTCGACCTCGATCTTCAGTTCCGTCACCGGCTCCGGAAAGACGAAGCGGGCAAGGAAGTTGCCGTAGGGATCCTGCTGCAGGTTGACGAAGTGGTTTGCCGGCTCGACCTTCAGGGAGTGGCTGAGCACCTTGGTGCGCGAATGCGGCGCCGGCTGCAGCCGGATCACCTGGGGACCGAGCACCACCGGCCGGTCATATCTGTAATGGGTCAGGTGATGGACGGCTGCCAGAATTGCCATGGTGCCCCGGAGAATGGCGTTTTATCGCCAGACCCTGACACATCTGGCGGCCATTCTCCAAGCAGAGATGCTGCACTGCACCTAATTTAAGCAGCCTTGCCGGCTTAGAAAAACGCCTGCAGCCCCGTCTGCGCCCTTCCGAGGATCAGCGCATGCACGTCATGCGTGCCCTCATAGGTGTTCACCGTCTCCAGGTTCTGCGCGTGGCGCATCACGTGATAGCCGATCTGGATGCCGTTGCCGCCATGCATGTCGCGGGCCTGCCGGGCGATGTCGAGCGCCTTGCCGCAATTGTTGCGCTTGACGATCGAGATCATCTCCGGCGCCATCTTGCCTTCGTCCATCAGCCTGCCGACGCGCAGCGAGCCCTGCAGTCCAAGCGCGATCTCGGTCTGCATGTCGGCGAGCTTCTTCTGGAAGAGCTGCGTGCCGGCGAGCGGCTTGCCGAACTGTTTCCTGTCGAGGCCGTATTGCCGCGCCCGGTGCCAGCAATCCTCGGCCGCGCCCATGGCGCCCCAGGAGATGCCGTAGCGAGCCCGGTTGAGGCAGCCGAACGGACCGCCGAGGCCCTTGGCATTGGGCAGCAACGCGTCTTCGCCGACCTCGACGCGTTCCAGCACCACCTCGCCGGTAATCGACGCCCGCAACGACAACTTGCCGCCGATCTTCGGCGCTGACAGTCCCTTCATGCCCTTTTCCAGCACAAAGCCGCGGATCTCATCCTTGCCGCTATCGCCCTTCAGCTTGGCCCAGACGACGAACACATCCGCGATCGGCGCGTTCGAGATCCACATCTTGGAGCCGGAGAGCTTATAGCCGTTCGCGGTCTTCTCGGCGCGCGTCTTCATCCCGCCCGGGTCGGAGCCAGCATCCGGCTCGGTGAGCCCGAAACAACCGATCCATTCGCCCGACGCCAGCTTCGGCAGGTATTTCTTGCGCTGCGCTTCCGAGCCATAGGCGTGGATCGGATACATGACCAGCGAGGACTGCACGCTCATCATCGATCGGTAGCCGGAGTCGATCCGTTCGACTTCGCGCGCCACCAAGCCGTAGGTCACGTATCCGGCGCCGAGCCCGCCATATTCTTCCGGAATGGTGATGCCGAGCAGACCCGCCTCGCCCATCTCGCGGAAGATCGACGGGTCGGTCTTCTCGTCGGCATAGGCTTCCTCGATGCGCGGCGCCAGCTTGTCGGCCGCGAAAGCTGCCGCGCCGTCGCGCACCATGCGCTCGTCCTCGGAAAGCTGGTCCTCAATCAGGAAAGGATCGTTCCAGACGAAGGCGTTCTTCTCGGCGGCCATGGCCAACACTCCCGGCAAATTCTTGGATTGCGCGGCTTATCGGCTTCCGCAGAGGAAAAATCAAACGAAATTGCATCACGGATCAATGAGCGTTAGTAATGGATCATGAATGTCCAACGCCGTCTTTTGCCGAACACCGCCGCCCTTGCTGCCTTCGAAGCCGTCGCGCGCCTCGGCTCCTTCACCGCCGCCGCGCGTGAGCTCGACCTGACGCAAGGCGCCGTCAGCCGGCAGGTCAACCTGTTGGAAGAGCAGTTCGGTCGCCGGCTGTTCGAACGCGACAGCCGTAATGTCCGGCTGTCGCCGGCTGGCGAGATCTATGCCGAAGCGGTGCGTTCGGCGCTTGGCCAATTGCGCGACGCCGCGCTCGGACTGATGAGCAATCGGCATAGCGGTGTTCTCAACCTTGCCATCCTGCCGACCTTCGGAACGCGCTGGCTGATGCCGCTGATCCCGGATTTCGTCGCCCGCCACCCCGACATCACCATCAACTTCGCCACCCGCATCGGACGGTTCGACTTCGCCCGCGAGCGGCTGGATGCCGCCATCCATCACGGCATGCCCGACTGGCCGGACGCCGACTGCACGCTCTTGATGCGCGAGACCGTGATGCCGGTGGCTTCGCCCGGTTTCCTCGCCAGCCGCGTCATCGCCACGCCGGCCGATATCAACCGCCTGCCGCTGCTGCATATGGCGACCCGCCCCGGCGCCTGGGGCGAATGGTTCGAGCATCAAGGGCTGGAGGCGCCGACCGGTCCCGGCATGCAGTTCGAGCAGTTCGGCACGGTCGCCCAGGCCTGCATGGCCGGGCTTGGCGTGGCGCTGCTGCCTGAAATCCTGATTGCCGGCGAATTGCAGCGCGGCCAGCTGGTCCCGGCGCCCGGCCAACCGATGCAGAGCCGCAGCGCCTATTACCTGGTCGTGCCGCACGACAAGCGCGCGCACCCGCCGGTCGCCAGTTTTCGCGACTGGCTGCTGGGTCAGATCGGCAAGGAGCCGGCTGTCCTGGCCTGGTAGCTATTTGCGCTTCATCGCCTCGGCGAGCGCCGCGCCGAACGCGCCCTGCGAAGGCCGCTCCGGCTGGCGCTGCGGCGCTGGCGAGCGCGAGGCAGGCTTGCCGCCGCCGTGGTCCCGCTGGCCACCGCGAGGCGCGCCCTCGCCGCCGTCCTTGCGCATCGACAGACCGATGCGCTTGCGCTTGATGTCGACATCGACGACCCGCACCTTCACGACATCGCCAGCCTTCACCACCTCATGCGCGTCCTTGATGAAGCGGTCGGCCAGTTGCGAGACATGCACCAGCCCATCCTGGTGCACGCCGATATCGACGAAGGCGCCGAAGGCCGCGACATTGGTGACGGTGCCTTCGAGCAGCATGCCCGGCTTCAAATCCTTGATGTCGTCGACGCCCTCGGCAAAGCTCGCCGTCTTGAAACCGGGGCGCGGGTCGCGTCCGGGTTTTTCCAACTCGGCGATGATGTCGCGCACCGTCGGCAGGCCGAACCGCTCGTCGACGAAGACGCGCGGGTCAAGCGCCTTCAGCGCGGTGCTGTCGCCCATCAGCGCGCGCACGTCGCGGCCGCAAGCGGCGACGATTTTCTTCGCCACGCCATAGGCTTCCGGATGCACCGATGACGCATCAAGCGGCTCTGTCCCGTTCGGGATGCGCAGAAAGCCGGCGCTTTGCTCGAATGCGCGCGGCCCGAGCCGCGCCACCTTGAGCAGGTCCTTGCGGCTTGCAAACGGCCCGGCCGCGTCGCGATGCGCAACGATCGCCTCGGCGAGCGACGGCCCGAGTCCCGACACGCGCGCCAAAAGCGGCGCCGAGGCCGTGTTGAGGTCGACGCCGACGGCGTTCACCGCATCCTCGACCACAGCTTCCAGCGAACGGCCGAGCCGATACTGGTCGACATCGTGCTGATACTGGCCGACGCCGATCGACTTCGGCTCGATCTTGACCAGTTCGGCCAACGGATCCTGCAGACGTCTGGCGATCGACACCGCGCCGCGCAGCGAGACATCGAGACCGGGGAATTCCGCCGCTGCCGTCGCCGAGGCCGAATAGACCGAGGCGCCAGCCTCGCTGACGATCACCTTGAGCGGCTTCGGCCCGGCACCTGCCGGCAGGTCCGAAAGCATGTCGGCCACCAGCTTCTCGGTCTCTCGGCTGCCGGTACCGTTGCCGATCGAGATCAGCTCGACCTTGTGCTGGCGGATGAGGGCGGCGAGCTCGGCCTGCGTGCCGCGCACATCGTTCCTTGGCGGGAACGGATAGACGGTGGTGGTCGCCACCAGCTTGCCGGTGCCGTCGACCACCGCAACCTTGACGCCGGTGCGGATGCCTGGATCGAGCCCCATGGTCGGCCGCGAGCCGGCGGGCGCGGCCAGCAGCAGGTCCTTCAGGTTGCGGGCAAAGACTTGGATCGCTTCTTCCTCGGCCCGCTCGCGCAGGTCACGCATCAGGTCGAGCGTCAGATGCAGCGACAGTTTGATCCGCCAGGTCCAGCCGGCCACTTCCATCAGCCATTTATCGCCGGGTAGCGTCGCGCCAATCGCATAGGCATTGGCGATCATCCGCTCGATCGGTTTCACCGGCGATTGATCGTCGGCATCGACCTCGATGTCGAGCGACAGCACTTCCTCGTTGCGGCCGCGCAGCATGGCCAGGGCACGGTGGCTGGGCACGCCTGCCCAGCGCTCGACATGGTCGAAATAGTCGGAGAACTTCGCGCCGGCCTCCTGCTTGCCGTCACAGACGCGAGCACGCAGGAAGGCACGTTCCTTCATATAGGCGCGCAGCTTGCCGACCAGATCCGCATTTTCGGCGAACTGCTCCGACAGGATGTCGCGCGCGCCTTCAAGCGCCGCCCTGGCGTCGGCCACCTCTTCGTTGACATAAGCGAGCGCAAGCTCGGCCGGAACTTTCGAGCGATCTGCAAGGATCGCCTCGGCGAGCGGCCCAAGCCCGCGCTCCCTGGCGATTTCGGCCTTCGTGCGCCGCTTCGGCTTGTAGGGTAGATAGATGTCCTCCAGCTCCGCCTTTGTGGCGGCCGCGGCGATCTTGGCTTCCAGTTCCTCGGTCAGCTTGCCCTGCTCGCGGATCGAGCTGACGATCGTCTCGCGCCGTGCATCGAGCTCGCGCAGATAAGCGAGCCGCTCGGAAAGGTCGCGCAATTGCGTGTCGTCAAGCCCGCCGGTGACCTCCTTGCGGTAGCGTGCCACGAAGGGGACTGTCGCGCCTTCGTCGAGCAGCCCGATTGCCGCCGCGGCCTGTTCCGGCCGCGCGCCGATCTCGGCCGCGATGATTGCTGCGATGCGCTTGATGTCCGATGCCATGCTGGTCCCTGCCGAAAAGAGCGGCGACCATAGGACGGGAGAACCGCTGCGCCAACCGCAACGGTTCCATCACGCGCCGAAGGTCCACAGAAAACAGCCCTTGGAACCAGCCTCTGGTCGGCTCAGACCATGCTGCTCAACGCCTCGAAGAATGCCACGAGCTCCCCATCCAGCTTGTCGTCCACCGGCTCCGGCTGCGACGACATCTTGGCGATGACCACTTCCGTCTTCGGATTGACATAGAGCCACTGACCGTGAATGCCGATGCCGCAGAAGGCGCCGCTGTCGTGGCCGGTCTGGTACCATTTGTTGCGGTAGCGTCCCTTCGGGAACAAAAACACCATCGTGCCGCGTTGCCAGGCTTCATGACTGCCGCCGGTGGCGACCGTGTCGTGCACCCAGGCTTCCGGCACGATGTGGCGGCCGTTGGCCGTGCCGCCCTGCCGCATCATCTCGCCGATGCGGGCAAGGTCGCGCGGTGTCATCGACATGCCGCCGGCCGTGCGCGCCGTGCCTTCCATGTCGACCGTCACAGACATGTCGGTCGCAGCCCCCAGTGGCAGCCAAAGCTTCTCGCTGAGCACTTCGCTGACACGCCTGCCGGAGGCGCGCTCAAGCAGGATGCCGAGCACATCCGAATTGGGCGAGCGATAGCGATAGATCTGGCCATGCGGCTCGGCAAGGCGCGGGATGGTCATCAGGAATGCCGCGAGGCTTTCGGACCCGCCGCCGGGATTCCACAGCGTCGAGCGGCGGTAGCGGGCGAAGGCGCTTTCCGGATCGAGATAGGCTTCCTCGAAATCGAGGCTGACGGTCATGTCGAGCACGTTGCGCACGCTCGCATCGCCATAGGCCGAGCCTCTGGCTTCAGGGATGTAGTGCGTTACCGGCGCGTTGGGATCGAACAACCCCTCGCCTTCCAATATGCCTGCGAGGATCGCCGTCACCGACTTGCTGATCGAAAAGATGATATGGCGCGCTCCGAACGGCATATGCGGCGCCGACCAGTCGCCGACAAGCTTGCCGGCCTTCAGGATCGTCAGCCCGTCCGTATCGGAACGCTTCAGGAAGTTCTCGACGGTCTCACTGCCGCCGGCGAGCGATATCTTTTCCTCAAGCAATGCGCCGAGCGGTTTCGCTTGGCTCTCGCCGCCGGGCGCCGCCGCGACACGCGCGCTCGGCACCAGTTCGCCAACATTCTGGAAGGACCATCGGTTGAACGGCGAAAGCCGCCAGGTTTCAAGCCGCACATCCTTGCGGGCAAAGCCGTATTTGGCCTCGAACGCGGTCTTGCCGCTCATGATGCTCTCCCGGATCTTATTTTGCGGTTTCAGGCCAGCGCGGCGGCGATGGCATGCACCGCCTTCTGCGTCGCCACCGAATAGGCGGAGTTGACGAAATCCGGATAGGTCGAAAGCTTCACCGCGACCATCCTGTGTTCCCAGCTCATATGGATCAATTGGCCGAACACGCCGCGGCACATCAGCGAGCGTGAGCGCGGATCCTCGATCCAGAACTGGTTGCGATAGCTGCCGTCCGGAACGCTCGGGCTGAAATTCGGCCCGTGCTTGCCGTTGCGAGTCGCCTCGATCCAGTCGGCCGGGATCACGCCGCCGCCATTGTCGAGGATCAATTGCCCGAAGCGGCCATAGTCGCGCAGCGTCGCGTTGAAGCCGCCGTCGGCCAGCGCATAGCCGGCGCTGTCGACGGTGAAGCAGGCGCTCTCGTCGGCGCCAAGCTTTTGCCAGAGTTCTTCCGAGACGAGCTGCGCCAGGCGCTTGCCGCTCACCCGCTCCATGATGAAGGCGAGCACGTCGGTCTCGATCGAGCGGTATTCGAACGCCTCCCCATGCGGGCGCACTCTGTCCTTCAGCCGCAGGATCAGCTCGAACAGGTGCGACGGCCACTCGAAGTCCGGATCGCTGCCCGGCGGGATCGGCTTCCAGCCGGTCGCGACATCGACCTGGCCGATATCGGAATAGCGGTCGGTATATTCCTCGGAAAAGCGCACGCCGGTCGTCATGTCGAGCACATGCTGGACGGTGGCGCCGGCCCAGCCGGTCTCGCCGAGCTCCGGCAGATAGTCGCTGACCAGCCTGCCCGGATCGATCAGGCCGCGGCCAACCAGGATGCCGCACACCGATCCGGTGACCGACTTCGCCATCGACTGCGACAGATGCAGCGTGCGCTCGTCCATACCGTTGAAATAGCGCTCATAGGCTATCCTGCCGTCCTTCAGCACCAGGAAGCCGTCGGCATAGGTTTCGTCGAGCAAGCCGGCGAGAGTCGTCGGCGCTCCGTTGCTGTCGGCCACCGGCAGATCGTCGAGATCCACCTCCGCCCTCTCGAGGCGATGGCGATGGCCGCTGCCGCGCCAAACCTCGATGGTCGGCAGCAATTCGCGGATGTGCTGGAAGGCCCAGCGGTTCCAGGGCGGCCGATCCCAGTCGAGCTTCGGCGGCACCAGCTTCGGCGGCGAACCCTGCATGATTGGCGGCCGCGGATCGGAGTTGCGATAGGATTGCATGAGAATTCCCTGCCGCAGCATGCCGCTCTTCCGTTCACTTGGATGACGAGCGGTCTGCACAGCGGACGAAAAAGCCCCGAATGGCCCTTTCGAGTGACGAACGCCCCACCCCATGGCGAAGGGGCAGTGCCTACGGCCAGATGAGGGGCGGCGCGAACGCTGCGAATTCAGCGCTACCCCTCGTCCGGTCCTTGACCCGCCTTCTTCCCGCTCGCGCGGGGAAGAAGGCGGCGTGCCGCTATTTCTGAACGTCCGTCCAGATACGCGTGTAGAGTTGCTGCACCTCGGGCGAGCAGGGAGTGAGGAACTCGCCCGCTTTCTCCAGTTCTGGCGGCACCACCAGTTCGGGCGCATCCTTCATGTCGGCTGGCATGAACGCCTTCGAGCCCTTGATGCCATTGGCATATTTGGCGAAGGCGGAGATCATGGCGGCGTTCTCGGGATCCATGATGAAGTTCATGAACAGCTTGGCGTTGTCGACATTCTTGGCATCCTTCAGGATGGCAACGCTGTCCATGAAGAAGGGAAAGCCCTCCTTCGGATAGCCGAACTTGATGTCGGGGTTCTTGATGCGCGAGCGCATAATGGCGCCGTTCCAGTAATAGACGGCCGAATAGTCGCCAGCCGGCAGCTTCTCGGTCACGCTATAATCCATGGCCAGCCATTTCGGCTTGGCCTCCACCAGCTTGTCGCGCACTTTCTTGAGCAGTTCCTTGTCGTCCGTGCACCAGTTGCCGCCCAGATACTTGATGGTGGCGAACAGTACGTCGTTCATTTCCGGCGCGACGTTGATCTTGCCGACCAGTTCCTTCGGCGGATCGAGGAAGATGGCCGAGGTGTTGATGTCGCCGCCATAGACCTTCGTGTTGACGCCGATACCCGTCAGGCCCCACTGCCACGGAACCGTATAGTGACGGCCCGGATCCCAGGGAACGTTCACCCAGCGCTCGTCGACATTCTTGAAGTTCTCCATCTGGTCGGGCCGGGCCTCGAGCAGAAGCCCTTCCTTCACCCAGATCGGCACGTAATTGGCCGACGGCACCACAATGTCGAAGCCGTGACCGCCGGCGCGTACCTTTGCCAGCGCGGTGTCGTTGGAGTCGTAGTCGGTGATCGTCACCTTGACCTTGTAGGTATCCTCGAACTTCTTGATCATCTCAGGGCTGGTATAGTCGCCCCAATTGAAGATGTTGAGTTCGCCTTCCGCATACGCGCTGCCCGCAAAGGCAAGCAATGCGAATACCGCCGTGGCGGCCGTTGTCTTCCATTTCATGGCTATTCTCCCGTTTGGCAATCGTTGATCATGGCTTGCGCCGATTGACGAAGTAGAACGCGGTTACGAGCACCACCGACAGCGCCAGAAATACCGTGGCGATCGCATTAATTTCCGGGCTCGTTTCGCGCCGCAACTGGCCGAGCATGTAGGTGGGCAGCGTGTCCTGCCCGCCGGACTTGACGAATTCGGTGATGACCACATCGTCGAGCGAAATGACGAAAGCGAGCATGAAGCCCGCGATGATGGCAGGCCTCAAGAGCGGCAGCGTCACGAAACGGAAGGCTTTCCAGGGCGTGGCGTATAGATCGGCGGCTGCGCGCTCCAGCGTCAGGTCCATGCTTTCCAGCCTCGCCCGGATCGGCAGGTAAGCGAACGGGATGCAGAAGGCGGTGTGCGCGGCGATCAGGTAGCCGAGTCCTGAGTAACCGGTCCAGACCTTGATGCGCGAGAACACGATCAAGAGCGCGACGCCGGTGACGATCTCCGGCACCATCAGCGGCTGGTTGATGAAGGCGTATTTGAAGGTAAGCCCGGGATAGGGCCGCGTGCGGGTCGTGGCCAGCGCAGCCATCGTGGCGGCGATCGTCGACAGCGCGGCGGCCGAGACCGCCAGCACGAGCGAGCGGACGGAGGCGTCCTGCACTGCTGAATTGTGCCAGGCCGAAATAAACCAGCGCAGTGATACGCCATCCCAGCGCGAAAGCGAATCCGCCGCGTTGAACGAATAGGCGACCAGCGCCGCGATCGGCAGATAGAGCGCGAAGAAGGTCAAAAGCGCCATGAAGCCGAAGCCGGGCTGCGCCTGGATGTCGAACGGACGCTTAGCCATGGGCGCCTTCCGAGCCGGATGCGTTGCGCACGTAGAACAGGAGCGCGATCATCACCAGCACCATGAGCGTAATCGAGATGGCCGCGCCCAGCGGCCAGTTACGGCCCGCGCCGAACTGCAGTTCGATCAGGTTGCCGAGCATCATGTTCTTGCCGCCGCCCAGCACCCGCGGAATGACATAGGCGCCAAGCGAGGGGATGAAGACCAGTATCGAGCCGGCGATGACGCCGGGCTTGATCAACGGGAAGATGATGCGACGCAGAACCTGCCAGCGACCGGCGTAGAGGTCATATCCGGCCTCGACCAGCCTAAAGTCGAGTTTCTCCATCGAGGCGTAGATCGGCAGCACCATCAGAGGCAGGTAGATATAGATCATGCCGAGCAAGATGGCGGTGTCGGTATTCATGATCTGCAGCGGCTGCTTGATGACGCCGAGCGCCATCAGCGCCGTGTTGACCAGCCCTTCGTTGCGGATCACCTGTTGCATGGCGAAGGTGCGGATCAGGAGATTCGTCCAGAACGGAATCGTGACGAGGAAAACCCAGACCTCGCGTGTTTTCGGCGGTCGCGTGGCGATGAAATAGGCTGTGGGGAAGCCGAAGAGCAACGTCAGCACGGTGGTGTAAAACGACAGGCTTATCGAACGCCAGAAGATGGTCAGATGCGCGTCCGCCAGGCCCAGAGTGTCGTCGAACATGTCACGCTGGAACAGGACCGATGTCCATCCGTCCAGCGAGAAGGTGCCGAACTGCACATCGCCGTAGTCGCCCTTCAGCATGAAGGAATAAGCCAACATCACGAAAAGCGGCCCGGTGGCGGCCAGAAGGATGATGACGAGCGCCGGCGCCGAGAGCAGCCAGCGGTCGCGAATGTCCCTGGCGTCGGCGGCGCGGGCAGTTTCCTCTGCGTTGGCCATGTCCTCTAATCCTTCAGCGCCTGAGCGGCATTCGGGCCAATCGCGATGCCCACGCGGCTGCCCGGCGCAAGCGCTTCGCCGCCGCCGCGGCTATTCTGCCGCCGCACGATGAAGGCGCTGCCGTCGTCGAGCTTGAGATGGAAATGCGTGTCGGTGCCGAGATAGACCACGTTCTCGACCGTGCCCCTGAGCGAAGCGTTGGCGTCCGCCGGACCGATCTGAGCATGCTCCGGCCGCACCACGAGCGTAACGCCGCCCGACGGCGTAAAACCTTCCGGCAGCGATGCCGGTATTTCCGCGCCGGTCGACAGCCTAACGGTGGCGCGCCCGTCGGCCGCGCTTTTCACCTCGCCCTCGAGGAAATTCGTCTCGCCGATGAAGTCGGCGACGAAGCGTTCGGCCGGCCGGTCGTAGATGTCGCGCGGCGTGCCGACCTGCAGGATCTTGCCGGCCGACATCACTGCGATGCGGTCGGACATGGTCAGCGCTTCTTCCTGGTCATGGGTGACGAAGATGAAGGTGATGCCGGTCTCGTGCTGCAGACGCTTCAGCTCGATCTGCATTTCCTTGCGCAGCTTGTAGTCCAGCGCCGAAAGCGGCTCGTCGAGCAAGAGCACTTTCGGCTGCGGCGCTAGCGCCCGGGCCAGCGCCACGCGCTGCTGCTGGCCGCCCGAAATCTGGCTGGTGCGCCGCGCCTTGAGCGCCTCCATCTTGACCAGCTTCAGCATCTGCGCGACGCGTGCCTCGATCTCCGCTTTCGGCTTGCCGAGCATCTCCAACCCGAAGCCGATATTCTGCGCCACCGTCATGTGCGGGAACAGCGCGTAGCTCTGGAAGACGGTGTTGACCGGGCGTTTGTAGGGCGGCAGCGGCGCAATGTCCTGGCCGTGCAGCAGAATTTCGCCGGCGGTTGGGAAATCGAAGCCGGCAATCAATCTCAGCAGTGTCGTCTTTCCGCATCCGGAGGGGCCGAGCAATGTGAAAAACTCGTTCTCGCGGATCGACACCGACACCGTGTCGAGGGCGGCTACCTGGTTTTCGCCGGTTCCGAAAACCTTGCGAACACTGCGAACTTCGATCGCGTTCTTACCCGGTTGTTCCGGCACGATTACCCCATTGAGAGCGCCTGCTCTTGTCGGCAGGTGTGTTCCTGTTTGATTGTCACCACAAGCCGGCTGGCTTGGCAACTGCGGAGCAGTGACTCGATCCGAGTCCCTATTCAATTAAGCAATTCCTATACCATCGTTAGGCTTGGTAGGTGATTCTCCCTCCGCAGATGGTGGTCACTGGACGCACGGTGTGCAGCGCTTCCGGCGCGATCGCCTCGATATCCGCCGACAAGACGACGATGTCGGCGAGACACCCGGTTTTTAGGCGACCCTTGCGATGCTCGTTGAACTCCGCATAAGCGCCCTCGACCGTGTAGCCCTCTATTGCTTCCTGCAACGAGAAGCTCTGGTCCGGCATGCCTTCTGCCCAAGGCTTGCGCATCACTGCCGCCTGGATGGACAGGATCGGATCGACTGGCGAAACCGGCCAATCGGAAGCGAAGACGACGCGCGCGCCGGCGTTCTTCAGCGTGCGCCAGGCATAGCTCAACGGCCACTTGTCGCGACCGATGCGCGAGATCGTCGGCTCCATCGGGAAGTTCAGCGCCCCCGGCGGATGCGCCGGCTGCATCGAGGCCAAAACGCCGAGCTCGGCGAAGCGCGGCACGTCGGAGGCCGTGATCACCTCGATATGCTCGATGCGGTGCCGGCTGTCGCGCCGGCCGTTCTTCTTCAGCGCCGCCTGGTAGCCGTCGAGCACCGCCCGCACAGCGCCGTCGCCGATTGAGTGCACGGCGATTTGTAGGCCGCGCCTGTCGGCCTCGACCGCCACCTCGGCGAAATGTTCCGGCGAAAACAGCGGCTCGCCGCGCCATCCGGGCCGGTCGGCATAGTCGTCGACCATCACCGCCGTCCAGGAATCCAGCACGCCGTCATAGAAGAGCTTGACCATGCCGGACGACAGCCATTCGGAATGATAGGTCTGGGCCATCCGCGAGGCTTTATCCAGCATGTCCAGCTTCATGAAATTCTTGAAGTGGAACGGGATCTTGGTGCGGCACAGCAGCCGTCCCTCTTTTTCCAGCCCGGCCAGCAGCTCGAGCTGGTAGAGATTGCCGTCCATGTTCTGGATCGAGGTGATGCCGTGCTTGGCGCACCATTCAAGGCCGCGGTGCATCAGGTCGCGATCGGCGGCCAGCTCCTTCGCCGAAGGATAAGGATCCGGCTCGGCGCCCTCGAGGCCAAGCCGTGTCCGGTTCGCCCCGTAATGGTCGAGAACCGGTCCGAAGGCCTCGCCTTCGCGCAGCTCGCCGGCGGCAAGCCCGTCGGCGCCCATGACGACCTCATTGCCCTGTCCGACCTGCCGGCCATGGAGCAGCCCGGCCTCTTCCAGCGCCTTGGTGTTCGCCCACATCGTGTGGTGATCCGAAGCCGACATAGCGAAGGGCCGGTCGGGAATGATGCGGTCGAGATCGTGGCGCGTCACCGGCTCCGGCAGGATGGCGTAGTCGACGCCAGCGCCGATCAGAAGCCTGGCGTCCGGCCGCTTCGCCGCGAAATCCTGGATCGCGTCGCGCAGCGCGTCGAAGCCATGGACTCCGGCCAGATGCAGATTGTCGAGCTCGGCCGCGCCGCCGAACAGATGCATATGCGCTTCGATGAAGCCCGGCTGGACCGAGCCGCCCTGAGCGTCGACAACCTTTGTCGCCGGCCCTTTGAGCTCTTGGATCGAAGCGCGGCTGCCGATCGCAATGATGGCGCCGTCCTTGACGGCAACAGCCTCGGCGACGGGATTGTCGTCGTCCATGGTCAGCACACGGCCGTTGACGACCACCAGATCCGCACCACCATCCGCAACCGACATCGCGACTCCACATTTGCTGAGTGATCGACAGCGCACGTCCAACGAGCTGCCGCTCCACCGGGGCGGCGCCATGGGACAAAAATCGATGCCGATGCGCCGTCTTCGAAATTCCCCTTGTTATCGTTGAAGACAGCGTGGATAAAGAATGCGACTGTTTATTCGCGTTTGTCAACAGCCGGAATTTGGAATGTATAGTGGACTGCACCGCGCGCCGATGATGGGGCCGAGCGGGGAACGGGGGGGCGACGAGCAGTGAAGCGCAGTCTCGACCGCAAGACCAGAATAGCGCTCGAACCGCGCAAGCAGCCGCGGCAGCAACGGTCAAGCAAGGTGGTCGACAGGATTCTCGATGCGGCCCTGATCCTGACGCGGGAGCAAGGAACCAGAACGCCGACGACGCTCGCCATCGCGCAGCGCGCGGGCCTGTCGGTCGGTTCGGTTTATCAATACTTTCCCAACAAGGAAGCTATTCTTCTGGACCTGGCCCGGCGCTGGCTGTCGTCTTTTCCTCAGGTGATCCAGAAGCGCATCAACGCCCCTCGGCCTACCAACCGTGACGAGTTTCGGCGCGAAGTGCGCAAGCTCTTCATCGACACATCCAGGCTCTATCTCGACAACGCCACGCTGATGCCGGTGATCGAGGCCATATCCGGCAACGCCGACCTGAGGCCGATCCAGGACGAATATGACAAAGACATCATCGCCCTTTACGCCGCGTGGCTGCAGCATGTGAATCCGGCTCTCGAAGACAAGGTCGCCAGCCGGCTCGGCGTGCTGATGATGGAAGTCGGCCATGTCTGCCGGCTTGTCGGGCTGAAGAGGGACCGCAGGACATACGACCTCATCGAGGACGATGTGGAAGCCATGTGGCTCGCTCTGGTGAGCCCTCATCTCAATCTCGAGTGATTTCGCACTTCCAACCGATTTCGCACTTCCAGGGGAGTTCCCATGAAAACTGTCTATTCGCCTCTTCATGCCGGCCATTCGGGCCAGATGGAACTGGTCACGTCGGCCATCGTGCCGGGTTTCGAGAAGCCGTCGCGGGCCGAATTCATCAAGGCGCGGGTGGAGAGCGAGAAACTCGGCCCGATCATCGGACCGGTCGAGCATGACCTCGCCGCCGCGAAACGTGTGCATGAAGCCGCCTACATCGATTTCCTGCCGACGGTATGGCCGGAATGGATCGCCGCCGGCTTCACGGGATCGGCCATGGGTTTCACCTGGCCGACGCGCGGCCTGCGCGGCGATGTGCCGCCGAAGCGCATCGATGCCTTGCTCGGCTATTACTCCTTTGACGCCGGCGCCACCTTCGTGGAGGGCACCTGGGCGGCGATCAAGTCCTCTTATGACGTCGCGCTGACCGCCGCCGCCCTGGTCAAGGACGGCGAGCGCACCGCCTTCGCGCTTTGCCGCCCGCCCGGCCATCACGCCGGCGCCGCCTTCATGGGCGGCTATTGCTTCATCAACAACGCCGCCGTCGTCGCGCAATGGTTCCGCGACAAGGGCGCCAAACGCGTTTCGATCCTCGATGTCGACTACCATCACGGCAACGGCACGCAGGAGATCTTCTATCGCCGCGGCGACGTCCAGGTGCTCAACCTGCATGGCGACCCGATGGTCGAGTATCCGTTCTTCCTCGGCCATGCCGACGAGCGCGGCGAAGGCGACGGCGAAGGTTTCAACATCAATTATCCGATGCCTTTCGGCACCGATTGGGACGGCTGGAGCGCTTCGCTGGAGGACGCCTGCGCCAAGCTCACGGCCTACGCGCCCGATGTCGTCATCGTCTCGCTCGGCGTCGACACTTTCGAGAAGGACCCGATCAGCCAGTTCAAGCTGAAGAGCGTCGACTATCCCAAGATCGGTCGCCGCATCGCCAAGCTCGGCCTGCCGACCTTGTTCGTCATGGAAGGCGGCTACGCCGTGGAAGAGATCGGCATCAACGCTGTCGGCGTGCTGACCGGTTTCGAGGATCGCTAAGCCATCTCTTGTTCAAGGCCATACGCTCCCGGATGCAACCGGGGGCGTATTTTTTACGACCTCGCCTCGAAATCATCGCTCAATTCAGCTTTGAACCATCGCCAAATAACGCGAAGACCGGCTGCTGAGTCGCAATGCGAGTCCATCGGATTCGATTTTGTCAAATCGCGTTTGATGTCGGATTCATCTGCGGGTAGATTAGACCCGAATCAGCCGGTCCACGGGGGGCGCGGCGACCACGCAAAGTCTCAAGTTCCGGCACCAGGCCGGCACCAGACGCTGACGGTTTCGCGTTCCCTAGAAGGATTCGGCGCGGTTGGGCGCCGTTCGCGCCCGTGAGTGTGTCTTCGTAAACGTGACGCGTTTCGGGTCCGGCTGTTGGTTTTGCCAGCACCGGGCACAAGGATCGATTCCGGCAAGAATCCAAGAATTGAAATGAGCAGTCCCGCCGCGCTTCTCCAACCCGACGCTTCAGGCTCGCGCCTGGCGTCCCGCGGCGATCTCACCAGTTTCTTCATGCAGCTTGCCGCCGATATCGGCGCCGACAGCTACATGCTGGTCGCCATCGTGCACGACCAGGACCGCAACGATGCGCGCATCGTCTCCTCGAACTGGATCTTCGACGCCATAGAGCTGATCGGCAAAAGGCTGATTGCCAATTTGGCGCTGGGTCCCTTGACCGTGGCGCCGGGCGTGCGCCCGAAGCCGTTGGTGGCCGCGCACGCGCCCGACGCCGGCGCATTGCTGACCGGCGAGGAAGCCCGCCTGCTCGACGTGCTTGGCCACGCCGAGATCTATTCGCTGCGGCTCAATGTCGGCCGGCAGCGCCTGTTCGTGCTGTTCTCGGCCGCCGAGGCGGGCAGGATCGACCTGGCCGCCCTGATGAAGGCGCAAATCAAGTGCTGCTATGCGCTTTCCAGCATTCCGCAGCTGATCGCGGCGGCATCCATGCAGGATCCGCTGTCGGACCGCGAGCGCGAATGCCTGTTCTGGGTCTCGGAAGGCAAGACCACCGATGAGGTGGCCGTCATCCTCGGCGTCTCGTCGAACACCGTCAACAGCTACATCACGCACGCCATCCAGAAGTTCGCGGCCAGCAACCGCGCGATGGCGATCGCGACGGCGATCAGGAGCGGCATCATTTGAAGCACGCACAGGTCAAAGAGGCGGCAGCCGCCCTTTTCAACGATCAGCACAATCCCTTCGGCGCCTTCTCGCTCGGCTCGGAGACCCACCACGCCGTCACGATTCCCGATGCCGTGCGCCGCTGCCGCTGGATCGCCGTCGACATCAATGCCTCAGCCTTCGGCCTCTATTTCGTCAGCCCCTCGCCCGAGCGCGCGCGACTGGTCGCGTGTTTCGATTCCGACTATCCCGGCACCGCGGTCGCGACCAAGTTCATCTCGGGCGCCAATGGCGAGGATATGGTGCGCCACAGCCGCCTCTCGACGGCGCCGCGCTGGTGGGCCGACGACGGCGCCGCAGGATCGCGGCAGGCATTTCAATCGCTCGCCTGGGCCGAGCCGACCGCGCCGCTGGCGCCAGGCACCAACGGCATCGCCTTGCCGGTGCATGCCGATCGCGGGCAATGCGGGCTGGTCGTCTTCCTGGGCTCGGAGATCGCGCTGTCCGACGATACGCTTTGCGAGATCCACGCCCGCTCCTTCGATCTCTTCGCGGCAGTCGCGCGCATCCGCCCCGGCGACACCGGCCGGATGCGCTCGATCTCTAAGCGCGAGCTCGAATGCCTGAAACTGACCGCCAACGGCAACACCAGCGAGGAGATTGCCAAGCTCCTCAAGCTGTCGGTGCATACCGCCAACCAGTATCTCACCCAGTCGACGCAGAAGCTCAACGCGGTCAACCGCAACCAGGCCGTCGCCAAGGCTTTGCGGCTTGGCCTGATCGAGTGACGTCACGCCTGCGGCGCTAAACGTGCCGCGGCTAAAGCATGTCTCCCGAAAGTGGGAACCGGTTTCGGGGCAAAGACATGCGCAAATCAAAAGCCTAAAGCGCAGGGAGCGAATCTGGAAGATCGCGACGCGCTTAAGGTCGGCTCGCTGCAATCAAATCGTCAGGGGAATGCCAGCGTCTCGGTCCTGCGGATACGAGCCTCTTCGATCGCGTCCTCGAGCAGGGCCGTGTTGTGCTCCGGCGTCTCGCCAGGCTTCTCGAATGACACGTAGTTGACCACCACGGATGCCTCGCGCTCGGTCAGCGTGAGCTGGAAATAGACGGTCACGCCGCGCGGCCGCAACTCCAGATCGAGCACGATGCGCGGGCTGCCGCTCCAGTCGACATGCGCCTCCGCGCCATGGCCGAGCCGCAGCGTCCCCGGCCGGAAGTAAAGCTCGACCGCCGAATCCACGAGGTCCGACAGACAGGCGAGATGCTCGAGCCGGATGAAGGCGATATAGTCGGCAACGTCGATGAGCCTCAATTCGCCCACCACGGGCTCGATGGCGCTGGCGACGATCAGCTCGCGGGAGTTGGCGTGTGGTTGCCGGTCCATGGATTAGCGGCGTCCGTTCATTGGGTTGCTTTGCGCGCGGCCTTCTTCGAGTAGACGATCCGCACCAACTCGGCGACCGCCTGGTAGAATTGCGACGGGATCACGCTATCAACCGAAACTTGCTTGTACATGGAGCGCGCGAGCGCGACATCCTCGAAAATCGGAATGTTGTTCTCCCTGGCGATCTCGCGGATCTTGAGCGCCACCAAATCCTGCCCCTTGGCCAGCACGATCGGCGCGGAATCCTCCTCACGCACATATTTCAGCGCGATCGAATAGTGCGTCGGGTTGGCGATCACCAGCGTCGCGCGCGGCACGGCCGTCATCATGCGTCTGCGCGCCCGGTCGCGCGCCAGCGAGCGCAGCCGCGACTTGACGATCGGGTCACCTTCCGACTGCTTCAACTCGTCCTTGACCTCCTGCTTGGTCATCCGCAGGTCGCGTCGCCAGTGGAAGCGCGACCAGACGATGTCGACCACCGCGATCAGCCCCATGACGAAGACGATCGCAACGAGGATGTCGACGAAGATGCCCCGGATGACGAGGCCGAAGGAGACCGGATTGGTGATCATGCCGGCAAGCAGCTTGCGATGATCTTCCGAGAGCGTGAAGCTCAGCACCGCGATGGCAAAGCCGAGCTTGGCCAGCGACTTCAGGAACTCGACCCACCCCTGCATGCCGAACATCCGGCTCCATCCCTTGGTGATCGAGATGCGCGACAGCTGCGGCCTGATCCGCTCGCCGACGATTTGCGGCATGTTCTGGAAGACCGAGGCGCCGATGCCGGCAACCGTCAAGAGCACCAGCAGGCTGACGACGGCGCGGCCGATCTCGGTCATCACCTGCTTGTAGAGCGAGATGACGTCGGTCTCGGTGTCCATCGGCCAGGCTTCCGGCTTTTCCAGGAACGTCGACAGGAACATGCCGAGATCGACGATCGCGTCCTTGGCGTAGAAAACGGCGAAAACCAGTATGGCGAGGAAGGAGGCAAAGATCGCGGTCTCACGCGAATGGGGCAGCTTGCCCTGTTCGATCGTGTCGCGGATCTTCTTTTCTGTGGCTTCCTCGGTTTTGGAATCCTTGTCGACCGCTTCAGCCATGGCGCTCTGACCGGGTGGTTATCGTCAGGCGGCTTCGGCGGTGGCAGCCTGCGTCGAGGGCAGCTCGAAAGCTCCTTCGCGCGACAACCGGATGGCGGCAACCGATATTCTCTTGCGCGCCGCCATGATGTCGGCAAGCGCAATGCCTTCCGATCCCTGTCCGAGTTCGGATTCGATCATGCGGCGGGAACGCGAGCCGATCGCCGACAGCGCCGATTCGGCGAGCTCCGGTGGCGCGCCGCGCAGCGCCAGCGTGACGAGTTCGGTCGACAGCCCGTCGAACAGCAGGACGCGCGCTTTCTGCGGCAGCAGCGGCAGATCGTCGAAGGCGAACAGCCGCGACTTGACGCCGGCGAGATCGGGCGTGCCGGCTTGCTCCAGGTCATGCATGAGTTCGTCCAGTTCGGGCTTCGCCATTTCGTTGAGCATGCTGGCGACGCGCTCCTGGCCGGCCGTGGTGTCCCGGCTGGCCTTCTGCGACAGCACGCTCACGCGCAGTTGGTCCTCGACGATCCTGGACGCCACGTCCGGGATGTTGGCCATCGTGACCATGCGCTTGATGATCTGGCTGCGCATCGGCTTTTCGATCGTCAGCAGCACGTTGGCGGCCGTCTGCGGCGCAAGCTTCGACAGCACCATGGCCGACGTCTGCGGATGCTCGCCGGCAAGGAAGCTGCCGAGCCGCGACGGCTCCAGCTTCTCGAGGTCCGGCCATATCGGCGGCGGTCCTTCCGGGACCGGCTCGAACTTCCTCTCGCCCATGATGGCGCTCACCTCCTCGGGCGACAGCGATTCGTTCAGGATCGTATCCATCCGATCGGCTGAATCGAGCAGGCCGGCGCCCTCGGTGAATTCGGCTTCGAACTCGGCGACGATGCGCTCCAGATCGGCCTGCGGAATGGTGCGTAAGAGACGCGCGCCCTCGATCAGCGCCTTCAGCTCGTCCTGCTTGAAGAATTTAAGCAGGCGGCTGGCCGCGGGCTTGCCCATGGCCACCAATATGGCTGCCGCCTTTTGCGGACGTGTCAGCGCCAATGCCGTCGTCATGCGTGTTGCCCTCGCTGCCGATTGGTCCGCCCGCCGACCATTGTCAGGCGCTCTTCGTCGCCGCGATGATCTCGGTAAGCCGGATGCCGAAGCGCGTCGGATCGCTTTCCAGCACCGTGATCTCGCCGCGCGCGATCTTGCGGCCGTTGACCACGACGTCGACCGGCTCGCCGATACGGCGATTGAGCGCGACCGTGGAACCCTTCTGCAGCGCCATCAGCTCCGACACCGGCATCTCCGTGCTGCCGAGGATGATCTGCACGTCGACCGGAATGGTCATGATGATGGAGGAATTGCCGCTCGACTGAAGAGTGGCGTCCGGACGCCTCTCCTCTTCCCGCAGCACGCCGCGCAGTTCCTCGATGGCGCGGTCGAGCTGCTCGTCGGGCTGATCGGGTTCGGCTTCCACCTTGGTTTTTGCCATCTGTCGTCTCCATGAATCCCGTGCCTGGCGTCAGCCCGGCATCAGTCCGTCGATGAAATCCTGTCCGGCATCGTGCGGATGGCTGACGCGGACGGTGTAGTTCTGCCCCAGTTTGCCGAACTCGCAGACAAACAGTGTCTTGTCGCGGGCGCTGAGCCTGGCGTTCAGTTGGGCGTTCTCCTCCAATTCGATCACCTGGCCGGGCTCGAACGCAGCGAGGTCGCCGAGCGTCAGCCGGGCGAGCGGCATCGTCGCTTCGAGCCGGACGGTCGAGCGCATGACCTCTTCGGAGAAGCGGGCCCGCCAGTCGAATTCACTGGCTTCGCCTTCTTCGGTTCTGGCGGTGGCGCCGCGCGTAGACAGAAGGACGCGTTGCGGAACCATCACCGTGATGGTGCCGGTATCAGTCGGCGTGGAGACACCGAACACGATGCGGACCGCGGCGCCGTCGCGCAGCACGCGCCGCCTCGCTTCGCCGCCCGACGTCGCCTTTGGCACCGGCAGGCGCAGCTCGAGCGAGCGCTTGCCGGATCCGTTGAGCGCCGCCGCGACCTCCTGGAACACGATGGTCGCGACATCGGCCTCGATCTGCGATAGGTCGCGCTCGATCGGCGCCACCGGCTGGTCGGGATCGCCGCCGAACAGTGCGCTCACCATGACGGCGACCGCATGAGCATCCATCACTAGCGTCATGGCGTCGGCCGAGGCCGGCGAGGACACGATGGTCAGCGCAAAGGCATCGCCGGCGCGTGGACGCGCCTCGGGAACGCGGCCGACCTCGACCACTTGCAGATCGACCGTTACCGGCGCGCCGAGCTCTGCGGCAAGCGCCTTCTGCAGCAACGGCAGCGCCCGCTCGGCCATGCCGCGGCCAACGCCGATCACCTGCGCCGCCTCGCCGCTGTCGCCGACGAGCCGCTCGATGATCAAGGCCCGCGTTTCTGACGGACTGGCCGGACTGGTCATGATGGCAGGCGGCCCTGTCTGCGACGCTGCATGCTCACGCCGCCTTCTTGTCGGCGGTGCCGGCGTTCATGGTGCTCTGCTCGACGGCATCGATCGTCGGACGTTCGTAGGAGGATATGGTCTTGCGGCCGAATTCGATCGCCACCTGCGGCAGGGCACCGTTCATATATGCAAGCAGCGTCTGCTTGACGATGATGTAGAGGCGGTTCTTCTTTTCGCGCACCGTCTTGATCTTCGTGGCAACCGGACCGACCACCGCATAGGACAGGAAGATTCCGAGGAAGGTTCCGACGAGCGCCGCGCCGATCAGGCCGCCGAGGATTTCCGGCGACTGGTCGAGCGCGCCCATCGCCTTTACGACGCCGAGCACGGCCGCCACGATGCCCAGCGCCGGCAGGCCGTCACCAACCGCGACCATCGCGTGATAGGCCTTCAGCTTGTCGGTCCGGATCGTCTGGATCTCCTCATCCATCAGCGCTTCGATCTCATGCGAGCGGGCATTGCCGATGATGATGATGCGGCAGTAGTCGCAGATGAAATGCGTCAAGTCATGGTTCTTGAGCACGGTCGGAAAGGCCTGGAAGATTGCGGACTCTTCCGGATTGTCGATATGCGCCTCGACCTCGCTACGCGACTTCGAGCGCAATTCGCGCATGAGGCTGTGCAGCACGCCCAGCGTCTCGAGATAGTCGCGCTCCTTCGGCACCGCCTGCTTGAAGGCTTCGAGAATGCCCTTGCCGGTGTCCTTGACCGTCTTCATCGGATTGGCAACGAGGAAAGTGCCGAGCGCCGCGCCGCAGATGACCACTGCTTCCCAGGGCTGCAGCAATACATGCAGATGCCCGCCCATGGCCATGAAGCCGCCGAGAACGCAGCCGAGCGTCACCACAAGTCCAATCAGAATGCCCACGACAGGTCCTTCCGCACGTCACGTCGTGATCAGGAATAGTCGCCGTGCCTTGTGTGAGGCTTGAATCGCAGGCAGCGGAAGCGATTCAGCTTCGCGCAAGGAAGTGACGCTATTGTGCGGGGATAGCTTCGGCCGGAGGCATGCCCTTTGCTTAGTACCTACCTCAGCTACCAGCTGATCGCCAAAGACATCCCCAAGTCTATCGCCCGCATCGAGCAGCAGCCGACGGTCGATCGCGACACCCAATATTATCTGGCCAACGTCACCAAGGTGAAATCGATCGACGATTTCGTCAAAAACGACCGCCTGTTCAAATACGCCATGAAGGCTTACGGGCTGGAGAACATGGACTATGCCAAGGCCTTCATGGTCAAGGCGCTCAAGGAAGGCGTCTCCGATCCCAACAGCTTCGCCAACAAGCTGACCGACAAGCGCTACGCCCAATTCGTCCGCGCGTTCAACTTCGCGGCGGATGGCGCCGATGCGACGGTCTACAATCCGGCGCAGCAGCCGGTCACGAAGAACTACGCAATGCAGGCTGAGATCGCCGGTCTCGACCCGGATTCGGACTATGTGAAGGGCGAGACGACATATTATCTCGCCAACATCACCAAGGTGAAATCGGTCGACGACCTGATGTCGAACGACCGGCTCTACACCTACGCGCTGGCCGCCTTCGGTCTCGACTCCGCGACCGAAGACAAGGACCTGATCAAGCAGGTCCTTGGGGGCGGCGTGCGCGATCCAGACAGCGTCGCCAACAAGCAGACCAACAAGGCCTATGCCGGGCTGGCTGCGGCCCTCAACTTCGAGCAGTACGGCGCAAATGCCACGACCTACGTGCCGGCGCAGCAGCCGACCGTCGACAAATACCTGCGCCAGACTTTGGAAGAGGACGCCGGCCAGACCAACGAGGGCGTGCGGCTGGCGCTCTATTTCCAGCGCAAGGCGCCGGACATCACCAGCTGGTACGACGTGCTGGCCGACACCGCTTTGGCCAGCGTGGCGCGGACCGCGCTCGGCCTGCCCGATTCCTTCGCCACCGCCGACGTCGACAAGCAGGCGCAGCTGTTCGAGCAGAAGCTCGACATCAAGGACTTCACCGACCCCGACAAGCTCAGCAAATTCCTGACCCGCTTCACCAGCATGTACGAGATCAACCACCCGACTTCGGCGGCGGTGACATCGGTCAGCGTGCTCTTCGCGCAGCCGACCAGTGTCGGCATATCCACCGACCTGATGATGGCCATGCAGCAGTTGAAGTTCTGAGAAGATTATGCAGGACAGTCTTTACGTCGCCCTTTCCTCTCAGATCGCGCTCGAGCGTCGCCTCGACACCATCGCCGACAACGTCGCCAACGCCTCGACCATCGGCTTTCGCGCCACCGGCGTGAAGTTCGAGGACGTGGTCTCGGGCACCGGGCCGAAGTCGGTTTCCTTCGCCTCTTCCGGCAAGACCTATCTTTCCGGCGCGCATGGCGCGCTGACCGAAACTGGCAACCCGTTCGACTTTGCCGTCCAGGGCGACGCCTGGTTCGCCATTGACACGCCCGCCGGCACGGTGATGACGCGCGACGGCCGCTTCTCGATGAACGAGAACGGCGAATTGATGTCTATCGAAGGCTACCCGGTGCTGGACAGCGGCGGCGCTCCGATCCAGCTCGATCCTCGCAACGGCCCGCCCAAGGCAGGCGCCGACGGCTCGCTCAGGCAGAACGACCAACTGGTCGGCGCCATCGGCCTCTACAATTTCGAGCCCGGCGAGAATTTCGTGCGCTATGGCAATTCGGGCATCATTCCGGCGCGCGCGCCCGAACCCGTCACCGATCGTTCGGACGTCGGTATCGCTCAAGGATTTCTGGAAGAATCGAACGTCAACCCGGTGTTGGAAATGACCCGGCTAATCCAGGTGCAGCGCGCTTTCGAAAACACAGCGGCGCTGATGCGGCAGACCGATTCCTCCACCGACGACGCGATCAAGACGCTCGGCTCGAAGTGACCGCATGACGACCGGCTCGTCCCTGCTGCGCGCTTCCGAGTACCCGCCGGATACCGAACGGACCGACAGGCTGGCCGCGCTCGAACGCGTCTGGCGGCGGTTCGACGATCCCCAGGCGCTGCTTGCGCGCGGTGGCCGCATCGCTGAGATATCGCCGACGCATTACAAGGTCCGCGGCCTGTCTGGAATTGCCCGGCTCGGCGACATCGTCGAGCAGCGCGGCAAGGCCGGCGCGCGACGCGGCGAGATCGTCAAGATCGGCAGCGACGAGGTGGTGGTCGCGCCTTTCGAACGCAGCGCCGATGCCGGAATCGGCGACGCCGTCTTCCGCCGCGGCCCGCTCGCGGTCACTCCGCATGTCTCCTGGCGCGGGCGCGCCATCGATGCCTTGACCCGCGTCATTGACGGCGGGCCGCCCTTGATCAGGCCGAATGCCGCCGCGCATTGCGCGACGCCGGGCGCCCTGGCGCGCCAGCGCGTCGGCACCGGCTTTCTCACCGGCGTCAGGGTGATCGACATCTTCACCCCGCTTTGCTTCGGCCAACGGCTCGGCATCTTCGCCGGTTCAGGCGTCGGCAAGTCGACGCTGCTTGCCATGCTTGCCAGCGCCGCGGCCTTCGATACGTTGGTCGTGGCGCTGATCGGCGAGCGCGGCCGCGAGGTGCGCGAATTCCTCGAGGATACGATCGGCGCCGAGAGCATGGTCAAGACCGTCGCCGTCGTCGCCACCAGCGACGAAAGCGCCATGATGCGCCGGCGCGCGCCCGACACCGCCATGTGCGTGGCCGAGCATTTCCGCGACCAGGGCCATCGCGTGCTGCTGGTGCTGGATTCGATCACCCGCTTCGCGCATGCGCTGCGCGAGGTGGCGACCGGAACGGGCGAGCCGCCGGTCGCGCGCGGCTATCCTGCCTCGGTCTTCACCGACCTGCCGAAGCTGCTCGAACGCGCCGGGCCTGGAGCCGAGGGCAAGGGCTCGATCACCGCCATCATTTCCGTGCTGGTCGACGGCGACGACCATAATGATCCGGTCGCCGATTCGGTGCGCGGCATCCTCGACGGCCACGTCGTGCTCGACCGAGCGCTCGCCGAGCAGGGCCGCTATCCGCCGGTCAATCCGCTGTCGTCGATCTCACGCCTTGCCGACAAAGCCTGGAGCGCCGAGCAGCGCATGCTGGTGACAAAGCTGAAATCGATGATCGCACGCTTCGAGGACACGCGCGACATCCGCCTGCTGGGCGCTTACCAGAGCGGCGCCGACGCCGAGCTCGACAACGCGGTGCGCCAGGTGCCGCTGATCTACGAGGCGCTCACGCAATCGCCGAGGGACCGCGCGTCGGCAGATCCGTTCGCCGACCTCGCCCGCCATCTCAAGGGGAAGCTGAATGGCGATCAAGGAGACTGAGCTCCAATACACCGAGCGCATGTTGCGCGACATGCTTGCCGAGGCAGCCGAGAGGGCCGAGGCCGACGCGGCACGAACTGCCAAGGACAGGGCCGCGCGCATCACCGCCGAGGCCGCCGATGTCGCGCAGGCCAGCCGCGATTCCTTGCTCGACGGCCTTTTCCCCCGCACCGAGTGGCCGGAGCCGCCGAAACCCCAGTTCCCGCGCCTGGCCGACAAGAGCGCCGACCGCCGCAGCGATTTCGTCATTGCCGCGCTTGGCATCACGCTCGGCCTGATCTGCGCGCTGTTTCCCTGGTACATCTTCTTCAACCAGGAACAGTTCGGCGTTCAGGCCATCAAGTTCGGCGGCAGTGGCAGCAACTCCGGACGCGAGGGCGGCGGCGTCGTGGCCGAACGCAGCGGGCCGCTGACGGCCAAGGACGTTCCCAATGCCGATATCGACCTCTTTGCTACCGGAACGGTTGAGGACGACCCTGCGCCACCGCCCGGGGACCAGCCCTTCCCCGCCGCCGTATCGGAATTCAAGATGGTGCATGTCGCCAATGGCCGCGCCATGATCGAGGACGATACCGGTCTGTGGCTCGTCCAGCGCGACTCTGTCCTGCCCGATTCCAGCCGCGTCGCCTCGATCGAGCAGCGCGGCGGCAAGTGGGTGATCGTCACCAGCACCGACAAGGTGATCCAGCTCTCGAAATAGCCGCGCCGGGCATAAGCCCGCCCCGCGCAAGGTCCGCGCAAGACTGGCCGCCTAGTCTTGTGCGTACTTGCCCGGGAGATTCCCATGGAACTCGTAAATCTTTTCGATCTCGCCACGCGGCAGTCGCAATGGCTGGCCGTGCGCCAGTCGGCGATTGCCTCCAACATCGCCAATGCCAACACGCCGGGCTACACGGCCAATGACGTCGAGCCCTTCGAAAAGCTCCTCGATCGGACTGCGGTGACGCTTGCCGCCACGCAGGCCGGCCACCTCGGCGCCGAGACGGCCAATGCCGGATTCAACGTCAAGCCTCAGGACCCCGACGGCGCGATCATGCCGTCCAAGAACACCGTGGTTCTCGAACAGGAGCTGATGAAGGCCGGCGAGGTCCGCCGCTCCTTCGAGCTCAACACGGCGATCGTCAAGGCCTTCCATTCGATGATGACGATGGTGGTGAAGAGCTGACCATGGACGCACTCACCGCAGCCCTCAAAGTCGCGGCCTCCGGCCTTGGCGCCCAGTCGGAGCGCCTGCGCGTGGTCTCGGAAAACCTTGCCAACGCCCAGTCGACCGGCAACACGCCGGGCGCCGATCCCTATCGCCGCAAGACGATCACCTTCCAGTCCGAGGTCGACCGTGCAACGGGCGGCTCGCTGGTGGAAGTCGGCGCGATCTCCCGCGATCCGTCGGACTTCCCGATCGAATTCCAGCCTGGCAACGAAGCCGCCGACGACAAGGGGTACGTCAAGATGCCCAACGTCAACACGCTGGTCGAAATGGCCGACATGGGCGAGGCGAACCGCTCCTATGAAGCCAACCTGCAGGTCATCAAGCAGGCTCGCGATCTCATTTCCATGACCATCGACCTGATGAGGAACCAGTAATGATCGGCGGTATCGGGGCAATACAATTCAAGACGGCGGTCGACGGAGCGGAGCAGGCTTCACCGAATCTGCTGCAGGGTGGCATCGGCACGCAGGCAAGCGAAAGCGTCGGCAGCAGCTTCGCCGAAGTCCTCAGCCAGGCGGCGACGAAAACCGTCAACACGCTGCAGGGCGCCGAGCACATGTCGATACAGGCGCTGAAGGGCGATGCCGACACGCGCCAGGTCGTCGATGCGGTGCTGAGCGCCCAACAGGCGTTGCAGACCACCATCGCCATCCGCGACAAGGTCGTCTCGGCCTATCTCGAAATCAGTCGCATGAGCATTTAGGACCGTCATGAAAGCCCTTGCCATCGCCGCCACCGGCATGAACGCCCAGCAGACCAATCTGGAAGTCATCGCCAACAACATCGCCAACATCAACACCACCGGCTACAAGCGGGCGCGGGCCGAATTCTCCGATCTGCTCTACCAGGTCGACCGCACGCAAGGCGTGCCCAACCGCTCCAACACCTCGCTGGTGCCGGAAGGCGTCTCGATCGGTCTTGGCGTCAAGACGACGGCAGTGCGCAACGTCCACACGCAGGGCGAGCTGGCCAGCACCGGCAACAGTTTCGACATGGCCTTGACCGGCAGGGGCTGGTTCCAGATCGAGGGCGCCGACGGCGGCACCCTCTATACGCGCGCCGGCGCCTTCAACACCAATGCCACCGGGCAACTGGTGACCGTGGACGGCGCCAACGTCATCCCCGCCATCACCGTGCCGACCAACGCCGTCGAAGTCATCGTCAACAAGACCGGCCAGGTTTTTGCCCGCCTGGACGGTCAGACGAATTTGCAACTGCTCGGCCAGCTTCAGCTCGTCAACTTCGCCAACGAGGCCGGCCTGGCGCCGCTCGGAGACAACCTCTTCCAGGAGACGGCTGCCTCAGGCCCGGCCAATGTCGGCGTTCCCGGCGATCCGGGCTTCGCCACGATCCAGCAGGGTTATCTCGAGTCCTCCAACGTCGATCCGGTGAAGGAAATCACCGAGCTGATCTCGGCGCAGCGCGCCTACGAAATGAATTCCAAGGTCATCCAGGCCGCCGACGACATGGCCTCCGTGGTCTCCAAGAACATCAGGTAACGGATGATGGCCCGGCCGATCTCCTCCGCACTGCGTCGCGCCGCGCTGGCCACCGTCCTGGTGGCTGCCGGCACGCCGGCTTTCGCGCAGGACGCGACCGGCCAGTCGGCAAGCCAGATCGCCGCCGGCCAGCCCGTCGGCGAGGCCGTGCTGATCCCCAACCGGGTCATCTATCCCGGCGAGGCCATCCAGTCGGCCTCGCTCAAGCAGGTGACACTCATCCCCGGCAAGCACAAGCCGGACGGCATGGCAACGCGCTCGGAGGAGCTTCAGGGCAAGGTCGCCAAGCGCACGCTTTTGCCCGGACGCTACATCCCGGTCACCGCCATCCGCGACGCCTGGCTGGTCGAGCAGGGCGCTTCCGTGCAGGTCTATTTCACCGCCGGCGCGCTCACCATTTCGGCGGCCGGCGTCACGTTGCAGCCAGGTGCGGCCGGTGACCAGATCAAGATCCGCAACATCGACAGCGGCAAGATCATCTCGGGCACGGTGATGGCCGACGGCACCATCAAGGTCGGCGCTTCGTGATGCGCGCCTTTGTTCTTCTGCTGAGCGCTGCCATCGGCCTTCAACCGGCATTGGCGGATGGGCTGACACCCAAGGCCAAGCGCGAGCTCGCGCAGAAAAACGGCGGCGTCTACGACGATCCGGAATATGATCCGGCCACCACCCAGCGCATGTTCCGGGTCTCGACCGGTCCAAGCACGCTGCCGCCCGGCCAGGTCGCCGCGCGCATCAAGGATATCGCGCAGCTGCAGAGCGCGCGCGACAACCAGCTCGTCGGCTACGGCCTGGTCATCGGCCTTGCCGGAACCGGCGACAGCCTGCGCAACTCGCCCTTCACCGAACAGTCGATCCGCGCCATGCTGGAGAATCTCGGCATCGCCACAGAAGGCGGCAGCGCGCGCGCCAAGAACGTGGCCGCCGTCATCGTCACCGCCAACATGCCGCCCTTCGTCCAGTCGGGCGCTCGCATAGACATCGACGTCTCCTCGATGGGCGACGCCAGCTCGCTCGCCGGCGGGACGCTGGTGATGACGCCGCTGAAGGCGGCGGATGGCGAGATCTATGCCGTCGGCCAGGGATCGGTGATCGTCGGCGGTTTCACCGCCAAGGGTCAGGCCGAACAACTGACGCAGGGCGTGCCCACCGCCGGCCGCGTGCCGAACGGCGCCATCGTCGAGCGCTCGGTGCCGGCCGAGTTCGACGACCAGGGCGTGTTGACGCTGCAATTGCGCAACCCGGATTTCTCGACCGCCATCCGCATCGCCGACGCGATCAACGACTATACCTCGCAGCGTTTCGGCATGCGCGTCGCCGCCGAGCGCGATGCCCGCACCGTGCAGATCGGGCGACCGAAAAATGTCTCCGCCGCGCGTTTCTATGCCGAGATCGAAAACCTCGTCGTCGAGTCCGATGCCCCTGCCCGCGTCGTCATCGACGAGCGCACCGGCACCATCGTCATCGGCAGCAATGTCAGGATCTCACGCGTGGCGATCAGCCACGGCACGCTCACCGTGCGCATCACCGAAGCGCCGAAGGTGGTCCAGCCGGAACCCTTCTCCAGGGGTCGAACCGCTGTCGAGCCTTTTACCGCCATCGAAGCGAGCCGGCCTGACGCGCGCGTCGCCGTGCTCGACGGCCCCGACCTCGAAACGCTCGTCTCCGGCCTCAATCGCCTCGGTGTGAAGCCCGACGGCATCATCGCCATCCTGCAAGGCATCAAATCGGCCGGTGCCCTGCAGGCCGACCTGGTTCTCCAATAGGCACGCCGATGATCGCGCTTTTTTCCTCGAAAACACGTCGCCTCCTCACAATGATCGCCGCCGCGTCAGCGGCCGTGCTGGTTGGCGGTGCTTCCGTCCGCGCTGAGGAAGTTCGGCAGGTTCTGCCTGGCGGGCAGGCCCCGCTCCAGCCGGCCGAACTCACGCGCGAGAGGAAGCCGGCGCAGCCGGCCGCGCTCGCGGCCGGGAAGGCGCCCGACGAAAGCGAGGTCCAGCGCTTCTGCTCCAACATTGCGGATGCCGCCCGCGACCGCCGCTACGCTCTTCAGGCCGAGGAATTGAAGCAGCTGCAGGCCGGCATCGACGAGCGCATGAAGGCGCTGGAGGCGAAGCGGGCCGAGTACGAGGAATGGCTGAAGCGTCGCGAAGTGTTCCTGGCGCGCGCGGAGGACGGCGTCGTCAAGATCTATGCCGGCATGAAGCCCGACGCCGCCGCCGAACGTCTGGCGATGGTCAATGCCGAGCTCGCGGCCGCCATCCTGATGAAGCTCGATTCGCGCAAGGCCGGCGTGATCCTGAACGAAATGGACCAGAAGGCGGCGGCGACGCTCACCGGCATCATGGCCAGCGCGGCGCGAAGGGTTGATCCGTCATGAAGCTGCAATTCTTTGTGCTCGTCGCGGTTGCGGCGCTGTCCGGCTGCGGCACCGATTTCAAGGAGATCGGCCGGGAACCCGCTCTGTCGCCGGTCGGTTCCGGCATCGGTGAAGGCGGTTCCGGCCCCTACAACTATCCCGAGCCGCCTGCCTCGCGGCCGAAGAAGTTCTCGCTTTGGGACGATCGCCAGAGCCGGCTCTTTACCGATCCGCGCGCGCTGCGCGCTGGCGACATCCTGACCGTTAACATCAAGCTCAACGACAAGGCCAATTTCAAGAACCAGAACGATCGCAGCCGCACCGCCGCGCGCAAGCTCGGCTATGACGTCACGCTCGGATGGGACGGCAGGAGCACCAGCGGCAAGGGCGACGCCGGCCTGAGCTCCAGCACCGAGACCAATGCCGACGGCGAGATCAAACGCTCGGAGAGCCTGGAGCTCAATGTTGCGGCCGTCGTCACCGAGGTGCTGCCCAACGGCAATCTGATGATCAGGGGCTCGCAGGAGGTTCGCGTCAATTATGAGCTTCGGGTGCTGACCATCGCGGGCATGGTTCGTCCGTCCGACATCGGTGCGGAGAACACCATCCCCTACGAGCGCATCGCGGAGGCGCGCATCTCCTATGGCGGCCGTGGCCGTGTGAGCGAGGTCCAGCAGCCGGCCTATGGCCAGCAGGTCCTCGACCAGGTTCTTCCTTTCTAGGGCCGGGAGAGCGCTGCCGTGGCGAATGTCGAGCAAGTCCAGCCCAAGAAGGGACCTTCCGTGGTGATCCAGCTCGCCATGCTGTTGGTCATGACGGGCGCGGCGCTCGGCATGGGCTGGCTTTCCGGCGGCTATCTCAAGCAAGGCGAAACGCCGGCGCCGGTGCCCGCGGCGCCGGAAAACGCCGGCACCGCCGAAAAACCCGCCGAGGGCGGCAAGGCCGCCGCCGGACCGACGCTGGTGCAACTGGCCCCGATCACCACCAATCTCGCCTCGCCGTCGGACGTCTGGATCCGGCTCGAGGCGTCGCTGCTTTATGATGCTCCCCAGCCGCCGGAGATGGCCGAGCAGGTCCATCAGGATCTGCTCGCATTCGTGCGCACCCTCAAGCTGCACCAGATCGAGGGCGCCAGCGGCTATCAGCATCTCAAGGCCGATCTCGAGGAGCGCGCGGCGCTGCGCAGCGGCGGCCGCGTCAAACAGGTTCTCGTCAGGACGATGCTGCTCGAATGAGAAAGTTCCTCATAGCCACGGCGCTCATCCTCGTCACCACCTCCGTCGCGGCGGCCCAGCAGCTCGATCTTGGCGGCATCGGCAAGGCCGACGGCACGACTGTCGGCTACCTGATCCAGATGTTCGGCCTGCTCACCGTGCTTTCGGTGGCGCCCGGGCTCTTGATCATGGTGACGAGCTTCACCCGCTTCGTCATCGCCTTTTCGATCCTGCGCGCCGGCATCGGCCTGCAATCGACGCCGGCCAACCTGATCCTGATCTCGCTGTCGCTGTTCATGACCTTCTATGTCATGGCGCCGACTTTCGACCAGGCCTGGAACACCGGCGTGAAGCCGCTGATGGACAACCAGATCACGCAGGGCGAGGCGTTCGAGAAAATCTCCGGCCCGTTCCGCGACTTCATGCTGCACAATGTGCGCGACAAGGATTTCGACCTCTTCGCCGACCTCGCCCGGGAGCGCGGCCAGACCGTCTCGCGCGAGACCGTCGACCTGCGCATACTGGTGCCGGCCTTCATGATATCGGAAATCCGGCGCGGCTTCGAGATCGGCTTCCTGATCGTCCTGCCCTTCCTCGTCATCGATCTGATCGTTGCCACCGTCACCATGGCCATGGGCATGATGATGCTGCCGCCGACAGTGGTATCGCTGCCGTTCAAGATCCTGTTCTTCGTACTGATCGACGGCTGGAACCTTCTGGTCGGCAGCCTGGTGCGATCCTTCACCTGATCGTTCCTGCCGGACCGCGCGCAGGCGTGTCGCGTCACCTCTGGACGGATTGAGGAAGGTGCGCGCAAGTCTCCCAACATTATTTTCGATTAACCGTCCGATTTAGGTCTTTGGTAGGGACTTCCCGCCATAGTCGCTCGCAGATGGCGGGTGACCCAACTGAGCGGTCATTGGCATGATGCCGCACCGTCATACCGGACATGCCGGTATGTAAAAAAAATCCGTGTAAAAAATAGGTACGAGTAACCATGGCCAGTATCATGACCAATGCCTCGGCGCTGACCGCGCTGCAGAGCTTGAACGCCACCCAGAAGAACCTCGACACCACCCAGGCCCGCATCTCGACGGGTTATCGCGTCTCGCAGGCTTCCGACAACGCCGCTTACTGGTCGATCGCCACCACGATGCGCTCCGACAACCAGGCCATGTCCACCGTCTCGGACGCGCTCGGCCTCGGCGCCTCGAAGGTCGATACCGCCTACACCGGCATGGACAGTGCGATCTCGACCATCAACCAGATCCAGCAGAAGCTGACCGCTTCCTACGGCCAGACCGATGCTTCCAAGGAAAAGACCCAGGTCGAAATCGCCGCTCTTCAGAACCAGTTGAAGGCCTATGCCGACGGCGCCACCTTCTCCGGCACCAACATGCTGTCGGTCTCGACGGCTTCGGGCACGGCGGCGGACGTCAAGATCGTATCGGCCTTCAACCGCGGCGCCACCGGCGCGGTTTCGATCTCGACGATCGACGTCAACGTGGAAAGCATCAAGCTTTATGACTCGGGCGCTGCCCCGACCGCGAAGGGCATCCTCGACACAGAGCGCCTCGGCACCACCGGCGCCGCTGTCACCACGGCCTCGGCCCCGACTCTGGGCGCTGCTGCCGCCGCCACCGACACTTACTCGGTCGCCGGCCTGAAGATCTTCTCCGGCACCACCGCTGCAAGCGACACTCAGATCCAGGCGATGATGAACGTCGTCGACGCCGCGCTGAAGGACATGACCAACGCCGCCACCAAGCTCGGCGCCGCCAAGAGCTCGATCAACCTGCAGAAGACCTTCACCTCGAGCCTGATGGACTCCATCGACCGCGGCGTCGGCCAGCTCGTCGATGCCGACATGAACAAGGAATCGACCCGCCTCCAGGCGCTGCAGGTTCAGCAGCAGCTCGGCGTCCAGGCGCTGTCGATCGCCAACGGCTCGTCGCAGTCGATCCTGTCGCTCTTCCGCGGCTGATCGCTCTATACTGACCGGACCAAAGCATCGGGCCGCGCCAAAAGCGCGGCCCGATTTGCATTTGCTCAAGGCTCGCGCAACCCTCGTTCCTTAATCTCTCCGAAGCCCACTTTTAACAGGCCATTAACCATATCGCGCTAGCTATGGTTAACCGATCACTTAGGTTGTCGAATCGGCCCGACCGGCGCGATCGCAACCGATGGGCAGGTCGAGACCCGGCCTGTGTGGCATGCCGGCTTTGAGAAGGAGTGAGTTTCTTGGCGAGCATCATGACGAACGCTGCGGCGTTGACTGCACTTCAAAGCCTCAACGCCACCAACAAATCGCTTGAGCAGACGCAGGCCCGGATCTCGACCGGCTACCGGGTCTCCGAGGCCTCCGACAACGCCGCTTACTGGTCGATCGCCACAACCATGCGCTCCGATAACTCGGCGCTGTCGACCGTGCAGGATGCGCTCGGCCTCGGCGCCTCGAAGGTCGACACCGCCTATACCGGCATGAACAACGTCCTTTCGACGATCGGCCAGATCAAGACCAAGCTTTTGTCGGCTGTCGGCCAATCGGGTGCCAACAAGGCCAAGACGCAGACCGAAATCACCACGCTGCAGGCGCAGATGAAATCCTTCGCCGACGCCGCCACCTTCTCCGGCTCGAATTATCTTTCGGTGACGTCCAAGCAGGTCGCGGCCGCCAATGACGGCGTCCAGCCCGACGCCCAGATCGTCTCCTCGTTCAATCGCTCCTCGTCCGGCGCCATTTCGCTCGGCACCATCGACATCAATGTCGAGAGCACCAAACTGTTCGATTCCGGCCTCGCGACGGCCGTCAAGAACCAGGGCATTCTCGATCGCAAGACTTCGATCTATTCCACCGCCGCGGACCAGTCCGCATATGATGCCGCTTACGCGGCCTCGATCGCCGGCGGCGCCACCGACATCGCCGCCAACACCGCGGGCCAGGGCGCTGTGTCGGGCACGCCCGTCAAGATCGACAACGTCTCCGCCTTCAATCTCGACATCACGGCAACGGGCGTGACCGACGACATCATCACGCAGATGGTCACCAAGATCGACAACGTCATGAGTCAGCTTACTGACGCCGCCACCGTGCTCGGCGCCGCCAAGAGCTCGATCGACCTGCAGAAGACGTTCACGCAGAGCCTGATGGACTCTATCGACCGCGGCGTCGGCCAGCTCGTCGATGCCGACATGAACAAGGAATCGACCCGCCTCCAGGCGCTGCAGGTGCAGCAGCAGCTCGGCATCCAGTCGCTGTCGATCGCCAACAGCTCCTCGCAGTCGATCCTGGCGCTGTTCAAGAACGGCTAAGCGGCAGAAATATATTGACCCGCGAAGGGCCGCGCCTCGGGCACGGCCCTTTTCGTTTCTCGATAAGACGCCGGATGCACGCTTTGCTGGACCTTCGGCGGCAGGCCTATCATCCTCGCACAAGCTTCGCGGTCTAGTCTTCCGGCGGACAGTCATGCTGGGAGCGGTTGAATCGTGCCGGAACAGATCCAGAGCATCATCGCGAATTTGAAGAGCTTCGGCGTGAGGCGTCTGGCGCTCATGGGCGGCATCGCGGCCCTGGTCATGGCCGTCATCGGCATCGCGTCGGTCTATCTCAATCGTCCGGCCTATGAGACGCTCTATGTCGGCCTCGAGCGTTCCGACGTCAATCAGATCGGCCTGGTGCTGGCCGACGCCGGCATCGGCTTCGATGTCGGCTCCGACGGCACATCCGTGCTGGTGCCGGCCGGCACCACCGCGCAGGCGCGCATGCTGCTTGCCGAGAAAGGCCTGCCGACCAGCGCCAATGCCGGCTACGAGCTGTTCGACAATGTCGGCTCGCTCGGCCTCACCTCCTTCATGCAGCAGATCACCCGCGTGCGCGCGCTTGAAGGCGAGATCGCGCGCACCATCCAGTCGATTTCCGGCGTCAAGGCGGCGCGCGTCCACATCGTCATGTCGGAGCGCGCCAATTTCCGCCGCGACGAGCAGCAGCCCTCCGCCTCGGTGGTTATCCGCTATGCCGGCAACGATGCCGAAAAGAGCGCGATGTCGATCCGCCACCTCGTCGCCGCGGCTGTTCCGGGCCTCTCGGCCGACAAGGTCACCGTGCTCGATTCCAACGGCAACCTGCTGGCCGCCGGCGACGATCCTTCCAACACGAGCGCCGCGCGCACGCTCGGCGTCGAGCAGACGGTCGAGGCGCAGATCGGCGACAATATCCGCCGCGCCCTCACACCCTATCTCGGTCCGGACAATTTCCGCGCCAGCGTGAAGGCCGACGTCAACACCGACAGCCGCCAGACGGAGGAGACGATCTTCGATCCGAACTCACGCGTCGAGCGTTCGGTGCAATCGGTGAAGACAAACGAGGCCAGCAACCAGAAGCAGGCTTCGACCCCGACCAGCGTCGAGCAGAACCTGCCCGAGACGCAGACGACGACCACCGAGGGACCACAATCCACCTCGCAGAACGATCGCAAGGAAGAGATCACCAATTACGAGATCAATTCCAAGAAGATCGCGACCGTTTCGAACGGCTACACGGTCAACAAGATGTCGATCGCGGTCGTCGTCAACCAGGATCGCCTGAAGACCATCCTCGGCAAGGATGCGACCCCGGAGCAGATCGCCAAGCGCGTCGCCGATATCCAGAAGATGGTCGCCTCGGCGACCGGGTTCGACGACAAGCGCGGCGACATCATCGACGTGTCGGCGGTCGAGTTCATCAACGGCCTCGACGGAGAGCCGATCGACCAGCCTGGCATCCTTGCCTCGATCGGCACCTATACCGGCACGCTGATCAATGCCGGCGCCTTCATCGTCGTCGTCTTCCTGGTTGCCTTCTTCGGCCTGAAGCCGATGGCCGCAGCGCTGACGGCGTCGGCGAAGCCCGCTGCCATTGCCGGTCCGAGCTTCGACGACGTGCAGCGTTCCCTGCCGATGCCCGACGCACCCGTCGCCGCGATCACCGCCGAGACCCCAGCCGGCGCGCGCGCCGGCGCAACCCCGCTCGACGACCTGCGCCAGAAAATCCGGCCGGCGCCGCAGGAGCGGCTTGCCCGCATGGTCGATCTCAACGAGGAGCGCACCGCGCAGATCCTGCGCAAATGGGCTGCCGCCCCGGAAGCCGTGGGGTAGGCCATGGCTTCGGCAGCCCTCTTCGATCTCCTGCCCGATTTCGGGTCGCGGACCTCGGCAGCCAGCCAGGCGCCGAAGGACCGCGACGTCCAGCATATGCCCGCCGCGTCGGCGCCGCAGGCCGATATCGGCGCGCTGATCGCCGAGGCTGTGGCCGACGCGGAGACAGCGCTCGAGGCACGCCTTGCGCTTTCCCATCAGGCGGCGCTCGACGCCGAGCGCCAGGCCAATGATGAAGCGGCGAGAGCATTCCTTGAAAGCTTCGGCGGCGACGTCGGCACGGCCATCGCCACGCGCATCGAAGCCATGGAGCGGCGCGTTGCCGAGCTTGCCGGCGCGACCGTGGCCCGCATCGTCGGCGGCCTTCTCAGCGACGACCTTGAGCAACGTTCGCTGCAGGCGCTTTCGCGCGTGATTGGCGCCGCGGTTGCCGACAGCGAGGCCGTGCGTATCGGTGTCCGCGGACCGCTCTCGCTGTTCGAGCCGCTGAAAGAGGCGCTCGGATCCCGCGCCGCCAATCTCGACTTCACCGAGGCGCCGGGCTTCGACCTGACGGTCACCATTGACGAAACGGTGTTCGAGACGCGTATCGCCGAGTGGTCGGCGTCCTTGTCGGAGGTCCTGTCATGAGCGCCGTCGAGCATGCCGACCCCCGGCACGAAATCATCATCGTCAAGCGCAATCATGACGGTCATGACGACGCTCACCATGGTGGTGTGTGGAAGATCGCCTTCGCCGACTTCATGACGGCGATGATGTGCTTCTTCCTCGTCATGTGGCTGATCAACGCCGCCAACGAGCAGACCAAGGCAGCCGTCGCCAGCTATTTCAACCCGGTCGAGCTGATCGATCGCAACTCCAGCCGCAAGGGCCTGGAAGACCTCGGCGACGGCCCGAGCAAGGTCGGGCTGACCGCGGACAACCCGCAGCAGGGCGCGACCAAGGCGGGCGATGACGGCAAGGGCGGCGCCGGCTCCTCCGAACGCCGGCAGACGAAGGCCGGGGCGCAGGATGCCCAGCTGTCCGATGAAAAGCTGTTTGCCGATCCCTATGCGGTGCTGGCAGAGATCGCCGCCGATACAGGCGTGATGCAGAACGTCAGCGCCAAGGGCGAAGGCGGCGCCCAGGCGGCGGGTCCGGCGACTGGCGCGTCCGGCGGCGAATCCTATCGCGATCCGTTCGCACCGGATTTCTGGTCGCAGCAGGTGGCGGCGCCCGGCGCCGAGGCCACCGCCGAACGCGCCAAGATCGAAGGCAATCCGGTCAGGCCCGGCGAGAAGGTCGCCACCGTCGCGGTGCCGAAGGTGAAGGCCGTTTCGGCCGCTCCTGCGCTGACGGCTGCGCCGCTGGAGCCGCTGGCAAGCCCGGAAAAGACCAACGCCAAGAGCGGGGCAAAAGCTGCGCAAGGCGACGCCGGGAAGCTGTCGGGCGAAGCAGGCAAGACCGAGAAAGCCCAAACCGGGAAAGCTGAAGCGGACAAGCGCGAGGCTGCAGCGGCCGACAGCAAAGCCGAAACCGCGAAGGCGGAAAAAGCCGAACCCGAGCAGACCACCGACAAAGGTGACAAGGCGCCCAGCAAAGCCGCTCTACAGGCAGCCGCGGATATCAAGAAGGAACTCGCCAAGGCATTCCTGCCGGGCGAAAAGCTGGCCGACGGCGTCTCGGTCGAGGCGACCGACAAGGGTGTCGTCATTTCGATCACAGATCAGCTGGATTTCGGCATGTTCGAGATCGGCTCGGCCATGCCGCGCCGTGAGCTGGTGCTGGCGATGGAAAAGATCGGCCATATCATCAACCAGAAGAAAGGCACCATCACCATCAGCGGCCACACCGACGCGCGGCCGTTCCGCAGCGACACTTACGACAACTGGCGGCTGTCCACCGCGCGCGCTCATTCAGCCTATTACATGCTGGTGCGCGGCGGCGTCGACGAAAGCCGCATCGCCGAGGTCGCGGGCTTCGCCGACCGGCAGCCCAAGATCGCCTCCGATCCGATGGCGGCCGCGAACCGGCGTATCGAAATCCTGATGACGGCCGGCGGATGAAGGGCAGGAGCGTCATCGGTGGCGCGGTAGCGCTGCTATTGCTTGCGGCAGGCTCGCCGGCGGCCTTCGCGCAGGACGCGCTGCAGCCCTATCAGCTGGTGCGTTCGCTGCAGCTGATCCAGGACCGCATTGCCGGCGGTGATCACGCCGCGTTGCCGATGCAGGCGAAGCTCCTCGAAATGATCGACGCCCGAATGCGCAACGCCGATGCCGAGGATTTCAAGGAGCCGAAGAATTTCCGCGCCTTGCTCGCGTATGGCATGAGCGGCGGCAATCCGGTGACGGTCGCGGCGGCGGCTTCGCGCGCGACGACCGACCCGCAAAGCCTCGCCATTGCTAAGGGCGTCGTCGCCTATCTGAACGGCCGGCCGGCCGAGGCGATCGAAATGCTGAGGCCGATCGATCCGATGGGCGTGCCCGCCGACCTCGGCGCCTTCCTGGCGTTGGTCAAGGGTTCGCTGCTTGCGACCGACGACCCGGCGGCAGCGCTGACGCTGCTCGACGAGGCGCGCCTGCTCAGCCCCGGCACGCTGGTCGAGGAGGCTGCGCTCCGCCGCTCCGTCGGCATCGCGGCCGCGCAAGGCGACGCCGCCCGCTTCGCGCTGGCCTCGACCCAATATGTCGCGTCCTATCTCTATTCGCCCTACGCCAGCCAGTTCGCCGACGCCTTCGTTTCCGGCGTCATCACGCTGCACATGGCGATCAGTCAGGACAAGATCGCCGACATCACCTCGATGATGGATCCCGAGCGCGAGAAGGTGATCTACCTGCGCATCGCGCGCCGCGCCGCGATAGACGGCATGACGGAGCTCTCGGCTTTCGCCTCTGCCAAGGCGGAGCTGGGCCGCAACGGCAATGGCAACCAGGACGACTCGCGCACCCAGCTCTATTCGAGCCTCTCCACCATGACGTCGGCCAATGTCGACGAAGTGCGTGCCAAGCTCGGCAAAATTGATCGTGGCAAGCTTTCGCAAAGCGACCGCGACCTGCTCGACGCCGCACAGGCGGTCGCGGGCGAAGTGATTGCGCCGGTGAAAGCGGCCCCGAAAGCCGACGCTGCACCGGCAACCGTCGCAAAAGGCCAGGATGCGAAATCCGCGACGGAAGCCTCGGCCGATCCGGCCAATGCGAACTTGCCTGCGGTGGAAGGAGCGATGCCCGACCAGCCAGCGGTCGCGGCACGCGATCCGGCGGTCGCGGCACGCGATCCGGCGGTTGCAGTGACCGATCCGGTGGTCGCGCCGGGTGATCAAGCGAAAGACGCGCAGCCCTCCGTCCCGCGGCCGGCGCAAACATCGGCTGAAACGCCGCCGGCCGCTCCAGCGCCGATCGACGCCGCGCCGGTGGTGCAGGCATCCGCGCCGGCGGCGCCCGAAGCGCAAGACCCGATCGATACGGCGGTGACCAGCACGCGCCGTCAGCTCGACCAGATCGACCAACTCCTCGGAGCAGCCCCCAAATGACCAGCGTCAACCAGACCTTGCCGGGCTTTGCTTCGACCCAGCCCCGCCAGCAAGCCGCCGGCGGCAAGGACAACGATCAGAATTTCGGCGAGATGGTGCAAGGGACGGAGAAGCCCGATCGGCCACAGGACAAACCGGCGACCGGGCTCGTATTGCCGGACCCACATCCCGCAAAGCGTTCATCGGCCGACAACGGCAATCAGGAGCCCGATCACGACGCGCGGGCTAAAACCGGCTCGCAGAAAGCAACCGCGGGAAAGTCTGCCAAGACCACCGCCCAGACACATCAAGCGAAGCCGACGACGGACAAAGATTCCACGGCGCAAGCCGATGATTCCGCGCCGCTGCGAGACCGCCTGCCGTTGCTGATGGCGCTGAGCGACATGAAGCATTTCGCGCAGTCGTCGAGCGCGGGCGGCAACGGTTCCACCGACGGTGACGATGACGCCGGCAAGCGCGGATCGCTCGAATTGCCGCTGCGCCCGGGCAAGCGCGCAGCGATCGACGGTTCCGCCGAGCCGCAGTCGCGATCCGTCCGTTCGACGGCGGCTGAAGATCACGGGCCTGACTTCGGGCAGAAGCCGGTGAAGGCCGACGTGGCTCTCGACATGCCGGGCCGCATTGGTAGCAAAATCGTGCCGGCTCAAGGGAACGAACCGCAGGCCGACAGCGCGGTATCGCCGCAAGGCTGGCGGCCGGCTTCCGCTTCCAAGGCTTCACAATCGGCCACGCAGCAGACACCGGGCAAGCCGTCTTCTTTCGCCGCACGCATGGAAGTTGTCAGCCAGCAGAGCTTCCCGGCGCCGGCGCAAAACCCGATCGGCCAGACGGCATCGGCGCTGGTTGAAGCGCTTGCGTCCGACAGGGGCGTTCAGCAAGCCTTCACAAGCGCCTCGGCAGGCTTGCAGACGACCCATTCTGTTGCCGTTCCGACACATGTGCTGAAGATCGAGCTCCATCCTTCGGAGCTCGGATCCGTCACCGCCAGCCTGCGGCTCTCAGGCGAGCAACTTTCGATTGAGATGAAGCCCGAGACACACGAGGCATACCGCCGTCTCACCGCCGACAGCGACGCCATCGTCAAGTCCATGCGCAGCCTCGGCTTCGACATCGACAAGGTTACGATCCTGCAACCTTCGATAGCAGCACATGCGGCCGGCCGCGCCGACGCAAGCGGTGGCATGCCGATGTCGGCAGGCCGCGACCAGCCTTCGTTCCAGCCCGAGAACTCGGGCGGCAACGGCGCGGGCGGCGACCGGCAACCGGGAAGGAACGACGGCAGTGGCGCACAGGAATTCGCTCGTCCCGCTTCGCCTCTTCGCGAGCGTGCTGACGACGATATATATATCTAGTTTCGCCGTCGGCACGGCCGCCGCCACCGCCAACCCTTGCGAGCCGGAGATCCTGCGCGCCGCCGACCGCTACGGCGTGCCGGCCGGCATCCTCTATGCGGTCGGCTTGACGGAGACCGGAAAGAAAGGCAGCCTTCAGCCTAACGCTTTGAATATAGAAGGAAAAGCCGTCTTTCCTCACAGCCGCACCGAAGCGCTCGCCACATTCGAAAATGCGCGTCGCGAGGGCAAGACGCTGATCGACCTCGGCTGCATGCAGATCAACCATCGCTATCACGGCGCGCAGTTCCGCAGCGTCGAGGACATGCTCGACCCGCATCAGAATGTCGACTACGCGGCGCGCTTCCTGGTGAGGCTGCATGCCCGGCATATGACCTGGTCGATGGCCGTCGCCCGCTATCATGCCGGCCCCGACAACGACCCGGCGCAGAAGGTCTATGTCTGCCGTGTCATCGCCAACATGGTCGCCACCGGCTTCGGCAAATGGACGCCGAATGCCAGCGCTTTCTGCAATCAATAGTTGCTAAACTTCGGACGCCGGTCGACCGTCGCCGGCATACTCGCCGGCGCCAATATCGTCAGCCGGCAGTTCGGCGCGAACACCTGCAGAACCGCCTTTATTACGGTCCCCCAAAAACTCCCAAGAAAATAGTTACAAGAAATGATGGTTTTTCAGGATTCGCCGAGCCGGGTACCCCTTTCCGCACGGGGCAAGTGATTTTGATTCGGAGGGCGGGCCGATGATCGTGATCGTTGACGAGCGGGAGCTCGTGACAGAGGGCTACTCTTCACTTTTCGATCGCGAGGGAGTGGCCACAGCCGGCTTCGCGCCAGGCGAATTCGGCGAATGGGTGAGTTCCGCCGCCGACACCGATCTCAGATCCGTCAGGGCCTTTCTCATCGGCGACTGCCGCGAGGGCGCGATATCGCCGCGTCAGATCCGCGACCGCACCGGCGCGCCGGTGATCGCGCTCAGCGAGCATCACTCGCTCGAACATACGCTGCGGCTGTTCGAAAGCGGCGTCGACGATGTCGTTCGCAAGCCCGTCCATATCCGCGAGATTCTTGCCCGCATCACCGCCATCCGCCGCCGCGGCTCCGAAGAGGCCGCCTACACCGAAGTCGGGTCGATGCGCATCTTCATGGACGGCCGCGATCCGGAGATCGACGGCGAGCCGCTGCCGCTGCCGCGGCGCGAGCGGCGCATCCTGGAATATCTGGCCAGCAACCGCGGCCGGCGCGTGACCAAGACGCAGGTCTTCAACGCCATCTACGGCATCTTCGACGAAGAGGTCGAGGAGAACGTGGTGGAGAGCCACATCTCGAAGCTGCGCAAGAAACTGCGCGAGAAGCTCGGTCACGATCCCATCGATTCCAAGAGGTTCCTCGGCTACCGGCTGGTGTTTTGATGGCCGCAAGGCACGTCTCGCGCCAGCCTCGCGCAAGACACGAGGCCTAATTTCATGGCCTGCTACCAAGGCACTGCGGAGATCCATCGATGAGCCTCTACGGAATGATGCGGACCGGCGTTTCCGGTATGAACGCGCAGGCCAACCGCCTCTCCGCGGTGGCCGACAACATCGCCAACTCCGACACCACCGGCTACAAGCGCTCTTCGGCAGAGTTCTCGACACTGATTATGCCCGGCACCGGGGGCGCTTATAATTCCGGTGGCGTGACGACGACGATCCGCTCGGCCGTCAGCACGCAAGGCGTCATGACCTACACCACCTCGGTGTCCGACCTTGCCGTCAACGGCGACGGCTTCTTCGTCGTCCAGGATGCCGGCGGCACGCCCTATCTCACCCGCGCCGGCTCCTTCGTTCCGGACGCGCAGGGCCGGTTGGTCAATGCCGCCGGTTACCAACTCATGGCCTACAGCTACGCCAATGGCGACCCGGCCGCGACCGCCAACGGCTTCGAAGGCCTCGTGCCGGTGCAGATCTCCGATCAGCAGATGACGGCGACGCCGAGCACCGAGGGCCTCTTCTCCGGCAACCTGCCGGCGGGCGCCACCCCGGTCGCGGCCGGCAGCCTGCCCTCCACCAACAGCGCTTCGGCGCAATATACGTCGAAGACCTCGCTGGTTGCCTATGACAACCTGGGCAACAAGAAGCTGCTCGACGTCTATTTTACCAACACCGGCGCCGGCACCTGGGAAGTCTCGGTCTTCGATCAGTCGAAGGCGACCGCAGGCACCTCTTTCCCCTATACCGGCGGTGCGCTGGGATCGGCCGACCTCACCTTCGACACCACGACGGGCAAGCTTGCCGGCACGCCGGACAGCGTCTCGTTCACGGTGCCGGGCGGCTCGACGCTGGACCTCGATCTCTCCCAGCTGACGCAGCTCGGCACCGGCTTCACGGTCGCCGACGCCAAGCTCAACGGCAACGCCCCGAGCTCCATCCAGAAGGTCCAGATTGGCCAGGACGGCGTCATTTACGCGCAGTTCGCGGACGGCTCGACCAAGGCGCTTTACAAGATCCCGCTGGCGGACGTTCAGAGCCCCGACAACCTCACCGCAATGCCCGGCAACGTCTATGTGCAGAGCACCGATTCCGGCGCCGTCCACATCGGCTTTGCCAATGAAGGCAAGCTCGGCTCAATCGTCTCCGGCGCCCTTGAAAACTCCAATGTCGATATCGCCGAGGAACTGACCAACATGATTGCGGCGCAGCGCAGCTACACCGCCAACTCCAAGGTCTTCCAGACCGGTTCGGACCTGATGGACGTCCTCGTCAATCTGAAGAGATAAACGACGGGCGCCGCCCGTGAAAGATCCGCATGTCACTTTCCTCCGCACTAAGCATTGCCCAGTCGGCGCTCCTGGCCACGTCCAAGCAGACCAGCGTTGTATCGCGCAATGTGGCCGATGCGTCGAACCCGGACTATACCCGCCGCATCGCCGTGGTGACCAGCACGGCGCCCGGCGCCAGGGTGGTGGAAATCCAGCGCCTCGCCAATGATCTCCTGTTCCGGCAGAACCTCTCGGCGCTATCGGCATGGAGCGGCCAGAGCGCGCTTTACAACGGCATGGATCAGCTCGATCTGTCGGTCAACGGGGTCGACAACGCGTCGTCCCCCTCCACCGCGATCGCCAACCTGCAGAAAGCCCTGCAACTCTACGCCACCACGCCGTCGAACCAGAACCTCGGCACCAGCGTCGTCGACGCCGCAAAGCAAGTGGTGAATTCGCTGAACAGCGGCACGCAGGCGATCCAGGATTTCCGCACCCAGGCGGACAGCCAGATCGCCACCGCCGTCAATGACCTCAACTCGCTGCTCAGCCAGTTCCAGGACGCCAACAAGGCGGTCATTTCGGGCACCCGTTCCGGCACCGACGTCTCCGACGCGCTCGACCAGCGCGACGCGCTTCTGAAGAAGATATCGGAATATGTCCCGGTCTCGACCTTCACGCGCGGCGACAACGACATGGTCATCACCACCAAGGACGGCGCCACGCTGTTCGAGACCGTGCCGCGCTCGGTGACCTTCACGCCGTCGTCCGGCTATTCGGCCGGCACACCCGGCAACACCGTCTATATCGACAATGTGCCGGTCTCGGCCGGCGCTGCCGACAACACCACTGCCGACGGCAAGCTTGCGGGCCTTCTGAAGCTGCGCGACGGCGTAGCCTCGACCATGCAAAGCCAGCTCGACGAAATCGCGCGCGGCCTTGTCACGGCATTTGCCGAAACCGCGCCATCGCAGCCTAATGCGGCCGGCCTGTTCACCTGGCCCGGCGCTCCGGCGATTCCGGCCGCCGGCACCCTGGTCGGCGGTCTCGCCGGATCGATCAGCGTCAATGCCGCCTTCGATCCGAGCGCCGGCGGCAATCCCGCGCTGTTGCGCGACGGGGGCGCCAATGGTGCGGCCTATGTCGTCAACACGGGCGGCGCATCCTATGCGGACCTTCTGATCGGCTACGGCAACAAACTCGATCAGCCGATGGCCTTTGACAGCTCCGCCGGCATCGCCGCCAGCTCCGGCGTCTCCGACTATGCGGCCAATGCCATCGGCTGGTTCGAAGGCGTGCGCCAGCAGGCCTCGACCAATGCGGACAGCAAGCAGGCGCTGGCCGCACGCACGGCCGAGGCGCTGTCCAACGATACCGGGGTCAATGTCGACCAGGAGATGTCTCTGCTGCTCGACCTCGAGCACACCTATCAGGCCTCGGCGCATATGATGAAGACCGTGAGCGACATGCTGGACGCCCTGATGAGCGCGGTGGGATAATTCATGAAAGCGACAGGCGTTTCCTCTGCTGCCATCTCCAACGCCCTGCGTTACCAGCAGGCAAAGATGCAGGCCGACCTCATCAAGGCAACCAAGGAATCGCAGACCGGTTCGGTCGCCGATGTCGGCCTGGCGCTTGGCAGCCGCACGACCCAGGCCGTCACCTTCCAGCGCGACCTCGACCGGCTGAACGGCATCGTCGATTCCAACGCGCTCGTCAAAGCGCGCCTGACATCGACCCAGGATTCGCTCGGCCAGATCGCCGGTGCCGCGCAGAGCTTCCTGTCGGCGCTGACCAGCGGCGTGTCGGGCGACTCCTCGACCAGCATCCTGCAGACCGCCGGCGCCGCGGCGCTACAGCAGATGACGGGCATCCTCAACACCAGCGTCAACGGCGAATATCTGTTTGCCGGCACCAATACCGACGTCAAGCCGGTCGACGATTTCAATGCCGCCGGCTCGCCGGCCAAGGCCGCCTTCGACGCCGCCTTTTCGGGCTATTTCGGCTTTGCCCAGACCGACCCGGCGGCAGCCAACATCACCGCCGCGCAGATGGACGACTTCATCACCACCAAGGTCGAGCCGCAATTCCTGGGCGCCGGCTGGCAAGCCAACTGGTCGAGCGCCACCGACGATCAGATCACCAGCCGCATCTCGCTCAACGAAACCACCCAGACCTCGGTCAGCGCCAACGAGCAGGGCATCCGCAAGCTCGCCATGGCGTCGGCCATGGTCAGCAGCCTGCTTACCGGCAGCATCAGCGAGGCCGCCCGGAACGCGGTCGTCAGCCGCGCGCAGGCGCTGGTCGGCGAAGCCATCGGCGGCATCACCCAGATACGGGCTCAGACAGGCATTGCCCAGCAGCGCGTGTCCGATGCCAGCGACCGCATGAAGACCCAGGTCGACCTCTTCGAGAAGCATATCGTCGATCTCGAGGGCGTCGATCCCTCGGAGGCCGCGACCCGCGTCGCCGACCTGACACAGCATATCGAGACGTCCTTCGCCCTGACCGCACGTCTGCAGCAGCTCAGCCTGCTCAACTATCTGACTTGAACACGTAAACCGGAACGCCAGAGCGCCGACGATGTATCAATTCTCCTACGCCGACATCCAGACCGACTCCGTCGCCGATGCCAAGGACAGGGAGCGGCAGCTGCTCACCCGTTCGATCGACATGCTAGCAGCGGCAGCCGCCGTCGGCACGGATTCGATGGAAGCGGTGGAGGCGCTGCACTTCACCAACCGCGTCTGGACCGCCTTCGTCGAGGATCTCGGCTCAAGCGACAACGCCCTGCCCAAGGAGCTGCGCGCCAATCTGATCTCCATCGGCCTTTGGCTGCTGCGCGAGACCGAGGACATCCGCCAGGGCCGCACCAACAATTTCGAAGGATTGATCGAGGTCTCCCAGATCATCCGAGACGGCATCCAATGACCAACACGCTGAAGATCTCGCTGAAGCCCAACGAGAAGATCTACATCAACGGCGCGGTCATCCGCGTCGACCGCAAGGTCACCATCGAGCTGATGAACGATGTGCAGTTCCTGCTCGAAAGCCACGTCATCCAGGCCGACCAGGCCTCGACGCCGCTCAGGCAGCTTTATTTCATCGTGCAGATCATGCTGATCAACCCGACGGGCGCCGCTGAGGCGCGCGACATGTTCCGCCGCTCGCTGCCGATGCTGATCGCGAGCTTCAACAACCAGGACATCTGCAATAGCTTGAAGCAGATCGACCGCATGGTCGGCGAGGATGAGATCTATGAGGCGCTGAAGGCGATCCGCGCGCTCTATCCGCTCGAGCGCAAGGCGCTCGAAAGCAATGACGACATTCCCGAAACGCCGCGCGCACTGGCTGTAGGAGAATAAGATGGCCGTCGACATGACCACAACGATCCCGGTTGGCGCCAATCAGGCCACCCAGAAGACCTCGAAGACGGCGGTGGACTACCAGTCGTTCCTGAAGCTCCTGATCGCCGAGATGAAGAACCAGGATCCGACCAAGCCGATGGATTCCACGCAATATGTCGCCCAGCTCGCCACCTTTTCCCAGGTCGAGCAGTCGGTGCAGACCAACACCAAGCTTGACCAGATCATGCAGTCCTCGGCATTGTCGCAGGCCGACGCGCTGATCGGCCGCTCGATCACCTCGGCCGACGGCAAGACCACCGGTACGGTGGCTTCGGTGACGCTCTCCAGCAGCGGCCTGATCGCGGTGCTGCAGGACGGCACCCAGGTTCCGGTCGGCGCCGGCGTGTCGATCAAGCCGGCCGCCTAACCGGTTCGCACAAGGGACAGCCGATGAACGAGGCAGATGCCCTCGATATCGTCCAGTACGCGGTGTGGACGGTCCTCACCGCTTCCGCCCCCGTGGTGCTTGTGGCGATGGTGGTCGGCATCGGCATCGCGCTCATCCAGGCGCTGACCCAGATCCAGGAAATCACGCTCACCTTCGTGCCGAAGATCGTCGCCATCATGCTCGTGGTAGCGCTCACCGGCCCGTTCATCGGCAGCCAGATCTCGGCCTTCACCAACGTCATCTTCGAGCGCATCGAACACGGCTTCTGACGCCTCGCCGGCATGCGCTCGGGCTTTGCGTGAGCAGCGAGATGATAGGCCTGGCCGAGGTTGAAGGCGCGAATTAGCGAAATCTTGGTCCAGACCGGCGAGATGCTTGGTTTAAAGCTTCGCCGACGCATTTTTGCCTTTGCCATCCTGTTGTTGGGCCGCACTCTTTGGCGAGTCGCCCGCCGCTTCGGGCGCGGCGAGCCTGCATAGCGGATGAAGGCCCAACCATGATCGACGACGAGCCGGAAAGCGAACGCGTCTCCGCGCTGGCGCCGTTCCGGCACGGCATCTTCCGCGCCGTCTGGTCGGCCAGCCTTGTGTCGAATTTCGGCGGCCTGATCCAGGGCGTGGGCGCCGCCTGGATGATGACCATGATCGCCACCTCGCCCTACCAGGTGGCGCTGGTCCAGGCCTCGACCACCTTGCCGATCATGCTGTTCGCGCTCGTTGCCGGCGCCATCGCCGACAGCTTCAACCGCCGCAAGGTGATGCTGGTGGCGCAAACCTTCATGCTGGTCGTCTCGGCGCTGCTGACCTTGTTCACCTGGCAAGGCTGGATGACGCCCTGGACGCTGCTTGCCTTCACCTTCCTGATCGACAGCGGAACGGCGCTGAACAGCCCGTCATGGCAGGCTTCGGTCGGCGACATGGTGCCGCGCGCCAAGGTGCCGGCAGCGGTCGCGCTCAATTCGCTGGGCTTCAACATCACCCGCAGCGTCGGCCCGGCCATCGGCGGCGTCATCGTCGCCGCCGCGGGTGCCGCGGCCGCCTTCGCCGCCAACGCCGTCAGCTATATCGGCCTGATCGCCGTGCTCGCCCGCTGGAAGCCGGCGCTGCCCGAGCAAACCCTGCCGCGCGAGTCGCTGGGCGCTGCGATGGGCGCCGGCCTGCGCTATGTCGCGATGTCGCCCAACATCGCCAAGGTGCTGGTCCGCGGTTCGGCCTTCGGCTTTAGCGCCGGCGCGGTGCTGGCGCTTCTTCCCCTGGTGGCGCGCGACGTCGTCAAGGGCGATGCGCTGACCTACGGCATCATGCTCGGCGCCTTCGGCATCGGCGCGGTGGGCGGCGCGCTGATCAGCGTGCGGCTCAGGCAGTTGCTGTCGAGCGAGACGATGGTGCGCATGGCCTTTTGCGGCTTCGCGCTCTGCGCCCTCAACGCGGCCGTCAGCCACAATGCCTGGCAGACATCGGCGGGCCTGCTCATCGGAGGCGCTTGCTGGGTGATCGCGCTCTCGCATTTCAACGTCACGGTGCAGATGTCGACGCCGCGCTGGGTGGTCGGCCGCGTGCTGTCGATCTACCAGACAGCGACCTTCGGCGGCATAGCGCTGGGCAGCTGGATCTGGGGCGTCGTCGCCGATGCGCATGGCGCGGAAATCGCGCTGACCGCGGCGGCGATCGCGATGCTCGCCGGCGGCGCCATCGGCTTCGTCCTGCCCTTGCCGCGGCAGACGGTGCTCAACCTCGATCCGCTAAACCGTTTCAAGGAACCGATGCTGGCGCTCGACCTCAAGCCGCGCAGCGGCCCGATCGCCATCATGATCGAATACATCATCCGCGAGGAGGACGTGGCGGAATTCCTGGCGACCATGGCCGAGCGCGGCCGCATCCGCCGCCGTGACGGCGCCCGCAACTGGACTTTGGCCCGCGACCTCGAAAATCCGTCGGTGTGGATCGAGCACTACCACACGCCGACCTGGGTCGAGTATATCCGCCACAACCGGCGCGCCACCCACGCCGACGCCGTGGTCGGCGAACGCATCCGCGCGCTGCACAGCGGCGATAGCCCGCCGCGCGTGCGCCGCATGATCGAGCGTCCGACCACCGCTGGCACGACACTTGTCTCGCCGAAAGGTCCGATCGATCACTGATCGCACGTCGTGCGAAGCATGCTTCGGGCAAACGACATGCGCCGAAGGATCGAGGATCAGCCGGCGCTCTGGATCATGTAGAGCTTGCGCGTGGTCTCGTGGATGCGCCACTCGCCCTTCCATCCCTGCGGCAGGACGAGGAGGTCTCCCGGTCCCAGCTCACGCATCTCGCCATCGGCGCGGCTCACCGCGGCGCGGCCGGAGATGATGTGGCAGATCTCCGACGAGTTCGTGCGATCGGCGGTGAAGCGGCCAGGCGTGCATTCCCAGATGCCGATGTCGACGCTCCCGTCCGGCGACTGGAAGAAGGATCGCGCGGCCTCCAGCTGATCTCCTTCGATCGAGGTCGGTTTCGGTGAAAAGGCGCCGATGTCGGCCTTGGCGAGGTCGTGGAAAGTCGAAAGATCGATCAAGCTGGTCTCCCATGATCAATGACCGGTGAGGCTGTCCGCCAAGGCGGCAAGCTTCGAGGTATGGGCAAGCCCGGCAGCCTCGCGGCTGTCAGCGATGCGGTAGAGCTGGTACATCGAATGGACGCCCAGCCAGCGGAACGGCTCGGGCTCCCAGGGCCGTACCTTGCGGTTGACCCAGGGCAGCCGCGTCAGCTCGGTGTTCTGGCCGAGCACGAGGTCGGTCAGCGTGCGCCCCGACAGGTTGGAGCTCGACACGCCGAGCCCGACATAGCCGCCGGCCCAGCCGATGCGCGTCGCGGGGTCGAGGCCGACTGTGGTGCACCAGTCGCGCGGCACGCCGAGCACGCCGCACCAGGCGTGGTCGATGCGGCACCCAGCCGTCTGCGGCAGGAGCGTCGTCAGGATCGTGTGCAGCTGATCGATCGTCGCCTGTTGCGTCTGGCCGTTGACGTCGGTGCGCGACCCGTAGCGGTAAGGTACGCCGCGGCCGCCCATAGTAATACGCCCCTCGCGCGTGCGCTGGGCATAGCAATAGGCATGCGCGGCATTGCCGAGCAGCTCATGCCCCTCCCAGCCGATCTTGCGCCAGAGCTCTTCCGGCAACGGTTCGGTGACGATCTGCGCGCTGTTGAGCGCCAGCCACGTCCGCTCCTCGCCAGGAATGCCGGCGGTGAACCCTTCCGTCGCGCGGATGATGGTTTCGGCCCGCACCGTGCCGCGATCCGTGGTTACAACGCCCTTGGTAATCGCAGTGACCGTCGTCTTCTCGTAGATCGAAACGCCGAGACGCTCGACGGCTGCCGCGAGCCCGCGCACCAGCTTGGCCGGCTGCACGCGCGCCTGGCCGTGGATGACGAAGCCGCCCATGACATTCCGGATGTTGATGCGCGCCCGGGTCGCCTCGGCGTCGAGCAGCTCGATGCGTTCGGGATCGGCATCCCAGGAGCGGATCGTCTCGCATTCTTCGCGCACGCGTTCCAGCTGCGCCGGATTGGTGGCGACCGTTAGATTGTCGACGCGGCGGATATCGGCATCGATGCCTTCCTCCGTCGCGACCCGGATCACCTCGTCGACGCAGCCGGCCATCGCCTTCTGCATCGCGGTGACGCCTTGCCGTGTCGAGGTCTTCAGATATTTCTCGCGCGACCAGCCGAAGCCGCCCGACAGCCAGCCGCCATTGCGTCCCGAGGCGCCGAAGCCGGCAAACTCGCGTTCGATGAGCACGATGCGCAGCGATGGCTTCGCCTTCTTCAGATAGTAGGCGGTCCACAGCCCGGTATAGCCGGCCCCGACGATCGCCACATCCGCCTCGATGTCGCTGGGCAAAGGCGCGCGTGGCGCGGGGATGTGACCCAGATCCGCGTACCAGAACGAAATGTCGCCGTTGCGCTTGACTTGCATGAGATGGTTTCCGCTAAAGCAATTCCAGGAAAAGTGTGAAACGGTTTCCGTCCGGAATTGCGTTTAAACAAAGATGATCAGGTAAGCGTGGTGTCGGCCGTGCTGTCGTCGGGCAGGAGTTTCGCATCCGCGCCGTCGAAGCACAGCTCGACCTTCTCGCCGAGCCCGAAACTTTCGCCGGCGAGCGGCGAACGCACGATCGCGGTCGAGCCGTCGCCGAGCTTCACTTCATATTTCGACCCCGAACCGAGATAGATCGCCTCGGCGATCGTTCCCGACAGCCGGTTCGTGCCGGCGGCATCCTGGCCCGGCCGGCGGATGGCAAGTTTTTCCGGCCGCAGCAGCATCACCGGATGGACTTCGCCCGCGAGGCGACGCGGCGCGATAACTGTTTCTCCGGCGACCGTCAAAGCCGTGCCGGTGCCATCGCTTTTCGCCTCGCCGCGCAGCACGGTGGAATCGCCGATGAAGCGGCCAACGAACAAAGTCGCCGGCTCGTCATAGAGCTGGCGGCCGGTGCCGACCTGCTCGATGCACCCGCGATTGAAGACGGCGATCCGGTCCGACAGCACCAGCGCCTCTTCCTGGTCATGCGTGACATAGACGAAGGTGGTGCCGAGCTCGCGATGGATGCGCTTGATCTCGAGCTGCAGCCATTCACGCAGCTTCTTGTCGAGCGCGCCGAGCGGCTCGTCCATCAGAAGCAGCGGCGGATCGAAGACGATGGCGCGGGCTAGCGCCACGCGCTGCTGCTGGCCGCCGGACAATTCGCTCGGATAGCGATGCGCGAAGTCGCCCATCTTGACCATGTCGAGCGCTTTCGCGACGCGTTTCTTGCGCTCGTCCTGGGCGATGCCGCGCAACGTCAGCGGATAGGCGACGTTGCGGCCGACCGTCATGTGCGGGAACAGCGCGTAGTGCTGGAAGACGACGCCGATATTGCGCTTATGCGCCGGCACGCCGACGACGCTTTTACCCCCGACCAGAAGCTGGCCGCTGGTCACGTCGGTGAAGCCGGCAATCACGTTGAGCGTCGTCGTCTTGCCCGAGCCGCTCGGCCCCAGCAGCGTCATGAACTCGCCCGGCTCGATCCTGAGCGAGACGCCGTCCAGCGCCTTGAAGGAGCCATAGGCCTTGCTGACCGTATCGAGGTCGATCGCGGCACCGCGATTCTCCGCTCTGGGGTTCATACGCGTCCCTTCCGCTCGCGGCCAAGGAGAAGCATGCCGCCGCCGATCAGGATCGTGGTGGCGAACAAAAGGATGGTGCCGACGGCCGCGACCGTCGGGTCGGCATCGCGCGTGATCGAGGAAAATATCTGCACCGGCAATGTCTTCAGATAGGGGTTGGTGATGAACAGCGACACCACGATCTCATCGAAGGAGGTGGCGAAGGCGAACAACAGGCCCGACAGGATGCCGGGCAGGATCAGCGGCAGCGTTACCGTGCGGAACGTGGTCAGCGCGCCGGCGCCGAGGCTTGCCGCCGCCGTCTCCAGCCGCCGGTCGAACACCTCGAGATTGGCCGAGACCGCGATCAGCACGAAGGGCAGCGCAAGGATGGTATGCGCGAGCACGAAGCCCGTCAGCGTACCGACGAGCTGCGCGTCGAGATAGACGGCATAGATGCCGATGGCCAGAACGACGCCCGGCACGACCATCGGCGTCAGCATCAGCATGCGCAAGAGATTGGCCGGACGCGCCTTCATGCGGTCGAGGCCGAAGGCGGCCAGTGTGCCGAGCACCGTCGCCAGCACCGCCACCAGCGAAGCGACCTTGAGCGAGTTGAGAAAGCTGGTCGACCATTCCGGATTGGTGGCGAAGTTCTGGTACCACTGCCAGGAAAAGCCCTGCGGCGGAAAGGCAAGCGACTTGTTCTCGTTGAACGACATCGGGACGACGACCAGCGTCGGCGCCACAAGCCAGATCGCCACCAGCAGGCAGACGAGGCCGAGGATGAGGCGGGTGAGCGGCTTCATCTCCATCAGCGTCGCCCTGCTTCGCGATACCTGGACCGCATCACAGGCGCCGCCAATGCCAGCAAAACGAAGGTCGCGATCAGGAGCACCACGCCCATGGCGCCGCCGCGTCCCCATTGCAGCAGGCTGAGCACCTGCGTCTGCACCAGTGTCGACAGCATGGTGGAGCGCGGTCCGCCGAGCAGCGCCGGCGTGATATAGAAACCCAGCGCCAGGATAAAGACGATGATCGCGCCGGCATAGACGCCCGGCAGCGACAGCGGCAGATAGACCGTGAAGAAGGCGCGCGACGGCCGCGCGCCCAAGCTTCGCGCCGCTTGCACCAGCCTGAGGTCGATTCCCTTCATCACCGAATAGAGCGGCAGGATCATGAAGGGCAGCAGCACCTGCGCCATGCCGATCACCACGCCGGTCTGGGTGCGGATCAGCCGGACCCCGTCGAAGCCGGCTGATCTCAGCAGCGAATTGATGACGCCGGAATCCTGCAGCAGGATCACCCAGGAGAGCGTGCGCACCACGCCGCTCACCCAGAACGGAATCAAGACGCAAAGCACCAGGACGAGCCGCACGCGCGGCCCGACGGCGGTCATCAGATAGGCGTAAGGGTAAGCGCAGAGCACACAGACCACGGTCACCCAGGCCGAGATGGTGAAGGTGCGCTGGAGCACCGTCAGGTTGACGGGCGCGCCGAAGAACCAGGCGTAGTTCTGCAGGCCCCATTGCGGCTCAGACAGGCTGCGCAGCACGATGGTCAGCAGCGGGTAGCCGATCACGGCCACCAGCAGGAGGAGCGCCGGCAGCGTGAGCGCGTAAGGCCGCCATGCCCAGCCCGCCCGTTGCGGGGCGGAGGGCGTCGTCGGTTCGAGCGCGCTCACGGACTTCGCCTCTCTCAGCCGGTCAGTTGCCGGCCATCAGCGCGGACCACTTCTCCTGCGCCACGGCGAAGTTCGGCACCCAGAACTTGAAGTTCTGCTTGTAGCCCTGCTTCTGGCGCTCCGGCGTGTTGGTCAGGAAGGCGGCGACGGAAGCGTCGACCTTGGGCCGCGCCTCGCTGTTGATCGGCGTGTAGGAGGTCTTCTCGGTCAGAATCTCCTGCGCATTCTTGCCGAGATAGGCGTTGAGCAGCGCGTAAGCTGCATCCGTGTCCTTGACGCCGACCGGGATCGTCATCTGGTCCATCACCACCAGCCAATCCTGCCATGCGGGTGCGTATTTGGCGCCGTTCTTGACCGCGGTCATGGCGCGGCCGGTCCACATCATCAGCATGTCGGCCTCGCCGGATTCGGCGAGCTGCTGCGATTCAGCGCCCGTCTTCCAGAAGATGGTATCGGGCCCGAGCTTGCGGACCACATCGATGGCCTTGTCGATATCGGCCACCGTCATCGCCTTCGGATCGCCGCCTGCATATTTGAAGGCCTGTTCGAGCAAGCCGCCGGTCGGGCTGCCGGAGCCGTCGATCCCGCGCACGCCCGGGAACTTTTCGGTGTCGAAGAAGTCGGCCCAGCTCTTGGGCGGATTATCCTTGTACTTCTCCTTGTTGTACATCAGCACGACGCCATAGTTCATCGCCGGCACCGAGCATTCGCCGACCTGGCCTTCCGGGATTTTCGAGACGTCGAGCTTTGTCAGATCGAGCTTCTGGAACAGCTTGCCGCAATAGACGTAAGGCGGCAGGTCGTCGGTATCGACGACGTCCCAGGTGACATTGCCGGATTCGACCTGCGCCTGCAGCTTGGCGATCTCGGTCGGGCCGTCATTGAGCAGCTTGACGCCGGACTTGTCGACGAACTCCTTCAGCGCCGCCGTCTGACCGTCCTGGTAGATGCCGCCATAGGAGACGAAGGTCAGGGTTTTGCCTTTGAGCGAGCCTTCCTTCACCTCGCCCGCCACGGGCTTGTCCTGCGCGAAAGCCGCGCCGGTCAGAACGCCAAGCGCCAGGACGGCGCCGATGCCATATCTCGATTTCAACATAACGATAACTCTCCCATTCATGCCCGCGTTTTGATCGGTTACCTGGCGGCGGGCGGTTTCCAGGTCGTGTATTGGTCGAGCTCGGCGCGCACCGAGGTCGGCGGCGCGATGATCCACATCACTTCGGCCCGGCCGCTGCCGATGTTCTCCGTGCGATGCGGAGTGGCCGTTGTGTATTCGACGCTGTCGCCCTCTTCGAGGACATGACGCGCCTCGCCGAGCGAGACCTCGACAATGCCGCGCAGCACGATCAGCATCTCATGTGCGTCGCCATGCGTGTATTGGTCGGGGCCGGTCGAGCCGCCGATCTCGAACTCGCCGACATAGACTTCCATGTCGCTGAGCGGCGGCCGCGACAAGAGCATCTTGCGGCAGCCGTCGCTGGGCGGCAGGCTTGGGCGCTCGCTGCGCCTGAGCACGCCGTGGTGATTTTGAGCCGCGCTTTCCGCAAACAGCAGCGCGACGCTGACTCCCAGCGCGGAAGCGATCTGATTGAGCGATGCCGTGCTGGCCCCGGTCAGGCCGCGCTCGAGCTGGCTGATGAAGCTGGCGCTGGTTCCGGTCGCCTCGGCGAGGTCGCGCAAGGAAAGGCGGCGAGCAAGGCGAAGGCTCTTGAGCCGCATGCCCAGAGCCTGATGGGCAAGCGTTGCGGCCGCACCGGCGGCGTTTGCCGCCTGCGCCCGACCGTTGCCAGATGCCTTGGGCATTCATGTTCCTCCACTGAACAACTTGTACAGTGCCACTGTACAGATGGCAAGAGGCATGGTTGCGCGGTCGGGCCGCATCCTCGCGGCTGCCGAGCCAGGGCTTCAGTTGAAAGAGAGGGGCTAGCCCTCACCCGACAGATCGCGGCGCGCCTTGTCGAGCTCTTCGGCATAACGGCGCATCAGATGGCTCTCGGTGAGCAGGCCAAGCACGATGCGCTCGTCGAAATCCTCGACCACCGCCAGTTCCTCGGCCCCGGTGCGCTGGAAGGTCTCGGCGGCGGTCTGGACATTCATCGACGGCACCAGCACCGCGTCCTTGAACTGGGCGAGCGCGCTCACCGGCATTTCGCCATCGGAGCGATCGCTGTGCAGTTCCGGCACCAGCAGCATGCCGACATATTGGTCGGCCTGCTCGACGGCGATGACGCGCTGTCCCGAGCCGAGCGGAACTTCCATGCGAAATTCGGAAAGCGTGGTCGAGGCAGGAATGGTGCGGACATCCTTGCGCATCATCGAGCCGACGGTGAGGCTGCGCATCCAACCGACGTCATGCGCGCTGCGGATCGTCTCGCCGCGCAGGTGGAAGCGCCAGGTCGAGAAGGAGTAGCCGAAGGTCTCGCGCACCAGGATCGCCGACATGATCGAGGCCGCCAGCACGACGCCGGTGAGCGTCAGGTCGCGGGTCGATTCCAGCGCCAGGAACGTCATGGTCAGTGGACCGCCGACGACGCCGACCGCAAGCGAGGTCATGCCGACGACGGCGGCGACTGCCGGGTCGATGCCGGCCGATGGCGCGGTCAGCGTCATGACGCCGGCAAAGACCTTGCCGAGCAAAGCGCCCAGGAACAGCGAGGCGAAGAACAGGCCGCCGCGGAAGCCGGAGCCAAGGGAGATGGCCGAGGCCGCCAGCTTCATCACGAAAACGCTCGCCACCACCGGCAGCGCGTAGTTCATGGCGAACTCGCGGTGCAGCGCGCCATGGCCGCTGGACAGCACTTGCGGCGTGACCAGCCCGAGCAGGCCGACGAAGATGCCGCCGATGAAGGGCCTGACCGACGCGTCGACCGACAACCGCACGAAGACGCGCTCGACAATGCTCACCAGATGCATGATGGCGATCGAGGCTGCCCCGCCGAACAGCCCGAGAAGCAGGAACGGCACATATTCGCCGGCGGTCAAATTCGGCAAGCCCGACAGTTCCAGCGGGAATGGCACGCCGCCGAAGACTTCCGCTGTCAGCGAGGCCGAGATTGCCGCCGTCATCACTGGCGCCACATTGGCGACGGAGTAGATGCCGATCACCAGCTCGAAACCGTAGAAGGCGCCGGTCAGCGGCGCGTCGAAGGCGGCGGCGATTGCACCGGCCGCACCGCAACCGACCAGGATGCGCACGTCATTGCGGCGCAGGTGGAAGGCGCGGGCAAGTCGGGACGCAATGCCGGAGCCGATCTGGGTGTAGCCGGCTTCCAATCCGACCGAGGCGCCGAAGCCGCTGGAGATCATCGTCTGCGCCACGATGATGAACGTGTCGGTGAGCGACATGCGCCCGCCATAGAGCGCGTTGGCCTCGATCGGGTCGACCGGCGTGCGGAACTTGCGCTTTCTGAGCCAGATGACGGAAAGCCCGAGCAGCAGGCCGCCGATCGCCGGGAACATCGCCTGTACCGGGTCGGCAAGCGAGAACATCGCCGAGAGCCGGCCGCCCGGCTGCACGTCGAACAGCAGGTAATGCATGCCTTGCACCAGCGCGCTCATGCCGGTGACCACCGCGCCCGCGATCACGCCGACCACGCCGGCCATCAGTACGATCACGATGCCGCGCGCCTCGAGCACCGGAATCGAACTGATCAGCACCGCGCGAAGCCGCCGGGCGTAGACTTGTGGGTCGTTTCTGGCAGGCAACGGGACGGCTCGCCGGTATGCGAAAGAAAAACAGCTGCCGTGCCTGATACGCGCGGCGGCTTTGTGTGGCAACCGCAATGCCGACCGCTTATGGCGCCATTTTGGCGTTGCGCCGCATTAGCGTTACGAAAAACTTGTCGCCGCGACCAAGGAGATAGAGTTAGTCAGGGGCCGGAATGTTCAGCGAGCAGCGCCGGGCAGCACCAGGTTTCTTCTCCCACCTTCGCGCAAGCTTGGAGGGCTACGGTCGAGGGCCTGCCCTCTACGTGGCGGCTCTGGATTTGGGGACGATATGGCAATCAGCGAAACACTTGTGCCTGGCGCGGTAGCCAAGAACGGGCGCGACGTTTTCTTCGCGCTCGGCATCGTCGTCATCCTGGCGGTGCTGTTCCTGCCGATCCCGGCCTTCCTCATCGATATCGGCCTTGCCTTCTCGATTGCGCTTTCGGTGCTGATCCTGATGGTGGCGCTGTGGATCCAGCGGCCGCTCGACTTCTCGTCCTTCCCGACCGTGCTGCTCATCGCCACGATGCTCAGGCTCTCGCTCAACATCGCCACCACCCGCATGATTCTGTCGCACGGCAACGAGGGCACGCACGCGGCCGGCTATGTCATCTCCGGCTTCTCGAAGCTGGTGATGTCGAGCGACTTCGTCATCGGCCTCATCGTCTTCATGATCCTGATCGTGGTGAACTTCATCGTCATCACCAAGGGCGCGACCCGTATCGCAGAAGTCGGCGCGCGCTTCACTCTCGACGCCATCCCCGGCAAGCAGATGTCGATCGACGCCGACCTTTCCGCCGGCATGATCGACGACAAGACGGCGCAGCTGCGCCGCCGCGAGTTGGAAGAGGAATCTTCCTTCTTCGGCTCGATGGACGGCGCCTCGAAATTCGTCCGCGGCGACGCCATCGCCGGCCTGATCATCACCGCCATCAACATCGTCGGCGGCATCGCCATCGGTTATTTGCGCCACGGCATGGGCCTCGGCCAGGCGGCCGACGTCTTCATCAAGCTGTCGGTCGGCGACGGCCTCGTCACCCAGATCCCCGCCCTCATCGTTTCGCTCGCCGCCGGCATGCTGGTCTCCAAGGGCGGCACGCGCGGATCGACCAACCAGGCGGTGTTCGGCCAGCTCGGCGCGCATCCGCGCGCCCTCTACGTCGCCGCCTCGCTGCTCGTCATCCTCGGCCTGATGCCCGGCCTGCCGCTCTTCCCCTTCTTCGCGCTCGCCGGCGGCATGGCCGGGCTCGGCTACATCATCCCGCTGCGCCAGAGCCGCGAACGCGCCGCCGCGGAAGCCCTGAAGACGCAGGAGAAGGCGAACAAGGTCGAGGAGGAGAAGAACTCGGTCAAAGCCTCGCTGGTCACCGCCGAGATCGAGCTTCTGATCGGCAAGCAGCTTTCGACAAGGCTGATGGTGGCGCATCAGGAGCTGGTGTTCCGCATGTCGAAGATGCGCAAGAAATTCGCCCAGCAATACGGTTTCGTGGTGCCGGAGGTGCGCGTCGCCGACGACTTCGCCATCCCGCCGAAGAGCTATCAGATCAAGGTGCACGGCACAGTGGTCGCCGAATACCAGATGCGCGTCGGCGAGATCATGGTGCTGCTCGGCACGCGCGGCGTGCCGGAGATCCCCGGCGAGGAGATCCGCGAGCCGGCCTTCGGCATGCGCGCCTATTCGGTGCTCGAAACCTTCGCCGAGGACCTGAAGCGCGAGAACTTCACCTTCGCCGACAACATGTCGGTGCTGCTCACGCATCTTTCCGAGGTGATCCGCAACAACCTGCCGCAGCTCCTGTCCTACAAGGATATGAAGGCGCTCCTGGAACGGCTCGATCCGGAATACCGCAAACTCGCCGACGAGATCTGCACGTCGCACATTTCCTATCCCGGCCTGCAGGCCGTGCTGAAGCTGCTGCTCGCCGAGCGCGTCTCGATCCGCAACCTGCATCTGATCATCGAGGCCATCGCCGAGATCGCGCCGCATGTGCGCCGCACCGAGCAGATCGTCGAGCATGTGCGCATCCGCATGGCGCAGCAGATCTGCGGCGATCTCTCCGAGGGCGGCATGCTCAAGGTGCTGCGCCTGGGCAACCGCTGGGACCTCGCCTTCCACCAGAGCCTCAAGCGCGATGCCAAGGGCGAGGTGCGCGAGTTCGACATCGATCCGCGCCAGCTCGAGGAATTCGGCCAGGACGCCACCAAGGCGATCCGCAAGCATCTCGAGGCCGGCGAGCGCTTCGTGCTCGTCACCGCGCCCGACGCGCGTCCCTATGTGCGCATGATCATCGAGCGGCTGTTCACGACGCTTCCCGTTCTCAGCCATGTCGAGATCGCCAAGGGCGTCGAGATCAAGGTGCTCGGGACCATCTCGTGAACGCGCTCTCGCAAGACGTCGTCATCGCCGCCTTCCTCGCTTTCTGCCGCATCGGCGCCTGCTTCATGCTGATGCCGGGCCTGTCGAGCGCGCGGGTGCCGATCCAGATCCAGCTCTTCGTGTCGGTGGCGGCAACCGGCGGCCTGCTCGCTTTCCTGTGGGACCGCATCTATCCGTTCGTCGATCCCCGACCGCAGATCCTGGCGCCGATGATCGTCTCCGAGTTGCTGGTCGGCGGGCTGATCGGCGCCATGACCAGGCTCTATATGGAGGCGCTGCGCTTCATGGGCTCGGCCATCGCCATGATGATCGGCTATGGCGGCTCTGGCGGGCCGGCGATCGAGGAGCCGGAGCCGCAGGCAGCCCTCGCCGCCATCATCTCGTTCTCGGCGCTGCTTCTGCTCTTCGTCTTCGACTTCGACCACGAGATCGTCAAGGCGCTCGTCGCCTCCTACCAGGTCGCTCCGGTCAATGTGTTCTTCAACCCGCAGGCCGCCCTGGTCGACGTCACCGACACGGTGTCGGATGCCTTCTTCCTGGTCATCCGCCTCGGCAGCCCGTTCGTCGCCTATGCCATCCTGGTCAATCTGACGATCGGTTTCGTCAACAAGCTGACGCCGCAGATCCCGGTCTATTTCATCTCGCTACCCTTCGTCCTCGCCGGCGGCATGATCATCTTCTATTTCGCTGTCGGCACCTTGCTGTCGCTGTTTGTCGGCGGCTTCGTCGACCTCACGCTGGCGAGGTAGCCATGACCGCGCGCAAAGACCGCCTGAGGAAACTGGTCAAGGTGCAGGAGCAGTTGAAGGCGCTGCACGAGACCCGCCATGCCGGCTTCCTCGCCGCCGCCGTCAAGGCCGAAGCGGAGGCCAAGGAGCTGATCGAGCGCTTCGACACCGACAGCTCGCTGGGTTCCCTCTTTCCCGAAATCTATCATCGCCGCATCACCGACGCGCTCGGCCGTCAGGAACGGAACCTCGAGAATGCCCGCCACGAAGTATCGCTGATCGCCACCGCGACGGCGCGCACCAACATGGTCGAGCGCGCCTACAAGGACGAGCGCCGCCGCGACGAGCGCGAACGCTCCGACCGCGAGCGGCTCGATCTGATCATGCAGAAGCGAATCTCCGACGGCTAATCACCGCAAGCCTGCCACAAGCTTCTTGAGTCATTGTGCAAACTGACAAAACCGGCAAAAGGCAGAGCTTTCTTGGCCATTTCCCCACCCAGCGACATCGTCATGGACGTTGCCCGCGCAGCGGAACCGGCCGATGTCGAGGCCGCGCGCGCGGCGCTCGCGAGAAGGGCGAATGGCGCCTCGGCACCGTTCTCTGTCGATCCCGCCGCGACGGTCGATGCCGGCTCCATTCTGTCGCGCGCAACGGCCGACAAGGCGGAAGCCGCCAATCCGGCGAAGAAGTTCCAGCGCTTCGAGGCGATGGTGCTGACCACCTTCATCCAGAACATGATGCCCAAGGACACAGAGGGCGTTTACGGCAAGGGCCTGGCCGGCGACATGTGGAAGTCGCAGCTCGCCGAAAAGGTGGCCGATGTCATGGCCGCGCATGGCGGCATCGGCATCGCCCGGTCGATGCTTGCCGACCATTATCTCGACGGCAAGCACAAAGTGCCGGTCGGCCCGGTTGCCGGCGGACCGCAGAAAGCCGAGCTCGACCAGCAGACCCGGCTTTCGACCTCGATGATCGAGGAGCTTGAGCGCAAAGCCGCACGGTCGATGACCGGTGACGAAACAACCATAAAAACGGACATCAAGATCTAGGGACCTACATGGCCGACCAAACGGACCTTTCCAACCTTCCCGCGCGTACCAATGCAATGGAGGCGCCCGCCGCCGCACGACCCGGCAACCTCGCCGCTATCATCGGCCGCATCGAGGAAGTCGTGGACGAGGAGACCGCCGGCATCCGCAGCGGAACGGCCTATGACCTCAAGGCCTCGAACGCGCGCAAAAGCCGGTATCTCTACGAGCTGAACCGCGCCCTGAAGGGCGCCAACGAGATCGAATTCCTCGAGCAGCATCGCGAAGGTCTGCTGCGGCTGCGCCAAAAGCTGGCGAAGAACGAGGCGGCGATCCTTGCCCATCTCAACGCCGTCAACGAGGTCGCCACGCTTTTGAGGAACGCCATCCAGCGCGCCGATGCCGACGGCACCTATTCGGCCGGCGAGTTCGGCATGGCCCGAGCATGATCCCGAAAAGTGGAAGCCGGTTTTCGGACGAGATCATGCTCGAAGCAAACATAACATGATAAAGTTCATCGCCGCTGCGCTGTGGATCTGCGCCGTGACGCTCGGCGCGGTCTTCTATTCCTTCCAGGCGGCCGACCAGCGCGGCGCGGCCGAACCGCCGAAGCCGATGCTGGGCGGCCTCGATTACGTCAAGACCGACATGATCTCGGTGCCGCTGCTGCGCGACGGCACGATCGACGGCTATTTCCTCACCAAGCTCGTCTACACGGTGGAGCCGGAACAGATAAAGAAGCTGTCGGTCCCGGCGCAGGCGCTGATGACCGATCAGGTCTATTCCTATCTTTATTCCAACCCTCAAATCGATTTCACCAAGAAGGAATCGATCGATCTCGACGCTTTCCGCAAGTCGATCCGCGACACCATCAACGCTCGCGTCGGCGTCGAGCTGGTGCACGAGGTGCTGATCGATCAGGTCAACTTCCTCTCCAAGGACGACATCCGCGACAACGCGCTTCGCCGTCGCAAGAATGCCGGCGACACCGCGGCGGCGATGACCAAGCCTTTCCAGGCAGCGCCGGAGCATTGACTGTCTGGCCGCGTCCACCGGCGGTAGACATGGCCAGTTCCCCTAAGCGATATGACGCATGGTGACCGCGTTGACGTTTACGTCAACTCGAAGCTATATGCGCCGGTGACAGGCGACCGCATAGGTGCGGCGCGCCTACCTCGCCAGCGGCCAAGCGCCGGTGCGCGTCAACGCAACCAACGAGGAGAACCGCCATGGGCGTTCAGGAGATTGCCGACAAGATCAGGTCGCGCGTGGCAAGCGCGGGCTTCGAGCATTCGGTCAAGTTCGACACCGGGAGCGACGGCGTCATCGTCATCGACGGCGCGACCGTCTCGACCACCGATGCGCCGACCGACTGCACCGTGAAGCTGTCGCTCGACGATCTGGAATCGCTGATCGCTGGCGACCTCAACCCGACCATGGCCTTCATGGCCGGCAAGCTCAAGGTCGAAGGCGACATGACGGTCGCCATGGCGCTCAGCCAGCTGCTCGGCTGATCCTTCGCAAAACAAACGCCGTCCGACGGGCGGCGTTCTTGTTTTTGTCTTCACGCCACGAAGTCCGGCGCCTGTCCCTTGATCTTGCGGCCGGCGGCCTTGATCGTGCCTTTGGCGCCGTCCAGCGCGCCTTCCTTCAGCTCCAGCGCCAGAAGCCGGTGCCGCTCATACGGGCCAGGCATGGCAAGCGCCCCGGTTCGGTCGGCCGAGAAGCCGAACCGTCCATAATACGGCGCATCGCCGACGAGCAGGATCGAGCCATGGCCGAGCCGCGCGGCCTCGGCGAATGCATGCCGCATCAGCGCCGAGCCGATGCCGCCGCTCTTCAAGCCTGGCTCGACCGCGAGCGGGCCAAGCAGAAGCGCCGCCGGACCGCCCTCGCCCAGCCTCACATCCCACAGCCGCACCGTGCCGACGACCCCGCCCGAGACATCGCGGGCGACAAAGGCCAGGCCTTCCGAAGGCCGGCGGCCGCGCCGCAGCTTCTCCGAGGACTTCTTCTTGCGCTTCGGCCCCATGGCACGGTCAAGCAGCGCTTCGCGCGCCGCGGCGTCGCCCACGCCTTCGCCGACGATCACGAAGGCGCGCGCAATCTCCCCCCTCGAGGGGGAGATGTCGCCGAAGGCGACAGAGGGGGTCGCCGCGCGTGAAGCGCCGGCGCCCTCAACGACAAGAGACGCCGCCGGCGATCTATGTGAGACGACCCCCTCTGGCCGCTGCGCGGCCACCTCCCCCTCAAGGGGGGAGATTACCCGGCGTGCTGCGCCCTCTACGATGAAATCTGCAATGTCCATGTCCGCGATCCTTCACCAGCGGAGATCTGTTCCACAAGCGAGCCCGGGCGGATGACAGGCACCCGCCCGATCGATCTGAGCGGTTCTTGCGAACCGCTCAGATCACGTAGGATCGGAGAGGCTCGAAGCCATTGAAGGCAACCGCCGAATAGGTGGTCGTATAGGCTCCGGTGCCTTCGATCAGCACCTCGTCGCCGATGGTCAGCGACAAGGGCAGCGGATAAGGCGTCTTCTCATACATCACGTCGGCCGAATCGCAGGTGGGGCCGGCGAGCACGCAAGGCGCGGTCTCCGAGCCGTCATGGCGGGTGACCAGCGGATAGCGGATCGCCTCGTCCATGGTCTCGGCGAGACCGCCGAACTTGCCGATGTCGAGGAACACCCAGCGCACATTGTCGTTGTCGGCCTTCTTCGAGATCAGCACGACTTCCGACTTGATGACGCCGGCATTGCCGACCATGCCGCGGCCCGGCTCGATGACCGTCTCGGGCAGCGCATTGCCGAAATGCTTGCGCAGCGCCGAGAAGATTGCCTGGCCGTAGGCCTGCGCCGCCGGCACATCCTTAAGGTAACGGGTCGGGAAGCCGCCGCCCATATTGACCATCTTCAAGACGATGCCTTCCTCGGCAAGCGTCGCGAACACCGTCTTGGCGTCGCCCAGGGCGCGGTCCCAGGCCGACAGGTCGGTCTGCTGCGAGCCGACATGGAACGACACGCCATAGGCGTCGAGGCCGAGGCCCTTGGCATGACGCAGCACGTCGACTGCCATCGCCGGCACGCAGCCGAACTTGCGCGACAGCGGCCACTCGGCGCCTTCGCCGTCGGTCAGCACGCGACAGAACACGCGCGAGCCAGGAGCGGCACGCGCGATCTTCTCGACCTCCTCGACGCAGTCCACGGCGAAAAGGCGAATGCCGAGCTGGTAGGCGCGTGCGATGTCACGCTCCTTCTTGATGGTGTTGCCGAAGGAAATGCGGTTGGCGGGCGCGCCGGCATCCATCGCCATCTCGACCTCGGCGACCGATGCGGTGTCGAAGGACGAGCCCATCGCAGCAAGCAGGCGCAGGATTTCCGGCGCCGGATTTGCTTTCACCGCATAGTAGATCCTGGAATCGGGCAACGCCTTCTCGAAGGCGCGGAAGTTGTCGCGCACGACATCGAGGTCGACGACGAGGCAAGGGCCATTCGGACGTCGGGTGGCGAGGAAATCAAGAATGCGCTGAGTGGCCATCGAGGTCTCTCCATTGGCGCCTTTCGGCGCGCACAAAGGCTGCTGAACGCGGGCGCTCAGCCTCGCGAACTCGCGGTGGACAAAGGCGGGACGGAAAATCCATGGAACCAGGCGGTGGAGACCCCGGAACCACGAATCGCCGTCTCGCGGCGGTGAACCTTGGCCTTGCCCGGCCTCGGTTCGCTTTGTCTGCCTTGGCTTGGATGGGAGACCCCGTCCGCACTGCCGGCAATGAAGGTGTGCCTCTTTAGTAACCCCGGTCTTTGGACAACCGGAAGAGAACCAGAAAGGCCCGCACCGTCGTTGCTTCAAGGTGTCCTCGGTCTTGTGGTTGGCCACTGACCGACTGGAGGGGTTGGCTCCAGTTACCTTACCGATTGTCCTCACCATTCGAGGGTCGGCGGACACCCACAGGCACGTGCGACTTTGGGCAAGCGCGATATAAGAGCGAAGGGTTTCACAATCAATAAAAATCGTAAGCCCAGGTTGTAAAATTTCTGGCATCGAACAATGTTGATCGCACCGTATCCGGAAATCGAACGATGCCAGGAACTCAAGGACCGCTGAACGCCTTCCTCGATCTGCGCCAAATGCCTGTGGCGAATGCGGAATTGGGCCCGCTCGCCGGCCTGCGCCTGGCCGTCAAGGACATCTATGACGTCGCCGGCTACCGCACCGGCTGCGGCAATCCGCAAAAATTCGAGGAAGCGCACGCCGCCTCGCGCACGGCGCAAGCGGTGCAGACGATCCTCGATGCCGGCGCGCGATTCGTCGGCAAGACCCAGACCGACGAGTTGGCCTTCTCGCTGTTCGGCCAGAACGCGCATTTCCCCTACCCGGTCAATCCCGCCGCGCCCGATCGCGTCACCGGCGGCTCCTCCTCCGGCTCGGCTGCCGCGGTTGCCGGCGGGCTGGCGAACATCGCCACCGGTTCCGACACCGGCGGCTCGGTTCGCGCGCCGGCAAGCTTCTGCGGCCTGATCGGGCTGCGCACCACCCATGGCCGCATTCCGCTCGACGGCGCGATGAAGTTGGCATCGAGCTTCGACACGTTCGGCTGGTTCGCCGACGACATCGAGACCTATGAGGCGGTCGGCAAGCTTTTGCTCGGCCGCGATCCGCACCAGCACCCGCTCAACCGCCCGCTGTCGATCCGCTGGCTTGACGCCTTCGTCACCGGCCCGGCGGAAGCCGCCGAATACGCGCGCATGAAGGCGCTGGCGGCCGGCGTCATCGGCCAGCCGGTAGAGACCGAATACGCCTTCGCCTCTTTCCCGGACGAGCTTTACTGGTGCTTCCGCCGCCTGCAGGCCTTCGAGGCCTGGCGCGAGCATGGCCCTTGGATCTCGGCCGGCGGTCGCCTCAGCCCGGGCGTCGAGGAGCGTTTCGGCTTCGGCCGCACCATCGACGCCACGACTGCCGCCACCGAAGCCGCGCGCCGCTTGGCGTTCCGGGCGGAATTCGGGGCTCTGCTCGGCAACAACGGCTTTCTGGTCCTGCCCACCGTTCCCGGCGCGGCGCCGCTCGCCGCCAGCACGCCGGAACAGTTCCAGGCCTATCGCGAAAGGGCGCTGCATCTCTTGTGCCTTTCCGGTCTTTCGGGCTTTCCGCAGATCACCTTGCCGATCGGCTCCGTCGACGGCGCGCCTTTCGGTCTTTCGCTGCTCGGCCCTTCCGGCAGCGACGTTGCCCTGATACGGCTCGGCCGCAGGATTCTCGACGCGGCACGAAAGGTCTGAACATGGATACATTGACGCGCATGCGCGCCTTCATCGACGTGGTCGAGGCGGAAGGCTTTTCGGCCGCGGCGCGCAAGATCGGCCGGTCCAAGGCGCTTTTGTCGAAATATGTGCGCGAGCTGGAAGACGAGCTCGGCGCGCTGCTCTTGAACCGCACAACGCGCCAGTTCTCGCTGACCGAAGCCGGCCACACCTATTATCAGCGCGCCTCCGAGATCGTGCGTGAGGTCGACAGTCTCGCCGAGGCTGTGCGCCAGTCTTCCGGCGACGTCCGCGGCAGGATCAAGCTGTCGGCCGCCCGCACCTTCGCCGATGCGCCGATCGGTCAGTCGCTGGTCGACTTCGCCAGGCAGCATCCCGACATCGTGCTCGACATCCATCTCGACGATCGCTTCGTTGACCTTGTCGAGGAAGGTTTCGACCTTGCCGTGCGCATCTCGCGGCTGGAGAACTCCTCGCTAATCGCCAGGCGGCTGGCGCCGTTCTCGGTCAGGCTTTGCGCGTCGCCGGAGCTGATCGCCAAGCATGGCAAGCCGACACGTCCGCAGGATCTCGCCAACATGCCCTGCATCGTCGACACGAACGGCCGCTCGCTGTCCAACTGGCGCTTCAAGGGCGAGGCCGAGGACTCCATCAGCGTCGCCGTTTCGGGTCCGATCGAGGTCAACAGCCCGATCGTGGCAAGAGCCGCCGCGCTCTCCGGCCTGGGCTTCGCCATGCTGCCGGATTTCATCGCCGCCCCCGACGTCGCATCCGGCAAGCTGGTCACCGCGCTCGACGATCGTCTCATGGCGGGCACCGGCATCTTCGCCGTCTACCCGCACCGCCGCTATCTGCCGGCCAAGGTAAGGGTCCTAGTCGATTTCCTGGTGCAGTGGTTCAAGACGCGCGACACGGCGTGATAGCCCGCGTCCCAATTTCGCCCCCTTTATGTTAACTCTCGGGCCTCACTCCCGAAGTCGATGGAATCGCGGCCCGGAATGCATCTGAAACGGCAAGCAACCATGCTGGCTTCGGCCCTCGCCGCCACGTTCGTCTCGGTCGAGCAGGCCGAAGTGCACCCGCATGTCTTCGCCGAAGCGCGCCTCGACGTCATCCTCAGCCAGGATCACCAAAGTGTGACGGCGCTGCGCCACCTTTGGCGCTTCGACGACCTGTTTTCGAGTACAGTGATGATGGAGTTCGACAAGAACTCCGATCTGAAACTTGACGACAAAGAACTCAAGGAAGTGGCCGACACCGTCCATTCCTCGCTGGCCGAGTTCAATTACTTCCAGCTCGTAACCCAGGACGGCAAGGACGTGCCTATGGTGCCGCCGCCGCATCTGATGGCGAACTTCGAGAACGACCAGTTGATCATCCTGTTCGAGTCGCAGCCGAAGACCCCGATCAAGCTCGCCGGCAAAGTCGACATCGGCGTCTACGATCCGACCTTCTACACGGCGATCGACTTTACCGATGACGCCAACCTTGCCGTCGAAGGCCTGCCCTCGACCTGCACCAAGAAGGTGATCCGGCCCGATCCTGACGAGGCGATCAAGGAAAACCAGAAGACCCTGACGGAGGCGTTCTTCAACGATCCGACAGGCACCAACATGAGCAAGATCTTCGCCACCAAGCTCGAGTTGAACTGCCCGCCGGAAGGATGATTTGGTGATGAAACCACCGCTGCGCGCAAGCAGATTCCGCAAAGGTGTCTCACGGCTTTGCGATCGGAACCTGCGGATGTTCGTGGGGCATCCCACGAATATCCGACTAGCGCTCGGCCTGTTGACCGCCACCCTGGTGATCACCCATTTGCCTGTCGTGGCGCATGCGCAAAGTTCGCTGGGCATCGGCACCAATGACGGCATGGCGCCGACCACCACCGGGCCGTTTGCCCATATACTGATGTGGATCAATCTCAGGCAGCAGGAATTCTACCATTCGCTCGCCGCCGCCATGAAGGCGATGCGCCAGGATGGCAGCAAGCTCTGGCTGCTGATCGGGCTTTCCTTCGCCTATGGCATCTTCCACGCCGCCGGCCCCGGCCACGGCAAGGCGGTCATTTCCTCCTATATGGTCGCCAACGAAGTGGCCCTCAGGCGCGGCATCATGCTCTCCTTCGTCTCGGCGCTGCTGCAGGGCCTGACGGCGGTGGTCGTGATGATGCTCGCCTATTTCGTGCTGCGCGGCACCGCGATCTCGATGACCGACGCGGCCTGGTTCCTGGAAATCTCGAGCTATGTGCTGGTGACACTGTTCGGCGCCTGGCTTTTGTGGCGCAAGCTCGGGCCGTCGATCCTGCGCCTGTTCGGCAGGAGGCCTGCCTACAGCCTGTCGGCTGCCCATGCCGGCCATTCGCATGGCGGGCATGGGGGCCACTCGCATGCCCATGCGCATTCCCATGCCGGCCATTCTCACGCTCATGCGCACTCAACGCATTCGCACGTCCTCCATGTGCATGACGCTCATGATCACGTTCATCACGACCATTCGCACGGTCACGATCACGCCGCGCATGATCACGCCCACCACGATCATGGCCCGGGCGAAGTCTGCGAGACCTGCGGCCATTCGCATGCGCCCGATCCGGCGATGCTGTCGGGTGACCGCTTCGATTGGAAGACCGCCTGGTCGGCGGTGGCCGCCGTCGGCATCCGCCCCTGCTCCGGCGCGCTGATCGTGCTGAGCTTCGCGCTGCTCAACGGACTGTGGGTAGGAGGGCTGCTGTCGGTGCTGGCGATGTCGATCGGCACCGCGATCACCGTCTCGGCGCTGGCGACGATCGCGGTGCTGGCCAAAAATTGGGCGGTCTATTTCGCCGGCGATGGACGCATCGGCAACCGCATCCATTCCATCGTCGAGATCGGCGGCGCCGCCTTCATCTTCCTGGTCGGCCTGCTGCTTCTGTCGGCCGGCCTGTCGGGCGGCGCCTGACCAGGCAGTGCCCAAGTTGTATTGAGCTTCGGGTCAGGCCGGCATCACTTGGTATCGATAGACGTCAGGCGATCTTCCCGCCAAGCTCATCCTCGATGTGCGCGCGGATGATCTCGTCAAAGCTGCTTTCGGCGGCAAACCCCAATTCCCGCGCCCGCCTCGCCTCGAAGCGCGTCGGCCAGCCTTTGACGATCGCCCAGATGGTTTCGTCGGGCTGCTCGCGGATCCGCTTCGCCACCTCGACACCGGCAATGCGCTCCAGCGCCTCGATCTGCTCACCGACCGTGACGGCGACGCCCGGCATTGTGAGGTTGCGGCGCGGGCCGACCTTGTCGCCTTCGATCTCGGCCGCATGGATGAGGAAATTCACCGCCGAGCGCGGGCTGGCATGGGTGTGCAGCACCGAGCGCGGCACCGGCAGGATCGCCTCCTGGCCGGCGAGCGGCTCGCGGATGATGCCTGAGAAGAAGCTCGACGCCGCCTTGTTCGGCTTGCCGGGGCGAACGCAGATCGTCGGCAGCCGGATGCCGATACCGTCGAAGAAGCCGCGCCGCGTATAATCGGCGAGCAGCGCTTCGCTCATCTGCTTCTGCGTGCCGTAGGAGGTGAGCGGCGTCGGATGGAATTCGTCCGGGATGACGTCCGGGAACGGCGCGCCGAACACGGCGATCGACGAGGTGAAGACGAGGCGCGGCGCGAAGGCCGCCAGGCGCACCGCATCGAACAGCGCGCGCGTACCGTCGAGATTGACCCGGTAGCCCAGATCGAAATTGGCTTCCGCCTCACCCGACACGATGCCCGCCAGATGGAAGATCACGTCCGGGCGCGGAGCCACGAGCGCCGCCATGGCGCCGGGCGCGGACAGATCGCCGGTGTGGATCGACACATCGATGCCCGTGAGCGCCGGCGCCTGCGGCGCCACGATGTCATGCAGGTCGAGCGCCGTTATTTTCCTCCCGCGCAAAGCGCCATTCTTGGCCAGCCGTGCAATCAGCTTGCGACCGACCATGCCGGCCGCGCCCGTGATCAGTATTCTCATCTTCAGAGACCTTTCTTGCGTTGGCTGCGTCCGCGCAGCCACAAGACGACGAACAGCCCGACCATGAAGACCACGGCGATGACGGCCGCCAGCACCGTCGACACCTTGCCGGCGGCCAGCATGATGGCTGGCAGGAAATAGGTGGCGAGGCCGAACAGGAGCAGTATCACCGCCGCGGCGATCGCCGCGTTCTTTGTGTCACGATCCATCAGCGGAAGGTCCTCGTTTCGAGGCTGTTCGGTTTCATCGTCACGGCAGGATCAATGATAATGCCGGCGATCGGCAGGCGCGCCATGCGCGTGGTCGTGATCATGGTGATGGTCATGCTTGTCATGGCTGTCGGCGCATTGTCCGAATTCGGGCTCGACCGTGGCATGTTCGATGCCGTGCTTGACCGCAAGCCGCTTCTTGATGGCGCTCACCGCCACATGCGCATCGACGCCGTCGTTCAGGCAGGCATGCAGCGTCGCCATGTTGGAGGTCCCGTCGAGCGACCAGACATGCATGTGATGCACCTCGCGCACACCTTTGACCGCGCTTTCGATGTCCTTGGCGACAACGTCGCGGTCGAGGCTTGCCGGCACGCCTTCGAGCAGGACGTGGGCCGCCTCGCGCATCAGCGACCATGCTGTCGAAAGAATGAGCAGCGACACCAGCACCGACAGGATCGGATCGATCGGCGTCCACCCTGTCGCCACGATGATGATGGCGGCAACGATCGCCGCCGCGGAACCCAGCAAGTCGCCCAGCACATGCAGGATGGCGCCGCGCATGTTGAGGCTTTCCCGATCGCCGCCATGCAGCACGAAGAAGGAGGCGATGTTGACCAGGAGGCCTGCCACCGCCACCACCAGCATCGGCCCGCCGAGCACCGGCGCCGGATTCATCAGCCGCCCCCAGGCCTCGTAGACGATCCAAAGCGCGATGACGAAGATGGCGATGCCGTTGGTGTAGGCGACCAGCGTCTTCACCCGGGCGAAGCCATAGGTGAGACGGCCGGTGGCCGGACGGCCTGTCAGGTGGAAGGCATACCAGGCGAGACCGAGCGCGATGGCGTCGGCCAACATGTGCCCGGCATCGGCGACCAGCGCCAGCGATCCGGTCAGCCAGCCGCCGAGCGCCTCGGCGACCATGAAGCCCGCGGTCAGGCAGGTCGCGATCAGCACCCGCTTCTTGTCGGTCGAGCCATGCACATGGCCGGCGGCATGGCTGTGACCGGCCGAGCCGTGATCGTGCGAAGCGTGGTCGTGCGCCATTGCCGAAACTCCTGTCGGACCTGCCGCAAGCGGTTTTCCGCTTCCGGAGATCGTGGTCTACGCGCCAAAGTCGGCGCGAAAATCCTCAAGCCGCCGCTTCTGGCCGCCTTCGCTGTCGAAATTCGCCGGATCGAGCCAGCCTTCATAGGCTTTGCGCAAGGCCGGCCATTCCTTGTCGATGATCGAATACCATGCCGTATCGCGGTTTTCACCCTTGACCACAAGATGCTGGCGGAAGATGCCTTCGAACTTGAAGCCGAAGCGCTCCGCGGCGCGCTTCGAGGGCTCGTTGCGGTTGTTGCACTTCCATTCGTAGCGGCGGTAGCCGAGATCGTCGAAGAGATATTTCGCAAACAGGAACTGCGCCTCGGTTGCCGCCGGCTTGCGCGAGATCAGCGGACCCCAATAGATGTTGCCGATTTCGCCGACGCCGTTGTTGGCGTCGATGCGCATCAGCGTCTGGCGCCCGGCGATCTTGCCGCTCGCCTTGTCGATGACGGTGAAGAACAGCGGATCCTCGCTGGCTTCCGCCTTGTCGAGCCAAGGCTGGAAGGCGGCGCGGGTTTCCGGCGGATAGTCGGGCAGCCAGGCGAAACGTCCGTCGGCATCCGAAACCGAGGAGGCCTCGTAGAGGCCGTCGCCATGCTCTGCTGCGCTCAGCGGCTCGAGCCTGACGGTGCGTCCCTCGATCGCTTTGCGCTCCGGCCGCGGGCGCGGCTGCCAATTCTTCAGATCTTCCGACACGGCCATTCCAATCCGTTTGACTTTTCTCGGCGGACGGTCACAAAAACGCTCACTTACAGAAAGAACCACAGGGACGGGAAAAATGCTCCACACGATCGCGGCCTTCGACCGGCTCGGCGAGGAAAATGCCTTCGCGGTGCTCGCCAGGGCCACCGCGCTTGCCCATCAGGGCCGCGACATCATCAACCTCGGCATCGGCCAGCCCGACTTCAAGACGCCGCAGCATATCGTCGAGGCGGCGATCAAGGCGCTGCGCGACGGCCATCACGGCTACACGCCGGCAAATGGGCTCTTGGCCACCCGCGAGGCGGTCGTGCGCCGCACGCTGACCACCACCGGCGTCGAGGTGTCGCCCGAGAATGTGATGATCCTGCCCGGCGGCAAGCCGACCATGTTCGCCGCGATCCTGATGTTTGGCGAGGCGGGCACCGAAATCCTCTATCCCGATCCCGGCTTCCCGATCTACCGCTCTATGATCGAGTTCACCGGCGCCACGCCGGTGCCGGTGCCGATCCGCGAGGAGAACGGCTTTGCCTTCTCGGCCGACGAGACGCTGGCGCTGATCACGCCGAAGACCAGGCTGCTGATTCTCAATTCGCCGGCCAATCCGACCGGCGGCGTCACCCCGCGCGCCGAGATCGAGAAGTTGGTCAAGGGCTTGGAGAAGCACCCGCAGGTCGCCATCATGTCGGACGAGATCTACGACGTCATGACCTATGACGGCGAGACCCACTGCTCGCTGCTCAATTTCCCCGAAATCCGCGACCGGCTGATCGTGCTCAACGGCTGGTCGAAGACCTGGGCGATGACGGGATGGCGCATGGGCTGGTCGATCTGGCCGAACGGGAAAAAGGGCGCTCACCTCTACGACAAGGTGCGCAAACTGGCGGTGAATTGCTGGTCCTGCGTCAACGCGCCGAGCCAGTATGCCGGCATCGCCGCGATCGACGGCCCGCAGGACGATGTCGAAAAGATGATGCGCGCTTTCGACAATCGCAGGAAGATCGTGGTCGAAGGGCTGAACGCGCTGCCGGGCATTTCCTGCATCACGCCGAAGGGCGCCTTCTATGCCTTCCCCAATGTCTCGAAGACCGGCTGGAAGGCGAAGAAGCTTGCCTCGGCGCTGTTGGAGGACGCCGGCGTCGCTTTGATCGGCGGCCCCGATTTCGGCGTTCTCGGCGAAGGCTATATCCGCCTTTCCTACGCCAATTCCGAGGAGAACATCCTGCGCGCGCTGGAGCGGATCGAGGCGTTTCTGAAGAGGTGACCCGTCAAGCGCTTACCCGCGCCCGACAAACGGCATCTTCGTCGCCATCACGGTCATGAACAGCACATTGGCGTCGAGCGGCAGGCTCGCCATATGCAGCACCGCGTCGGCGACGCGCTGCACATCCATCACCGCCTCGGCGGCGATCGAGCCGTTGGCCTGCGGCACGCCGACGGTCATCGGCTGCGCCATCTCGGTCAGCGCATTGCCGATGTCGATCTGGCCGCAGGCGATATCGAAGGGCCGGCCGTCAAGCGCCAGCGTCTTGGTGAGCCCGGTGATCGCGTGCTTGGTCGCCGTATAGGGCGCCGAGCCGGGGCGCGGCGCATAGGCCGACACGGAACCGTTGTTGATGATGCGGCCGCCCATCGGCTTCTGCCTCCGCATCGCGCCGAAAGCCGCGCGGGCGCATAGGAACGACCCGGTGAGGTTGACGCCCACGACATCGTTCCAGACCTCGACCGGGATCTCGTCGATCAGCGTGGACTTGTAGCCCATGCCGGCATTGTTGAAGAGCAGGTCGACGCGGCCGAAGGCCTCGAGCACGGTCTCGAACATGTCGTCGACTTCCTCGGCTTTGCTGATGTCGCAAGCGATGGCCAGCGCCTTGGCCTGCGTCTTCCCCGCCTCTGCGATCGCCTCATCCAGCAGCGTCTTGCGGCGGCCGCAGAACACCGTGTTCCAGCCTACCTTGAGCAGCGCCGTCGCGACGCTCTTGCCGATGCCGGTGCCGGCGCCGGTAACGATGGCGGTCTTCTCTGCTATGGCTGTCATCGCCGTCCTCCGGTCATGCATGGAAAGACGTGGCATCGCAAATGCCTGGGGTCATGGCAAGCCGCTGTTGGCAATAAAGAAAGCCCCAACAAAAAGGGCGGCCATTGGCGACCGCCCCCGATCTGAACCGTGCTTGGGAGGAGATGCCGGTCCGACTGATTAGAATGATGCGCTTATGGGGTTAACGAGAAATTAACGGCAACCGCCGCTAACCCCGGCGCTTACCAGGGCGAACTTGGAGCGCTGCCGGCGGGCACCTTGGCCGCCGAAACCGTCGCCTCGACATGATCGACCAGGGCGTCCGGCAGGCCGAGGCGGCCGGCCAGCAGGTCGAGATAACCGCGCTCGGCGCGCGTGTCGGGATCGATGGTAAGCCGCGAGGCGGTGTAGAGCTCGAGCCTCTGCGCATCGGTCTTGGCGCCGGCGACCAGCGTGTCGAGATCGAGCGGGCTTTCGAGCTCGGCAAGCAGGAATTTTTCCGCTTCCGGGCCGATGCCGGCGAGCTTGAGCTTGTCGGCGATCTTCTTGCGCTCTTCGTCGTCGACATGGCCGTCGGCCTTCGCCGCCGAGATCATCGCCCTGACCAGCGTCAGCGTGAACTCGGTCTCGCCTTGCGGCGCCTGCGAGGGATGGAAGGCGGTGTCGGCGGGCGGCGGCAGCAGCTCCGGCTCGCCGGATGAAGGCGCCTGCTCCGGCGCTTTGCCGGCCTTGTAGTTCTGGTAGGCCTTGTAGGCGAGGCCACCGATGGCGGCCAGGCCGCCAAGCTTGATTGCAGCGCCCGTGACCTGCCGTCCTGTGCCGGTGCCGAGCAGCACCGCGGCAAGCGCGCCGGCGGCAAGCGGATTGTCCTTCGCCATCTGCACCGCTTGCCCCGCCTTGTCGCGGACAGTCGAGCCGGTCCCAGGGACTTGCGAGCCGAGAAGGTCGTCGAGCAGCTTCTTGGGGTCGAGCATCAATGCCTCCAGAATTGGCCCGGCTGAACGCGCCCGGGCAGGGTTTCGGACCGGCAAGACGTAGGCTCCGCGCTTTGGCATTACAATGACGGGGCGACTTTTCGGTCGCGGAGCTGGCCGCCCTAACTGCCGATATGGCGCTTGCCGCCGCGCGCTTGCGCAAGCTCGACCTGACGGTGGCGTTCGGCATAGCGTACGCGATCCGCATCGGACCGCGCTTCGAAGCAATGTGGGCATGAAACGCCGGTCACGTATTTCAGCGACAGCCGGTCCTCGACCGTCAGCGGGTGACGGCAGGCGCGGCAGAGTTCGGCTTCGCCCTCGGCCAGACCATGCGAGACCGACACCCGCTCGTCGAACACAAAACATTCGCCTTGCCAGAGGCTCTCTTCGGCGGGCACGTCTTCCAGATATTTCAGGATGCCGCCCTTGAGATGGAAGACATTTTTGAGACCGAGCGACTTCACATAGGCGGTCGCCTTCTCGCAGCGAATGCCGCCGGTGCAGAACATCGCCACTTTGCGGCCTTCGAGCTCCTTACGGTGCTCTTCCACCCAGGCCGGGAACTCGCGGAAGCTGCTGGTCCTTGGATCGACCGCGCCCTTGAAGGTGCCGAGCGAGACCTCGTAGGCGTTGCGGGTGTCGATGACGACAGTGTCGGTGTCCGAGATCAGCGCGTTCCAGTCGGCCGGCGCGACATAGGTGCCGGCGCTGGTTGCCGGATCGACATCCTCGACACCCATGGTGACGATCTCGCGCTTCAGCCGGACCTTCATGCGGTGGAACGGCATTTCGGCGGCGCTGCTGTATTTGACTTCCAGACCGGCCAGGCCTTCGATGGCCTGCAGATGGTCCACAAGCGCGGCAATCGCTTCCTCGGTGCCGGCAACGGTGCCGTTGATGCCTTCACGCGCCAGAAGCAGCGTGCCCTTGATGTCGCGCCCGCAACAGAAGGCGGCGAGCGGCGCGCGCAAGGCTTCGTATCCGTCGAGGCGCGCGAATTTATAGAGCGCGGCGACCCGGACTGGCTGAATTTCCATGGCAGTTGTCATGCTCATGCCACTAGACCGTGCTGAAAGCCGTTTCAAGGCAACCGATATGCAGCTGGCCACGCGGCATCACGACACGCCGCCCTTCGTAGACTTGGCATATCCCTTCTGCTAATCGGTTTAAAACGATCGAGATGGAGACCAGCACATGACCAGCAAGACCGAAAAGCTCCTGTCGCTCCTCAACGGTCAGCCGGTCATCCCGGTGCTCAAGATCGCCAATGTGGCAGATGCCGTGCCGCTCGCCCGCGCGCTTTCGCGCGGCGGTTTGCGGGCCATCGAGATCACCTTACGCACCGCCGATGCGCTGGAAGCGATCCGCCGCGTCGCGGCCGAGGTTGAGGACGCGGTCTTCGGCGCCGGCACCATTCTCGATGCCAAACAGTTCGACGAGGCAGCCGCCGCCGGCTCGAAATTCATCGTCAGCCCGGGCATCACCAGAGAGCTTCTCGACGCGGCCAAGGACAGCCCCGTGCCGCTTTTGCCCGGCGCCATCACGCCTGGCGAGATCATGGCCGCGCGCGAAGCCGGCCTGCGCTTCCTGAAATTCTTCCCGGCCGAGCAGTCCGGCGGCATCGCTTCGCTGAAGGCTTTCGCCTCGCCGCTGGCAGACGTGAAATTCTGCCCGACCGGCGGCATCACGGCTAGGAACGCCGCCGATTATCTGGGCCTGCCCAACGTCATCTGCGTCGGCGGCTCCTGGGTGGCGCCCGACGATCTCATCAAGGCCGGCAGGTGGGATGAGATCGAAGCGCTGGCGCGTGAGGCGAGCAAGCTCAAGACGTAATCAGCGTTTTCACCAGGGCAGCGCGCCATTCTCATCGAAATAGCCGCCCGTCGGTCCGCCTGGCGCCAGCGTCGCCAGCCGCACGATGATCTCGGCCGCCTGTTGCACCGTGCGGCCACCTCTGTGCGCGTTGAGGTCCGTCGCGGTGTAACCGGGAGCGGCCGCATTGACCATGATGCCGCGCGGCGCGAGTTCCCGGGCGAAGGCCAGTGTCACGGCGTTGAGCGCCGTCTTCGAACTGCCATAGCCCATGACATTGGGCGACTGGTCATTGCCGGACGCGCGCGCCCGCGATCCGAGATAGCTGCTCACCATGACGATCCGCGCAGCGGACGATGCCGTGAGCAGCGGCAGGAACGCCTGCGTGACCCGCACCGGACCGAAGACGTTGACGTCATAGGTGGCTTTCATGTCATCGACACTCTCGCGGCTCGGCGGCCGCTCATAGCGGCCGTCTGGGCCGAGCGCATCGACATAGCCGGATGCAATTCCGGCATTGTTGACCAGAACGTCCAGGCGGGGCGCCCTCGCCGCGACGGCTTTGGCCGCGGCCGCGACGCCCTCGTCGCTGGCGACGTCGAGCTCGAGCCACTCGACGTCCAGCCCTTCGTCGCGCAGCGCCTGCGCCGCGGCCTCGCCGCGCCCGGCGTCGCGAGCACCGAGCCACACCTTGAATCCCATGGCGGCCAGCCGACGGACGGTCTCGAGGCCGATGCCCTTGTTGGCGCCGGTCACCAGCGCATTCTTTTGCGTCTTCATATCCATGTCTCCTGTTCGGTGACCTAGAGATGGCGGGAGCCGGGCCGCTTTGCGCGCCAAAAGCTCTCATGCTCTTGCCTAATCCTCTCAGCTGCGCGTCTTCTCGTGCGCCGCCGCCTCGCTTGGTTGCTTGGCGGCAGGGGATCGGCAATGCTGCAAGGATGAACGAAGCGCTTCAGGAACTGATCGCGATCGCCGGCCGGCATGCGCGCGGACGGCGGACGAAAACGGCTATCCCGCGCGTTACGATCGGCCGCAGCGAGGTTCCGACGCCGCCGCTCCCCGAGCTTTGCCAGCCGACCACGCTGTTCGTCCTGCAGGGAACCAAGACGGTGCTGATCGGCGACCGCAGGCTTGCCTACAGCGCCGGCAGCTATTTCGTCTATGCGGTTGAAACACCCGCCACCAGCCAACTGATCGATGCGAGCGTCGCACAGCCTTACATGGCCATCGCCTTCTCGATCGATACCGAGCTGACCGCCGGCCTGCTCATTGACCACAAGCCGGCGATCGATGGCGATAGCTTCGTGACCAATCAAGCCGATGACTTGCTGCTCGATGCGTGGCACCGGATGCTGCGGCTGCTGGACAAGCCGGCCGAGATTCCTGTTCTCGCGCCCATGCTCGAACGGGAGATCGCGTTCAGGCTTCTGCAAGGCCCGCAAGGCGAAAAGCTGCGCCAGCTCGCGCGCGCCGACGGGCGCCTGTCGCGGATCCGCCGCGCCACGGCCTGGATCCGGGCGCATTACAAGGAGCCGATCGATGTGACGCAACTGGCCGAGCTGTCGCATATGAGCAATGCTGCGTTTCATCGGCACTTCAAGGCGGCGACGGCAATGAGCCCGATCCAGTATCAAAAGCAGCTCCGCCTGCTGGAAGCGCGCCATCTGCTGATTGCGCAGCCGGGCAACGCCGCGCAGGTTGCTTTCGCTGTCGGCTACGAAAGCGCTTCCCAGTTCAGCCGCGAATATGCGCGCCAGTTCGGGTTGCCGCCCGCGCGCGACGCCGCGCGGCTCCTGGCCAAGGGCGAAGCGGCCACGCTGGAAGTTTAGCCTGACGTGACATGCGCGCACGGAACGCCGACAGAGCTATTGCCATGTCTGGTTCCCGCTCATGGATTCGAACCACGATTCACGCCTTCAAAGGGCGCTGTCCTACCATTAGACGAAGCGGGAAGTGCAGGCGAGCCATATACCATAAACAAAAGCCGCGCTGGCGAGCCAACGCGGCTTTTCGGCGGCCACGCTCGCTTGCCTATTTCGTTTGGAAGCGCGCGACCGAGAGGAACTTCACCGCATTGCCCGTGAAACGGCTCGCGTCCGGCAGCTGGCCATCCATCTGGAAGCCGGCCGTGTACACTTCGCTCGGCGGCGTGTGCACGATGTTGTAGGCATAGCGCGGCCCCGTCGTCGGGTCGGAAACAGAGGCGATGTTGACGCCGCTGCCGAGGGCCCAACGCGCGGCTTGGGGCGGCGCCGCCACCACCATGGCCTTGGGCCCTGGCTTCAGGTCCTGCGCAGACGCCCTGCCTTCCTTGGCTGTGGTCTTCACACCGCCGCCGATCGCCTGCGCGGGATCGGTCCCGGCCGGCAGCGCGGCGATGGCTTTGCGCGGCGAGGCCGCATCGACGCCTGACGGATCGTTGAAGGCGGAGCGCGGCTCCGGTTCGGTCAGCGACGCGAGCTGATATTCGGCGCCGGCGCCATCGGCCTTGACGGTCGCATTGGCCTGTTCGAGAACGGCTTTGACCTCATCCTGCTTGCCGGGCTGCGGCCGTGCGGTCGGCAGAACGGAGAACGCGTCGGTCGCGCTCTTGTCCTGCGAAGCCGTTTCGGCCAGCGCCAGAAGCACGCTCTTGTCCTTCGGCGCCGGTTCGGCCGGCGTCGAACGGTCGGGCCGCCATGTCGGCAGCGGGATGTTATTGACCGCCACCTGCGCCGGATCGGTGCTCGCGGCTTCGGCGGCGCTGGCTGCGCCGAACGGCACCTTGTCCGGCACGGACGCCTGTGCGGTCGAAACCGCCTGCTCCGCCGTCGCCGAGGCATCCGCCACGGCGAACGGCACGTTCTGCGGCGTCTGCTGGCCGACATCGGCCTTCGGACGCGGCGCGAAATCGGGCAGCGGGATTTCCTTGGGCGGCAGAGCGGCGATAATCGTCTCCGGCGTATTCTGCTGCGGCTGCGAATCGTCGGCGCTGTCATCCGCGATCTGCGGGATGCTGGCGCGCTTGGCATCTTTCGGCGCGACGATCGCGATACCCGGAAGATTGCTGGTGCGGGCCGTGGCGGCGCTCGCGACCTGAACCTGCTTCACAGCTTTCTGCTGCGGCGCCGGGGCGCTTTCGTCGGCCTCGTCGTCGGCCTCGTCGGCGCCGCCGCCACGGAACCAGGCAAACAGGCCGCCGGACCGCTTGGTCGAGCCACCGGCGCTGGCCAGTTCGATATTGGGCGTGCCGGCGCCCTTACGCGCCTGATAAGCGGCCAGCGCCTGCTCATAGCCAGGCAGCGGCTTGCCGTCGCTCGGCACATGCAGCGTCTTGCCGTTGGGGAACAGGCTGACCAGCTCCTGACGGCTGATGCCCGGCCAGTGGCGCACATTGCCGACATCCATATGGACGAAGGGCGAACCGGAACTCGGATAATAGCCGACGCCGCCGCCCTGCATCTTGAGGCCGATGTTGCGCAGCTTCTTCAGCGGCACGCCGGGGATGTAGAAGTCCATCGCCTTGCCCAGCATGTGCTGGCTCTTCTCGGCGACGCCCCGGCTGCGCGAGCGCAGCATCGCGTTGGTCGATGGCGAACGATAGCCGCAGACGACCTGGATATAGTCGGTAGCGCCGCTTTCGCGATAGGCTTCCCAAACCAGGTCGAGCAGCCGCGGATCCATCTTGGTAGGCTCGTTGCGGCGCCAGTCGCGCAGGATGATGTTGATCTTGCGCAGGCCTTCCGGATCGTAGCGGCCATTGCGCTTGTAGACGATCTCGGCCTTTTCGTGCGTGTGCAGGTGATAGAGCTTGAGTGTACGAACTTCAGCCCGGGCGCCAGACGTCGCCGCGGACAGGAACCCGACGGTCAAAATCACGAACGTCAGCCACCTCGGCCAGACGTTCATATGAAAATGCCGCCCGTCTTTGTGTCGTTCGATTTTGTTCAAATCAAATGGCTTTCAGGCTGCCGTTTGTCCCCGGATTTGACCAAACGGATGCGTCGTTTTCACATCCGAATATCGATCCTAATGGTTAATCATCATTTATTGAAGCCGAAATGCGGTAACACCGTGGCGATATCCCGTCAAAAATAATGCACGGCATTTCGTGGTAAACCGCTGGTTTAGATCAAGAATCCGGTCTCGGCCAGAACACGATCTGTTACCGTTAGCGTTAATGCGTGATCCTCGGCAACGCCAACCGCTGAGAACCCTGCGTTTTCACCTTCAAAGCGACAATTTGACTCGGATTTTAGGCAGACAAGCTCGTTCGAGGCTTGCGCCTCATGAGGCAAGCCGGTCGAGGCGACCAGCTTCGGGATCAATGCCATATTCCTTCAACTTGCGGTAGAGCGTCGAGCGGCCGATGCCCAACCGCCGGGCGACTTCGCTCATCTGGCCGTTGTAATGATCGATCGCGAGCCTGATCATCTCGAGTTCGACGTCGGCCAGCGCCCGCACATTGCCGCGCTCATCGAGCGCACGAAGCGTTCCAAAACGCGGCTGCGGCTTGGCGGGCGCCTCGCCGTCGGACAAGGCGGGCCCCATCGTGTCGGCAACCTCATCCTCATTCAGGGGCACATCCGCAACCGTATCGGCGACGGCGGATGCCGGTTCCGCTCCGAGATTGACCGTTCCTTCAACCTGCGCCCGGATTTGCGGGAACTCCTCCTCGGTCAGCACATCGCCCTCGGCGAGCACCGACGCGCGGAAGACCGCATTCTCCAGCTGGCGGATGTTGCCCGGCCAGTCATAGGCCTGCAGCATCGCAAGCGCCGCGGCCGATATGCCGGCAAGGCGGCGGCGCGGATCGGTCGGAGCGACCTTTTCCATGAAGTGTCGGACAAGGTAGGGAATGTCGTCGCGGCGGTCGCGCAGCGGCGGCACGAAGATGGGATAGACGTTCAGCCGGTAGAACAGGTCCTCGCGGAACTTGCCGTCCTTCACCTGCTGCAGAAGATTGCGGTGCGTGGCCGAGATAAGCCTTATATCGACCTTGACGGTCGAGCGGCCGCCGACCGGATCGACCTCGCCCTCCTGCACGGCGCGCAGCAGCTTGACCTGGACGTCGAGCGGCAGATCGCCGATCTCGTCGAGGAACAGCGTGCCGGAATTCGCTTCGACGAATTTGCCGGTGTGCTTATCGGTGGCGCCGGTGAAGGAGCCCTTCTCATGGCCGAACAGGATCGATTCGACAAGATTGTCCGGAATGGCGCCGCAATTGACGGTGACGAAGGGCTTCGAGCGGCGATCGCCGCTGCCCTGGATGGCGCGCGCCACCAGCTCCTTGCCGACACCTGACTCGCCCTCGATCAGGATTGGGATGTTGGAGGCCGCGGCCTTCTGGCCGAGGCGGATCACCCGGTCCATTGCCGGGCTGCGCGTGATCATGTCCTTGAAGGTGAGATGGCCGCCGCAGCGTCGCCGCGATGCGCGCTTCACCTCGTCCTCGACGGCTTCCACTTTAAGCGCGTTGGAGATGGCGGTCTGCAGCCTGTCGGGCGACGCCGGCTTGACGACGAAGTCGAAGGCGCCGTGCCGCATTGCCGAGACGACCGTCTCGATGCCGCCCTGCGCCGTCTGGACGATGACGGGAATGTTGATGGCACGCTCGCGCATCGCCTTCAGCACGCCGATGCCGTCGAGGCCGGGCATCACAAGGTCGAGAATGACGACGGAGACCTCGCGCGCGTTCGGCCCGTCGAGCACGTCGAGGCCGGCCTCGCCGCCATCCGTGACGATCGCGCTATGGCCGAACTTGGTCAACGCGGCTTCGACCAGCCTGCGTTGCACCGGATCGTCATCGACTATGAGTATGGAACCTGTCATGACTGTTTGAGTTGTCCGCCCGAGGAAATCCCCATGGATCATCTTGGCACAGGGTTCTAAATAAGGTTTCAAAAAACCCGGTGAACGAATTCCTTAGGATTTGACCGGCTTTTCCTTTCCCTTTGATTCTGGCCCCTGGTTCAAAGAAGGTATCGTTGATGCGCATGATGTTTGGTCGGCGGCTTGCGGCGCCAATATCCGGCCAAGGTGCTGCGGGGCTCGGTGACCTGCCGGAATGGAATCTCGCCGATCTCTACTCGGGCATGGAAGCGCCCGAGTTGAAGCGCGACATCGCCAAGGCGGCCGCGGACGCCGTGGCCTTCGAAACCCGCTGGAAAGGCACCCTTGCCGCCGAAGCCGGGCGCGGCGGTGCCGGCCGGCTCGGCGAGGCGTTCAAAACCTATGAGGCGCTCGAGGAACTGATCGGACGCATCGTCTCCTATGCCGGCCTCGTCTATGCCGGCAACACCGCCGATCCGCAGCGTGCCAAGCTCTATGGCGACGTCCAGGAAAAGATGACGGACGCCAGCGCCCATCTTCTGTTCTTCGCGCTCGAGCTCAACCTGATCGACGACGCGGCGATCGAGAGCGCTTTAGTCGCCGACAAGGCCTTCGGCCACTACCGGCCCTGGGTGCTCGACCTCAGGAAGGACAAGCCCTACCAGCTCGAGGACCGTGTCGAGCAATTGTTCCACGAAAAGTCGGTCACCGGTCGCGGCGCCTGGAACCGCCTGTTCGACGAGACGATGACCGACCTGCGCTTCGATGTCGACGGCGAGGAGCTGACGCTTGAGCCGGCGCTGAACCGGTTGCAGGATGCCGATGGCGAGGTGCGCCGCCGCGCCTCCGAGGCGCTCGCCGCTACGTTCCGCAAGAACCTGCGCACCTTCACGCTCATCACCAACACCTTAGCCAAGGACAAGGAAATCTCCGACCGCTGGCGCGGTTTCCAGGACATTGCCGACTCGCGCCACCTCGCCAACCGCGTCGAGCGCGAAGTGGTCGATGCGCTGGCCGCGGCCGTGCGCGAGGCCTATCCGCGGCTGTCGCACCGCTATTACGCGATGAAGGCGCGCTGGCTCGGCATGGAGGTGATGAACCACTGGGACCGCAACGCGCCGCTGCCGGAGACGCCGCAGGCGGTGATCAGTTGGGACGACGCCAGGGACACGGTGCTCTCCGCCTACCAGCGCTTTTCGCCGGACATGGCCGAAATCGCACGAGGCTTTTTCGACCGCAGATGGATCGACGCACCGGTCAGGCCGGGCAAGTCGCCCGGCGCCTTCGCCCATCCGACGGTGCCGTCGGTGCATCCTTACGTGCTGCTCAACTACATGGGCAAACCGCGCGATGTGATGACGCTGGCGCATGAGCTCGGCCATGGCGTGCACCAGGTGCTGGCCGCCGGCCAGGGCGCGCTGATGGCCTCGACGCCGCTGACGCTGGCCGAAACCGCCTCCGTCTTCGGCGAGATGCTGACCTTCCGTTCGCTGCTTGAGCAGACCGGCGACAAACGCGAGCGCAAGGCCATGCTCGCCCAGAAGGTCGAGGACATGATCAACACCGTCGTGCGCCAGATCGCCTTCTACGAGTTCGAGCGCAAGGTGCATGCCGAGCGCAAGAACGGCGAGCTGACCTCGGACAGGCTGGGCGAATTCTGGCTGGGGGTGCAGGCCGAGAGCCTGGGGCCGGCAATCAAGCTGCGCGAGGGCTACGAGGTCTTCTGGACCTACATCCCGCATTTCATCCACTCGCCTTTCTATGTCTATGCCTATGCCTTCGGCGATTGCCTGGTGAACTCGCTCTACGCCGTTTATCAGAACGCCGAGCGCGGATTTCAGGAGAAGTATTTCGAGATGCTGCGCGCCGGCGGCACGAAGCATCACTCAGAGCTTCTGGCGCCCTTCGGCCTCGACGCAACCGATCCCGCTTTCTGGCAGATCGGTCTTGGGGTGATCGGTTCGCTGATCGACGAGTTGGAGGCACTCGAGAAGTGAACAGCAACGAAGGGCGCATCGGCAGCTAATAGTTTAGCCGAGCTGCATATTAGCAAGAATCTATTCTAGCTCTAAATAGCTGTTCTTGAATAACTCTCCGGCGCATTTTCAACTGGCTTTCGACAAGCCATATGATAGCGTCCGGCCTCAAGCTCAGCCGGACGCATCGCGCAGGCCAGAGATGGCCGGTCGCGGTGCCACGGCGAATGCGATGATGGCCGTCGGCCCCGGACAAGGCCGAACGCCGATGGCTCGATTGAAGCCGGTGGTTCCGCCGACCACGGAACCTTTGACGATCCTTGGCGTGCGCTCGCCTTTCCGGGCCTCGGCCGACAGATCGGACTGGAGAGGGAAATGAGCACTTTCTTCTACATGCTTCTGGCGTTCGTTGTGGGTATCTTGGTTGGCTGGTTCATCTGGGGCCGCCTGCGCGGAGAGCTCGACAGTCTGCGAGGCGATCTCGACCGCACGCGAGGCGAGCGCGACAGGCTGCGCGCCGACAGCGATCGGTTGAAGGGCGAGCTCGACGCCTGCGGCCGTGCCCGCGCCGATCTCGAAAGCCGGCTGCGCGATGCCCCTGCCGCCAAGGCCGGCGCCGCTAAGGCCGCCGCGCCGGCGCCGGCGGCGCTGATGTCCACGCCTACGGCATCGGCAGCGGCAAACGCTGCTCCGGCGAAGTCGGCCGCCGCAAAGAAGCCGGCGGCAACGAAGACCGCGGCGCCGAAGCCGGCTGCCAAGGCCGCTGCGCCCAAGAAAGCGGCAGCCCCCGCGGCAAAGAAAGCTGCCGCGCCGACGACAGGCAAGGCCGACAATTTGCGCCGCCTCATCGGCATCGGGTCGGTCAATGAGAGGCTGCTTAACGGGCTAGGGGTCACCACCTATGCCCAGATCGCCGCCTGGACCGACGCCGACGTCAAACGCATCGAGGAGGTGCTCAATTTCGACGGCCGCATCGCGCGCGAAAAATGGATTGAGCAGGCGAAATTGCTGGCCGCCGGCGACGAGGCCGAATTCGCCCGCCAGTTCCCGAGCGCGGGAACCGCAAGCAACAGCTGAGCAATCCGCCTGTTGGCGTAAGGCGGCGCCCCCACAGGCGCCGCCTTTGTTTTGGGCCAGCCGCCTTTGCGCCGCCCGGCGCCGTTCCCTCGATTGCGCCTCGCCGAACCCCCATATAGAGCGGTCGACTGAATTGTCCGCACCCAAGGGTTCATGTCTCTGCCCGCAGCCATCTTCCGCAACGACGCGACCGCTCGTCAGCTGGTCTTCGATAGGCCGCGTGAGATCATCGTCGCGCACGAGGCGGAAGAGTTCACGCCCGCGCTTGAAAGGGCGCAGGCAGCCTCCGATTCCGGCAAATGGCTGGCGGGCTATTTCTCCTACGAAGCCGGTTACCTGCTCGAGCCCAAGCTGGTGCCGCTGCTGCCCGAAGGCCGCCGCGCGCCGTTGGTCTGTCTTGGCGTGTTCGATGCGCCTGTGGACCAGGCTGTGTCGCCGAACACCGGGCCTGCCAGCAACGGCCCGATCTTCGATGCCCGCGCAGCCTGGTCGGCCGAGGACTATGCCGGCCGCTTCGCGCGTCTTCACAATCACATCCGCAAGGGCGACTGCTATCAGGGCAACCTCACCTTCCCGGTCCGCGCGCAGTGGTCCGGCGATCCGCTTGCGGCGTTCGACGCGCTGACGGAACGCCAGCCGGTGAAATATGGCGCGCTGGTCTCGCTCGGCGATCCGATCGTCCTGTCGCGCTCGCCCGAATTGTTCTTCGAGATCGATGCCGACCGCATGATCGAGACGCATCCGATGAAAGGCACCGCGCCACGCGGCGCGACCAAGGCCGAAGACGCCCGGCTGAAAGCCTTCCTGCGCAACGACGAGAAGAACCAGGCCGAGAACCGGATGATCGTCGACCTTCTGCGCAACGACATCTCGCTGATCAGCGAAGTCGGCACGCTCGAGGTGCCGGAACTGTTCCGCATCGAGACCTATCCGACGGTGCACCAGATGGTGAGCCGCGTGCGGGCAAGGCTTTTGCCGGACATCGGCATCCGCCAGGTCTTCGCCGCGCTCTTCCCTTGCGGCTCGATCACCGGTGCGCCGAAAATCCGTGCCATGGAAATCCTGCATGAGCTGGAAGACGCACCGCGAGATGTCTATTGCGGCGCTATCGGCTGGATCGCGCCGGGCGGCAGGATGCGTTTTTCGGTGGCGATCCGCACCATCTCGCTCTTTGCCGACGGCGAGGCCGTCTACAATGTCGGCGGCGGCGTCGTCTTCGATTCCACCGCCGAAGAGGAGTATCGGGAGTGTCTGTTGAAAGCGCGCTTCGCGACGGGAACGGTGCCGGCTTCGAGCTGATCGAGACCATGCGCTGGGAGCCTGGCTCAGGCTTCCTGCGCTTCGAGCGCCACCTCGCGAGGCTTTATGCGTCCGCCGCCGAACTCGGCTTCGCCTGCGATCCGGCGCGGATCGGCGAGGTGCTTTCCAGCGCCGTCGGCGGACACGGAGTTGCCTTGCGCGTGCGCCTTGCCTTGCAGCGCAATGGCGAAGCGGCAGCCGCCGCTCAAGCCTATGAACCGCTGCCCACCGACAAGGTCTGGCGGCTGCAGCTGGCGCGCATCCGTCTCGATTCCGCCAACACGCTGCTGCGCCACAAGACAAGCCTGCGCCAGGTCTATACGCAGGCGCGCAGCGAGTATCTCGCGACCCGCGCCGACGAAGTGCTTCTGGCCAATGAGCGCGGCGAGCTCTGCGAGGGCACGATCACCAATCTCTTCGCCGATTTCGGCGACGGCCCGCTCGCCACGCCCCGCCTCGACTGCGGCCTTTTGCCTGGAATATTACGCGGCGAGCTTCTGGATGAAGGCCGCGCCGTGGAAGCGATCTACAGCTTCGACGATCTGAAGGCGGCGAAGGCGATCTTCGTCGGCAACTCGCTGCGCGGGCTGATCCCGGCGCGCCTTGGCTGATCGCCCTGGAGACATAAATCTGGATAACACCCAAACAGGCATGACCGTCCGCCAGCCAACCCATACGCCCTATGACGGGTCCTCGAAACTCTTCACCATCGGGCTGAAGCCGCTCGACTTTGACTGTTGGATCGAGGTCGATGAATTCCTGCTGCCGCATCTGGCCGAAAAGCAACGGCTCTATGCAGAAATCCCGGAAAAGGTCTTTGTCGAGGAAGACGGCACAAGCGAGGCTCAGCGCGAAGTGCTGGACCTGCTCGTCGTCCATCTCGAAGCCGCGCACCCCGGCACGCACCGCCGCAGCGGAGCGGATGTCGAGCCGATTGGTTTCGAGGAGACGATCGACAGGCTGCCTCCTGCCCTGCGCGAGGCGCCGCTGGCAAAGGCCTCGCTGCTCGTCCAGGAAGATCTGATCCTGATGCGCCGCGACGAGCGCGGCTGGCGGCTCGCCGCCGGCTCGCTCTGCTTTCCTTCGTCCTGGTCGCTGCAGGAGAAGTTCGGCAAGCCGCTGCAGGAGATCCACGAACCGGTGCCTGGATTCGGCCCTGGCACCCGGCCGGCAGATATCATCAACCGCATGTTCGACGGCCTGCAGGGCCAGGCAGTCGAGCGCTTCAACTGGTCGATCCAGGCCAACGATGCGCTCTATCATCCGCTTTCCAATGTCGAGCGCATTGATCGCGCAACGAACCGCCCGAGCCGCTTCCCCGACGGCGACGTCAAAGCCCATGCCTTCATTCGCGTCGAACGCCAGACGCTGCGCAAGCTTCCCGTCTCGCGCGACATCCTCTTCACCATCCGCATCCATCTCGACCCGCTCAAGCTGCTCATCCGCCATCCCGACCGGGCAGCGCTGGCCGCCTCCTTCGCGGAGCAGCTCCTGGCCCTTGACCAGCAACAACTCGACTATAAGGGCCTGACCGCCGACCGCGACCGGCTGGTCGAATTCCTCAGCGACATGGCCTGCACGCCTTAACCAAGCTTCCAGGCGGGCCTGGCCGGCGATTGGTGCTTTTCGCTGGTTTATGACAATGATCTGTGGTTGTAGCGCTTGGCCCTCGGGCAAAGGCCCCGGTTTTGCGCGTATTTGAAGGAGTGTGCGAAAAAATGGCGAATGAAAACTGGCCCGTTTACGGTGAAATCACCGGTCCCGTCGTGATGATCGGCTTCGGCTCGATCGGGCGGGGAACGCTGCCGCTGATCGAGCGCCATTTCAAGTTCGACAAGTCGCGCATGACGGTCATCGACCCGCGCGACACCGATCGCAAGCTGCTCGACGAGCGCGGGATCACCTTCGTGCAGGACGCGGTGACCGAGAAGAATTACAAGAAGCTGCTCACGCCGCTTCTGACCAATGGCGGCGGCCAGGGCTTTTGCGTCAACCTGTCGGTCGACACCGGCTCGGTGGACCTGATGAAATTGTGCCGCAAGCTCGGCGTGCTCTACATCGACACCGTCGTCGAGCCGTGGCTCGGCTTCTATTTCGACACCGAGGCCGACAATGCCAGCCGCACCAACTACGCGCTGCGCGAGGCGATGATCAAGGAAAAGCAAGACAAGCCCGGCGGCCCGACGGCGGTCTCCACCTGCGGCGCCAATCCCGGCATGGTCTCGTGGTTCGTCAAGAAGGCGCTGGTCAACCTCGCCACCGATCTCGGCCTCGAGTTTTCCGAGCCCGCGCAGGAGGATCGCGGGGCCTGGGCCAGGCTGATGAAGAAGGCCGGCATCAAGGGCATCCATATCGCCGAGCGCGACACCCAGCGCACGAAGAAGCCGAAGCCGATGAACGTGTTCTGGAACACCTGGTCGGTCGAAGGCTTCATTTCGGAGGGCCTGCAGCCGGCCGAGCTCGGCTGGGGCACGCATGAAAACTGGATGCCGAAGAACGGCAAGAAGCACAAGCACGGCTCCAAGGCGGCGATCTATCTGGAGCAGCCCGGCGCCAACACGCGCGTGCGCAGCTGGTGCCCGACGCCCGGCCCGCAATACGGCCTGCTGGTGACGCATAACGAGTCGATCTCGATCGCCGACTTCTTCACCGTGCGCTCGAAAAAGGGCAAGGTCCAGTATCGCCCGACCTGCCACTATGCCTACCATCCCTGCAACGACGCCATGCTGTCGCTGGACGAGATGTTCGGCGCCGCCGGCAAGTCGCAGCCGGTCCACCACGTGCTCGACGAGAACGAATTGGTCGACGGCGTCGACGAGCTCGGCGTGCTGCTCTACGGCCACGACAAGAACGCCTACTGGTACGGCTCGCAGCTGTCGCTGGCCGAGGCGCGCAAGCTCGCCCCCTACCAGAACGCCACCGGTCTGCAGGTGACCTCGGCTGTGCTTGCCGGCATGGTCTGGGCGCTGGAGAACCCGACCGCCGGCATCGTCGAGGCCGACGAGATGGACTACCGGCGTTGCCTCGAAGTGCAACTTCCCTATCTCGGGCCGGTCAGGGGCTACTACACCGACTGGACGCCGCTGGATAGCCGGCCGGGCCTCTTCCCCGAGGACCTGGACAAGGACGACCCGTGGCAGTTCCGCAACATTCTGGTCCGATAGCAGCCAGCCCGACAGCTCTCACCGCCTTGCAATCGCCCGGAAATCGGGCGATTGAGTATCGGCGGACTGAGGAGAGGATTTTCAGAATGACCATTGCGCGCAAACTGCTGTCGGCAGGCGCCGCGGCAAGCCTTCTGGCTGCGGCCGCCTGCACCACCACCGGACCTTCGCAACCACCGGCCGCCGCACCCAAGGGCGTCGAGGGCAACTGGATCGACGCCAAGGGCACAGGCTTGTCGACCTTCACGGCCGGCAATTTCACCACCGTCGCCACCGACACCGGGCAGAAACTGTCGGAAGGCAGCTACAGCATGACCGGACCGACCTCGGTCGAGATCCACGGCACCTCGCTGATCCGCCAGACGCCGGTCAGCTTCAACTGCCTGATGATCTCCACCACCCAGCTCAACTGCACCAGTGCCAGCGGCCAGAATTTCGTGCTGACGCGCCGGGCCTGAGGGCTAGCGAATGTCTCGCTGACAGGGACGGTGGCGTGAGCCGCCGTCTTTTTTGTGCCGGCAAACATCTCCCTGATTTGTGCTTGCATCGCCCAGGACCCGATGTGAACATGGCCCGAGGCTGACTGTTATTTTCCAGTCAAGCGAGGGCCTAGCATATTCGAAGTCAGCTTATCCGGGAGACGAAGATGAAGAAGATTGCCGCGATCCTAGCCCTGTCGGCCTCGGCGCTCGGCCTGTCGGCAGGCGTGTCTTTTGCCGACTACACGCTGAACATCCTGCATTTCAACGATTGGCACAGCCGCATCGAAGGCAACAACAAATACGAGTCGACCTGTTCGGCCGACGAAGAGACCAAGGGCGAATGCATCGGCGGCGCCGGCCGGCTGATCACGGCGATCGCTGAGGAGCGCAAGAAGCTCGAAGGCCAGAACGTGCTGCTGCTCAATGCCGGCGACAGCTTCCAGGGGTCGCTCTTCTACACCACCTACAAGGGTGCTGCGGAAGAGGAATTCCTCAATCAGATCAAGCCCGACGCGGTGACGCTCGGCAATCATGAGTTCGACGACGGCGAGACCGCCCTGGTGCCTTACCTTGACAAGGCGAAATTCCCCATCGTCAGCGCCAACGTCGTGCCCAACGACAAGTTCGGCGCCAAGGACAAGATCAAGCCGTCGATCGTCGTCGAGGTCGGCGGCCAGAAGATCGGCATCGTCGGCGCCGTCACCAATGACACGCCCGAACTCGCCTCGCCCGGTCCGAACATCGCCATCACGGATGACGTCAAGGCGATCACCGCCGAGGTCGAGAAGCTGAAGGCGCAAGGCATCAACAAGATCATCGCGGTCACCCATATCGGCTACCGGCGCGAGCGCGACGTCATCGCCAAGATCCCGGGGATCGACGTGGTGGTCGGCGGCCACAGCCACACGCTTCTGTCCAACACCGATCCGAAGGCCGAGGGTCCCTATCCGACGATGGTCGACAACCCCGACGGCTCCAAGGTGCCGGTGGTGCAGGCCGCGTCCTATTCGAAATATCTCGGCGAGTTCAAGGTCGTGTTCGACGACAACGGCGTCGTCAAGGAAGCCAGCGGCGCCCCGATCCATCTCGACAAGTCGATCACGCCCGATCCCGCTGTCCTTGCCCGCATCAAGGAGCTCGGCGCGCCGATCGAGGCGCTGAAGAACAAGGAGGTGGCCGAGACCACCAAGGCGATCGACGGCAGCCGCGAGAATTGCCGCGCGCGCGAATGCGAGATGGGCAATCTCGTCTCCGACGCCATCCTCGACCGCACCAAGGGCCAGGGCGTCGAGATCGTCATTTCGAATGGTGGCGGCCTGCGCGCCTCGATCGACCAGGGCATAGTGACCATGGGCGAGGTGCTGACCGTGCTGCCCTTCCAGAACACGCTGGCGACCTTCAAGATTTCCGGCAAGGACCTGGTTGCGGGCCTCGAAAGCGGTCTCAGCCAGGTCGAGGACGGCGCCGGCCGCTTCCCGCAGGTTGCCGGGCTGAAATATTCCTTCGACAAGTCGGTCGCGCCCAATGCCGGCCGCGTCAAATCGGTCGAAGTGATGGAGAACGGCGCCTGGGCGCCGATCAATCCCGACAAGCAGTATCTCGTCGCCACCAACAACTATGTCCGCCAGGGCGGCGACGGCTATAAGGTCTTCGCCGAGAAAGCGACGGATGCCTATGACTACGGCCCCGGCCTCGAACAGGTAGTGGCCGACTATCTCGGCGCGCATCGGCCCTACACGCCCAAGCTCGACGGCCGCATCACCGAGATTGTGGCAACCACGGCGGCGACCGAGCCGGCCAAGCCTGCGGAACCGGCAAAGGCTGCCGAGACCGCTCCCGCCGCCACCCAGGCGCCTGCGGCCGAGGCAGCAAAACCGGCCGAGGCTTCGCCGGCAAACAGCGAACCGGCGATGCCGGCTCTGCCTTCCGGTTCCAGCGACATTGCCGGCACCCCGCCGGCCGTTTCGGCTGAAACCGCTCCGGCCGCGCCCGCCGAGACCGCGAAGCCGGCTGAGACGGCGCCCGCGGCGCCGGCCGCGGAACCGGCAAAGCCTGCCGAGGCTGCCCCGGCAACCCCTGCTCCCGCGGCCGAACCCACAGAAACCAAGGCGGCAGAAACCAGCCACACCATCGCCGCCGGCGATACCTATTGGGACCTGGCCAAGAAAGCCTATGGCGACGCCGCCAAGTGGAAGCTCATCTCCGAAGCCAACAAGGATTATAAGCCGCGCCGCCTGCCGCTCGGCGCGACGCTGACCATTCCGCCGGCCGCGAAGTAACCGGTCATCCGGAACCCATGGCACCCGCTCAGGCAACCGGGCGGGTGTTCCTTTTTCAGATCGTAACGCGGTAAGGTGCGGCCAGACGCGGCATTGAAACCCGCCAGGGCATCGCTAGTTTCGCGGCGCTACCGGAGACTGTTGATGACGCTTGCCAATCCTACCGATGCCGAAGCCGCAAAGGCAGTCGGTCCGCTGTCCGCCGACGCCGCACCGGTCAGGCCAGGCAAGATCGGCATCATGCTGGTCAATCTCGGTACGCCCGACGGCACCGACTTCAAGCCGATGTGGCGCTACCTGCGCGAATTCCTTTCCGACCCGCGCGTTATCGAGCTCAACAAGGCGATCTGGTATCCGATCCTCTACGGGCTGGTGCTGACAACCCGGCCGAAGAAGTCCGGCGCCAACTACGCCCGTATCTGGAACCGGGAGATGAACGAGTCGCCGTTGCGCACGTTCACCCGCGCGCAGGGTGAGAAGCTGGCCGCCGCACTGGCCGACCTGCCCGATGTGGTGGTCGATTGGGCGATGCGCTACGGCAGTCCCTCGACGGCAAGCGTCGTCCAAAGACTGGTCGAGCAGGGCTGCGAGCGCATCCTGACCTTCCCGCTCTATCCGCAATATTCGGCGACGACGACGGCGACGGCAAACGACCAGCTGTTCCGTGCGCTGATGAAGATCAGGCACGCGCCGGCGATCCGCAGCGTGCCGCCCTATTATGACGAGCCGGTCTATATCGAGGCGCTTGCGCTTTCGATCGAGAAGCACATCGCGACGTTTGATTTCGTGCCGGAGGTGGTGATCACATCCTATCACGGCATCCCGAAACCCTATTCCGACAAGGGCGATCCGTACCGGGCGCATTGCCTGGAGACGACGCGGCTGCTGCGGGCAAGGCTCGGCTGGGACGAGAACCAGCTCATCACCACCTTCCAGTCGCGTTTCGGCGCGCAGGAATGGTTGCAGCCCTATACCGACATCACGGTCGAGAAACTGGCCAAGGACGGCATGAAATCGATCGCCATCGTCAATCCGGGCTTTTCCGTCGACTGCATCGAGACGCTGGACGAGATCGGCCGTGAAGCGGCCGAAACCTTCCATCAGGCCGGCGGCAAGAACTTCGCCCACATCCCCTGTCTCAACGACAGTGCCGAGGGCATGGCTGTAATCGAAGCACTGGTGCGGCGCGAGCTCGCCGGCTGGGTGTGACCGGCTTCACCGACAGGCTTGAAACCGGTGCGCAAAAGCCTTCGCTAACGATCAACTGATTGTAACGTTGCGGAAACACACTTAAGTGATTCCGTGAGGTCGCCGCCTTTGAGGGAGAAGCGAAATGAGCTTTAGCGGTTTCGACATTGCGATTATGGTTCTTGTTGCACTTGTCGTTTTGGTGCTTTTCAAGGGCATTCGGACAATACCCCAAGGCTACAACTATACGGTTGAGCGGTTTGGCCGTTATACCAAGACATTAAGCCCCGGCCTCAATCTCATCGTTCCGTTCATCGACCGCATCGGCGCCAAGATGAACATGATGGAGCAGGTGCTCGATGTTCCCAGTCAGGAAATCATCACCCGCGACAATGCCATCGTCGGCGTCGATGGGATCGCCTTCTTCCAGATACTCAATGCGGCGCAGGCTGCCTACCAGGTCTCCGGCCTGCAGAACGCCATCCTCAACCTCACCATGACCAACATCCGCACGGTCATGGGTTCGATGGATCTCGATGAGCTGCTGTCCAACCGTGACGCCATCAATGAGCGCCTGCTGCGCGTCGTCGATGAAGCCGCGCATCCATGGGGCATCAAGATCACCCGCGTCGAGATCAAGGACATCAATCCGCCGGCCAATCTCATTGAATCGATGGGGCGGCAGATGACGGCCGAGCGCAACAAGCGCGCGCAGATCCTGGCCGCCGAAGGTCTCAAGCAGTCGCAGATCCTCGAGGCCGAAGGCCGCAAAGAAGCCGCCTTCCGCGATGCCGAGGCGCGCGAGCGCTCGGCCGAAGCCGAAGCCCGCGCCACGCAAGTCGTGTCGGAGGCGATTTCCAAGGGCGACGTCCAGGCCCTCAACTATTTCGTCGCCCAGAAATATACCGAGGCTCTGACCAGGATCGGCTCTGCCACGAACAGCAAGGTCGTGCTGATGCCGCTGGAGGCCTCCTCGCTGATTGGCACTCTCGGCGGCATTGGCGAGATCGCCAAGGAGGTCTTCAGGAACGAAGGCACCGCCGGCGCGCAAAGGCAGGCCGCCCGACCGCCGGTGGTTCGCCCGAGCGAGAATTGATGTCTTAAGGAGCACACTCATATGCTCGACCGCATTATTTCCGAACTGGGCCCGTGGAACTGGATGGTTCTGGGTATCGCCCTGCTCGTGATGGAAGTCGTTGCGCCGGGTATCTTCATGCTGTGGATCGGCATTGCCGCCCTGATCATCGGCGCCGTATCGCTGCTCATCTGGGACGCCGGGTTCTGGACCTGGCAAATCCAGGTTCTCGCCTTTCTCGCACTATCGCTGGTTTCAGCCTATGTCGGCTCGAAGCTGGTTGGCGGGCGGCAGGATCCAACCGACCAGCCGCTGCTCAATCGCCGCGGCGCCCAAATGATCGGCAAGATGGCGACCCTGGCCGAACCGATCAAGGACGGCCGTGGCCGCATCAAACTCGGCGACACACTATGGCGCGTCTCAGGCCCGGATCTGCCGGCCGGCACGCAGGTGCGCGTGACGGGAGCCGCCGATACTGACCTGGAGCTGACTGTCGAGGCTGTTTGAGCAGATAACCAGCCTCACCTGAATATCAGTGCGTCTTACGCCGCGCCGATGCGCAGCAGGTCGTGAAGATGCACCAATCCCACGGGCCGCCCGCCCTCGACGACCATCAGGCTGGTGATGGCGGAGGTGTTGATCGTCTGCAGCGCCGTCGCCACCAGCGTGTCGGGGCTTGCGGTCTTCGGCTTCTTCGTCATCACCTGATCGACGCTCATCGAAAGAAGGTCGCTCGCGATGTGGCGGCGGATGTCGCCATCGGTGATGATGCCGACCAGCGCGCCGTCGGCGCCGGTGATCGCCACGCAGCCGAAACCCTTGCGCGACAATTCCAGGATCGCCTCGCGCATGCCGGTGCCCGACGACACCAGCGGCAGCCTTTCGCCGACATGCATGATCTCGCGCAGCTGGGCCAGATTGGCGCCGAGCTGTCCGCCCGGGTGGAAGGTGCGGAAATGATCCGGCGTGAAACCGCGCGCCTCGAGCAGCGCGATCGCCAGCGCATCGCCCATGACGAGTTGCAGCAAGGCGGAGGTTGTGGGCGCCAGCCCATGCGGACAGGCCTCAGGCACGGCGGGCAGGAGCAGGACCACATCGGCCGCCCGCGCCAGCGCCGAGTTTTCGCCGGAAGTGATTGCGATCAGCGGGATGGAAAAACGCCTTGAATAGGCGACGATGCCCATCAATTCCTTGCTCTCGCCCGACCACGACATGGCGATGATGGCGTCGTCCTTGGCGATCATGCCGAGATCGCCGTGATTGGCCTCGGCCGGATGGACGAAAAAAGCTGGCGTGCCGGTTGAGGCAAGCGTCGCGGCGATCTTGGAGCCGATATGGCCGCTCTTGCCGACACCGGTAACGATGACACGGCCCTCGATCCGCGAGATCAAGTCGATCGCAGCGGCAAAAGGCTCGGCCAGGCCGTCTGCGAGCGCGGTGGCCAGCGCCGCCACGCCGGCCTGCTCCGTCGCCACCGTTCTCAGCGCCGATTCGATCGCAGCCTGCCTGTCCGGCTGCTTTCTTTCTGGGGACCCCGCATGCATGGGCGAAGCGATTAGCGCTTTGCCGCGTCCCTGTCCAACAGAATTGCCTTAGCCTCCGGTTGGAGGGGCTCTGAGGCGGCTCTCTCAACCCTCCGTTAACCATCCGCATTTACGGTTCGGTAAGTATGGCGCAAGCGCGCCGCGCAAGCAGTGGTGACGATGTCCGGGGGCCAGCCTGAAACGAAAATCGGTCGAAGGGGCATTGCCGTTGCAGCACTGCTGCTGACGGCAAGCGCGCTTGCCTTGCTGCGCCCGGTGCCTGCGTTTTCGCAGGAAACCGAGCTGCGCGGCGAGGTCTCCGAATCGGCCATACTCGCCGACCAGCAGCGCAAGGCGAGGCAGTTGCGGGCGCAAGGATCGCTGGATCAGGCCCCGCCTGCGGTTGCGGCCGCCCAGGACACGGCGCCGACGACATACCAGCCGTCGAGCCCCGGCGCCGTTCCCGATAATGATCCGGCGGCGGGCGCGCCGGACAGCATCTTCGACCAGCCGCAGGCAACAGACGATCCGTTGGCCGTTACGACAAAGCCGGCAAAACCGCGCCGGCCCTCGACGGCGAATCGGCGCACGCAGGACACCAAGACCGACGCCAAGGCGAATACCAAGACCGCCGACAAGAAGAAGGCCAAGAAGAAGGCGGGTGAGACCACCGACAGAACGACCACCGCCGCGACCGCCGCCTCCGGTGGCCAGACCGACACCGCGGCGACCGACGACGACGGCAGCAACCGCCGCGCCTCCACCATCGACAGCGTCGACAAGCAGAAGCTCGACCCAGGCCAGGAGCGCACCGCATCCATCGAAGGCCGGAAGGTCAAGCCGGAGGAGGATCCCTTCGCTGCTCCCGGCATCAAGGTCGGCACCTTTGTCTTCCGGCCAACGCTCGAGCAAGGCTTCACCGCGACCTCTAATGCCGATTCCAGCAGCACAGGCAAATCCGCCGTTCTGTCCGAGACGGCGCTGCGTTTCACCGCGACCTCCGACTGGCGCGAGAATTCGGCTCTGATCACCGGCTACGGCCAGTTCCGCAACACCGTCTCGGGCGAAAAGATCAACGATGCGCAGGGCCGCATCGAAGGCCAGCTCAATGTCGATCTCGACAACGAGCTGCGCGCCATCGCCAAGCTCGGCTATGAGGCAGCACCGGAATCAGCCTCCTCGCCGGACGCGATCGCCGGCGTCAACCAACAGCCGTTGCGCCAGACCCTGGACGGCAGCCTCGGTCTCGAAAAGAGTGTCGGCAAGATGCGTTACACGCTGACCGGCGCGGTCTCGCATGACGTCTATGGCGATGCCGAGCTCACCGACGGCGCCACGATATCGCAGAAAGATCGCAACAATACGCTCTACACTGCCACTTTGCGCACCGGCTATGAGATTTCGCCGGCGCTCACGCCCTTCACGGAAGTCGAACTCGGCCGCCGGGTCTATGATCAGCGTCTCGATACCGACGGCTTTGAGCGCTCCTCGAAGCGGCTCGGGGCGCGCGCCGGCCTCGAGCTCGACATGGGCGAGAAGCTATCGGGCGAATTCTCCGTCGGCTGGTTGCGCGAGGCGATCGACGACAGCCGCCTGCCGGCAATCGCCGGGCCGTCCATCAATGCCGACCTCAAATGGTCGCCCGAGCGCGGCACCATCATCGGCCTCACCGGCAAGACCAGCGTCGAGACCACCACAACGGCAAACGAGAGCGGCGACATCCTCTACTCCGGACGTCTGACCGGCGAGCGCCAGATCCGCGCCAATCTGACGGCGAACTCAGCGCTAGGCCTCGATTGGCGCGATTACACTGGCTCCGACGGCCACGACATGATCCTGAGCGCCGAGGCCGGGCTGACCTGGTGGCTGAACCGCTATGCCGGGGTTACCACCCGCGTCAGGACCGAGAAGCTGACCAGCAACCTGCCTGGTCGCGACTACACGGCCAACAGCGTCTATCTCGGACTGAAGGTCCAGCGCTGAAGAGCGGCAACGGCCCAAGCCTATGCCGAGATTCAGGTCAGGCCGAGTCGAGACCGGCGGGTTCCGAGAACCGGCCTTTGCCGGCCGAAGCCTTTATAGAACGGACACACTTATGAGGGCTTCGGCCGGCGAAGGCCGGAGCGGAGCGTACTCAAAGTACGTGAGCACCGAAGCGCAGGAACCTGCCGTTCGCAGACCGGCCTCACCTGAATCTCGGCATTGGCTAGAACGCCGCGCCGCGGCGCTCCGCCGGCCGCACCTCGTCCAGCAGCGTGCGGATGACACCGGCCATGCTTGCGTTCATGTCGCTGCGCCACAGCGCGAAGGCGACATTGGCCTCGACGAAACCTTCCGGCGAGCCGCAATCGAAGGTGCGACCCTTGTAGTGATAGCCGAAGAAAGGCTGCTGTTTTTCCAGCTTCAGCATCGCGTCGGTCAGCTGGATTTCGTTGCCGGCGCCGCGTTCCTGGCTTTCCAGGATGCCGAAGATTTCCGGCTGCAGGATGTAGCGGCCGTTGATGTAGAGGTTGGACGGCGCAGTGCCCTGTTTCGGCTTCTCCACCATGCCGGTGATGCGGAAGCCGTGATGCGCGTCCTCGCCGCGGCCGACAATGCCGTATTTATGCGCTTCCGCCGGGTCGCATTCCTGCACGGCGACGATGTTGTTGCCGGTCGCGGCATAGAGTTCGACCATACTCCTCATGCAGCTCTTTTCCGACTGCATGATCATGTCCGGCAGGAGCAGCGCGAAGGGTTCATCGCCGACCAATTCGCGGGCGCACCAGACGGCGTGGCCGAGGCCCATCGGCACCTGCTGGCGCGTGAAGCTCGTCTGTCCCGGCGCCGGCTGCAGCCGCTGCAGGCGCGCGAGCTGGTCGTCCTTGCCGCGCTGGGCGAGCGTGTCATAGAGCTCGAACTGCACGTCGAAATGGTCCTCGATAACCGCCTTGTTACGCCCGGTGACGAAGATGAAATGCTCGATGCCGGCCTCGCGCGCCTCGTCGACTACATATTGGATGACCGGCCGGTCGACGACGGTCAGCATTTCCTTCGGGATGGCCTTGGTGGCCGGAAGAAACCGCGTGCCGAGGCCGGCGACCGGGAAAACTGCCTTGCGAACGCGCTTCATGCTGACACCCCCTTCCGTTTCGGCCAATTATCCGCTCGGCGGCACGCTCCGCAATCCCCCAAACATTTTCACGACGGAATCATTTTCACGCCGGAATGTTGGATTAACGGCGAGCAGTGAACGTAACAGCTAAAAGCCGCGATACCTCTTTTCGTTCCCGATGGCTCCTATGGTAAACTAAATACTAACCCGGTTCGGCGTTGAATGGTCTTCCTGATTTGACGAAGGAGGAAATGATGTCCGTTCGCAACACCGCGAGGCGCCTGACGGCATTGGCTACGGCCGCCGGCCTCGCGCTGGCCTTGTTGGTGCCCGCCGGTCCTGCTTTCGCCGATGCCGGGTTCCGTCAGTGGGTCGCGGGTTTTCGCGGCACCGCGGTGGCCGGCGGCGTTTCGGGCGCTGTCTACGACCAGGCTATGAGAGGCATCGAGCCCGACCCGGTCGTGCTGGAAAAGGCCCGCACCCAGCCGGAATTCACCGCCCCCGCCTGGGATTATTTCGACAACCGCGTACATGACCAGTCGGTGGCCAACGGCCGGGCAATGGCGAAGAAATGGAAGCCTTGGCTCGATCGGATCGAGGCGCGGTTCGGTGTCGACCGCAATATCCTTCTGGCGATCTGGTCGATGGAATCGAACTATGGCGAGATCCTCAAGCGCGACGACATCATGCGCAATGTCATACGTTCGCTTTCCACGCTCGCCTATGGCGACGCGAAGCGCTCGAAATATGCGCGCACCCAATTGATCGCGGCCTTGAAGATCCTGCAGACCGGCGACATCGACGAGAGCCATCTGATGGGCTCCTGGGCCGGCGCGATGGGTCAGACCCAGTTCATTCCGACCAGCTATCAGCGCTATGCGGTCGACATGGACGGCAACGGCAGGCGTGACATCTGGAATTCGATCCCCGACGCGCTGGCGACCTCGGCCAATCTGCTCAAGAAGAACGGCTGGCAGGCCGGCAAGACCTGGGGCTATGAGGTCACTATCCCGGCCGGCAAACTGCCCGGCGGAGCAAAGACGATCGCCCAATGGCAGGCGCTCGGCGTCGTCAGGGCCAACGGCAAGCCGTTCAGGAACCTGACCGACAAGGCGACGCTGAAAGTGCCGGACGGCCGGGGTGGCCCCGCCTTCCTGATGATCAGGAATTTCTCGGTGATCAAAGCCTACAACAATGCCGACAAATACGCCTTGGCCGTCGGCCTGCTCGCCGACGAGATCGCCGGCGGCCCCGGCCTAGTGCAGGACTGGCAGCGGCCCTTCACCAAGCTAAGCTTCGAGGAGCGGCAGGAGTTGCAAAAGCGGCTTTCCGAGCACGGTTACTATGACGGCAAGTTCGACGGCAAGATCGGCGACGGCTCGAAGGCCGCCATCATGGCCTATCAGGCAAAGGTTGGCCTGACCCAGGATGGCTATCCGAGCCTGGAAGTGCTCAAATGGCTTCGCAAGCAGTAGAGCCTGCGGAAGCGCCAGGCGTTCTTTCAAAGACGGCACGGATGCTGTAGCGCTTCGGCTTGCGCATGACTTTGCCATGTCTGTCTGGTGATGCGCCAAGGGATGGAGAGGTGTTTGGTTTCGGTTGCGCGTATCAGGCAGAGCATTCGCCGGGCGCCTGTCCTGATTCTCGCCCTTGCCGTGCTTGTCGTCACCGCCGCCGGCGCTTTCCACGCCCCCGCGTTTGCGCAGGAGGAAAGCCGTGGCTGGTCGCTGCGCGACCTTCTGTTCCCGCGCCGCAGCGAACGCATCGAGCCGCCGATCGAAATTCAGAAACCAAGGCCGAAACCGAAGAAGAAAGCCAAGCCGAGCCCGCCCGCGGAGCCGGAAACGCCGATCGTCGAGAAGACCAACGACGCCCGCGTCGTGCTGGTGGTTGGCGATTTTCTGGCGGGCGGACTGGCCGAAGGCCTGGACACGGCCTTTGCCGACAATCCCGCCGTCAGGATCGTCTCGCGCGCCAACGGTTCGTCCGGCTTCGTTCGTGACGATGTCTACAATTGGCCAGCCCAGATAAAATCGCTGATCGAAACCGAGAAACCGGCGGCCGTGATCATTATGCTGGGTTCCAACGACCGCCAGCAGATGAAGGTCGGCGACGTGCGCGAGCAGCCGCGCTCGGAGAACTGGACCAAGGAATACGAGCGCCGCACCGATGCGCTCGGCAAGGCCATACAAGACACCAAGGTGCCGTTCCTGTGGGTCGGCATGCCGGCTTTCGGCGTGTCGAAGATGAACTCCGACATGCTCGCCTTCAACGATATCTATCACTCGGCCGCCGAGAAACACGGTGGCGAATTCGTCGATGTATGGGACGGCTTCGTCGACGAGAACGGCGCTTTCGTCACCTCCGGCCCGGACATCAACGGCCAGCCGGTTCGCCTGCGTTCCGACGACGGCATCAACGTCACCAAGGCCGGCAAGCGCAAGCTCGCTTTCTACACGGAAAAACCGCTGGCAAAGATCCTCGGCCTGGCCGCGCCGGGAAGCGTCACGACCGTGTCGGCGCCGGCCGGCGCCCCGGTCGAAGCGCTGAAGCCGGCTGCCGCGCCTGTCATCGTCGACCGCACCGCGCCAATGCTGCTCGGCGATCCGTCGCTCGACGGCGGCACCGAACTGCTAGGCGCCGCGCAGCCGGCCAGGGCCGATCCGAATCTACCTGGTGAAAAGCTGATCCTGGAAGGCAAGGCGCCGACCGCTTCGCCCGGACGCGCCGATGATTTTTCCTGGCCGCCGAAGCCGCCGGCGACCGCCGCTGCTCAACCCGGCACGGCGGCGGGCGTCAATCAGTAGCTCATCGGCTCGGACACCGTTTCTGAAATTCGCTGCTGCGGGTCAGATGGTGGTGTTTTCGAGAACCGGCCATAGCCTTCATAGGGCGGAGACACTTATGAGTGCTTCGGCCGGCGAAGGCCGGAGCGAAGCTACGTTCACGCACGTGAGCACCGAAACGCAGAAAACACCATCAGCTGGCCGCAGGAGTAGAATTTCTAAACGGTCTCAGCGCGGCAGTACCGTCGATCCCATCAATGCCTCGTCGATCGAGCGCGCCGCCTGCCGGCCCTCGCGGATCGCCCAGACCACAAGTGACTGGCCACGACGCACGTCGCCAGCCGCATAGAGCTTGTCGATGCTGGTCCTGTAGTCGTGGTCGTTCGCCTCGACATTCTTCGAGCGGCGGCTGTCGGTGATGACCTTGATCTTACCGTCGAGCTCTTTCATCAGGCTGTCGCTCGCAGGACCGGCAAAGCCGATGGCGATGAAGGCGAGATCGGCGCGGATGACGAACTCGGTGCCGGGAATCGGTTTGCGCTTGTCGTCAACCTCGCAGCAGCGCACACCGGTCAACTGGCCGTCCTCGCCGATGAATTCGAGCGTCGCCACCTGAAATTCGCGCTCGGCCCCCTCGGCCTGCGAGGAGGACGTGCGCATCTTCGTCGCCCAGTAGGGCCATACCGCCAGCTTGTCTTCCTTCTCCGGCGGCTGCGGGCGGATGTCGAGCTGCGTCACGCGCACCGCGCCTTGGCGGAAAGCGGTGCCGATGCAGTCGGACGCGGTGTCGCCGCCGCCGACCACGACGACATGCTGGCCACCGGCGATGATCGGGTGCGATGGCCAGGCCACCGACTGGATCGGCTCGCCGCCGACGCGACGGTTCTGCTGCACGAGATAGGGCATCGCGTCATAGACGCCGCTGAAGTCGCTGCCCGGAATGCCGGCCGGGCGCGGCGTTTCGGAGCCGCCGCAATAGAGCACCGCGTCGAATTCCTCGATGAGATCGGCCGCCTTCATGTCGACGCCGACATTGACACCGCAATGGAAAGTCACGCCCTCGCCCTGCATCTGCTCGATGCGTCGGTCGATATAGTGCTTCTCGATCTTGAAATCGGGGATGCCGTAGCGCATCAGCCCGCCGGGACGGCTTTCGCGCTCATAGACATGCACGTCATGGCCGGCGCGGCCGAGCTGCTGCGCCGCCGCCATGCCGGCCGGACCGGAGCCGATGACGGCGACACGCTTGCCGGTCTTCTTCTCCGGCGGATAAGGCCGGATGTGGCCGGTCTCGTAGGCCTTGTCGGCGATCGCCTGCTCGATCGTCTTGATGGCGACCGGAATGTCTTCGAGGTTGAGCGTGCAGGCTTCCTCGCACGGCGCCGGGCAGATGCGGCCGGTGAATTCCGGGAAATTGTTGGTCGAATGCAGGTTGCGGATCGCGCTGTCCCAGTCGCCATTGTAGACGAGATCGTTCCAGTCGGGGATCTGGTTGTGTATCGGGCAGCCGGTCGGCCCGTGGCAGTACGGGATGCCGCAATCCATGCAGCGCGCGGCCTGTTTCTCGACCTCCTTATCCGACATCGGCAGCGTGAATTCGCGGAAATGCCGGATGCGGTCAGAGGCCGGCTGATACTTGTGCACCTGCCGGTCGATCTCGAGAAAGCCTGTTACCTTGCCCATAGTCCAGTCCCTGCTGTCCGAAGGCACGCTTTTTGTCGCGCACCCGTTAACCCCTTAAGGCTGCCATGGCAACCGCACCTTGTTGGAGCATGACCTTCGCCGAAAACCGGTTCCCACTTCGGGGTCATGCTCGCGGGGTCAGGATTGTTGGTGAGGATGCCGGCCGGGAAGTCATCTGCCCGGCCCGCGCCCGAAGGCCTATTCCGCCGCCACGCTCATGCGCATGCGTTCCATCTCGATCAGCGCGCGGCGATATTCGACCGGCATGATCTTTCGGAATTTCGGCCGGAAATTCTGCCAGTTGTCGAGGATCTCGCGGCCGCGCACCGAACCGGTGAAATGCACGTGGTTCGAGATCAGCTGATAGAGCCGTTCCTCGTCATGGCTGGTCATGTCGCCCGACACGTCGACGCGGCCCTTGTGGTCGAGGTCGCCGCCGTGATGGAGCAGCTTCTCCATCAGGTCGTCCTCTTCCGGTACCGGCTCGAGCTCGACCATCGCCATGTTGCAGCGTTCGGCGAAGTCGCCTTTCTCGTCCAGCACATAGGCGACGCCGCCCGACATGCCGGCCGCGAAGTTGCGTCCGGTCTTGCCGAGCACGACCACGATGCCGCCGGTCATGTATTCGCAGCCATGATCGCCGACGCCTTCGACGACGGCGGCCACGCCGGAATTGCGCACCGCGAAACGCTCGCCGGCGACGCCGGCGAAATAGGCCTCGCCCTCGGTGGCGCCGTAAAGCACCGTGTTGCCGACGATGATCGAGTCAGCCGCGACGATCTTGGCTTCTTCCGGCGGGCGGATGACGATGCGGCCGCCCGACAGGCCCTTGCCGACATAGTCGTTGCCGGCGCCGACGAGCTCGAACGATACGCCGCGCGCCAGAAAGGCGCCGAAGGACTGGCCGGCGGTGCCGGTGAGCTTCACCTTGATCGTGTCCTCGCGCAGGCCCTTGTGCTTGAACCGCTTGGCGACTTCACCCGACAGCATGGCGCCGACAGAGCGGTCGACATTGCGGATCGGCAGCTCGATGGTCAAGGGCTGCTTGGCATCCAGCGCCGGCTTCGCCAGTTCGATCAGCTTGCGGTCGAGCACGTCGTCGATCGGATGCATCTGCCGTTCGGTCCAATGCAGCGCCTCATGCGGCGCGTCCGGCTTGAAGAACATCTTCGAAAAATCGAGCCCGCGCGCTTTCCAGTGCTGAATGACATCGCGCTTTTCCAGGAGATCGGTGTCGCCGATGATCTGGTCGAGATGGGTGTAGCCCATTTCGGCAAGCAGCGCCCGCACCTCTTCCGCCACATAGAAGAAGAAGTTGATGACGTGCTCGGGCGTGCCCTTGAAGCGCTTGCGCAGCACCGGGTCTTGCGTCGCCACGCCCACCGGACAGGTGTTCAAGTGGCACTTGCGCATCATAATGCAGCCGGCCGCGATCAGCGGCGCGGTCGAGAAGCCGAACTCGTCGGCGCCGAGCAGCGCGCCGATGATGACGTCGCGCCCGGTGCGCAAGCCGCCATCGACCTGCAGCGCGACGCGCGAACGCAAGCCGTTGAGCACCAGCGTCTGGTGCGTTTCGGCAAGGCCCATTTCCCACGGGCTGCCGGCATGCTTGAGCGAGGTCAGCGGCGAAGCGCCGGTGCCGCCGTCATAGCCGGAGATGGTGATGTGGTCGGCGCGCGCCTTGGCGACGCCCGCCGCGACCGTGCCGACGCCGACCTCCGACACCAGCTTGACCGAGACGTCAGCCGCCGGATTGACGTTCTTCAGATCGTAGATCAGCTGCGCCAGATCCTCGATCGAATAGATGTCGTGATGCGGCGGCGGCGAGATCAGGCCGACGCCGGGCGTCGAATGCCTGACCTTGGCGATGGTCGCGTCGACCTTATGTCCAGGCAACTGACCGCCTTCGCCGGGCTTGGCACCCTGCGCCACCTTGATTTGCATGACATCGGAATTGACCAGATATTCCGCCGTGACGCCGAAGCGGCCCGAAGCGACCTGCTTGATCGCCGAGCGTTCCGGGTTCTTGCCGCCGCCAGGCAGCGGCAGATAGCGGTCGGCCTCTTCGCCGCCCTCGCCGGTGTTGGACTTGCCGCCGATGGCGTTCATGGCGCGCGCCAGCGTGGTGTGCGCTTCCCTGGAGATCGAGCCGAACGACATCGCCCCAGTCGAGAAGCGCTTGACGATCTCGGCCGCCGGCATCACGTCTTCGAGCGCGACCTTCTTGCGGCCGGTCTCTTCCGCTGTTCTTATCTTGAACAGGCCGCGGATGGTCTGCGCTCTGGCTGTCGCGCTGTCGATCTGCGCCGAATACTCCTTGAACGTATCCCAGGAGCCCTGCCGCACGGCGTGCTGCAGGCTGGCCACCGCATCGGGCGACCACATATGCGCCTCGCCGCGCATGCGGAACATGTATTCGCCGCCGACCTCGAGATTGTTGCGCAGCACCGGATCGCTGCCGAAGGCATCGCTGTGACGGCTGAGCGTCTCGGTGGCGATCTCGTCCAGGCCGACGCCTTCGATCAGCGTCGCCGTGCCGGTGAAATACTTCTCGACGAAATCGGACTTCAGTCCGATGGCGTCGAAGATCTGCGCGCCGCAATAGGACTGGTAGGTCGAGATGCCCATCTTGGACATCACCTTGAGGATGCCCTTGCCGATCGACTTGATGTAGCGCGAGACCACCTCGTATTCGTCGACCTCTTCCGGCAGCTCGCCGCGCTTGTGCATGTCTAGCAGCGTATCGAAGGCAAGATAGGGATTGATCGCCTCGGCGCCATAGCCTGCCAGGCAGCAGAAATGATGCACCTCGCGCGGCTCGCCGGATTCCACCACGAGGCCGACCGCGGTGCGCAGGCCCTTGCGGATCAGATGATGGTGCACGGCCGCCGTCGCCAGCAGCGATGGAATGGCGATGCGGTCCGGCCCGACCTGGCGGTCGGACAGGATGATGATGTTGTAGCCGCCGGCGACCGCCGCCTCGGCGCGCTCGCAGAGCCGGTCGATGGCGCCTTGCATGCCGGCGGCGCCCTCGTTCGAGCCATAGGTGATGTCGATCGTCTTGGTGTCGAAACGGTCCTCGGTGTGGCCGATCGAGCGGATCTTTTCCAGATCGCCATTGGTCAGGATCGGCTGGCGCACTTCGAGCCGCTTGCGGCGCGACGTGCCGACGAGGTCGAAGATGTTCGGCCGCGGCCCGATGAACGACACCAGGCTCATCACCAGCTCCTCGCGGATCGGGTCGATCGGCGGGTTGGTGACCTGGGCGAAGTTCTGCTTGAAGTAGGTGTAGAGCAGCTTCGACTTATCCGACATCGCCGAGATCGGCGTGTCGGTGCCCATCGAACCCACCGCTTCCTGGCCAGTGGTGGCCATGGGCGCCATGAGAAGCTTGGTGTCTTCCTGTGTGTAGCCGAAGGACTGCTGGCGATCGAGCAGGCTGACATCCTTGCGCAGCGCGCGCGGCTCGACCGGCTTCAGGTCTTCGAGGATGAGCTGCGTGTTGGCGAGCCAGGTCTTGTAGGGATGCCTGGTCGCGATCTCCGACTTGATCTCCTCGTCGGAGACGATGCGGCCCTTGGCGAGGTCGATCAGCAGCATGCGGCCGGGCTGCAGCCGCCACTTCTGCACGATCTTTTCCTCCGGCACCGGCAGCGCGCCGGCTTCCGACGCCATGATGACGCGGTCATCGTCGGTGACGATATAGCGCGCCGGGCGCAGGCCGTTGCGGTCGAGCGTGGCGCCGATCTGGCGCCCGTCGGTGAACACCACCGCCGCAGGCCCGTCCCACGGCTCCATAAGCGCCGCATGGTACTCGTAGAAAGCCTTGCGGTCGGCGTCCATGAGCTTGTTGCCGGCCCAGGCTTCCGGGATCAGCATCATCATGGCGTGGGTAAGCGAATAGCCGCCCTGGAACAGGAACTCGAGCGCGTTGTCGAAGCACGCCGTGTCCGACTGGCCCTCATAGGAAATCGGCCACAGCTTCGAGATGTTGTTGCCGAACAGCTCGGAATCGACCGAGGCCTGGCGCGCCGCCATCCAGTTGTTGTTGCCGCGCACGGTGTTGATCTCGCCGTTATGCGCGACCATGCGATAGGGATGCGCCAGCTTCCACGACGGGAAGGTGTTGGTCGAGAAGCGCTGGTGAACCAGGATCAGCGCCGTTTCGAAGCGCGGATCCTTGAGGTCCTTGTAATAAGCGCCGACCTGGTAGGCCAGGAACATGCCCTTGTAGACGATGGTGCGCGCCGACAGCGACACGCAATAGGCGCCGACATCCTTGTTGTCGTTCTCGGCATAGATCCGGCCCGAGATCACCTTGCGCAGCAGATAAAGCCGCGCCTCGTATTCCTCGTCGTCCGGAATGTCGGCCGTGCGGCCGATGAACACTTGCCGATGGAACGGCTCGGAGGCGACGATATCCGGCGCCTTCGACAGCGACGAATTGTCGACCGGCACGTCGCGGAAGCCGATGAGCGGCAGCCCTTCCGACTGCGCCGATTCGGCGATGATCTCTTCGATATGGGCGCGAAGTGCCGCGTCCTGCGGCATGAACCAGTGGCCGACGCCGTATTGACCGGCCGGCGGCAGTTCGACGCCCACGACCGCCATTTCTTCGCGGAAGAAAGCGTCCGGGATCTGCACCAGCACGCCGGCGCCGTCGCCGACGAGCGGGTCGGCGCCGACGGCGCCGCGATGGGTGAGGTTTTCCAGCATCGCCAGACCGTCCTCGACGATCCCGTGCGACTTCACGCCCTTCATATTGGCGATGAAGCCGACGCCGCAGGCGTCATGCTCGTTGCGCGGATCGTAGAGGCCCCGCGCGGTCATGCCGTTGGGAGTTCGCAGCTCTTTGGTCGGGACGGTATTTTTAACGGCTGCCGCTTTCGTCTGCGCGGCCTGGCCGTTGATCGCAGATGGCGTCAGTTCCGTCATCGTCCTATCCTCCGTTCTCCACCTTAGCCCCGACTGTCTCAGGGCGCTGGTTTGCCTTGGGAAGCGAGAATGCTTCCCCTTCATCCTGCTGCACGTCTCGCGAAATCCATCGAACCATACGGCTATACGCCCGGTTCGCATCCGGTATCGTACAGGCCAGAGCCGGGCCGTCTACCCGCCGCTCGCGACAATGGCCGGAATGCCAGCAATGATACGCCAGTCCAGCCTGTTTTGTGCGACAAAATAAGACAGCACTACTGTCCTAAATTTTTATGGCAGAAATCAGAGAGCCGCACAAGACCGATTCACAAAAAACTTGGGCGCGCTGCGACACAAAATTTCGTGACGAGCGTCCGAAGCGCAAGCTTTGGTCCGAGTCTTTCGAGGCGACGGGCTGCTTCACCGCTTTGCCGGCGATTGGCCCTTGCGCTTCGACCGCCGAAGCGGTCAAGTCCAGCCGCTTTTGCCAATCACGATATGGACCTATCGATGTTCTTTGCATCCGACAACTGGGCCGGCGTCCACCCCGACATTTCGGCCAACCTGTCGCGCCATGCCGCCGGCACCGCTGTCGCCTATGGCGACGGCGATCTGGACCGCGCCGTCTATCGCCGCTTCAGCGATATCTTCGAGCGTGAGGTGCAGGTCTTCTTCGCCGCGACCGGCACCGCCGCCAACGCGCTTTCGATGGCTGCGTTGAACCGCATAGGCGGCATCGCGCTCTGCCATTCCGAGGCGCATATGAATGTCGACGAATTCGGCGCGATGGGTTTCTACACCGGCGGCGCGCGCATGGCGCCGGTGCCGGGACCGCTGGGGCGTATGAACCCCGAGGCTCTCGACCGGGCCATCAAGCGCTATTCGCAGGATCTGGCCCCTGCCGGCCAGCCGATGGCGGTCACCGTCACCCAGGCGACCGAGGTCGGCACGGTCTACAGCGTCGAGGATGTCAAGGCGATCGCCGAGGTCAGCCGCCGCCATAAGCTGCCGCTGCACATGGACGGCGCGCGCTTCGCCAATGCGATTGCGGCGACCGGCGTCAGCCCGGCCGAAATGACCTGGAAGAGCGGCGTCGACATCATCTCCTTCGGCGGCACCAAGAATGGCTGCTGGATGGCCGACGCGGTGGTGATCCTCAATCCGGACGTCGGCAAGGACCTGCGCTTGCTGCGCCAGCGCGCCGGACAGACCTTCTCCAAGGCTCGTTTCATTTCGGCTCAGTTCGAGGCCTATCTGACGGACGATCTGTGGCTGCGTATGGCGAGGCACGCCAATCAGATGGCGGCACACCTGGCCGAGACCATCGAGGACGCGCCGGTCGGCAAGCTCGCCTGGCTGCCGCAGGCCAATGAGGTGTTCGCGATCCTCACCCGCGAAACCGCCGACAAGCTGCAGGCGGCCGGCGCCAAATTCTACGAATGGGGCGTCCCGCAGGGTTTCGATGGCCATCTCGGCGACAAGGAAGCGATCTACCGCTTCGTCGCCAGCTTCGCCACGACGACGGAAGAGGTCGACCGTCTCGGTCGGTTGCTGGCCTGACTTTGCTGCCGTCGAGGAGCAAGCCGATGACTAGGCCGCCTCTCGGCTCGACGATGCGGCTGGTCCGTCCAGCGCCGAATGTGCTCGGCTTCTATGACGGCCGCGTCGATGGCGTCCGCATCTGGTCGGACGAGCCGAACTGGCTCGACGACGGCGCCTATATGCTCGGCATCTGGCACCTATGCGATCGTCGACGGATCGCAGGCGCTTGTCTACGACACGCACATCTCCCTGCCCCATGCCCGCTTCATCCGGCGGACCCTCGAGGAGATGGGCGTAACCTCGATACGCGTCGTGCTCAGCCACTGGCATGACGACCATATCGCCGGCAACGAGGTGTTTAAGGATTGCGAGATCATCGCCAACCGCCTCACCGCCGCGGCGCTCGAACGCGGCCGGACTAATATCGAAGGCGGCAATCCGCCGATCAAGCCGCTCGTGCTGCCCAACAGGACGTTCGACGACAGCCTCCGCTTGACGCTGGGAGCCATCGCCATCGAACTGCGCCAGGTCGAGATCCACAGCCATGACGGCACGGCGCTGCTGATGCCCGACGCCGGCCTGCTCTTGGCGGGTGACACGCTGGAAGACTCCGTCACCTATGTCTCGGAACCGGAACGCCTGGGCGAACATCTGGTCGACCTCGAGCGCATGGCCGGCTGGCAGTTCGACCGGATCCTGCCCAACCACGGTTCCTTTCCGGTAATCGAAGCGGGCGGCTATGACAGAAGCCTCATCGCCGCCACCGAGACCTATGTCCGAAAGCTGCTTGCCTGCCGACAAGACCCCGACCTGGCCAAGCAGGATCTGCAGACCTTCGGCGCCGAGATTCTCGCCACCACGGCGACCGAGTATTTCGCGCCATACGAAGCCGTTCACCGGCGGAATGTCGAAGCCGTTCTTGCGGCAAATAATCAGTAGGCCCCTTGCAGCTAGGCCAGAAAGGGCCGCAGCAGCAACTCGACGCCGAGCAGGATCAGAAAAATCAGGAACCAGCGGCGAAAAGTAGCCGGACTGATCTTCTGGCGCAGAATTTGCCCCAGCCACATGCCGAGCAAGGCCGGCAGCACCGCAAGCGAGGATATCGCCAGATGTCCGGCATCGAACGCACCATGCGATGCGAGCCCCAGCGCCAGGGCGATGGTGGAGACGGTGAAAGAAAGACCGAGCGACTGGATGAGATCGTCGCGGCTCAAGCCGAGCGCCTGGATATAAGGAACGGCAGGCATCACGAAGACGCCGGTGCCGCCCGTGACCAGACCGGTGAGGAAGCCCACGGCCGGCGAAGACCAGCGCTCTGTCCTCTCTGGAACCGACGGCTGCCGCGCCAGCAATGTATAGGCAGCGTAAAAAATGAGCGCCGCGCCGAGACCCGCGGTCGTCCATTTGACGTTGTCGCTCGCGAGCAGCCGGGCGCCGATGATCGTGCCCGCGAGAATGCCTGCCATCATCAGCCTGAGCCGGCGCAGGATCGCGGAAAAACTCGGGCCGGCGAAAAGCTGCCAGACATTGGTGACGAAGGACGGAACGATGAGCAGCGAAGCGGCTGTCACCGGCGGCATGATCGTGCCCAGGAGGCCCATGGCCAGCGTCGGCAGGCCCATGCCGGTAACGCCCTTGACTATACCGGCGAGCAGGAAAGTGATTGCGACGGTGGCCGTCAACAGCAGGGAAAAATCGGACATGGTCCTTCATGATCCGCCGCTGCATGCTTCAAAAGAGCCAGAAAGACCCGTTGCCGGTGGCACAATAAAAAGCGGCGCCTCGCGGCGCCGCTCTTTCGTCTCGGGAGGGAGACTTTGTCCAGGATGGACCCCGCGGATTACGCGGCGGCCTTGGCCTCGATCTGCTTGGCCTTGTCCGAGGACGAGGTGATCGCGATCTTGCGCGGCTTCAGCTCCTCTGGAATGTTGCGCTTGAGGTCGACGAAGAGCAGGCCGTTCTTCAGCGTGGCGCCTTCCACTTCGACGTGGTCGGCGAGCTGGAAGCGGCGCTCGAAGGACCGCGAGGCGATGCCGCGATAAAGCAGCTCCGACCCCTCGCTGTTGTTCTCTTCCTTGCGCTCGCCCTTGACGGTCAGCACGTTGCGGTGGGCTTCGATCGAGATCTCGTCTTCCGAGAAGCCGGCAACGGCCATCGAGATGCGATAGGCGTTCTCGCCGGTCCGCTCGATGTTATAGGGCGGATAAGTCTGCGCGGTCTCGGGCTGGCCAAGCGAGTCGAGCATGGTGAACAGCCGGTCGAAGCCGACAGTCGAACGATAAAGCGGGGAAAAATCAACGTGACGCATCAGGTGTTCTCCTGTTGAGCAACATGGTTTGTGTGTGACCCGGTGCGAAACCCTCGCAAGGCGTTCCGGATAGGCCAGCGACCCCGACAATCGGCGGCCGCAACCCACATTTGGGAAGCTCAAAAACCCATTTCAAGGCTTTCGTGGCGGTCGCAATGCAGCCACGTTGATGAATGGTGGATGAACCATCGCTTCGGCATCCGTTCAGTCAAGCAGCGCTAGCTTTGTCCAAGTTCGAGCAATTCCCGGAAAAGCGTGAAGCGGTTTTCCGTCCGGAATTGCCTCAAGACAGAGAGACAAGCGGCGCCTTCCCTGCGCCGCGACGAGGCCGAACCGGGTGCAACGTCCCTTCCTCCCGGATCGACGAGGCCGGAAGTGCGCCGCAGGCACTTCCGGCCTTCCTCTTCGCGGCTTGCCGCGTAAATCCTCGCAACGCTTTGCTTTTGCCGGCTGGCCGTCTATCACCATGCTGACGCCTCGCCCATCCGAGCAAAGAACAAGCAACGACGCCGAATGACGGATCTTTTCCATCTGACCGAGGACAATCCCGCGCCGCAGAATGCCGCGGGCGGCTTCTTCACCACGCCTGACGGCAAGAAGATCCGCTACGGCGTCTTCGCCGCGGTCGCTCGTCCGTTGCAGGGCACGGTGGTTCTGCTGACCGGGCGCAACGAATGCATCGAGAAATATTTCGAGACCATCCGCGACCTCGCCGATCGCGGCTTCGGCGTCGCCATCCTCGACTGGCGCGGCCAGGGCGATTCCAGCCGCCTGCTGCGCGACCGCCAGCGCGGCTACGTCCGCAGCTTCCGCGACTATGCGCGTGATCTCGAGCAATTCTTCGAGGAGATCGTGCTGCCCGACTGCCGCGGCCCCTATTACATCCTCGCCCACTCGACCGGGGCCGTGATTGCGCTGCTTGCCTCGCCATCCATGGTCAACCGGGTGCGGCGCATGGTGCTGCTGGCGCCTTTTCTGGAGGTGCCGGACCTGCCGGTCTCGATCGCCACGGTGCGACGCGTCTGCGCGATCTTCTGCGCGCTGGGTCTCGGCCGGCTCTACGCCGCGCTCGGTCCGCGGCCGAAAGTGCCGCCGGCTTTCGAGGTGAACAAGGTGACCTCGGATCCCGCGCGCTACCGGCGCAATGTCGGCATCTACGAGGCCTGGCCGCAGCTGGCGCTCGGCGGCCCGACCATCCGCTGGCTGAAAGCTGCAGCCGCGGCCGCGAAAGCCATCAGCGATCCGGATTTCATGGCAAGGATCAAGGTGCCGATGCTGATCGTCGCCGCCGGCGCCGACCGGGTGGTCTCGACCAAGGCGGTGGAAGCCTATGCCAGGAAACTGCGCGTCGGCTCGCTGTTGATGATCGACGGTGCCCAGCACGAAATCCTGCAGGAGAAGGACATCTATCGCGAGCAGCTCCTGGCCGCCTTCGACGCCTTCATTCCCGGCACCGGTGACGCTCTCTGAGCGCGCGCCCGCTCAGCCGCGCAGCGCCGCCATCGCCGCCGCGTGAAGCTCGGGCGTCGCGGCCGCCAGTATGTCGCCGCCCTTCTCAGCCGGCCCGCCTTCGAAAGTGGTGATGACGCCGCCGGCCTTTTCGATGAGCGGGATCAGCGCGACGATGTCGTAGGGCTTCAGGCCCGGGTCGGCGACGATGTCGATGCTGCCGGCCGCCAGCATGGCGAAGGCGTAGCAATCGGTGCCATAGCGGGCGAGTTGCACCTTTGTCTCGAACTGGTCGTAGCGCTTGCGCGCATCCCCCTTGAACAGGGCCGGCGTGGTCGTGAACAGCGTCGCTTGCGCGAGCTCGGTCGTCTTGCGAGTCTCGAGCCGGCGCGGGCCGCCCGGGCCTTCGTAATGCGATCCGGAAGCGTTGGCGTAGAACAGCTCGCCGGTGAAGGGTTGCGACATCATGCCGGCGACCGCGTCGCCATCGACGGTCAGCCCGACCAGCGTTCCCCAGACCGGGATGCCGGAAATGAAGGCTCGGGTGCCGTCGATCGGGTCGATCACCCAAACATGCCGGCTGGTGAGGTTCTGACTGCCATGCTCTTCGCCAAGAATCCCATGCTCGGGATATTCGGAGGAGATCAGCGTGCGGATCACGCGCTCGGCTTCGCGATCGGCCTCCGTGACCGGATCGAAGCTTCCCGCAAGCTTGTTGGTGACCGTTCCCTCGCTGCGGAAGCGCGGCAAGGTTTCCGCGGCGGCGGCATGCGCGATGCGCCGCATGAAATCGGTGCTGATATCCAAGTCGCTCTCCCCATCGCGGCTCTTGCCAGCCGCTCTTTCTCGCAGAACAGGCGCTTTGAAGACCGGTCAGGCGCCCGCTTTTTGTTGCCCGAATGCCACATCTGAACCGCCGAAGCGGAATTTCCACATCATATTGAATTAAAAAACCCCGATGTCGATTGACATTTGTGCGACGCACAATAATTTTGTTATCGGACAGGTTTTCCTGTCCATGCCCTCCTTGGGCGTTTCCTCCCTAGACTTCGACCGTGTCGTGAAAACGATGCGGTCTTTTTTTCGAGCAATTCCAGGAAAGTGTGACGCGGTTTTCCTTCCGGAATTGCGTTTATGAGAACTCGGCCCGCCGACCGCGCTGTCATTCGGCCGCGAGCGGCAAACCGACGAAATGATGGTCGGGCATCGACATCAGGTCGGCCGAGAAGCGGGTCAGGTCATCGGCCAAAGCGTCGAAGCCGGCCGATTTCTGGAACGTCCGCTCGTCCATGTAAAGCCCGCGATTGACCTCGATCTGCAGCGCATGCAGATGCCGAGCCGGCCTGCCATAATGCTCGGTGATGAAACCTCCGGCATAGGGCTTGTTGTGCGCGACCGTATAGCCCATGCCGACAAGCAGGCCGATCGCCGTTTCGGTGAGCGCCGGCGAGGCCGAGATGCCGAACCGGTCGCCGATGATGAAGTCGGGCCGCACGCCATTGTCGCCGACGCGGATCGAGGCCGGCATCGAATGGCAGTCGACCAGCACGGCATAGCCGAACCTGGCATGCGTCCTGGCCAGCAGCCGCTTCAGCGTCTCGTGATAAGGCTTGTACACCGCCTCGATCCGTCCGATCGCCTCGGCCAAAGGCAGCCGGCCGGGATAGATGTCGAGCCCCTCGCCGACCAGCTTCGGCACAGTGCCCAGCCCGCCGGCGACACGCGCCGAGCGGATGTTGCAGAAGGACGGCACCGGCTCCGCGAACATGCGTGGATCGAGTTCCCAGGGCTCGCGGTTGACGTCGAGATAGGCGCGCGGAAAATTGGCCGAAAGCAGCGGCGCGCCGAGCGGCACGGCGCCGCCGAAAAGCTCCTCAACATAGCAGTCCTCCGACCGGCGGATGGCGTTGCGGTCGAGCCGCGCCATGGCCAGGAAACGCTCCGGATAGTGGCGGCCGCTATGCGGTGAGTTGAACAGGAAGGGGACACGCTGTTCGGCGCCCGATCGGATTTCGAAGGGTGGAACGACCGAAAAATCCTCGGCTGCCGTCTTCAATTTGTACGAACCAGGAAACAGCACTGCATCATGACGCAAAACTTGCCACCTTGCGCCTGGCATGTCCAGCATTTCAGGCGGCGAAACCGCGCTTCGAACCGGATGTTGGATGCCCTTCATTCACTTGATGTTTACCGGCCCCACCTCATATACAGGATGGTTAACGGCCTTGCCCGGCGGCAGGCTTGGGGCGGGTGATTCGGACGGGATATGATGGCACGCATTCTGCTGGCGGAAGACGATGACGATATGCGCCGCTTCCTTGTCAAGGCGCTGGAACGCGCCGGCTACCAGGTAAGCGATTTCGACAATGGCGCCAGCGCCTATGAGCGGCTGCGCGAAGAGCCTTTCTCGCTGCTTTTGACCGACATCGTCATGCCGGAGATGGATGGCATCGAGCTCGCCCGCCGGGCCACCGAAATCGATCCGGACCTCAAGGTGATGTTCATCACCGGTTTCGCCGCGGTCGCGCTCAATCCCGATTCCAAGGCGCCCAAGGACGCCAAGGTGCTGTCCAAGCCCTTCCACCTGCGCGATCTCGTCAACGAGGTCGAGAAGATGCTGCAGGCCGCCTGAGCCGTCTGTGGCCTGCATCGAGGCTCGCATCGGCAGGGACTTCACCGATGCAACAAACGGAAGCCGTCTTTCCACATTCCCGCTATTGACGCGCCGGATCAAAAATGGTGTATGCGCGGCTTCGGATGGGCGTGTAGCTCAGCGGGAGAGCACTGCATTGACATTGCAGGGGTCACAAGTTCAATCCTTGTCACGCCCACCATCCTTCCAATAGCTTAGCTAAGCCCTTGTGCCGATTGCCACAGAAACCCGGTTGATTGGCGGCTAATGAACCCGAACAAAACGACCCTTGAGCGCGCATTCGAACTCGCCCGCTCGGGAGACATCGTGGATCTATACGGATTGCGCGAGCGGTTGCGACGTGAGGGCTATGACGGAAGGCAACTGGAAGGCAATTCCCTCCGCAAGCAACTCGCCAGCATGATCAAGGAAGCCGCCCCTGAAGCCGGACCGTCTAGAAAGCTCCGCTAGTCTCTCATGTTCCCTGTCAAGATTGGAGGCAAGAAGGCTCGCCTGCTTGGCAGGTTTGCCATGCAGTCGGATC
>NZ_JAIUHG010000013.1 GCF_020164955.1 Mesorhizobium sp. CA8
GCTTCACCGCCATTGCGATTCCCTCCGAGCTTCCTTCTCAGAGAATCACAACCAGCCAATTACGCAACAGGCCCACAGGGGGAGAAGGGGAAGCCGGCGCCTCACTTCACCTCGAACTGGGGATCGAGCGATATCTGCATTGCCGTCGCCAGATGGTTGGTCTGTCCTGCGAGCCCGATGATCGACACAAGCTCGCCATGTTGCGCGTCGGTCATGCCCTTGGCGCGGGCGGCAGCTGTGTGAGAGTGGACGCAATAGGAGCAGCCATTGGCGGTCGAGACCGCGATATAGATCATTTCCTTGGTCAGCGGATCGATGGCGCTGTCGGCGACCATCACCGCCTTGAGCTGCTCCCACACCCGCTTCAGCGCCGCCGGATCGTTGGCCAGCCCGCGCCAGAAATTGTTGACGAAGTCGGACTTCCGAGTCGCGCGGATATCGTCGAACACCGCCTTCACCGCCGGGATCTTTTCGACCTCGGCATCGCTGAGAAGCTTTGTGGTGGCCATGGTGTGGTCCTTTCGGTTTTTTGATGCCAGAGGATTGAATCGGATGCTTAATAGCCTCTGACAATCCATTCACTTGATTGGCACTTTTCGCCTTTCTGCGTGGTAGGCGGCACCGCCAGGGTGTGTCGAGATTCAGGTCAGGCCGAGCCGAAAATGGCGGGCTCCGAGAACCGGAGCGGAGCGTACTTTTCGTACGTGAGCACCGGAAGCGCAGGAGTCCACCATTTGCAGGCCGGCCTCACCTGAATATCGGCGAACCCTAGTGCACCGCCGCATACATAATCTTCTCCTCCGTTGCCTCAGCCGGCGAGAACTCTTCCACGATGCGGCCCTGGCGGCAGACCAGGATGCGGTCGGACAGGTTCATGATCTCCGGCAGATAGGACGAGATGACGACGACGGCGAGGCCCTCGTCGGCCAGTCGGTTGATGATCTGGTGGATCTCGGCGATGGCGCCGACATCGACGCCGCGCGTCGGCTCGTCGAGGATGACGATGCGCGGCTGCTGCACCAGTCCCTTGCCGATCACCACCTTCTGCTGATTGCCGCCGGAAAGCTCGACCACGCGGGCATTGTCGTTGATCGCCTTGATGTTGAGCGTTTTCGTCCATTCGGCCGAGAGCTGCCGCATCTCCTGCTGGTTGATCACCCAGGCCTTTTCCCGGCCCGCCGCAAGCAGTCCGCCGAACAGGTTCTCGGCGATGCCCATGGTCTCGAAAATGCCTTCGCTCTTGCGGTCCTCGGTGACGTAGACGATGCCGTCGGCCACAGCCTCGCTCGGCACGAGGTAGCGCACCGGCTTGTCGTCCAATTCAATCGCGCCACCGCGCAAAAAGTCGCGCTTGTAGATGCCCGAGACGATCTTGAAGGTCTCGGTGCGGCCCGATCCGATCAACCCGAACACGCCGGTGATCTGGCCTTCGAAGATCGAGAAGGAATTGTTGCGCACGATGTTGCTCATCGAGATGTCCTGCACCGAGAGCACTTTCTTGCCGGCCTTGCGCAGCTTCGTCTCGTCGCGCTGGCGGTAGATCTGTCCTGAGAGCGAGCGCCCGACCATTGCGGCGACGATCCTGTCGCGGTCGAAGGCAGATGTCTCGTCGGTGATCACCAGTTCGCCGTCGCGCAGGATGGTGATGCGGTCGGCGATCATCAGCGCTTCCTCCAGCGCGTGGCTGATGAAGACGATCGACACGCCACGCGCTTTGAGCCTCCGGATCAGCGCGAAGAAATGGCGTTTCTCCTCAGGCGTCAGCGTCGCGGTGGGTTCGTCGAAGATGATGATCTCGGCATTGTGGTGGACGGCGCGCGCGATCTCGACCATCTGCCGCTTGGCCGCGCCCAGCGTCGCCACCATCGCATTGGGGTCGACCGGAAAATTCAGCGACTGCAGGAATTGCTGCGCCGAGATGTAGGTGCCGCGCAGCCGGTTGAGGAATTTCTCCGTGCCGAGATAAAGGTTCTGCGCCACCGTCATCGACGGCACCAGGCTGGTCTCCTGGAACACCATGGCGATGCCCGCCTCCAGCGCGGCGTGCGGGGAGGCGTAAGCCGTCTCGACGCCCTTGTGGAACATCTTGCCCGAAGTTGCCTCGACGACGCCGGCGATGATTTTGGTCAGCGTTGACTTGCCGGCGCCGTTCTCGCCGAGCAGCGCATGGATCTCGCCCTTCCTCAAATCGAAGCTGACGTTCTTCACGGCCGGAACGCCGCGATAGGTCTTGGTGACGTTTTCCAGACGGACGATCAGTTCCATCGGAAACCTCCCGAAGCGAGGTCGAGCGCCAGCACGCAATTACCGCCCTTCGAGGCGACGAACAGGCGCCCGTCCTGTTCCGCCACGCTGCAGATGCCGTGCCGCGTGCCGTTGGCGCGGCTGTGCAGGCTGAATTGCGGCTGCATGGTTCGGTCGAGCCTGACTACGAGCCCATAGGAGCGGCTGGGCGACCACGGCTTGCGGATGCCCATGGTGCGGATGCCGCCGCATTGCAGCGGCTCGAGGAAGCTGCGGTTGGAGGCCAGCGCCGGCGCAATCCAGCAGGCCGGCGGCACCTGGTCGATCATGTCCTGGCGATAATGCGTTTCCTGCAGCACGAATTCGATCAGCCGGTTGCGCGGCGCAAACAGGGTCAGCCACGCGCCGCCATCGTCGGCAGGCGCCAGCCGCGCCGGGTAGCCGGGCAGATGCGTCAGCACCGTCAAGCGGCTTCCGTTCGCGCCGTCAAAGCGCACGAGCTGGTGGCGCCAGCTTTCGCTCACCAGCACGTTGGCGCCGACCGGGTGAAGCCCATAGGGAAAGGCGATGTCCCCGGCGATCTTCTGAAAACCAATGCCTCCTGGCCCGCACCGCCACAGCGAACCGGATGCGCCCTTCTTCATCAGGTCGGCCGCCCATTGCGACGGCGCATGCTCGCTGGAGCCATTGGCCAGCCACAGCGTGCCGTCGTCGGCATAGGCAAGCGCGGTGATGCAACGGATCTCGGCCGGCAGCGAAACCTCTTTGCCGGCGATCAGCAGCTTGCCGCTCTCCAGCCCGACCGTCAGTTCGCCCGTTGGCGACAGCGCCAGCGCAGTGACGGGGGATTGAAAGGTCTCGACCACGACGGGCTCGGAACCGGCCGCAACCGCCAGGATAGCGTTACCGCTGGAGACAAGCAGCCGCCCGTCAGACACCAGCAGATTGTCCGGCTCGCTCAGTTCGGCGAAAACCGTTGCGTCGTCCAGCCGGGTGTTGGGACGGAACGCGCCGTCGAGCGGCGGTATGGTAACCGCCTTGCCGCGAAAGACATCCAGGATCGGATCGAGGATCATGCCTTCGCTCCCCAATAGGAGGCAGGGCTCGTCCAGTTTGGATCGGCGCCTTCGATCTTGTACCGCCCGATGCGGTTGTTGAGGATGCCGCCGACGAAGAGGTAGCCCTTGTGCTCGCGCATCGAGGTGACCATCGGATGCGCGTTGCCGGAAAGATCGCCGAGCGCCTCGACGATGCCGCCCTTCTCGTTGAACTTCACCACGCCGCCGGTGTTGATGTTGGGAAACAGCCACTCGTCCTGCGGCAGGCGTCGCGTCATGCGCTTACGCATGTCGGGATGGCGCAGCGACAGGTCGAAGCTTGGCGTGCGCATGCCGAGCCAGGCCATCCAGTAATTGCCGTCCGAGGCACGGTTGATGTTGTCGGGATACCCCGGCATGTCGCGGATGACGCATTCGGCGGTGCCGGCCTTCGGCCCTTCCAGCCAGTAGCGATGCACGCGGCAGGCCCAGCTTTCGGCGAAGAACAGCGACTTGCCGTCATGCGCCATGCACACGCCGTTGGTGTAGCGATAGCCGTCGAGCAGCGTCTTGGTCGATCCGTCCTTCGGATCGTAGACCAAAAGACGGCCCGTGGCGCGGTTCTCGATCGAATCCAGCGCCCAGTCATGGGCGTCATAGCGCTTGGTCGAATCCGTAAAATAGATGCGGCCGTCCGGCGCTATGTCGCAATCGTTGGGATCGCGCAGGCGCGCATCGTCGACGATCGAGGTCCAGGAGCGTGTCGTCTCTGCTGAGAGGCGCTTCACCTCCCGGTCTGGCGAGACCGAATAAAGCCCCATGGCGCCGACGCAGCTGATCAGATTGCCGTCCCGGTCGAAGGCCAAGCCCAGCGGAAACCCGCCGATGTGGGCAAAGACTTCGGAACGCCGGTAGTCCGGTGCGAAGAAGCGGACGATCTCGCCATGGCGCGTGCCGCAGTAGAGATGGTCGTCGCGGTCGAGGATGACGTCCTCTGGCCCTTCCAGCTCGCCGAGCCCGATATGGTCCGCCGCCGAGAGCCGATTGTCGAGCTCGTAGGACGTGCCGGAACCGGGCGCGGCCGATTGCGTCTCGCCCATCTTGAGGTAGACCGGCGCGACATAGACCTCGTTCAGCACCTTGTGGCGGTTCTTCAGCCAGCGGATGTCGATGGTGACGGCGACGGCCAAAAGGATGCCGAGCACCATCTGGTTGGTGCCGGTGCCGTAGCCGAGCCGGATCAGCCCGTTGGTCATGGTCAGCACGATGATTGCGCCCATCAGGCCCTTGACCACCGAGCCGCGTCCGCCGCCCAGGCTGACGCCTCCGACCACCGCCGCCGTCAGCGCCATGATTTCCAGATTGAGGCCGGTGCCCGGCCCTGCCCCGCTCAACCGGCAGGCGATCAGGAAGCCGCCGATCGAGGCGCAGAAGCCCGAGAAGACATAGGTCATGAACACGGTGCGCCGCACCCGGATGCCGGCATTATGCGCCGAGCGCCGGGAGCCGCCGACCGCCAGCACATGCCAGCCCGGGCGCGAGCGCGTCAGCGCGATATGCGTGACGATGGCCAGGATAATGGCCAGCCAGACCGAGACCGACAGGCCCCAGAACGTGCCGTCGCCGATGAAATCGAGCACATCGGAGCTTGCTTGGGAAAGCTGCACGTCGGCGGCATAGGTGGTGACGAGGATGTCGAACAGCGCCCGCCCGAAAATGAAGGTGACCAGCGTGGTGAGGAAGGCGCGCAGCCTGAGATACCCGACCAGGTAGCCATTGATGGCGCCGAAGACGAGACCCGTGCAAAGTGCCGCGGCCAACGCGAGCCAGATCGACTGTTCGAGGATGAAGAAGACGTAGACGGCGGAAAAGCAGGACAGCGCGAAGATCGAGCCGACCGAAAGATCGATGCCGCCGCCCAGCATCACCACGGTCACGCCGATGACGACCAGCGAGAACTCGCCGAGCTGGCGCGTCGATTCCTGCAGCGAGGTGAGCTTGAAGAAGCCCGGAATAATCGAGCCGAACACGCCGAGCGTCGCCACCAGCGCCAGGAAGGGTATGGCGTTGTCGGTCCAGCGCTTGGTCAAGATCTCGCCGACCAGATGGTCGGGCACGAGGTTGAAGCGCCAGGCCTGGAGGCGTTCACGGAAATTCATCGGCTGCCGCTGTCATTAAAACGGGAAAGAGGTGGCCGGAACGATCCGGCCACCTCATGGGATGCTCTTGGGGCGGCGCGGTTTATTTCGCGGCCGCTTCGGCTTGCAGCGCCTTCAGGTCCCAGCAGCTGTCGGGCTTGAGGTCGGCCTTGGTCGTGGCTTTCTCCAGCGTGTAGATATAGGTGTGCGAGGTGCCGGCCGGCTGCCCACTCTGCAGCAGGAACTTGATGATGGCGTTCATGTCGCCCGACTGGCGGGCAAGATCGGTCATCACCACGGCGCCATAGGTGCCGTCTTGCAGCTTGTCGCAATCGGCCGCCTTCTCGCCGCCGCCGGTGGTGACCAGGAACACCTTGCCGTCGAGCTTGGCGTCGCGGATCGCGGCCGAGGCACCAGTGGCGTCGCCGTCCCAAAAATCGATGATCGAGCAGATGTCCGGGTGCTGCTGCAGCATCGTCGTCGTCACGTTGCGCGAGGTGGTCGCGTCCCAGTTCGAGTCGGGCTTGGCCACGACCTGGAAGTCGGGATGCTTCTCCAGCACCTTCATGATGCCGGCATACTGGTAGAGGCTCGACGAGTTTGCCTGGTCGCCCTGCACCAGCCCGATCTTCTTGGACGAATTCTCGCCGCAGCCTTTGATCGCCGCTTCGGCTTCGAGCTGGCCGAGCTTGTCCCAGTCGCTGCCGACGAAGGCGTCGGCCGGGAAGTTCGCCGGATTGTCGACCAGCAGCACATAGGTGCCGGCGGCCTGCGCCTTCTTCATCAGCTTCGAGTAGGAGTTGAGGTCGGGCGCATGAATGATCAGCACGTCCGGCCGCGTGTCCGAAGCGATGGCGTCGGTGATCGCCTGCGCGCCGGCATCGACCACCCAGTTCGGGTCGCGGGTCTCGAACGTGCCGCCCCAGGCCTCGACTTCCTTCTTCAGGTAGTGCGCCCAACCCTGCGCCAGGTCGAAGCCCATCGCCAGCGGCACCAGCATGACGCGCTTGCCGTTGAGCGCCTTGGCATAGGCGGCCGGGCCGGGATCGTCCGCGGCAAGACTCGGAGCCGCGAAGGCGGTAACGGCGAGCGCCGTGGCGGCGGCCATCAATGTTCTGAGTAGTCTCATGTCACACCTCTGGTTCGGTTTTCGTTGCCGGGCGATCGTCGCGATCGCCCGGGTACCCGAGAGCAAGATGGGCTAGCCCATCTGCTCTAAATGTCGCCTTGTTGCGTCGTCTGCTCGTCGCGCGGATTGATGATGCCGTCGACGATGATGGCCCCGAGCAGGATCGCCGCCTTGATCAGGTTCTGGTAGAGCAGCGGAATGTCGATAATGGTCATGGCGTTGAGCAGGATGCCGATCAGCGCCGCCCCCACCAGCACATTGCGCACCCCGCCCCTGCCGCCCGAAAGGCCGATGCCGCCGATCACCGCCACCAGGACGATGTCGTAGAGCAGCGTCGAGTTGACGATGCGGGTGTTGATCGAATGCAGGCTGGCTGCCGTCAAAAGCCCGGCGATCAGCGCCACGAAGGCCGAAAGCACGTAGCGCAGCACCAGCATGGGCCGTACCGGAACGCCGATGTTGCGGGCAGCGACCGGATTGTCGCCGGCGAAATAGATGAAGCGGCCCCATTTGGTGTAGCGGAGGAACAGGAACACCAGGAAAGCCAGCCCGGCAAAGACGAACACCTCGACCGGAATATCGAGGAAGCGGACGCCGCCGAGCAGCTCGACCCAGTGTCCGCCGGGCACCGGCACGGCATCCTGCGTGATCAGTTGCGAGCGCACATAGCCGAACACAAAGGAGCCGGTGGCCAAGGTCACGAAGATCGCCGGCACGTCGGCATAGGCGACGAGAAAGCCGTTGAGCAGGCCGATGGCTAAAACGCCCGCCAGCACATAGACGAAGGCGAGTCCGTCCGAAGTTCCGGTGTTGAGCAGTTGCAGGTACCAGGCGACCGACATCGCCATGATCGCCACCGCCGACAGGTCGATGCCGCGGCCGATGATGACGACCGCCATGCCGAGCGCCAGGATGCCGAGCACCGAGACCGAGCGGACGATGGCCACCAGATTGTCGGCGGCCAGGAACCCGGGCAGGCCCAGGGCAGCGGCGGCGAACAACAGGATGGCGATCGCAAAGACGATGCCTTCCTGATTAAGGCGCCTCCAGTTCGGCCAGCCGATCGCATTCATCGCTTGTGTCTTTCGCCCCGAGGGCAAGGCCTTGCCGGCCCTCACCCCGCATGAAAGCTAATCGGCTCAACAGCGGCTCGTCAAATGAATCCGCGTTCAAGAACCGCGCCTCTCCGACTATTTTCCGAGTGGACGCATCGATTGCCGCAACTGGCGCAATAGCTGGAAACTCTTGGATTTTTGGCGGTTCGTTGCCGTGATCGCACGGCGCGCGGAAGAACCTGTTCGGACCCGCGGGACCGGCGCAATTCGAGTCCGCAAAATGCGCCCGGCACGACGTCAATTCTTCGCTGAATGGCCCGAAAGCTCTGCGCCGGCATTGGCCGGCAGGAGCATGCACACACCGCCGTGGCGCCGGCCCAGTCCAGAGCTTATCCAACAAACTTCCGTGTCGCCGTTTCGCCTGTTATGGATGAGCCGGGGTGGCCGAGGAAAACGCATGAAGCCGATTTATATCGACTATCTCAATGCTCTCGACATCGAAGCGCTTGCCATGACCGACGCCGAGATTATCGGCGCCGTCGAAGCCGGGCTCGTCGCGCAGGGCAACGGCCAGACGGTGATCGAGCCGCGGGTCCATCTCGAGCCGGATCCCTCCTTCCACGGCCACTTCAACGTCCTGCGCGGCTATGTGGCGCCGCTCGACGCCGCCGGCGTGAAGATCGTCGGAGACTATGTCGACAACTACAGGCATGGCCTGCCGTCGGAATTCGGCATTCTCAATCTTTTCGATCCGCGCACCGGCACGCCGCGCGCCATCCTCGACGCCACCGTCATCACCGACATGCGCACCGGCGCGGTCACCGCCATCGGCGCCAAGCATCTGGCGAAGAGGTCGTCCAAGGTGCTCGGCCATATCGGCGCGCGCGGCACCGCCTGTTGGAACGTGCGCCTGCTCGACCATCTCTTCGACTTCGACGAGATCCGCGTCCACTCACGCCGGCCCGAAAGCCGCGAGAGCTTTGTCGCGAGGCTGGCAGCCGACCTCGGCAAGCCGGTCGTGGCCGTGGCTGACTGGAAAAGCTGCGTCGAAGGCGCCGACATCGTCGTCGAAGCCTCGCGGCTGCCGGAACCGCAGCCGCTGCTCAAGACCGAATGGATCAAGCGCGGCGCGCTGGTCGTGCCCTATGGCACGATGAGCGCGGTCGAGCTGTCATTGACCGATATCATGCAGAAGATCGTCGTCGACGACTGGGGCCAGTGCAAGGGCGGCAAGTTCGGCTCGCTGCGCGCCCATGTCGAGACGGGACGGTTGAGCGAGGCGACACTGCACGCCGAGCTCGGCCAGATCGCAGCCGGCCTCAAAGCCGGCCGGCAAAGCGATGGCGAGACGATCCTGTTCTGGCATCGCGGCCTCTCGCTCTCCGACATCGCGCTCGGCAAGGCGATGCTTGCCAAGGCCGGCGAAAACGGCATCGGCCAGAGGCTGCGCTTCGCATGAGCCCGCTCGTTCTCACCGGGGCCGGCGTCAGCATCGAGGATGTGGTTGCCGCCGCGCGCAATGCCTGCAAGGTCGAGGTCACGCCTGCCGTCCTCGAAAAGCTCGACAAGGCTCGCCAGGTCCTCGATGCCGCTGCGGCCGCAGGCCAACAGATCTACGGGCTGAACAGAGGCCTCGGCGCCAATCTCGTCACCGCGGTCGAAGGCGACGCCAGCGCGTTCCAGCGCCAGCTGATCGAAGGCCGCAGCGCCGCCGTCGGTGAGGCGCTGCCGGTGCCGGTGGTGCGGGCGGCGATGTTTGCCCGCCTTGCGATGCTCGCCGCCGGCGGCTCGGGCCTGTCGCCGCGCGTGTTCATCGCGCTGGTCGAAGCGCTCAATGCCGGCGTGCATCCGGTGATGCCGTCGCTGGGTTCGATCGGCGCCGGCGATCTTCTGCTGATGACGGCGATCGCCCGGGTGCTGATCGGCGATGGCGAAGCCGAATATCAGGGCCGCCGCATGCCTGCCGCCAAGGCGCTGATGATGGCGCGGCTGGCACCCGCCACCCTCTCGCCGAAGGACGGTCTCTCGCTGATCAATGCTTCGGCGGTTTCCACCGGGACCGCAGCGCTGGCGCTGACCGATGCGCTGTCGGCGCTCGACCAGCAGCAGCAGGCCGGCGCGCTGACGATGGAAGGCATCGGCGCCAACCGCATCATCTTCGATCCGCGCCAGCATCAGGCGCGTCCGGGCGCCTGCCAGCAGCTTGCGGCCAAGGCGCTGCGCGACCTTCTGGCGCGCGATGAGGCGCCGGCGCCGACCACCATCCAGGACCCGCTGTCGATCCGCTGCATGCCCTCGATCCACGGCGCGCTGATCCAGGCGATCGACCATGCCAGGCTGGCTGTCGAGATCGAGCTCAACGCCGCCGCCGACAATCCGCTGGTGCTTGTGGAGGACGAACTGGTCATGTCAACTGGCAACTTCCATACCGCGTCGCTGGCGCTCGCCCTCGAGACGCTGGGCCTTGCGATCGCGCAATGCGCGGCAGCGTCCGCCGCGCGCTTCGTCCAGCTCACCGGCTCGACCCGCCACGGCCTGCCGAAATATTTGTCGCCGGTCGGCGGTGCCTCTGCCGGCTTCGTGCCGTTGCAGAAGACGGTGACGGCGATCCTGGCTGCGATCCGCCATAAGGCCAATCCGGTGATGCTCGATTTCCTGCCTGTGTCCGAGGGCGTCGAGGATCACGCCACGCAGACGCCGCTCGCCGTCGCCAAATGCGCCGAGATGATCGTGCTGTGGCGGCGGCTGATCGCCTTCGAGCTGATGGCGGCGGCCCAGGCTATCGATTTGCGCGAAGGCATAGCGCTCGCGCCGGCCACCGGCGCAATCCACGCGGCCGTGCGTTCGCATGTGGCGACGCTCAAGGAAGACAGGCCGCTGGGCATCGATTCCGAGGCGCTTTACGCCGCCCTCGCCAGCGGAATCTGGCAAGGTCCCCCGGCAACGGTCTGAAGCTTTTCGACTCCTGGATCAGGACTTTACGTCCACCTTCTTCATGAAGAGGGTGAGTTCTTCCGGATCCATATGCACGACATGCCTGTCTTCGGGATAGGCGCCGCTGTTGACGTCGGCCACATATTCCGAGAAGGCGGCGATGCGCTCCTGCTGCAGCCGGTCATATTCGGCGGCGAAGTTGCGATAGACCTTCGAGTGGCGCGGCATGTGACCGCGATTTGTGCCGAGAATATCCTCGGCGAACAGATATTGCGCGTCGCAGCCCGTGCCCGCGCCCATCGACAGCATGATCAGCGGGGTGCGCTCCGAGATCGCCTTCGCCACTTCCACCGGCACCACCTCGATCTCGGCCCCGATCGCGCCGGCCGCTTCCAGCTGCTTGACCGCCTCGAACACCTGCATGGCCGTATCCGCGGTCTTCCCGACCGCCTTGAAGCCGCCGGTCCAGGTCGCGCGCGACGGGATCAGGCCGACATGGCCGATGACTGGGATGGCGTCGTCGGCCATGCGTTTGATCGTGGCGTAGCCGGCGCTGCAATAGACCGCGTCGGCGCCGGCCTTGTAGAGCCGGAACGACCAGCGCACGAAATCGTCGGCCGTGCCGATCTCGAAGAAATTGTCGCCCGGCATGGTGAAGAGGCTGGGCGCGGCGTCGCGATATTGCGGGTTGAGAACCAGTTCCGGCGGCACCGAGACGATGTCGACCCCTGCCCGCTCGGCAGCCTCGGCTTCCTCCAGCGTCAGCACGCGCAGCATGGTCAATTGTCGCTTGCCCTTCATGGCGCGCAGATCGGCAACGGTCGGTCTCTTTCGGCTCATTGGTTTGTCCCTGTTGATTCGCCTACGGCCTTAGCCGATATCAATCATCACCTTACCGGCCTCGACCTTGACCGGATAGGTTTTGAGGTTGACGCAGACCGGCGCGCCGTTGGCCTGGCCGGTCTTGTAGTTGAAGCGGCCATTGTGCTTGGGGCATTCGATGATGTCATCCATCACCAGCCCGTCGGCCAAATGCGCCTTTTCATGCGTGCAAAAACCGTCGGTAGCGAAGAACGCATCCTCCGGCGAGCGGTAGATCGCGAAAGTGCGGCCGCCATGATCGAAGCGGATCACATCTTCCTCGTCCACGTCGTCCACCGCGCATGCTTCAACCCACTCCGCCATCGTCTGTCTCCAGCTTGCCTGCGCGAGGCCTATTCGGCGGCCGCGGCCGTTATGTCGAGATCATGGAATTCGCCGCGATAGGGCTTGGCCGTCGGCGGCAATTCGCGCTTGAGATAATAGTCCTCGTATTTCAGCTGCCTGAGCAGCACCGGCCAGACCTCGCGATAGGCGTGCCACATCGACGGGTTCGGCTCCGGCAGATCATGCTTGATCAGCTCATGCAGTTTCGGCAGCGCGTGATACGGAACCATCGGGAACATGTGGTGCTCCACGTGGTAGTTCATGTTCCAGTAGATGAACCGGCTGACCGGGTTCATGTAGACGGTGCGCGTGTTCAACCGGTGATCGGTGACGTTGTCGGCCAGCCCGATATGCTGCAGCAGCCCGGTCAGCACCATGTGCCAGGTGCCGTAGAGGCGCGGCAGGCCGATCAGCACCAGCGGTATCCATGACCTAAGCGCGATCGCGACAGCGATCGTCGCGGCATACACGACCATGTGCCAGCGCGCCGCGATCACCGCCTTGTGCTGCTCCATTTCCGGAATGTAGCTCTTCTCGTCGTCCGATAATGTGCCGAAGGCCTGGCGCACCAGCGTCGGCAGCGAATAACGGAAATCGAGGATGCCCGTGAAAGCAAGCGCCGCCTTGATGAGATCCGGCGGCCGCATCACCGCGATCTCGGCGTCGCGACCGACGATGATCGTGTCGGTGTGGTGGCGCGCATGGCTCCAGCGCCACTGCACCGGGTTGCGCATCAGCATGAATGAGGCGATGTGATAGACGACATCGTTCATCCAGCGCGTGCGGAAGGCGGTGCCGTGGCCGCATTCGTGCCAGCGCGAGTCGCTCGACGAGCCGTAGAGCACGCCATAGACGAACAGGAACGGCACGATCCACCACGTGCCCCAGAACCAGACGATGCCAGCCGCCGAGCCCAGGATCGCGACGATCCAGATGATGGTGTCACGGATCGCCGGCCCGTCGGAGCGCTGCATCAACTCCTTCATGGTCTTGCGAGGCACGTCGGTATGGTACCACTCGGCCGAGGCGAGCCCGGTCTCGATCGCAAGCCGAGTGCTTTCGCCGACAAGGCTGTAGTCGCGTTTTTTTGCCGTCGTCACATCGGCCTCCAATCTTCACTGAGCGCTGGCAATCCGGTCCGCCGGCCGGAGAGCTTGCTATGGATAGATGTCGCGCTCATCCCCTGCCCGCCAGTCTTGGGAAATTGCCGGAAGGCTGAGGATAATCCTGCTCGGGCTGGCGGGCGATTGCCGCGATCCTTCCTTCCGCGGCGGCAATCGCATCCTTGCCGTCGAGGACGCGAAACACCGCGTCATACGCGCGGGTTTCACCGTGCTCCAGCCAGATCATCTCGCCACGCTCGCGCGCGGCAAGATTGCCGAGCACATGGTGCGTCGACGGCTCGATGCCAAGCGCATACTGCCCGGCCTGGAAATTCTGCCACTCATAGCAACAAGGCATCTGGTCCTTGCGGGTGACGACCTCGAAGCCGAGGCCAAGCCGGTCGTTGACGACGGCGACCGGCACCTCGCTCCTGGTGTCGGCGCCAAGCTCATGCTGCCAGACTTGCTCGCTGAAGCCAGGCTGCGGTGCTGGCACGGTGCGATAGCCGACGTTCTGCGCTTCGTAGCGCTCGCCTTCATGCGCGGCCCAGACCACGTCGCGGATCGGCGCCAGATAACGCGAGCCTTCGTCGAGCAGCGGATGCCCGACATTGACGTGGTAGAAATACATATGCGGCGTGCGGTGGAAGCCGTGGTTGACGACGCGGTCCGAGAGCCGGATCTCGCTGCCGCCGACATCGGCCTCGATGCGGCGGATGAGATGCAGATCCTCGCCGAACACGCTGGCCTGCTGGACGACGCCTTCCGCCCACAAAATGCAGCGGTCGCCGTCCCAGCTTTCGCCATAGCCGGTGAGCCGCGCCGGAATGGTGCCGACGCGGCCATGCAGCGAATGCGTCACCGTTTTGCGTCCAGGATAATTATAGTTCTCGGCCGGCACCTCGTTGCGGCCGAGAATGTGGTCGAGGCCGCAGGTGACCAGCAGGCCGGAAAAGGACCGGCCCCAGGCAAAGCCGTCCTCGCCTTCATAGTCATGCAGGCCGGGATTGCGAAAACCGCTCGGCGAGTGCCAGCCGATCGCCTGGCCTTTGTACTCGCAATCGGCGATGTCGAGCGCCCGGTCAACCAGCGCGGTGAAGCGCAGGCCCGAGCCGGTGCGGAATTCGAGCATGCGGATGCCGCGCTCGACGCCGTCGCCGAGCGTCATCAGCCGCACGCCGGCGAATTGCGACAGCATGCCGGAGCGTTCGGCGACCTGCCGGCGTGAAAGCGTCTGGCCGTAGAGCTTCACCATGCCGTCACTGCGCCCTTTTCATGAGGGCCGACAGGTCGGCGCCGGTTATCAGGCTTTCCACGGTCAGGAGGTCGGTGTCGGCGACCGTCTGCTCGGCAACGATCTCGCCGCGGCGCATGACGATAATGCGGTCGGCGACCTCGAAGACGTGGTGGATGTTGTGGGTGATCAAGAGCACCGAATGCCCGGCCGCGCGCATCTCTTTCACGAAACGCAGCACACCATGCGTTTCCTCGACGCCGAGATTGTTGGTCGGCTCGTCAAGGATGATCACCTTGGCGGCGAACTGCATGGCGCGCGAGATCGCGATCGACTGCCGCTCGCCGCCGGAAAGCGTCGAGACCAATGCATCGGCGTCGAGCTTCTTGGAGATGCCGACGCGCTTGAGAAGCGCCGAAGCCGCATCGCGCAATTTGGCGAGGTCGAGCGGCGCGAAGACGCCCAGCCATTTGAGATTGACCGGCTCGCGGCCGAGGAACAGGTTGCGCGCGATGCTGAGGTCGGGCGCAAGCGAGGTGTCCTGGTGGATGGTCTCGATGCCAAGATCCATTGCCTCTCGTGTCGAGCGGATCGAGACCTTCTCGCCGCGTACATAGATATCGCCGCGATCGATCGGAAAAACGCCGGAGATCGCCTTGATCAGCGTCGACTTGCCGGCGCCGTTGTCGCCGAGCAGTGCCACTACCTCGCCTTCCTTGAGCGTCAGCGAGGCGTTCTTCAGCGCGCGCACGCTGCCGAAGGATTTTTGTAAGTTCTGCAGCCGGAGCACTTCCTGCATCATCTTCAGCTCCTTGTGGCGTTTTTCTGCAGCAGCGCGTGCAGGATGAGCATGGCGAGGATGATGACGCCGACGAAGATGTTGTAAGCCAGCCCCGGCACGCCGACGAGCACGATGCCGTTGCGGATCGCCCGCAGCATCAGCGCGCCGACGATGGTGCCGAGGATGGTGCCGCGGCCGCCTGTCAGCGCCGTGCCGCCGACCACGACCATGGCGATCACCTCCAGCTCGTAGCCCGTGCCCGCGACCGGCGAAGCCGCCGAGATGCGGAAAGCGCTGATCATGCCGGCGAGCCCGGCGAGCAGCGAGGTCAGGATGAACAGCCAGATCTTGACCGCATCGGCCGGCACGCCGCGCGCCACCGCCGCGTTGCGGTTGGAGCCGATGGCGCTGATCCAGTTGCCGAGCTTGGCGTAGCGCAGCACATAGACCGCAAGCAGCGACAGGCCTATGAACCACCAGAGCGAGGTGTAGAAGCGGAACGCGCCGATGTTGAAGCTGCCGGCGAGCAGCGTGACGAAGAAGCCCGGCTGGTCCCAGGACTTCAGCGGAAAGCCCTGCGTGATGTAGAGCGCCGCACCTCGCACGATAAGCAGCATCGACAGCGTCACCAGGAAGGACGAGATGCCGATCTTGGTGACGATCACGCCGTTGATCGCGCCGATCGCGATGCACAGCAGAAGTCCGGCGAGCAGCGCGACCCCGATATCGACCCCGGCATTCTGCACCAGCAGCATCACCACCACCGGGGCGAGCGCGAACACCGCGCCGACCGACAGGTCGAATTCGCCGGCGGTCAGAAGCAGCGTCATGCCGAGCGCGATGATGCCGAGCTCCGGCAGGAACGCCATCATGTTGGAGATGTTGAGCGGCGACAGGAAATTGCCGTCGGCGAGCGCGAACACCACCAGGAGCACGATGAGGATGACGAAGGAGGAGAATTGCGGCGAGCGCATCAGGCTCGACCTGCCTTTCGCGCGCCCCGCGCCGTCTTCCGAGGTGACTGCCCCGACTTGCTGAACCATGACTTGCTGAACCATGCTTTCTGCCTTGCGCCCGCCGCTCACACGACGGGCGCCAGTTCTCTCACTTCTTGTCGTAGAGCTTCAGGATCGGCTCGACGCTGGAGGCGTCGTAGAGGCCGAAGGTGTGGATGTCGTAGCCGATCGGCTCGCCCGAGGCCGCGAGACCGAGCAGCGCGACCGGCATGAAGCCTTGCGCCGAAGGATACTGCCAGGCGGCGGCATTGACGAAGCCGTCCTTGACCGCCTGCGCCGTCTCCTTGGAATTGCCCCAGCCGACGACGGGGATCTTGCCGGCCGGAATGCCGGCGCCGTCGAACACTCGCTTGACGCTGGCCGCGACGGAATCGCCGAGCGCGATGATCGCCGGCGGATTGTTGGCGACCATATAGTCGGTCATCTTGGCGATGATGCCCGCCGGGTCGCTGCCGCAATCGACCACATCATACTTGATGCCGAGCGGATCGAAGACGCCGGCGATGCCTTCCGTCTCGAGCTGCTGGTAGCTGGCGCCGGGCACCTCGACCGGCAGGAACACCTTGTCGCCCTGCTTCACCATCTTGTGGTCGACGAGGTACTTCGCCCAGATGGCGCCGGCTTCCTTGAGATCGGCGCCGACATAGGCCTGGCGGCCGGTGGCCGGATCGTCCGTATTGAAGAACACGATCGGTATGCCGGCGGCCTTGGCAGCCTTCACTTCCTCGGTCCACAGCCCCGGCTGCGCCGAGGTCGTGGCAATGCCGTCCGGCTTGGCGGCGAGCGCCGAGTTGAAGGCTTCCTTCTGCGCCGCCATGTCGCCGCCGCTGAAGGAGATCTTGCAGGTCACCTTGAGTTGTTCACAGGCCTTGGTGGCGCCGGCGTTCCAGTCGATCCAGAACGCATCGGACGGGCCGCCATGCGACAAGAGATAGAACGTCTTCTGGCCGTCCGCGGCTTGCGCAGCCGAGCCGAACGCGATGCCGGCGAATACGGTCGCCGCGGCCGCCAGTTTCAATCCGAATTTCAACATCTGGTTTCCTCCACCTTGTGTTCATGCAGCCGCAGGGCGCCATCCGAGCGACGGCGCCCGCGCGACCCCTTAGAGGCCGTTCTCGCGCAACTTGCCGTCGAGGAACTTCTTGGCGCGCGGCACGTCGTCTTCCGACAGATGCTCGATGATTATCGGGATATTCGGATGCTTCTCGGCGAGACGCTTGAGATAGAGGTCGTAGTTCAGAGAGCCGAGGCCCGGCGCCGGCAGCTCGATCTCGCCCACACCGCGGAAGGTGTGGCTTTCCATCGCGTCCGCATCGCCGATATCGGCATGCTTCTCGGACTTGTCGTCGCCCGAGCGTTTCACGTCCTTGGCATGCGCGATTTTGATCTTGTCGGTCAGCGTGTCGAAGACCTGGTTCAGGATCTGGTCCATCCGGTCGATGTTGTGGGTCTCGAAATAGTTGGTCGGATCCATCAGCAGGCCGAGGCCGGGATGGTCGACCTGCGCGAACATCTTCACCGTCTCTTCGACCGAGCCGACGACATTGTTGACATAGGTTTCGAGCAGGAAGACCGCGCCATGGTCGTAAGCTGTTTGGGCAAGGTCGGCGATCACCTTGCGGCACTCCTCAAAGCCTTCCTCGGTCTTGTTCTTCGGGTGATGCACCCAGTCCGACTCGGTGTTGTAGGTGCCGGTTTCCGAGATCACGTAAGGCGAGCCGAAATGGCGCGCATTGCGGATGATCTCCTTGAGATAGCCGACGCGCTTCTCGCGCTCCGCCTTGTCCGGATGGATGATGTTGGTGTAGCCCGACACGCAGCAGATCGGCAGGTTATGGTCGCGGAAGGTGTCGCGCACCTTCTTCGCCTTGTCCGTGGTGATCTGGCCGGCCGAGAGGTCGATGTCCTTGAAGTGCAGGTCGAGCTGCACCGTGTTGAAGCCGAGACCGCGGATCTTCTGCGCCGTCTCCTCGAGGCCGTACGGGAAATAGCCCGTGAAAATACCTGCCTGCATCATGATGTGAATTCCTCCCTGTAAGCGATTCAGTTGCCAGTGATTTCAGTTGATTGGGTTGATTCAGTTGCCAATGTTTTCAGGTGATTGAGATTTCGGAGAGCTTGACCGTCCGGCCCGCGGCCATCGAACGGTAGCCCGCCTCGACCAGCGCCATGGTCTTGACGTTGTCGGCGACGGAGAGCGCCGGCGGCGTGCCGGTCTTCACGGCGTGCTGCAGCTGTTCCATCACGCCGATGAAGGCATGCGGGAACCACATCGTTTCCCAGCTCGGGCACACCCATTCGCCGCCGGTCGTCTCGGCCGAAGCGTAGGTCAGCGTCGAGGCCGCACCCGTCGGCCAGCCGATCGTGCCCTTGGCGACGCCCTTGGTGCCGTCGACGCGCCAGTTGATGTGCTGGTCATCCTTGTAACCTTCCTGGCGCGGACCGGACCAGACGTCCTCCAGCGAGACGGCAAGCACGCCCGACGGGAAGCGCAGCGTCGAGACGGTGATGCCGTCGGAGTGGTCGAACTGGGTGCGCGGGTCCTTGCGTGTCAGCGTCGTGATCTCGTCGGGATCGCCGAACAGGAAACGCAACACGTCGAGGTGGTGCACGCTCATATTGGCGAGCGTCAGCCGATCGTAGCCTTGAAGAAAGGTCTGCCAATGCGGGATCGCATGCATGTCGATCTGCGCGAAGACGATGTCACCGAGCGCGCCGCTGTCGATGATCTGCTTCAGGACGCGCATCGACTGGTCGTAGCGCATGTTCTGGTTGACCGAGAGGATCTTGCCGGCCCTCGCCGCCTCGTCGCGCAGCTTGACGGCTTCCTCGACCGACAGCGCCAGGGGCTTCTGCGCCAGGATCGCCTTGATGTGCTTCTGCTTCAGCGCATGGCGGATCAGCGCCGGCTGCTGGTCCGGCGGAAAGGCCAGATCGATGATGTCGACGTTGGGATCTTCGATCAGCTGTTCCGGCGTGTCGTGGACAGTCGGAATGTCCCAGCGGGTGGCGACCTTCTGAGCATTCGCCTTGGTGCGCGAGGCGATTGCCACCACCGGAAAGCCCGCTTCCTTGTAGGCCGCCAGATGACACTCAGCCATGATCATGCCGGCGCCGACGCAGCCGATCTTGTAGTCCCTGGTGCGAACCTTGACGTCCGGCTCGAAGCGTTTTTCTGCCATCTCTTCCTCCCGAAATTCCGTCCTAGCGGCCGCCGTCACAGCGCGCCTCCGTCCTGGCCGAAATAATGCACGCGGCCCGGCTCGCAGGAAATCGCCACCATCGCATCCGGCATGATGTCGGGCTGCCCGCGCAGCAATGCCCTAAGCCGTGCTTGCCCGGCCGCCAGAGTCACCACGGTGTAGCCGCCGAGCGGCTCGACCTCGAACACCCGCGCCGGACGGACTTCCGCCGTCCCGTTTCCCGTCCATGGCCGCACCTCGATGTCTTCGGGTCTCAACCCGATCTCGATCGCCTCGGCGGGCGCTTCGGCATCGGCAATGCGGATTGTCCCTTCGGCCGCCTCGATCCCGCTTGCGCCGCGCACCGACGGCAGGATGTTCATCATCGGCGATCCCAGCATGCGCGCCACATAGGCGCTTGCCGGCCGGTCGTAGATTTCCGACGGCGCGCCGATCTGCCGGATGCGGCCGTTCTCCAGGATCGCCATGCGGTCGGCGACCGACATCGCCTCTTCCTGGTCGTGCGTGACGTAGATCAGCGTTTTGCCGAGCTCGCGCTGGATGCGCTTCAGCTCGACGCGCGTCTCCTCGCGCAGCCGCGCATCGAGCGCCGAGATCGGATCGTCCATCAGATAGGCGGCCGGGTCGCGCACCAGGGCGCGCGCGATCGCCACGCGCTGCCGCTCGCCGCCGGAAAGCTGCGCCGGCGGCTTATGCAGGATGTGGCCGATATGGAGCTTGGCCGCGACTTCGGCCAGCCGCTTCTCGATCTCGGCCTCTGCCACCTTCCGCTCGACCAGCGGAAAGCGGACATTGTCGCGCGCGCTCATATGCGGGAACAGCGCCAGGTTCTGGAACACCATAGCGACGTTGCGTTCGGCCGGCGAGACGCTGTTGACCGGCTTGCCGCCGATCAGGATCTCGCCTTGGTCCGGCTGCTCCAATCCAAGCACAAGGCGCAGGATCGTCGACTTGCCCGACAGCGGCGGACCGAAGAAGCAGAAGAACTCGTTGTCGTTGACGGTGAAGGAAGTGTCGTCGACGGCAAGGGTGTTGCCGTAGCGCTTCGTGACATTGCGGAAAACGATATCGGACATGGCTCAGCCCGCCCTCACTGCAAGGCCGGTCGCGGCGTCGAAGACGCGCACCGACGAGGCCGGCGGCGCGACCACCGCAGCCTGTCCGACTGACAGCCCGACACCGTTCTCGAACACCGCCTTCACCGCGCCCTCGCCTTCGCCGAGATGGACGATCGTGCGCGCCCCGATCCGCTCGACGAAGCTCACCGGCATCGACAGCCCGCGTTCGGCAAGCGTCACCTGCTCCGGCCGGAAACCGTAGAGCACGTCGCCGCGCACTGTGCGCAGCGCGGTTGCCAGTTCGTCCGGCAAAGGCGGGGTGACGCCGAGCGGTCCGAGATCGATCACCAGCCCGCGATCGCTCTCCGCCGGCCTGCCCTTGAGCAGGTTCATGCCCGGGGCGCCGATGAAGCGCGCAACGAAGACATTGGCCGGATTGTTGTAGACTTCGAGTGGCGTGCCGACCTGCTGCAGCACGCCATGATCCATCACCGCGATGCGATCGGCCATAGTCATCGCTTCGAGCTGGTCATGCGTGACATAAACCATCGTCTGCCTGAACTGGCGCTGCAGTTGCTTGAGCTCGGTGCGCATCACCGCGCGGAAGGCCGCGTCGACATTGGACAGCGGCTCGTCGAGCAGGAAGATCGCCGGCTCCATGATCGCCGAGCGGCCGATCGCCACGCGCTGCAGGATGTTGACCGAAAGCCGGTCCGCCTTGTGGCCGAGCAGTGGCGAAAGCTGCAGCATCTCGGCGATGGCGCCGACGCGGCGATCGATCTCGGCTTTGGCGGCACCGCGCATCCTTGGTCCGTAGGCGAGGTTCTGTCGCACCGTCATATGGGTGAAGATGGCGTAGTTCTGGAACACGAAGCCCACGCCGCGCCGTCCCATCGGCACGCCCGCCATGTCGCGCTCGCCGAACAGGATCTTGCCGCTGGTCGGCTCCTCCATGCCGGCGATCATGTTCATCGTCGTCGACTTGCCGCAGCCGGACGGCCCGAGCAGCGCCATGAACTCGCTGTCGGCGATTTCGAGATCCATCGTCTTCAGCGCGGTGAAGTCGCCGAATTTTTTGACCAGGTTCTGAAGATGGATGGCGCTCATGCCGGCACCTCCCGCGCCTTGGCCATGCGCTTCATGGCGTAGACCGCGACGATCGAAAGCACGATCAGGATGGCTAAAGCGATGGCCGCCCCATAGCCCCAGATCAGGTCCTGCGTGGTGACCTTATAGATGTAGACGGAGATCGTCTCGGTGGCGACGCCGGGGCCGCCGCCGGTCATGATGTAGAGCGTGTCGAAGATCTTGAAGTTCTCGATCACCCGGATCGCCAGCGCGATGATGATGATCGTCTTCATCTTCGGCAGCACGATGGTGGTGAAGCGCTGCCAGGCATCGGCGCCGAGCAGCGTCGCCGCCTTCATCTGGTCTTCCGGCACACCGACCAGGCCGGCAAGCAGGATGAGGAACATCAGCGGCGTCCACTGCCAGATGTCGGCGACCATGACCGCGATCAACGCGAGGTTCGGATCGGACAGCCAGGCGATGGTGACCGGCGTGCCAACGATCCGCGACAGGATGTCGTTCACCGGGCCGCCCGACTGGAACAGCATGAAGAACATGTAGCCGGCGACCGCGGGCACGACCATCATCGGCATCAAAAGGATCGAATAAAAGATGCGCTTGCCGGGGAAGTCGTCGGCAAACAGCGTCGCCAGCGCCAAACCCAGCAGGAACTCCGCCGGCACGCAGACCAGCATGACGATCGCGGTGCGCTGCAAGGCGCTCCAGAAGCGGGTGTCGGCCGCAAGGTCGGTATAGTTGGCAAAACTGTTCCACATCTCCCAGGCGTTCCACCAGCCGATGCCGGAGAGCGGCGACCAGTCGGTGACGCTGATGTAGAGCTGCATCAGCAGCGGAAAGGCCGAGATGAACAGCACCAATATCTGCGCCGGCAAGGTCAGTCGGAAGCCCAGCCGCGCGCCCTCGTCAGGCGTGGCGGGCTTTGTCCGCGCGCCCATTTCGTCCTCCGAAATCGTCGCCGTCACCGCGCTCATTGCTTGAGCGCTCCGAAGGTCAGCCCGCGCACCAGATGACGCTGGATGGCGATGCCCATGATGACGGGCGGCACCGCCGCGATCAGGCCGAGCGCAGCCTTCGCGCCGTAGAGCTGCCCTGTCATCGAGGACGACAGCGACGCCATGTAGACGGGGATCGTCACCCATTCGCGCGTGGTGAGCAGCAGCGCGATGAGATAATCCGACCAGTTGAGGATGAAGACGAAGAGCGCAGCACTCGCCAGCGGCGCGCGCATCATCGGCAGCGTGATGCGGGTGAAGACGCGCAGCCGCGAGCAGCCCTCGACCAGTGCGGCCTCCTCGATCTCGCGCGGCATGTCGTCGAAGAAGGTCTTCATCAGCCAGAAGGCGAAAGGCAGCGTGACGATGCCGTAGATCAGCGCCAGCCCCAACCACGTGTCATTGAGGTTGAGGAAAGCCCACATGATCATCACCGGGATCATCACCGCCATCGGCGGAAACAGCCTGAGCTGGGTCAGCGCTAGCGGCAGGTTCTGGCCCGAGCCGAAACGCGAAAGGCCGTAGGCGGCAGCGGTGCCCGCCGACATGGCGATCACGGTCCCGAACACCGCCGAAAGCAGCGACGACAGGATCGGCTTCACCGCCGTATGGTCCAGCGCGACGATCAGGTCGTTGTCGGATTCGCCGAACACGAAGCGGAAATTGCTGAGCGTCGGCTGCCTCGGCCACCAGGTCAGGTCGGCGCCGGTCGCCGACCACTCGCCGATCGGCTTGAACGCCATCGACACCATCCACAGGATCGGCACCAACGTCACAGCCATCGCCGCGAAGATCGCGGCATAGCGGAATATCTCGAAGGGAACGGAACGCTTCATCTGGTTGCTTTGCTGGCGGCGTTAAGGAAGGAGGGGAAGAGCTGACGCCCCTCCCCTCCGGCTCTGATCCAGGGAGGCGGATCAGCTGATCGGATCGAGAACTGTGGGCCAGGCCTCCTTGTTGGTCTTGATGGCTTCGAGGAGTTTGTCCTCGCCGATGCGCCGCGCGATCTTCTTCCATTCGCGTTCGGTGTCGGCCATCGCCTGCTCCGGCGTCTTGGCCTTGGTCAGCGAGGCCACGAGGTTCTCGTCGAGCGCGTTGTGGAAGGCCGTGGCGCCTGGATAGTTGATGGTCGGCACCGTGCGCGCCACCGTCTCGCGCACCACGTCCATGTGGTAGGCGTGATAGGTCTGGCGGACCAGCGGATCGGAGAAGTCCGAGAGCCGGAACGGATCGAGATAACCGCCGGGATTGGCACTCATCCAGGCATAGATGCGGGCAGAACCCAGCCACTGCAGCAACAGGTAGGCGGCCTCCGGATTCTTCGACTGCGACGAGACCATGCCGGTCAGCGAGAACCAGAGCACCGAGCGGCTGATCAGCTTGCCGTCGATCTCACGGCCCGGCGGCAGCATGGAGCCGATCTTGCCGGTGACGGCGGAATCCTTGTTGCCGGAATTGTCGAGGAATTTCGGCAGGTTGGAGAAGGCACAGGTCATCGCTGCCCCGCCCTTGGCGAAGTTGCTATACTGCTCCGGCCAGCCCCACGAGATCGCGTCGGGCGAATGATGCGCCAGCGACTCCACATATTCCTTGGTGGCGGCAATGCCTTGCTCGGAATTGATCAGCGGCTTGCCGTCGTCGCCGAACAGGAACTGGTTGGGCGACGCCATCGACACATAGCGCTGGTACCAGTTGGTGTAGCCCCAGCCCTGGTTGCGCAGGTCGGTGGAGCCGAACAGGCCCTTGTCCGGCCGCTGGAAGAAGGCCGCGACGTCGCTGTGCTGCTTCCAGGTCTTCGGCGGAGCGAGGTCGTAGCCGTATTTGTCCTTGAAGGCCTTCTGCTCAGCGGCATCGCCGAACAGATCCGTGCGGTAGACCCAGGTCTGGAAGTCGCCGTCCAGCGACACGCCATAGGTCGAGCCGCGATACTGGTTGAGCAGCGACACGCCCTTGGCGCCGTTGACGTAGCCCTGTTTGGGGTCGTCCCACTCCGGCCTGTGCTTGGCAACGAAGTCGTCGAGCTTGGCGATGCCGCCGGTTTCGGCGAGATCGCCAAGGCGGTTCCATTCGGTCGAATAGATGTCGTAGGCCCCACCCTTGGTGGAGATGTCCTGCATCGTCTTGGTGAATTCCTGGCCGTTCGGCAGGCCGACGATCTCGATCGCGATGCCGGTTTCCTTTTCCCACAGATCCTTGATCGACGGCGCGCCGGCCGGGAAAGGCTTGGTCAACTGGCCGATCGAGCCGTCCGACAGGCCGAGCACGATCTTTGCCGGCGCCTTGCCGGCCGCCTTCAGCGCCTTGGCTGCCTCGATGGCGCGTCCTTCCGGCGTGTCGGGACCGTACTGATAGCGTTCGGCGCCATCGAAGCCGGTCGGCCCGCCGATCATGCCGGGCGCCAGCGCGTCCGCCGCGAAGGCGCGGCCGGGACGAATGAACTGCGGTGCAATACCAGTCGCGGCGACGAACACCGCCGCCTTTCCTCCGGACGCCAACAAGCGGCGCCGCGACATGCGGATTAGTTGAGACATCGAATTCCTCCCTCGGGGCCTGTTCCTCCATGGCCCGCGTGAGGGATATTGACGACAGTGCGTGAAGCCTGTCAACATCATAAATACTCAAAATACGTCATAAGATCGCAAATGAGGGAAAGAATGCAGTCCGCCGAACCCATCACGTCGCACCCATTGCTTGGATTTGAGGGGCTTTCGCCTCGATCCGACCGGATTGGCCGGACCTTCGCCGCGTTATGTACCCAGCTGGCTTGCGCGCAAGCCAAGGGCGGTTACATCATTTCACATCAGAATCGCGGTCGCTGCTGAAGCGTTTTCCCGAACTGAGTGGAACCTGTGTGATTTTGATGCTTGCGATGAGGTGCTCGACGTGCGGTCAACCCTGACAGACATAGCCCGGGAAGCCGGTGTTTCTCCGGCCACGGTCGACCGCGTGCTCAACAACCGGCCAGGCGTGCGCGCCCGCACGCGCGAGATCGTCATCGAGATGGCGCAGCGCCTGGGCTACATCGCCGAAACGCCGAACGGCGCGCCGCAGAGAGCCGTGCCGGGGCAGACGATAAGGCTCGACTTCGCGCTGCCGGCCGGCACCAACTCCTTCATCAAGCTGCTGCACCGGCACATCGAGGCGCAGGCATTGGCGCGGCCCGATCTCGACGTGCGCGTGACGACCATCGAAGGCTTCAACCCCGACCGGCTCGCCCGCCTGCTGCAGGACTTGCACGGCCAGACGCAAGGCGTCGGCGTCATCGCGCTCGACCACCCGACGGTGCGCGAGGCGATCCGTTCGCTGTCGGCGAGCGACATCAAGGTCGTGACCATCGCCTCCGACATCCTGCACGTGCCGAGGGTCGCCTATATCGGCATCGACAACCGCGCCGCCGGGCGGCTGGCCGGCTATCTGCTCAACCGCTTCATGGGCGCCGGACGTCCGGGCAAGGTTGCGCTGTTCGCAGGCTCGCTCGCCTATCGCGGCCATGAGGAACGCGAGATGGGTTTTCGCCATATCCTCGCCGAAGAATCTCCCAACCTCGAAATCGTCGAGATGCGTGAAATGCTCGACGATCGCGAAAAGGCCTATTCCGAGGCCTCCGCTTTGCTCGAGCGCCACCCCGACCTCGCCGCGATCTACAATGTCGGCGCCGGCAACACCGGCATCGCCCGCGCGCTGAAGGAGCGCGGACGCGCGAGGAAGATCCTCTTCCTCGGCCATGAGGTGACGGACGGCACGAAGGAGCTTTTGCTCGACGGCACGCTCGACGCGGTGATCGATCAGAACCCGCGCGTCGAGGCCCGGGAGGCGCTCAACATCCTGTCGCATTCGGTCAGGGGATTGCCCTACGAGCTTCACCAGCCGCGGCTGCAGGTGATTTTCCGCGAGAGCATCCCGGAGATTTGACCGCGGGGCTCGCCAAGCTCAGCGGCGATAAGCACCGTGCTGTCCGGCGACCAGTTGAGCACGACGGGCTGGCCTTCGGCCAGGCGCTCGGCGCCGGTGTTCTGGACGATCACCTTCAGCGTCTGGCCGTCGCGGTCGACGAAATAGGTGCTGTTGTTGCCGGCGAAGATGCGTTTCGAGATCTGCCCAGTAAGCGTGTTGGCAGTGGCTTGATCGGGCTTTGCCGCGCCGGGCGAAATCCGGATGCGCTCGGGGCGAACCGCGCAGCTCGCCTTGGCGCCGGCCGGCACCGATGCGCCTGTGGAAGCCGCGATCGTCGTGCCGTCCGGCAGCTTGATCCCGGAGCCGGTCGCGTCGCCGCGAAAGATATTGGCGTCGCCGAGGAAGGTCGCTGCGAACTCGCTTTGCGGCCGATCGTAGATCTCTTCCGGCGATCCTTCCTGCACCAGCCTGCCGTCGCGCAATATGCCGATGCGGTCGCTCATCGTCAGCGCCTCTTCCTGGTCGTGGGTGACGAAGATGGTCGTGATGCCGATCTCGCGCTGGATGCGCTTCAGCTCGATCTGCATATCGACGCGCAACGCCTTGTCGAGCGCGCCGAGCGGCTCGTCGAGAAGCAGCACGCGCGGCTTGGTGACGATGGCCCGCGCCAGCGCCACGCGCTGGCGCTGGCCGCCGGAGAGCTGATGCGGCCTTCGCCCGCCGAGCTTGCCGAGTTGCACGAGGTCGAGCGCGCGCTGCACTTCCATAGCGATCGTCGCCTTCGGCTCGCCGCGCACCGAAAGGCCGAAGGCGACATTGTCGGCGACGCTCATATTGGGAAACAGCGCATAGTTCTGGAACACCATGCCGATGCGCCGCTTTTCGACCGGCACGCGCTCGACGCTCTCGCCGCCTATGGCGATGCTGCCGGCGTCGGGAAAATCGAAGCCGGCGATCTGGCGGAGCAGCGTAGTCTTGCCGCTGCCAGACGGTCCGAGCAGCGCATAGAAGCCGCCGTCGGCGAAGTCGATCGAGACATCGTCCAGCGCCCTGTGCGCGCCGAAGCTGCGCGAAACGTTCGCGACCTGGACGCCAGCCATTATTTCTCTCCGCCAAACTTGAAGAAGCGCGCCGTGAGCAGCATCAGCGCCATCGACACGACAATGATGATCGTCGAGACCGCGTTGATCTCGGGCGTAAAACCCTTGCGGATCGCGGCATAGATTTCGACCGGCAATGTCGTCTGTCCCGGCGTCGATAGGAAATACGAGACCACGAACTGGTCGAACGACACCGCGAAGGCGAACAGCCCGCCGGCGATCACCCCGGGCATGATCCACGGCAAAGTAACCCGCATGGTCACCTGCCACTGGTTGGCGCCGAGCGAGCGCGCCGCCTCCTCCAGCTCAGGCGCGAAGGTCTGCAGCCGCGCCGAGACGACGACGATCACATAAGGCAGCGCCAGCGCGACATGGCCGAGCAGGATTGCCACCAGCCCGCGGCCGATGCCGACGCCGAAGAAGAAGATCAGCATTGCCGTGCCGGTGATCAGCCACGGAATGGCGATCGGCGGGAAGAGCAGCGCCTGCAGCACTTTCTTGCCGCGGAAGTCGTAACGGTAAAGCGCCAGCGAGGCCATCGAACCCAGCACCGTCGAGATCAAAGTGGTGATGATCGCGATCTCGATGCTGTTCCAGGTCGCGGCGATCAGCTGATCGTTCTGCCAGAGCGAGGCGTACCAGTCCGTCGTCCACTCGAACGGCAATTGGTAGAAGGGCGAAGCGTTGAAAGACATCGCCGTCATGATGATGATCGGCAAGTAGAGGAAGCCGAGCAAAAGCACGATATAGAGGCGCCCGAGCCATTCGAGGATGCGCGTTGTCGCCATCACGCAGCCCTCCGCAGCACGGGCGCCGCCAGCGCCAGGATGATCAGCACGACCGCGAGCAGGATAAAGGAGAGTGCCGCGCCCAGTGGCCAATTGAAGACCGCGACGAACTGGTCCTCGATGACGGTACCGTAGAAAGTGCCGGTGCGGCCGCCGAGGATGCGCGGCTCCATGAACGAGCCGACGACCGGCACGAAGATCAGCGCCGCTCCCGCGATCAGGCCGGGCATAGACAGCGGGATGATCACCCGCCACAGCACCTGCCGACGCGACGCGCCAAGCGAGCGGCCCGCCTCGATCAGCGAGTCGTCGATGGCCTGCAGCGTGAGGTAACAGGTCAGCACCATGTAGGGCACATAGGAGTGCACCAGGCCGATGATGACGGCCGGATAGGAATACATGAGATCGATGTTGATCTTGAACGGCAGGACGGCGTTGAGCGCGGTGTCGAGGATGCCGCCTTCGCGCAGCACCATCGCCCAGGAGAAGATGCGCACCAGCCCGTTCGACCAGAAGGGCAAGATGACGAGCAGGAAGATCGCCTCGCGGCTGCGTCCTTTCAGCACCTTGGCCAGCACATAGGCCGCCGGGTAGCCGATGACGACGCACCAAAGCGTCACCTCGAGCCCGAGCCGCAGCGATGAAAGCAGCAGCGTCGAATAGAGGCTCTGCGAGAAGAAGGCAGCGTAGTTGCCGAGCGTGAACGACCATTCCTTCCCGGCCAGCGGCAAGTCGGTCATGAACGAGAAAAAGACCATGGCCGACAGCGGCAGGAAGATCGCGACCGTCAGCCACAGATAGGCGGGAAGGAGAAGCGGCAGGGCCGGCTTCAGTCCGCGGCGCGAACCGATCGCAAGCTGGTCAGCCATCTGCCTCTCCTCACCGAAAGACGTGATTACTTCACGTTGACCTTCAGCTCCTGCCACAGCGCCAGGTACTTCTCGCGCTGCGCATCGGTGATCGGCGCCTGGAACTGGATGCGCTTGGCGACATCCGGGCTGCCCATAACCTTGCGGTTGAAGGCGTCCTCGGGCAGCGCGTCGACAGCCTTGGTGTTGGCCGAAACCGGCGCGCCGACCTTGGTGACCCATTCAACATAGAATTTCGGGTCGATCATATAGTTGATGAAGGCCTCGGCGCCCGCGACATTCTTCGAGCCGACCGGGATCGAGAAGGCGTCGAGCCAGGCGACGGCGCCTTCCTGCGGGATGACCAGCGAGACCGGCAGCTTGAAATGCGTCTTGGCGCGGTCGGCCGAGCCGCTCCAATAGGTGCCGATGTCGATCTGGTTTGAGGCGACCATCTGGTTCCAGTCGTTCTCCGAGCTCCAGAAGGTCTTGATCTGCGGCATCAGCGAGGTGAGCTTCGCCTTGACCGCGTCCATATCCTTGATGTCGTTGATGTTCTGCCCCGTCGCGATTGCGCCGAACTGCACCGCCTCTACGGCGTCGTCGCGGATGATGACGCGGCCCTTATGCGCCGGGTGCCACATCTCGGCGATGCTCGTCGGCGGCTTGTCGAAGGACTTCTCGTTGATCGCCAAAGCCGTCAGGCCCCACACCCACGGCACGCCATAGACCTTGCCGTCATGGTTGAGCATCGGCGAGCTGGCTTTGTCCTTGGCGATGTCGGCATAGTTGGAAAGCTTCGAGACATCGATCGGCTGGATCAGCTTGCCGGCCATCGCCTGGTCGTTGAAGGCGGCGTTGATCATGACGACGTCGTAGAGGCCGGGATTGGTGCGGATCTTGGTCAGCATCTCCTGTTCGGAGTTGAAAAAGTCGTTGACCACCTTGAAGCCGGTCGCCTTCTCGAAATTTGCGACCGCCCACGGTTCATCGGCGCCATAGCCCTTCCAGTTGAGCACATGCACTTCCTCGGCGGCCTGTGCTCCAAGCGTAAATGCTGAGACGAAGACGGCGGTCGCCGTCAGGAAAGCGGTCAGTCTGGGCATGCGCATGTTCTTTTCCTCTCATTGTTTGCCCGATTGACGGGCTTGTTAAGTTGCAGTCGCTTCCGCCCGGCCGAGCGCGGTCGTCGCTTCGCCGCGCTCAGCCAGGAACTCCTGGATTTCCATGTCGGTCGGCGCCGATGACCCGCCATGGCGGGTGACCGAAAGCGCCGCGGCCGCATTGGCATAGCGTGCCGCCTCGCAAGCACCCATGCCGCGCGAAAGGCCGCTGACGAAGGCGCCGATATGCGTGTCGCCGGCCCCATTGGTGTCGACGGCTTCCACCTCGAAACCCGGCACCGCGCGGGTGCCGCCATCGGCCATGCGCACAAGGCAGCCATGCGCGCCGGCGCGGATGACGACGCCTTCGGCCCTGGGGCAATGCTCGGCAAGCAATCGGATCGCAACGGTCTGGGCATCGCCGGCGCCGGCAATCTCGGCGGCCTCATTGGTGTTGCAGCTCAGCCAGGTCGTACGCGCCAAAACCCTGTCCAGGATCGGCCGTGGAATATCCGCGATCACCGGTGTCGGATCGAAGACGAAAGGAATGCCGGCCGGCAGCGCCTCGATCCAATCGGCAAGCGCATCGCGGCTGCCACGATAGCTCAGCGTATAGCCGGAGGTGAAAACCCAATCGCCCGGAACCACTTGCACCGGCTTCATCATGTCCGGCGTGAGCCGGCTCTCGGCGCCCGGCCAGGAGACGAAAGTGCGTTCGGCGTCGCCGCTGATCATGGCGACGCAATTGCCGCTGTCCATCGAAGGCGATGGCGGCGTCAGCGTCTCGATGCCTTCGGCCGCGAAGGCGGCGCGCAGGAAGTCTCCATCCGGTCCGGTGCCGAGCTGGCCGCCGAACACCACCTTCATGCCGGTGCGGCTTGCCGCCACCATCATGTTGAAGCCGCCGCCGGCGACCCGCGCGTAAGCTGACGCGGTCTTTTCCGTGCCGGCCGCCGGTAGGGCATCGATGCGGTAGACATAGTCGACCACGGCGCTGCCGACATGAACGAGGCGCCCGCTCATCAGGCAACCTCCTTGCCTTGGCCGGCCTTGGAGCCGCGTGCGGCGACCAGGTCGCCAGCCAGCCCGCGAAGCTGCGCGATGTCGATCCCATGCAGTTGGGCGATGCGGTCCTGCGGCAGCCTCGACAGGCCAGCGCAGGCGCCGGCCATGCCGGCGGCAATCGCACCGATCGTGTCGGTATCGCCACCGAGATTGGCCGCGATGACGGCTGCCCGCCACGCATCGCCTTGCGCGATCTCCAGCACGGCGAAGGCCGCCGGCACCGATTCCTGGCTGGCGACGCCGGTGCCGACCAGATCGATGATCAGCTTGATGGCTTCCTTCTCCGCCTTGCCGCGGACAAGCTCCTGCGCCCAGATGATGCGCGCGGCGATGTTGCCGCCGGTGACCCAATGGCCGAGCGCAGCACCTAGCCTTGCAGCGGCGACCGCATGGTCGGAAGCGGCGCGCCAGTCCCCGCCCGAGACACCGAGACTGACAGCGGCTGCGACCGCCGCAGCCGATGCAATGGCGATCGACGTGTTGTGCGTGGCCCGGCAGGTTTCCGCCACCTTGGAAACCAGAACGTCGAGCGGCTCCGGCGGCATCATGATGCCGACCGGCGCGATGCGCATCGCAGCGCCATTGGTGTCGCCGCTGCGCCCGGCCTCCTCCGCCGGCACGCCGCTGTTGATGGCATCGATTGCGCGCTTGGTTGATGGTCCAAGCAGGTCGTAGCTGCCGCGCGCCTTGACCTCGCGCTCCCAGTCGAGCAGCGCGTTGACCCAGCGTGCATGATCGAAGCGCTCGCCGGATTCGACGAGGATGCGGCCAAGCAGCAGCGCCTGTTCGGTATCGTCGGTGATCGCGCCGGCGGGCAGCCCTTTCGACACCGGGTGATCGGCGGCAGGCGCGACGAAATCCTCGACGTGGCCGTAGAGCGCGGCGATGCGGGCCGGCGACAGAAGCTGCGTCGGCATGCCCAGCGCATCGCCCAGCGCCCCGCCGATCAGCGCGCCCATAGCCCGGTCCATTGCGTCGGCCACCATGCTCAGAACTCCAGGTGCAGCGCGAAATGCGCCGGGTTGAGCAGGCTGGTGACGAATTCGATGGCACGCCCGTCGGCGGCGCGTGTCAGGCGGCGTGTGCGCAGGAACGGCGTGCCGGGCGAACAGGCGAGGATCGCCGCGTCAACGGCGCTCAGCATCTCGATGTCGACCCATTCCTCGCCGTGATCGGGAACAAGCCCTGCCCCGCGCAGGGTCTGGTGCAGCGAGCCTTCGCGCAGGCCGCGCAGCGGTATGTCCTCCAATTCCGGCGACAACGGCAGCCGGCTGCGCTCGATCGAGATGGCATGGCCGTCATCGGCATTGGTGCGGGCGCGATCGACGGCGATGAAGGATGGACTCTCGACGCCGAGCCTGGCCGCCAGTTCGGCATCCTCGATGATCTCGAGCCGCAAAGTGCGGGTCTCGGCATTGGCGCCCGCATTGGCAAGCGCGCGCGACCAGCCGATCGCGTCGTCGACCGGCATGCCGTCAAAGGTGACGAAGGAGCCGATGCCGACCTTGGTGGTGATCAGCCCGCGGCTCGACAGTTCCTCGAGCCCCTTGCGGACCGTATTGCGGCTGACGGAAAAGCGCTGGACGAGTTCGTTTTCGCTCTGCAGGCGGTCGCCGAAGCCGAGCAGACCGGAGCGTATCTCATGCTCCAGAACCGTCGCGATCTGCTCGGGCTTGCCCGTGCCGGGAGTGATCTGCGTCGCGCGACGGGCCATATCGATACCTGTTCAGTGAACCTGTATAATCCTGTTCAATATCGGATTGGAATTCCCCCGTCAACGAACCTTGGTCACGATTCAAGAATGAGGGGTTGGGCGCGGAATGAGCCTGCGGCCTTGACCGGCAGAATCGGAGACGCGCCGCTCAAATGAAGAAGAACTCCTCGACGCGCTGCTTGGCCTGCCGCAGCGCCGGCAGGATGTCGCGCTCCATCGCCTCGACCGAGAAACGCGCGGATTGCGTCGAGACATTGATGGCGGCGACGGTGCGGCCGGCGCGATCGACGATCGGCACCGCGATCGAGCGCAGCCCGAGTTCCAGTTCCTCGTCGACGATGGCAAAGCCATCCGCTCTCGCCTTGTCGATGGCCTTGCCGAGCGCGGCGCGGCCGGTGATCGTCTTCGGCGTCCGCCGCTCGATCTTCGCTTGCGCCAGGAAGGTCTGCAACTCGTCCGCCGCCAGTCCGGACAGCAGCACCCGCCCCATCGACGTGCAATAGGCCGGCAGCCGCGTACCGACATCGAGCGCCACATTCAGGATGCGCCGTCCGGGGATGCGCGCGACATAGACGACGTCTTCGCCCGACAGCACGGCCGCGTTGCAGGCCTCGTCGAATTTCGCCGCCACCTCGCGCATGATCGGCGCCGCGGACGTCCAGAGCGATGCGCCGCCGAGCCAGGTCCGCGCGACCGTCAAAAGACGCGGCGACAGCGAAAACAGCCGGCCGGACCGGGTGGCATAGCCCGTGGCGACCAATGTCAGCAGAAAACGGCGCGCGCCCGCGCGGGTGAGATCCGCCTCCTCCGCCATCTCGGTCAGCGTCATGCCGGCCGGATGGCGCGCGAGGATTTCCATCACCGTAAGGCCGCGTTCCAACGAGCCGACATGGTCGCGCGAAATGGATTCCTCTTCCACGGGCGCCTCCAGGCCGGCGTTGACTCAATGCAAAGGCTGGAGCTAAAAATATCTCATGTAAAACATATGTTCGCAATACGAACTTTTCATGGAGCCCGGCGATGGTCAAGTTCCTGCCGCTGAAAGAAGCGGTCGCGGAAAACCTGCACGACGGCGATACGGTCGCCTTCGAGGGCTTCACCCATCTGATCCCCACCGCCGCAGCGCATGAGGCGATCCGCCAGGGCTTTCGCGACCTGACGCTGATCCGCATGACGCCCGACCTGATCTACGACCAGATGATCGGCATGGGCATGGCGAGGAAGGTGGTCTTCTCCTATGTGGGCAATCCGGGCGTCGGCCTGCTCAGGCGCGCCCGCGACGCCATCGAGAACGGCTTTCCGCGCGCCATCGAGGTCGAGGAGCACAGCCACGCAGGCATGGCCAATGCCTACGAGGCGGGCGCCGCCGGCCTGCCCTGCGCGGTGTTTCGCGGCTATCGCGGCGCCGGTCTTGCCGCGGTCAATCCCAACATCAAATCGGTCACCTGCCCGTTCACAGGCGAGGTGCTGGCGGCCGTTCCGGCGATAAGGCCCGACGTCACCTTCATCCACGCGCAGAAGGCGGACCGGAAGGGCAACGTGCTGGTCGAGGGCATCATCGGCATCCAGAAGGAAGCCGTTCTTGCCGCAAAGCGGGCAGTGGTTACGGTCGAGGAAGTGGTCGACAATTTCGCCGATCTGCACCCAAACCTCACCGTGCTGCCGAACTGGACGATCGCGGCGATTTCCGTCGTGCCGGGCGGCTCGCACCCCTCCTACACGCATGGCTATTACGAGCGCGACAACGCCGCCTATCTCGAATGGGACGAGATCGCCGCCGACCGCGACCGCTTCCAGGCGTGGATCCAGAAGAACGTCATCGAAAGCAGCGCGGACGACTTTGCCTGCCGCGTCGAGCATTTGAGGAAAGCCGCATGAGCGACGCGGACAATCTGGGCTTCACCCCGAACGAGATGATGACGATCGCCGCCAGCCGCGCGCTGGAAAGCGAGGATGTCTGCTTCGTCGGCATCGGCGCGCCATCGGCCGCCTGCAATGTCGCGCGGCTGACCCATGCGCCCGACATTACGCTGATCTATGAGAGCGGCACCATCGGCACCGCGCCCGACGTCTTGCCGCTGTCGATCGGCGACGGCGAATTGTGCGAGACGGCGGTCACCACCGTCTCCGTGCCGGAGATGTTCCGCTACTGGCTGCAGGGCGGCCGCATCTCGATCGGCTTCCTGGGCGCCGCCCAGCTCGACAAATTCGGCAACATCAACACCACCGTCATCGGCGACTATGCGCATCCCAAGACCCGCCTGCCCGGCGGCGGCGGCGCGCCGGAGATCGCCACCTCGTCGAGGCAGGTCTACATCACCATGGCCCAGTCGAAGCGCGGCATGGTCGAGAAGATCGACTTCTTCACCTCCTTCGGCCATGGCGGCGGCGGCGATCATCGCAAGCGGCTCGGCATCGATACCGCCGGGCCTACGCTTTTGATCACCGACCTCGCCATCTGGAAGCCGGACCCGGTGACGAAGGAGTTTACCGTGGTGTCGCTGCATCCCGGCGTCACGCGCGAGCAGGTGCAGGAGACTTGTGGCTGGTTGGTCAAGTTCACCGAGGCCCTTGACGAGACGCCGGCGCCGACGGAACTGGAGTTGAAGACATTGCGCGACCTGCAGGCCCGCACCAGGGCGGCGCATCAAGGACCGCCAACGGGAAAGCTGCATAAATGACTGACGCCTTCATCTGCGACTACATCCGCACGCCCATCGGTCGCTTCGGCGGTTCATTGTCCCCGGTGCGTGCCGACGATCTCGGCGCCATCCCGTTAAGAGCGCTCGTTGAGCGCAACAAGGGCGTCGACTGGGCGGCGGTCGATGACGTCGTCTATGGCTGCGCCAACCAGGCCGGCGAGGACAACCGCAACGTGGCGCGCATGGCGCTGCTGCTTGCCGGCCTTCCGCAGGACATCCCCGGTTCGACGGTCAACCGCCTGTGCGGCTCTGGCATGGATGCCGTCACCATCGCCGCGCGCGCCATCAAATCAGGCGAGGCCGAGCTGATGATCGCAGGCGGTGTGGAATCGATGAGCCGCGCGCCCTTCGTCATGCCGAAGGCCGACACCGCCTTCTCGCGCAATGCCGAGATCTACGACACCACCATCGGCTGGCGCTTCGTCAACCCGCTGATGAAGAAGCAGTACGGCGTCGATTCCATGCCGGAGACCGGCGAGAACGTCGCCGAGGATTTTTCCGTCAGCAGAGCCGACCAGGACACCTTCGCGGTCCGCAGCCAGGACAAGGCGGTCGCCGCGCAACAAAATGGCCGGCTTGCGAAGGAGATCACGCCGGTGACCATCCCGCAGAAGAAAGGCGATCCGGTCGTCGTCGCGAAGGACGAACACCCTCGCGCCGGCACGACCATCGAGGTGCTGGCCAAACTGCCGACGCCGTTCCGCCGGGGCGGCACCGTCACCGCCGGCAATGCTTCCGGCGTCAATGACGGCGCGGCCGCCATCATCATCGCGTCCGAAGCAGCGGCTAAGAAACATAGGCTGACGCCGATCGCCCGTATCCTCGGCGGTGCCGTCGCCGGTGTGGCGCCGCGCATCATGGGCATCGGCCCGGCGCCGGCCACGAAGAAACTTTGCGCCCGCCTTGGCCTGACGCCCCAACAGTTCGACGTCGTCGAATTGAACGAAGCCTTTGCCTCCCAGGGCATTGCGGTGCTCCGCCAGCTGGGCATCGCCGAGGACGCCGCGCACGTCAATCCGAATGGCGGCGCCATCGCTCTTGGTCATCCGCTCGGCATGTCCGGCGCGCGCATCACAGGCACGGCGGCGCTCGAGTTGCGCGAGCGCGGCGGCAAGCTCGCTTTGGCCACCATGTGCATCGGCGTCGGCCAGGGCATCGCCATCGCGCTGGAGCGGGTGTGACATCGATTGACGGCCGTTCGATAGTCGGAGTTAGCGCCCGCGGCCGGGAAGCGAGGCGATGAAATCGCGGATCAAAGTGACGAGCGCTTCCGGCTGCTCGATACAGGGAATGTGCCCGGCATTGCGGATCACCTCGAAGCGTGCGCCGGGGATCAGGTCGGCCAGCGATAGGACCAGCTCCGGCGGCGTCGAGCCGTCCTGGTCGCCGACGAGGCAGAGCGTCGGCACCGCAATGCGCCGGGCGCTCTCGGTGAAATCGGCGTCGCGGACCGCCATGCAGGTGCCGATATAACCCGCCAGGGCCTGCCTGGTAAGCATGTTGCGGCAGCCGGCAAGATCGGCCGCGCGCGTGGCATCGAAATGCGGCGTGAACCACCCCTTGAGCACGGCGTCGGCGATCGCCTCAATGCCGTCGCGCTCAACGGTTGCGATGCGGCTGTTCCAGCTCTCGGCGGTGCCGATCTTGTGCGCGGTGTCGCCCAGGATCAACGCATCGACGAGTTCGGGCCGCCGGGCACAGAGCCCTTGCGCGACCATCCCGCCAACCGACAGGCCGTAGAGCACCACCTTATCGAAACCGAAGTGATCTATAAGCGCGCTCAAATCATCGACGTGGTCGTCGATCGAGCGCACACCGCTTCCGATATTCGAAAGCCCGTGGCCGCGTTTGTCATAGACGAGCATCGGCATTTCGTCGGTAAGCCGCGCGATGACGTCGTCCCAGATGCGGAAGTCGGTGCCCAGCGAATTGATGAAGATGATCGGGCGCGAAGTGCCCTTCGCTTCTATGTAGCGGTGGTGCAGCGCGACGCCGCCGATGCTGACGAATGGCACGATTTTTGATCCTCCGAAGCCACATTGCACGAGGTATCTGGTTCGGCAAATAGCGCCGTCCAGGCTTCGGTCTCTTGGCTGCGCTACTCGATTCTATCCCAGCGTCAGTCCGGCCTTCTTCGCCTCCTCGCGCAGGAACGGCAGGCCGACCTCGATGACGTCGCGGGGATCTTCTGCCACCGGCCGCCACACGGCGAGACCGCCGGCGATGTCGACATCGACATGGTTCATGCTTTCAAGCGTGATCGCGCCCTCGTAGCCGATATCGGCGATCGCCTTCATGCAGGCCGCCCAGTTGAGCATGCCGCGCCCCGGCACGCCGCGATTGGCCTCCGACACATGCACATAACCGAGATAAGGCGCCGCCGCCTCGAAGCCGGAAGCAAAACTCTCCTCCTCGATATGCATGTGGTAGGTGTCGAGATGGATGAAGATGTTATCGGCGCCGACGCGCTCGATGATGCGCGCCGCGTCGATGCCGCGGTTGATCAGATGCGTCTCGTAGCGGTTGCAGGGCTCGATGCCGAGCTTGAGGCTGCGCGCCTTCGCCGCCTTCGCCGCCCGTTCGAGGAAGCGGCACATGCCGTCGATCTCCCTTTGCGTCGGCACCCGGCCGGTGGTCTTGCCGATCGTGCCATAGGTGACGCCGCCGAGCGCTTCCGCACCCACCTCGTTGCAGACCTTGAAGGCCGGCTGCAGGAAGTCGAGCGCCTCGTCCGGCCGCTCGACCACGTCGAGCGCGCGCGGCAGGCCGAGCGAGGGGATAAGCTGGACGCCGTAGTGATTGGCGAAGCCGCGCGTGCGCTTGGTATCGATCTCCTCGGGGCGAAGCAGCGGGATCTCCATCAGGCCGATGCCGAGCTCCTTCAGCCGGTCCATCTGCGGCTCTATGCGGGCAAGATCCCAGACAGGCGCGATGGCGAAAGTATGCAGTCCGAAGGTATTCATGTCAGCCTCGTTGCTCATGCGCCGCCGCTGCGGCCGTATCGCCGCCGCCGACGATGCGGCTGACGACTTCGTTCATGTTGGTGTTGGCGGTGACGAGATCGGCGTCCGCCCTGCCGTGGCGCAGCACGACGATGCGGTCGGTGACCGACAGCACGTCGTTCAGCCGGTGCGAGATCAGGATGACGGCGATGCCCTCCGACCTCAGCCGCCGGATGAGGTCGAGCACGCTCTGCACCTCGCGCACGGCCAGCGCCGCAGTCGGCTCGTCCATGATGACGAGCTTTGGATTGAAGGTGAGCGCACGCGCGATCGCCACCGTCTGCTGTTGGCCGCCGGAGAACGAACCGACCGATCGGTTTATTGACGGCAGATGCGCGCCCAGCCGCTCAATCATTTTCGCAGCCTGACGATCCATCTCGCTTTTGTCGACGAAGCCCGGGACTAGGCCGAGCAACTTTTTCGTCGGTTCACGTCCGAGGAAGATGTTCGAGGCCACGTCCTGCTGTTTGGCCAGCGACAGGTCCTGGTAGATCATCTCGATGCCGAGACGGCGGCGCTGGCCGGGATCCAGCGCCAGTATGTCCTTGCCATCGAATTCGATCGAGCCGGTGTCTGCGCGGTAGATGCCGGTGATGGTCTTCATCAGCGTCGACTTGCCGGCGCCATTGTCGCCGACCAGCCCGACCACCTCGCCGGCCGCGACCGAAAGATCGACACCATGCAAAACATCGACCGCGCCAAAACTCTTGCGGATGCCACGAAGCGAAAGCAGGGTCATACGCGCGACTCTTTCCGCACCTGGTACTGGTCGATGAAGACGGCGAGGATCAGCACCGCGCCGATCGCCATCTGCTGGTAATAGGATTGCACCGCAAGCAGCGTCAGCCCGTTCTGCAAGACGCCCATGATCAGCGCGCCGATCATCGTGCCGAGGATCGAGGCGCGGCCGCCGAACAGGTTGGTGCCGCCGATGATAGCCGCCGTGATCGCGGTAAGCTCGTAGTTGATGCCGGCGGTCGGATCGCCGGCATTGACGCGGGCGGTGAAGAGCAGGCCGGCGAGCCCGGCAAGCGCGCCGGACAGCGTGTAGATGATGCGGCGGTGATGCTCGACGCGGATGCCGGCCGCGCGGGCAGCCCCTTCACTGTCCCCCAGCGCCAGCGTGTGTCGGCCGAAGCGCGTATAGGCGAGCACCGCATGCGCGACGATTGCCGTCAGCACGAAGATGATGACCGGCATAGGGACACCGAAGGGCCGGCCCTGGCCGATATAGACGATCTCGGGCGGCAGTCCGTAGATTGCCCTGCCCTTCGAGATGACCAGCGCCAGCCCGCGCGCAAGACCCAGCATGCCGAGCGTGACGATGAAGGCCGGCACGAAGGCACGGGTGACCAACTGGCCGTTTATGTAGCCGGCGATCCCGCCGGCCAGAATGCAGGCGATTACTGCGAAGACCGATGGCCAGCCGAGATTGACCGCGACGAAAGCGCCCGCGACCCCGGCCAGCCCCATGACCGAGCCGAGCGACAGGTCGAGCCCGCCCGAGCCGATGACGAAGGTGGCGGCGATCGCCAGCACGCCGATCGTCGAGGTGGCCAAAAGGATGTTGAGGAAATTGCTGAGCGACAGGAAATACGGTGACAGCAGCGCCATCGCCGTGCTCAGCGCCAGAAGCACCACCAGCGACTCCAGCCTGATGTGGAGCCTTTCGACGGATGCGCGCTGCACCCGAGCCCAGAAGCCGGGCTGCGTCGTTTCGGAAGCCATCTTGCCTCGCTGTTCGCAAAAAAGTTGGCTGGCGCAGGGTAGACCCGCGCCAGCCTGTCCGGGAGGACTATTTCACATATTGCAGCATCGGCTCCTTGCCGGCGTCGAGCACGTCCTTGGTCAGCACCAAAGTCGGCACGGCGATGCTTTCCGGAACCTTCTCGCCGCCGAGCGCCTTCTTGACGTTCTCCACCGCCTGCTTGCCCACGAGATAGGGAAGCTGCGCGACAGAGGCGTTGAGGCGGCCCTCCTTGATCGACTTCACCGCATCGACATTGCCGTCGACGCCGATGATCGTCACCTGAGAACCCTTGCCCGCCGCATAGACCGATTCCACCGCGCCAAGCGCCATGCCGTCATTCGCGCAGAAGATGGCGACGAGATCGGGATGCGCGGTCAGCGTGTCGGTGGCGATCGAGGCGGCCTTGCCGCGATCCCAGTCGCCCGGCAGCGAGGCGACGATTTCAAGGCCGGGCGCCAGTTCCTTCAGCTTGTCGGCAAAGCCTTTGGCGCGCTTCTCGCCGGTGATGTTGCCGGAGAGGCCTTCGATCACCAGCACCGGACCTTTGGCGTCCTTGCCGAGCTTGTTGGCGAGATATTCCGCACCCTGCGCGCCGGCGGCGATGTTGTCGGAGCCGATATGGAAGGTGACCTTGACGCCTTCCTTGTCGAGCACCGCCTGGTCGAGATTGTTGTCGAGATCGACGATCTTGATGCCGGCCTCCTGCGCCGACTTCAGGCAAGGCAGAAGATTGGTCGAGTTGATGGCGGCAGTGATCATCGCCACCGGCTTGCGCTCGAGCATGGTGTTGCAAAGGTTGAGCTGCGGCTCGGCCGCTTGGTCGCTCTCGGCCGCCTGCTGGAAATATTTAACCCCGGCTTCCTTCGCGCCGTCCGCGACGCCTTGCGCCATCGCGCCCCAGAACGGGTTGGCCAGCGTCTTCATCAGCACGCCATATTCGCCGTCCTCGGCCTTGGCGACGCCGACGGCGGAGAACGCAAGCGCGACGCCTACGGCAAGTGTAAATCGATTTATCTTCAAGAAATGCGATATCATTCGATCCTCCATTCGATTCTTGGCGCCGGATGCCACGGCCAGGGCCGGCGCATGCTTCCGCTCACGACAATGGGGGCTGTTGTCGATCTCCTCCCCCGGAATGCGGGCCGTTGCCTGGCGAGCCAACGGATTCCCGCATCAACACCTGGCAGGGCTCGAGCCGCGCCGCGGGTGGTCCCGCATCACCCTCGACCCTGCGAAACAAAAGGTTCATCGCCTCGCTGGCGATCTGGCGCACCGGCTGCACCACGGCCGCGATCGCCGGCCATGTCACCTGCATCCATTCGGCGTCGTCGAAGCCGACCAGCGAGATATCGTTCGGGCAGTGCCAGCCGCGGCGGCGGAATTCGGACAGCGCGACAAGCGTGCCCTTCAAAAGCAGCGAATAGACGGCGGTCGGCCTCTCGCCTCTCCCGAAATAGTCGCGCAGCGAAGATCGCAGCGGCTCGACGCTGACTTCCGAGGTGATGACGTCGATGCGTGCCGACGGGTTGAGCGCCAGCGCCTGGCTGCGAAAACCTTCCAGGCGCGCCCGCACCGTCGCCGCCTGCTCGGCAAGGCCGATGACCAGAATATGGCTGTGCCCATTGCCGATCAGCATCCGCGCCACTTCGGCGCTGGCGGCGAAACTATCGGCCGAGACCGTGTCGAAAGCGTCGTCGGACAAGACACGGTCGATCAGCACGCCGGTCATGCCGTGGGCTTTCATGAAGGCAGCCGCCGGCCCGTGCTCATTGCGCACCGGCGCCAGCACCACGCCGGCAACGCGCCAGTCATGCATGCGGGCGAGGATCTCCTTCTCGCGCGCCTCCGATTCACGGCTCGATGCCGCGACGAGCGTATAGCCGCGCTGCTCGGCAAGGCCTTCCAGCTCGGTGACCATCGAACCGAAGAACTCGCTTTCGAATTCCGGCATGATGGCGCCGATGATGCGGCGCTTGGCCCTGCGCATGTCGGACGCCAATGGATCGACGCGGTAGCCCAGGCGTTCGACGGCATCGAAGACGCGCTGCGCGTTTTCAGGCTTCACCGTGATGACGCCGGCCAGCACCTTGGAGACGGTGGCCGCGGACACGCCGGCATGGCTTGCCACGTCATGGATCGACGGACGCCGCTGCCGGGCTTCCTGTTGCGCCATTGACTTCCTCCCGAAGGCAGGCAGCCGATCAGCCACCTCGCCATTCCAATCGATAAATCGATTTTTCGTTCTTGTAAATCGTTTCACCGGGAGTAAGACTGGAAAGAAGTGATTGACGCGACCCAATCGTGTCCCGGGAGGAAAACATGTCCGACAACACCTTGCCGCTGGTGATCAGCGCACCCGAACCGCGCACGCTCGACCTGATCTTCACGCCGCCGCAACTGGCACGCCTGCGCAGCCACTATCGCATTGTCGAGACCACGCCGGAAGACGTTTCCGCCCTACCCGCCGAAACTTTGGCCGAGGCGCGTTACATCATCGGCCAACCGCCGATTTCCTCCGACACGCTGGAAAAGCTGAAGGCGCTGCGCTGCATCTTCAACGTCGAGACCAACCTCCTCAACAACATGCCCTATGAGACGCTGTTCGCACGCGGCATCCATGTCGTTACCACCGGGCTGGTCTTTGCCGAACCGGTGGCGGAGCTTGGCCTCGCCATGGCGCTGAACCTAGCGCGCAACATTGTCGACGCTGACCTCGCTTTCCGGCAGGGCAAGGAACTGTGGGGCGGCGACGGCAACCAGACTGCGCGGCTTCTCTCCGGCGCCGATGTGGGCATCATCGGCTTCGGCGACCTCGGCCGCGCGCTCAACCGCCTGCTGACCGGTTTTCGCACACGCACCAAGGTCTATGATCCGTGGCTGCCGCCGTCGATCCTGGTCGACAATGGCGTCGAGCCGGCCTCGCTGGACGAGGTGCTGTCGCAAAGCGATTTCGTTTTTGTGGTCGCTTCCGTCACCAGCGAGAACCAGGGCTTTCTCGGCGCGGACTCCTTTGCCAAAATGCGCAAGGGCGCGGCCTTCATCCTGCTCAGCCGCGCCGGCGTCGTCGATTTCCCGGCATTGATGCAAGCGGTGAAGAGCCGCCACATCGTCGCCGCAAGCGACGTCTTCCCGGAGGAGCCGCTGGCCAAGGACCATCCCGTCCGCACCCTCCCCGGCTTCCTGCGTTCGGCGCATCGCGCCGGCGCGCTCGACATCGCCTTCAAGCGCATGGGTGACATGGTGCTGGAGGACATGGACCTCATCGACCGCGGCCTGCCGCCGCTGCGCTCCAAGCGCGCCGAACGCGAAACGGTGTCGCGCATGCGCTCCAAGCCGGTCGACAGGAATTAGTTTCGAACAGGGCTGCCTAAAGCGTCCCGAGCCGAAGCGCGTCGCGCGCGATTTGCCAGGCCGTCTCCACATGCCGCCGCGCCGCCGCCTCCGCCGCTTCCGGCTTGCGCGAACGGATCGCATCCATTATCGCGTGCATTTCGGCGATCGCCGGCTCGCGGCGGTTCTGCGACAGGATTGTCATCGAACGCAGCTGGTTGATGCGCACATTGAGACCGGTGACGATCTCCCAGGCTATGCGCTTGTCGGCGGCTTCGAAGAGCACCTCATAGAAGCTCGCCGTCGCCCGCATCACCTCGGCCGGCACGCCCGACGCCCACGCCTCGAGCAGCTTTGCCAGCGCCGCATCGAGCAGCGCGATCTGACCGTCGGTGGCCGATGTGGCGCAGGCCTTCGCCGCAATGCCCTCCAGCAGCGCGCGCAACTCGTAGATCTCGTCGGTCCGGCCAAGATCAGGCTTTGCCACGGCCGGCCCATGTCCAGGTATCATCTGCACCAGGCCTTCGGCCTCCAACTGCCGCAGCACCTCGCGCACGACCGAACGGCTGACCCCGAGCTGGTCGCATAGCGGCCGCTCGACCAGCCTTTCGCCGGGCTGGAAATGGAAATCCATGATTGCCTCGCGCATGCGCTCCAGCGCCAGTGTCCTCAACGTCTTGGCGGAGCGGTCTATGCGAAGCGTGTCAGCCATTTTTCCTGAATCCCTAGCCTGATCACAAAAACAGATTCCATGACGGATTGACAAGGCATGCGGCACCCCATAGCATGGTATACCATAAGATGATACACAAATCGATGCGGCCGCGAGCGGCTCCCATCCCGAGGACTTTCATGCAGCCGGCCATCCGCAAGATCGTCACCTATACCGAGAACACCCTGATCGAGGGCGGCAAGACGGCCCCGCGGCCGCTGCGCCTGATCGGCGTCGCCGCGGTGCTCACCAACCCGTGGGCAGGCCGCGGCTTCACCGAGGACCTCTCGCCCGAGATCCGCGCTTTCGCGCCGGTGCTCGGCGAAACGCTGACCAATGAGATCATCGGCGTGGCGGGTTCGGGCGAGGCCATCGAAGGCTACGGCAAGGCCGCCATTTGCGGCACATCCGGCGAGGTCGAGCATGCTTCGGCGCTGATCCACACGCTGCATTTCGGCAACCACTATCGCCGCGCTGTCGGCGCCAAGACCTATCTCGCCTTCACCAATCTGCGTGGCGGTCCGAACACGCCGATCATGATCCCGCTGATGGACAAGAACGACGAAGGCCGCCGCTCGCATTACCTGACGGTGCATTTCCAGATCGGCGACGCGCCGGCTCCGGACGAACTGGTCGTGGCGCTCGGCGCATCGATCGGCGGCCGCCCGCATCACCGGATCGGCGATCGGTACCAGGATCTGAGGGAGCTCGGAGATCTGCATGGCTGACGCCGCGACGATCCGCAGCAAGGCACCCGACGGCACCGGCTTCATCCGTGCCGGTTCAGGCAGACCGGTTCTGCTTATCCACGGCGTCGGCATGAATGCCGAGATCTGGCGGCCGCAGATCGCCGCGATGCAGGACCGCTTCGACGTGATCGCCATCGACATGCTCGGCCATGGTTCTTCGCCCCTCCCGCCGGCGAATGCCCAGCTGTCGGACTTCGCCGATCAGGCGATCCGCCTGCTTGATTATCTCGGCCTCGATCGCGTCGCCGTTGTCGGCCACTCGATGGGCGCGCTGGTGGCACAGGAACTCGCGCTCCGAGCGCCCGCTCGCATCAGCGCCATCGTCTGTCTCAACGCCGTCTTCCGTCGCCCGCCCGAGCTCGCGCAGGCGGTGCGCGAACGGGCGGCAGCGCTTGGCCGGCCCGGCGATCCGTCGGCCATCGCCGCCACGATCGCTCGTTGGTTCGGCAATCCGATTCCGCCGGCTCTTTCAAACGCGGCCGCGACGGCTCGTTCAGCACTCGAAAGCGTCAACGCCGAAGGGTATGCCCGCACCTACCGCCTCTTTGCCAGTGCCGACACCGCGCACACCGATCACCTGGCCGACCTTGCCGCACCCGCGCTGTTCATGACCGGCTCGGAGGATCGCAACTCGACCCCCGCCATGTCGGCGGCGATGGCGCGGCTCGCGCCGGCGGGGCGGTGCCTGGTGTTGAATGGCGAAAAGCACATGATGACAATCGCGTCGCCGCAAAAAGTGACTCAACGGATAATGGACTTTCTCGACGAGGCGTCGAGCGCTTCCGCAGGCGCGGACGCCGGTCCGGCATTCGATGCCATGGAGTTCCGGCGCGCGCTGGGCTCCTTCCTGACCGGCGTCACCATCGTCACCACGATCGACGAGGCTGGCGATCCGCGCGGCTTCACCGCCAACTCCTTCACCTCCGTCTCGCTCGACCCGCCGCTGGTGCTGGTCTGCCTTGCCAAGAAAGCGCTGGGACATCAGGCATTCTCCACTTCGAGAGGCTTTGCCATCAACGTCCTGTCGGAAGCCCAGAAATCCGCGTCCGGCATCTTCGCCTCAAAGGCCGCGGACAAATTCGCCTCCGTGGCTTGGCAACCCGGGCAGACCGGCAATCCGCTGATCGAGGGATCAGTTGCGGTGTTCGATTGCGGTATGGAGCAATTGGTCGATGCCGGCGACCATTCGATCCTCATCGGCCGCGTCCATGACTTCAGCCACAATGGCGCACAGCCTCTCGGCTACTGCCGGGGCGCCTATGTCACGCCGGGCCTGAGCCAGGAGGCGTTGGCAGCCGCCGCTCCGCCCGGGACCGAGGTCGGCGCGATCCTCGAGAACGAAGGCCGCGTGCTCTTCTTCGAGACCGCAGAGGGATCTTACCAATTGCCAGCCGGCCGCGGCCTCGGTGCCGCGAACGATGCCCGCAGCCTCAGGGGAAAACTTGCCGCCAAGGCGATCGATGCCGAGCTCGGCTTCCTCTACGCAGTGTGGGATGATGCGACGGACGCCGCACGCACGCACGTCTATTATCGCGGGACTGTGGACGCCCCCGTCTCCGGCGATGGCAAGATCCGCTTTGTCGAGATCGAGCGGATCGCGGAATTGAAGATCGCCGACCCGGCAGTGCGTTCGATGCTCGCCCGCTACGCGCGCGAGCGTGCCGAGGACATGTTCGGCGTCTATGTCGGCAACGAGGTCGAAGGCGAGGTCCGGCCGCTCGCAAGGCCGGCGCCGTCGACGCCAATCCATTCCGGCCAGCGGTGAGATCGATGAAATTTTCGCTTTTCGTCCATATGGAGCGCTCGGATCTCGCCAAGCCGCATTCCGAATTGCTGCTAGAATTGGAAGAACTGGTCCTGCTGGTGGAAGCGGCAGGCTTCGAGACCGCCTGGATCGGCGAGCATCACGGGATGGAATTTACCATCTCGCCGAACCCGTTCATCAACATCGCCTATCTCGCCGCAAAGACGAATACCATCCGTCTCGGCACTGGCACGATCATCGCGCCCTTCTGGCACCCGATCAAACTCGCCGGCGAAGCGGCGATGGCCGATGTCATCACCGGCGGCCGGCTGGATCTGGGCATCGCGCGCGGCGCCTACAGCTATGAGTATCAGCGCATCTTCCCGGGACTGGATGCGTGGGGCGCCGGCCAGCGCATGCGCGAGATGATACCGGCGATCCGCGGCCTTTGGGACGGCGACTACGAGCATTCCGGCGAGTTCTGGCAGTTCCCGCCGACCACCTCCTCCCCCAAGCCCTTGCAAAAACCCTACCCGCCGATCTGGGTGGCCGCGCGCGACCCGAATTCGCACGAGTTCGCGGTAGCCAACAAATGCCAGGTGCAGGTGACGCCGCTTGCCTCCGGAGATGGCGAGGTAGCGAGCTTGATGGAGCGCTTCAACGCCGCCTGCCAGGCCCATCCGGGCATCCCGCGACCGCAGATCATGCTCTTGATGCACACTTTCGTCGCCGAGAGTGCCGCCGACGCCGATGGCCTGACCCGGGACCTGTCGCAGTTCTACTGCCAATTCGGCGCCTGGTTCCTGAACAAGAAACCTGTTCACCAAGGCGTCCTGGAGCCGCTGACCGAGGAAGAGATCGCGGCGATGCCCCAATACGCGCCGGACAAGATCCGGCAAAACCTGGTCATCGGCGAGGCCGACGAGGTGATCGCCAGGCTGAAGATCTATGAGGCGCAAGGCTACGACCAGTATTCGATCTGGATCGACAGCGGCCTTTCGCACGAGCGCAAGAAGAAATCGCTGCAGCTGTTCATCGACAAGGTGATGCCGGCTTTCCAGGAGGCGGAGTCGCGATGAGCAGCACTGTCTTCAGGAACTACATAGACGGCCGGTTCGCCGAAGCCGCCTCCAGCTTCGAAAGCGTCGATCCGTCCACAGGCCTGCCCTGGGCGACGATGCCTGCCGCTTCGGTTGCCGATGTCGATCGCGCCGTGGAGGCAGCGCACCGGGCGCTGCGCTCCGGTCCATGGGCATCGATGACAGCGACGGCGCGTGGAAAACTGCTGGTGAGGCTCGGCGATCTGGTCGCCGCCAATGCCGGCCGTCTGGCCGAGCTGGAAACGCGCGACACCGGCAAGATCATCCGCGAGACGCGTGCCCAGATCGCCTATGTCGGCGATTATTACCGCTATTATGGCGGACTGGCCGACAAGCATGAAGGCGCCTTCGTCCCGATCGACAAGGCCGATATGGAAGTGACGGTTCGGCCCGAGCCGATCGGCGTCGTTGCCGCCGTCGTACCCTGGAACTCGCAGCTCTTCCTGTCGGCGGTCAAGCTCGGCCCGGCGCTGGCCGCCGGCTGCACCGTCGTTCTTAAGGCCTCCGAGGATGGGCCGGCGCCGCTGCTGGCTTTCGCCGAGCTCGTCCATGAGGCCGGCTTTCCGGCCGGCAGCGTGAATATTCTCACCGGCTTCGGCCATGATTGCGGGCACCGCCTGACCAGCCATCCGCTCGTCGCCCGCGTCGCCTTCACCGGCGGCCCTTCGACCGCCCGGCGGATCGTCGCCAACACCGCCGAGAACCTCGCTTACACCACGCTCGAGCTCGGTGGCAAAAGCCCGGTCGTCGTCTTCGCCGATGCCGATCTCGACAGCGCCGCCAATGCAGTAGTGGCCGGTATTTTCGCCGCCACGGGCCAGAGCTGCGTCGCGGGCTCGCGGCTTCTGGCCGAGCGTTCGGTCAAGGACGATTTCCTGGCGCGGCTGAGGCGCAAAGCCGAAGCCATCGTCATCGGCGACCCGCAGGATCCCGCCACCGAGATAGGCCCACTGGCGACCTCGCGCCAGCGCGAAAGGATCGAGGCGATCGTGGCGGAGAGCGTGGCGGCAGGCGGCCGACTGGTCACCGGCGGCGCACGGCCGAAGGGCAAGGCTGACGGATACTACTACGCGCCGACCATCATAGAGGCGCAGGATCAGGCTCTCGCCTGCGTGCGTGAAGAGCTGTTCGGTCCGGTGCTGAGCGTGCTTGCCTTCGACAGCGAGGCTGAAGCGCTGGCTTTGGCCAACGACACGCAATTCGGGCTCGCCTCCGGCGTCTTCACCTCGAATCTCGCCAAGGCGCATCGCATGGCCCGCGGCATCCGTGCCGGCGTCGTCTGGGTCAACACCTACCGCGCCGTCTCGCCGCTGGTCCCCTTCGGCGGCTACGGTCTTTCGGGTCTCGGTCGCGAAGGCGGCCTCGACGCCATCCGCGATTACACGCGCTCGAAATCGGTGTGGATCCGCACCTCGGACGACCCGATCCCCGATCCCTTCGTCATGCGCTGAGAAGGCATGGCGACGGTGGAGACAAGAACAAGAAACGGAACAACCAATCAGAGGAGAACGATATGAAACTGATTTTCGCCGGCATCCTTGCCGGACTGATGGCGACCACGGCCGCGAAGGCCGATGAAATGGTGTTCACCAGCTGGGGCGGGACGACCCAGGAAGCCCAGACCAAATCCTGGGCCGAGCCTTTCGCCGCCTCGTCAGGCATCAAGGTGCTGCAGGACGGACCGACCGACTACGGCAAGCTGAAAGCCATGGTCGACGCCAAGAACGTCACCTGGGACGTCGTCGACGTCGAGATGGATTTCGCCATCAAGGCGGCCAAGGACGGTCTGCTCGAGCCGATCGATTTCGCCGTCGTGCCGAAGGCCGATCTCGACCCGCGCTTCAGCAATGAGAATGCCGTCGGCAGCTTCTACTATTCCTTCGTGCTCGCCTGGAACAAGGGCGCCGTGACCGGCGAGCCGGCAAGCTGGGCGGACATGTTCGACACCAAGAAATTTCCGGGCAAGCGCACCTTCTACAAATGGTCGGCGCCCGGGGTGATCGAGATCGCGCTGCTCGCCGATGGCGTGCCGGCCGACAAGCTCTATCCGCTCGATCTCGACCGCGCCTTCAAGAAGCTCGACACCATCAAGTCGGACATCGTCTGGTGGGGTGGCGGCGCCGAATCGCAGCAGCTGATCGCCTCTGGCGAGGCCGCATTCGGCCAGCTCTGGAACGGCCGCGTCTTCGCGCTCGAGAAGGACGGCGCCGATGTCGGCGTGTCCTGGAACCAGAACCTCACCGCCGCCGACGTCCTGGTGGTGCCGAAGGGCGCCAAGAACAAAGAGGGCGCCATGAAGTTCCTCGCCGCCGCGACCAGCCCGACCGGCCAGGCGAAATTCGCCGAGGCAAGCGGCTACGCGCCGATCAACACCAAGGCCAAGGCCGAAATGCCCGTCGACGTGGTCAAGGGCTTGCCCGACGCCCATATCGACGGACAGATCAATCTCGACATGAACTACTGGGCCGAGCATCGCGACGAGATCGCCACGCGCTGGTACGCCTGGCAGGCGAAGTAGACGCTGTCCTTTCGTGACAAGGATCGGGACGGCGCTCGCCGCCCCGATCCGCAATCCGGGATTACCGTTATGTCGGTGGAAGCACAGCAAGGGATCGCAACTTCGCGCATACCATCAGGCCTGGGCGGCCTGCTTCCGGCGTTGATCCTGGTCGGACTGTTTTTCGTCGTTCCGGTCCTGGCGCTGTTGCTGCGCAGCGTCACCGACCCCGCTCCGGGCCTGCAGAATTACGCGGCGCTGCTGGGCGACGGCACATACGTGCGTGTGTTCTTCAATACTTTCGTGGTCGCCTTCGTCGTCACCGTCGTCACCGTGCTCGTCGCCTTCCCCGTTGCCTGGATGCTGGCGATCATGCCGCCGGCGCTCGCCTCGATCCTGTTCGGCATCATCATCCTTTCGATGTGGACGAACCTCTTGACCCGCACCTATGCCTGGATGGTGCTCTTGCAGCGCACCGGCGTCATCAACCGGGCGCTGATGGGCGCCGGCATAATCGATCAGCCGCTACCGCTGATCAACAATCTCACCGGCGTCACCATCGGCATGGTCTACATCATGCTGCCCTTTATGATCCTGCCGCTGGTCGGCACCTTGCGCGCCATCGATCCGATGACTTTGCGCGCAGCCGCCCTTTGTGGTGCCAGCCCGCTCGCCGCCTTCAGGCGCATCCTGTTGCCGCTGTCACTGCCCGGCATAGCCGCCGGCGGCCTGATGGTCTTCGTCATGTCGCTCGGCTATTTCGTCACGCCGGCGCTGCTCGGCGGCACGTCGAACATGATGCTCGCCGAAATGATCGCGCAAATGATCCAGTCGCTGCTCAACTGGGGCCTGGGGAGTGCTGCCGCCTTCATCCTGCTCGTCGTCACCATGGCACTTTATGCCTTGCAGCTGCGCCTGGTCGGGTCAAAACGCGCGTCGGTAGGCGCCTGAGATGCTGCTCGACTATGACCGCCTCGGCTGGTTGAAGGCAGCACTGCTCGCCTTCACCGCCCTGGTCGCCGCCTTCCTGCTGCTGCCCGTGGTCTTCATCGTGCTTCTCTCCTTCGGCTCCTCGCGCTGGCTGGCCTTTCCGCCCCCCGGCTGGACGCTGAAATGGTATCAGGAACTGTTCGCCGACCCCTCCTGGATCGAAGCGGCCCTCACCAGCGCCCGTATCGCCACGATGACGGCGATCCTCGCCGTCGCCATCGGCCTGCTCGCCTCCTTCGCGCTGATTCGCGGCCAGTTCCGCGGCCGCGAGGTCCTGCGCGGGCTGCTGCTCACGCCGATGGTCCTGCCGGTTGTCGTTTTCGCTATCGCGATCTACGCCTTCTTCCTGCGGCTTGGCCTCGGCGGCACCACTATCGGCTTCGTCGTCGCCCACTCCGTATTGGCGCTGCCCTTCGCCATCATTCCGATCGCGACCGCTCTGGAAGGCTTCGACAAGTCGATCGAGGATGCGGCGATCGTCTGCGGCGCCAGCCCGCTGCAGGCCAAGTTGCGCATCACTCTGCCGTCGATCCGCGTCGGCATCTTCTCCGCCGCGATCTTTTCCTTCCTGGCCTCCTGGGACGAGGTCGTGGTCGCTATCTTCATGGCGAGCCCCACTTTGCAGACTTTGCCAGTCAAGATCTGGGGGAGTCTCCGCTCCGACCTCACCCCCGTCATCGCCGCCGCCTCCAGTGTGCTGGTCGCGCTCACGCTGGCCCTGATGATCGTGACGGCACTCTTGCGCCGAAAGCTGCAGACATGACCCAAGCCTTTCTCTCGATCCGCAACTTGCGCAAGACGTTCGGTGCCTTTACCGCCGTTCATGATGTAACGCTGGATATTCCGAAGGGCGAGTTCCTGACCTTCCTCGGGCCGTCCGGTTCCGGCAAGTCGACCACGCTCTATGCCATCGCCGGCTTCCAGGATCCGACCTCCGGCGATGTGCTGCTGCAGGGCAAGTCGCTGCTTTCAGTGCCTTCGCACAAGCGCAACATCGGCATGGTTTTTCAGCGCTACACGCTGTTCCCGCATCTGAGCGTCGCCGAAAACGTCGCTTTCCCGCTTCGTGTCCGCCGCCGGCCGGAGACCGAGGTCAGGCGCAAGGTCGCCGACATGCTCTCCCTGGTGCGGCTGGAAAGCTTCGCCGAGCGTCTGCCCGCGGCGCTCTCGGGCGGTCAGCAGCAGCGCGTCGCGCTTGCCCGCGCGCTGGCGTATGATCCGCCGATCCTGCTGATGGACGAACCACTGTCGGCACTGGACAAGAAGCTGCGCGAGGAGATCCAGGCCGAGATCCGACGCATCCATCGCGAAACCGGCGTCACCATCCTTTACGTCACCCACGATCAGGAAGAAGCGCTGCATCTGTCGGACCGCATCGCCCTCTTCAGGGATGGCCGCATCGAACAGATCGGCACCGGCGAAGACCTCTACCTTAGGCCCGCAACCGATTTTGTTGCCGGCTTCATCGGCAACTCGAATTTCCTCGCCGCCGAGCATCTGGAAACGGTGGGCGGCGCCTCGACCATTCGCCTCGCCGACGGCGCGCTTGTCTCCGGCATAAACGCCAATGGCAACTTCGCGCCCGGACAGAAAACCAAGCTGATGATCAGGCCGGAAGCATTTCGCCTTGAGCGCTCGCCCAACAATGCGGAGCTGTCGGTCGAGATCGTCGATGTCGCCTTCTACGGTGAACGCCGGCGTATTGTGGCGCGCACGGGCGCCGGACAGGAAATCGACATCCGGCCGACATCTTCGGCAGCGGCAACGCATGATGCCTCGCTCGGCGGGCGGCAGATATTCTTCGATCCCGCCGGTGCCTTCCTGTTTCCTGCCTCGAGCAAAACCGGCAAGGAGCTGTCATATTAACGGTCCCGATCAAAGTTGAACGCTCGGGCGTGCGTGCGCGAGACGAAGAAGGCCGACAAGAAACGAGATCATCGCTATGATCACGGGCCTGCAGCAGCAATAGCTGTGGAGCATCTGGCCGGTTTAGGCGACGAGATTGCGGCTCACCGTTGGTGCGACCGGCTCGCCGAAATTGGCTTCTAGCCAGGCGATCGCGCTTGCGACATCCTCGATGACGAAGCGGGCAGCCGTCTCGCCCTGCGGCTTGACGCGGATCGAGATTCCGCCCGCGGCATTGACCGTGTCGAAGCCGTTCTCGTCGGACGTGTCGTCGCCGAGGAACACCGGACGTCTGCCGGTAAAAGGATCGATCTGCATGAAGCGCCGGATCGCGGCTCCCTTGGCGGCTTCGAGCGGCATCAGCTCGACCCCGGCATTGCCGGCGATCACGCGGTAGCCTTGCGGCAAGCGGGCGAGCGCTGCCTCGACCAGCTCCGTCGCCCGCGCCAGAAGCTGCGGCGCGGCCCTTGTGTGGATGGCGAGCACCGGGCCCTTGCGCTCGACATAGACGGCCTTGCTTGCCAGCTCCAGTTCGATCTCGTCGGCAAGTGCCGCCATATCCGCCGGTTCGTCGGCGGCTTCGATCTTTCCGTCCGGCCGAAGTCTGTGCTCCAGCCCGTAGAGGCCGGCGATCCGCAGTTTCAACGGGTCGAACAGATGGTCGACGGCTGCTATCGAGCGGCCGGTGATGAAGGCGAGCGCGCCGTCGAGCCGCCGCTCGATCCTCTCCAGGAGAAGGCGCAACTCCCGGCTGACCGAGACGGCGTCGGGATGCGCCGCGTGCTCCAGCAAAGTCCCGTCGATGTCGAGGAAAAGCGCCCACCGGCCTTCGGGAAGCGGTGGGGTAAGGTCTGCCTGACTATTCATCGGAATCCGACTGCCTGTTTGCGTTCGAACATGGAAACGACATTATCGCCGGTGACGCTTGCCGGCCGGTCGTACAAGCCGGTGACCCGGTCGAGCTCGCCGCGTTTTCTCAGCCGCGCGGCGTCGAGCAGCATACTGCCGGCCCAGCGAAAGACATTGTTGTCGCGCACGATCTCGCGCATGCGCCGCATGCGCTCGTGCTGTTCGTCCGGCCCCATGATCAGCGCCTGCAGCATCGCCTCGCTCATCATCGCCGCGTCGTAAGGGTTGACGATCAGCGCCTCCAGCAGCTCGCGCGAGGCGCCTGCGAAAGTGCTGAGCAAAAGCACGCCCTGCTCGTCGTCGCGCGAGGCGACAAACTCCTTGGCGACAAGGTTCATGCCGTCATGCAGGCTGGTGACCAGGCAGATGTCGGCGGCGCGATAGAGTTCATAGACCGCGGCCTGCGAATGGTGCTCGGCCACCATGACCACCGGCCGGTAAGACTCGCTGCCGTAGCGCTGATTGAGCTCCTCGGCACAGCGCAGACATTCCTCGTGCAGCTGTTTGTAGGCCGGCAACGTACCGCGGCTCGGCGCCGCGATCTGCAGGAACACGACTTTGCCCACCATCTCAGGATGGCGAATGAACAACTCCTCCAGCGCGTGGAAGCGATCGAGTATGCCCTTGGTGTAATCGAGACGCTCGACACCGACGCACAGCTTGGCGCCGGCTGGAATCCTGAACCGCTTGCGAACGCGCATCCGGCATTCCTCGACGCTGGGCAGGGCGTTCAGGAGCTCGACCGGCCATTCGATCGAAATCGGATAGGAATGCACCAGCGTCACCTGGCCGCCATAGGAAATAGCGGCATCGGCACGCTCGATGCGGCTTTCCATGAAGCGGTCGACGCTCTCGGTGAAATTGTTGGCGTGGAACTGGGTGTGGAAGCCCACGATCGAACTGCCAAGCAGACCGTCGAGGATGCGCTCGCGCCACGGGCATATGCTGAACACTTCCGAATTCGGCCAGGGGATATGCCAGAAAGTGATGACGATCGCCTCGGGCAGACGCTCGCGGATCATGCGCGGCAAAAGCGCGAAGTGATAGTCCTGGACGAGCACAATCGGCCGCTCGTTGCGAGCCTCGGCAACCACCGTCTCGGCGAATTTGCGGTTTACGGCTTCATAGGCCTCCCAGTCCGACTCGCGAAAAATCGGCCGCGTGAAGGCGATATGACAGAGCGGCCACAGGCCTTCATTGGCGAAGCCGAGATAATAACCTTGATACTCGTCGTCACTGAGCCAGACCCGGCGCAGCGTGTAGGAGGGATGGCCAGGCGGCACTTGCACGCGGTCGTTTCCATCGACCACCGTCCGGTCGGCGGTGCCGCCACCATAGGCGATCCAGGTGCCGGCGCAGGCGCGCGTGATCGGCTCCAGCGCCGAAACCAGTCCGCTCGCCGGCACGACGAGCTCGACGCCGCCATCCTTCGTCTCATTGTGGATATAAGGTTCGCGATTGGAGACGACGATCACCTGCGCTCCCGGCAACTCGTCGGCGAGGATCTTGCGCAGCGTGTCCGGCGACCATGTCACCAGAGCCGCATCGACCGACTGCCCGTTCTTCTCGTATTCGCGTAGAACCTTTCGCGCCGCCTCGGTGGTAAACTCGTCGCCGGCGCCCGGCACGGCCGATGCCCTCGGGTGATTGCGACGGTACCGGGATATCGAAATGAAAATCGCTAGTGCGGACAATCCGAGGCTTGCGAGAATAAGGACCAATAACAGGTCGACGCCATATTGTGTCATTGAAATGCCAGGTTGCCTCCGGCTATCGTTCATTGTTTTCGTTCTTACCGGCCGCGGAGGGGCAAGCCGGGTCACGTTTGCAACGCACAAACCAGCGATCAGTTCCGACCTTTCCCGATTGTTGAACGTGGGGTTGCAGCGCTGAATTTACGTGCGCACGATAAGCGGCACCTGGCCCTCATGCCGGTCGGATAGAAAGGCGGCGACGCGGTCGCCAACCCTTTGGAAGGTGAGGTCGATCGCCTTGTCGCCGACCGTCAGGTGTCTGATCATGAGAGTATCGATGCCGATCGGCAGCCTCGGTCGCGTGACATGCAATTCGCCCTCCCAGCCATCGATCTCCAGGCCCAGGCATGCCTGCATCAGCATGAAAGTGGAGCCGGCCGACCAGGCCTGTGGCAGGCAGGCGACGGGATAGGCGATGGGCGCCTCGCCGGGCGCCCGAGCGAAACCGCAGAACAGTTCCGGAAGCCGCATGTTGAAATGCACGGCAGATTCGAACGTACCACTCATCAGCCGCACCACGCTGTCGCGCTCGCCGTAACGCGCGAGGCCCACGCCGCAAAGCGCCGTATCATGCGGCCAGATTGAGCCGTTATGGTAGGACATCGGGTTGAAGAAAACCGCATCGTCGGCGAGCGTCCGCAGCCCCCAGCCGGAATGGAAGGAGGCCGACAGCAGCTGGTCGGCGACCAGCCGGGCGCGCTCGGGCTGCGGCAGCCCGACGAAAAGCAGGTGCCCGGCATTTGACGTTCGGACCTTGCAGGGCTGGCCATCGCCGTCGATGGCCAAGGCGTAGAAGTTCATATCATCCAGCCAGAAGTCGCGTTCCACGGCGACCCGCATTTCCTCGGCGCGGCCCTCCCAGTGCTCGGCGTCCGCGAATTCGCCGCGGCGGCGTGCGAGCGCCGCCATGCCGCGGAAGGCGGCAAAGACATAGCCCTGCACTTCGACCAGCGCGATCGGTCCCTTTGGGATGCGCCCATCGGCGTGAAAGACCGAATCGAAACTGTCCTTCCAGCCCTGGTTGGCGAGGCCTGACTCGGCGGCGCGCTGGTAAGTGACGAAACCGGTGGTGCGGCCCGCCTCCTCCATCCATTCGGCAGCGGCTTTCAGCGAAGGCCAAAGCTTGTCGATGAAGGCCATGTCGCCGGTGCGGTCGGCATAGGCGGAAGCCAGATGGATATAGAGCGGCGTGGTGTCGACGCCCCCGTAATAGCGGCCGAAAGGAAGTTCGCGCAGCGCCGCCATCTCGCCCTTGCGTGTCTCATGCATGATCTTGCCGGGCTGCGAATCCGAAAAGGGCGAGGTTTCGGTCGCCTGGTGCTCGGCCAGGAAAGCAAGCACTCCGCGCGCCAGGCCGGGATTGAGCCAAAGCATCTGCAGGCTCGAGATCACGCCGTCGCGGCCGAATGCCGTCGAGAACCACGGGATGCCGGCATAGGGATAGGGCCCGGTCGGAAGCTCGGTGGTAAGCAGCGCGACATCGGCGCGGGCGCGCTCGACCCAATCGTTGAAGACGCGGCCCGAGCTATGCACGGTGGCGCCATGCCTGCGCTTGGCGCGCATGCCAAAGCGGGCCCGTGCCGCCGCGGCGCGGAAACGGTCGCGATTGGGGGCCTCCGAAGCTTCCGGGCCGACTTCGACATAAAGTACTTTGCTGCTGCGCTTGGTCACCGCAATCAGGAAATCGGCGCGGTTGTCGCTCAATTTGTCGGGAGCCTGCGAAAAGGCGATCGCGGAAAGCCTCGGCAGACCGTCGAGGCCGTCATAGCCGAGCAGCGCCGAGGTCTTGTCGGTCTTGATGACATGCGTCGTGCCGCGCTTCACCCGCGTCGAGCCGCGCACCTCGAACATGTCGCGAAAGTCGGCGGCAAAATGCAGCGAGACAGTGATGGTCGAATGCTCGCGGCTATAGTTGGAAAGCGTGATGCGCTCGAACAGCCTGTCCTGCCAGAGGAGCCTGACGCGTTCGATATGGATTGCACCCTGCGGGATATCGCGGCCTGCGGCAGTCTGGATCGGCAGGTTCGTGAGGTTGGACGTGAACAGCACATTATCCTGGCTGAGCGAGGCGCCGAGCAGCGACATCGGCCTGCCGCCGACAGTCAGGCGGAATTCGGAAAGCACGCGGGTGTCGTCGCGGAAGAAACCGTCCCCCGCCCCTCTGATGTCGCCATAGGCATCGGCGACGGCGAAGCAGTCGCCCTGCTTGAGGGCAAAAAGCCGGTGCGGTTCGCGTGGCGCGATCTCGTCGAGCGAAGAAAGGGCTACGGCAGGATCGAGCTTGCGCTCGTCGAGCTCCGTCATTCGTCACCTCTTCGTTTGCCCCGCCCCAGAGCATGATGCCGAAAAAAGCGGCTTTCGGACGACATCACGCTCTATCTCTTTAATTTAGAGCCGGATTCAGGGTCAGGCCGAACAGACCTGAAATCATCCGGCTCTAGGCATAAAGATCAAGAGGCCTTCGCCTGTGGCGTGCCGGTCAGACGCATATAGGCAGCAAGATAGTCGCTTGCCATTCTTGTCGCCGAGAACCTTTTCTCGAACACCGCCCTCACCTGCCGCCGGTCAAGATCGAGAAGCGCGGGTATCGACGCCACGGCACGGTCCACACTGTCGACGACGAAGCCGGTGACGCCATTGTCGACGATCTCCGGCAAGGCGCCCTGGTCCCAGGCAATCACCGGTGTGCCGCAGGCCATGGCCTCGATCGCGACAAGGCCGAACGGCTCCGGCCAGTCAATGGGAAACAGCAGGCCTGCCGAATTGCCGAGAAACCCGGCCTTCTCATCTTCGGTGATCTCGCCGACATAGTCGATGCGGTCGCCATCGATGAGCGCCTCGATATTGTCGCGGAAATAGGCGCGGTCATCGTCGCCGATCTTGGCCGCCAGCTTCAGCTTCAACCCGGACCGACGCGCGATCTCGATGGCGCGGTCCGGCCGCTTGTCGCGCGACAGGCGTCCGAGGAAAGCGAGATACGGTTCTTCCGCCTGCGGCTCATAAGTCGGTTGGTAGGCGTCGAGCGGCAGTCCGTGATAGATCGTGGCGAGCCAGTTCGCGTCCGGCAGGCCGCGCTTCTGACTGTGCGAAATCGAGATCATCGGGAAACGCGGAAAGCATTTGTAGGCCGGCGCCATATCCACATAGTCGAGCCGGCCATGCGGCGTCGTCACCGTCCGCGCCGCCATCAGCTCGAAGAACGGAAAATGTAGGAAGTGGCTGAGATGGAAATGGATGACGTCGAACTCGCCGGCGCGCTCGCGCACATCGGCAAGCATTGCCAGATGCGCGGCGATCTCCGATTTCTTCGGCCGCGGATCGAGGCGTATCGCCTGGTCGCGTCCAGGCACCAGCCGCGCCGACGTCTCGCTGTCGCCGCTCGCGAACAAAGTCACATCATGTCCGAGCTCGACCAATGCTTCGGTGATGTAGAAGACGATCCTCTCCGTCCCGCCATAGAGTTTCGGCGGCACGGATTCGTAGAGCGGCGCGACATGGGCAATGCGCATCGGGTCCCTCGGCTGTTGACGCGAAGCAAAATGCGTCAGCCGCAAGATCGTTCCTGCCCAATTGGCCGCGGGCTCGGTTGAGCGGTTTTCTGTCTGGAATTCCCTTAGCAAATCAACCGGATAGAGCGGTTCGCCGTTCCCCTGAAGCGGTGAACCGCGCTAGATGGGCGAGGTCACGACCTCGCCTGCCGGCCGGTGACGCGTTCGAGCCCAAGCAGCAGGATGAGCGTCACGGCAACGAGCACCATGGTCAGCGCCGCACCCGCGAACACATCACCGCGGTCGGTGAGGCTGAAGATCGATACCGGCAGCGTCACCCAGCCCGGCGGATAGACCATGACGGTGGCGCCAAGCTCGCCCATCGACAGCGCGAAGCTCAGGCCGAAGGCGGCAACCAGATAGGGCGCAAGCAAGGGCAGCGTGACATGCCGGAGCCGGTAGGCCGGACGCGCCCCGAGGCTCGACGCCACCTGTTCGAAATCGGGCGAGAGCCGCGCCAGCCCGGCTGACACATTGCCGAAGGTGAAGGCCGAGATCAGCACGAAATGCGCGACCATCACGATAGCGATCGTGCCGTTGAGGAGCAGCGGCGGATGGCTGAAGGCCACCAGCAGGCCGAGGCCGACGGATACCGAAGGCACGGCGCTGGGGATAAAGAACAGCACGCCGAGCACCCTGGCCAGAGTGGCGTCCTGGATACGCAGCGCAAGCGCTGCCCAGGTGCCGCTGACCAGCGCCACGGCGCTGGCCAGGAAGCCGGTGACGAGGCTCGCCTTCACCGCCTTCCACGCCGCGCCTTGCACGACATCGCTGTAATGCTCTGTTGTCAGGCCGCTGGGCAGCACGCCGTTCCATTGGTCGGCCAGGCTGGAGAGCAGGATCACTGCCAGCGGCGCCAGAAACAGCACACCGAACAGCAGCGTGAAGACCAACCAAATCACGATGCGACCGGGGCGCGACCAGACCAGCATCTCTATGCTCCCAGCCGGCCGGCGGCGAACCGGTAGAGGCCGAACAGTCCCAGCGACAGTGCGATGTTGATGACCGCGATGATGCAGGCGACCTGATAGGCCGATTCCTGGATCGCCTTGCTGTAGATCAGCAGCGGCAGCGTGATGACGCCCTTGGCGCCAATGAACAGCACGATGCCGAACTCGTTCACCGTCAACAGCAGGCAGAGGCTGCCGCCGGCAATCAGCGCAGGCACGGCCGCCGGCAGGATCACCTGACGCACGATGCGGAACGGCCTCGCGCCGAGCACGCTCGCTGCTTCGATCTGGCCGCGGTCGACGAGCGAAAAGGCGGCAAGCAGCGGACGCAGCACGAAAGGCGAGTAGACGGTGACTTCGGCCAGCACCACGCCCCAGGTCGAGTAGAGGAAGTTGACGGGTGGCGCCTGCAGCGAGAACGCTTCCGTCAATCCGGCATTGAGCATGCCCGCCGAGCCGTAGAGGAAGGTGAAGGCAAGCGTGACCAGGAAAGTCGGCAAGGCGATGAAGGTGTCGATCAGCCGGGCAATGACGCCGCTGCCTGGAAACGGCACGAAGGCGAGGATCAGCCCCAGCACGAGCCCGACGATCAGGCATCCGGCCGTCGCCGTGACAGAAATGGTGATGGTGTTGATGAGCGCGTTGAGGAAGAAGCGCGCATGCAGCACGCGCACGAATTCACCGACATTGGCCATGCCGCTGTCGTCCATGAACGCCTGCTGGACGATCAACACCAGCGGATAGAAGAACAACAGCGCCAGCAGTGCCGCCGGCGGCACGATCCAGAACCGGCCGGGCACTCTTTTCGCTGCCGGCGCGGGAAGGACCGCCGCGTCAGCCACGGACGTCTTCCGGAACAAGCGAGGTATCGCCAGGCGTGAAGAAGAGCGGCACGGCCGAGCCGCGCTCCGGCAGACTCACCGGCAGCCTGGTTGCCGAGACGCGCACCGGCGTGCCATCGACTTCGAGCACGAGATGGGTGAGTTCGCCCTGCCAGTGCACTTCCTTCAGCGTACCGACGATCCTGTTGGTGTGTTCCTCGTCCCCGGTGAGGCTGAGATGCTGCGGCCGGATGCAGAGCAGGGTCTTGTCGCCGGGCTTCTCGCCTCGTGCGGCGCCTGCCAGCAGGGCATCGCCGAGCCTAGCCGTGGCGAACCCCTTCGGTCCCGTAGCGCCTTCAGTGACCGTCACCGGCAAGAGGTTCGCGCGACCCAGGAACTCAGCCGTGAAGCGGTTCGGCGGCAGGCGATAGAGCTCCACCGTCGGCCCGTGCGAAGACACACGGCCGTCACGCATGATGGCGATCTTGTCGGCGAGCGTCAGCGCTTCGGTCTGGTCGTGGGTGACATAGAGGATCGTCAGTCCCGGCAGGTCGCGATGCAGCTTGGCGATCTCCTCGACCATATTGCGCCGGATCTGCGCGTCGAGCGCCGATAGCGGTTCGTCGAGCAACAGCACGCGCGGCCGCACCGCAAGCGCCCGTGCGATCGCGACACGCTGCTGCTGGCCGCCGGAAAGCTCGCGCGGGTAGCGTTTGGCAAAGCCCGACATGCCGACCGTCGCAAGCGAGTCCTTGACGCGTTCGCCGATCAGCGCCTTGTCTGCGCCTTGCGCCCTGAGCCCGAAGGCGACGTTGTCCTCGACCCGCATATGCGGGAACAGCGCGTAGTTCTGCACCACCATGCCGAGCCCGCGTTCATAGGGCGGAAGATCCGTCACGTCGGTGGCGCCGATACGGATGCGGCCGCTTGCCGGCCTGACGAAACCGGCGACGGCCCGAAGCGCCGTCGTCTTGCCGGAGCCGGAAGGCCCGATCATCGCCAGGATCTCGCCGGGCGCGATATCGAGCGTCAGCGGATGCAGCACGACATGCGCGCCATAGGCGACGCTGACCTTGTCGAAGTGGACATTGGAGCCGGCGCCGCGAATTTTCGCGGCGTCGACGTCCATGACATTGCTTCCCGTGAAAGCGGGCACCGACATGGCTGCTACTCCGGAATAGGTCACCAGGAGATCAACTTCCCGTCGCTTCGTTCCACTTCTTGACGTAGTCAGGCAGCTTGGCGAGCGCGTCGTCCCAGTTCGGTGCCCAGATGGTCACGCCTTTCATCGCCTCCCGCGCCTCGGCGAAATTGGCGTCGTCCGGCTTCACATCCTTGCGGGCTGGCAGGCCGAGCGCCACGGAGCTTACCGTCGACTGCGCCTCCTTGGAGAGCAGGAACTCGATCAGCTTCTTGCCATTGTCGCTGTTGGGCGCGCCGGTGACCAGGCCGATTTCATAGGGCAGCGCGAAAGTGGAACGGGTGCCGTCCGGGCCTGCGGGCCAGAACACTTTGATGTTCGGATTATCGGCCATTTGCGACAGGTTCATCTGCAGGTCGCCATTGGCGACATAGAGCTCGCCCTTGTTGACCAGCGCGGTGAGCTTGCCGGTCGAGGCGGACGGGCCGACATTGTTGTCCTGCAGCTTCTTCATGTATTCGAAGCCGGCGTCCTCGCCGCCGAAGGCGTGGATGATCTCGAGCATGACGGCGGTGCCGTCGCCGGCCTGACCGGGCGTCGAATACTGGATCTTGCCCTTGAACTTCGGATCGAGCAGGTCGTTGTAGCTCTTCGGCGCTTCAGAGAGCACCGAGGCGTTGTAGATGAAGTTCATGTAGTTGTTGACCAGCGGCCGGTACTTGTCAGTGCCGCCGTCGATCTGGTCGGAGCCTTCCGGCTTGAAATCCTGCAGTAGCCCATCGGCGGCTGCGCGCTGGATGAAGGGCGGCAGCGTTACCAGGACATCGGCCTGTGGGTTCGATTTCTCCTTGGCGACGCGCTCGACGACGCCGCCCGAACCGCCTTCGATATACTGCACGGTGATGCCGGTGGCCTTGGTGAAGGCGGCGAACTCGGTCTCGTACCAGCTGCCATTGCCGTCATGCAGCCCGTCGGCCGAATAGATGGTGACGACGCCGTCGGCGAAGGCCGGCGCGACGAGTGCCGATGAGCCCAGCAGCGCTGCGCCGAAGGCCATAGCCACGATGAGATTTCGCGATTTCATGGTCAGTTCCCCTTTGATTGAAAGCACAATCTGCGACGCACTCGTGGTGGCGTTGGTCGGCCCGCCAAGGGTTCTGCAGCGCTGGTGCATGTCGTCGTTGTGCCAACTTTGAGGCCCGTCGATCGATAAGTAAAATCTATTTATTTTATGACAGGCAAGCTTCAGCTGATATTTGTCGCGGAACTGTCGCGTGACCGTTGCAGGCATGTTCTCCTGCACATCTGGTTCCGATGCCTCAGGGAAATGACGGATTGTTCAGCGAAATTCGACGCTCGTCGTCTGCGCGCGCAAGCGCGGGTCGTGCGATCGGATCGTCACGGGTCGAGCTTCGAGCACCTCGAAACAGCGAGCGAGCGTGTCGTCCTCGAGCCGGCGCATCGCCTCATGTGTGAAGAAGGTGAGATGCGGAAACAGGATCACATTGTCGCGATCGAAAAGCGCGCTCATTGGGTGGCCGGACCTCGCCAGCGGCTCCAGCGAATAGACGTCGAGCCCGGCTCCGGCGATGCGCCCGGCAACGATCGCTTCGACAAGTGCTGCTTCATCGATGAGTGCCCCGCGCGAGACGTTGATGAGGATCGCCGAAGGTTTCATGCAGGCCAGTTCTTGGCCTCCGATCAGGCCGCGAGTCTGATCGTTCAGCACGCAATGCACCGAGACGAAATCGCAAGCGCCAAGCATGGCCTTCAGGTCCTCGACCTTCTCGACCCCCGCATCCCGCATCGTTGCCGCGTCGACGCCGGGATCGAAGCCGAGCACCCTAGCGCGAAACCCCTGCCCCGCCATGCGCGCCATGCTGCGGCCGATCTTGCCGCAGCCGACCAGCCCGAGCGTGGCGCCGGCGATATCGCGCCCCAGCCAGCGCTGCTCGGGCCAGATCCAGCCGTCGCGCGAAACCGCCGCCGTGATCGCGGGCAGCCGCTTCGCCAGCGCGATCATCAGCGCGAAAGCGCCCTCGGCGACCGTCTCTTCCGCATAGTCGGGAACATTGACGACGGGAATGCCGCGCCGCATCGCCGCCCGGATGTCGATGGCATCGATGCCGACGCCATATTTGACGATGCCCTTGAGGTTACGCGCGGCCTCTACGACACGCGCGGTGATCGGCGTGTAGCACATCAGGATGAGATCGGCATCGGCGACCGCTGCCATGAGCTCGGCTTCGGGAATGCCGTCCGGCAGCGTGACGAGCTCGACGCCGCGCGCTCTCAAGCCGGCGTCAATGCCCGGGCACTCCAGCTCTCTGTCGGTGCGGACAGCCTTCATCCGGCTCACGCCGCCAGCACTGCGGCCTCGACGATGTCGAGCGCCCGGTCGAGATCGGCGCGCGCAATCACCAGCGGCGGCGAGAGCGTCAGCACATTGCCCTGGCTGATCTTGAAGCTCAGGCCTTCGTCGAGGCAGCGATAGTAGATCTTCTCGGCAAGCGCACGCGCCGGTGTCCGGCTCGCCTTGTCCTCGACCATCTCGACGCCGAACATCAGGCCCCTGCCCCTGACGTCGCCGACGAAAGGCGAGCGCTGCATGAGGTCCTGCATACGGGCGAGCGCATAGGCGCCAAGCTCCGCCGAGCGCTCGACGAGGCTTTCGTCGCGAATGATAGCGATGGTCGTCAGCGCGGCGCGCGCGGTGACCGGGTTCTTCTCATGCGTGTAGTGGCCGATGGCATAGTCGCCCGCGACGTCGAGATGGCGCCGCGCGATCACCGAGGCGATCGGCAGGATGCCGCCGCCGAGCGATTTGCCGAGCACGATGATGTCGGGCGTCACCCCATCATGCTCGGAAGCGAAGAATTTTCCTGTTTTGCCGAGCCCGGTCGGGATTTCATCGAAGATGAGCAGCGTGCCGTACCGGTCGCAGGCTTCGCGCACCGCTTTCCAGAAGCCCGGCGCCGGCACCAGCGGCGTCGCCCGCATCGGCTCGGCGATGAAAGCGGCGAAATCACCTTCGCGTCCTAGCACGTAAGCGATCATGTTGGCGCACGCTCGGGCAGAATCCTCCAGCGAATTGGTGCCGTACGGGCAATTGTGCGGTGCCCAAGGCGCGACATGCTCGGTGCCGGGCAAAAGCGGCCCGGCAATGCCGGAGCGGAACGTCGCCTCGCCGCCGACGCTGGAAGCGCCGAAGCCTGCGCCATGGAAAGCATCCCAGAACGACAATGTCTTGAACCGGCCAGTGGCGGCGCGCGCCAATTTCAGCGAGACCTCGATTGCGTCGGAGCCGCCAGTCGTGAACAGCACCTTGCCGAGATCCCCCGGCGCCAGCCTGCCGAGCGTCTCGGCCAATTCGACCGCAGGCTCGCAGGTGAAGCGGCGCGGCGAGAAGGGCAGTTCATCCATTTGCTTGCGGATGGCTTCCTTAAGCCGCGGATGGCCGTAGCCGATATGGTGGACGCTGTTGCCGTGGAAATCCATGTAGCGGCGTCCGGCCGTGTCCTCGATCCAGATGCCTCCCGCCTTGGCGATGGCCGAGACGCAGGGGCTGGAAAGGCTCTGGTGCAGGAAGACCGCCGCGTCGCGCCGCAGGAGTTCCTGTGACGGTGCGTGGCTCTGCCTGGCGTTCCATTCCTGTCGTGCTGGAGCCTTGTTGGATTCGCCTTCGGTATGGACGAGCGTCATTGGCCGAACAACTCCACGATGGTCTCCTCGCCAAGCCCGAAGCCGGTGCTGGCGCCGGTGCCGCTGGTGACGATCACCAGCCGGACATCTTCATGCGGGGTCTCGCGCAGCACCGCATTCTTCGCTGAAGCGTAGTATCCCGTCCAGCGCGCAAGCACGTTCGGCACCTTGCCGAACAATGCCTTGAGTTCATCCAGGATCAATTGGTCGACCGCTTCCGATCCGAACGGATCGAGCGTCAGCCCATAATGATGGGAATCGCCAACGACCAGCGAACCGTCCGCGCTCTGCACCACGATCAGGTGAACGCCGTTGGCCAACGCGGCCCCGCGCTGTTCGCCCAGCTTGCTTCGCAATGCGCCGGCCTCGGGAAGGCCGGCGAAACCGCCATAACGCAACAGGCTGAGATCGGACATCAGCGCGGACGAAAGCCGAAAGCCCGGATCGGCGAGGCGCAGCATCTGCAGCTTGCAGCGCTGCACGCCGTGCTTGCCGATCAGTTCCGGATAGAGTGAGCTGAAATCGTCGCCGGGACAGACGACGACCTTTTCCGCTTGAACACGTCCCGCGCTGATTTCGACAAAGGGCGGAGCGACCTCGGTCGCCGACACGCCGGTGCGAAACACGACGCCATGCTTTTCAGCCAGGAACGATACCAGTCGCGGCAGCACCTCACGCGACTCCACGCGCAACTCGAACGGGCTGTAGAGCCCGCCGATGATCGCCTTCTCGTCAAGGCCGGCCTGATGCGCGAGCGCCTCGCGCGCGGTTAGAAGCTTGCACGCGCCGCCATGCTCGCCGGACTTGAAATTCTCGAGCAGCGCAAGCGCTTCCGGGCGTTGCGCTGCGATGAGCTTGCCTCGATGCAGGATTTCGATCCCCGCCTCGTTCGCAAGCTGGAGCCAGATCTCGCGGCTGCGCTCGGCCAGGCGGCGCGACGGCCCAGGCTCCTGTCCGGTCACGACGACGAGGCCGAAATTGCGGATCGAGGCGCCGTTGGCCTTCTGATCGCGATCGATGACGATAACGCGCAAGCCGCGCCGAGCGGCGGCCAATGCGTGAGCCAGCCCGATGATGCCGGAGCCGACGACGGCAAGGTCGAAACTGTCCGTCACGGCGCCTACCACGGCAAGGAGAAGGTCTTGACGTTGGTGTAGCTCTTCATCGCCTCGATGACGCCTTCCTTGTAGCCGTTGCCGGAATCCTTGATACCGCCGAAGGGGCTCATCTCGATGCGGTAGCCCGGTACTTCCCAGATGTTGACGGTGCCGACCTTGAGGCTGGTGATGTATTTCTGCATGCGCCGAAAGTCGTTGGTGCAGACGCCTGACGACAGGCCGAAAGCAGTCGAATTCGACAGCTTGATCAGCGCCTCGTCATCGTCGGGCGCGCGCACGATCGGCACGATCGGGCCAAAAGTTTCCTCCATCACCAGCTCGGACTGGTGCGGCACGCGGTCGACGACGATCGGCGGTAGCAAGGCACCCTTGCGGCCTGGATTGTAGAGCACTTCGGCGCCCTGTTCCGCCGCCACGTGGACGCGTTTCTCGAACAGCGCCGCGGCCTTCTCATGCACCACGGTGCCGAGCTGCGTCGCCGGGTCGCGCGGATCGCCGAAGCGGATCGCCTTGGCCCGCTCCAGCACCATCGGCACGAAACGGTCGGCGACTTTTTTCTGCACCAGGATGCGCTTGACCGCCGTGCAGCGCTGGCCGGAATTCTTCGTCGCGCCCGCGACGGCCAGATCGGCCGCTTTCGCGAGGTCCTCGTCCGAAAGATCGTTGAGCACGATCAGCGGATCGTTGCCGCCGAGCTCCAGCACTTGGCGCCTGTAGCCGGCCTTCGACGCGATCATCTTGCCGACGGGCACGCCGCCGGTGAAGGTGATGAGGTCGATGTTGGGGTTGGTGATCATCTCGCCGCCGATATCGGCCGGCCATCCGGTGACGACCGAAAGCATTTCGGGTGGCAGGCCGGCTTCGTAGAGGATGTCGGCCAGCATCAGCGCGGTGATCGGCGTCAGCTCCGTCGGCTTGACCACGACGCAGTTGTTGGTGGCGATCGCCGGCGCGACCTTGTGCGACACCATGTTGAGCGGATGGTTGAACGGCGTGATCGCCGAGATCGCGCTGAGCGGCTCGCGGATGGTGAAGATCTTGCGCTGCTTGCCATGCGGGGTGAGATCGCAGGAGAAGATCTGCCCGTCGTCCTGGATGGCCAGCTGACCGCTAAGCGTAAAGACGTCGAAGGCGCGGCCCACTTCGTAGAGCGAATCCTGCTTAGAGATGCCGAGCTCCAGCGTGATGAGATCCGATAGCTCGTCCTTCCGCGCATCGAGCAGCTCGGCGGCCTTGAGCAGGATCTTCTGCCGCTCGTAGCGCGTCAGCTTCGGCTGGTAGGCGGCGGCGATCTCGAAGGCGCGCCGCGCATGCTCCGCTCCGCCCGCAGGCACCGTGCCGATGACGGTGTCGTTCCAGGGAAACCGCACCTCCAGCTTCTGATCGGCATCGACCTTCTCGCCGGCGATGCGCATCGGCTCATGGCGGACTTTGATGGCAGGATCGAGTTGGGTCATCGATTGGTTCCAGTCTTGGATACGTCGCGGGGTCGACCCCACTCCGGCCTTCGGGCCACCTCTCCCCCGATCGACGGGGAGAGGAAATCAGCTCAGCGCTCTCCTCCAATCCAACAGCGCAGCATTTGAGCAAAAGCGCTGCGGAATCGACTGGGCGCCTTCCTCTCCCGGTCGATCAGGGGAGAGTTGCCGGGCGAAGCCCGGCGGAGTGGGGGTCGACAGCGCCCACCTCAACCCAGCGCCGCCGCCATCGTCGCGTAGTAGAACGCGTCAAAATTGCGCAGCTTGGGCTCGCTCGGCAAATCCGGCAGCACCCGGTTGACGATGAACGGCACCTCCTGCTCCGTCAGCCCACCATGCGAGCGCAGCGGCTCGTCGAGTGCTGCCAGATTGTGCCGGTGCTCCGACGTGCCAATCGTATTGTTCTCGCCCGAGATCAGGATGATGTCGCCCATGCGATCCTCGGGCAGCTCGAAGCGGGCGCAGCCTTCCTCGCGGCCGAGCACCAGGATGACGTCCTCGACCTTGCGCAGCTTTTCCATCACCGCCTCGCAGTCGGCGCCCTTCGGCAGATAGGCGGTGGCGAAGGAACCCAGCGCGCCGTGATGCACCACATAAGGATCGGTGATCGGCAGGATGACACGGGCTGCGTCCTTGCCCAGCCATTCGTCGAGAAGGTCCTGCACATAGACCACATTGGGCGAGCCGTCGGCGTGGTGCTTCGGCTTCATGCCATGGTCGGCGGTAACGACGATCGCGGCACCCAGCGCGTCGAGTTCGGCGAGATATTTGTCGAACATCTCGTAGAAGGCATTGGCCTGAGGCACGCCCGGCGCGTATTTGTGCTGAACATAATCGGTGGTGGTGAGATACATCACGTCTGGCCGGAACTCCTTCAGGAGTTGCACGCCGGCGGCGAAAACGAATTCCGAAAGTTCGGCGGAATAGACCTCGGGCACGGGCAGGCCGAAATGCTTCGAGGCATTGTCGATGCCGTGCTCGGCTTTCGTCGTGGTATCGGACCTCTCGGCCGAGAAGCACATCGCCCTGCCATCGTCGAACTTCAGTCCCTTGCCGAGCAGCGCGCGCAGCTTGTCCTTGGCCGTCACCACCGCCACCTTGGCGCCGGCATCGTAGAAGGCCTGGAACACGGTCGGCGCGCGCAGGAATTTCGGGTCGTTCATCATCACCTCTTCGCCCGTCTCCGGGTTGTAGAGGTAGTTGCCGCAGATACCATGCACCGCCGGCGGCCGGCCGGTGGCGATCGACAGATTGTTGGGGTTGGTGAAGCTCGGGATCACCGAATGGGCGAAGCGCACCGTGCCCTTCTTTTTGATCCTTTCCAGCGCCGGCATCAGCCCTGCATGAATAGCCTCATCGAGATAGGCCGGCTCGCAGCCGTCGAGGCAGATGGCGATGGCCGGCACGCGCGGCCACGCATAGGAGCGGCCATTGGCCGTGACGTTGACGGGAGACATCTGGTTCATCCGAAGACCTTTCAGGCGGCGAGCTTGGCGCGCTCGGCGATAGCGGCGGGGGACGGGGCGGCGGTGTCGACGCCCATTTCGTTCAGCGACTGGGAAGCCGCCTCGACCACGCGGCGCATGACGTGCTCGTCCATCTGGCCGATGCAGCCGACGCGGAAGGAGTCCACGACCGTGAGCTTGCCCGGATAGATGATGAAGCCCTTGTCCTTCATCAGCTCGTAGAAGCGATCGAAGACGAAGTTCGGATGCGCCGGGTTGAAGAAGGTGACGATGATCGGCGACAGCCAGCGATCCTTGAGCAGGGTCTCGAACCCGAACTCACGCATGCCGGCCACCATGACGTCGCGGTTTCGCGTATAGCGCGCGCCGCGCCCCGCGACGCCCCCTTCTGCCTCGTGCAGTCGCAGCGCTTCGAGGAAGGCGGCGACCACATGCGTCGGCGGCGTGTAGCGCCACTGCCCTGTCTTGTTCATGTTCGCCCATTGCGCGTGCACGTCGAGCGACAGCGAATGGCTGCGGCCCTTGGCGGCTTGGAGCTCGCTTTTGCGGGCAATGACGAAGCCGAAGCCCGGCACGCCCTCGATGCATTTGTTGGGCGACGAAACCATCGCCTCGTAGCGGATGTCGTTGACGTCGAGCGGGATGGCGCCGAACGCGCTCATGGAATCGATCAGAAGCTTGCGGCCATTGGCATAGACGGCTTCCGATATCTCGGCCACCGGGTTGAGGATGCCTGAGCTCGTCTCGCAGTGGATGGCGATGACATGCGTAATGGCCGGGTCGGCCTTCAACGCTGCGGCAACCTCCTCGCCACGCGGCGGCAGGTAGTCGCCCTTGTCGATCAACGTGTAGGCGCGGCCGATATACTGCATGGTCTGCGCCGCGCGCAGCCCGTAGGCGCCGTTGGCCAAAACCAGCACCTTGCCGTCCTTGGGCACGAACGAGCCGAGCATGGCCTCGACGCAGAACGAGCCGCTGCCCTGCATCGGAACGCAGTCGAATTCGTCACGGCCGTCGCCGGTCAATGCCAGAAGGCGACGGCGCAGCTCGGCGGTCATGGCGCGGAAATCGCCGTCCCAGGAGCCCCAGTCGCGCAGCATCGCCTGCTTGACGGCATAGGCCGTGGTGAGCGGGCCGGGCGTCAGCAGATAAGGTTCGCCCAGCGCCGGCGCATCCAGAGGCTTGGTCGCCGCAAACTCCATCTCAGCGAGCATGCTGCCCTCCCACTTCGATCCTGTCATTGGAATATGACAGCCATTCTCAGTGGGCATGATATATTTGTAAAATCGTTATTTTGTATTGATGTATCGATCTGGTCGATGCTACGAACCTGAACGATAAGCGCCTCCATAGGAGCCATGCGAATGCGCTATGTTCAGCTCAGGGCATTTCACCAGGTCGCCGTTTCGGGCGGCTTTTCGCGTGCCGCCGAAGCACTCTTCCTCACCCAGCCGGCGATTTCGGACCAAGTGCGCAAGCTGGAGGAAGAGTATGACGTACTCCTGTTCAACCGGAACAAGAAGCAGGTCACGCTGACAACGCAAGGCCAGAGGCTGCTCGAGATCACGCATCGCATGTTCGAGACCGAACAGCAGGCGCTGGAGCTTCTGACCGAATCGCGCGCGCTGCGTTCCGGCACATTGCGCATCGTTGCCGACGCGGCGCACCATCTCCTGCATATTCTCGGCGCTTTTCGCGCCCGTTATCCGGGCGTCCAGGTGTCCCTGCGCTCCGGCAATACCGAGACCGTGATCAGCGGTCTTTACAGTTACGAGGCCGACATCGGCGTTCTTGGTGAGATGCCCGCGGGCCGCGATTTCGAGATGCTCAAGCTCAACTCGACGCCGATCATTGCTTTCGTGTCAGCCGATCATCCGCTGTCGGGCAGGAAATCGCTGACGCTCGGACAGCTCGCGCAGGAGCCGCTCGTGATGCGCGAGCGCGGCTCGAAAACGCGCAAGAAGCTGGAAGATCTGGCCACGGCTTCCAATGTCGAGCTGAAGCCCGCCATCGAAGCCGAAGGCCGTGAGGCTGTGCGCGAGATCGTCGCCTCCGGAGCCGGCGTCGGTTTCGTCTCGGCTGCGGAGTTCGGCCACGACTCGCGGCTGGTGCCGATCGCGATCGACGCGCCGGAAACGCTGATGGAGGAAGCGCTGATCTGCCTGCGCGAACGCAGCGGCGGCAAGCTCGTGCGCGCCTTCCTCGACATGGCCCGCTCGATGTCGGAAGATTGAGCCCGGCTTTTACGTGGATCCGGGTGCCGCCGTGGTGACCCGCCACACCGTGTTGCCGACATCGTCGGCAATCAGCAGCGCGCCGGACTTGTCGACGGCAACGCCGACCGGACGGCCCCTCGCCTCACCCTTGTCGTTGAGGAAGCCGGTGACGACATCCTGCGCCTTGCCGTTCGGATGCCCGCCGCTGAACGGCACGAAGATCACCTTGTAGCCATTGAAGCGGGAGCGATTCCAGCTGCCATGCTCACCGACAAAGGCGCCGCCGCGATAGAATTGGGGCAGGTTGCTTGCGGTGTAGAAGGCAAGCCCGAGCGGCGCGACATGCGAGCTCAGCGCGTAGTCCGGCGGGATGGCCTTCGCCACCATGTCCGGCCGCTGCGGCATGACGCGAGGATCGACGTGCTGGCCGTAATAACTGTAGGGCCAGCCATAGAAGGCGCCGTCCTTCACGGACGTCATGTAGTCCGGCACCAGGTTCGGCCCGAGCTCGTCGCGCTCGTTGACCACCGTCCAAAGCGCCTTGCTTTCAGGTTCGAACGTCAGGCCGTTGGGATTGCGCAGACCGCTGGCGAAAATGCGCGAGCGGCCGGTGGCGCGGTCGACCTCCCAGATCGCAGCGCGGTCCTTCTCGGCCTGGATGCCGTTCTCGGTGATGTTGGAGTTCGAGCCGACGCCGACATAGAGCAGCGAACCGTCTGGGCTCGCCACCAGGCTCTTCGTCCAGTGGTGATCGATCGGCCCGCCCGGCAGTTCCGTCAGCACCTTGCCCGGTGCCGTGATCTTGGTGTCGCCCGGCTGATAGGGGTAGCGCACGATGGCATCGGTATTGGCGACATAGAAGTCGTTGCCGACCAGCGCCACGCCGAAAGGCGCGTTGAGATGGTCGAGGAACACGCCCTGGTAATCCGGCTTGCCGTCGCCATTGGTGTCGCGCAAGAGCGTGATGCGGTTGCTCGGGCCGGTGTCGCCGCTGGAGGTGACCCAGCTTTCGACCCAACCCATGACGATGTCCTTCGGGCGCTTGACCGATGCTTCGTTCGGCGCCTTGGACTCCACCACCAGGATGTCGCCATTGGGCAGCACGTAAACCGAGCGAGGATGCTGAAGCCCCTTGGCCATCGCCTCGATCTGCAGGCCTTGCGCGACGGTCGGCTTTTCATCGTTTTTCCAACCGACCACCGAGGCTAGATGCATCGGCGGGAACAGGTATTGGTTTATCTCTGGCAGTTTCGGATTTGGGCCAATCTGCGCGTTCGGATCGGTGTTGTCGTCGCTGCAGCCGGCAACGCCCAGGACCATTGCGCTGCAAAGCGCAGCGGTCGTCCATTTGATTAGGCTATCAAGTCGTCTCATCGGCCACTCCTACATGATGGCGATAGACCAGCGCCCAGCCAAGCCAGCCGGTGAAGAGCAGGATGATCACAACTAGCGCCGACAGGATCAGTCCGGTCGGCACGACGGACGTCCAGGCGTCGCGCGTGTGGATGAGCATGTTGAGGAAGGACAGCACGAGCACGATGAGGTTACCCCCCATGTGCAGCCATGCGGTCGGCTGAGCGCGTATCTTGCGGTCCCCAAGAAAGTCGGTAAGCCCGGCGATGGCGGCCAGAATAGCGACAATGACACCCACGGTCAGGAGCCAGGCCGAAAAATTGGCCCAGGTCATTTCGGCTGTCTGCCAATAGGCGATATCGGTGATCAAAGTCCCGACGAAACAGGCGATCGGGATAGTGACGAGCATGGGGTGGATGGGATGGCCGGCTATGCTTGCCGTGGATCGCGGATTGTCCATGCGGAGGCTCCTTTCCGCGCTGCTGCTTGGATGTAACAGCGCGAAAACGCGAATGTTCCGCTGGAAAATCTACCGCTCACCAGAAGGTGAACGAACCGGTTGCCAGCCCAGGCTACCGCCGGGTAGCCCTCGCGGCCTCGTCAGTTCCGCGGATGGACCTGCGGCAGGGCGGCGTCGAGCGAACGCTCGAACGCATCGACCAACGCGTCGACCTGCGCCTCGGTGATGATCAGCGGCGGACAGAAGGCGATCGCGTCGCTCATGTTGCGCGAGATCACGCCGTTCTGCTGCAGGAAGCCGTTGACCAGCGCGCCGAGCGCGGCTGGCTTGCCCCAGGGCGCCTTGGTCGCCTTGTCGGCGACAAGCTCGACGGCGGCGATGAGACCGACGCCGCGCACCTCGCCCACCAGCGGATGCGAGGCGAGTTGGCGCAACCGCGCCTGCAGATGCGCGCCGACCTTGCGCGCATTGCCGACCAGGTCGCGCTCCTCGATCAGCTTGATGTTCTCCAGCGCGACGGCCGCGGCGACCGGATGGCCGCCGCCGGTGAAGCCGTGGCCGAAGGTGCCGATGCGGTCGCTCTCGTCGGCGATCGGCTCGAACACACGATCGTTGATCAGCAGCGCCGAGATCGGCAGGTAGGAGGACGAAATCTGCTTCGACAGCACCATGATGTCCGGCTTGACGCCGAAGGTCTGCGAACCGAACATCTCGCCGGTGCGGCCGAAGCCGCAGATCACCTCGTCGGCGACCAACAGGATGTCGTGTTTCGCCAGCACCGCCTGGATCTTTTCCCAATAACCGGCAGGCGGCACGACGACGCCGCCGGCGCCCATGACCGGCTCGCCGATGAAGGCGGCGATCGTTTCAGGCCCCTCGGCTAGGATGAGCTTTTCCAGTTCGTCGGCGAGCCGCGCGGAAAACTGTTCCTCGCTCTCGCCGGGCTCGGCGTCGCGCCAGTGATGCGGGGTCGAGGTGTGCAGGATGTTGGCGATCGGCAGGTCAAAGGAGAGATGGTTGTTGGGCAGCCCAGTCAGGCTCGCCGAGGCGATGGTGACGCCATGGTAGCCGCGCTTGCGGCTGATGATCTTCTTGCGCGCCGGCTGGCCAAGCGCGTTCGACCGGTACCAGATCATCTTGATCGCGGTGTCATTGGCCTCAGAGCCGGAATTGGTGAAATAGGCCTTGCTCATCGGCACTGGCGCCATCTGCACCAGCTTCTCCGCAAGATCGATCAACGGTGAATGCGCTTTCGAGCCGAAGTCGTGATAGAAGGGCAGCTTCGACATTTGTTTTGTCGCCGCTTCGACTAGCCGCTTTTCCGAAAAACCGACGGCGACGCTCCACAGGCCCGCCATCGCCTCGATGTAGCGGTTGCCGGCAATGTCCTCGACATAGATGCCGTCGCCCTTTTCGATGACTAGCGGTCCGGTTTCCTGATGCTTGCGGGCGTTGGTATAGCCATGCATGTGATAGCGGATGTCGCGGGCTTCAGGGGAATTCGGTGTGGCGTCCATCGTGGTGGCTCCTGTCGGCAGGCGTCCAAAGCGGAAATAGGACCGCCTCTCTGGTTGAGAAGTCCGAAGATTCCGCCTTGCATTGTGGCGGTTGATGCCTCATCGCGCTGGCTGATCGCAAGAGCCGCGATGTCGGGATCGATAGCGCCAACAAGCCTCGGACTGTCTCGGCAATGATGTAAATGACGCGCAGCAGGATCAGGGCATGGAACAGGTCGATTGCATCATCGCGGGTGCCGGCGTGATCGGTCTGGCGATCGCGCGCAAATTGGCGGCGCTTGGTCTCGAAACCCTGATCGTCGAAGCGGCGGACGCCATCGGCACCGAAACGAGTTCGCGCAATTCCGAAGTCATCCACGCCGGCATCCATTACCCGCAGGGTTCGCTGAAAGCCCGGCTCTGCCTACCGGGACGCGACATGCTCTACCGCTACTGCGCCGAACGTTCGATCCCGCACCGCCGCACGGGCAAGCTGATCGTCGCGACCGACGAGACGCAGGAACCGGTGCTGGCCGCCATCCGCGCCAATGCCAACGCCTGCGGTGTCGATGACCTGCGCTTCCTTACCGCTGAGGAGGCACAAGCGCTGGAGCCGGCGCTGCATTGCACCGCCGCGCTGCTGTCACCCTCGACCGGCATTGTCGACAGCCACGGGCTGATGCTTGCCCTGCTCGGCGATGCCGAGGAGAGCGGCGCAATGCTGTCGCTCAATACCCGCATCGTTTCCGGCCGCATCGAGGCCGACCGCGTCGTGCTGGAGACGATGGATTCCGCGAGCGGCGCAGAGTTCGAGATCGCCGCACCGCGCTTCATCAACGCGGCCGGTCTCGGCGCGGTCACGCTTGCCGGCTCGATCGAAGGCTTCGGCCGGCAATTCCTACCGGCGCTTCGCCTCGCCAAGGGCAATTATTTCTCGATTGCCGGGCGGGCGCCGTTTTCACATCTTGTCTATCCCGTGCCCGAGCCCGACGGACTTGGCGTCCATCTGACCCTTGACCTTGCCGGCACCGCCCGTTTCGGGCCTGATGTCGAATGGACGGACACAATCGATTATCGCGTCGATCCGGCGCGCGGCGAGCGCTTCTATGCCGAAATCCGCAGATACTGGCCCGACCTGGCCGACGACAGCCTGCAGGCAGCCTATAGCGGCATCCGGCCGAAATTGTCAGGCCCGGGCGACGCCAACAGCGACTTCGTGATCCAGGATGCCGAGACGCACGGCATCGGTGGCCTAGTCAACCTCTTCGGCATCGAAAGTCCCGGCCTGACCTCCAGCCTGGCGATCGCCGACCATGTGGCCCGGTCCCTGACGCCGAAAATCACCCAAGGCGGCGGGCATGCCACTTCAGGTGATCGTCCATGAAGGTCGAGATGAAGTTGTAAGAATGATCGTAGCCTTCCTGCACGCGCAGGGTGAGGTCGATTCCTGCCTTCTTGCAGGCCTCGTCGAGCAGCCATGGGCGGAGGCCATCCTGCAGAAAGCCGTCCGCCGCGCCCTGGTCGACGAGGAATTCCGGATATCGCTTGCCGTCCTCGATCAGCAGCGTCGCGTCATAGGCGCGCCAGCTCTTTTCGTCCGCTCCGAGATACTTCTCGAATGCCGGCCGCGACCAGCCGGCCGTCGACGGCTGCACGATCGGCGCGAAGGCCGAGCAGCTCCGGTAGCGCTCGGGATTTTTGAGCGCGATCGTCAGCGCGCCATGTCCGCCCATCGAATGGCCGAAGATCGCCTGGCGCGACATGTCAACCGGAAAATTGGCGCCGACGAGCGCCGGCAATTCCTCGGCTATATAGGAATACATGCGCTAATTCTCCGCATAAGGCTCTTGCGTCGCATCGAGGTAGAAGCCGGCGCCGCAGCCGAACTGCCAATTGTCCTTCTCGTCCGGAACGTCGGCTCCGCGCGGGCTGGTGTCGGGACACACGATGATCAGCCCGAGCTCGGATGCCATCCGCCGGTACTCGCCCTTCTCCATGACATTTGCGTGCGTGCAGGTAAGGCCCGACAGGTACCACAGGACCGGGAGCCGCCCATCCTTGGCCTGCGGCGGCATGAACACAGCAAAGGTCATGTCGCAGGCGCAGACTTCGGAAGCGTGCGAATAGACGCCCTGGATTCCGCCATGCGATTTCGATGTGGAAACGACCTTCATCGGCTCTGTCTTTCGTCAGCAAATCTCGATCCGGCATAACCGCCGGCCGGGACTCACGCAACCTGCGCCTCGCAAAACTATCAAGGCGATGAATAGGCCGGCACCGGTAGCCTGCCGGACCAACACTGGCCTGTGCCGCCAGGAGCCGCCCAGTGCCGACTGCGGCCATCGAGCGTCGCCGCAAAGCTCTCCGCTATCGATGCGTCGCCAAGGCGAGGACCTGCGCGTTATCCGATTATCTGAACGCCCTTTAGCTTTCCTTGTTTGAGCCCGCCAGCAGCGGGAGTAATAGTCGCGTCGGAATTCGTGAGGAGGAGACGATGACGCTGAACTTCGACCCGAGGGCGAAGGCCGCCACGCTCTACCATGGCGAATTCCGGCCGATGTTCATCGGCGGCAAGTGGGTCGCAGCGCAATCCGGCGAGGAGATGCAGGCGCTGAACCCGGCGACGGGCGAAGTGCTGGCCACCGTGCCGCGCGGCGGAGCCGCGGATATCGACGCGGCGGTGGCCGCGGCGCGCGCCGCCTTCGAAGGCCCATGGTCGAAATTCTCCCCTTACGAGCGGCAATGCGTGCTTCTGCGGATCGCCGACCTGTTCGAGAAGCATTGGGAAGAGCTCAGCGTTTCCGACACGCTCGACATGGGGTTGCCGATCACCCGCACGCTTGCCAACCGGCGCCGGGTCATCGGCATGCTGCGCTTCTATGGCGGCATGGCGACCGCGCTGCATGGCGAGACGATCGACAATTCCATACCCGGCGAGATCGTCTCCTTCACCCGGCGCGAGCCGGTCGGCGTCGTCGGCGCGATCATCCCTTGGAATGCGCCCACCGCCGCCTCGATCTGGAAGATCGCGCCGGCTCTGGCAACCGGCTGCACCATCGTGCTGAAGCCGTCGGAGGATGCCTCGCTGACGCCGCTCTTGATCGCGAAGCTGATGCAGGAGGCCGGCGTCCCCGACGGCGTCGTCAACGTCGTCACCGGGACGGGCGCCGAGGCCGGCGCGCGGCTTGCCGAGCACCCGGACGTCAACAAGATCGTCTTCACGGGCTCGACGCTGACCGGCCAGGCGATCGCCCGCGCCGGCGTCGCCAACCTCAAGCGCGTTTCGCTGGAGCTCGGCGGCAAGTCGCCGATCATCGTCTGCCGCGACGCCGATATCGACAAGGCCGTGCCGGTCGCGGCGATGGCGGTGTTCGTGCATTCCGGTCAGATCTGCATTGCCGGCTCACGCCTGTTCGTGGCGCGCGAGATCCATGACGAGTTCGTGCGTCGGGTTGCCGACTTCACCGGCAAGCTTCGCATCGGCCATGGCATCGAGGCGGAGACCGAAATCGGGCCGCTGATCAATGCAAGGCAGGCCGGCAAAGTGGAAGGCTACATCAAGGCGGGCAGCGACGAAGGCGCCAAACTGGTCGCCGGCGGCTCAAGGCTGACGGGCGAGCTCTATGACGGCGGCAATTTTATCGCCCCGACCGTCTTCGGCGCGGTCTCTGACAAGATGACCATCGCGCGCGAAGAAATCTTCGGGCCGGTCATCTCGGCCATGCCTTTCGACACGCTGGATGAGGTTGTCGCGCGCGCCAACGCAACGCCTTACGGCCTTGCGGCCGGCATCTTCACCACCAATCTCGGCACCGCGCACAAGCTTGCGCGCCGCGTCAAGGCCGGCTCGGTCTGGGTCAACATGTACCATGCCATCGATCCGGCCGTGCCGTTCGGCGGTATGAAGATGTCCGGCTACGGCCGCGAGGGCGGCGTCGAGCATCTGCACGAATATCTGGAGACGAAGGCGGTCTGGATCCAGACAGATTGATGTTCAGGTGAGTCCGGCCTGCGACGCTCGGTTTCTCAGGCCTGCGGCGGCTCACCGGCATAAGCGCGTGCGATAAGAGCCCGGATCGGTTCCCGCTCCAGCGCCCGTGGGTTCCAGTACGGATTGGCCAGCGCGCGGTCCGCCGCGATGTCGATCCCGTCTGGCGGCATGCCTATCTCAGATAGAGCGCGCTTAGCGCCGATCCGGCCGGCGAGATCGTAGAGAGCCATGGCAGGATCGTCCGCCTTCAGCACGGCCCGCAGGGTTTCCATGACGGCCGGAACGGCGGGGGCGTTGTAGGCCAGCACATGCGACAGGACGATCGCATGGGTCTCCGCATGCGGCAGATCGAAACTGCCGCCGAGCGTGTGGCACAGCTTGTGGTGCAGCGCCATGCCGACCGAGCCGAGGCAGATGCCGCCGAGCCAGGCGCCGTAAAGCGCCTCGAAGCGCGCGTCGCGGTCATGCGGGCTCCCGGCTATGACCGGCAAGGCGCGCACCAGAGCGCCGATGGCCTCAACGGCCATCAGATTTATCACCGGGTTGCCTTCCCTTGCATAGAGCGCCTCGACCGCATGGGCGATGGCGTTCATGCCGCTCGTTCCCGACAAAGCGGCAGGAAGCGTCATCGTCAGATCGACATCGTAGATCACCACTTCCGGCAGTACCCCCGGACTCGACTGAGTGACCTTCACGCCATCCTTCGTCTCGCCGAGGATCGGCGTCATTTCCGAGCCGGCATAGGTTGTCGGCATCACGATCTGCGGCAGGTCGGTGCGCAAGGCGATCGCCTTGGCGAGGCCTGTCGTGGAGCCGCCGCCGACCGCAACCAGCCCGTCGGCCTGGAGCTCCGCCACAACCCGCAGCGCGTCCTCGGTCACGGACATCGGCGTGTGCATCGTCGCCCCGGCATAGACCCCGGCGGCCACGCCGCCGAGCGATCCGGCAAGACGCCGCGCATCGGCCTCACGCGACAGCGTTGCCAGCACGAGCACGCGTTTCAGCCCCAACCGGTCGATCTCCTCCGGCAGCCGCGCAATGGTGCCCGATCCGAAGACGACGCGTGCCGGTTGGCCGTTATAGACGAAGCTGTTCATGTGAGCCCCTTCCCGTCAGCCGCGATTGTGTGCCGTGAGCATCAAACTTAGCGACGAAGAGGCGCGTGCGTAAGTGCGCCAGCCACCGATATCCGGCAGTCTTTAATCTATCCGCCATCGGAAGCACACATCGGCCGATCGCGTCACGCCATCGGCATAGGCGCGAGATCGCCGGTGGTCTCAGGCGATCCGTTGCTCGAATTGCGCGATGTCCGCGCTCTTGCGCAGACCGGTCGCGACGACGGACACGCGAAACTTTCCCGCCAGTGCCTGGTCGAAGATGGCGCCGACGATGATGTCGGCATCGGCGTCGACTTCTTCCCTGATCCGCGTCGCGGCTTCGTCGACCTCGAACAGCGTCATGTCCATGCCGCCGCAGATCGACACGAGCAGCCCCCTGGCGCCGGACATCGAGGCCTCGTCGAGGAGCGGATTGGCGATCGCCGCCTCGGCCGCGATCTTGGCGCGTCCCTCCCCGGAAGCCTCGCCGGTTCCCATCATCGCCCGGCCCATGTCCCGCATCACCGACTTCACGTCGGCGAAATCGAGATTGATCAGGCCTTCCTTGACGATGAGATCCGTGATGCAGCCGACGCCCGCGTAGAGAACGCGGTCCGCCATGGCGAAGGCATCGGCGAAGGTGGTCTTGGCGTCGGCCACCCTGAAGAGGTTCTGGTTCGGGATGACAATCACCGTGTCGGCGCTCTCGCGCAGCCGTTCTATGCCTTCCTCGGCTGCCTGGGTCCTGCGCTTGCCTTCGAACACGAAAGGCTTAGTGACGACGGCCACCGTCAAAATGCCGGCATCGCGCGCGGCACGCGCAATCACGGGCGCAGCGCCCGTCCCGGTGCCGCCTCCCATCCCGGCGGTGATGAAGCACATATGCGTTCCCGCAAGGTGATCCATGATCTCGTCGATGGATTCCTCCGCGGCAGCACTTCCGACCTGGGGCAAGGATCCGGCGCCCAGTCCCTCGGTCACATGCGCGCCCAGCTGGATCAGCCGCGACGACTTCGACATGGTGAGCGCCTGCGCGTCGGTGTTGGCGACGACGAACTCGACGCCCTGCAGCCCTTCGGCGATCATGTTGTTGACGGCGTTGCCGCCGGCGCCGCCGACCCCGACAACGGTGATCTTGGGCCTCATCTCCAGGATTTCCGGCTTGGCGGTCATTTTCTCATCTTTCTACCGAAGGTACCTGTTGCTCCGCCGCACGATCATGCGGAACCGGAACAACGAGCACACGAATCAGGCGATCCCCACCAACCGCAGGGAATCAGAGCAGGCGCCTCCCTGCAAGGTCCGCTGACATTCTGCAAGCGCAAATGCCTCGGCCGACCGCTGGAAAGCGTCCGGGCGCTCGAGTTATGCGAGCCGGCGTCGTTGCGGGAATTCTATTGCGTCACCGAAGTCGAGGTGCCCCAGGTGTCCGACAGCACGTAGCCTTGCGGGTACGGGTCCGTCGGATCGAGATAATAATTGTGCTCTCCGGTGATCCAGGCTCTGCCCGTTATCTGCGGCACGATCGCCTTGCGCCCGGCGACTTCGGTGAGTTCGAGAATCTTGCCGGTGAAGCGCGAGCCGATGATCGACTCATGGATCAGCACCTCGCCTTGCTTCATCTGGCCCCGCGCCTGCAGCACAGCCATGCGGGCCGAGGTGCCGGTTCCCGTCGGGCTGCGGTCAGAGCGCCCGGGCGAAACGATGCAGGTGTTGCGCGTGACGTTGCCCGGTCCCTGGAATGGCATGGCGAACTGGACGATAGACACACCGCGCACATTGTCGAACTGCGGATGCACGACATCGAGCTGCTCGCGCGCTGCGCGGCGGACCTTCTCGCCGAGCACCGCCAACTCGCGCGCCTCGTCGGGCGTCACCGAGAAGCCGAGCGCGGGCGCATCGACAATCGCGTAGAACATGCCGCCATAGGCGATATCGGCCTTTATCGTGCCGAGCCCTTCCACCTCGATATTGGCATCGAGGCGCTCGGCGAAGGCGGGCGCATTGCGCAGCGTGATCGACAGGCATTTGCCGTCGCTGCATTCGGCGCGCACCTCGATGACGCCGCCGGGCATATCGAGCTTGAAGCGCGTCTCCGGCTCCTGCATCGGCACCATGCCGGTCTCGAGCAGCACCGTGGCGACGCAGATCGTGTTGGAGCCGGACATCGGCGGATATTCGGTGGGCTCCATGATGATGGCGCCCGCGACACAATCCTCGCGCGTCGAGGGCAGCAGGAGATTGACATGACGGGCAACGCTGCCGCGCGGCTCGCAGATCAGCATGCGCCTTATATGGTCGTGATCGCGCTCCATCGTGATCATCTTTTCCATCATCGTGCTCCCCGCGGGCGGCAGCACGCCGCCTACGATGACATCGCCGATCTCGCCCTCGGCATGGCAGCCGACGACGCGGATGCTGGTTTTGGTGCGCATTGTTTTTTCTCCCTGTCGGCCGCGATTACCCGCCAGGCAAGCGGTCCGGCTTGGGGACAAACTGATCAATCCGCGCGCCGGCCTCAAGGAGAATCCTGACCGCCGACGTTTTTTGGGCTGCTTGTCGAAATAAGAAACGACAGTGCTCCGAAGCGGCCACAACCGAGGGGCTCTACCCGTCCGCCAGCGCCGTCACCTCACGCCGGAAAGGCAGCGCGTCACCGATATCGGGTTCGTCCAGCTCGCGGGCGAAGCGGTGGCCGGCATAGGTCGCCCAGGCGATCGGCCCCGGCGCTTCCGCATCGCCGATGACCTTGATCGAGCGGATGCCATTGTTGGTCCACTCGTTCTCCCTTGCTTTGAGCTCGCGCCAGACGGCATCGTCCTGATTGCGCGACGTGACCAGGACGACGGCATCGGCCGCCAACTCCTGCCGAGCGCCGGTATAGACGCAGGCCGTCACGACGCCGCCTGGCGCGATGGTCGTGATGGTCCTGTTGAGGACGATATCTATCCCCAGCTCCGTCAGGCGGCGGTGGATGGCGCCCTGCTCCAGCGTGTTGCGGGTCCAGTCCGAGACATAGGCCGACGGCGTCACCAGGGTCACCCTCGCCCCCTGGCGCGCCATCAGCTCGGCCAGCACGCCGCCCATGTAATAATGGTCGTCGTCGAACAGCACGACATTGCCGGAGGGCACCTTGCCGTCCATCACGTCGTCGGGCGTGTAGACCGGCATGGCGGCGTCGATCGGCATCGGCACGACATGGGCACGCGCCACGCCGTCGCGCCGCCAGGTCGATCCGGTGGCGATGGCCACGTTCTGGAAGCCGAAGGACAGGATGTCGTCCGCCGACAGCCGGCTTTCGAAATAAATGTCGACATTCGGCATCTGGCTGAGCTGATACTGGCGATAGTCGCGCACCCTGCCCCAGGCCGAGAGACCCGGAAGCAGGCATTCGCGCGCCACGCGCCCGCCAAGCGCGGTGCCGGCTTCGGCAATCGCAACCTGGTAGCCGCGCAGGCCGAGCGCGCGGGCGGCCTCCAGTCCGGCAGGCCCGGCGCCGACGATCAGCACGCTGTCGCTATCGCCCTTGGCCTGCATGCGCTCCGGATGCCAGCCCTTGCGCCATTCCTCCATGAAGGTCGGGTTCTGCGTGCAGCGCGAGATCGACATCGTCATGTCGCCGGTGATGCAGATGTTGCAGCCGATGCATTCGCGGATGTCCTCGATGCGGCCCTCCTCGATCTTCCTTGGCAGGAAAGGATCGGCGATCGACGGGCGAGCGCAGCCGATGAAATCGAGCGTGCCTGATTTGATCATCTTCACCATCACGTCCGGCGAGGTGAAGCGGCCGACACCGACGACCGGCTTCGAGGTAAGCTTTTTGATGCCGGAGACCAGGCTTTCCTGCGCCGCCTCTTCCTTGAAGCGCGACGGCCCGGAGCAATCCTCCCAGGCGCCGTGGGCGAGGTCCCAAAGATCGGGCAGCTCAGCATGCATCTCGATCATCTCGCGGACTTCCGAATTGGCGAAGCCAAGCTCGCCGACCATCTCGTCCAGCGACAGCCTGAGCGTAAGGCCGCACGTGTCGCCGATCGCGTCGCGCCCTTCCTCGATCAGCTCGCGCATCAGTCGCGAGCGGTTTTCCAGCGAGCCGCCATATTCGTCGCTGCGCTGGTTCGTAGCGGTCGACAGGAAGTGCTGGATGATGCCGAAGCCATGCGCGCCGTAGAGGCACACCAGGTCGAACCCCGCCTGCCTGGCGCGCTTGAAGGCATTGCGGTGCCAGCGGCGCAGGTCGCGGATGTCCTCTCTGTCCATGGCGCGCGCCTGCACCGGATCGTTGGTGAAGGTGCGGATCGGTAGCGCCGACGGCCCGCGCGGCACCTCCTTGGTGTAGAGGTTGGGACCATTGATGCCGGAATAGGCGAGCTGGATGCCGGCGAGCGCGCCATATTCGTGCATGGCCTTGGCCATTTTGGCCAGAGCCGGAATGTCGGCGTCGTCCCACAGCCTGAGCTCGATGAAGGGCGTGATCTCGGAGGTGTGATGCATCTCCGTCTGCTCAGTGAAGATGACGCCCCATCCGCCTTCGGACTTGATGCGCCGCATCTCGGCCGCGGCCGAGGGATCGCGATAGCCGCCGCCATTGCAATGCGGAACCTGGTAGAAGCGGTTCTTGGCGGTCACCGGACCGATCTTCATCGGCTCGAACAGAATGTCGTAGCGTGGGTCGCGCATAATAGCTTCCTTCATGCCGGCTGCTCTGGAGATTACCCATAAGTGGGCGCGTGGGCGGGAAAACTACGGATTTCTTCCGCGGGGATTAGGGCGCGCCTAATCTTGTGTCGCCTGGATTAACCTCAGATGAAGCGAGGCTGAGCCAAATGCGACTTCAGGGCTGTCGCGACGCGATGTAGAGAACGGCTGCGGCAACGGGACCAGACAAGAATGGACAGCGTCAGAATACTCGAGCGGTTGATCGCCTTCCCGACGGTGAGCCGCGACTCTAACCTTGACCTCATCGGCTATGCGGTGGCCCTGCTTCAAGCAAACGGCATCGCCTCCCAGATCATCCACAGTCCGGACGGGCACAAGGCCAATCTTTTCGCCACGATCGGCCCGGCCGATAAGCCCGGCATCATGCTCTCCGGTCACACGGACGTCGTCCCCGTCGATGGCCAGAACTGGACGCTGCCGCCATTCGCCATGACCGCGCGCGACGGCAGGCTTTACGGGCGCGGCGCGGCGGACATGAAGGGCTTTGTGGCCTCAGCTCTCGCGGCGTGTCTCAAGGCCTCGAAGATGACGCTTCGCACGCCCTTGCATCTGGCGCTCTCCTACGACGAGGAAGTCGGCTGCCTGGGCGTCCGCCACCTGATCGAAATGCTGAGCGCTGCACCGCAACGCCCGTTGCTGTGCATCGTCGGCGAGCCGACCAACATGCAGGTGGCGACGGGGCACAAGGGTAAGCTTGCAGCGCGCGCCCTCTGCAGAGGACGCGAAGGCCATTCGGCGCTCGCCCCGCTGGCGCTCAACGCCATCCATCTCGGTTGCGATTTTGTGCGGGCGCTTCGCGACGAACAGGACCGGCTGGCACGCGAAGGCGCTCGCGATGGCGACTATGACATTCCCTACACGACTGTGCATGTGGGCAAAATCAATGCCGGCGTGGCGCTCAACATCGTGCCCAATCTCTGCCAGGTCGATTTCGAGATCCGCAACATCGCCGCCGACGATGCCGCCGGCATTCTCGACAGGCTTCGCGGCGCCGCGGCACGCATTGCAGCCGACGCCGCTTTGATCGCGCCCGAAGCCGCGATCGACATCGAGATCACCAACACCTATCCGGGCCTCGACACGCCGGTCGCTTCGGAAGCGGTCGCCTTCGTCAAATCGCTGGCCGGCGCCAACGATACCATGAAGGTCGCGTTCGGCACGGAAGGCGGATTGTTCAGCCGCGATCTCGGCACGCCGGCCGTCGTCTGCGGACCGGGCTCGATGGCGCAGGGGCACAAGCCGGAGGAATTTATCAGCGTGGAACAACTGCGGCGTTGCGACGAGATGCTGGAGAGGCTGCTGTCGCGGCTCGCCGACGGCTGACCGTGACCAGGCTTATTTGACGATACGTTCGGTGCCGAAGACCCCTTGCTCGACAACGAAGCGGCGGCAGTGGTCGATGAAGGCTTGCACCGTCAGCGTGCGATGCTCGGCATTCGGCAGCGCAATTCCCATGGTCAGCGGCCTGAGGTCGCCCAGCAAGGGCACGAAGACCAGCAGCTTGCCGTCCGGCGACATGGTGTTGAGCGGCCGCATGTTGGCGATGCCGTAGCCGAAGCCATTGGCGACCATCGAGCGCATCACGGCGATGTCGCCGGTGCGCTCGGCGATCTTTGGCCGCAGGCCCTTGGGCTGGAAAGCCGACAGGAAATATTCGCGGCTGTAGGGCAAATCGAGCAGGACCATCGGCTCATCGACCAGTTCCTCGGGGGTGATGCCCGCCCTCCCCGCCAGGCGATGCGCGGCCGGCAGCATCACATAGGCCGGCAGCTGCATCAGCGGCTCGAACGTCATATCCTGCGACAATTCGAGATCGTAGGTTAGTGCTGCGTCTATTTCGCCACGCTGCAGCATCTCGAATAACTGCCCCTGGTTGCGCTCGAACTGTCGGACGCGCACATCCGGATAGGCGTCCTCGAATTTGCGGCGCAGCGCCGGCAGCACGATCTGTGCGAAAGTCAGAAGGCAGCCGATCGCCAGCGGTCCGCGCACCTTTTCCGCGATATCGCCGGCAATGTCATGCAGCGCATCGGCATCGTTGAGCAGCCGCGCGGCTTCCTTGAGGAACAGGCGCCCGCCCGCCGTGAGGGCAAGCGCGTGCGAGTGCTTGCGCACGAAGAGCTGGACGCCGAACTCCGCCTCGAGCTGGGCGATCGAAGCCGAGATCGACGGCGGCGACACGTTCACCTGCTCGGCTGCCTTGGCGATAGAGCCTGCCTCGCCGACGGCGACGAAGTACTCGAGTTGTCTGAGTGTGAAACGAAGCGGCATGGGCTTCTATGATGCCCGTTTGGTCGCTGCAATCAAGTCGCGGCCGCTCCTCAATACCTGATCCAGGTGGTCTTCAGCGCGGTATATTTGTCGAGCGCGTGCAGCGACAGGTCGCGCCCGAAGCCGGACTGCTTGAAGCCGCCGAAGGGCGTCATCGGGCTCAGCGCGTCGACAGTATTCACCGAAACCGTGCCCACCCGCAGTCTTTCCGCGATGCGGTGTGCCCGCGACAGGCTGTCGGTCCAAAGCGACGCTGCAAGGCCGTAGACGCTGTCATTGGCAATCCGCAGCGCCTCCTCTTCGCTGTCGAAGGCGATGACCGACAGCACCGGACCGAATATCTCGTCGCGGGCGAGCGGATCCTCGGGCGAGACATTGTCGAAGATCGTCGGCTGCACGAAGCTGCCGCGCCCGCCGACCGAGATCCGGCCGCCGCCGGCGACCAGCCGTGCCGACTGCCTGCCGCCATCGATGAAGCGCATCACCGTAGCGGCGTGCCGCGCATCCACCATCGCGCCCATCCTGGATGCCGGGTCGAGAGGGTCGCCGGGTTGCGTCGCCGCCGCACGCTCCGCCAGCTTCTCGACCAGCGCATCCTTGATGCCGCGTTCCACCAGCAGCCGGGAATTGGCCGAGCAGACCTGGCCCTGGTTGAAGAAGATGCCGAAGGCGGCCATGTCGGCCGCCGCATCCAGATCGCCGCAGTCCGCGAACACCAGATTGGGGCTCTTGCCGCCGGCCTCCAGCCAGACCTGCTTCATGTTCGACTGGCCGGAATATTGCAGGAACAGCTTGCCTACGGCGGTCGATCCGGTGAAGGCGAGGCAATCGACATCCATATGCCGGCCCAGCGCCTGGCCGGCGGTCTCGCCGAGGCCCGGCACCACATTGAGCACCCCGGCGGGCAGGCCCGCCTCCATGGCGAACTCGGCCAGCCTGAGCGCCGAGAAAGGCGATTGCTCGGCCGGCTTCAGCACCACCGAATTGCCCGCGGCCAGCGCGGGCGCGCATTTCCAGGTCGCCATGTCGAGCGGGAAATTCCAAGGCACAACCGCGCCCACGACGCCAAGCGGCTCGCGCCGCACCAAAGCGAGGTCGCCTTGCCCCGTCGGGGCTACCTTGTCATAGACCTTGTCGATCGCCTCGCCATACCACTGGAAGATCGCCGCCGAGCCCGGCACGTCTATGGTGGCGGCGTCCTTGACCAGCTTGCCCATGTCCAGCGATTCCAGCAGCGCGAGCTCCGGCAGGTTCTCGCGCAGCAATTCCGCCAGCCCCAGCAGCACTTGCTTGCGATGCGCGGGGGCTGCTCGCGACCAGACGCCGGCCTCAAAACTGCGCCGCGCCGCCGCGACGGCAAGGTCAATGTCCTCTTCACCGCAGGAGGCGACCTCGGCGAGCGTCGCTCCCGTGGCCGGATTGACGCTGGCGAAGGTCCGGCCGGAGCGCGCCGGCACCGGCTTGCCGTCGATGAAGGCCTTGTCGCGGAAGCGGATCGCCGACGCCTTGCGGACCCACTCCTTGTGGCTGAGTTCGCTCATGCTCGCTCCAGAACTGGCCGGACTATTCGTCACCGGGGACGCCGTAGCTTGGCGCATCGGACGGATTGAGGGCGCGGGTGACGTAGGCATCGAGCTGGGGCTTGTAGATGTCCCACAGTCCCGCCAGCTGCTCGATCGGACATACTTCCGTCCAGTCGCAACGCAGGTCGGCCACGGGCCAGGATACATCGCGGACCAGCTTCATGCCGGCGGAGCGGACGGGACCCGCTTCCCCGCCGGCTTGAAGCGCGGCACGCATCGTGACGATCAGCCGGTCACCGAGATCGCCTTCGGAGGCAAGGAAGGCGTCGACCATGGCTTGCGGAACGCCGGCGTTCGCGAGCAGGTTGCCGCCGCAGGCAACGTCCTCGCCGCGCGCCTCGGCCCAGATGCCGAGCGCTTTCGGTCCGGAATGGATTGCGCTGCCGCCCGCGGCGTCTACAGCCAGTATCTGCCGGTACTCGATAAAAGCGCCCGTGCGCTTGAGGATCGCGACCGCCTCCGTGGCGGAAGCGCCACGCGCCATCAGTTCCAATGCCCGAGGCCCGAGCGTGGGGTCGGTGACGTTCTGGCTGGCAACCGCGCCGACGCCCGCCTGCGCATAGGCACAACGCGCCGCGACCGCGGGAGACGACGACGACACCGCCACCCCGAACATGCCTGTGCGCCTGCAGCGCGCGACGATGGAGAAGGTCATGGCGCTTAGTCCGGAATGACGGCGGTGCCGTCGATCTCGACCAGCCATTCCGGCCGCGCAAGCGCCGACACGACCAGGCCGGTCGAAACCGGATGCACGCCCTTGATATATTCGCCCATCGTCCGGTAGACGGCCTCGCGATGGCGAACGTCGGTGATGTAGACCACCACCTTCACCAGATGCTCCATCGTGCCGCCGCACTCCCCGATGAGCTGCTTGATGTTCTGCATCACCTTGTGGGTCTGCTCGACCGGATCGTGGCTGTCGATGTTCTTGGCGGTGTCGAGGTCCTGCGGGCACTGGCCGCGCAGATAGACGGTGCGGCCGCCGCGTGTGACGACGGCCTGGCAGAGATCGTTATCGAGCTTCTGCTCGGGATAGGTGTCCTTGGAGTTGAATTTGCGAATTCGCGTATGCGCCATCTTGGTCTCCATTGGGGATCGGGCTCGCAGCTCTGGTCAGGCGTCCACGGGCTCGCGCTTGGCGGCGGCGTGGTAGGCCAGATATTTGCGCTGCGTCGAAATACGGTCTGCCACATGCTTGGCATCGTGCCAGACGCCCCAGATGAAGCTCGACCCTCTGCGCGACTGCCAGGGCAGCCCCAGGAAATAGATCCCCGGCTCGACCGAAACGCCGCGCTGATGCCTTGGCCGGCCCCTCTCGTCGAAAGCGTCGACCTTCAGCCAGCTGTAGTCGACGGCGAAGCCCGTCGCCCAGATGATCGTCGCGGTCCCGGCCTCGATCAGATCGAGCTCGAGGATCGGATTGGTCACGCAGTCCGGATCGGGATCGATTTTGCGAAGAGCAGGCTCTTCCGGAAGGTCGAGGCCATTGCGCTCGACATAGGCGTCGGCCTCGTCCAGCAGCGACATCAGGCTGGCGTCGCCCCTGGCGATATTCTTCGCAAGGTCGGGCGCGAAACTCATCACCCCGTCCTGGTATGTTTTTGTCATGCCGACGAGCGTAAGCCCCTGCGCGGCCAGGCGGCGGAAATCGATCGTCTCGCCGCCGCGCGCGCCGCTCACCGCGATCGTGACATGCTCCGTGCCGGGCCCTGGGGTTTCGAGATCCCATTTGCCGAGGACGCCCAGCCACCAGCAGAAGTCGCGCCCGCGATAAGCGCGCGGCGGCCGATCATGCGGGCCGACCGAGAGATAGACGCGCCTGCCTGAGCGCTGCAGCTCGTCGGCAATCTGCACGCCCGAGGATCCGGCCCCGACCACCAGCACCGCGCCCTTTGGTAGCTGCGCCGGATTGCGGTAGGCGCTGGAGTGGATTTGCAGAATGCCGGCATCGTCAGGAACGAGAGGCGGGATGACCGGGACCTGGAAAGGCCCGGTCGCGGCCACGACGCTGTTGGCTTCGATCACCCCATCCGATGTCTCGACGCGAAATCCCGGACGGCCGACATTCCTCTGCACCAGCTTGACCTCCACGCCGCAGCGGATCGGCGCATTGATCTGCTTTGCATAGGCGACGAAATAGTCGGCGACCTCCTCCTTGGAAGGAAAGCCGTCGGGACCCGTCACCGGAAACTCCATGCCCGGAAACCGGTCATGCCAGGCCGGGCCATTGGCGACCAGGGAGTCCCATCGCTGCGAGCGCCAGCGCTCGGCGATCCGGCCGCGTTCGAGGACGAGATGAGGCACCCCGCATTTGCTCAGATGCTCGCTCATGGCCACTCCAGCCTGGCCGCCGCCGACGACGAGCGTGTCTACCTTCTCAACCGACATGCTCAGTCCTCTTCTGACCATCCGACAGCTTCCGCCGCGCGGGATGAAAACGATCTCTGGCAGTTGGTGGATGCAGCCAGGCTGCGCCATCCGACCGCTTCTCTGCTGGCGCTCACAAGTAGCAGCACGTGCCGGCGGGCGCCCATAACGAATCTCCGAAGTCACGCGTAACCATTTCCGAATTTCTCGCACCGATAGACGCACCTAGAGTCCCGGCGGTCGGATCGACAGCGCTGCATGAGGTGGCGGGCGAGGCCGGACATGTGTCCGCGCGGAACTGGTTCCGGAACAAGGATACGCCTTCGCGGCGGCCGGTTCTGCCATGCCTCGAGCGCCGGCATTCTCGAGGGGCTGGGCATGAAAACTGAAAGCTTTGACTACATCGTCGTCGGCGCCGGCTCGGCCGGTTGCGTGGTCGCCAATCGGCTGAGCGCCGATCCGTCGGTCACAGTGTGCCTGATCGAGGCCGGCGGCAGCGACAAGAGCCTGCGGGTCAGAGTGCCGGCAGGCATTCTCTCGCTCTACGGCAACCCGAACTACGACTATTGTTTCGTCGGGGTACCGCAACCGCAGCTCAACAATCGCAGGATTCCGGTCAACCGCGGCAAGGCGCTGGGCGGATCGAGCTCGATCAATTCGATGGTCTATATTCGCGGCGCCGCCGAGGACTATGACGAGTGGGCCGAACTCGGCTGCGCCGGCTGGGCTTATGACGATGTGCTGCCGGTATTCAAGAAACTGGAGCGCAACCTGCTTGCCCAGGACCCGCGCTATCACGGTACTGAAGGTGAGTTGCTGGTCGACAATCCGCGCGATCCGAACGAGCTTTCCGCGATCTTCGTGAAAGCTGGCGCAAGCGCCGGCCTGCCCGCCAACACCGACTTCAATGCGGCAAGCCAGTTCGGCCTCGGGATCTACAACGTCACGCAGGATCGCGGACAGCGCTTCAGCAGCTTCAGCGCCTTCATGCGCCCGGTGCTCGACCGCAAGAACCTGACGCTGCTCAGCGAATGTGAGGTGATCGACCTCGTCATTGCCGAAGGGCGCGCCACGGGTATGCGCGTGCGTCATGGCGGCCAGCAGAAGACGCTCTCGGCCGGCCGTGAGATCGTGCTTTCGGCCGGCGCCATCAACTCGCCCAAAATCCTGATGGCGTCCGGCATCGGGCCGGCAGCCGAGCTCAAGCAGATCGGCATCACGCCGGTCCTCGACCTGCCGGGCGTCGGCAAGAACCTGCAGGACCATGTCGACGGCATGATCACCGTGCGCTCCAAGAGCACCAGGACGCTCGGCCTCTCACTCGCCAACCTGCCGCGCATGGCGGCGGCGCCCTTCCAGTATTTCGCCCGCCGCAAGGGCATGCTCACCACCAACTATGTCGAAGCCGGCGGCTTCGCGAAGACCAGGCATGCGAACGGCCTTCCAGACATCCAGTTCCATTTCGTGCCGGGCTATCGCAGCCATCGCGGCAGGCTGATCGAATACGGCCACGGCTACGCCATTCACACTTGCGTGCTCAGACCGAAAAGCGTGGGCGAGATCAGGTTGTCGCGCGACAATTCCCGCCGCGACGTCCTGATCGACCACCGCTTCTTCACCCATGAAGACGACGCCATGGTGCTGGTGGAAGGCATCAAGATCGCGCGCCGGATTTTTGCCTCGTCCGAGTTCGACGCGGTGCGCGGCAAGGAGATGCTGCCGGGCAAGGATGTCCGAACCGACGACCAGATCCTGGCCTATCTGCGCGCCGAGGCGCTGACCGTCTATCACCCGGTCGGAACCTGCAAGATGGGAACGGATGACATGGCTGTCGTCGATCCGGCGACGCTCAAGGTGAGAGGCGTGGATGGGCTCCGGGTCGCCGATGCCTCCGTCATGCCGAAGCTGATCGGCGGCAACACCAACGCGCCAAGCATGATGATCGGGCAAAAGGCTTCGGAGATGATCCTCGGCCCGGCGCATCGCGCGCAAAGGTAAAGATCCCTCCGCCCTTCACGTTTGAGGGCAGTTCAGCGTTTGTATGCAGAACTGCCCCCAACTATTTGTGATTGCTTGCGATTGCTCTAAAATGCGTAACGCGCTTTAAGCCTTGTTTAAGCCCCTCCCAAACCGCTGCGAATTTTTGGGCGGCGGATTAGTGATCCTCGTCGATCTCGTCGTGCAGAAGGCCGAGGATGCGGCGCTTGAGCGCGATGAAGTCGGGTTCGAGGATTACATCCATCGAGCGCGGCCGAGGAATGTCGACCTTGATCTCGGCCTTGATCTTGCCGGGCCTTGCCGTCATCACCAGCACGCGGTCGCCGAGCACCAGCGCCTCGTCGATATCGTGGGTGACGAAGAGCACCGTCTTCTGCTGCCGCTCCCAGACGCGCAGAAGCAGCTTCTGCATGGTGCCGCGCGTCTGGCTGTCGAGCGCGCCGAACGGCTCGTCCATCAAGAGGACGGCAGGGTCGTTGGCCAGGGCGCGCGCGATCGCCACGCGCTGCTTCATGCCGCCCGACAACTGGGCGGGGTAGTGATTCGCAAAAGACGCGAGGCCAACCTCGTTGAGATACTGGTCGACGATCTGCTTTCGCTGCTCCGCTGGCAGGCCTTTGCGCTTCGGCCCGTATTCGATGTTGGCGCGCACCGTGAGCCACGGGAACAAGGTGTAGCTCTGGAACACCATGCCCCTGTCGGCGCCGGGCTCGATCACTTCCCGGCCGTCGACCTTGATGCTGCCCGAGGTCGCGTCATTGAGGCCGGCGGCAAGGTAGAGCAGGCTGGATTTGCCGCATCCAGAAGGGCCGACGATGACGCAGAATTCGTTCTTGGCCACCTTCAGCGACACATCGTCCAGCGCCAGCACGCCATTGGCATCGCCGTAGCGCAATGTCACGTCCTCGATGGCCATCGTGGTCCCGGCCGAACGCGGATCGCCGGATGCATGGACCGTGCCGGCCGGATGGTTCGCCTTGACGGTTTCGGTCATCACTACCCTTGATCCGGCTGCGGTTTGCGAGGATGCGTTCAAGATCAAGGTGCCCATGGCGCGACCCTTGCCCGGAGAATGCGGAATGCCGTGTCGGTGATCAGGCCCAGAAGCCCGATCGCGGCGATCGCCATGAAGATCACATCCACCTGGAAGCCGCGCATTGCCTTGAGGCTGATATAGCCGAGGCCGCTCGACGCGGCGACGAGCTCGGCAACGACCAGATAGGTCCAGGCCCAGCCCATGGTGACGCGAAGCGTGTCGAGGATCGCCGGAAGCGCTGCAGGAAAAATGACGTGCCACACCGCTTCGCTGCGCTTGGTGCCCAAAGTGTAGGAGGCGTTGACCAGGTCCCTGGAGACGCCGCGCGCGCAGTCGGAGATCATCACCAGTTGCTGGAAGAACGTGCCGAAGAAAATGACCGCTATGCGCTGTTCGATGCCGATGCCGATCCAAAGGATGAACAGCGGCACGAAGGAGGTCACCGGCAGATAGCGGATGAAATTGACCAGCGGCTCCAGCGGCGCCTGAACCGCCCGATAGGTCCCCATCCACAGTCCCAGCGGCACCGCGATGAGCGAGGAGACGATGAAGCCCAGGATCACCACCTTGGCGCTTGTCAAAGTGTGGTAGAGAAGGCTGCCGTCCAGAGACATGCGATAGGTCGTCTCGAGCACGGTTCCAGGTGTCGGCAGGAACATGTTCGGCACGACGCGGCCATAGGACAGCAACGCCCAGCCGCCGATCACGACCACCCACATCGCCAGCGCAAGCGTGGTGGCCGTGCTGGCGGGGATGTTGGCGAATGGGGTCGTCAGGCGTGTCCACGCCGTCCGCCTTTGTGCCATGAGATGGCCTCCGTTGATTTCAGGCCTGAAACTCAGGCGTTCGAGAAGCAGGATCGGCCCGACGGGCCGACCCCCGGCCATCCCGATGGCCTACTGTTCCTTGATGAAATCGGTGTCGAGGATGGTTTTCGAGTCGATCGTCATCTTGAGCTTGCCGGCCTTGCCCCAGACGTCCTGCGCGAAATTTACCAGGTCGGCCGCTTCGCTCTTCTGCGGCGTGCCGAAGAATTCCAGGTTGCGGGCGCGATCGTAGTAGCGCACGCCCTTGGCGCCGGCTGCGAAATCCTCCGGCTTCTCGAGATAGCCGCCAATGCCCTTGGCCATGATCTCATAGGCCTTGTCCGGGTTGGTCTTGATGTAGTCGACCGCCTTGTAATAGCCCTTGATGAGAGCTTTCACGTCCTCTGGGTGCTTCTCGATCAGGTCGCATTTGAGCGCGATCACATCGACGATCAGGCCGGGGGTGGTCGTGGAATCGATCAGCACCTTGCCCTTCCCGCCCTTGCGGACTTCGGTGAGGTGCGGCTCCCACGTCACGGCTGCGGGTACCTGGCCGGCGATGAAGGCGGTGGCCGCGTCGTCGGCGGTCATGTTAGTGATGGTGACGTCGTCCTCGGTCATGCCTTCCTTTTTCAGGAGCACATTGAACCAGAATTCGGAAATGGAGCCCTCGTTCAAGGCCACCTGCTGGCCCTTCAGATCCTTGAGCGACTTGACATCGGGCTGCGTGACGACGCCGTCGCCGCCATGGCTGTCGTCGAGCGCCACCACATATTTGAAGCAGAGCTCCTCGGAGCGGTATTTCATCAGCTCGTCAACGGTGGAAGCGGCGCCGTCGAGGTCGCCGCCTGCGACCGCCGCCATGTAAAGCGCTGATTCTTCTATGATCTTCAGGTCGACATCGACGCCGGCTTCCTTGAAGTAGCCGAGGTCACGGGCGAGAAACAGCGGCCCGTAGCCCACCCAGGTGGTCATGCCGAGGCGAATGGCGCCGGCATTGGCGGGAGCGGCAAGCCCCAGGCCCAGCAGGCCTGCGCTGACCGCCGTCATCAGGCAATTTCGGAATGTCTTCATTGTCGTGGTTCCCCATGGCTGTTGCCGGCGTCGGCCCCATTCAAGCGGCCTATGCCAAGCGGCGTTTTGGCAGCCGCTCTCTTGTTATGCGTCGCCTCCCGGGCGGGCCTAGCGTGTTCTAGGCCTGCAAGAGAGCACCCGGCCCGGATCGCAAAAAGAAGTCTTTTTCTGTCCTTTGCTTCGCCGAAACCGAAGCAGCAGGCTGAGCTTGGCTGATAAGCCTGAATTGAGGACGCCAGGTGAACCGTGGTTCCGGGGGCGCCGGCAGATATGCCGATGACCATGGAGGCTTGCCGGCCAAAGGGATTGTAGTGCGGTTTGCCCAATCGACGAGTATGATAACCCGATCCCGGCGACGCCGGGGCGAGCTCGATGGGCGTGAAAACGAAAGAGGCGATAGAGGAAAGGAACCGATCTTCGATTTGGTTGTTTGAGAACCCGGTGTTTCATTTGTCCATTTGTGAGATGATGGACGAGCCGTTGCACCCGCCCGCAATGGGCCAACGACATGACCGGCCCCTTCGGGCTGGCAGAAGAGGACAATGCGATGAAGAAGAGCTGGAAGAAACCGACCATGTGCCAGGTCGCTGCGGGCTTCGAAATTTCGCGGTATCTGCCTGCTGAAATTCCTCCCAGGAAGTAGGCCGCAAGGTGCATGTCCCTGGCAGCAGGGGCATGCACTCCGCCGCATGTGAGGGCTTGCAGCGGGAAACGCGAATACCAAGCTGTCTGCCGCCGAAAAGCCGATCGGACGGGGCGCGGAGCGGGCGTTTGGCATGCGCGTGAAGATCATCGGATCGGCGGCGGGAGGCGGCTTCCCGCAATGGAATTGCAATTACCGCCTGAGCCGCGCGGCTCGCGCGGGCATGCCCGGCGTGCGTTCGCGAACCCAATCATCCATCGCCGTATCGGCGGACGGCACAGGTTGGGTTCTCTTCAACGCGTCGCCCGATATCCGCCAGCAGATTGCGCAAGCGCCCGAGCTTCAGCCCGCGGCTGACGCTCCGCTGCGCTCGACGCCGATCCGCGCGGTGGTGCTGACCAACGCCGACGTGGACCATGTCGCCGGCCTGCTGAGCCTGCGCGAGCGACAGCCTTTCGCGATCTATGCGACGGCACAGGTGCTGGCGACGCTGGAGGCGAATTCGATCTTCAATGTCCTCGACCCGGCGATCGTGCCCCGGCGCCTGCTGGCCCAGACGGAGGAGATGCCGATCTGCGGCGCGGACGGTCACCCGACCGGGGTGGTCGTCCGCAGCTTTCCGGTGCCCGGCAAGGTCGCGCTCTATCTTGAGCAAAGAGGCGATCTCGCCGCCGATTTCAGCTCCGACACGGGCGACACGATCGGCGTCCGCATCAGCGGGACCGGCGGTCGCGGCGCCGTCTTCTACGTTCCGGGCTGCGCGCGCATCGATGCCGCGTTGCGCACGCGCCTGGCGAATGCCGCCTGCCTTCTGTTCGACGGCACCGTCTATACGGACGAAGAGATGATAACCGCCTGCGTCGGCCAGAAAACCGGCGCGCGCATGGGGCACATCGCGATGTCCGGGGAAGCGGGTTCGATCGCCGGCCTGGCCGATGTGAAGATCGGTCGCCGTATCTTCATCCATATCAACAACACCAATCCTGTTCTGGACGAGAATTCCGCCGAACACGCGGCGGTCAAGGCGGCTGGCTGGGAAGTCGCCAGGGATGGCATGGAGATGGAATTTTGAGCGATTTCCACGACGCGGCCCGAGGCGGACTGTCCAAGAGCGAGTTCGAGGCAGTGCTGCGGCAGGTCGGCGACAAGCGCTACCACAACCGCCATCCTTTCCATCACAGGATGACCGGCGGCGCCTTGTCGAAGGCCGAAATGCAGGCCTGGGCGCTGAACCGTTATTGCTACCAAGCCGTCATTCCGCGCAAGGACGCCATGATCCTGGCGCGCGCCGAGGATCCGGCGTTCCGCGCCGCCTGGCGCAAACGCATCGAGGACCATGACGGCGAGGACGGATGGAGCGGCGGCATCGCGCGCTGGCTGCACCTGGCGACCTCGCTCGGGCTCGATGCCGAAGCGGTCAAGAGCGAAAGGTTGGCGCTCCCGGCGACCCGCTTCGCCGTCGGCGCCTATCTTTCCTTCTGCACAAACCATACGCTGCTCGAGGCGGTCGCGTCATCGCTGACCGAGATGTTCTCACCGACCATCATCGGCGAGCGGGTGCCGGCGATGCTGGCCAGATACGACTACATCACCGAGGATACGCTGGCCTATTTCACCCGCCGGCCCGAACAGGCATCGCGCGACGCCGACTTCGCCCTCGCCTACGTGCTCGCCCACGCCGACACGGCCGAACGCCAGCAGCAGGCGATCGATGCGCTGGTGTTCAAATGCGACATACTCTGGGCCATGCTCGATGCGCTCCAGCATGCTTATGGCGCGCCGGGAAACATACCGCCCGGCGCCTTCCGCCCGGAGGCGGCGCCATGACAGCGCTGCGCGACAGAGCCATCGTGTCGTTGCGGTCGGCGCCATCACTGCCCAGGCATGTGCGCATCCAGTACGATCCCGTGCGGCAGGCCTTCGCCGTGCTTTCGCCGGAGAAGGTCTTCTGGCCGAACGAGATCAGTCTCGACATACTGCGCCGCTGCGACGGCCGGTCCACGGTCGAGCGCATCATCGCCGATCTTGCGGCCGACTATGACGCGGATCCGGAGGACGTGGCGGCCGACGTCATCGCCTTCCTGCAGGAATGGTCGGACAAGCTTTTGGTGAAGCTATGAGTGCGCCCCTCCTGCCTCCGATCGGCATGCTGGCGGAACTGACGCATCGCTGCCCGCTGCAGTGCCCTTATTGCTCCAATCCGCTCGAACTGCTGAAGGCCAACTGCGAGCTCGACACGCAGACCTGGCTCGATCTCTTCTCGCAGGCCGCCGATCTCGGTGTCCTGCAGGTGCATCTTTCCGGCGGCGAGCCGACGCTGCGTCGCGACCTCGGGCAATTGATCGCCGGGCTTTCGGCCCGCGGCGTCTACACCAACCTCATCACCGCCGGCGTCGGCATTGCCGAGGGCCGCATCGAGGCCTTTGCCGAAGCCGGTCTTGACCATCTGCAACTAAGCTTCCAGGGCGCCCGTCCGGCGACCACCGACCGTATCGGCAACCACCGGGGCAGTCACGAGAAGAAGCTGGAGACGGCACGCCGCGCCCGCGCGGTCGGGCTGCCCCTCACCATCAATGCGCCGGTTCATCGCAATAACATCGAGGAAGTGCCGGAATTCATCGATCTCGCCCTCTCCTTGGATGCGGAGCGGCTGGAGATCGCCAACGTCCAATATGCCGGTTGGGCGCTCGCCAACCGCGACAGGCTGATGCCCGACCTGGCGGCGGTCAACCGGCAGGCGGACATTGTCGCGGCGGCGCGCGAAAGGCTCGCCGGCATCATGAACATCGATTTCGTCACGCCGGATTATTTTGCCATCTATCCCAAGCCATGCATGGGCGGCTGGGCGCGCGACGCCTTCATGGTGGCTCCCGACGGCACCGTGTTGCCGTGCCATGCCGCCCAGACCATTCCCTCGCTGCGCTTCGAGCGCTTCGGAGACTGGAGGCTCGCCGAAATCTGGGCCGATTCACCGGCATTCAACGCCTTCCGCGGCACCGACTGGATGCAGGAGCCATGCCGAAGCTGCGAGCGCCGCGAGGTCGATTGGGGCGGCTGCAGGTGTCAGGCGATGGCGATCGCCGGCGATGCGGCGGCAACGGATCCGGCCTGCATCAAGTCGCCGATCCACAAGCGAATGGCGATGCTGACCGACGCCGCGCAGGCAGCGCCGGAGGGAAATGAAAGCTTCATTTTCCGGCGGATCGGCGCCACACCCCCCACGTGACACGCGCGCTGAGCCTGGCCACCGATAACGGTCCGAAGGATACCCCGGCCTTGGTGGCAGTCACCTCAAGCCAGCCCGAACCGCTCGACGGCGCGCATGATGCCGCGCAACTCGGCAAGGCCCTTGAGCCGGCCGATCAGCGAGTAGCCGGGATTGATCTTGGTCTTGCCGATATCGTCGGCAAGCAGATGCCCATGATCGGGCCGCATCGGAATGCGCCAGTCGGCGCGGCCTTCCTTACGGCGACGCGCCTCCTCCTGCATCAGCGCGAGAATGACATGCGCCATGTCGGTGCCACCCTCGAGATGCTCGGCCTCGTGGAAGGAGCCGTCGTCCTCGATGGTGACATTGCGCAGATGGACGAAATGGATTCGCTCCGCGAATTCCTTGACCATCGCGACAATGTCGTTGTCGGCGCGCGTGCCGTAGGAGCCGGTGCAGAACGTCAACCCGTTGGCCCGGCTGTCGACAACATTGAGGATGAAGCGCACATCCTCGGCGGTCGAAACGATGCGCGGCAGGCCGTAGAGCGAGAATGGCGGATCGTCGGGATGGATGCACATGCGCACCCCCTCCTCCTCGGCCACCGGAATGATTTCGCGCAGGAACCAAGCGAGGTTCTCGCGCAATTCCTTCGGCCCGACTGCATCATAGTCAGCCAAGGCCTCGCGAAAGCTGTCGCGGTTGTAGGCGCGCTCGGTGGCCGGCAGGCCGGCGATGAGATTGCGCTCGATCCTGTCGATCTTCTCGTCGCCGAGCTCCTTCAGCCGCGCTTCCGCCTCGGCGATGCGGGCAGGCGTGTAGCCGGCCTCGGCATTCCGGCGCTTCAGCACGAACAGATCGTAAGCGGCGAAATCGATCGCATCGAAGCGCAGCGCGTAACCCGTCGTCGGCAGACGGTAGGCTAAATCCGTCCGCGTCCAGTCGACCACCGGCATGAAATTGTAGCAGATCGTCGCGATGCCGGCCTTCGCCAGGGCCCGGATCGTATCCTTGTAGAAGCCGACATAGCGGAGCCGCTCCGGCGAACCGATCTTGATCGAGTTGTGGACCGGAATGCTCTCGACCACCGACCAGGTTAGTTCTGCCGCCTCGATGATACGCTTGCGCTCGAGGATGTTTTCCAGCGGCCAGACACGCCCGTCATAGATGTCGTGCAGGGCCGAAACCACGCCTGTCGCGCCGGCCTGCTTGACATGATCGAGTGTCACCGGATCGTCCGGGCCATACCAGCGCCAGCATTGTTCCATTGCCGCTTTCCTCCGCGAGGTGGGCAACTTATTGTTGGACCACAATGAGAGTCAAATAGGCGCGCGACAGTTGGCTTACGCCTATCTAGTAAGCCGCCATCTCGATTTCGCCCTGCGATTCCTGCTGGAAGAACCGGCTTCCGAGACGTAGCCAAAGGAGTTCAGCAATGAAGGATTTTGACGGCAAGGTCGCGCTGGTGACCGGAACGACCGGGATCGGTCTCGCAGCCGCCAGGCGCCTCGCCGCCGGGGGCGCCGCGATCATCGCCTGCGGCATCGATCGCGCGGCCAATGCCGCGATGAGAGCGGAGTTGGAAAGCTCCGGGGCCGGCGCGCTGGTCGTGGACACCGACGTCTCCGTGCCGGACCAGGTTCGCGACGCCATCGCCGCCGGCGTCGAGCGTTTCAGCGGCCTCGACGTGATCGTCAACTCGGCGGCGGTCCATCCCTATGGAACCGCGACGACGACCGACTGGGAAACCTGGAACAAGGCGATGACGGTCAATGTCGGCTCGATCTACCTGACCGCCCATTTCGGCATCCCGGAAATGATCAAGCGCGGCGGCGGCGCCATGGTCAATGTCGCCTCGGTGCAGGGTTTCGCCTGTCAGCAGAACGTCGCCGCCTACGCCACCACCAAGGGTGCCATCCACACGCTGACGCGTTCGCTGGCGCTTGACTACGCGGCCGCCGGCATCCGGGTCAATTCGGTCAGCCCCGGCTCGATCCGCACACCGATCCTCGAGAAGGCCGCGCGCGGCGACAATGGCAGCGATGCCGATGTCGAGGAAGCCTACAGGCGCTTCGGCGCGGCGCATCCGCTCGGCCGCATCGGCGAACCTGAGGAAGTGGCGGAACTGATCGCCTTTCTGTGCTCGTCGAAGGCCGGCTTCTGCACCGGCGCGGACTACAAGATAGACGGCGGCCTGACCGCCGGCATCGGCGTGAAGTGACCCATGAAGATCGGTCTTGGTCTTTACCGGAACCGCTGACTCAAGACAATTTCCGCTTTGCCCGCTAGGCAACCTCGGTCCCTGCTTCACGTTGATCCCTCGGGGCTAAGCAGGAGGACTTACATGCCGCTCACCGCTTTTGGTCTCAATTGCACACTCAAGATGCCCGAGGACCACGAACGATCCTCCATCAATCAAATGCTCAATGTCGAGTGCGAGACGACCCGAGCGCTCGCCCATGAAATCAAGCCCGGCGTGCTTTCCGACATGGGCGAAGGCGACGACTGGCCGAAGCTGCTTCTCCGCGTCGGTATCGCAATAGACGCGCACGTGATCGCGAAATTTGCCGCCCAGCATCTGGTAGATCGGCACGCATAGGCCTTGCCGGCAAGGTCCCATAACGCGATTTAACGGGCCGGCGAAAGATGGCAGCCATTGTGTACTTGGAGCGATGCGGCTTCAGTTCAGCCGGCTTCCGGCTCCAAGTACTTTCTGCGCGCCGCCAAATTCTAGCCGTGCCGGATTTCCGTGCCGAGCACTTTCAGGCATTCCTGGATGAAGGCCGCGAGCGCGGTCCAGCCCTTGGCCGAAACCATTGTGCCGTCGACATACGCTTCGGTTGGCGACAGGTCGATATAGGTGCCGCCGGCAAGCGTCACTTCCGGCTCACAGGCAGCCAAAGCTCCGACCTTCTTGCCGCGCACGACGCCGTCGACCGCGATCAGAATCTGCACGCCGTGGCAGATTGTGAAGATCGGCTTCTTGGTTTCGTGGAAATGGCGCACCATTGCCTGAACGCGCTTATCCGTGCGGATATATTCCGGTCCGCGGCCACCGGCGCAATAGACGGCGTCGTACTGATCAAGTTGCCTTTCCGCATCGGAAAATGTCTTGTTGATCAACGCATAATGACCAAGCTTCTCGGTATAGGTCTGGTCGCCCTCGAAGTCGTGCAATGACGTCTTGATCACATCGCCGGCCTTCTTGTCGGGGCAGACCACATGAACCGTGTGGCCGACCGCCTCCATCGCCTGTTGATAGACGAAGATTTCGTATTCCTCGGTGAACTCACCGGTCAGCATCAGGATTTTTTTGGCTGGCATGATTTGTCCTCTTTGCTTTGGGGCGGCGATGGCCGTAGGAACCTGTCACTAGAAGGCAGGCAGGAGCCGGTCCCGCGAATTCTCGATGTGAACGCGCATCGCGTCCGCGGCGCCGCTCGCGTCGCCTGCAGCGAACGCGGCGAGAATCGCCTCGTGCTCATCCAACGCTTCCTCGGTGACCCGCGAGTGGTACATCAGGCGGAAAATATGGAAGTGGGTATGCTGATGGTTCAGCGTCTCTCGAATGAGCTCGTTCTGCGCGAACTCCATGATCTTGTCGTGAAAGATCGCATCCTGCCGCGCGAAGTTGGAATAGCGCAGACGCTCGTCCTTCCCCACCCGCCGGGCCATCACGCCGGCCGCCTCCCGCAATGCCGTGAGGCGCTCCTCGTCGAGCGTTGCCGTAGCCTTTGCCGCAGCGGCGGGTTCAAGCAGGAGACGCAGTTCATAGAGCTCGTCGAACCGGCGCCGAGTGATCTGCGGGGCCGCGCGATAGCCGATCAAATGGGTCTTTACGACCAGGCCTTCGCCTTCCAACCGCCCCAGCGCTTCGCGGATAGGCGTGTGTGAAACGTCGAATTCCCTAACAAGATTATCGACGGTAATGCGCGATCCTGGCGGAATCTTCAGCGACATCAATTGTGCGAAGATTGCTTCGTAAACGTCACCCGCCAAGCTGTTGGCGCGCTGGATGCGGCCGCTTGGGCGAGCTTCGGTTTCAACCGTCAGGTCGGGATTTTCCATCGGTTACCTCTTGACACGAGCGAGCCCTAACATGATGCTCCGGCCAATTCAATAGGATATCCTATACGATTTTATAAAGGATATGAACCGATGAGCTAGGAAGCCCGACGCGGGCACGAAAGCCGACAAAGCCGGTCCCCGAACTGAAGACCGCCCCGATGAACACGACACTTTCTAAAAGTCTTTCGAAAGATCTCAGTCGATGACCCTTTTTGCAGCCGCGCGCCTGCCACGCGAGATTCTCTTCGGCAAAGGTCAGTGCCATGCGTTGGCTGCCATTGCCGGCCGATATGGCCGGCGTGCATTCATCTGCACCGACGAACGGCTCGCCGGAACGTCCGAGTTCATTGAGATGCTCGATGGGTTAAAGGCTGCCCGGATCGACACCCTCGTCTACGACCGCACCTTGCCCGATGTGCCGCGCGACAGCGTGGGTGCCTGTATCGCAGAGGCGAAGGGGTTCAGGCCGGACATGGTGATCGGCATCGGCGGCGGCAGTTGCCTCGATATGGCAAAATGCGCCGGGCTGCTCATCAGCCATGGCGGCAAGCTCCAGGACTATTATGGTGAGTTCAAGGTGCCGGGCCCTGCCCTTCCCCTTATCGCAGTGCCGACCACGGCCGGCACCGGCTCCGAAGTTACTCCCGTCGCGGTGATCTCGGATCCGGAGCGGACGCTCAAGGTCGGCATCTCCAGCCCGCATCTCATCGCCGCGGTTGCGCTGTGCGACCCGGACCTGACAGCGAGTTGTCCCCCATCACTGACAGCCATTGCCGGCGCCGATGCACTCACACACGCGATCGAAGCCTTCACCGCTGCCAAGCGGGGCACCGACCCCGACCTGCCGCAAAGACATGTGTTCATCGGCAAGAGCGCAATGACCGACCATTTCGCACTGCTGGCGATCAGACTCCTGGGCCGCAGCCTGGAAGCAGCCTGCCGCGACGGTTCCAACGAGGACGCACGCGCGGATGTCATGATGGGGGCATTGGCCGCCGGCTGCGCCTTCGGCACCGCGGGAACGGCAGCTGCCCACGCCGTGCAGTATCCGGTCGGCGCCCTCACCCACACGCCGCACGGCTTGGGCGTCGCCACGATGCTTCCTTACGTGATGCGCTATAACCTTGCCGCCGCGACAGCGGAGATAGCCGAGATCGGCTCAGCCTTCGGTTTGGCCGGCCACAACGGCAATCCCGCCGCCCTGGCGGAAGCGACCATCGATGAGATCGCCCGACTGTTCGCCGCGATAGGCATCACACGGACGTTGGCCGAACTCGGCCTCCCCGCGGATAAGATCGACTGGACGGCCGAGCAGGCGCTCGGAATAGACAGGTTGATCAAGAACAATCCCCGTCCGTTCGACATCGCGGCGATGCGAAACTTGATCCGAGCCGCGTATGAAGGCGACATGGGCGCCAGCGCGATGTGATGGAGGAATCCGAAACTATGAACATCTCTCCAGACTTGTTTGACCAGGATTCCGACATGTCCGACTACACCACCTTTTCGCACGGCCTCTACATCGGCGGCGACTGGCGCGCTTCATCCGACGGCCGCGTCATCGAAGTGGTCGATCCCTCGACGGAAGCAGTCATCGCCGCGGTTCCCGATGCGACGCTGGCCGATGCCGGGGCCGCGGTCGATGCGGCTGCGGCGGCAGCATCGGGTTGGCGCGAAACGCCGCCGCGCAGGCGATCCGAGATCCTGCGGCGCTGCTTCGAGCTGATGACGGAACGGGCAGAGACGCTGGCTGCGCTGATCGCCCTGGAGAACGGCAAAGCCCTGCGCGATGCGCGCGGCGAAGTCGCCTATGCAGCCGAGTTCTTTCGCTGGAACGCCGAGGAGGCAGTGCGCATCAGCGGCGAATTTGGCCTGTCGCCATCAGGCACCAATCGGATTGTCGTCGACTACCAGCCCATCGGCATCTGCGTGCTTATAACGCCCTGGAATTTTCCCGCGGCCATGGCCACGCGCAAAATCGCGCCTGCCCTTGCAGCCGGCTGCACCGTGATCCTCAAGCCCGCCAGCGAGACGCCTCTGACGGCTTACGCGCTTGCCGCGCTCTACGAGGAAGCCGGAGTGCCGCCCGGCGTCGTCAACGTCATCACCACCTCGAATCCAGGCACGGTAACATCGGCCATGCTGGCTGATGCGCGCGTACGCAAGCTGTCCTTCACCGGTTCGACCGGCGTCGGCCGGGTGCTTCTTGCCGAATCGGCCAAACACGTCATCTCCTGCTCGATGGAGCTTGGCGGCAACGCTCCATTCATCGTCTTCGATGACGCCGACCTGGAGGCGGCTCTCGACGGCGCGATGATCGCTAAGATGCGCAATGCGGGCGAGGCTTGCACGGCCGCCAATCGGCTCTACGTGCAGGCCGGCATCCACGATGCTTTTGCGGAAGGACTGCGCAAGCGCATGGCGGCGCTCAAGGTCGGCCCGGGCACTGAATCCGATACAGCGTGCGGTCCGATGATCACAAGGAAGGCCGTGGACAAGATCGACCGGCTCGTCCAGGACGCGTTTGCCCGCGGCGCGAAAGTTCTGTGCGGCGGCGCGATTTCTGAAGGCAGAGGCTACTTCTATCCGCCGACCGTGCTCTGCGATGTGCCTGCCGACGCCCTCATGGCGCATAAGGAGATATTTGGTCCCGTGGCACCGATCAGCCGCTTCGAAGGTGAGGCGGAGGTCATCGCAAAAGCGAACGATACCGAATACGGCCTCGCCGCCTACATCTACACACGTGATCTTGCAAAAGGCATGCGCGTGGCATCGAAGATCGAGTCCGGCATGATCGCGCTCAATCGCGGCCTCATGTCGGATCCGGCGGCGCCATTCGGCGGCGTCAAGCAGAGCGGGTTGGGACGGGAAGGCGGCCAGAAGCACGGCATAGTCGAGTTCATGGAGGCGAAGTACATCGCCGTGACGATGTGAGCAGACAAATGGCGAAAGACCCGTTCCGCACCCGTGATCACGTCGTCGAATTTGACGAAATCGTCGCCGAGATTGTTCGCAGAAGCGCGGAGACCAGGGCGAGAATCCCGATGGTCGCCGATGTCGCCTACGGACCGAGCCGTGCCGAAACCCTGGACCTGTTCTTCCCGGAAGGAAGGCGCGATCGGCTGCCGGTGCACATGTTCATCCACGGCGGCTATTGGCGCATGTTTTCCAAGAGCGACTATTCGTATGTCGCCGAGACCGTCACAAGCGCAGGAGCCATTGCAGCGATCGTTGGCTATGCGTTGATGCCTGCCGTCAGGATGGTTGCAATCGTGGATCAGGTGCGCCGGGCAAGACGGTGGCTAGATGAGAGGATCGCGAATTTTGGCGGCGATCCCGGGCAACTCACAATCAGCGGTCATTCAGCGGGGGCGCATCTTGCTACCATGCTCTTCAACGACGGCAGCCAGCCGTCGGGCATCAAGGGAGCAATGCTGCTTGGCGGGCTTTACAACCTGAGGCCGTTGCAAAGCTCCTTCCTTGCTGGGGAGATCGCGCTCACCAACGAAGAGGTGGCCGGCTTTTCGCCCATCGGCCATCGTTTCGATAGTCGGGTGGCGGTCGAGATCGCGGTCGGAAGCGATGAGACACCCCCCTTCCATGGTCAAGCTGCAGCGTTTGCCGAGCACCTGGAACGGCAAGGGCTGGCCGTTTCGCGCTCGAGCTTGGCGGGCGCAAATCATATGAGCAGCATTCGCGACCTCGGCATGCCTGGCACACAGGCTTCGGCTTTGTTGACTCGTCTGCTGGCCAGATGAAAGGCTTAGACGCCAGCGATCGAAAGTCGTCTTTCGGTAAGGATAGGATCTGCTCCGAACACCATGAGGCGCATCTCGGACGGCAATATCCGGGTCACGGAAGCAGACCCTGGCGCCCCTGTTGATGTGGGCGCTTCCGGGCAGCCAATCAAAACGATTGCCAAACGGACGAAACAATAACTCTGGCAGCGTGTTCTGCCTTAGATGGGTGTGCGGGCATTTTCTCATCTGGAGGCGACGATGAGCTCTAATGGCCTCGACGTGTTCGACAAGACGATACCAGACCACCAATATCTGGCTGAAGGAGATCATGGATGATCTCGGGCCGGATCGGCAGGCATACCCTTGGCGTTGTCCTGCGGACCTTGCGCGACAGCCTGCCCCCGGACCTGGGAGCCAATCTCGCCGCCGAGTTGCCGCTCCTGATCCGCGGAGCCTATTACGATCAGTACAACCCCAGCAGATAGTGAGCGACGCGATCGGTTCGCGCCAGAAAAGCTCCGCCGAGGTCTTTAGCCATTTGGCGTGCTGATTGACCATGGAATCGACGATATGGATGAAGCTAGGCGTTCCCTCGCCGCCGCCAAATCCCGTTCCTTCGCCAGGACCGGCCGATACCGCCTCGGCCGGTCCGAATTGCCGGCCTCCGTCGCGTCTTCCTATCGGGCGCTACGGGTTTCCTCATCACAGCTGTACTGGCGCTTTGCATAGAGGGGTTTCGGGATTGGGCGCATTCTGGGCGCTTGGGTTTGTTGCGGCCGCCAACAAGGGAACCAACCGCAATCGTGATGGTTCGGAAACCAACAGCGGAGCCTCGCAATGCCCAATGCAGCCGAAATCCTCGTCGACACCTTGATTGCCTGGAACGTCGAAGTCGTGTTCGGGCTCCCCGGCGACGGCATCAACGGCGTCATGGAGGCGCTGCGCAAAAACCAGGACAAAATTTCTTTCATTCAAGTGCGGCACGAGGAGTCGGCCGCGTTCATGGCCTGCGCCTACGCGAAATGGACAGGCAGGCTCGGCGTGTGCCTCGCAACGTCCGGACCCGGCGGCACCCACCTTCTGACCGGCCTTTATGATGCCAAGCTCGACCAGGCCCCGGTGTTGGCGATCACGGGCATGCAGTTCCACGATCTTATCGAGACATTCACGCAGCAGGACGTCGATCTGACCCGCGTCTTCAACGATGTGAGCGTCTATAACGTCCAGGTATCGGATGCGGCGCATATGGAGAACGTGGCGAGCCTTGCCTGCCGCACGGCGCTCGCCCGCAAGGGCGTCGCTCATCTTTCGATAGCCAGCGATATCCAGGAACAGCCCGCCGACGCAGCCAAGCGGTCCAAGCGCAACCGGCCGGCGCACACGCCGCAGGACATGTTCGCTCCTCACTGCCTCGCCGAGGATGCGGAGTTGGACAAGGCCGCGGCCATCCTCAACGACGCGCGGCGCGTGGCGATCCTGGCGGGACGCGGAGCCATCGGCGGGGCGGCCGAACTCGAAGACACGGCGAGGCTGCTGAAGGCGCCGATCGTCAAGGCGCTGCTCGGCAAGGCGGTGCTGCCGGACGATCATCCCTATACCACCGGCGGCATCGGCATTCTGGGCACCTTGCCCTCGCAGCAGGCGATGGAAACCTGCGATGCCGTCCTCATTGTCGGCTCGACCTTCCCCTACATCGAATATTATCCGCAGCCGGGCAAGGCGCGTGGCGTCCAGATCGACTGCGACGCGCAGCGCATCGGCTTGCGCTACCCGGTCGAGGCCGGCCTGGTCGGTGACGCGGCGGAGACCTTGCGCGCCCTCAACAAGCGGCTGGAGCAGAAGAGCGATGGCGAATTCCTGGCGACGGCGCAAAGCTCGATGCAAAAATGGCGCGAGATGATGCGCCAATCCGAAGACAGCTCGGCGCATCCGCTCAAGCCGCAGCGTATCGCGCGCGCCTTCGGCGAACGCCTCGCCGAAAACACGATACTGGCGGCCGATTCCGGTCAGAACACGGAACTGGCCGCTCGCCATGCCGATCTTGGCGCGGGGCAAGCCTTCGGCGTTTCGGGCGCGCTTGCTTCCATGTCCTGCGGTTTGAGCTACGCGATCGCCGCGGGCATCGCCTTTCCCGGCCGTCCGGTCGCGGCGATCGTCGGCGATGGCGGGCTCGCCATGCAGCTCGGCGAATTTTCTACGGCGGTGCGCTACGGCATTCCGCTGAAGCTCCTGGTCATCAAGAACAACATGCTGAACCAGATCGCCTGGGAGCAGATGATGTTCCTCGGCAATCCCCAGTTCGGCTGCGAATTGCAGCCGATCGATTTTGCCAAGGCTGCGGAGGCGATGGGCGGAAAAGGCTTCAGCATCGAGCGGGCGGACGATGTCGAGCGCGTGCTCGACCAGGCCTTCGCCGCCAGCGGGCCGGTGATCATCGAAGCGCTGGTCGACGCCTATGAGCCGATGATGCCGCCGAAGATGCCGCGCGACTACGCCAGGAACTTCCGCAAGGCGCTGCCCCAGACTCCGGGCCGCGACCTGATCGAGGAAAATGTCGCCCGGCAGCCGGCCAAGACGATGATGGAAGCAGGCGAATAGGAAGGAATCCTTATGCTCGATCTTTCCCGCGAGCGCCGTCGGATGGTCGATGTGCATCTCAGCCGCCGCGGCATCCACAATCGGGAGATATTGGCGGCGATGCGGGAGGTTCCGCGCGAAGCCTTCGTCGATCCTGGCTACGAGGAATTCGCCTATGAAGACGGACCGTTGCCGATCGCGGAGGGGCAGACCATATCGCAGCCCTATATCGTCGCCTTCATGCTGGAAATGGCGGAGATCGGTCCGGGAGATCAGGTCCTCGAAGTCGGCACGGGATCGGGCTACGCTGCCGCCGTCATGAGCCGCGTCGTCGACCATGTCTACACGATCGAACGCCATGCGGCGCTGGCCGAGACAGCACGGCGGCGCTTTCAAAAACTAGGCTACGGCAATATCGAAGTTCGGACCGGCGACGGCACCAGAGGCTGGCCGGAAGCGGCGCCCTTCGACGCCATCGTGGTAGCGGCGAGCGGGCCGGGCGCGCCGCTGGCCTTGCAGCAGCAGCTCGATGTCGGCGGCAGGCTGGTTATCCCGGTCGGCGACGATCCTGACGAGCAGCGGCTGCTCAAGGTAACCCGCACCGGCGCATCGACTTACAGCGAGGAGGATTTCGGTGGGGTGCGCTTCGTCCCCTTGATCGGCGAACAGGGCTGGCCGGAGGAAAGCCGCCCAGGAATTGCCCGCACGATGCCGCTTGCCCGCCCGCGCAGCCTGCCGGAGATGATCGCGGCGGCAGCCGAGCCGCTTTTGGACTTCGACGATCCCGGCTTCGCCGAAGCGTTCGACCGGTTTGCGGACCGGCGGATCGTCCTGCTTGGCGAGGCCAGCCATGGCACGTCGGAATTTTACCGGGCGCGCGCGGCAATAACAAAAAGGCTGATCGAGAGGCATGGCTTCACCATCGTCGCGGTCGAGGCTGATTGGCCCGATGCCGCCGCGATCGACCGCTATGTCCGCGGCCGCGGCGCCTCGCCCGGTGCCGATCGGCCGTTCCAGCGCTTTCCAACCTGGATGTGGCGCAACACCGACGTCGCGGCATTCGTGGAATGGCTGCGCGAGCATAATGACAAGGTCAAGGCACTCCAGCCGCAAGCAGGCTTTTATGGCCTCGATATCTACAACATGCGCGGCTCGATCGCCGCGGTCCTGGAATATCTCGACCACGTCGATCCGGAAGCGGCGAGGGTTGCGCGGGAACGCTATGGCTGCCTGACGCCGTGGCAGACCGAACCGTCTACCTATGCCCGGGCCGCGCTGACCAAAGGCTATCGCGACTGCGAGAAAGCGGTCCTACAGCAGTGCCGCGACATGCTGGCGAGGCAACTCGATCATGCCGGCCGGGACGGCGACGAACTTTTCGACGCCGCGCAAAACGCCAGGCTCATTGCCTCCGCCGAGCGTTATTACCGCACCATGTACTATGGCGGATCGCAATCCTGGAACCTGCGCGACACGCATATGTTCGAAACGCTGGAACGTATTCTCGGCGCGCGGGGTCCGAACGCCAAAGCCGTGGTGTGGGCGCACAATTCCCATATCGGCGACGCCCGTTACACCGAAATGGGAATCTCGCGCGAGGAAGTGAATATCGGCCAGCTCTGCCGGCAGCGGTTCGGCGATGCCGCGGCGCTCATCGGTTTCGGCACGCATGCAGGCACTGTCGCCGCGGCAACGGACTGGGACGGCGAGATGGAAATCAAGTCGGTGCGGCCTTCGCGCGAGGACAGCTACGAGCGGCTCTGCCACGACGCCGGCATCGAGCGGTTCCTGCTTGACCTCGGACGCGATCCGAAGCTGCGCGACCGGCTGACGGAGCGTCGCCTGGAACGATTCATCGGCGTGATCTACCGACCGGAAACCGAACTGCACAGCCATTATGCCGACGCTTCGCTGGCGCGGCAGTTCGACGCCTTCGTCTGGTTCGATCAAACCAGCGCCGTCACGCCTCTTGGACCCGAGCACGCGGCTGGAGGCATGCCCGAAACCTACCCATTCGGCGTTTGACGCTGGAACATTCGGCGCCGCTTCCGGTTCAGAAAGACAAGAGCGAGGAAAACCATGAGCGGAAACCAGCACCCGAAATCGAAAAAACCGAGCGACGCGGATATGGCGAACGATCCAGGCATCGGCACGTCCAAGGGCACCATCAAGGAGGGCGACGAGCTGGAGCATGGCGAGAACACGGTCGAAGGGGACGTCGAGAACGACACTAACGCCGCCGGTGGAATCAACCCGAGGCAGAAAATCCGTACAAACAAATAATCGTTCTTACGTTGCTATGCCCCGAACAGCGTGACAACGAAGTATAATTTGTGCATAGCCCAGTTGGAACATCGGCAGGAGTCTCTTGTTTGAATCGTATCGCAATCAGGCGATAAAATAGGAGACTCCCCATGATTAGACTTCTCTCGGCTTCGGCTGTCGCAATCGTGCTCGCCACATCCGCAATGGCACAGTCCAGCGGGTCCGGAACCAGTGGCAGCGGGACCGGCGCCACGACGGGCACCAACGGCACAGGGACCACGACCGGGACCAGTGGCATGAACAACAACGGCAATGGCGGCACGATCGATCCGAACGCCACAAACAGCACGAACACGACAGCCAAGCCCAACGGAGGCAGCGACCGGTGCAAGGACGCGGCCGGAAACGACATCGATAACAACACCGCCAGTGGCAACACCACATCCAACATGCAGAATTGCAACAAGTAGGCTCGTCAGCCTGCTGCCTTGCACAGAAAAAGGCCCGCCTTTCAGGGACGGGCCTTCTTCCTTGGCGATCTGCGGTCGAGCCTCCCGCCCTACATCCCGCGGTCCGGAACATAAAGGCAGAAGGAGTGCTGGGATTGGGTGTCGCCGCCAGGCTTGCACTCGTGAAAATACTCGTCACGCGATCGCTTGATGCGGTGATCGCTGTAGGGGATCAGTTCGCCGGTCGAGAGCTGATAGCCGTATTTCGTCTCCTTCACGTCCGAAGGCGGCGCCTGATAGCAATCCACCCCGGCGCAGCATGAAGGATCGTACTGCCAGCCTGCCGGCGCCTGGTGCGCCAATGCCGGGACGCAAAGGAAACTTGCCACGATGCTTGCCGGCAAAACCAGCCAGACCTTCGATCGGCGCTGCTTGGTTGATCGGCAGGCCACCGCGCCTGTCCGTTTTGGGAGGCATCTGCTTGGGGCTGTTCTGTCCATCGCCGGTCCGCCGTGTCTGCGGCGGCCCCGGATAGGCCCCGGGGCCTCACAATCCGCCGCCGGCATGCGGAGTCGCCGACGGCGGTTGCTACCGAACCTCAAAGTCGAAGCTATGTTCCACGGCGCATCCGGTCCGGCTCAGTCCTTCACATAGGCGCCGGGCTGACGGCCGCTCCGGGGCGCCTTTGCGTCCTTGGAGCGCTCCGCGACGGCCGGGCCTGCGCCTGAACTCTTTTCCGTCGCCGGGCTTGGTGTCTGACGGGCCGGATTGCGGCCCTCGGACTGATGGGTTTTGTCCTCGACCTCACCGTGCTTGCGGCTGAGACCTGGACCGACATGGGGCTTTTCGTTGCTGGCGGCGTCCTGGGAGAACTGGTCGCTTGGATCCGGATCGGTGTTGGGGGGATATTTCCTGGCGCCCGTCTCGCGGCGGTTCTGGCTGTCCTTCATGACGATCTCCTGTTGGATGAAAGATAACATTTCGACGAAGGCGGCGTTCCCAATGCGGCGCGGTCCGATTCAAGTCTTGATGGAACAAACCTCCCGTCGCCCGATTAGGCCTGGCTTCAGCGCCAGCCCGGCGCGAGAGGAGGTTCCGCATGGACAGGCAAGAACGCATCAGAGAACGCGCCCATGAGATCTGGGAGCGCGAACGCCGCCCCGAGGGACGCCAGCAGGAACATTGGGATCAGGCTGTCCAGGAGATCGAGTCGGAAAGTTCGGAAGCCGAGCGCGGCCCGGTTGCCCCCGATCCGGTGGTTGGCGTCGGCTCCGATCCGACCGTCAACAAGCCAGGCGGCTAGAGCCCGATGCGTCGTATCATTGCCTTGGTCGTCATCGTGGTGATCGTGGCGGTTGCTGTATGGGTCTGGGCCGACCACGCTGGCAGGCGTCCGAGCGGCGGTGCCCAGCAGCCTTCGCCGCACGCTATCGACCAGAATGGCTGAGAGGATGGAGCCGCGTCACCGGGTGGCGACGTCGTCTCCGCAAGATTCCCCCGCGCTGTCGTTGTCATGGTTCGACTTCGTCGTGCCAGCGGAAAGGTTCCATGCGGCCTGCCGCCTGAACCGATGTGCATAGGCACGGGGACCGAACAGCCGCCCTCGCATTTCATCGATCGGTTTCCGTGCGAACTCCTTGTCGGGCGCGGCGCGCCGAGCCGCCGGCGACCTGCGCTCGCCGGGCGGCTAGCCTTCTTCAATGCAGGAAGCGGCTTCTGAGCCAGGCGAAGAACCGGTTGCCGCTAATCAGCCTACGCACCCGCGCCGCGGCCCAACTGGCCTGCATCGTCGACCCGGCATGGCAGCTGCAGACGACGTCATGCAATTGCCAATCGGAGAGTTCGAAAAAGCGCTTCGCCTCGCCATAAGTGTCCGATTGCAATCCGGCCGCGCGAAGCAACGGATCATCAAACGCAACCGTGAGCGGGGATCCGTCCGCCCGCACCCGTTCGCGAACTTCAGGATCGACATATTCGGTTCCCGTCAGGGCCGAGAGGCAACGCAGAGGATTTCGGTCGAGCAATTCCGCCCACCGCTCGATCCGCTGCGCTCTTGTTGCCAGAGGAACCAATCCAAGCCGATCGACGACTGCCACCGATTGAAGTTCATATGAGGTCTGATGCTTCATTGCTGTCTCCTGTGGTTGTGGCGGCGACATCTGCACAGCGGCACGGCAGATCCTGCCGGGGCACAAAGCCCACGCCTGCGAGGGACAGACCCGGGCCGATCAGGTGTTGCCCACCGATCTTCGACAGACGCCTTGAAGCGGCGTCTGAAGCAAACCCGAACTGCCAGCGATGTCCAATGTTCCCGGACATCCTTCGCAACGACACGGCTTCCTACCAGGCTCGATCGAGCTGCATGTGGCGCGTCAATCGGCACCAATGGAACATCGGGCATATTGCAGGGCTAATCAGCTGACCGGTCGCTTCGAATGCGACGGCGCCAGACATGTGCAGCAGCTGGTCGAGTGTAACGATGAGAAAAGCTCAGATCGTAGGCCACCAGCCTTACCGTTTATCGCCCGATCAGCGTCAACCCGAACAGGATGACGAGCCAAAGCCCGGCGGCCGCGACGGCCAGCCGCGGCAACGTGCCGGTCAGATGCATGAACAGCATGGCGATCAGGATCGCCTTTGCGGCGGCGATCGCCAGGTTGAGCGCGACGTTGAACCCGCCGAGATCGACGAAGGACGAGCCGACCGTCAGTGTCAGCAGCGCGAGCAGCCCGAGATAGCCGAAGGTGAGTTTGCGCAATTCGCTCATCGGTTGATCAGATAAAGGACTGGGAACATGAACACCCAGATGATATCGACGAAATGCCAGTAAAGGCCGACGGCAACCACCCGGCGCAGGCGGTTGGCAGGGCTGGAAGTCGGCCAGAGCGCGATCATGCCGGCGATGACGACGATGCCGCCGATCAGGTGCAGCGCATGGAGCGAGGTCATCGTGAAATAGAGGCCGAAGAAGAATTCGGCGTGCACGGGATCCGGTCCTGCATAGCGGAACGGCAGGCCGAGAAGCGGGGCCAGTCCTTCGCTGATCTCCTTGCCGTATTCGATCCCCTTCACGATCAGGAAGCACAAGCCCAGCGCCGCAGTCGCGACCAGCGCCCAAATTGTCGGGCGCCAATGTCTATGAAGCGCAAGCATATGCGCCAATGCCATAGTGAAGCTGCTGGTGATCAGCACGGCCGTGTTCAAGGTGCCGAGCGGCAGAGAAAGGCGCTTCGAGGCGGCGGCGAAAGCGGGGCCGAAATCGATATGGGCGACGAGAAAGACAAGGAAAATCGCGCCGAACAGCATCGCCTCGGAGCCGATGAACACCCACATCGCAAAAGTGTCGGCGCGCCGTTCGCGCAGGGGCGTGTCGAAAGCGACGCTTTCAGTGCCGCTCATCGCGCCGCCTCCTCCCGGTGCGGACTGAAGCTCTCGTGCTCGAGCCCCTTCATGTCGTAGGCATAGGCCGGTCGCGTCACGACCGGCATGGTCTCGAAATTATACGGCGGCGGCGGCGAGCTTGTCTGCCATTCGAGCCCGGTCGCGTTCCACGGATTATCGGGCGCCCGGGCGCCGCGAAACAGCGACCAGCCGAGGTAGAACAGGGGCATCAGGTAGCCGATCGCCAGCACCACCGCGCCGGCCGAGGACAATACGTTCCAGAACTGGAACTCCGGCGGATAGGTATGATAGCGCCGGGGCATGCCGTTGAAGCCCAGCATATATTGCGGGAAGAAGGTCAGATTGAAGCCGACGAAGGTAACGGTCGCCGCTATACGCCCCGCCGTTTCCGAATACATGCGGCCGGTCAATTTCGGCCACCAGAAATGCAGGCCAGCCATATAGGCCGTCACCATGCCGCCGACCATGATGTAGTGAAAATGCGCGATGACGAAATACGTATCGTGGACATGGACATCGACCGCCAACGCCGCAAGGAAGAGCCCGGCCAATCCGCCGAAAGTGAACAGCCCCAGGAAAAACAACGCATAGAGCATCGGCGTCTCGAAGCTGATCTCGCCCTTGCGCAGCGTCAGGCTCCAGTTGAAAACCTTGATCGCCGACGGGATCGCGACGCAGAAGGACAGGAACGAGAACACCACGCCGGCATAGGCCGACTGTCCGCTGACGAACATATGGTGGCCCCAGACCAGGAAGCCGAAGACGGCGATCGCCATCGACGACATCGCCACCGCCTTGTAGCCGAACAGCGGCCGGCGGCTGAAGCAGGGTAGCACCTCCGACACCACACCCATGCCGGGCAGGATCATGATGTAGACCGCCGGGTGCGAGTAAAACCAGAAGAGATGCTGGAAGAGCAGTGGGTCGCCACCGAGATCGGGATTGAAGATGCCGATGCCGAACACGCGCTCCAGCACGATCAGGATCAGAGAGGCGGCGAGCACCGGGGTTGCCAGCACCATCACCAGGCTGGTGGCGTAGAGCGTCCACACGAAAATCGGCAGTCGGAACCAGGTGAGCCCCGGCGCGCGTAGCGTGTGCACGGTGACGATGAAGTTGATGCCGGTCATGATCGTCGAGAAGCCGACGATGAAGACGCCGAACGCGGCGGTCGAGACGAAGCCATTGGCATAGAGCGTCGACAGCGGCGTGTAGAAGGTCCAGCCGGTGTCGACGCCGCCGGCCACCACCGCAAACAGCGCGAACAGGCTGCCGAAAATGAAGACGTACCAGCTGGCGAGGTTGAGCCGCGGGAAAGCAAGGTCGCGCGCGCCGATCATCAGCGGCAAAAGGAAATTGCCCATGGTCCCCGGGATCGACGGCACCAGGAAGAACCAGACCATGATGATGCCGTGCAGCGAGAACAGCCTGTTGTAGACATCGTCGGAGACGAGGTCGCCTGCCGGTGTCGCCAGCTCGATCCGCATCAGCACCGCCATGGCGCCGCCGAGAAAGAAGAAGACCGTCAGCGAGATGAGATAGAGCCACGCGACGCGCTTATGGTCGGTGGTGAGAAGCCATGCCCGCAGGCCGCTGCCTTCGCCGAGATATGTACCCTGCATCGCCGCGTTGCTCATGGCTTGGCTCCAGCCGTTGGCCGAGGCGAAAGCGACTTCAGATAGGCAAGCAGCATCTGCAGCTCGCCTTCGTCGATCAGGCCGTCGAAGCTCGGCATGACCGGCTCGTAGCCCGCCGCGATCTCCTTCTTCGGGTTGAGGATGGAGTCGCGCAAATAGCGCTCGTCGGCGATCACCGTCTGCTGATTGTCGAGCGCCACCGGCCGGCCGAAGATGCCGTCAAGCGACGGCGCCCTCACCTTGCTGCTCGCGCCATGGCAGCCGGAGCAGCCCAGCGCGCGAAACAGTTTCTCGCCACTCGCAGCAAGCGTCTCGCCTTCGCCCTGGCCGTTCAGCCAGGATGCGTATTGCTCGGGTGCCATCACAGTCACCCAGCCGCTCATTTCGGAATGCTGCGTGCCGCAATATTGGGCGCAGAACAGATGGTAGCGGCCGGGCTCGGTGGCGATGAACCAGATGCGCGTCGTGCGGCCGGGCACCGCGTCCTGCTTGATGCGGAAGGCCGGCACGTAGAAGGAGTGGATAACGTCCTGCGAGGCGAGCGACACCACGACCGGTTTGCCGACCGGAACGTGCAGCTCGTTGATCTCGCGCTGGCCGCCGGGTTGCCTGAACTCCCACATCCACTGTTTGCCAAGCCCCGTGATCTCGAGCGCGTCCGCCGGCGGATGATCGCGGCGAACGAAAAGCACTGCGCCCCAGCCGAAGAAGATGAAGGCGATGATCAGGCTGGCGACGGTCCAGCTCATCTCCAGCCACATGGTGCGGGAACGCTGTCCCGTGCGATCCGCCTTCGAGCCGACGCGGTATTTCACGGCGTAGCCGACGACGAGGCCGGTGAGTGTCAGTCCGAGAACGGCTGAGAAAATGAGCAGCGTGTAAAACAGCGCATCGACATGGCCGGCTTCCGACGAGGCTTCCTGCGGGAAGAAGGGAACGCCGAAGCTCACCTTATCCTCCCGCGCGTTTGCCAGAGCACGATCGCAGCGAGACCAAGCGCCGTTGCCAGGCTTGCCACTTTCAGCGCTGCCCAGATTACGGGAGTGTACTGGCCTTTCGAACTGTCGAACCCCGCGCAGAACAGGAAGGCGTGATCGGCAATCGACCCGAGCTTGTTGGCCGACGCTTCGACCAGCGCGAGCTGGAGATCGCGCGGCGTGAAGGTCAGCGCCGGCAATACCTGCGAAATTCGGCCAGAAGGCGTCAGCGCAATGACCGCGATCGGATGCACGAACTGATCGATGCCTTTGCGCCGGTCGAACGTGATGCCGGCCTCGTTGGCAAGCGCTGCGCCGGCGCCATCGCTGCTTGTCAGGAACCGCCAGGCGGACAGTCCCGTCGGACCGGCGGCGGACGCGATTTCAGCTTGCGCTTCTGCGGCATCGGCGGAGGTTTCTTCGGGGTCGATCGAGATGAACAGCGCGCGATAATCTGCAGGGCGAAGCGATGTCTTCTTCAGGTCGGACGCGACGGCCTGCTGGGTGACCCCGCAAAGGTTCGGGCATTTGTCGTAGCCAAAGATGACGAGCGCCGGACGCCCATCGAGCGTCTCGCCAAGCGTCAGCTTCCGGCCGCTAGTATCGACCAACTCCCGCTCAAGGCTGAGCTGCGCGCCGGGCTTCGGATCGAAGGTTGGTCGTTCGGCGGCAAGCGCCGTGCTGGCAATGAACAGACAAAGCGCAGCCAACAAGCTTCTCATCGCCCTGTCCAGTCCTGCCGCCGGCAGTTTTCGGCCTGCGGTGCGCGGGGAACCGCAGTTGTGAGCAAGGCGCAATCATCAGGCGCCGTGGCAGCTGCCGTCTGTTGCGACCAATCCGGCAGGCCGTGGCTGACCACCGCCCACATGGCGTCATCGATCGGAATGCGGGCGATGCCGGCATTGCGATCGACCCAGCCAAGCGTCTTGAGCTGGCGATCTTCCTCGGCGCGGAACACGGTCAGATCCTGTTGCGGCGTGGTCTGCAGATCCGGGTTTTCGGGACTGGTGTTGGCTGGCAGCGGCAGCCACGTCGGCGCGGTGTTGAAGATGAGCTTCACGCCGATCGCAGCTAAAGCAATGAACAGCAACAGCCCGCCGCCGAAAGCGAGCAGCACACGCGGCTGGACATCGCGCGTCTCGGGGTGACGGTGCGCCTTAGCCATGGGCGACCTCGCGCTTCCACCAGACGATCTTGTCCGGTCGGCGGAGCAGGAAGAGGAACAGCGCGAGCCACAGCCCGCCCACTCCAATCCAGGCGGCCGCATCATGCCACAATGCCAGGACGCCGCCGGAAAAGAGTGGCGGGCGGATACGCCAGAACACATCGGCGAAATGGCCTGCCAAGGCAATTCCGGCGAGCCAGACGAGGCCGGCATGGCTGCGTTTCAGGTTCCGGCTGAGCAGACCCGCAAAGGCAGCCATCTGCAAGGCGACCATCAGGTAGAGCAGGTAGTGCCATCCATCGTCGCCGCGGATGACGTACCAATGGATCTCATCGGGCAGATCGCCGCCCCAGACCACCAGCCATTGCATGAAAGCGAGATAGATCCAGGTCAGCACGAAGCCGAGCAGCATGTTGGCAAGATCTTCGCTGAGCGCGACGTCTTCCTCGCCGCCGGGCATGACCTCCACTGCCCGCCTTGCCGCCAGCACCAGGATCGCCAGGGCGAATGCCCCGACCACCTCGGCCGAGGCTTCGCAAAGCGCATAGATGGTCGAGGTGAATTCAGGCTCGAGCGACAGCATCCAGTCGATGGCAAAAACGCTGACGGCAAGCGCATGAAGGATGAGGCCGAGGGCATATTTCCTGCCGCTGCCACGCTTTGCGGGGTCCTCTAAAGTAAGCATCGTCCAGGCAAGAATGAGCCAGACCGCAGCGCAGAAGGCGAAGCGCAGCAGGAAGAACGACATGTTGAGATAAGCAAGCTTCTCTCGAACCTGCTCAGGAAGCATCGCGGGATCGGCGCCGGCCCATGGGAAGATCAGGTCGAGCCGCATCAGCACCGGCAGGAGCAGGATGAGCGCAAATGGCAGCATCGCGATCATGATCCGCAAAGGCTGGCGGACCGCATCGCCCCAGCGTCCACCGGTCAGCCCGTGCACCATCAGTATGGTCAGCGCGCCGAGCGGCAGGCTGAGCGCGAAGAGAATTGCGGGGAGCCAGGCGCTCAGCATCGCCTTGGCATCGAGCGATACGCCCAGACCGCAGATGACAAGTCCCACGGCGCCCGCCGCCAGAAAGCCTTGCTCGACGCGGCTCATGGCGATGCCTCCGCTTCGAGCCGCGCGCGCATGCTTTGCGGAAGTTCGGCGACTGGAGCGTCGCGCGAATATTGCAGCGCGCGGATATAGGCGACGATCGCCCACCGGTCCTGCGGCGGCACTCGCGCCGCGTAGGAATACATGGCGCCATAGCCGTTGGTGATGACGTCGTAGAAGTGCCGGTCCGTGGCCTTGCGCAGCGCATCCTGATGATAGCTCGGCGGCGCCGGAAAGCCGCGCTGGACGATCATGCCGTGACCATTGCCGGTACGGCCGTGGCAGGGTGAGCAGAAGATGTCGAAACGCTGTCGTCCGCGCTGCAGAAGCTCGATCGTGATCGGATAAGGGATTTTGTCGGGGACCGGCGTCAGATCGGCGTCGCGCGCCACCGTACCCGGCACCGGCGTGCGCGCCGACATGCCGTCGGCGAACTGGTTGCTCGCCTCCAGCGGATCGTAGCGCGGCTGGTCCTCCATATCCTGCCGGCAGCCGGCGACGGCCAGCGCACCGACCATGAGCGTGAGGCCGAGGCGGCTCACGCCTCGACCTCCTCGACGAGCTCGGCGCCGAGCCGCGTCAGCTGGCCCCTCGTCACGCCTTTGCGGTATTTGGGATCGGCCGTTTCGATCAGCAGATAGAACTTGCCGCCGCGCGCGTAGCTGAAGCTCTCGGCGTTGAACACCGGATGGTGATAGCGGGGCAACCCGTTGGCCGCGAGCACGCCCAGGAACCCCGCGAAGGCAGCGCCCAGAATGCCAGCCTCGAAAGCGATGACGACGAAAGGCGGCCAGGAATGCAGCGGCCGGCCGCCGACATTGACAGGGTAGTCGATCTCGACCGAGTACCAGATCAGCGCATAGACGAGTACGGCCCCGGCGATGCCGCCGGCGAGCACGATCCAAGGCAGGCGCGTTTTCGGGATCTCCAATATCCCGTCAAGCTCCTTCATCGGAAACGGCGAGAACGCATCCATGCGCCGATAGCCGCGCTCGCGCATGCCGCGCGCGGCTTCTATCAGCGCTTCCGGCTCGGCAAACACCGCCATGAGACCGTAGAGGCTCATCCGAGCTTGCCCTCTTCCTCAGCCAGTTCCTCGACCTCGAAGATGGTGATCGCTGGCAGGATGCGGATGAACAGGAAGACGAGCGCGAAGAAGGTGCCGATCGAGCCGAACAGGATGCCGAAATCGAGCCAGGTCAACGATTGCTCGCCCCAGGAGGTCGGCAGATAATCTCGGCTCGGCCCCGTCACCACGATGATGTAGCGCTCGATCCACATGCCGACATTGATGGCGACGGCGATCGCGAACAGCAGCGGCATGTTGCGCCGGATGCCTCTGAACCACAGCAATTGCAGCACGCCGCAGTTCAGGCTCAGCATTATCCAGAACAGCGGCGCATAGGGACCCAGGGCGCGCTGCGCCATCATGGCGCGCTCATACGGCTCGCCCGAATACCAGGCGAAGAATGCTTCCGAGACATAGCCATAGGCGACGACCATGCCGGCGGCGATCATCAGCTTGGCGGCATTGTCCATGTGCCGGAGCGTGATCAGGTCCTTGACCGAGAAGGCCCAGCGCAATGGGATGGCGATGGTGAGCACCATGGCGAAGCCGGAGAGCAGCGCGCCGGCGACGAAATAGGGCGGGAAGATCGTCGAGTGGTAACCGGGCGTGATCGCGAAGGTGAAGTCGAGTGAGACGATCGAATGCACCGAAACGACCAGCGGCGTGGCCAAAGCGGCAAGCAGGAAATAGACAACCTGGTAGCGCGCCCAATGATAGGCCGAGCCGCGCCAGCCGAGCGCCAATATGCCGTAGAAGAGCTGCGCCGGTCTCGACCTGGCGCGGTCGCGCAGCACCGCCAGGTCGGGCAGCAAGCCCATATACCAGAACAGCAGCGAGACGGTGGCGTAGGTGGCGATCGCCGCGAAATCCCAGACCAGCGGACTTCGCCACTGCGGCCAGTGCATATGCACATTGGGCAGCGGCAGCAGCCAGTAGAAGAACCACGGTCGCCCAAGATGCAGGATGGGAAACAGGCCGGCCATGGCGACGGCAAACAGCGTCATGGCTTCGGCGAAGCGGTTGATCGAGGCGCGCCATGGTTGGCGCAGCAGCAACAGCACCGCCGAGATCAGCGTGCCGGCATGGCCGATGCCGATCCACCAGACGAAGTTGGAGATCATCGTGCCCCAGACCACCGGCATGTTGATGCCGAGGCCGCCGACGCCGACCGCTATCAGATATGTGATCGAATAGAGCAGCAGCAAAATCAGCAGGAAGCAGAGGAAGAACGCGGTCCAGAAATGCCGCGGCAGGCGGCCGTTGAGCACGATCGAGCCGATGCGTCCGCTGATCTCGGGAAAATCGTGGCGGCCGCGCAGGACGACCGGGTTGTTCGCGCTCGCTTCAGCCATCGGTCGCCTTGCCCGGCTTGGCAAGCTTGCCGTTGGGATTGGAAATCTTGCCGAGATAGGTGGTGCGCGGCCGTGTGTTCAGCTCCTCCAGCAGCGCGTAATTCTGCGGCGCGCTCTTTTCGCGAACGACCTTTGCATCTTTCTTGTTGCGATCGCCGAAGGTGATAGCTTGCGTCGGGCAGGCCTGCTGGCAGGCGGTGACAACTTCGCCATCGGCGATGTCGCGGTTCTCGATCTGCGCCTGGATGCGCTTGGCGCTGATGCGCTGGACGCAATAGGTGCATTTCTCCATCACCCCGCGCGAGCGCACGCTGACATTGGGGTTATGGACGCCCTGCTCCGGACCTGCCTCATCCTTGTCGAAGGATTGATGGTCGAGGAAATTGAAGCGCCGCACCTTGTAGGGGCAATTCTGCGAGCAGTAGCGCGTGCCGATGCAGCGGTTATAGACCTGCGCATTCAGCCCATCATGCGTGTGCACGGTGGCGTTGACCGGGCAGACAACCTCGCATGGCGCCTTCTCGCAATGCATGCAGGGGACCGGCTGGAAAAGCGTCTCGGGCGCATCCAACGGCCCGGCATAGTAGCGGTCGACCCGCAGCCAGTGCATCTCGTGGCCGCGCTCGCATTCTTCCGGGCCGACCGGCGCGATGTTGTTCTCGGCCTGGCAAGCGGAGACGCAGGCCATGCAGCCGATGCAGGCCGAGAGGTCGATCGCCATCGCCCAGGCTTCCTGGTCGTAGGGCCAATCGGGATAGAGTGATTCCGTCGGCGTTGGCGGCGCATCCTGGCGGACGAAATCCGGATTCTGTCGGAAGGCATCGAGGGACGCATGGCGCACGATGGCGCGGCCTTCCATCGCCTGGTGATGCTGCGTGGTGATGACCCGCACGCTATTCTTGCGGGGCGCGATGGCCGCGCCGGCCGCGAACCATTCAGCGCCGCTGCGCAAGCGAAATGCGTCGCAGCCTTCTGCCAGCGCGGCAACGGAACCGGCCTTGCGTCCGAAGCCGAAGGAAAGCGTTATCGTTTCGTCCGGATGACCGGGCAGGATCCAGGCCGGCGCAGCGACGTCCGCCCCGTCGGATGCGATGTTGATGACCTTGCCATTTGCGATCTTCAGCCGCTGCGCGGTGGCGGGCGAGATGAGCGCCGCATTGCCCCAGACGATCTTGGTCAGCGGCCGCGGCAATTCCTGCAGCCACGACGCATTGGCAAAGCGGCCGTCGCGCAGCCACGGATCGGCGACGAACCGTATTTCGATACCGTCACCCGCTTTCGCCGCTGGCCTTAGTCCGCCCAGATCCGGCGGCATGGTGACGGGTACGGGCCTGGCAGCGCCGTTCGGCACAGTGCCGTCGCGCAACGCCTTCTTCCAGGCATCGTCATCGAGTGCTGCCCAATGTTGCTGGACGAGCGACAGCGGATCGGTCTCGAACTGGCCGCCAAGCACGGCGAGCAATTCGTGCACGGTCTTGCCGTCATAGAGCGGCTTGATCAGCGGCTGCACCAGCGAGGCAGTGCCGTCATAGGCGCGGATGTCGCTCCAACTCTCAAGTTCATGCGCCGCCGGCACATGCCAGTGCGCCAGGAACGCCGTCTCGTCACGATAGAGTCCGTGATGGACGAACAAATTCAAGCCGGAGAATGCCTTATGCGCGTCGACACTTGCCGGGGCCGTGTGCAGCGGATTGGTCCCCAGCGCCACGACGGTGTCCACAACCCCATCGCCGATTGCCTCGCGCAGCGCTCCGAGATCGCCGTCGACCGACAGCGCATCCGGCGGCTCGATCAGCTCGACCGTGTTGCCAAGCGCGCCAAGCTTCGCATTGGCGGCAAGCGCGGCGGCGTGAACGAAGGCGCTCTGCTGCGCTCCTGCGATGACCAGCGCGTCGCGGCCCGCCGCCCTCAAATCGTCGACCAGCGCCGCCATCCACGCCTGGTCGATCGGCGAGCCGGAAGTTCCGGTTTGGCCAGTCAACGCCGCGTTCAATCCGGCAGCCACGGCTTCGACTTCACTTGGCTTGATCGCTAGTCGATGATCGGCGGCAGCCCCAGTGATTGTCGGCGTCGACCCCACCGCATAAAGCCGGCTCATCCGGTCGGACGGATCGCGTACACGTCGCCGCGCTACAAAGTCGCGCGCATAGGCGAGCCGACCAGGCCCTTCGCCAAGGAAATCGGCGTCGAAGCTGACGATCGTTTCCGCACGATCGAAGCGGTAGACCGGCGTCAGCACCGACCCGAACAGGGCACGCGACGCCTCCCCCGCGGCCGGCATCGCCAACGGGTCGTGGCGGAAGATTTTCAGTTTCGGATAGCGAGCCCGCAACGCATCGATCTGGGCCGCGAGCGTAGGCGACGTATAGGCATCGAGAAGCAACGCCCCGCCCCGCCCCTGCGATACCGTCCACCGCGAGACAAGCGCCGCCATGTCCTTGAGGAAATCGCCATATGATGCCGGCTGGCCATCCTTGAGCGGCGTGCGTGAACGGTCGGGATCGAACAGCGTCAGCACCGCCGCCTGCATCACCGCGTCGGTGGCGCCGCGCGAGGCCGGATGATCGGGATTGCCCTCGACCTTGGTCGGCCGCCCTTCATGGCTTTCGACGATGGCGCCGATACCGAAGCCGTCACTCGACAGCGTCGTCGCGTAGTAGACAGGCTTGCCTGGGATCAGGATTTCCGGCTGGCGCACATAGGGCAGGATGTTTTCCGCTTTGCTGCAGGCGGCCAGCCCGGCAAGCGACAGCGATGCGCCCATCAGCTTCAGCAGCGTCCGCCGGTTCGGCTTTGCCGGCAGGCGTTCCGCGATTGCCGGGAACTCGGCCTGGACGAAGCGGCGGAATTCGGCAGCGCCGGCGATCTCGTCCAGGCTGCGCCATATTTCGCCGCCATGCGCCAGCCGCTTGCGCAGAGCCTCGATATCGATGGCGGAACCAGGCCTGTCGTCAGCGATGGCAGACATAGCAATCCGTCATCGTCTCGGGGTGGATGTCGAGCACGCCGATCAGCTGCCGCCTGATCTGATCGATGTCCGCAGACGGCTGCCAGTGCATCAGGAACACGTCCTGTGGGGGACGCAGATTGGGTTCCGGGTTGCGATGGCAGCCGAGGCACCACTCCATGCTCAGCGTATGCGCTCGCCTCATCAGCGGCATCTGGTCGACCTCGCCATGACAGGTCTCGCAGGCGACGCCCTTGTTGACGTGAATGGCGTGGTTGAAGAATACGAAGTCGGGCACGCCGTTGACGCGCTGCCATTCGATCGGCTTGCCGCCGACCAAGCTTGCGCGGACCGGCGCCAGCATATCGGCATTGGTGAAAAGCTGCGAATGGCAGGTCATGCAGATTTCGGTCGCCGGCAGGCCCGCCGAAGACGAGGTCTCGACGCCATTGTGACAATAACGGCAGTCGATGCCGAGCTGGCCGACATGGTGCTTGTGACTGAACGGCACCGGCTGCGCCAATGGCTCACCTACTCCCGTAACCAGGTCCGAACGGGGAAGGATTGTCCCGATCGCGGCGGCGATCAACAGAACTGCACAGCTTCCCCATATGACAAAGCGCGCAACGCCATTGGCGTTTTTCGAGAAGATTTGCGGCATCCCCTCGCCGATTCTGCTGAAGGCAAACCCAGAGTTGACGCCCCCTAACGGTGCTTTCGCCGCTAAGGTTCCGAGCCCGTGTCGGAATCACAGAATGGTGACTGCAACCGGGAACAGGTCGCGGATTTAACCCGCAACCACAGCCGCTCCCATGCGCCCGGCGGCACCACTTCACGGAAACCAAGGTCGGCGACGAAGTCATCGCCTACGCTTTGCCGGCCGGGTGACAGAGATCGACCAGCCGGGCTAAAGACTTCAGCGCTTCAGGTCGTTGCGACGCTGTCCCGTCTCTTGTGACGGACCGCCCTTCCGCTCTGCCGGCCGCCGGCTTCGGCGCCTGGCGAGGAAATACATCCAGATCAGAATGAGGATCAGAGGGATGCCCGCGATGGGCAGCATCCACACGCCAAGGTGAAACATGGGTTTCGCCCTATTAGAGAAAATAGCTGTGCGCATGCATCGCAGGCATGCTCAAGCGAGCAACTGCTCGATCCTTATCGGCAGGTCACGGATGCGCTTGCCCGTCGCGTGGTAGACCGCGCTGGCGACGGCGGCGGCCGTGCCGACATTGCCCAGTTCGCCCAAGCCTTTCACGCCGGCTGGATTGACCGCGTGGTCGATCTCCGGCACCAGGATCACCTGCAGGTCCTTGATGTCGGCATTGACCGGCACGAGGTAGTCCTGCAGGTCGCGGTTCACGTAGCGGGCGTAGCGCCTGTCGACCTCGGTCGCCTCATGCAGCGCCTGGCCGATGCCCCAGATCATGCCGCCCATCAGTTGGCTGCGCGCCGTGCGCGTGTTCATGATGCGGCCGGCCGCGAACGCGCCGACGATGCGCGGCACGCGGATTTCCTTGGTATAGCGATTGATGCGCACTTCGACGAACTCGGCGCCGAAGGCATATTTCACCGAATCCTCGTCTTGCTCGCCGCCGTGGAATTCCGGCGTACCCGCATAGAGCTTCTTCAGCGCCTCCGGCGTCGCGCCCTTGGGTGCGAACTCGGCATATTCCTCGATCGCGCCGACCTGCATGGCCTTCAGGACGTCCTCGACCTTGGTCGACGCGCCGCTCTTCGCCACGATCTTTCCGTCGGCAAGCTCGAATTCCTCATTATGGGAGCCGGCCAGCGGACCGCCCTCGGCAGTCGCGGCGGCAAACAGCTTGGTTCGGATAGCGTCGCAGGCCTTGAGCACCGCCGAACACACGCTGGCCGTGGAGATCGAGCCGCCTGAGACGGGCGCAGGAGGCAGGCTGCTGTCGCCCATTTCGACACTGATCTTGTCGATAGCGACGCCGAGCCGCTCCGACGCCATCTGGCCGGCCACGGTGCGCACGCCGGTGCCGATCTCGTGCGAACCGCATTGCAGGCGCACATCGCCATCGACAGTCAGGCGCACGCGCGCCGCGCATGGCGCGACGGCGGTGGGATAGATTGCCGTCGCGCAGCCCATGCCGATCAGCCAGTCGCCGTCGCGCATCGCGCCGATCTTCGGATCGCGCCTGGCCCATCCGAAGGCCTCCGCCGCCTGGTCGTAGCACTGGATCAGCGAGCGGCTGGAGAACGGTTTCTTGCCGATCGGCTCCGTCTTCGGTTCGTTGATCCGGCGGAATTCGACCGGATCCATGCCAAGCGCCACCGCCATCTCGTCCATGGCGTTTTCGAGCGCATAGACATAAGGCGTCTCGGGTGGCGAACGCATGTAACCCGGCGTGTTGCGGTCCGCCTGCACCAGCGAGACATGGGTCAGCACCGAGCCATAGCCGTACATGCGGCCCGTGGCCGACGTGCCGCCAACGACATAGAGATCGGGCCGCGAGGTCACCTCCCAGCCTTCATGCGCGAAAGCGGTGATGCGGCCGTCCTTGCCGGCGCCGATCCTGATGCGGTGACGCGTTTCAGCCCGGTAGGTCTGGGTGCCGAAAGCCTGCATGCGGCTTGTCACGCAACGCACCGGACGCCCGAGCCGCTTGGCGGCCACGGCAACGATCGCGGTGCGCGGGGTCATCGGCCCTTTCGAGCCGAATGCGCCACCGATGAAGGGGCTTACGATGCGCACATTCGCCGGATCCATCTTCAGTTGCCTGGCAAGCTCGACTTTCCAGCCGGTGACGTTCTGCGAGGGCTCATGCACGACGAGTTGGTCGCCCTGCCAGTACGCGGTCGTCGAGAACAGTTCGATCGGATTGTGATGCTGGGTGGGCGTCGAATAGCGCTGGTCGATCTTGACCGCCGCCGCGGCAAAGGCTGCATCGAAGTCGCCGGCCTTGACGTCCTCCTTGAACATCGGGCTTTTGCCGGCCGCCGCAACGGTCTTCGTGCCCGGACTGTCAAAGCTCGCGGTCGGCCTGTCCTCCTCATATTCGGCGCGGATCAACTGCGCCGCCTCTTCGGCCGCCTCGAAAGTCTCGGCAACCGCGAGCGCGATGATCTGGCCGTCATGGAAGATCGTCCGGTCATGCAGTGGACCGATCGATGTGGCGCCGGAATTGCCGAATTTCGGCTTGTCGACCTTGTCCATGTCACCATAGGTGACGATGTCGAGCAGGCCAGGCACAGCGCGGGCATCGTCGAGACGAAGCTTCGTCACCTTGCCTCTGGCGATGCTGCTGGTGGCCAGCGCGCCATAGGCGATGTTGGCGGCCGGCAGGTCGGCGGGGTAGTGCGCCTGCCCGGTGACTTTCAACCGCGCATCGACGCGCGGCAGCGGTTCACCCTGGTTTTCCTTGGGTCTTGGAGCGGCAGCGTCCATGGTCACACCTTCATGTCGCGGGTTTCGAGCAGCGCGCGCACCAATGTTCGCTTGCCGAGTTCGATCTTGAACGCGTTGTGTTGGCGGGGCTGGGCCTCGGCGAAGGCGGCGTCCGCCGCTGCTCCTGCCGACGCATCGTCAAGCTTCTTCCCTTGCAGGATTTCCTCGGCCGCGCTGGCGCGCCACGGCACGGTCGCCACGCCGCCGAGCGCAATGCGTGCCTCGCGCACAGTCTCGCCGTCGAGGTCGAGAGCAACGGCCGCCGAAGCCAGCGCAAAGGCATAGGATTCGCGGTCACGGATCTTCAGATAGAGCGAGCGCCGGCCCCACGGCAGAGCCGGCACCTCGATGGCGGTGATGATCTCGTCGGCGGCGAGATCCGTCTCGATATGCGGCGTATCGCCGGGCTGCCGATGCAGCTTGGCGAACGGGATTTTGCGCGCGCCGCGCGAACCCTCGGTGAGAACGACGGCGTCGAGCGCGATCAGCGCCTGGGCGAAGTCGCCATGATAGGTGGCGATACACGCGTCGCTGCCTCCCAGCACCGCATGCTGCCGGTTGAAGCCGTCCATAGCGGCACAGCCCGACCCCGGCACACGTTTGTTGCAAGCCCAAGACGTCTCGCGAAAATATTCGCAGCGCGTGCGTTGCAGGACATTGCCGGCGAGGCTTGCCATGTTGCGGATCTGGCCGCTTGCCGCCAAACGCAAACTCTCTGCAATGACCGGATAGCGCTCCTTGACCTCGCGGTGATCCGCAGCCTCGCCCATCCGCACCAGGGCGCCGAAGCGGATGCCGTCTTCCGTTACCCGGATATGCCTGAGCTTTTGCTCCTCGAGCCGGTTGAGGTCGAGCAGACGGTTCGGCTCAGCGACCCCCAATTTCATATGATCGGCGAGATTGGTGCCGCCGGCGATGAACTGCGTATTGGCTCGCGTCGGCTGATCGTCGCGGGTCGTGAAGTTGGATGCCAGCGCGACCGCTGCGGAAATGTCGGTCGGTTGTTCATAGACGAAAGGCCGCATCTCAGGCCCCTCTCGTTTCGCCGCGTGCCTGCAGAACGGCGGCGACAATGTTGGGATAGGCGGCGCAGCGGCAGATATTGCCGCTCATATATTCACGGATGTCATTCTCGGATTCGGCGTGACCTTCATTGACGCAGCCGATCGCCGACATGATCTGGCCCGGCGTGCAGTAGCCGCATTGGAAGGCATCGTGGTCGATAAAGGCCTGCTGCATCGGATGCAGCTTGCCGTCGCTGGACGCGAGCCCTTCGATTGTCGTCACATCCTTGCCGTCGTTCATCACGGCGAAGCTCAGACAAGAAAGTACGCGCTTGCCGTCGACCAGCACCGTGCACGCGCCGCACTGGCCGTGATCGCAGCCCTTCTTGGTGCCGGTGAGCCCGGCGTGATCACGCAACGCGTCGAGCAGGCTCGTTCTGGGATCGAGCGAAAGCTCGTGACGTTGCTTGTTGATCCGCAACGTCGTGACGACCGGCTCCCTTAGCCGTGCCCCTGACTGTGTGACTTCTTGCGTCTTGGCCTGTGAGCCAAGCAGAGGCACGGCCGCGGCGGCGGACACCGTGCCAGTCATGAAATTTCGTCGGTTGAGAGCAGCAACATGGGAGGCTGAAGGCTTGGACATGCTCGCTCCGTCGCTGGCTGGTCATTGGCCCCAACCGATGAGCCAAGCCATTGTTCCGAATTCACTCGCGAAACCGCCGAGCTTCACAAGCTGAGCGCGATCGGCGACATTGCCGTCGACGATAAAGGCAAACCCAGTCTTCACGTGCATGCCGTGCTCGGCCTCGGCGATGGGTCGACGCGGGGCGGACACCTGCTGGAAGGCTACGTGCGACCCACGCTGGAGGTCACGGTGCTGGAATCGCCTGGCCACCTGCGCCGCCGGAAGCGTTCCGAGCTTGGCGTTGCGCTGATCGATCTCGAGGCGGAGCAGCCTCTCAATTCCAGGCCGAGAGAACGACCTCCATCTCCACCGTCTCAACCTGCTGGGCAAAGCGCTGGTGATAGACGGTCATCAGCGCATCATGAGTAGCGTCGGAAGAGCTGCAAAGCGCATCCGTGACCAGCACGACGCGGTAGCCGACGTCGATCGCTCCCAGAACGGTGGCTAGAACGCAGACATCGGTTTCGCCGCCGGTGATCACCAAAGTATCGACACCTCGGCCGGCAAGCTCAGCCTGCAGTCTGCCCTCCGGCCAGGGCGAATAGACATGCTTGTCGATCACTTGGGCCGGCGGGCAAAATGCGCGCAGCGCCGGCAGCAAGTCCACCATCTGCGGGCCGACGGCTTCGACCGTCATCGAGGCCCATCGCTCGTAGTAGCGTCTCCAGGTGCCTACGCCCTGCCCCGCCCGCGCCGCCGGAATAAAGCGGGTAAAGATCGTCTGCTCGGCCTTTCTTTCGACCAGACTCACAATTCTCGGAAGGACCCGGGTAATCCAGGGCGTCGCCCATTCCGACGGCTCGGCAAACAGCTTTTGCATGTCGACGCAAAGATGGGCGCAGTGATCGCCAAGCGGCCCATAGGTCAAGCCCGGAGCTGACATCAGAACACCCGATAAATTCGGCTCGGCGGAAGCGGGATGAAGCGGAAATGCATGTACGGCAACGCGCGGCAGTGGTGATTGGAGATCAAGGCCTGGTCCTTGGAATGTTGAACAACGCTTTGGTTCGTTGGCTGTTCCCGCCGGAAACCAGATCCCGCGCCGACCGTTCAAGCTGAATGGATGCAGCAGAGACTCTCACCAACGCGGCGACTGGCGAACGTTCAGGCGGATGCCTCTGCGGCAAGATCCGTTACCGCGTGACCGGCAATCCACGTGTGCACTACTGTCATTGCGACATGTGCCGCCGCGCGACCGGCAGCGCCTTCGCGGTGCTCGCTTGGCTGCCTTGTGCCGACGTGTCATGGCTGGGCGACGAGCCGTGCTTCCGGCGCTCATCACCTCTCGCCAGACGCGGCTTCTGCCAGGTTTGCGGCTCTCCTCTTACCCTGGCCTACGACGCAGCCCTCAGCGAGATCGCGCTGCATGTCGGAACCTTCGACAATCCGGCCGATCTTGAGCCGCAATACAATTACGGATCTTCGCAGCGGCTCGGCTGGGTTTGCTGCGGCATCGACCTGCCTCATCGCGATACGGAAGAGCGATGGTAGCCGCGCGGGCAAACAGCTTCCCATTGCCGTTGGACACGCCGCCAATGGAAGCGCGAACTGCGGAAACGTTGCCGACGGAGAACGGGCCTTGGCAGTATGAGCCGAAATGGGATGGCTTCCGCTGCCTCGCCTTCAAGGGCAAGGAGGACGTCGATCTTCGCGCCAAATCCGGCAAGCCGCTCGGGCGCTACTTTCCGGAGCTGATCACCACGGTGCGAAGGCTCGACGCCAAGGATTTCGTCGTCGATGGCGAGATCGTGATCGAGATCGACGGTCGCGCTTCCTTCGACGCGTTGCAGATGCGGCTGCATCCGGCGGAAAGCCGCATTCGCAAGCTGAGCATGGAGACGCCGGCGCGATTGATCCTGTTCGACATGCTTGTCGCGCCGACCGGCAAGATCATGCTCGAAGCGCCACTGGCCGACCGACGCGCGGCATTGGAGACGTTCATATCCGGCTGCGCAGGCGGAGCGCTGCGGCTATCGCGATCGACCACCGACATTGCGACTGCCGAGCGATGGCTGCGGGGCTCGGGCCAGGGTTCGACCGACGGAGTTGTCGCCAAGGGGCTTGACGAGCCATATCGGCCCGGCGAGCGCGCTATGATCAAGGTAAAACGGCTACGCACGGCCGACTGCGTGGTCGGCGGCTTTCGCTATCTCAATGGTACGCGGCTAGTCGGATCGCTGCTGCTCGGCCTCTACAACGACAATGGGCAGCTCGATCATGTCGGCTTCACCTCGACCATCGCCAGTGGCGAGCGCGCCGCTCTCACCGAGAGGCTCGAAAAATTGCGTGGCGGGTCAGGCTTCACCGGCAAGGCACCGGGCGGGCCGAGCCGATGGAGCACCGAACGCAGCGGAGAGTGGGAACCGGTGCGGCCAAAACTGGTCGTCGAGGTCCGCTTCGACCATGTTACCGGCGGCCGTTTCCGGCACGGCACGAGGCTCTTGCGCTGGCGACCCGACAAGGCGCCGAGCCAATGCACGTTCGAGCAGATCGAATAGCTTCCAATCCGCTCGCAACGATGGCTCTCAGAATCACGTTTTGAAGCGAAGAGATCCGCATCGGCATCCTGTGCGCCGGCGATCGAGGCGGAAACGATCTCGGAAGCAATCTGTGAAAAGGTGATCCCGTTGCCGCCATAGCCCATCACCGCATGAATTCGCGGATGACCGGGCACGCTGCCGATGATGGGAAGGCCGGTGCCGGGCAGTCGCGCCAACCGTTCGTGATTGGATAAGAAGCGGAACAACTGTTTCGGCGAAGGGTTTTTCACTCGAAGCTCAGCATTGGAGAACGTCATGGACCCGCGCGACAAACAGCGGCCTGCAAAGACCGAAGAAACCGAAGCCCCGACCATCGAGCAGCAGGACTGGGATGCCCTGGAGGGCGGCAGAATCCTGCCTGACAGCGTTGCCGTGAACGGTGACCCGCAGGATGATGCTGAAGCGGAAGGCGACCTGCCGGAAGAGGATGACGATAACCCCTTCCAGGAAAGTGACGAAGCCTTGCCCGACGATCAGGAAGAGCGTGTGCTGTCCAAGGATCCTTCCAAGGAAGGCAGCCGGTTTGACGAAGTCTAGCCGATCACCAAATCGCTGGCCGGCTCAGATCTCGAGCAGTGCGTAAGGCCGGCCGGTCGGTTTCGCGATATGCATGGCGACATTGTAAACTTTCGCGCCGCCGGGAGTTTGGCCTTCGAAAGTGCCACGATGAGCATGCCCATGCACGACAGCGCTCACCTTGAACCGGTCGATCGTTTCCGCCAGCCGGGAAGAGCCGAGGAACGGGAAGATTTCCGGCGGCTCGCCGGCGACCGTCTCCGCGATCGGTGCGTAGTGAAGCACCACTAGCGTGCGCTTGGCGCGGACTTGCCGCATGGCATTTTCGAGCCGCATCGCCTCGCTGACGCTCTCGGCCACCATGGCTTTGATTGCCGGCTCACCGAAGGACCCAAGCATCCTCGGGCCGAAGCCGCCGACAAAGCCCTTCACGCCGACAAAGCCGACCTCCATCAGCTCCGTCGCCTGTCCGTCGAGGAGATGAACGCCGGCATGGCGAAGCGTCGCCGCGATCTGCTCTGCGCAACCGGATTCGTAGTCGTGGTTGCCGAGCACCGCAACCACGGGAATTGAGCAGGCCCGCAGATCCTCCGCCAGAAGCTCGGCCTCCTTCGGCTTGCCGAGATTGGTGAGATCCCCGGCAAGCACCAGGACATCGGCTTCGCGCGAAACCTCGCCGAACAGATCGCGGTAGGAGGTCTGCGCATCTTCCTGAACATGCAGATCGCCCACAGCGGCGACTTTGACCTTGCCGTTTCCGTCCGCTTTGCGGTCTGCCTTGCTTTGTTCAGCCATCGCGGAATTCTCCAACGCCGCCGACGCCTGCGAAGCCCCATTCCTTGACGTCGATCTCATAATCGATCTGCGACAGCAGCCGGCCACGGCAGATCTTCATTCTGGGCGACGGCAGCCGCCGCTGTGTGGCCAGCCGCTCGAGCAGTTCGTCGAGCAGCCAGTCGGGGACAAGGTCGCGCTCGCTCGGATAGATCCAGCGGAAGTTGAGCAGCTGCATCAAAAGCACCTCCCAGTGGACGTCGAGATAGGAAAGCAGCCTCTGCCAGTCGATCTGGTCATGCGCCTTGAGAATGGTATGGGCGATGTCGGCGCCATCATGACGACCCCTGTCCTGAATGAAGCATTTCGACCAGATGAGCTCCGTCGGTCCGATGATCCGGACACGGCTGCCGAGCAGCTCGACCTGGCGGGCATGCTCCAGCCACTGGTCGTCGACCAGCATGGTGCCATTGGCCGATGCAAAGATCACATCGAAGAAATGCGAACCTTCGAAGACCTTCCTGAGCCAGCGATCGTCCTCAATCTCGACGGCGTAGCCGATATCCTTGAAATGGGCGAGGACGCGCGCGCAATCGCCGGCCTTGCAGAAGATATCGAGGTCCTTGGTCTGGCGCACGACGCCGGTATAGGCGCTCACCGCATAGGTCCCCGCAACCAGAAAAGGAATGTCGGTGGCGGCGAGCTCGCGGATCGCCTGCGTATAGAACGCTTCCGCCTCCGCGCTCTTCGGCGTCGGCTCCGCCTTGGCGTCGATCACAGGCAGCGTCGCCAGCACTCCCGGCAACTCGTCGTTGGCCATCAACCGTTGCTCCGGTGTCGATCTTCACGTCCGCTTCGATAATAGCGACGGCCCCGCGTTGTTCCGCCCTCAACGACACTGCCTTGGATGCGGCGCCGGCGAGGCGGACCGCTCTAGTCGCCTTTCTCCCGGTACAGACGCTCGGCTGCCCGGTCGCTTTCGCGTTGCTCCGCCGGTCCGCGGCGCCGGCGGGTGAGGAGAACGTAGACGATCACGAGCAAAAGAATGAGGGGACCGCCCGCGACGACGATGAACCACAAATCGGTGCCTGACATTGGTCTTCCTTCCCGGATCGAAGGCAATGCTCCCGCAGCCGGGGTTGCCGGCGATGCGCTAAGCGCCCGGTCTTGGCTAACCGGTAAAGGGGTCAAATGTTCCGCTGCCGCAACAGGTTCGCGGCGGGCAGTTGTCGACAGCAGAGCAGGCCTGGCGGCCCATCTCGCGCAAAACGACTCTGCCGCAGCGTTCGCCGGCACTGGAACATAGCGGCGCCAGAAGGGTTGGAGATCAAAGCGATAGCCGACCGAGTTCCACCATGAGGCCCTCCACCACCAACCACATCGAAATCCGCAAATACAATCACCCGACCGGCGGATGGGGATCCCTCAGATCGCTGATCCGCAAGGCTCGCGCAGAAGGTCTGCTGACGTCCGGCATCTGGAGCACGCTGCTCAAGCAGAACAAGGCGGACGGCTATATGTGCGTCTCCTGTTCCTGGGCGAAGCCTGCCGAGCCGCGGCCGTTCGAGTTCTGCGAGAATGGCGCCAAGGCGACGATTTGGGATCAGACGAAGCGGCGCTGCGGCCCGGAGTTCTTCGCCGCGCATTCCGTCAACGAGCTGCTCGACTGGCCCGATCACGATCTGGAAAAGCAGGGTCGCCTGCTCGAGCCGATGCGCTACAACGAGGTCACCGACAAATATGAGCGGGTGGCGTGGGAGGCCGCATTCCGGGATATCGGCGAAGAGCTGAGCCAGCTCGATCCGAAATCGGTCGTGTTCTACACCTCGGGCCGCGCTTCGCTCGAGGCATCGTTCATGTATCAGCTCTTCGCACGCATCTACGGCTCGAGCAATCTGCCGGACTCTTCGAACATGTGCCACGAGTCGACCTCGGTCGGCCTGCCTGAGTCGATCGGCTCGCCGGTCGGCACCGTGCAACTGGAGGATTTCAGCCGTTGCGACCTGATGTTCTTCTTCGGCCACAATACCGGCGTGACCGCGCCGCGATTGCTCCACCCGATCGAGGACGCGCGCCAGCGCGGCATACCCGTCATCACGTTCAATCCATTGCCGGAACGCGGCCTGAAACGTTTCAAGAATCCGCAGAACCCAATTGAAATGCTTTCGCCGGGCGCCGGCACAAAGATGTCCAGCGACTTCTTCCAGATCCGCGGCGGCGGCGATATCGCCGCCATGACCGGCATTGCGAAAGCCGTTCTCGCGCTCGACGACGCGGCGAGGCGGACCGGCGCGCCGCGCGTCCTCGACACCGCTTTCATCGAAGAACACACGCAAGGTTTCGATGCGTTCGAGGCCTATCTACGCCGCACACCGTGGGAAAAAATCGAGATGCGTTCGGGCATCGCGCGCGCCGACCTCGAGCATGTGGCGGACATCTACAGCAAGGCTTCGGCGGTCATCGGCAATTACGGCATGGGCCTGACGCAGCACCGGCACGGGACCGAAAACGTCCACATGCTTTGCAACCTGCTCCTGATGCGCGGCAATATCGGCAAACCGGGCGCCGGCGTGTCCCCGCTTCGCGGCCATTCCAATGTTCAAGGCCAAAGAACCGTCGGCATCTCCGAAAAGCCCGAGCTGGTGCCGCTCGACAAGTTTGCCGAATTTTATCGGTTCGAACCGCCGCGCGAGAAAGGGCGCGACACCGTCGAAACATGCGAAGGCGTGATCGACGGCTCGGTGAAGGCGTTCATTGGACTGGGCGGCAATTTCGTACGGGCCGTCCCGGAAACCGGGCTCGTCGAAGACGCCTGGCGGCACCTGAGATTGCATGTCCAGATCGCCACGAAGCTGAACCGCAGTCACCTGATACCGGGAGCCGTCACCTATTTGCTGCCCTGCCTTTCGCGCATCGAGAAGGACCTGCAGGCTACCGGCGAGCAACATGTCTCCATTGAGGATTCCACCGCCTGCATCCATGGCTCCTTCGGCCATCGCACGCCAGCCGGACCCAACCTGCTCTCCGAGCCGCGGATCGTCGCCGAACTCGCCAAAGCGACAGTTGCCGGCAAGAGCTCGATTCCGTGGGATGAATGGGTAGCCGACTATGCCCGCGTGCGGGACGAGATCGAACGTTGTTATCCGGATCACTTCAAGGACTTCAACAAACGCTTCCTGGCGCCGGGCGGGTTTCACCGCGATATCAAGGCTTCGAAGCGGGTGTGGCAGACCCCCAACAAGAAGGCCAACTTCAAGCCGCCGACGATGCTGGAAACGGATCCGGACATTGACGTCTCGCAATCCAACGTGCTGACGCTGATCACGGTTCGCTCCAACGATCAATTCAACACCACCGTCTACGGCTACCGCGATCGCCTTCGCGGCATCGACGGGACGCGCATGGTGTTGCTCATGAACGAGCACGATATCGAACGGCTGGGACTCCATGACGGACAGGAGATCGATCTGGAATCTGCGGCAGGCGACGGTGTCGAGCGCCGTGTACACGGATTGCGCGTCACTCCCTATTCCATTCCACGCGGCGATTGTGCCGGCTATTATCCCGAGCTCAATCCGCTCATTCCGCTGTGGCACCGAGCCGAAAAGGCACATGTGCCGGCGGCAAAGTCGGTGCCGGTCCGCGTGATGACGACTTCGGCGCCATCTCGCTAGCGCCGAGGGACATTGGCGGAGGAGTCCCCAGTGGCGGCTTCGTCAAGTTCGCGCCTGTCAACAGGCGGTATGACTAGCGCCGCTGCCATTAAGCATGCCGCTAACGGCTTGAATGAGCGTAAGGGCCAGCACAGGCTTTGGCAGTATCCGATAGGCACGTAATTCCATTGGAACGTCCGGCGGCACATATCCGCTCGCAAAAACGAACGGAATGTCTCGTTCTGTAAGGAATGGTATCAGCGCAGCGCTCGTCTCGCCGTTGAGACCGATGTCCAGCACCGCCGCCGAGATAACTTCGTTTTCGATCAGCCCGATCGCGCTGCGTACGGATGCGGCAGGTCCCACGACTTCATAGCCCGCTTTTTCGAGAACATCCTTGTGATCCTCGGCGATCAGCCACTCGTCCTCAACAACCAGAATCCGTGCGTTAGCCAACCGCCGTCTCCCGGCGATCGAGTGGAAACGCCAATCGCAGCTTAAAACCGTCGGAGTCGTAAGCTGTTTCGAATTTGCCGCCCAGCCGGTATTCGATTTCCCCTTTGACCAGAGCCAAGCCAAATCCGGAGTTTTCGGGCTGCTTGACCGGTGGGCCGCCCGTTTCAGTCCATTCCAAGCGGAATTCCTGGCCAAGGACGGACCAAGTGACTGACACCTTGCCGCTCGCCGAGGATAGCGCTCCGTATTTGGCGGCATTGGTCGCCAGTTCGTGGACAACCATTCCAAGGGAAAGAGCCTGTTGGGGTTTCAAACGGACGTCATCACCAGCCCTGGTGCTGCGCTCCAAACCAAAGGGTTCTAACTCCTGCCGAACGATCTCCTCAGCCGAAGCCTCTTTCCAGCTTTCACGCGACAGCACGCCGTAGGCCCTCGCCATCGCCTGCAGGCGGCCGATCAGCGCTTCGGCAAAGACTTCCGGCGATTCAGCATTCTTCAGGGTCTGGCTGGCAATGCTCACGGTAACAGCCAGCATGTTCTTGACCCGATGATTGAGCTCGGAGATGAGGACCCGCTGATGAGCTTCCGCTTGGGCCAGGGTCGTGACGTCAACGAAGGTCACGACGACGCCCTGTATCTTGCCGACGGCATCCCGGTAGGGGATTAGGCGGACGAGATAGTGAACGCCGTCACCATCGCGCGAAAGCTGATGCTCGATCATCTCGCCTGACCGAAAAACCTGCGCGATGTGTTCGCGCAACTGCGGATAATCGAGCCGGCTGGCAAGATCGGTAAGCGGACGACCGACATCGCTCGGCAGCAGATTGAAAAATGAAGAAGCAGCCGGCGTGAAGCTTCGAATAACCAGCCTCGGATCAAGAAAGACAGTCGCAATCTTGGTGCTGTCGAACAGGTTCTTCAGGTCACTGTTGGCGCGATCGAGATCCTCGACCTTCGATACCAGCTCGGCATTGATCGTGCTCAGCTCCTCGTTGAGGGACTGCATCTCCTCCTTGGAGGCTTCGAGCTCCTCGTTGGACGACTGCGCTTCCTCATTGACCGAGACCAATTCCTCGTTGGAGGATTTGAGTTCCTCCAGCGCGGTTTCATACTCTTCGATTGTAGATTGCAGGCGCTCGCGGGTGTCGCGCAGCTCGCGCTCCAGATCCGCCAATCCGCCGGCCGCCGACTGGGAACCCGTCTGGGCCGTCCGCGGCTGCGAACGCCCGACCGGCTCGAAAAGGACAAGGAAAAGCGGTTCGCTTCCGCGATCGGCCAGAGGTTCGACGGTCAAGGTTACAAACTGGACGCGGTCGTCGTCCTCCTCAACGGCAATCGCCTCCCGCACGACGGGACGCCTGTTTTCGGCCGCTTCCCGTAACGCGCCACGCAGTTCCAGGCGCAGCCCACTGCGCACCATCGTCAGCAATTGACGGCTCGGCACACCTTGCGGCGGTTCAAGATACTTGCCCGTTCTGCCGGAATAATAGACGACATCTCCTTCGCCGTTGACGACGACGTGGGCTGGCGCGAAGCGCTCCAGTACCTGAGCTTCGACGACCTGGCGCAGCGAATAGGACAAGCCGCGCCCCGCACGGGCGTCGCCGCCTTTTAGCTGGCTGCTCGAAGACGCTGCATTAAGCAGAAGGGGCAGGCGCGGCGGCGCTGCGTGTTCGCGTGCCTTGAAGATGCGATGCTTCTTGTCGACCGGCGCGAACAGTTCGCTGTGTTGGCTCAGGCTCTCCGACGTGCCGAGGAACAGATAGCCGCCTGGCTTCAGTGAGTAGTGAAATGTCGGAATGACCTGCTTTTGAACGTCGGGCCCGAAGTAGATCAACAGATTTCGGCATGAGACCATGTCCATGCGTGAGAACGGCGGATCGCGAATGACGTTGTGGGCAGAGAAGATGCAAAGATCGCGCACGCTCTTATGCAGCACAAAGCTGGTGCCGTCATTGTTGAAGAAGCGTTCGCGACGTTCGGGTGAAACCCCGGCCAGCAACGGTTCGGTATAGCGTCCCGAGCGGGCGGCACTCAGTGCGGCGTCATCGATATCGGTTGCGAATATCTGCACACGCGGCACCACCGGCAGCGTGTCCATGTGCTCACGCATCAGCATGCCGATCGAGAAGACCTCTTCTCCCGTCGCACACCCGGGAACCCAGATGCGGATCGTGTCATTGGCGTCGCGGCCTTCGAACAGTTTTGGGATCACCGTATCTTCCAAAATCTTGAAGGCATCGGTGTCGCGAAAAAAGTTGGTGACATTGATCAACAAGTCCCGAAACAGGAAGCGGACCTCGTCTGCGCTCGAGCGCAGCAGGTCGACATACCTGTCGATCGAGCTGAGCTGCTTGATCTGCATGCGGCGCCTGACGCGACGAAGCACCGTCTTCGGCTTGTAACCCGAGAAATCATGTCCGGAGTGGCTGCGCAGGATGGCGTATATTTCATTTTGCGCGTCGCGGACGCTCCCCTCCTCCGCCCTGCCGTCAGCCACCGGGTCGTCCACCAATTCGAAACTGCGCGCGAATTCGGCAAGCTTTTCTCCCATATCGCGTGCTGGGACGGCAATGTCGATCAACCCTGAACCGATGGCGCTTTGAGGCATGTCCGGATTACGCGGCCCAGACCCGTCGGCGATTTGAGCGAGCGTCAGTCCGCCATGCTCTTTGATCGCCTTCACACCCAACGTCCCGTCTGAATCTCCGCCGGACAGAACAATTCCGACCGCGTATTCCCCGTGGTCCTCAGCCAGCGCGCTAAAGAAGATGTCGATCGGCTTGCGCTCTCTCGATACGGAGTTCGGGTGCCGTAGTCTGAGCGCGGTGTTTTCGATCGTTAAGATCGCGTTGGGCGGCATGACGTAAATGACGTCGGGCCGAACTTCGATCCCATCCTCGGCGACCTTGACGGGAATGTCGGTATAGCGGCCAACCACTTCATGCAGCAGGCTCTCGCGTTCCGGACTTAAATGCGTAACGATAACAAAGCCAACGCCAAGGCTGGAAGGGACCCCGTGAAAGAGTTCTTCCATGGCGGGGATGCCGCCGGCCGAAGCGCCGATGCCGACAATAGGGAATCTCGGCTTGGCCATATCCATCCTGCTTAACTAGGCTAAACGTGCCAGTGGCGATTTTGATCCGACGCGCGTGGATATTTTTAGAGGCTGGCCGATTGAGCCATCCGATAGGCAAAGCTTGAATGCGAGCCGGTCGAATTTTTTATAGCGGAAACCGTGCACGTGCAATGGAGACTCGCGCCTGCAACAGGTGTCGCTGGTCCGGCAATCGTCAGTTCGACTAGCCGTGCCAGATGCTCGCTCCGATACGATGGCGGGACAGCTGGCTGCAGACCCAGCCTTCGGTACTATAGTTCGCCAGCTTCTTGAGCGTCGTTAGCTCCCGGAACCATTCTCTGAGCGGTCTGGCCGATCAGCCGATCGACAGTCCCTCTGTCTGATGTCTCAGCACGAGGCCGACGGCGCCCAGCAACGCATCGTTTTCGGTGTGCTTGCCTACGATTATCCGCGTGCGCAGGGCCGGAGCGATATCGCGGGACTTGATGAGCGTGTGGCGTTCATAGGACGCGATCAGCGGCGTCAACATAATGTCGCCAGCTAAAGCCATGTGGCCGCCGATGATGATGAGCGGCGGATTGAGCACCGAGCCGATCAAGCCGAGACCCCGGCCGGCGATCTCGGCGGTATCCTCGATCATCCGCAACGCCCGGACGTCCCCCTGCTCTGCCATCGTGATGACGTCGCCCATGGTGACTTGCCGCCGCACGATACGCGAGATCTGTTCCAGTGGCCGGGCAAAACTCGCATAGAGCTCCAGGCATCCGCGATTGCCGCAGCGGCAAAGATCGCCGCCGGGATCGATGCTGATGTGCCCGAATTCGCCGGCGCCGCCGGCGATGCCCGTCACCAGCCGGCCATGCTGGACAATGGCCCCACCGACACCCAGATCGATCTTGAACAGCACGAAATCGTCTTGGCCGATGGCCGCACCCCACATCAGCTCCGCAATGGCCGAGCAGTTGCTTTCGTTGTCGGCGAAGATCGGCTGCTCCAGGACGGGTCCGAACACATCTCGTATGTTGACGCCGGCCCAGGTTGGAACCATGCTCGCGCGCAGCACCACTCCATCGCGGCTGACAGGGCCAGAGACGGACACCCCAACCCCCAGGAGCCCGGCCACCGGCAAACCGTTTTCCTTGTAAGATTGGGCAATTGCCGATTTGACCATCTGGGCCGCCTGTTGCGGCTGGTAGTCCAGAGGCATCGAGATAATTTGTTCGGCAATGACGGAATGCGAGACATCGGCGACGATGAGCCGTATCTCCTGAAGAGCCAGGTGAATTCCAACGCAGGTGCCCGCTGTCGGATTGAGCGTCAAGGCCGCAGCCGGCCTGCCGATGCTTCTGACCCCGTCCCGGTTGGCCGGGGCTTCGATCACCATCCCCGATTTTCTCAAACCGTTGAGCGCGGTTGAGACCGTCGAGCGCGCCAGACCGGTGACGCGTGTAATCTGCGATGCGGAGAGTATACCGCGCTCACTCAGGCACCGCACGATCATGCTCTCCGGCGACGCGGACGGTCTGTCGATCAGCCAGGTTCTAAGCGAAGGTTTTGTCATGGATCAACATAAACATCGTTGACTGATAGCTCCAATATGTCATCTTGGAAAGAACTCGAGATTAACGCATCTCGCCGGCGGCGGCTTCAAACCGCGGCCATAAGCGGTCGATACGAACCGTGCAACACCATATGGGAGTGAAACGATGAAATGCGTCATGACCGCCTTAGCGGCAGCTGCTGCCTGGACCTTTGTCGCCGGGACAGCCTTCGCCGAGCCCAAGACGAACCTGCTGCACCAATGGGCGACGGGATCGGACGCCCAGGCGATCGCCAAGCTCGGCGAGATGTTCACCGCCAAGGGCGGCAAATGGGAACAGACCTCTATCGCCGGTCACACCGCCAATACGCTGGCCAAGCTGCGTGCCGACGTGATCGCCGGCAATGCCCCGCCTGCCGTGCAGCTTAAGGGCCCGGAAATCGCCGAGTGGAACCAGACCGGCATGACCGCCGATCTCGACGAGTTGGCGGGCTCGGAAGGATGGGAGAAAGTCGTCGCGCCGGAATTGCTTCCGGTGATGAAGCCGACCGGCAAATGGGTCGCCGCTCCCATGAACATCCACCGCATCAACTGGCTCTGGGCCTCGCCGAAGGTCATGCAGGCGGCTGGCGTGGCGGAAATGCCCAAGACCTGGGCCGAGTTCAATGCAGCCTGCGACAAGATCGTCGCCTTAGGCAAGATCTGCATCTCGCATTCGACCGCCGACTGGACGGATTCGACGGTGTTCGAGGTCGTGCTCTACGGCCAGGACATCGATCTCTATCGCAAGGCCTTCGTCGAAGGCGATGTCGAATCGATGCGCAGCCCGGGGATGGTCAAGGCCTTCGAGCAGATGCGGCTGATGACGAGCAAGTATATGGATCCGGGCATGGTTGGCCGCGACTGGGATTCGATGTCGGCGCTGGTCGGCAAGGGCGACGCGGCGTTTCACATCATGGGCGACTGGACCATCGGCCTGCTGACCGCCGCCGGCTTCAAGGAAGGCACCGACTATGTCTGCGCCCAGGCGCCGACCGATTGGGGCAAGCCCGGCTTCATCCTCAACTCGGACTCGGTCGTCTTCTTCAAGCAGAAGGACCAGGATTACGTCGACGGCCAGAAGCTGCTTGCCAGCCTGATCCTGTCGCCCGACTTCCAGACGGTCTTCAACCAGGCCAAGGGCTCGATCCCCGCACGCCTCGACATCGATCTGTCGAAGGGTTTCAATCCGTGCCAGCAGGTCTCGCAAAAGGATCTGCAGGCTTCGATCAAGGAAGGCACGCTGGTCCGCTCGATGGCGCACAACATGACCATCCCGCAGAAGATGCGCGGCGCGATCATGGACGCCATCACCGAGTTCGTGGCGACGCCCGACATGTCAGCCGAGGACGGCGCCAATGCGATGGCCGACGCGGCAGAAGCACAGAAGTAGACGGAAACGGCCGGGCGCAATGGCTAGCCGCACCCGGCCATCCTCCATCTCAGTCCCGCGCTCGAAATGTCAAATCACGACCTGACCCTATCGGTCCCGGCGCCCGCCCGCCCCTGGCGGGAGCGGCTGGGCTCCGCGGTGCCCTTGCTGGTGCTCGGCCCCTCCCTTGTGGCGAGTTTCGTCTATGTCTTCGTGTTCACCGGCTGGACGCTCTACATCTCGCTCTCGAATTCTTCGCTGCTCCCGAGCTACGGCTTTGTCGGCCTGGACAATTATGCGTCGCTCTGGGCGAACCGGCGCTGGAACATCGCCTACAACAACCTCTTTCTCTTCAGTGGTTTTTACATCGTCGGCTCGATGGCCGTGGGACTGCTGCTGGCGATCCTGATCGACCAGCGCGTGCGCGGCGAAGCGGTCTGGCGGACGATCTTCCTCTATCCGCTGGCCGTCTCCTTCATCGTCACCGGCACGGTCTGGAGTTGGCTCTACAACCCGACCGACGGTATCCAGGCGATGGTGCGCGGATTGGGCTGGACGAATTTCAGTTTCGCACTCGCCAGCGACCGGCACCATGCGATCTACGCGGTGATCATCACCGGTGTCTGGCAGTCCTCGGGCTTTGCCATGGCGCTCTTCCTGGCTGGTTTGCGCTCGGTGGATTCGGACCTCGTCAAGGCCGCCCAGATCGACGGCGCCTCGACCTTCCGTATCTATCGCAAAGTGCTTCTGCCAACGATTGCGCCGATCTTCCTGGCCGTCGCCGTCATCCAGATCCAGTTCGCCATCAAGACCTTCGACCTCGTGGCGGCCCTCACGAAAGGCGGGCCGGGAATCTCGACCACGTTCCCCGCCATCTATGTCTATGACCTGATGTTCCAACGCGGCCAGATCGGCGAAGGCGCCGCGGCTGCCATCATGATGCTTGCCGCTCTTGCCGTGGTGCTGGTGCCCTATTCGTTCTGGGTGGTTTGGCGCCGGCGCAAGGAAGCCGGACATGGTTGACGCAGCGCTGGACCAGTCGCTCGATCATCGCGCCGCCACGGTTGCAGCGCGCAGGCATTTCCTCACCCGCTTAGTCATCTATGGGCTGTTGGTTGTCTTCGCGGCGATCTATCTGGTCCCGTTGTTGGTCGTGGTGCTGAATTCATTCAGCGATCAGCAAGAGATCGCGCGCAACGGGTTGATCTCGCTGCCACGCAGCTTCCGCCTCGAAGCCTGGAGCCAGGCCTGGAGCACCTATTGCATCGGCGGCACCTGCGAGGGCATGCAGCGCAACTTCTACAACTCCCTGAAAATGACCATTCCGGCAACGATCATCTCGACGACGGTCGGCGCGATGAACGGTTACATCCTGTCGAAATGGCGCTTCAAGGGTTCGGAAGCGCTGTTCACCTGCATGCTGCTCGGCGTCTTCATTCCGGGCCAGATCTCGTTGATGCCGTGGGCGTTCATCCTCGGCAATCTGGGCCTCAGCAATACAACCTACGGGCTCATCGTCATCCACGTGATCCAGGGCATTTCGTTCACCACCCTGTTCTGCCGCAACTACTACGTCAGCATCCCCGACGATCTGATCAAGGCGGCGCGCATCGACGGCGCAGGCTTCTGGCGCATCTTCCGCAAGATCATTCTGCCGCTTTCCTCGCCGATCCTGATCGTCACCGTGATCTGGCAGTTCACCGGTATCTGGAACGAATATCTGTTCGGCGTCGTCTTCACCTCCGGGCAGCAACAGCCGATCACGGCCGCGCTCGTCGCGCTGACGGCGAGCGGCACGAATGTACGCGCCTATGATGTCATGAGCGCCGCCGTGCTGATCGGCGCGCTGCCGCCGCTGCTGATCTATCTCTTCGGCGGCAAGTATTTCGTCCGCGGCCTGACCCAAGGCGCGATCAAGTGAACGGGCCTCATCGCATGTCGCCGATCGTCCGCTCCCCGAAGAAGGGCACCGTATGTCGACATTGACCATCCGATCCCTGCGCAAGAACTACGGCACGGTCGAGGTGTTGAAGGGCATCGATCTCGAGGCGCAGAACGGCGAGTTCATCGCCTTGGTCGGACCGTCCGGCTGCGGCAAGTCCACCCTGCTCGCGATGATCGCCGGGCTGGAAACCGTAACCTCCGGCGAGATCCGCATCGACGGCCGGCTGGTCAATTCGGTTGCGCCGAAGGACCGCGATATCGCCATGGTGTTCCAGTCCTACGCGCTTTACCCGACGATGACGGTGCGCGAGAACATCACCTTCGGCATGGAAAGCCGCCGCGTACCGAAGCCGCAGCAGGACGAGGCCGTCAAGCGGGTTGCTGCTTTTCTGCAGATCGAACCGCTGCTTGGGCGCAAGCCCGGACAGCTTTCGGGCGGCCAGCGCCAGCGCGTCGCGATGGGCCGGGCGCTGGTGCGTGATCCGAAACTGTTCCTGTTCGACGAGCCGCTCTCCAATCTCGACGCCAAGCTGCGCGTCGACATGCGTACGGAAATCAAGAAGCTGCATCACCGCGTCGGCAAGACGACGGTTTACGTCACCCACGATCAGGTCGAGGCGATGACGCTCGCCTCGCGCATCGCCGTGATGCATCAAGGCTCGGTCCAGCAATTCGACGAGCCGGCGACGATCTACAACCGTCCGGCCAATATGTTCGTCGCGGGCTTCATGGGTTCGCCGGCGATGAACTTCCTGCCGGCCGAACTGAGCGAAGAAGGCGGTCGCCCCACCGTTGCCTTGCCGACCGCCGACGGCAAGACGGTCGGCCTGTCTGTCGTCCAGACGCTTCCGTCCGACACGCCGCGACAGCTCGTTCTCGGCATTCGGCCGGAGCACATCTACCGGTCTGATCCCGATCTTCAGCGTCGCAAGCCAGGCATCGCGCAAATCGATGCCGTGGTCGAGCTGGTCGAGCCGACAGGTGCGGAAACCATGGCCGTTCTGCGCCTGGGCGCCAAGGAGATCACCGGCCGTTTCGACCCCGACGGCACGCCAAGGATGGGCGAGACGGTGACGCTCGGCATCGACATGGCGCGTGCTTGCTTGTTCGACCCGACGACCCAACGCCTGATCTGAAGAGAGTTCCGCATTTGTCCTTTGCCACCTATCCGAGCCTGGCCGACCGCGTCGTGCTGATCACAGGCGGCGCGTCGGGCATCGGCGCCGACACGGTCCGCGCCTTCGCCGCCAATGGCGCACGCGTCGCGTTTTTCGATCTGCAGCAGGAAGCCGGCGACAAGCTTGCGCGGGAACTCGCCGTCTCGGCACCGCACGCGCCACTATTCATGCACTGCGACGTGACCGATATTCCCGCGCTCCAGGTCGCGATAGGCACGGTGCGCGACCGCCTCGGATCTGTCGCGGTGCTGGTCAACAACGCCGCCGACGACAACCGCCACCCAGTTGCCGACGTGACGCAGGAGTACTGGGATCACGCCCAGGACGTGAACCTCAGGCACCACTTCTTTGCCGCCCAAGCCGTGCATCCACACATGAAGGAGTTGGGCTTTGGTTCGATCGTGAATTTTTCCTCGATCGCCTGGCGTTTCGGCGCGGCAGACATGGCGCCCTATGCGACGGCCAAGGCTGCGGTGGTCGGGTTGACATTTGCGCTGGCGCGGGCGTTTGGCCCCGACAACATCCGCGTCAACGCCATCGAGCCGGGTGCCGTCATCACCGACCGGCAACGGCAGCTTTGGTACAAGACGCAGGCGTCGGTCGACCAGGTCGTGCAGCGCCAGATGATCCGCCGGGTTCTGACCGGCGGAGAGATCGCGCGCACGGTGCTGTTTCTCGCCGCCGACGACAGCCGCATGATCACCAAGCAGTCGATCACTGTGGACGCCGGCCTGCGATGACCGCAAAACCCGAACCCAAGGATCGCTCCATGCTCCAGGTCGGCCTGAACCCTTACGGTCTGACCTATCATCTCGGCATCCAGGGCCGCGGCACGTCACGCGCCAATCCCCAACCGGCAGGGCTGGAAGGTTTCATCGCGCTCGCGACCGAACTCGGCGCGCGGGTGCTGGAGATCTGGGTGCCCTGGCTGACCGAACTTTCCGACGATGCGGTGATCGCGTTGCGGGAAAGGCTCGCCAGCCTTGGGATCACACCGATCGTCAGCGGCGGTCTTCTGGTGAGCGAACCGCTCGACCAGGCATTTCGGGCCGCACGTCTTCTGAGGGCCCAAATCATCCGGACGGCGCTGACGCCGGTTCTATGCGGCGACCGCAACGCTGCCGGCGACAAATGGAGCGAGTTCGCCGCCATCATTCGAGACAGGTTGAAGGAATGGGGTCCCCGCGCGATTGCCGAAGGCCATGTCCTTGCCATCGAAAACCACCAGGATTTCACCAGCCAGGAACTCGTCGATTTCTGCGCACTCGGCGGCGAAGGCGTCGGCGTCACCTTCGACACCGGCAACACGTTCCCGGTCGGCGAAGCGCCGCTCGATTTTACGCGGCGGATCGCACCTTGTGTCCGCCATGTCCACCTCAAGGATTACCGTGTGCAGTTCACAGCCGAAGGCTACCGGCTGATCCGTTGTGCCATCGGCGATGGCGCGGTGCCGTTTGCCGAGCTGTTCGCAATTCTTGCCGAACACCACGATCACATGACGGCTGTTCTCGAACCGGGCGCATTGGAGGCACGGCATGTCCGCTTTCTGCGCGACGACTGGTGGCACGGCTACCCGCCGAAGACGGCGCGCGAATTTGCGGCCTGCCTACGGGCCGCGCAGCGCAATCGGCTGCCCGACGATGCCGATTACCGCACTCCTTGGGAGCGCGAAGACGACGGTTCCCTGGTTTCCTACGAGCTCGACATGATCCGGCGCAGCGCCGCTAACATGCGCAATTTGGTTTGATGAAGTGGAGAAGATCTGGTGACGACACGTGAACTCGATGGATTGACCGCCTTCGTGACCGGTTCCGGCCGAGGTCTTGGCCGGGTGATGGCCGAGCGCCTGGCGGAACTCGGCGCCAATGTCGCGGTCCACGACATCGACGAAACAGCTCCGGCCAAATACGGCGAGTTCGCCAATCTCGGCGAGGTGGTCGAGCGCCTGAAGCGGCATGGGACGAAGGTCACGTGGGTGACCGGCAACATTGGCGACCGGGAGGCGGTGGCCGAGATGAAGCGCAAAATCGAGGCCGATCTCGGCGACGTGCATGTGCTGGTCAATTGTGCCGGGGGCGACATCGGCGCCAGGGGCGGCAAGCCGAACCCGAACAACGCCCTCGACATCGAACTCGAGGACATCCGCGTGCTGACCGAGAACAATCTGATCGGCACGATGCTGGTCTGCCAGGCCTTCGTGCCGCCCATGAAGCAGCGCGGCGGCGGCTCCGTTATCAACATCGCGTCGGCGGCGGCTCACCTCGGCTGCTCGCCCGAGGTCGTCTACTCGACGTTGAAGGCCGCGGTCGTGCATTACACGCGCTGCCTCGCCAAGGAACTGATCGACGACGGCGTGCGCATCAATGCGGTCAGCCCCGGCGCGACCAAGACCGCACGGTTCCAGGCGACCCGCGTGGTCGATCCGGCGCGCATGGACTCGAGCAAGAAAACGCTAAACCGGTATGCGGAGCCGGAAGAGATCGCCGAAGCGGTGGCCTTTCTCGCCGGCCCCCGCGCGCGCTTCATCAACGGGCAGGTCATCCGCGTCGATGGCGGTTTCACGATCTTCCCAGGTTGAGCAGGGGAGCTGCTAGGCTCCCCTGCCCTAACGCGGCGCGTTCGACGCGGCGCGCGTTCGGCCGTGTTGCGCTCGGGCAACATGGGCTGTGGAACTCACTAGAACGTCATCAAATGACGGCTGTGCCGTCCCCGCAGTGCGCGCGCAAGGCACTGTTGAAAGTGACCCTTGCGAGATGGCTGACGGGCAGCCGTCATGGCGCCGCCGTCCAAAGATCAGCCCGCGAAGGCCGCACCATCGAGACTCGCCAGCGAATTCGCCATACCGACCTGGGCGAGAGGTTGGCCAGGTGTCGAGGGAGTATTGCCGTGGCGCTACTTTTTCGAACCTTCGACCCGCGACTGTTTCCAGCCGCGGGTCGGGAGAGTTCTCGAGAAACCTGTCGTCAAATGTTGGCGAGCAATTCGTTGACGCGGCTTTCCATGTCCTGTCCCCTTCGTATTCTCTCGTATGGTCTGGCGAACCCAGGGATCACAAGGAGGACTAAACTAATCCCGCGTCCTCCCGTATAACCGCGCCGCCAATTCAACGCCGGCGATACTGTGGGCGGCCGGCAAGGCTGGCTCGCCTCATGCCGTTTCTGGACGTCTCGAAGCTTCTCGGATCGCCTTGTGGACATTGCGCTGCAGGTCCATGAACTCCGCGCTTTCCATGATCTCTTCCCGGCGCGGGCGCTCTATGTCGACGTTGAAGGTTCGCATGATGCGTCCCGGGCCGATCCCCATGACGACGATGCGATCGGACAGGTAGACGGCCTCCTCCACGTCATGGGTGACGAAGAGCACGGTTAGCCGATGCTCCTCCCAGATCTGCGTCAGCAGCTCCTGCATCTGGTGCCTGGTCAAGGCGTCGAGCGCGCCGAAGGGCTCGTCCATGAGCAGCATCTTGGGGCGATAAGACAGCGCCCGCGCGATGGCGACGCGCTGCTTCATGCCGCCCGACAATTCCGACGGATAGAGGTCGGCGCAGTGCGGGAGCTTGACGAGGTCGAGATGCTCGCGCGCGATCCTGCGGCAGGTCGAGCGATCATAGCCCGCGGCCTTGAGGGCAAATTCTATGTTCTGCTGCGCCGTCAGCCAGGGCAGCAGCGTGTAGGACTGGAAGACGACGCCGCGATCGAGGCCCGGCTTGAGGATCGGGGAGCCGTCGATGTCGAGCTCGCCCGCGTCGAAATCCTGCAGCCCGGCCACGATCGACAGCAGCGTGCTCTTGCCGCAACCCGACGTGCCCACCAGCGAGACGAACTCGTTGTCGGCAAGGTCGAGATTGATGTCGCGCAGCACCTGGGTGCGCCGCTCCCCGGTGCCAAAGCTCTTGTGCAGGCCTTCGACGCGCAGTTTGGGCAAACTCATCGGCCGAACCTCATTGCGCGTGGCCTTCCTGCCGGAACAGCACCTTTCCCAGCGCCTTCATCACCTGGTCTGTGATGAGACCGAGCACGCCCAACAGCAGGATGTAGCCGATGATGGTGTTGGTCTGGAAATAGCGCTGCGACACGGTGATGCGGTAGCCGAGGCCGGAAGTCGCCGCGACGAGTTCCGCCAGCACGAGCCAGGTCCACGCCCAGCCCAGGCTGATGCGCAGCGTGTCCCAGATGCCTGGCAGGGCGCTGGGAACCACGATCCGCGTCAGGATCTTGCGGTCCGGCAGGCCGAGCGTCCTGCCGAGGCCGACGAAATCCGTTGGAACCCGCTTCACATTGTCCATGATCATCAGAACCTGCTGGAAGAAGGTGCCAATGAAGATGATCAGGAACTTCTGGGCATCGCCGGTGCCCGACCACAGGATCGAAAGCGGCACGAAGGCGACCACCGGCATATAGCGGATGAAATCCACAAGCGGCTCAATGGCAGCTTCCCAGACCCTGAAGCTGCCGATCAGCACGCCGATCGGAATCGCCAGTGCCGAGGCGATCAGGAAGCCGACGGAGATGCGATATATCGAGGCCTTGAGGTCCAGCCACAACGTGCCGTCGCTCCAGAGCTTGCCGAGCTGCCCCGCCACGCTTTCCGGCGAAGGCAGGAAGATGGGCTTCACCAGCTCCAGGCCTGTCGCCGCCCACCAGGCAAGGCCGAGGCCGGCAAAAACGGCCACGGCGATCATCAGGAAACGCGACCGCGTGATGGGCGCGCCGATCCCGGAGGATCGTCGGCGCGACACCGGTCTCGCAGCCGGTCTTTGTGCTGGGCCGGACTGGCTCGTTTTGGCGGCGCGCTGCTCGGACATCCGCGCTACCACCGTAACGCAGCCTTGGTCATTCCGCGGCCTTGACGAATGACGGGTCGATCATCTGCTCCGGCGTCACGTCGGCCTGGAGGAGCCCGGCATTCTTGGCGGCGGCTTCGACATCAGCGAATGTCTTGGTGGAGAACTCGCCGGTCAGAGCGCTCTTGTTCTCGGCGAGGGAATAATAGCGCACGCCGTCGAAGGCGGTGTTGAGGTCCTCGACACTGGAACCGACGGCCTTGGAAATGATGGCGCGGCCGCCAGCGGTGTCGCCATTGTAGTCTTTCAGGGCCGCATCCCAGGTCTTGATCATGGCAAGCACCTGGCCGGGACGCGACTTGATCACCTCGTCGCGCACCACAAGCACGTCGCTGATCAGGCCGGGATCCTCGCCGGCGGTTAAGAGGAGCTTGACGTCCTTGTTCTGCGCCCTGGCCGCGGTGAGATAAGGTTCGTAGGTGACCGCGACCGGGACCTGCCCGGCAATCAGCGCGCTGCCGGCGTCAGCCGCCGGCATCGGCACCGGCTGCACATCGGCAATGGACATGCCGTTCTTGGCAAGGGCATATTTGAGCAGGATGTCGCTGGTCGTGCCCTCCTCGAAGGCGACCTGCTTGCCCTTGAGGTCGGCGACGGAGGAAATGTCCTTACCGGCGATCATGGCGTCGGCCGTCATGCTGACGTCGAGCAACAGCACGATCTTCACCGGAAGGCCCGCCGCAACCATGCCCATCGCGGTATGGGTCGCGATGTTGGCGCCATCGAGCTGGCCGCTCGCGAGCGCGGCGTTGATGTCCTTGTCCTCGGCGAAGTTGACGATTTGGACGTCCGACAGCCCGCTTGCCTTGAAAAGACCCTTGGCTTCGGCGACGTGCCACTGGCCATAGCCGAGCCATGGCTCGATGCCGATCTTGAAGGTTCCCGCTTCAGGTTTCGCGGGAATGGCCGCGTCGGCGGCATAGGCCGCCGGGGCGAACCCGATGACGGCAGCCGCGACGAGTGCACGAAATTGTCCTGCTAGGTTATGCATCATCTCTGTTCCCCTTTATGATCGCGACGCTCTTTGAACTGGATATCCGGCCTGGATGAGAATGCAGGCTTATGCTCTTGCGGCACTGTGCCTCGGCGTCTTACCTGCCACTTCAACGGAAGCGCAAGGATAGTCAACGTCAGCGGCGGTGAATGTCAAGGCGAAAATACATACATGCATATACAAGCTGGAGCCGCTCGAACCCGCGGCTTCCTGGGCATCGGGCCGCATCCGTTTGCCGCATGGCGTTCGGGTCGAGCGCATCCAGGAAATCCGTCACGCGGTTTGCGCCGGAACGGGACTCGCTTGTCGCGATCAGCCGCTTTTGGAAGGCGAGTACCGGCTGCCGAGCGAATAGCGGCTGCCGACGTAGGTCAGCTTGCTAATGGTGGCGACGATCGCTCCCGTCCACGTTCGGCGGTTCAGAAGCAGGCAGCAGCTGCCGGCATCGATGCCCAGATGCCGCGCCGTCTCGGCATCGGCGGGGATGGCCGAGATGATATGCTCGACCTCGGTCACCGGTGTCTTCTGCATCAGGTAGTCGTAGGTAGCGGTCTTGGAAAAATCCTGCTTGTCGTAGTCGGGTATCAGGCTCGGATTGACGAAGCGCTCTTCCAGCTGCACGGGCAGATCGTTCTCGAAATTGACGACGACGGAATGGTAGACCGACGAGCGCCTGGCGAATTCGAAGGACAGCGCAAGCTCCTTTGCCGGCATGATTTTTTCGAGGACGAGAACCTCGGAACGATGCTTGTTGCCGCGTGCCAGGATCTCGGCGACGATATTGTTGATCTCGATCAGGGCCGATTGCGGCCGCGGCGGCGCGATGAATGTTCCCACCCCCTGGAGCCGGATCAGAAATCCCGCGGAGGTCAGTTCCCGTAAGGCGCGGTGAATCGTCATCCTGGACACACCAAGCGCTGCCACGAATTCATTTTCCGACGGCAGCTTACGGTCCTTGCTCCATCGGCCGGTTCCGATGTTCGTCAGGATGTAGTCCTTGACCTTCTCGTAGAGGGGGCTGGCCGTATCGGGCAAAGTGTTCATTTCAGATGTCCTTTCCGGCAAGCATCGGAAATCGGGAATGCTCGAGAGGTTGCCGCATTCGAATGATTGTTTTCAAACCGTCGCCCTGGCCTGCCAACAGCCGCTGATAGGCCGCGGGGACGTCATCCAGGCCGATCTCGCGGTCGATCAGGCTGATCAGCGGCTCGCTCAGGTCACCCAGCATCCGGATGGCATCGGGAAGCTCGCCGGCGAAGGCGTGGCAGCCCAGCAACGCGATCTCCCGCTCGACCAGCATGTTTGGGTCGATGTCGAGCCGGCCGTGGAAGATGCCGACCATCGCAATGGTGCCGCCCGGGCCGAGAACACCCAGCAACTGACCGAGCGCGGCGATGCTGCCTGTCGCCTCGACGGCCGCGAGCAAAGGGGTATTCGCAGTCGCTGAGGCAATGGCATGCGGGTCCAGATCAACGATCGTGGCGCCGGTCACGCGGGCAACGCGGGCGCAGCGGGCCTGGTTGCGGTCGGCGATCAGCACAGTGCCCGCGAAGGTGCGCGAGAGCAGCAACGCGGCAAGGCCGCCGATGGTCCCGCAGCCGAGGACAAGCACCGAGCCTGCTGTTTTCGGCAGGCGCCGCACCGCGTGCAGCGCAACGGCGAGCGGCTCGGCCATCGCCGCCACCCGTACGTCAAGCGCGGCGTCGACACGATGCAGCAGGCGCGCAGGGAGAACCGCCTGTTCGGCAAATCCGCCATCGCATATTTCGCCGACGAAGCCGAGCGAGGTGCAGAGATGCCGGCCGCCACAACGGCATTGCGCGCACTCTCCGCACCAGAAGCGGGAATCGGCGACCACCCGGTCGCCAATGGCGATGGTGTCGACGCCCTCTCCGACGGCGATCACCGTGCCCGTCAATTCATGGCCGGCCGTCGAAGGCGAGCGGCTTATCCATTGGCCGGTGCGGAAATTGTGCAGGTCGGACCCGCATATGCCCGCGGCGTCCACCTTGAGCTTCACCCAGCCCGCATCGGGGACGTCCGGGGCAGCGATATCCTCAACCCGCAAGTCGCCGGGTCCGTAAAGCCGCGCGGCCTTCATCGTCTTCGCTTTCTCTCAGACCGAGAGATACTGGCTGCGGATTTCCGACACCGCGTTTTCATGCGAGCTGAAGCCTTCGTAGCGGGCGAGCCTGCGCGCATGCTGGGCGAGTTCCGGATAGGCCGCCGACGTCACATAGCCGACCGACGAGCGCTTGACGAAATCCGTGACCGACAGCGGCCCATAGGTGCGCGCCCACCGGCTGGTCGGCAACACGGCATTGGGCCCGAGGACAAAGTTGGCGAGCGTCACCGGCGTATGCGGACCCATAAGGATTTCGGCCGCTTCGGTGATGTGCCCGAGATGCGCGAATGGTTCCGTCGACAGGATCTCGAGATGCTCCGGGGCATAGTCGTTGATGAAGCGGTAGCTGTCTTCAAGGGACGCGGTAAGCACGATGCCGCCGCGCTTTCCAGTCAGCACCGCGCGCGAGAATTCGACGCGCTGTTCGCTCATGCGGGACCAATGCTGCGGCAGCGCCGCAAGGGCGGCCTCGGCGACCTTGCGGCTGTGCGTCACCAGATAGGCCGAGGAATCCGGCCCGTGCTCGGCTTCGATCAAAAGGTCCAGCGCGGCAAGGCCGCCATCGACGCTGTCATCGGCAAAGATGATCGCTTCGGACGGGCCAGCTGGAAGGCCGGTGTTGATGACCGAGGACAGCAGGCTCTTTGCCGCCACCACCCAGGGACTGCCCGGCCCGACGATCTTGACGGCGGGCTTCACCGTCTCGGTGCCATAGGCGACAGCAGCGACCGCCTGGGCGCCACCGCATTTGTACACGGTCTCGACGCCGGCGAGGCGTGCGGCAACCAGGGTCGCGGCATCGACGGATCCATCGGAAGTCGGCGGCGTCACGATCGCTATCTGGGGCACGCCGGCAATCACAGCCGGAACCGAGGTCATCATCGTCACCGACGGGAAGGCGCCCTTGCCGCGCGGAACATAAAGCGCCACGGAGGCGATCGGGGTGTATCTGTCACCCGCATAGGCGCCCGGCCGGACTTCCTTCAGCCACATCGTTTCCGGACGCTGCTCCTCGTGGAAATGCCTGATGTTCTCGATACCGAACCGGATGCTCTCCACGACATCCTTTTCGACCTTGTCGAATGCCGCGCCGAACTCCGCTTCCGAGACCTTGAGCCCGCCATCGGCCACTTCGGCCTTGTCGAACTCGCGCGCGAACCGAAGCAGGGCCGCATCACCTTCGGTCCTGACCGCCTCGATGATCGGACGGACTTTTTCGACGAAGACAGAAAGATCGGTTTCGGCGCGCCTCAGCAGGCTGGCCCGCCGGTCGGCATCGAGGGCCGACAGGTCGTGGAAGCTGATATCGGACATGGCTGCTCCTTCTCCTGGAACGCAGTGGCAATTGGCGATGGCCGGTCACACGCCTGGAAGGCCTTGAGACCGGCAATACGGGGCAAGGATCGCAGGTAGAACAATTGCCAGACTACAAAAGCATATACATGTACGTATAACAGCTGTCAGCATTTTCTGCGTCCCGCCAACTCGAGCCCAGCTGATGGGAGGCCACCTCAGATCGACGCGAGAAAGCCGCCATCGACGGGGATGGACTGGCCGGTTATGTAGGCCGAGGCATCGGAGGCGAGGAATACCGCAATCCCGTGCAGGTCCGATAGGTCGCCGAACCGGTGCTGCGGAATCTTGGCGAGCATGGATTGCCGCCATGCCTCATTGCCGTAGAACACTTCCGTCATTGCTGTCCTGAAATAGCCGGGGGCGATGGCGTTGACCCTGATCCCCAGATCCGCCCACTCGGCCGCCAGCGCGCGCGTCATGCCGAGCAGACCCGACTTCGACGAGCCATAGGGCACAGCCGTCGGAATCCCGACTTCGGAGGTGAGCGAGCAAAGATTGATGATGGCGCCGGGCCGGCCGGCATCCTTCATGCGCTGCGCGGCGGCCTGGGCGCAGAAGAATGCGCCTTTGAGATTCGTGTCGACGATTCTGTCCCAAAGCGCCTCGTCGACATCGAGCGAGGGGCGGACTTCCTCCATCCCGGCATTGTTGACGAGAATATCGAGACCGCCGAGCAGGCTGGTGGCCTCGGCTGTCGCCGTCCTGCAGCGGCCGACATCGGTGACGTCCAAGGCGATGGCATGCGCTACTCCACCTGCGGCGCCGATGGCTGCCGTCGTCTCCCCAAGCGAGGCAAGGCTGCGTGCCGTGACGGCGACATCGGCGCCGGCCGCGCTCAGTGCCTCGGCAATGGAACGCCCGATGCCGCGGCTTGCGCCGGTAACAAGCGCTTTCCGGCCCGACAGGTCGAAGAGCGGAGCGTTGCGCATGCGATCCTCCTTGGAACGGTCTGCTTAGCGATCTCACTCGAGCCTAGCCGATCGAACTATCTATACAAGCATATACAAACCGCCTGGGTCCCGGGGGTCGCGCCGCAATCAGGTCTTCGGGAGCGCCGGCGGTTTCAAGCAGCCGCCGCTGCATTTCGCCGTCGGCGGGGCGCTGGGCGCGCCGTTTCGGCAGCAGGCTTGCGTGGCGCCTCAAACAGCGCGCCCAATTTGTCCGCGATAGGAGTGCCGATGCCGGTGCAGGGGTCCGGGCCGATGCGGGCGCGGAAATAACCGTTATCGCCGCTGGTTATGTCGTTGAAGCAGGTGTGGTTCAGCCAAAGCTGCGGCGCCACCATTCCGAGCTTGCGCCCGAAGGCGGCAAATAGTCCGGCATAGAGCGGCGCCACGGCGCTGGTGCCGCCGATCACTTCCTGCCGGCCGTGCACCAAGACACCGTAGCCCGTATAGGGATCGGCACTGGCGGAGACGTCGGGCACCATGCGGCCGGGGCCGTGCGGAGCTCCCGCCTGCCATGCCGGCATGGGGCGGAAGAGCTCCGAGAAGCCGCCGCCCGTTCCCGAGCCGTTCGGGTTGCCGGGATCGTCGTTCCAGACGGTCTCTTCCGCATTGGCGCCGTGCGGCTTCATGGTGCCGCCGCAGCCAACGACGAACGGGCTGGAGGACGGCAGGTCAACATTGGCCGGATCGGCCCCGCCGTCCGAGGAATCGTTGTCGCCCGATGCGGCGAAGACAATCATGCCGGCCTTGGTGGCGGCCTCCGCCGCTTTATTCAGCCTGCCGGGATAGTCGGTGCCTGCCATTGTTGCCGCCGACGTCCAGTTGGCCTCGTCGGAGCCCCAAGACACAGAGCAGACATCACAGCCGTCGGCCGCGGCGGCGATGATCGCGGTCGCCATCGCGCCCCAGTCGCTCCCGTCAGCCCAGTAGACGCGGATGCTTGCCGCATCGCCGGTGGCCACGGAATAGGCTGCGGCGGCGACTTCGATGTCGAGCGCGACTTCGCGGTCCGGGTCGGCAGCCGGGTTGCCGGAGTGCTTGTTCGCATCGTTGCGGCCGCCCCCGATCGGCACGTCGACGATGGTCGGTGCCGGCAGGCCCGTCGAGCGGAAATAGGCATCAATATCCTTCTGCACCCACCCGCCGCCGAACTCGATGATCGCGATGACGCCGCCGCCGACGAGGCCGCTCGGCCAGCCATAGGCCCGGCACAGATCCGGTACATTCCACGCTTCTGCACCGGCAGCAGCAGGACGGAAGGCGACGTCGCCGACGCCGGGCAGCTTGAAATAGGGCCGGATGATGTTGGGCACCGCGCGCGACAGCGCCGCTCTAGCTTGCAACTGGGCGCGACGTGTGCCGACCGCCCGGTCGTACATGGCGGCGAGATCGGCTTTCATGGCCGTTCGCGAAGCGCCGTCGAGGTAGATCATGTGTCCCGAGGGGTAATTTCTGATCGCAAGATTGGCGCGCACCCGGGCGTCCTCCAGCGGCATCGTGTCCAGCGTCAGCTTGGTTTGGAAAAAAGGCGTCACCGAATCGTAGTAGCCGTTGGCCGAGAGCACCAGCAGGTCGGGATTGGCGGCCATTGTGGCGGCGAGATCGCCTGCCGTGTAGAGGGTCGGGTTGCCCTGGCTGTCCGGCTTCTGCACTGCGCCCGTCGGATCGGTGTGACTAAAGTCCCAAAACTGGAAGGCCTGATCGTTGAGGTCGATGAAGTTCGAGGTGGCAGTGAATTTGAGGTCGTTGCTGAGATAGCTGTTCCACATTGTGGTGTAGACACCGCCCACAGCCGCCATGGTCGGGTCGTTCATGCCGCCATCGGGCGAGACGATGGCCGATATGCCCGTATCGATGCCGGTCACCCGCCCGTCATAGGCGCCCAGCGCCAGGCCCTGGTCCTGCAGAAGCTCGATTAGGAAGGCGGAATGACCGAGCCGGTCGGCAGCCTCCACGTTCAGCCGCCAAGCACCGAGTTCGCTGGCGGGCAAGCCGAGGTAGCGGCTCAGCGTCTCCACCGCCACGGGGTCTGCGGTTCGGGAAAGCGTTAAGTGCTGCGCTGTAGGGGCCCTGCGCGAACTGAGTCACGGTCTCCATGTATGAGGCGAGGTCAGCTGGCAGTGGCTCGATGCCGGTCTTCTTGTGAAACCACGCATCTGCGGCAAAGGTCGGCATGAGGCCGACCGCGTTGGAGAAGTTGGCGGGATAGTCAAGCACGCTGGATTGCAGCGTGATTCCGTTGAGGTCGAGGCCGTCCTCGTGCAGCAGCCAAGCCAGCACGCAGCTGCGAGCCGTGCCGTAGGATTCGCCGAGCAGGAAGCGCGGCGAGTTCCAGCGATTGAAAGCGCTGAGATACCGCTTGATGAACTGCTTGATCGAGACGGCGTCCTGATCGACTCCCCAGAAGTCGCGATTCTTGAAAGGTGCGATCGCCGCGGAATAGCCGGTGCCGACCGGGTTGATGTAGACCAGGTCGCTGCGTTCGATCAGGCTATCGGGATTGTCCTCCATGGCGTAGGGCGGAGGCGGCGTGAAGCCGGGCATGCTGGTTCTGATGCGCCTGGGCGCAAACGAGCCGAGCAGCAGGAAGACCGATGACGAGCCAGGCCCGCCATTGTAGAAGAAGGTCACCGGCCGGGTTGTCGCGTCCATGCCGTCCGCCGTGAAGGCGACATAGAAGACCTTGGCGGCCGGCTTCGAACTCGACGGATCGACGGCGACAAGATGACCGGCTGTCGCGGTGTAGGGAACGGAAATCCCGTTCACCGTGGCCACGTGGTGGGTGATGGCGGCGTTCTCGGTCACATCCGAGACAGAGTCGTCCGGCCCGGATCCGTAGGCGGTGGTGTCGAGAAACGGCTGATCTGGCCCAGGCTGGCCAACGCCCAAGCCCTTGTTGATCGTCTTCGCCATAGCCGGCCTCCAGGACCACGAGTTCACGCCAACCGATACCGCTCGGTTGCCCTCCGCCCCGGCGAATGTCCTTCGTTTTAAATTTGTTAAATTCTTATTCTATACTTCTGTAACATGTAGCAACCAAACAATACTATACGCCCGCTTGGCAGAGTCTACAAGTTCTGAGCATTGACGCCCGTCAGTCGGGATCGCCCGCCAAGTTGCCGAGGCGCGCCTTAAAATTGTCAGCGCAGAAGACCCTCACTCTCGAAATCCTCCCAGCCGCGCAAGTTGGAGCGAGATGCATTGTCCCGGTCGCCATCGCCTGAAGTTGAACCCCTACGGCCACTTTTTTGAGCACGCTTCAGGGCAGCCTTCGCGGCAGCGCGTCGCCGGTTCTCAGCAGAGGTCGCGGCATCCTCGTCCCGCCAGGCGCTGACCAGGTCGCGGTCGAGCACATCTTCGATATGGCGCGGCTCGAAGACGTGGAAGGTGATCTTTCTTGCGCGGCCGCGAAGTTTGACCGTTCTGGTTCCGGCGCTCTGCAAGCGCCCGTCCTTCAGCCAGCGGTGCCGCTCGGCGGAGGAGATTGTCAGGATGTCCTCGACTTCGCGGGGGATCACCGGCAGGTCTTCGATGTTGTGCATTGCTTGAGTGATGATTGCGGAGGCCGATTCAACATCGGCGTCATCGCCTTCCGGCAGCCTCAGGCTGAGCACCGTGGATTCGATGTGAAGCAGCTTTCTCAGTGCAAGAGGTAGGCGCGCCCGCATGTCGAGGAAAATGCCCCTCGCCCTTACGGACGATCCAAGTGTTGCCGCTGGGGAGAGTGGCCACTCTGCTATCAGTTTTTCTGCTAAGTCGACTTTTCGACGGACGGGCATGCCTTAAATATGTAGCCGATCGAGCCCGCTTCAACACCAACTGGCCGGTGAGAGCCTCTGTTTGCCCTCGCTTCAAGCTTTTCCGCCAGAGCGTCGATCGGCGGCCTGCGTGCTTGCATGCCTCACGGCGGCGAACATCTGAGACGTATCCCAGATACCGATCCCGGTAGCCAAAAATCGCGAGCTATATCGCCGCTATGTTTCGGCGGGCTCGTCGGAGGCTTCCTGGACACCGTGCGCTGCCGCCCGCTCGAACCAGATGCGGGCGGCAGCGGAGTCATGGTCGCCGGCAATGCCCCTGGAGAGATAGCGGCCAAGCATGAGCTGCGCATGCCCGTGGCCTCTTTCAGCGGCCGCTGCAAACCATTCCTGCGCCGCTTTAGGATTGATCGATAGGCCTTGTCCGGTCTCGTACAATGCCCCGATCGCGAACATCGCCCCGGCATGTCCAGCAGCGGCGGCTTGCTTGAAAAGATGGGCTGCGGCAACGACAGAGCGTTCTCCACCGCGACCGTTGTAAAGCATTTCGGCAAGAGCGACCTGCGCGTCCACAAGGCCAGCTTTTGCCGCACGCTCAAACCAGACGCGAGCCTGCCTCTGATCGGCAGCCACGCCTCGTCCTTCCTGAAGCATGCGGGCATACATATATTGCGCCTCGGCAACGCCTTCGGCCGCCCGCCCCATCCAACGCGCCGCACGCTCCTGGTCCTTGCCGACACCCACGCCTTCCGCGAAGCAGAGGCCGAGATTGAACGCCGCAACCAGATCGCCTGATGATGCGGTTGCCCCAAACCATCCGGCTACGCTGACAGCGTCATCTGATTCGCCTGCGCCTTCAAGGACGAGGTTTGCCAGATCAACTTGGGAGTCGCGGTCGCCGCTGGCTGCTGCGGAACGCAGCAAGCGAGTTCCTTCCTCAACGTCCTGAGCCACGCCATTGCCCGAGAGATAGAGCGAAGCCAATGCACGTAAGGCCGGCTGGTGACCGCCATCAGCAGCCCGGCGGTACCAGGTCGCTGCCTCCGCAAGGTCCCGCTGAGGCCGGCTCGCATACAGTTCGCCCAAGCGATAAGCGGCTTCGACATTTCCTGCCAGCGCGGAGCGACGCATCCAGGCTTCACCGGCGACAGGGTCCAGATCCACCAGGTTGCCCTCGATGAGTGCCAACCCCAGCCGGAATTGAGCGGATGCGAGTCCCGTCTCTGCCGCATCCCTGTAAAGCCGCTGAGCCGCGTCCAGATCGACCGCCACTCCCATCCCGTGCTCGGTGAGCACGGCAAGCAGATAGATCGCCGTTGGCAGACCGGCGTCCGCCGCCCGACGAAGCTCTGTGGCGATTCTGGTTCTCTGCTCCGGCTGCCTCAACCGGGTCAAAGAAAGCGCCAGGCCAAGACATCCTTCCGGGCAACCGGCGGCCGCTGATTTTTCGTACCAGCCATGCGCGGCATCAAGATCGCGCATCACCTTTGGACCTTTGCTCAGTATGTAGCCGAGCAGGGCTTGTCCTGTAGCGGATCCGGCTTCGGCGGCTTTCCGCGCGAGGTCAAGCGCTGCCGCGAAGTCTGGCTCTCCCGAGGCATTTCGTTCGAACAAGCCTTCCGAACCATCCTCTGTTTCGCGAGGCGCCAGCCCGGCTACGCAGAGCGCAGCTAGGAGGGCTTGCGCATCGGGGCTGCCGCGATCGGCTGCGCGCCGCAACCAGCGCGCGCCCTCCGAATGGCTTGGCGGCACGCCAACGCCTTCCAGGTAGCAACGGCCGACCTGATATTGCGCTTCCACAATGCCGCCGCGCGCGGCAATGGCCATCAGCACAAAAGCTTCTTCAGGCTTGCCGCTGCCGGAGAGCTGAACCGCCCGGCGAAGTGCCAGCGCGGGATGAATACGTGCGGTCAGGCGGTCGAGGATCGCCATTTAGGGCTCCCGCATCGCTTCCTGTCCGATCGGCAGCAGGGCGCCCAGCAGATATTTTAGCACTGTGCGGCGGCCCACCTTCACGTCAGCAGTCACAGGCATGCCGGGACTGATCGCGAAGTCCGCCGGCAAACCGTGGAGTGCGACATCGTCGATAGATATCTGGGTGCGATAGAATAGGTCCGCATCGGAGGGCAGCATTGCCAGCGAACTGTTTGGATCGCGCGCTTGTTCCCTGGCCGAAAAGGAGTCCGGGCTGACCGCGCGAACGGTGCCATGCGCCAAGCCATATTGCGAGTAGGGAAAGGTATCGAACTTGATAGCCACAGGGTCGCCGACATGGACGAAGCCGCTGCTGCGCCCAACGATATTGGTCTCGATCTCGAGCACCGCGTCGGATGGGACAAGTGTGATCAGGCGCTCGCCGGACTGCAGAACCGAACCCACCGACACCTTGGCGACCGACTGAACGGTCGCATCGGCTTCGCTCTTCAACTCCACCAGCTGCTTGCGCAGCTTCGCCTTGTTTAGAAGCTCGCGCGCGTCCGACATGCGTGAATTCGCTTCCGAAAGGCTCTGCGAGACATCGGCACGCCAGCTCTGCACGTAGCCGTCACGCTCGGCTGCGGCCGCGGCCTGCTGACGCTTGGCAGCCTCGGTCGTCTGCTCGGCGTTGTTCAGCGAGCGCGACATCTCCGCCGAGTTGTCCTCGGCGAGAAGCGTGTTGAGACGGCTCCCAACCTGCCTTTCTTCGAGCTGCTGACGCATCTTTTCGATCGATGCCGCGACAGCCAGACGCTGCCGATAGCCCTCTGCGTCGGATTGTGAGCGCCGGATGACGGAGCTCAACTCGTCACGCTGCCTGTCGAAGCTTTCCAGCTTTGCATCGTATACCGCCTTGCGGCGATCGAAGATCGCGGCCTGCAATGTCCAGCTCGGGTCCAGTCCATCATAGCTGAAAGGCAAGCCCTCGGCCTCGGCTTTGAGGCGCGCCACTTCGGCTTCGAGGGTTGAGACCTGCGCGGCCAGCGCCGTAAGGTCCGCTGATGCGAAGGTGGCATCCAGGCGAGCCAGCACCTGGCCGGCCTTTACACGCTGGCCTTCGCGCACCTCGATCGATCGTACGATCGCAGTCTCCAACGGCTGGACGATGATGTTGGGCGATTGCGAGACCACAAGCCCCCTTGTGGTGACGACCTGGTCGACGGGGATCAGCGCCGCGAGCACAATCAAGGCGGCGACCATGCTGGAGATAATCCACACGATACTGCGCGCCACCCAGGGAATCGGCGCATTGGCGACTGCCGTCGACGGCCATTTGAACTCAAGAATGGCAGGAGCAGTCGGATCGCTCGCATCTCGCCGGCGCCGGTGAACTGGAAGGGTGGAATGAGTGGTGCTGCTCATTGCCGGCCAGCTCAGTCGGGTCGAGACGGCACGGCCGCCAGACGGCCATGACGCCCGTCAAGATGCCGGTTCTGCTGGAACCAGAGCTGGCGATAGACAGCGCACCGCTCCAGAAGCACCGGGTGAGAAGCGACATCGAGCACCTTGCCCTGGTCGATGACGAGGATCTGGTCGCATTCGGTTAAAGAGGCGAGCCGATGCGAAACGATGATCATCGTGCGACCGCTGGCGATGCGCATCAGGTTCGCGCTCACTACGGCCTCGCTCTCCGGATCGAGCGCGCTCGTCGCCTCGTCGAGGATCAGGATCGTCGGATCGTGAACGAGCGCACGAGCGATTGCCAGCCGCTGCTTCTGGCCGCCAGATAGGTTGGGCGAACCCTCCTCGATATAGGTGTCGTAGCCGTTCGGCATGCGCTCGATGAATTCGGCCGCACCTGCCAGTTGAGCGGCACGCATCGCGTCGGACAGCGTCAGACCAGGACGTCCCGCGATGATGTTGTCCCTGATCGAGCCGCGGAACAGAAAATTGTCCTGAAGGACGACGCCCAGTCCCTGGCGCAAATGGCGCAGGTTGATTTCCTTGAGATCAACCCCATCGAGCTTAAGGAACCCGCTGTAGTCACGGTTTATTCCCTGCAACAGGCGCGCGATCGTCGATTTGCCTGATCCGCTGCGCCCGACAATGCCGAACATGGTACCGGCCGGGACATCGAAGCTGACCCGGTCGAGTGCCGGTGTCTTGGTGCCGATGTAACTGAATGTCAGATCGCTGAACTTGATCTCGCCGACGAGCCTTGGCCGCAGGCCGGCAGAATTGGAACTGCTCTCCAATGGCCGGTTGAGAACCGAAGCGGCTTCCCCGATCGCGGCGCTGACCTCCTCATAATCCTCGACCAGCCGTGCCAGTCCGACCAGTGGCTGGGCGACGCGCTGGGCGATCATCATGAAAGCGAACAGGCTGCCGACCATGTAGCCCGACCGGTCGTTCATCGCGAGATAGGCGCCGATGAGCATGGTGCCGAGAACCATCACACGCTCGATCGGCGTGACGAGAGTCTGCGGCCAGTTGGCCAGTTGCCCGAAAGCGAGACGCGCCTTGCCCGCGTCGGCCACCCGTTCGTCCCACATCGCCTTGCGCTGCGGTTCGAGCCCGAGCGCCTTGACGGTCTTGATGCCGACGACGGTCTCGCCGAGCGCGGCTGCCTTCAAGGTCTCCGCGTCCACGACGCGTTGATAGCGTCGGCGCAGCGGCGCGAGGAAGGCGAAGATCGTCGCCATGATCACGACCGCACAGGCGAGCACCATCCAGGCCAGTATGGGATTTATGTAGAAGATGACCGGGATCAGGACACACAGCGTGATCAGATCCAGGAAAGTGCTGAGGAGCTTGCCGGTCAGGAACTCACGAATGCGATAAACCTGGGCAAGGTGATACATCGTCTCGCCTGCAGGATGCCGCTCGAAATAGTCGAGAGGCAGGCGCAACAGCCTGCCGAAAACATGCAGATTGAGCTTCGTGTCCAGACGCGCGCCGACAACGTTGACGATCAGCCGCCGAGCATGGCCGAGTAGTGTCTCGTAGACGAAGACAACAGCAATCACGGCCGAGAGAAGCACCAAGGTCGAAAGGCTGCTGAACTGCAGCACCTTGTTGACCACCGTCATTACGATGAGAGGTGGCAGAACGGTAAGAATACTAAGCGTAAACGAGGCGATGCCAATGTCGCGTAGCGGGCGGCTCTCGAGCCGCACCAGATCGATCAGCCAACCAAACGTGAATGGCGCGTCCGCCGCGACGTGGGACCGCGCAGCCCGCAACAAGACGGCCTCGCCAGACCACACCTGAGCGAGGCGGAGCTCGTCGATTGGTAGAGCGTCCGCGTCGTCGGAAGCGTCGACGCTCTTGAGGAAAACGAGGTTGTGTTCGGCGCTTGCCCCGACAAGGAGACCGGCTCCGCCATCGTTGAACAGGAGGACGATTGGCCCCGCGTGCTCAAAGCGCAACAGATGCGACCAGCGGATACGCAACGCACGAGACCACATCCCGGCGTTCTGGGCCCACTGCGAGAGGTCGGAGGCGGTTGGAAACGACCCTTCGGCCGTTGCTCGGAATTCATTAGGATCCAGTTCGACACCGTGATAGCGGGCGACCTGGAGCATTGCCTTGACTCGCGGCCCGATCCGATCGAAAGCGGCGGGGCCGCCAGGGGTCCGGTCCTCTGCGATCTTGTGACCGTTCCCGGCCTTGCGCGCTTCCATATCCGTACGGATTGGGACCGGCTGAGCCAGGGTGTATTGAGGAACGCTCACCATCTACTTCCCCTGCGACCTTGCGAGGGTTCGAGAACGCTGCCGCAACGACTGCGCCGGCGTGGGTGCACGGCAACTCTATTGTAATGCGAACAAGGCCACGGCACGAGCCTTTTCCCTCTGTCCAAGACGCAAGGGCGCGGGCCCTGCGTTTCCGCAAAGCCCGCGCGTGCTTTTCTTGACCGACACTCAGTCATTCGGCTTCAGAATATCCTTCAGAGCCTTTTTCAGCGTGTCGTCGGCCTGACCGTAGCCAGCACCTTGCTTGCCCTTGTCCGATACCAGGTCGGACGTCGCGCCGGACGGCTTATTCTGGTTCTGACCAAAGCCTTTGACCGTGTTGAGCACGTTCAAAAGATCGGTCGTGGCCGAATTGGCAGCCTGGCTGACAAGCTTCCCGAACGAGGCAGGGCCGCCGCCGCCGGACGAGCCGGACTGCAAGAACTGCTTGGAGTCCGTCAGGCCCAGCGTGCTTGCCGTTAAGGTGGCGTGGGGCCCGCCATTTCCATTGCCTTGGCCACCGGCAGAGTTGCCCTGCCCTTGGTGCGAGCTGTTATCGGCATTGTTGTGGTCGCCAGAATTGCCTGGCGCGTTCTGTTCGCCATTGCCGTGCCCGTTGTTGCCCTGCGGACCTTGATGCCCGGTTTCGCCGCCTGGGCCTGTCGGTCCGGTGGCTCCGGTCGGACCGCCGCTACCCGTCGCTCCGGTTGAGCCTGTGGCGCCCGTTGCGCCGGTGGCACCGGTTGAGCCGGCGGCACCAGTCGCTCCAGTGGCGCCGGTATCGCCCGTCGCACCTGTGGCTCCCGTTGCTCCGGTAGCCCCGGTTGAGCCGGTGGCACCTGTTGCGCCAGTGGCGCCGGTCGCACCTGTGGATCCGGTAGCTCCGGTTGAGCCTGTGGCACCGGTTGCTCCAGTGGCGCCGGTATCGCCCGTCGCACCTGTGGCTCCAGTTGCTCCCGTCGAGCCTGTGGCTCCGGTTGCTCCCGTCGAGCCTGTGGCACCAGTCGCTCCAGTTGCCCCGGTCGAGCCGGTGGCACCAGTTGCTCCAGTTGCGCCGGTATCGCCGGTCGCACCTGTGGCTCCCGTCGCGCCCGTGGCACCAGTCGCACCAGTTGCTCCGGTCGCTCCGGTCGCTCCGGTCGAGCCAGTCGCACCCGTGGCTCCGGTTGCCCCCGTCGAGCCCGTGGCACCGGTCGCGCCGGTTGCTCCAGTTGAGCCGGTCGAGCCAGTGGCACCGGTAGATCCAGTCGCTCCCGTCGCGCCGGTATAGCCCGTTGCACCTGTGGCTCCGGTCGCTCCCGTCGAGCCCGTGGCACCGGTCGAACCTGTGGCTCCGGTCGAGCCGGTTGCTCCAGTTGCGCCGGTATCGCCCGTCGCACCTGTGGCTCCCGTTGCCCCCGTGGTACCTGTCGCTCCGGTTGCTCCGGTTGCTCCCGTCGAGCCCGTGGCACCGGTCGAACCTGTGGCTCCGGTCGAGCCGGTTGCTCCAGTATCCCCCGTCGCGCCGGTGGATCCGGTCGCTCCGGTTGAGCCCGTGGCACCAGTTGCTCCAGTGGCGCCGGTATCGCCCGTCGCGCCGGTTGC